>NZ_DALYXB010000001.1:0-722237 GCF_031982545.1 Lacrimispora sp.
AAAAGAATGTTGGTAGTGTGCTTTTCAAGCACACCCCAACATTCAGTATAGAACCAAAAAAACCCCGTAAACACGAGGTTTCCGAGGTTTGAATATGCGATTAAGCTACTTTGGATTTTGCAAGCTCAGCTAATTTTGCGAAGCCAGCTGCATCATTAACAGCCATGTCAGCTAATACTTTTCTATTTAAATCAACGCCAGCTAACTTTAATCCATGCATAAATACGCTGTAGGATACGCCGTTAATACGTGCTGCTGCATTGATACGAGCAATCCATAACTGTCTGAACTGTCTCTTTCTTTCTTTTCTGCCTGCATAAGAACTTGTTAAAGCTCTCATTACGGACTGCTTTGCTACTCTATACTGTTTGGAACGAGCGCCTCTATAGCCTTTAGCCATTTTTAACACTCTGTTATGTCTTTTCTTAGCGTTCATACCGCCTTTAATTCTTGCCATCGGTCTTTCCTCCTTCTCAACTTAGAATTCTATAAATATGGTAAAATCTTTTTCATTACTTTTGCATTGGTTGCATCAGTAACAATATCTTTTCTAAGATTTCTTTTTCTCTTAGTAGATTTCTTAGTTAAGATGTGAGATTTGTAAGCTTTATTTCTTACAAGCTTTCCTGTACCTGTAACTTTGAAACGTTTTGCAGCTGATTTGCTTGTTTTTAATTTAGGCATTGTATTTTCCTCCTTGATAATGTTCTTTTAGCGTTTTGCGGTTAAAAACATAACCATGCTTCTTCCTTCCACTTTCGATGGTTTGTCAATTGTGGCGATATCGGATAACTTTTCAGCGAAATCCTCTAAAATATATCTGGACTTTGACATATGCGCCATCTCACGACCTCTGAAACGTAAGGTTACCTTTACTTTATCTCCTTTTTCGAGGAACTTCCTTGCGGCGCCCATCTTTGTATTCAAATCATTCGTATCAATGTTGGGAGATAAGCGAACTTCTTTTATTTCGATTACCTTCTGTTTCTTTTTAGCTTCTTTTTCTTTTCTTGCCAGCTCATAACGATACTTACCGTAATCGATGATCTTGCAAACCGGTGGTTTCGCGGTAGGAGCAATTTTAACCAAATCAAGCTCTGCTTCTTTAGCCATCTGCATGGCATCTTTGGTTAACATAACCCCAAGCTTTTCTCCGTTTTCACCAATCAACAGAATTTCTTTATCTCTGATCTGTTCATTAATCATTAAATCGCTAATTGTCGTGCACCTCCATTATATTGTGTGTATTGGTCGGAATTACATTGCTGCCTTTAGGCATAAAAAAAAGTAGATAGACAAACGCTATCCACCACCAAAGTCTCTACACAGTACACCTATGTATCAAAGGCTATGAACCAGGGACACTTACTCGTGCCGTGGTGAGGCGGATACCTACTTTCCTGTCTGTTGCTTTCACAACTTATATTATAATACTACACAATTTGTGATATGTCAATGTTTTTTCATTTTAATTTGCCGCCAGAATATATGCCTTCCGTCTGTGTCCTTTTTTATTACCATATAAAGCAAAATGCCAGTTGCGAATCACTCAAATCAGAGATACAATTTAGTTATAAAAAACAAAATTGCCCAAGGAGGTATTTATTATGTGGTTTGTCTTCGCACTGCTCTCTTCTATCTTTGCTGCATTTACTTCCATACTGGCAAAGCTTGGAATGGAAGGAGTTAATTCCAATCTTGCCACTGCCATACGCACTGTGGTTGTGGTTCTTTTGGCGTGGTTCATTGTCTTTATAACAGGCTCCCAGGATGGAATCCGACAGATCAGTTCAAAAGGCTGGCTTTTTCTTATTCTTTCTGGATGCGCTACCGGAATTTCCTGGCTCTGCTATTACAGGGCACTGCAGCTTGGAGAAGCATCAAGGGTTGTACCCGTGGATAAGTTCAGCATTGTATTCACTATCATTCTGGCGTTTCTCATCCTCCACGAACAGATTGTATGGAAAAAGCTGATTGGTATCTTACTGATTACGGCTGGCACGTTTTTTATGATATTATAATTAATATAGAAGAAAGACAAAGACCTGCCACATTCCTGTCAGCCAGTCTTTGTCTTTTTTACTCTTATCTTGTCTTAAATGTAGCGCATTCCGTATGCTCTGAAGATCTGGCACCATCACCAGCTATGCCAATATGCTCAGCGGAACAGTGACGTCCTTCATTGTACATACAGTTAACTGCTTCACAGTCCACTTCCAGTCTGCTCTCTGGAGTTTTGAATAAGTTGTGGAAAGAACCGTCTCTGTTCTCATCAAAGCTGCCGCAGCAGGTATCAACGGTATCCTTAGCCTGAGAACCTTCCACGATAATTGCAGATTTACAACAGTAATTATCAGAATTGTGCAGGCAACTGGTTACATTACAGTCCAATTTTGTCATATTTATTTCCTCCTGGAATACTTATTGAGATTTTCTTTCAAGAGGTATTATGCGCTGTGGGAGAGGAAAATATTCTCAAAGATAGTTCCTCTCCCACAGAATGGTAAATTATTATTTGGATTCTTCTGTTACATTGATTTTCTTAATTTCTTTTGTACGGATCTCCTTGCAGATATCATCAATAAAGTCTGCAATGGGGCGCTGTCCTTCGTCTCCGTTAAAGCGGCTGCGGACAGAAACAACACCGTCTTCCTCTTCTTTTTGTCCCACAACCAGCATATACGGCAGTTTGGAAAGGCGTGCTTCGCGGATCTTATAGCCGATTTTTTCAGAACGCTCATCGACTGTGGCAAGAATTCCGTTTGCTTTCAGCTGATCCGCCACTTTTGCTGCATACTCATGATACTTCTCGGAAATAGGAAGTACACGAACCTGCTCCGGACATAACCAGGTTGGGAACGCACCTTCGTACTTTTCAATCAGCCATGCAAGAGTTCTTTCATAGCAGCCAATGGAAGTTCTGTGAATAATATAAGGACGTTTCTTAGTTCCATCTTTATCTACGAAGCTCATATCGAAACGCTCTGCCAGGAACATATCCAGCTGAATGGTGATCATCGTATCTTCCTTGCCATATACATTCTTCGCCTGGATATCCAGCTTCGGACCATAGAATGCTGCTTCTCCCACTGCTTCTGTATACTCGATTCCAATATGATCCAGAATCTTACGCATCATGTCCTGTACTTCATCCCACATCTCAGGATTTCCAAGATAGTGGCTGGCATTGTCAGGATCCCACTTGGACATACGGTAAGTTACATCACCTTCCAGACCAAGAGTTGTTAAGCAGTATTTTGCAAGATCCACACAGCCTTTAAACTCATCCTCAATCTGGTCAGGACGAACAATTAAATGGCCCTCGGAAATCGTAAACTGACGAACACGTGTAAGTCCGTGCATCTCTCCGGAATCTTCATTTCTAAACAGAGTGGAGGTTTCACCATATCTGCATGGAAGATCGCGGTAAGATTTCTGGCTCTGTTTATACACATAATACTGGAACGGACATGTCATGGGACGAAGAGCAAATACCTCATCATCCTTTTCCTCATCACCAAGAATGAACATGCCTTCTTTGTAATGATCCCAGTGATCAGAGATAATATATAAATCACGCTTTGCCATAAGAGGTGTCTTGGTTCTCATGTAACCACGTCTTTCCTCTTCATCTTCGATCCATCTTTGCATTGTCTGGACGATTTTGGCACCCTTTGGCATTAAAAGAGGAAGGCCCTGGCCGATTACATCTACAGTGGCAAATAATTCCATGTCACGGCCAAGTTTGTTATGATCACGGTTTTTGATATTTGCTAAATATTCCAGATATTCGTTTAATTCGTCTTTCTTTGAGAAAGCTGTTCCGTAAATACGGGCAAGCATTGCGTTCTTCTCGCTTCCTCTCCAGTAAGCACCAGAGGATGAAGTCAGCTTAAATGCTTTAATGGACTTTGTGCTCATCAGATGAGGGCCTGCGCAAAGATCGGTAAAATCTCCCTGCTTATAAAATGAGATCTCCTCTCCTTCCGGAAGATCTAAAATCAGCTCTACCTTGTAAGGCTCACCCTTTTCTTCCATAAATTTAACTGCTTCTTCTCTTGGAAGGGTAAAACGCTCAATCCCTTCTCCTTCTTTGATGATCTTTTTCATCTCTGCTTCGATTTTATCTAAATCTTCTCTGGAGAAAGAAGGATTTTCAAAATCATAGTAAAATCCGTTCTCGATGGAAGGTCCGATGGCAAGTTTGGCCTGTGGATAAAGTCTCTTCACTGCCTGAGCCAGGATATGGCTGGTTGTATGACGGTACGCTGCAAGCCCTGCAGGATCGCTGACTGTTAAAATGCTTAAACTGCAGTCCTTATCCACGGTAGTCCGTAAATCCACAACCTCTCCATCTATCTCGCCTGCACAGGCATTTCTTGCAAGTCCTTCGCTGATATCAGAAGCGATATCAATGACTGACATTGCATGATCGTACTCTTTGACTGAACCATCTTTTAACGTAATCTTCATTGTTCTAATCTCCTTTACCAATTATTGAAATCATGGATCAAATAAAAAAAGCCCCTTTCCATATGTTTCCATACAGAAAGGGACGATTCTAACATAATAAATCGCGGTTCCACCCTACTTGAAAGAATGATTCACTCATTCAAACCACTTATACTGATGATAACGGAATCACCGTTCCCGATTAAGGGACGCTCCAAGCTGGTCTTCTCCTTGATATTCCGGCAAGGCACTTTCACCGTATGCGCCTCTCTCTGAGCTCTCCTGTCAGGATACTGGTCTTGTCACCGCTTTCTCTTATTTGCATTTCTATGCCTAAATTATAGCACTCAAAAACGTTTTGTCAAGCGTCATGAAATATTTTCTTACAAAAGGATCAGAAGCGCCGCCGTAATTGCCACAATACTGATTATAATGGAAAGAGAATTAACGGCACTTGCCATCTCAATATCACCTTTCAGTTCTGCGGTGAATGCCGGCGATATGCCTGCAACCGGACCAAGTGCTACGATGGCAAGTGTCTGACGAATCTCCAGATTAAAAGGAGCAAAAAAATAAAAGCCAACAGCCATTGTGATTGCAATGGCATACCTCATTCCAAGTATTTCAATGATTCTTTTAATTTTTTCTTTATCCATACGGATTTCAAATCCAATGCCAAGCATTAGCAGAGCCAGAAATGCATTGGCTGCTCCTGCAGTATCCGCAAAGCTGACTATCATACCGGGAAGCTTAATCTTTAGAAGACCTAAAACAGTCATGATCATATAACAATCAAATGGTACCGAGGAAAAAAGCTTTTTCATGACCTTGCCAAAAGAGGGCTGTTCTTCTGCTCCTGCTGCCATACTTGCAAGAGAATAGGTCAGTCCTGTACACATGATGGAATTTCCTGCATCAAAAAGACTGGTTGCCGCAAAGCCTACAGGGCTTAAAAAGCTTTGTACAAAGGGCATGGTAAAGTTACCAACATTATAGCCGGACATATTCAGCATGGCGAATGCTTTGCTGTCTCCGGATCGGGAAATATTGGATAGATATCCTATTCCGATTGTTACAAAATTACATAAAAGGCCGATCACACACATGCCTAGGAGAGAACGCTCCATGGTGATCTTACTGAAATTGGAAACGATGGCCGCCGGAAGCGTGATTTTAATCACCACTCGGGAAATCAGATAGAAATCTTTCGCCTGAAAAAAACCTGCCCGTTTTAGTAAGTAGCCCATTAAAATTATTGCCACAAAGGCTGTTGCCCTCATTAGTACTGCTGTCATAAATACTCCTTTTTGTCTCCAGGCAAAACTTCCGGCGGTGCTTGCAAGCCCCGCCGGTCATTCTTTTATCTATTATTTTACCTCTACGCTCCAGCCTTCTGGTCCCGTTAACCGGCCAAGCTGGATACCGGTAATGGTATCGTAGCATCTCTGGGTGAGTTCTCCGATCCTTCCTCCCCCGATTGACATTCTCTCATCTTCCAGCCGCAGCTCGCCAACTGGTGAAACAACTGCCGCCGTACCGGTTCCAAAGCACTCTTCCATCTCTCCGGATCTGGCTGCCGCCACGATTTCGTCTACAGAAATCTTACGTTCTTCAACCTTAATACCCCATTCTCTGCACAGGGATAAAACGGAATCTCTTGTAACGCCGGGAAGAATGCTGCCGTTAAGCTCTGGAGTAATAACAACACCGTTGATTTTGAAGAAAATATTCATGGCGCCCACTTCTTCAATGTATTTGCGATGCACACCGTCAAGCCACAGTACCTGGGAGTATCCTTCTTCATGGGCCTTCACCTGCGCAGCCAGGGAAGCAACATAGTTTCCGCCGGTCTTTGCTTCACCGATTCCGCCTTTTACCGCTCTTACATAATCATCTTCAATCCAGATTTTGACCGGATCCAGTCCACTGGCGTAATAAGCACCTACCGGAGACAGAATTATCATGAACTTATAAGTATTAGAAGGTCTCACTCCAAGAAACGGATCAGTGGCAATCACAAAGGGTCTGATATAAAGAGAAGTTCCAGGCTTTGTGGGAATCCAGTCCTGATCTACGCTTACAACTGTCTTTAATGCCTCTAAAAAGAGTTCTTCCGGAATCTCAGGAATACAGAGTCTGTCATTGCTTCTGTTTGCTCTCTCAATATTCTTGTCAGGACGGAATAACAGGATCTTTCCCTCTTCTGTTTTATACGCCTTTAATCCTTCAAACATCTCCTGACCGTAATGGAATACCATGGAGGAGGGCTCCAGTTCCAGTTTGTGGTAAGGCACAACTCTTGGATCGTACCAGCCTTTTCCTTCCTCGTAATCCACCTCAAACATATGATCCGTAAATATGGTACCAAATGTCAAAGGATTTTCTTTGCCTGGTTTTTCTTTCGGGCAAGCGGTTCTCTCAATTCTTATAGTCTGCATGTTATACTCTTCCTTTCCCATACCGGCATATCGTCAGCTTTTATAATTTGTTTATCATTATCTTCCAAAAGACTGCTGATGTCAAGAATTTTCAGCCTGTTTTAGTCTACCGAAATGGAATCAAATCCATAACTGCTGGTTATATAACGGGGGAATTCCATTCTTACCGTCTTCATAGGGTTCACAGTCTGACAGATCACTAAGTCTCCTGCCAGAGTCAGAAGCATTCCGGCATCGTTGTCATCAAGGCCAATCGTTTCTTTCAGGAAGCCATACATCTGTCTGACCGCTTTTCTCCATGCGGCCTCAACGTCTTCTGCCGAAGCAATGGTAATCAGCTTTTCACCGGTCTCAATCATAGGATATGGTACGCAATTTCTGTTTTTCACAACATCAACCCGCAGAACCGCCTTTCCTTCTATCTCCAGACCGCAGTCTTCCACCTCACCGTCACCCATAATAGCATGAAAATCGCCCAGGGATAAAAGAGCTCCCTCTGTAAAAACCGGAAGGTAAAGAGTGACTCCCTTTCTGATCTGTGTACAGTCCATATTGCCGCCATGATCCATGGGAGTAATGGTGGAGACCCCGTCTCCGCCTGGAGCCACACCAATCACTCCGATCATTGGTGTTATGGGCAGTTTCAGATGTTCACTGTAATGGGCAAACCCGTCAATCACAGGAATCCGCTTCAAAATCTTATGTGAAAAAAATTCTCTTTCACTGCCGCTTCCCGGTCCCAGCATAACAACTCCCTCAGGTCCCAATACGATATCCAGAATATCGATCTTTAACATGTCTCCAGGCATGGCACCTTCTATAAAAAGTGGTCCTGTTGCCGGATTTCCAGGCTTACGGACAACATTTTCAAAAGTAGCTTCTTCTGGAAGGAACTGATTGGTAAAGCAGTCATATGTCTCAAATGCAACCGTCTCTCCTGCCCTGATTCGTCCGCAGGGAGGATTGTCTCTTGACAGTATGTGGGTAATATAATTTCTGGTTATAGTTTTCATCTTACCCTTCCTTTCCGGGGTTTGTCTTTTGACTAAGTTCCGGCCATACCGTAACCAGCATGGTGATAAAACAGGCGCCTCCCCCGATTAAATTGGAAATTGGCTCTGCCATAAGAACTCCACTTGCTCCATTTCCCATAATAACAGGAAGAATCAGGATTAGAGGAATCACAATTACAACTTTTCTGAAAATGGAAAAAAACACGGCCCGCCTGGCCTTACCGAGCGCTACAAAAACAGACTGACCGGCAAACTGAAGCGACATGAGGAAGAAGCCAAAATAATAGATCCTCATAGAAGGAATTCCTGCTTTCAAAAGTTCCCCATCCTGATTGAATATCCGAATGAAAAACTCCGGAAAGATATGGACAAACCCCCACATGACAGTTGTATATATAATAGCTACAGCTGATGTGAATTTAACAGCCTGCTTCACCCGTTTGTATTCACCGGCGCCGTAATTATAGCCCATTACCGGCTGAGAGCCATTGGTCAGTCCATTGACTGGCATGGATATTACTTCCCTGACAGAATTAATGACTGTCATAATTCCTACATACAAATCTCCTCCATAGCGTTGAAGAGATGAATTGTACATGATCTGAACCAGGCTGTTGGTTATGGACATGGTAAAACCAGACATACCAAGAGCCGTAATCGCCTGAACCCGGTGTTTTTTTAAGCGGAGAGCGGAAAACTTCAGCCGCAGTATGGTCTTTTTTCCTGTTAAAAAGAGCACAATCCAGAGTGCTGAGAGAAACTGGGATATAATTGTCGCAAGGGCAGCTCCCCTTACCCCCATATCCAGGGCAAAAATAAAGATGGGATCCAGCACAATATTAGCTGCTGCCCCAACCAGAACTGTTATCATTCCTATGGTTCCAAACCCCTGAGAATTGATAAAGCTGTTCATCCCAAGTCCGATCATAACAAAAATATTACCAAGAAGGTATAGACTGATATACTGATCGGCAAAAGGGTAAGTTTTATCGCTGGCACCAAACAGATACAGCATGGGCTTTTTAAAAACCAGTCCCAAAGCGGTTAGAATAATACCGGATATCACAAGTAGAATAAAGGAATTACCCATGATTTTTTCCGCTTCTTCGTTATTGCCCCTGCCTCTTTCAATGGAGCACAGAGGAGCCCCTCCCATTCCAAATAAATTAGCGAAGGCGATCACCATGGAAATTATGGGAAGACAGAGCCCAAGTCCCGTTAATGCCAGTGTAGCATCTTCTGCAATTCTACCTATGTAAATTCTGTCTACGATATTATAAAGAACATTAATCAGCTGGGCAAATGTCATGGGTACTGCCAGTTTCATTACATTTTCAACGATACTGCCTTTTGAGAAGTCATTTTTCGTGTCTGCCATCTGCTCACCCCCTTTGTGATAGATTATGCTTTTTTTAGCACTTTTTTAATCATAGCATGATTACTCTGATTTTGCATCCTGTTTTTAAATCTCCTCACAGGTTCTATTGTTTCTGCCATTCATGTGCAAACAAAACGAGGGTACCACAAAATCACTAATATATAGTGATGGTGTGACGCCCTCTTCTCATATAAGTAATTCTCATGAGTGCAAGCGGCTGGACGAGCTGATAGACCAGGTCTTCACAGGCCCCCGCTAAATGCCCTGTTTAATACTCTAATTCATTCAAATGATCCGCAATGTCCATGGCAAAATATTGGTCATACTCTGACTTGCTAATTTTTCACCTGTAATTCCTACAATATAAATTTACTTTAAAATCTTCCTGATCAGATTCAGCTTGTTATGATAGGGCGGAAAGGTAAGTCCAGTTTCCAGACGATCACTCTTTCTCATAATACTTTTTGCATGGGTAAATAAATCAAAGCTGTATTTGCCGTGGTAAGCACCCATTCCAGAGTTTCCAACCCCTCCAAAAGGAAGGTTATAATTTGCAATATGTGAAATGGTATCATTGACGCATCCTCCTCCAAAGGAAACCTGGGTAAATACCTTCTTTTCCACGCCTTTATCCCTGGTAAAGAGATAAAGAGCCAGGGGTTTTTGATGGTCCTGTACCATACGTATGGCTTCAGCCAGGGACTGATAAGTCATAATGGGTAGAATTGGCCCGAAAAGTTCATCCTGCATGGCTGCGCAATCCCAGGAAATTGCTTCTGTCAATGTGGGTTCTATAAACAGCAGTTCCTTCCTACACTCTCCTCCGTACAGGATATGAGAGCGATCCTGCTTCAGAATGGCGGCAAGCCGATCGAACTGCCGATCGTTTACGATTCTTCCAAAATCCTTGCTTTCCATCGGAGCTTTTCCAAAGAACTTCATCAGCGCTGATTTCATTTTCTGAACTAATTCATCCCGTACCGATTCCTCAACCAAAACATAATCAGGAGCAATGCAGGTCTGACCTGCATTTAAAAACTTACCCCAAATAATCCGCTTGGCAGCCAGATCCAGATTTGCGGTCCGATCCACTATGGCTGGACTTTTGCCCCCCAATTCCAGTGTAACAGGAATCAGATTCTTTGCTGCTGCCTCCATTACAATTTTACCAACCCCAACACTGCCGGTAAAGAAGATATAGTCCATAGGGGCATGAATCAGTAAAGAAGTCTCTTCACGGTCACCCTGCACCACACTGATATATGACTTATGAAAGGTTTCTTTTATGAGACGATCCATCGCAGCTGAAAGGTGAGGGGTATTCTCTGATGGTTTTAAAATAACGCAATTCCCACCTGCAATGGCACCAATCATGGGTTCAATCAGCAGTTGGAACGGATAATTAAACGGTCCAATAATAAGAACAGTTCCATAAGGCTCTTTTATAATATAGCTTCTGGAAGGCTGAAGGTGGATGGGTGTTCTAACGGCTTCAGGCTTTGCCCATTTTCGCAGGTTACGGATGATATGCCTGATGCTTTGGTATACAAATCCTATTTCCGTAACATATGCTTCGAATTCACCTTTGCCTAAATCTTGATATAATGCTTCTTTTATCTCATCTTCATAGCGATGCAGCGCCAGATAAAGCTTTTCCAACTGTTTTACACGGAAGGAAATATTATGGGTATGCCCCTGTCGGTAAAAATCTTTTTGCGTTTTCAGCAGTGCCTGAACGCTTTTCGAATCAAATGTTTCCATATTAGTTCTCCTTTTTGAGGTAATCTGATCTATAATCCAGTATCAGTTAAAAACTGAACAATATGTATGTGATATCAAATCTGATTCTTTAAATAGTATCTTTATGCTTAGCTGATGTCAATAGCTTCCTTTTTCTATTTTCAAGTAAAAAAGTGGAGCCATTGCTCCAATAGATTGCTCATCTATTTTTGCAACAGCCCCAGAATAGATATTAAAATTTACATGAGGGATTGGTATAACCGGATAATATCTTCCAGACTGGCTTCTTTTGGATTACCAGGCGCACAGGCATCTGCTGCTGCAGATTCAGCCAGGAACTGAATATCTCCTTCTTTTGCAATGCTGGTTAAATCTGCGGGGATTCCTACATCCTCAGAAAGCTTTTTCACCGCTGCGACAGCTGCTTTTCTGTATTCTTCCGGACTCATGGATTCCGTTCCTTCCACTCCCATGGCTTTTGCTATATCACGATACTTCTCTCCCGTCGCTTCTGCATTAAACTCCATAATTGCAGGAAGGAGAATTGCATTGGCCACTCCATGAGGCGTATCATAGACGGCACCCAGTGCATGAGCCATAGAATGTACGATTCCAAGGCCGCAGTTTGAAAATCCCATACCTGTTATATATTGTCCCAAAGCCATACCTTCTCTGCCTTCCGGGGTATTGTCAACAGCGGCTCTTAAGCTTTTGCCAATCAGCTCCACCGCTTTTAAATTAAACATGTCCGTAATGGGATTGGCTCCTTTTGTGATATAACCTTCGATTGCATGGGTGAGTGCATCCATACCGGTAGCTGCAGTCAGGCCTTTTGGCATGCTGGCCATCATGTCCGGATCTACAATTGCAACAACAGGGATGTCATGAGGATCAACACATACAAATTTACGTTTTTTCTCCACATCAGTAATTACATAGTTGATGGTTACTTCTGCTGCCGTACCAGCTGTGGTGGGCACTGCAATAATCGGTACAGAAGGATTCTTTGTGGGTGCAACACCTTCTAAACTTCTTACATCTTCATATTCCGGATTTGCAATGATAATACCGATTGCCTTGGATGTATCCATGGAGGAGCCGCCGCCAATTGCAATAATATAATCAGCGCCGGATTTTTTGTATGCTTCTACTCCGGTCTGAACATTCTCAATTGTGGGATTTGGCTTGATATCAGAATAAATTTCATATTCCAGACCGTTTTCTTCCAGTATTTTTGTCACCTTTGATGTCACCTGGAATTTAATTAAATCAGGATCAGATGCGACAAATGCTTTTTTAAACCCTCTTTTTGCCACTTCACCAGGGATCTCGTGAATCGCACCTGCGCCGTGATAAGATGTTTCATTTAAAATAATTCTGTTTGCCATGGTAATCTCTCCTTTTCTTTTCTCCCATAGAAGGAAGTGTTTCATACTGTTATAATTTTAACAACCAGACCCCAAAAAATAAAGTTACAGTTTTATGCTTTTGTAACAAATGTTACATCAGCTTTAAACTGTAACTTCAATTATGTGCATAAGTACCATATTTTAAACCAGTCTGGCTTCTTCAAAAACTGCAAACAGTTTGGGAGGCATGGCCTCTACAAGACTTTTGGCCATCTCCGCCGGTGCCTGGGGCATTCCCGAAAGAACCCACTTAACAGTCATATACACAGATCCGCGGCAATACATCTCCAATAGAAATAAAATCTCATCCGATAAAGGCTCCTGCCTTCTATGGATCAGTAAATCCGTATAAAAACCCATGATCAGTTCAAAATCATGTTCCTTTAATGAATTATAATCATCGGAACGGAATGCACCGGTAAAGAAAACCGATTCCTTCTGAATAAACTGGAACTTCTCATTCAGGCTCTGGCAGACAGTCTTGTCCACTCCGATCTGGGCAAAGGATTCCAGCACCAGTTTGTCAAAATACCAGTTAATCAAATCATACTTATCTTTAAAGTTCCGATAGAATGTCTGCCTGGTCATCTGACAGCCGTCTACAATATTCTGAACCGTGATCTTATCCACCGGTCTGGTTTTCATGCAGTCTTTGATGGAATCAGCAAGCCGGTATTTTGTCTTCTCACTCTTGTTGGGATAATCAGCCATGTTCCGCTCCTGTCATGTATATTTGATTTCTATTTTAACACAGCAGGAGCTTTTTGTGAATATTGCTGATGAAAATCTTATCAGGTGATTGGAGCAGGATTAAAAATACACAAATCATTGTGGAGACGGTATTTTTCAGCCCAGGTCTGCTTACGGCCGCTGGCCACATCAACGATCTCATGAAACAGCTGGGTTCCAATTTCTTCAATGGTGGAATCTCCTGATGCAATGGTGCCTGCATTGATATCAATTAAATCCTGCCACTGGGCCTTCATATCATTTCTGGAGCAGACCTTGATAACAGGTGCAATCGCCAGACCGTAAGGAGTCCCTCTCCCCGTCATGAATACCTGGAGCCCGATTCCGCTTGCCAGCTGACAGGGACCGCAGACAATATCACTTGCCGGCGTTGCGGCATAGATTAACCCCTTTTTGCTGGGCTTCTCAGCAGGCGAAAGCACTTCCACAATGGGAGACGTTCCTGATTTTGCAATGGAGCCCATGGCTTTTTCCACGATATTTGCAAGCCCTCCCTTTTTATTTCCTGGAGTCGGATTTGCACTGCGGTCTACCTCACCCTCCTGGAGATAATGATCATACCATTTCATCTCACTGGCAAGCTTCTTTCCAACCTCTTCATTGATGCACCGCTCCGCTAATAAATAGACTCCGTCTCTTACCTCAGTCACTTCGGAAAACAAAACAGTTGCTCCGCCTTTCACCAGCATGTCAGAGGCATAGCCTGCTGCCGGATTGGCTGTAACACCGGAAAATGCATCGCTTCCGCCACACTGCATCCCAATGAGCAGGTCAGAAAGGGGAAGTGTCACCCGTTTTCTTTCATTTAAAATCTGAAGCTTTTTTTCTGCCATTTCCATCAGGGAAGTAATCATATCTTCAAAGCCCTCTTTTTCCTGAAGAATGATCACATTGTCCGGGTTAATATCAGCAGAATCGCAAAGCATCTCTACTGTAAACTTTTCACAGCCTAATGCTACCACCATCAGCTGTCCGCCAAAATTCGGGTGTTTGGATAAATTCCGAAGGGCGCGGATTGGAACCTTTGCCTCTGGCGCATTGATGGCAACTCCGCAGCCATAGGCATGATTGATGGGTACAATATCATCCACATTGGGATATTTGTGAAGAAGTTCCCGTTTCATACGCTCCACCGCTACGTTTAAAACACCGGTCACACACTGAACCGTTGTACTGATTCCCAGAATGTTACGGGTTCCTCCCGGACCTCCCCACGGATTTACATACCCTTCCCATGTGGTAACAGGCGGCTGGGGCAGATCTGTAACCACATTAGTTGAAAACACCATATGATCCACATCCGGCGGCTGGGGAAGCTCTAGCATATATTCATTAATCCAGTCTCCCTTTTTAATCGGCTCTGCTGCATAGCCTAACACCACACCGTAACGGATGACAGGCCCGCCCTTTTCAATGTCCAAAAGCGCAATCTTATGGGCCTGGGGAATCTCATGTCTGGCAACCACACCTGGCATAATCTCCTGGCCTGCTTTAATATCATCAACTGCAATCGCCACATTATCTTCTTCTTTCATTTTAACAAACAGCGGTTTACTCATTCCTTACTGATCCTTTCCATTGTAATATTACACAAAAAACAGGTTATTTCTGTATGTTTTTATTTTAATTACACAGGATTATTTTGTAAAATTAATAGTTTTAAGAATTCTCTAAATTTTTCTTTGAGTAATCGTTGTGCTTTTTGCGGAAATAGTCTATACTGACAATACAACATTGTTATAGGGGGTATATGCTTGGATACCAAACAGATTGAATATATATTAAAAATTGCAGAGGAAAACAACATCACGAAAGCGGCAGAAAAGCTTTTTCTCACCCAACCGGCACTAAACCAGCAGCTTCTTCGCCTGGAAAAAGAGCTGGGCACTCAGCTTTTTCACCGCTCACGAACCAATTGGCGGCCCACTCAGGCCGGAGAAATTTATCTTGAAAATGCCAGGAAAATGCTCCTGATTAAACAGGAGACCTACCGCATCATCGGCGATATGGTGTCAGATAAAGAGGGCACTCTCTCAGTAGGGCTGACACCAGGGAGAGGAATCGCCATGTTTTCCGCAGTGTATCCCAAATTTCATCAAAAGTTCCCCGGCATCCATATCATTCCTGTGGAACGCAGTGTGAAAAACCAGCAGGAGATGATTGTAAGAGGAGAACTGGATATTGGATTTCAGACATTATGTCCCAGCCAGAGAACCGGCGATGAATATATAGAATTGGGAAAAGAAGAAATTATTCTTGCTCTTCCCCAAAAACACCCCTTAAGCAGTCTGGAAGAAAACGGCGAAGAGGTTTATCCGGAACTGGATATCAAACTTCTGGCAGAAGCCCCCTTCGTTCTCATGTACCAGGAATCCACCATCCGTTATCTCATAGACCGGATCTTTCAGGAAGCAGGTTTTATCCCCAACGTATTGTTTGAGACTTCCAGCACCAGTGCAATTATCACCATGATTCAGGCCGGCCTTTGCTGCGGGCTGATTCCCATGTCCTATTTCCGGACGAAGCCGGAAGGAATTGCATGCTTTTCACTCCCCTCCCACCCCGTATGGGATGTAGTGGCTGCTTACCGGAAAAACAGCTACTTAACCAGGGCATCTAAGTATTTCATCCGATTGGCCGGGGAATACTGGGGTTATTAATCCTCATTCATAAATTCAAATAAATTTAATCCCACTGTCTCATCCGCTCTTCTTCCAACGCTTCCGGGAATTTCTGTAACGATAATTTCTCCAGTAGCGCTGATGACTGCACGTCCCAGATGACCGCTGTGGCATTCTCCATTGTGTGGATTACCAATCACCATATGAAGATGCAGATAAGGCTCTCCGTCTTTTTCCGTAATACTGCCCATAAGAGATGCAATCTCATAAAGTCCCTTGTACTCATGGCTGTAATACTGTTTCTTTTCCGTGTCATAAACTCCAAGCTGAATGGTGCCGGCTGCGCCCAGACCGGTAACCGATGCCAGCCCGATCCCTTCTTTTTTACAAAGCTGGGTCAGACTGGTCAAAATTTCTTCACCCGGATCCAGCCGAATTACAAATGTATGTTCAAATTTTCTATATTCCATATCTATTTACCTCCTGTCTGCTTCAACTGCTTCAACTGTTTCATGATTCTCTTTCACAAACATAATACCAAATGCAAAAACTAAAAGGATGCAGGAAAACCAAATGGTTTTTTCTGCAAATAAAGGTACCAGAAAACTACCCGCACCAGCTCCCACGGCAAAAAACAGGATCACACCATAATAACGGAGACATTTTTCAAGATTCTCCCTGTCTCTTGTCTGACGGTACCGGTAGAGCATCTCAGTTGCGCTTCTTAAATTACCAATACACATGGTACTGGCAAAGGCACTGCCCTTCATTTTTCGAAACGCCTCTACCTGCATGGCACAAACAAAGGATACCATGGCATTGGCTGCCAGATCCATGGAGTTTGGCAAAAATCCCACCAGAAGTAAAAGCACTACCTCCGCAACCACGACTATCTGCCGCCAGTGTATCCTCTTACTGTCTCTGTATTTTCCTCTGATCACCTCAGAAACATAGATTCCTGCAACAAACGCCAGTATTGGCATCAGATAGCGAAACGCTGTCCGCCAGCTTCCATTCATGATATTGTGGGCAAAAATAATAATATTGCCTGTCTGGGCATTGGCAAATACCTTTCCCCTGTAAAAGTAGGTATATGCATCCTGCAAGCCGCCGGACAACGTAAGTATAATTCCCGTTGACACAGCTTCCGACATCTGTCCTTCCAATTTATTCAGGAACATGTTCCATCACCTGCCTTTCCAAAGCTTACTATATCACATCTTTTTCTGCTTGAAAACAAAGAGCAGCCGAAAGTGAACAAAAAATCTGTAGTATTGGCTAAATATATCATAAAATTAGTAGATTTTATTTTTTCTTTGCCTTATGCTAATAGAGCGCGAAAAATGATTGAACAGAAGAGGAGATATACCATGTCAGAGAAAGCAACATTATCTGCTAAAGATGAAAAATTTCGTAATTTTGCACTTCATGCCAACATGTGGAGGGTGGTTCTCTATGTGGGAACACCGCTGGCCCTTTATCAAAGCTTAAACCAGCTTTTTAAAATATTTGATTCCATGATGGCTGCCCATATCGGCGCATCCTCCGTTTCCGCAGTCGCCTATCTTTCCCAAATCGGCTTAACACTATCTGCACTGGGCGGCGGTCTTGCAATCGGATCCAGTATAAAAATCAGTGAGGCTTACGGTGCAGGAGATTTTAACCTGGTAAAGAAACGAGTCAGCAGCCTGTTTGCCATGTGTGGCTTATTAGGAGCAGTCATTCTTCTTGTTTTAATGCCTGCTGCTCCCCAGTTTCTTAAACTTGCCAAAACACCTGAGAGCTTTATTACAGAAGGCATCCAGTACTTCCGCCTGGAGCTGATCGGTATGGTCATCAGCTTTTTTAACAACGTCTATATTGCCATTGAAAGAGCCAGAGGGAATTCCCGCAGAATCTTAAACTTAAATATGGGTGTCATTGTTATCAAACTTTCTTTAACCGCTTTTTTCGTTTATGTGATGGGAGGCGGAATCAATATGATCTCTGTTGCAACCATTATTTCCCAGATTTTTATCCTGGCAGCAGCTATTAAAAATTTAAACCAGAAAGACAATGCATTTGGCTTTTCCTTTCAAAGCATCCGTTTAAAATCTGCAGTGATTGTTCCCATGCTCACACTTTCCATACCGGTTATTATAGAGAAAATCGCCTTTTCACTTGGAAAGGTTGTTATTAATTCCATGAGCACGATTTACAGTGCACTGACTGTGGGAGCTCTTGGAATCTCCAATAACATCGGCGGAATAACCACCATGCCCCAAAACGGGTTTCAGGAGGGCGGTTCTGCCATTATCAGTCAGAACATGGGAGCTGGCAAGCCAGAACGTGCCCTGAAAGCATTTGGCTGTATTCTTGTAATTAATGTGGCTCTGGGAGCTTTCCTAATGTCATTATCCCTTATTTTTTTAGGGCAGATCAGCAGGCTTTTTGCAGGTGACAACAAAGAATTTGCAGATATGATTGCATCAATTTACCGGTTTGAAGCCTATGGAGCAATACCTCTGGGTATTAATGCATCCGTTCTTGCACTGCTGTACGGATTTGGCCGGACAAACATTACACTGGCCATTAATTTCTGCCGGGTATTTGTATTCCGCATTCCGGTTCTGTGGTATCTGCAGAACTTTACGAAAATGGGAAGTTCCAGCGTTGGTGTGGTTATGGCCGTCAGCAATATCTGCACCGGATTATTCGCTCTTATCATCGGCATCATCGAAATCCGAAGAGTCTGGCTGGAGTACAATCTTACCGGCAGTGTCCTCCAGCCAGAAGCGGACTGATAACTGTTAAAAACAGGGTGCATCCACTGTCCTCACGGCATCGGATGGCACCCTGTTTTTTTATTCCCACAATATGACTTCCTGATGAGCCAGTGAATCCGGAACCTTTATAATTCTCTGGTTAGAGGATCCTTTAAACCGAAGTTTCAAATCCTTTTTTTCTTCCACAAATTTACCGTCTACCAGTACATCCAGGCACTCTAATATTCGGCGGGTCTGTGGAAGATTTTTAACCATATCTCCCAAAATATCCGTCTCAAAATCATATCCTGTATAGCACCAGATAGTTTTATCGGGGAACCGTCGGCGTACTTCTTCTACCAGTTTAAGGACTTCTGTCTGATTTTCCGGATGCATGGGCTCCCCTCCCAAAAGGGTGAGCCCTGCTATATAGCTGTGATCTAAATTGCGGATAATCTGTTCTACGGTTTCTTTTGTATACTCTTTTCCATAGTGGAAATCCCATGCTTCTGCATTAAAGCAGCCCTTACAGTAATGAGTACACCCACTGACAAACAAGGACACTCTCACGCCAGGTCCATTGGCAACATCGGTGGGTTTTATTGTCGCATAGTACATGGCGGCCTCCTACAGATGCAGTACTCGGGATTTAATTTCTTTCGTCTTTCCTGTATTCCAGAAATTTTCTCCTAAATAACCGCAGGTTCTTCTTGTTACGTTCATGCGGTTTTTATCTTTATTATGGCACTGTGGGCATTCCCATTCCATATCATCATTAATAATAATTTCTCCGTCATAACCGCATGCCTGGCAATAGTCTGACTTGGTATTGAATTCAGCATACTGAATGTTATCATAGATAAACTTAACCACATCTTCCATAGCTTCTAAATTGTGACGCATGTTGGGAACTTCCACATAGGAAATAGCTCCGCCAGAAGAAATCTTCTGGAACTGGCTTTCAAAATTAAATTTCGTAAAGGCATCAATATGCTCTCTCACGTCTACATGATAGGAGTTAGTATAATAACCCTTATCCGTTACATCAGGAATACTGCCAAAGCGTTCTCTGTCAATCTTGGCAAAACGATAGCAAAGAGATTCTGCCGGAGTTCCGTAAAGACCGAAACCAAGACCAGTCTCCTCTTTCCATCTGTCAACCGTCTCACGCATATGGTTCATAATGCGAAGGGCAAACTCCTCACCCTCAGCTGTGGTGTGGCTGACCCCTTTCATAAGCCTTGTAGTCTCATACAAACCAATATATCCAAGAGAAATAGTGGAATACCCGCCCTGAAGCAGAGCGTCGATGGTCTCTCCCTTTTTCAGCCTTGCGATGGCTCCGTACTGCCAGTGAATCGGACTTACATCAGATACGGTTCCTTCCAGTGATTTGTGCCTGCACATCAGCGCTTCATAGCAAAGACTTAACCGCTCCTCTAAAAGGTTCCAGAAGGTTTCTTCATCTCCCTTTGCTATAATTCCAATCTGAGGAAGATTTAAGCTTACCACACCCTGATTAAATCTTCCTTCAAACTTATAGTTTCCGTTCTCATCCTTCCAGGTAGAAAGGAAGCTGCGGCAGCCCATACAGCTGAACACATTGCCTTCATAGTATTCCCGCATCTTCTTTGCGGAAATATAATCCGGATACATACGCTTGGAGGAACACTGAACTGCAAGCTTTGTGATATAATCATATCTTCCGCCCTTTAAGCAGTTGTTCTCATCAAGAACATAGATCAGCTTTGGAAATGCCGGCGTTACATAGACACCGGATTCATTCTTAATGCCTTCCAGTCTCTGGCGGAGAACTTCTTCCACTATCATGGCATTTTCATTAATATATTCATCCTGATCGTCCAGGCATAAAAACAGTGTTACAAAAGGTGCCTGTCCATTGGTGGTCATCAGAGTATTGATCTGATACTGAATGGTCTGAACACCCGACTTCAGTTCATCCCTTAAACGAATGGAAGCCATCTTCTCTATCATCTCTTCCGATACGGAATTACCAAATTCTTCTTTGATCTGTTTATGGAATTTATTACTGCTTTTCCGCAGATATTTTCCCAGGTGACGGATATCCACAGACTGACCTCCGTACTGATTGCTGGCAACAGCCGCAATAATCTGGGTCATGACGGTACAGGCCACCTGAAAGCTCTTGGGGCTTTCAATCATCTTTTCATTCATCACAGTGCCGTGGTCCAGCATATCACCAATGTTGATCAGACAGCAGTTAAAAATCGGCTGAACAAAATAATCGGCATCATGAAAGTGAATGGAGCCCTGTTCATGGGCAAGAGAAATCCGTTCCGGCAGAAGCATTCTCTTTGTTAAATCTCTGGATACTTCTCCTGCAATGTAATCTCTCTGAGTGGATGCAAGAATAGTATTCTTGTTGGAGTTTTCCTCAGCCAGTTCTTTATTCTCATTCTTAATCAGTTTTAAAATTGATTCATCCGTTGTATTGGCCTTACGTAACAATGCTCTTTGGTAACGGTAAATGATATACTTTTTAGATAATGTATATTTATTGTTGTTTACAAGACCGCTTTCGATCATGTCCTGAATGGTTTCCACATTCATCACATCTTCTGAACGGCTTTCCACATCATCTAAAATGGCATCTATCATGTCTTCGCCAGCCTGCTCAGCAAACTCCACCTCAGCATTCGCTTTGAGTATCGCCTTGATGATCTTATCTCTGTCATACTCCACAATTCTGCCGTCGCGCTTTTGTACTTTTATCATTCCTGTCACCCTAACCTATTCAATATTTTGTGTATTTTTATCTCTTCACACTACATATAGTGCTTTTTAATTATACACCACCCAGAAGAAATGTAAAGGAGATTTTTGGAATTTTAACGGATAAAATTAGTCCAGACCTTCTCCTCTTTCTCCGGAAGACTGATTCCTGCTGACTTTCCAGCCTCAAGGCATTTTAAAAGCCAAGCCATATTTTTTCCCAGTGTTCTCATTGTATAAAGACCTTCTAAATCCTGTTCCACTTCCTCAGGAGTTCTTCCATGTACCATATTCCAATAGGAAGAGGAAACCAAAGGCATCTGGGCAATGGTAAAATACTTATTTAAAGCATCAAGGGTTGCAGTCGTGCCCGCTCTTCTGGCAGAAGCAATGGCTGCTCCCGGCTTGTAAGCAAACTCCCTGCCCCCTGCATAAAAGAGACGGTCAAGGAAGGAGAAAAGAGCTCCATTGGCAGATGCGTAATAAACCGGTGAGCCCACGATAAGGCCATCTGCCTTCTTCATCTTTTCAATAAACTCATTGACCGGATCATCCTCAAATACACAGGCTCCAATTTTCATACATGTTCCGCATGCGATACAGCCGTGAATGGCTTTATTGCCCAAATGAACCAGTTCTGTGTGAATACCCTCTGCATGTAAAGCCCCTTCTACTTCAAGTAAGGCCCGATTGGTACAGCCCTCTTTATGAGGACTTCCATTTAACAGTAATACTTTCATGACTCACCCTGTCCTTTCTTTAATCCAGCAGCCCCAGCAAATCTTCTTTCGTCAGATTGCTTAAGGAAACTGTACCCTCTGTTATAATCTGCTCTGCCAGATCCCGTTTGGAATCCTGCAGTTTTAAAATATTTTCTTCAATCGTTCCTTTTGTAATCAGCTTAAATACCGTCACCTGTTTATCCTGCCCAATTCTGTGAGCCCGGTCTGTGGCCTGATTCTGGGCTGCTACGTTCCACCATGGATCAAAGTGAATCACCATATCTGCAGCAGTTAAATTAAGGCCGGTTCCACCTGCTTTTAAGGAAATAAGAAACAGGGGAATCTCATCATTTTTAAAGGAATTAACCATATGAAGCCGTTCTTCCTTGGGCGTGCCCCCTGTAAGCATATAGCAGGAGATGCCTTCACCCTTAATCCTTTTTTCAATGATCTCAAGCATGGAGGTAAACTGGGAAAATAAAAGGATCTTATGACCTCCTTCCACGCCATTCTTAATTAAATCAACGCAGGTTTCCAGTTTAGCCGAATCTCCTCTGTAATTATCATAGCATAAATGGGGATCACAGCAGATCTGACGCAGCCTGGTCAGTTCTGCCAGTATCTGTATGTTATCTCTTCCGCTTCTTCCTTCCCTGCTTTCCAGTTCTGTCTTTAAACGGTAGGCGTTGGCTGTATATAAATCCTTTTGCTCTCTGTCAAAAGCAGAGTATACCACAGTCTCCAGCTTGTCAGGCAGCTCCTTTAATACATCTTTTTTCAGTCTTCGTAAAATAAAAGGACCGATCAGGCGGCGAAGGCTTTCCAGTACCCATTGTTCCTGGTTCTTTACAATGGGCATTTCATACTCTTTCTTAAACTTCTGGTAATGGAAAAGGAAACCAGGCATCAGGAAATCAAAGATACTCCAAAGCTCAGAAAGACGGTTTTCGATGGGGGTACCGGTCAAGGCAAACCTGCACACAGCATCCACAGACTTTACAGCCTTTGCACTCTGGGTAGATGCATTCTTGATGTACTGGGCCTCATCAATGATCTGGAAACGGAATGTAATTCCTTCATAAAGGTCTATATCTCGTTTCAGAAGATCGTAGGAAGTGACGACTACAGTTCCCTTCTCTAAATTCTCTAACTGTTCTTCTCTCTCTGGTGCAGTACCAGTAACAGTTATTACCTGTAACGACGGTGCAAAGAGATGGATCTCATTTTCCCAGTTATAGACAAGGGAAGCGGGACAGATGACCAGAAAGCTGGCATCCGGATTTTTCCGGGCTTCATCCAGGATTAATGCAATGACCTGAATGGTCTTTCCCAGTCCCATATCATCGGCCAGTATTCCGCCGAATCCATATCTATCCAGAGTCTTAAGCCAGCGGTATCCCGTCTTTTGGTATCCTCTGAGCACAGATTTAAGAGAATCCGGTATCTCAAAATCGCTGTCCTCTACAGATTTCATCCCCCGTACCACTGCTTTGTACAGCTGGTCTCTGTATAATGTTATGCCGCTTTCTTCTTTAAAAAGACCATCCAGATATAGAGCCCTGTATTTCGGCAGGCGGAAATTTTTGTTCTCCAGCTCACCTGGATTCAGCCCCAGTCCCTCAACAAGTTTTGCAATGGTAATGAGGCCATTATCCTCAAGATTAACGAATTCTCCACTTTTTAGCCGGTAGTACTTCTTTTTTCTGCTGTATTCAGATAAAAGCCTGGCTAAATCCTGACCGGTTAGTTCACCAGCATCCACGTCCAGCTCAAGCCAGTTTCCTGTACTTTTTACACCCACAGAAATTTTAGGGGGCGGAAGCACTTTCAGTTTTTTAAATGATTCAGAAAAATAAACCTCTCCTATAGTCATGAATTCTCTGATTCCTTCTGTCAGAAGACGGTACACTGCTTCCTCATCATCCTTGATTGCCGGATAATCTGATTCATATTCCCTGTATTTAAAATACTTTGTAATCATCTGGCTGATGCGAAATTCTCCCGGAACGTCTCTGCAGACAGTTCGGGGCAGTTTTTCATCTTCTACGGGCTGAAAGGAATAGGTGCCGTAAGAAAGGGTGGGGCGTAAAATCAGTTTACTGGGATCATCACTGTCAAAATCAAACCTGGCTCTTAGTTCCTCCGGCTTAAAAGACTCCAGATCAAGACTGCCCGAATCAATGGTACAGTAAGAAGCGATCCTTTTTAATACCCGTTCATAGAAAAGAGGCATATCCTTATTATTAATTACGGTTTCACACTCCATGCCATAACCGCTCATCATCTGGTCTAAAAAAACGCCAAGAGTCTCACTGCAAGGCTGGTCACAACAAGACAGATTTTTTAAATCTCCAAGGTACAGACGGTTTTCTCCCTTCACGACCAGTAGCTTCTTGTCTATGGATATACGGACTCCATCTCTGCCCTCACGGGCCGCCGTCACAGTCAGATCCGGATTGCGCCCGGAGATCTTCAGCTGTCTTTTCTCCCCCCTGTAATCCTCAAACTCCAGAGTCGTGCCCTTCATAATTCCAAAGAACCGGTCTCTTGCCGTCTTACTTAAGTTTAAATAACGCATGACCGGACGTGCAGAAAAGGAGCTTTTCTGCATCTGCTCATACTGTTCGCAATATCCATTAATAGATTCCAGCAAAAAGTCCAGAAGTGGACGGCTGTCCTTTACAAAGACAGACCGGTTATGATAAAAGGCAAGATTTTTGCCATATTCCACATAAGTTCCATGATCCATGGCATCTGCAAACGCCGCTAAATCCTTAACAAGATAAAGGCGGTCCCTGCCAAGCTTTACTTCCAGTTTTACCTCTCTGCGGTTAACCAGAACGGATACCAGAAGTGAAATCTGTTCTTCCTGGCCCTCACTCATAATTCTGGCAACTTCCCCGTTGGTATACTCGCGTATCATGGCTCTCGCCTGGGCAGAAGTGGTAACCAGCTTTCCCTGATTCCCTGATTCCTGTTCTTCATAAGCCTTAAAAAGAGCCTGACAGTGAGGGCACATCCCACGGTAGGAATTCCCCTGAGCGCAGGAACAAGAGTAGTCAAATACCTGACTACCCTTGATATGAAGACTTGCTTTATATTCTTTTCCCTGATCCTCCACCAATGCCTTAACTCCGGTTTCACCCTTCCAAAATGCATTGGCAGTTATCTGTGATACTTTCATAACCCCTCACATCCGTTCCATTTACATACGTTCCGGTGCTTCAATACCAAGTACTCCGATGCAGCCATTCAGCACATCCTTTGCCAGACGAATCAGACTGATCCATGAGGCCTGCTGTTCTTTATTCTCTTCTGAAATGATCTTTGTATCATGATAGAAGCGATTAAATGAATTGGCTAATTCATAGACATACTGGCACATTTTATGAGGAGCCAGCTCCAGGAAAGAGCTTTCTGCCACTTCATTGTATCTGGACAGCTGGAGCATTAAATCTTTTTCTGCATCTGAGGCAGCGGGAAGAATCCTTTCCTCTCCCTGATACTTATGGTCTAAACTCTGGTACTTTGCCAGAATGGATTTAATACGCACAATGGTATAGAGGATGTAAGGACCCGTATTTCCTTCAAAGGATACAAACCGGTCCATATCAAAGATATAATCCTTTGCAGCCTGATTGGATAAATCCCCGTATTTTAAAGCTGCCATGCCCACAATTTTTGAAGTCTCTCTGGCTTCTTCCTCGGAAACTGAACGGTTCTCCATAATCTTTTCATAGGCAGCCTGACTGATATCGGAAACCAGAGTTTCCAGACGCAGCACCCCGCCGTCTCTTGTCTTAAATGGTTTTCCGTCTTTGCCGTTCATGGTACCAAAGGCAAGATGAGACATCTTTTTATCGGCATGAACAAAGCCTGCTTTTTTCGCAACACGGAACACCTGGGTAAAATGAAGTTCCTGACGTTTATCTGTTACATAAATATACCAGTCCGGCTTTATCTCTTTCTCCCTTTCAATAATAGTACCGAGATCAGAGGTGGAGTATAACGCTGCTCCGTCGGACTTTCTGATAATACATGGAGGCAGTTCCTTGGAATCACCCTCCATAGCCACATCAACTACAAGGGCGCCCTGACTTTCGTAGGCAAGTCCTTTTTCGGTCAGTTCTTCAATCACCTGGGGAATATAGGTTTCCGCATCACTTTCGCCTTTCCATAAATCAAAGGTGACATTGAGGCTGCCGTAATTCATCTTTAAATCAGCGACGGAAACATGAATAATATGCTGCCAGATGGCACGATAGGGAGCATATCCATTTTGCAGCTTTAAGGTTGCTTCGTGGGCTCTCTTACTGAATGATTCGTCTTCTTTGGATTTTAAACTGGCCGCAGGATAAATCTCTTCTAACTCTGTGATGGTAAATGGGGCATTTTGCGGATATTCACCTTCAAATGACTCATCAAAGTAAGGAAGTTCCGGCTTTCTGTCTCTTAATTCTTCTATAATCAGGCCCATCTGAAGACCCCAGTCACCCAGATGAACATCGCCGATGATATTATGTCCCAGGAAACGGCCCATGCGCTTAATGCTTTCTCCAATAACAGCAGAACGCAGGTGACCTACATGAAGAGGCTTTGCCACATTGGCACCGCCGTAATCTACCACAATGGTCATAGGCTCATTTGTTTTTTCACAGCCGCACTGGTTCTCTCCTGCCATCTTGTTCATATATTCTGCCAGATAACCGGCATTGATCTTTAAGTTAATAAATCCAGGCATCACTGCTTCCACAGTTTCAAAAGCGTGACTTGCCAAAAGTTTTGACACCACTTCCGATGCGATATCAAACGGTTTCTTTTTATAAGCTTTGGCTGCCGCCATGGCTCCGTTGCACTGGTACTCGCAAAGATCCGGACGGTTGGATAAAGTCACCTTTGCATAAATTTCATCGTATCCGCAATCTGCAAAAGCTGTCTTCATCTCTGCCGTAATTAAATCAAGAATCTTCTTCATCGGTTCCTTGTCTCCTTTTTCTACTTCATATATTTCTAAGCTAAATACTAATTATATTACAAGTAATATTAAAAATCAATTTTTTTATGACCTCTCCACCATTCTTTTATTTAGATTCTATATTTTTTAATATTGTGTGTTGTGTATTTTTGTATGTCTTCATTCTGATCACCTTGTATCCCACTCCCTGATCCCCTGATATGGGAGTGTTTTCACCGTTTGGAAATTCGGTCTTACTGAGATCAACTATCCCCCCTCCTTGTGCATTGTGATTTAATCCTGCTCCCCTATTTTGCTTTCAAACCCCCTGCGGCTTTTCTCTGTTTATGTTAAAGAACCAGATATCCAGCCTTTACTCCATGCATTTTTTTGTGCAAAAATGACATACCTTTAAAATTTATTTAAAAGTATGTCATTTCCCATGGCTGATCGCATCCGGAGAATGGATACCGGATGCGTATCCTGTTTATTATTAAGGTTTTTAAACATAAGAACTTTAAGATGGAAAATTAAGAAATCAAATCACTTAATACATGGGACCAAATGTCTCACATGCCCGGTAATCAGACGCTTCCTGATCCATTCCGAATGCATTCCATACGGCTGGACGGAGCACCTTTCCCAAGTCCACGTTATGCATTGCTATCGGTATCCGCAGCATGGAACACAGGGTGATAATATCGGCACCTATGTGTCCGTAGCTGATTGCCCCATGATTGGCTCCCCATTGGTTCATTACCCCATAAGCAGACGCAAATGGGCCCTGTGTGCCCTCACAACGTGGTACAAACCAGGTGCAGGGCCAGGTATGATTCGTTCGCTTCCAAAGCTGATCGGAGACCTCCTCCGGAAGCTTAAGAGTCCACCCTTCTGCAATCTGTACTACAGGACCAAGCCCCTTAATCAGATTCAGGCGAATCATGGTAACAGGCATGGTGGTATCGGTGAGAAATCTGGAAGAATATCCGCCTCCTCTGAAATATCCATTGTCCGCCGGACACCACTGGGTGGCCTTAAGCATTGCCTCCTGATCCTCTTCTGTTACCTCCCACCACGGTTTTATGACGGAATTTCCCTGATCGTCCAAAGATACCCCACTGGCATCCAGACAGGCGGCACCGGAATTGATCAGATGGATAAAACCACCTGCCTTTTTTGCTTCTCCGGTAAGTTCATACCCGGTTGCCTTTTTCACCGCATCTTCTGACCAGAAGGTTCTGACATCCGCAAATAACTGTGCCCGGTTTGTTAACAGCTTCATGATCAGCATGCTGATGCCGTTTAACACATCATTTTCCGTTGCCACTATGTAGGGCTCCCGTTTCCCATTCCAGTCAAAGGAGGTATTGCACAGTGCTTCGGCAAAATCAGCATTGGGATAATGATCGGTCCACTGCCTCTGCCCCTAAAAACCGGAAGCAATGGCATTATGCCCCATGGCTTCTTCCGGGAAGTCCTGCTTTAACTGTTCATTGCCGTTCATCAGATCTTTGATGATCAGCATCATTTTGACTGTAAATTTCCAGTCCTCATCCTTTTGGCTGCGGCTCTTTTGAATATGAGGGGGATTCTTATCAAACCCTTCTATGATTCGGCTGCTGACCCATTCTATAGCGGTCTCATATTCCTGCTTATCATAGATTTCTTCCTCAATCCGGCGTAAAATCTCCACTTCATCCACCGATTCCAACCGCATTCCCAGATAATCCTCCAGGAAATCACAGTCCACGATGGAACCTCCGATTCCCATGCAGACGGCTCCTATCTGAAGATAACTTTTCCCCTTCATGGTTGCCACAGCCACGGCTGCACGGGCGAATCTTAAAAGCTTTTCTTTAACATCATCCGGGATATCCTTATCTTCTGCATCCTGAACATCATGGCCATAGATTCCAAAGGCGGGCAGACCTTTCTGTGCATGAGTGGCGAGTACACTTGCCAGGTAAACGGCTCCCGGCCTTTCTGTTCCATTAAATCCCCAGACCGCTTTTAAGGTGTCCTTTTCCATATCCATGGTTTCCGCCCCATAGCACCAGCATGGAGTTACGGTCAACGTGATTCTGACTCCTGCACGGCGGAACTGTTCCGCACAGGCAGCCGCCTCCCGCACGCCCCCAATGGTGGTATCTGCTATGATAACAGATACTTTTTCTCCGTTGGCATAGAACAAATTCTCTTCCAGAAGATTTTTTGCTGCCATTGCCATTCCCATGGTCTGTTCTTCCAGAGACCCCCTCACATCCAAGGGTCCTCTTCTGCCATCGATGACCGGACGAATGCCGATGACCGGATAGGCTTCCATATATCGGTTTACTGCCATTTGAATTCTTCCTTTCTCTTTTTTCTTTTTTGCTTACGCGTTTTTTTTCGCTTATTATTTCACTTTATAAATTTGGCTTCTTTACTATTCTTTCATAATCTGAATAATGGGGCTTTTATTCAGCCCATAAAACACGGTCTGATAAGACTCCTGATAATCCTTTTCAACCGGAGAAAAACAGGCATCGTTTGTAGTGACCGGGTGTTTTTCTTTTATATGGAATGGGCCAAGCATGTTTCTTGGGCTACCGGTCAGCTCAATCTGGATCTCGTTTTCTCCCAGATGAATGAATTCCGTCATATTAATTGGTGCACCATAAATCCAGGGAATATTTACGAGACTGCCATTTACAAAAATCCTGACGCACACTGCTGTTAGGTCCATCATAAGAAGAATCTGATCCCCTTCTCCATACCAAAAGAAATGGTACTGATAGGACACACTTCCGCTATAGTGAAACAATCCCTGCCTGCACCAGTCTCCCACAGACAGATCTTTTACCGGTTCTCCCAGCCTGCGCTTGGGAGATACGGAAAACGCACCGGTCAGATAGATATTTTCCAGTTCCATATCGTTGCGGTAGGAGCAGCAAAGCCGGATTTCATTGTATCCCAGCTTCAGTTGGGGAACGGGAACCGTGTGAAAGGAACGGTCTAAATACCAGCCGTTTCTGCTCTGATCCAGCAGAACTCCATTTACATAAATCTCAAACTCTTCCGCCCGCTCCACAACAAGCTGACACCTTTTGACCGGACAATCGGAATCAAATCCAAATGTCAGCTCCAGTTCTTTTCCATCGGCTTCATGAGGGGTCTGTATCCACCGATACCTCTGCTCCATTCCATTTCTGCTGATGGATCTCATGCCAAGGTCTTTCCTGATTTTCTCCTGGGCCTGCCACACTTCCATGAGATTGGATAAGGGTTCATTCTTAAGGCGATAGCGGCACATATCCAGCGTTAAGACATTGGGATCGGATAAGATGACCTGGCATTGTTCCGGAAGGTCAATCATGTTAGACAGTGTCAGGACCGGTTCCTTCCCATACGTTCCCATCTGGTTCCTATCAATGAGATAAAGTCTGGAATCACAAGGAGAATAATCCGCTGTCAGTACTGATTTTCCTTCCATCTGACGGATTCCAAACACTTCGTTGTACTCCCCGGTCATAAGGTTCATTTCCTTCCAAAGTCCTTCACCATTCATGTTTATCCGAATGGAATGAGACTGTTCTCTATCCGTATTGACAACAAAAAGAATATACCCCCATTCCGTCCTGCGAAGCTGGTAAATCAACTGCCCATCCTGTTTACCATCACGGTCTGTAATACCAATGGTTCTGTATCGTTCTAATAAATCGGGTAACTCCTCTTTTTTATTTAATTGAACCAATTGAAAATGATTCAAAAAATCATCTCTAATCTCTTTCTTCTGCTCGGTTCCATCGGTCAGAAACGGCGGCGGCCCCGTAAGATAGACTGAATTTCCTCTATCCAGCCACTTTATCAATATCTGGTACGTAGATTCCATTAAAGTATCCACCGGAGGTATGATTACCGCATCATAGCCTGCATTCCCCAGGAAGAAACGCCCTTCTTTGATGTGCCCGTACTCCTTTATCAGCATTTCATCACCAAGGTCACAGTCAAAGTGCTGCTCCAACAGATAACGGAGGAATTCCTGAAACCGATCCCCATACTGGTTTAGCTCCGGAACGTCCCGTTCCTCGCGCCTTACAGGGTTTCCATAAGGATTCACGCCCAGCAGAGACCAGACCGTAGAGGCAGGATGAAGAAGCAGGACTTTTCTTACCGGCGCGCCTTCTTCCAAAGCAGTTCCCAGCCTTGCAAAGTAATCCTCCACCACCTTATTTTGCTTCCACCAGGTGGTGTTGTAATGAAACGACGGCGGATAGTCTCGTTTCCTGCAGCCTCTGAGGGAATACAGGGCCAGGTGCTGGCACCTTCTTGTGACACCCAGTACATACTGCCAGTCTCCCATCCATTTCTGCCCCTCAAAGGAAAAGTCCCAGCCCGTACAGCCATACATTTCCGACAAAACAAAAGGCTTTCCCAATTGGTGGGCAACGCTGGTACACTGCTTGACGGTCAGAAACTCCTGAATCTGTTCACAAAGCATATCAATGCCCGGCACATGCTGATATTGATAATGAGGCATTACCCCGCCGTTGACTCTGGCACAAAGCCCCATTTTGTCTTCCTGGAGAAAATGCCCGGTAAACAGAAGATGATTGTCTTCACACCATTTTCCAATGCGCTTAAAGTAAGTTTCACCAAACCGCATGGTGAGGGTATACCAGTAATCATGTCGGATTTTTCTGCTGTTTGTTCCGTGAAAATATAATTCCGGCAAAAATCCAAAAAAATCATATCCTGTCTGTTCCGTAAAATAGGCTGCAAATCCAAATGTCCAGGGAATCCAGCCTTTCTTCTCTCCAAAATAAGCATGACGGTCATGGAGACTGGGCTCATCCGTAAAGATGCCAGGCACCGTTCTCCCAAACTCAGAACCTGCAAGCACTTTGTATGCTTCGTGTGTTTCCCGTATAAATGCGTCCACGCAGTCCGGGTTTAAATTATCCGGTGGTGCCTCATGATTAAACCACTGGCTTGCTGCCGACACCTCCAGACGAACCGCCAGAAGTATTTCTCCCGGTGCCGTCTGGCCGTTGTGGTTTAAATCCATTCTTCGGTATGAGGTTATCTCCATATCATGAATCACAGCAGCATACAATGCAGTCAAACCGGTTTGCCCATCAGGTTCGGCACCTGGATCCCCGCTCGTCTCTTCCATGCGAATCTGGTTTAATCTTTCTGGCTCCAGGACTTCCAGGGTCAGGCCCTTGCACCGATAGGCATCTCCCATGGCAGTCACCCTGCCCCCGGCCGTTCCCGAGGGCCAGCGGTCTTCATCATAAAGCCAGGCATGCATTCCAAGCTTTTCCGCCTCTTTTATGGCAGTCTCAATGGATTGTTTCCATTCTTCCCCCATATACTCGCTTTCCAGGCCCTCTCTGGAATGCATAAAAAAGCCGCCGGCTCCGGCTTCCTTCATGGAATGGATCTGCCGGATGATTTCTATTCGGTCAAGTTTTTCATTCCAGGCCCAAAAAGGCAGGGATCGTTGAGACATCTCCGGATTTTTAAGTCTTTCCATAAACTTCTTATCCATTGTTTAATCCTCAATGGTGAACGAACAGTATACGATTCTCTCCCTGTTCCACGTATAGGTGATCCTCACCTCATTCTGGCTGTTGCAGACAATGGCCGGATAGCAGTAATTGCCCCGTTTCTCCTCCAGAACCCTGATGATGGAAAAGGTCTCTCCATTGTCCGAGGAAATGGCCACCACCAGAGGGGTTCTCGGCCCCTTATAGTAGCCCGGCAGATTCTCCCTGGGATTATAGACAAGAAGCAGTCTTCCGTCCGGCATCCGGTCCAAATCAATTCCGCTGTTATTGTTTGGAAGCCCCGTATCATAAGCCGTACACCAGGTTTTTCCTCCGTCTTTGGAATCACTTTTAAAGATTTTGGAGCTGGTGCTGCGAAGAAGCATATGCACCTCCCCATTATCATCCTCCCAGAGTGTTGGCTGTATGACTCCTTTTCCGTAAATATCCCGTTTGTCATAAGGTCTGTCAACCATCTGAATGTCGAAACAGGATCGTTTTAATGGTACAAGCCCGCTCTTTTCCCAGGTTTTACAGTCGTCTTCCGAACGGTCCACGAAAGAATCCCATACGGTTCCTTCTAAAGAGGCGGGGGCAAGCACGGATCCAGCGGATAAGCGGATGGGCTTATTTTTCACCGGTCCACGGCCCCCCACATCGGAAGGAACAAGTTCTTTTGGCTGTGTAAAGCTGTCTCCCTCGTCAATGCTTTCCACATACCAGGTCTGCCACTCGGAAATGGCGGCACCCACTTTATAAAACAGGATGATAGTTCCGTCCTCTTTGCGGAATAACACCGGATTCCACATGGCAACGCCTCTTACATCTGCCACATTCCTGGGCCGTTCCCACACTCCGCTGATTCTTCTGGATATCCATATGGCAACATCAGGCCCTTTTTCCCAGCTTCCTCCAAACCAGGATGCAAGAGCAGACCCATCCTTTAATTCCAAAACGGTGGAGGCATGGGAACTGTTAAAATCTCTGTCCCCGTCCATAATAAATTCCTGAGTAAAATCTTTAATCTTCATTCATCTGCTCCTTTTTCTACGATTAAAAAGGGCAGCCTCAAATGCGGCTGCCCTCCAGTTCTGGCTTACCAGCCGGTTATTTCTGCTCAAGAGCTCTCTGATCCGCTTCGTTGTATATTTTCTCAAGCTCTCTCACTCCCATGGACTCCTGCTGGGCGATAACCTTATCCCAATCCTCAATGGGCGCTTCTCCCATAATATACTTATTAAACTCCTGTTCCAGCATTGTGTTAAGATCAACTAAAATGTCGTTTACAGCTTCCGTTTCCTCTTTTGTCAAAGGTGGATTGATATGAGGCTGCACATAAGCCTTATCATTGTTAATAATTTCCCAGTATTTATCAGCAAGATCATCCCAGTTTCCGGTCAGCTTCTGGATTTCAAACCAGGTCTTGGTGTTGCATGCCCACAAGCTCCAGTCCAGCTTTGTAATTCCAAGATCCGCATAAACTGCATAGTAATCCGATGGCTGCGCATCCTTAAACTGCATGACATAATCCTTTTTAAATTCAGGTTCTCCCTGCTCATTGTACTCAAATGATTTTCCTTCCACCCCGTAATTGGTGATATCAGAACCTTCCTTAGAATACATCCAGTCAATGAACTTAATGATTTCCTTTTTATTCTTTGCTTTTGCATTCAAGGCATAAAAACGTCCGGGAAGTTCCGCGGCGTATGCCATGGCCCGCTTCTGACCAAAGCTGTTTTCAGGAATCGGAATGATCTGCATGGCTGCATCCTGGTTTCCGTCAATTTTTTTCAGAGCCTTTGTATAGTTCTGTCCAAATCCGCTGTTATCCAAAAAGAAAAATGATTTTCCGCTGGAAAGCTTTGATTCCATCTGCTCTGCCGTATTGGTAGCAAAATCAGGATCCAGAACGCCGGATTCATAGGCCTTATTTAAGTAGCTGAGAACTTCCTTGAAATTCTCTGATGCAGGCCCGAACACATACTTTCCTCCATCCAGATCATTGTCGTAGTAAAGTCCGTTGCCCTCATAGCCGGACCCCAGCATATAGGCTGTGGTTTTCAACAGATTGGCCGTTCCTTTTCTGGTGGTCCACGGTACGCTGTCCGGGTATATTTCTTTTAATTTCTTTAACACCTCGAGAAGTTCGTCAAAGGTTTTGGGTGTCTCTAAATTGTTGCTTTTCAGTAAATCTTCCCGAATGACCGGGCCCGGGCCGTTTGCGGATTCTTCTCTGGCAACAACGGGGAACACATAAAGTTCGCCGTCTGCCAGATACTTCTTCATCTCCGGATACTGCTGCCAGAACTTATATAAGTTGGGCATATCCGTTTCATTGACATACTGGGACAGAGGCTCAAAAATTCCGGAACCGGAATAGGTGACCACATCATCCATGCCCTGAAGATACACAATATCCGGGAAATTGTTGGTACCCAGCAAAATGTTTTTTTTATCCTTGTAGCTGCTGGAGGGAACAATCTGCAGATTCAGTTTTACATTTGTTTTCTTTGTGATTTCCTGATGAGCCGGAGCATCATTTTTTAATGGCTGGCTGGGACTGTCCATCAGCATAATACTGACCTCAATCTGCTTATCCGAAACCCAGGAAGGATGCTCTTCGCTATTTGCGGAGCCCTCTGTGCCGGAATCCTTTAATGCTGCGGATTCTCCCCCCGTTCCAGCCGTACAGCCGCTTACCCCTGCGGCTGCAACGGTTATTGCAACAAATGCTGCAAATAATCTTGTTGAAAATCTCTTTTTCATATTACCTCTCCTTTATATTTAATTTCCTATAGCTTTTAACCTTTGACTGCTCCTACCATAACTCCCTTTGTAAAGTATTTCTGAAGGAGAGGGTAGACCATTAAAATCGGTATGACAGAAATAATAATGACCGCGTATTTATAGTTGGTTGCTATGACGTTTACATTTCCTGCTATATCCGCAGATAAATCCCCCTGAATGACGATATCTCTCATAATGACCTGAACCGGATATTTTGCCTGGTCATTCAAATAGATCATGGCTGGAAAATAACTGTTCCAGTGCTGCACCGCGTAAAACAGCGTCATGGTTGCCATAATCGGTTTCGACAGCGGAAGAATGATCTTTAAGAGAATCTGAATATCGTTGGCTCCATCCAGATAAGCAGATTCCATCAATGACTCCGGAATCGAGGAAAAGGAGGTTCTCATAACGATCATGTTGTATGTGCTGATGGCGGGCGGCAGCACAATAGCCCACATGGTATTAAGCAGATGAAGCTGGTTGATCACCAGGTATGTAGGAATCAGTCCTCCGTTGATAAACATGGTGACTGTGATAAGTACTGTAATAGGACCTCTTCCGTATAGATCCTTTCTCGAAAGAGGATAGGCACATAAGGAGGTACAGACCAGATTGATCAAGGTGCCTGAAATGGCATACAAAAACGTGTTTTTATATCCCGACCATATGGCCTTGTTTCCAAACACCACTTTATAGGCCTCAAAATTAATGCCCTTTGGAAGGAACGATACCAGTCCCTGATTGATGTACTGGGAGGAACTGATGGATACAATAAACACATAAAACATTGGGTAAAACATAATAATTCCGATTACTGCCAGCAGAATTCCATTGACCACATCAAACACTCTGCTTCCGATTCCCTGTGGCTTTCTGCTTTTCACTTTCACTTTACTCATATTAACTCTCCTCTGCATCACCACAGGCTGGTGTCACTTAATTTCTTTGATACCTTATTTGAAATTACCAGTAGCAGAACTCCTACCACGGACTGAAACAGTCCCACAGCCGTTGCATAGCTGAAATCATTATTTAAAATACCTCTCCGGTATACATACGTGGAAATAATATCCGCTGTCTCATAGGTGGAACCGTTGTAAAGAAGGAGAATCTTCTCATAACCAAGGGTCATAAGCTTTCCTAACTGCATGATCAGCATGATGGAAATGGTAGGTGTAATGGACGGCAGGGTCACATTCTTTATCCTCTGCCACCGGTTTGCACCATCGATCATGGCCGCTTCTAAAATCTCCTGATCCACACTTGTTAAAGAAGCCAGATAGATAATGGAAGTCCATCCGCAGGTCTGCCAGACCCCTGAAGCGGTAAAAATAGTCCGGAAGTAACTCGGGTACATTAAGAACTGAACCTTACCAAATCCCAATGCACTGACAAACTGATTGATCACTCCGTCAAGAGACAGGAAATTGACCACCATACCGCAGACAACTACAGTTGAAATGAAATGAGGCAGATAACTGACGGTCTGAATGAGCCGTTTGTATCTGACATGGGACACCTCGTTTAACATGATCGCCAGTATGATGGGAATGGGAAATCCCCACAGCAGGCCGTAGATGTTTAACAGCAAGGTATTGCGCACCAGTTTCCAGAAGTAAGGGTCGGTTAAGAATTTCCCGAACCATTTGCCTCCCACCCAGGGACTTCCCCACACGCCCTTACCGATGTTGTAATCCTTAAATGCGATCAGTACCCCGTAAAGAGGCATGTAATGAAAGCAAAAATAATAGATAAGCGGGATCAGCAGCAGCGCATATAAATATCTGCACCTTTTAATCTGCTTCATCCTGCTGCTGCGGTTTCTCCCCTGTTTTTTTACTGCATATAGTTTTGCCACTGGTCTGTCCTCCCTCTATTGCCGGCAGGGGTCCTGCTGTGCCGGAATCTGATCTGCCCCCAGATATTTCTGCTCATATCTTCTGGTCATGGATTCAAGCATATGCACCTCTGCCTTAAATGTATTGGTTAAAAGTTCATGGTCTTTTGTCCGGCTTATGGTAGACATGCCAAGCCGCTCAAATTCCTGTAAGTAATACTTTGCATTGACCGGATAGCACTGCCGTTCAATTAAGGAGGCCAGAGTTAAAAACTCCTGAAGCATGGCCACCTTATCGCCTTTCTCCCCGCTATGGTCACAGAGGTAGGAATAGAGCCTGGGGTGAAAATTTGCCATCACTCCGCTGTAACCGGCCGCACCAAGCTGCAACGATTCCAAAAGGGTTGTGGTATTTGCGTTATAGAGCTTTAATTTCGATCCTTCCACTGCTTCCAGCCGTTCCTTAATCAGTTCAATATCACAGCACGTATCCTTGATGAAATAAAACCGGCCGGTATCGGCACACTTTTTCAAATTTTCCAGGGAAAGGAGGCGTTTGTATGGATAAGGGCACTCATAAAACCCCAGTGGAATCTCTGAATCAATTCCCTCCATCAACCGGTTGCAGTTGTTCAGCCATATTCCATCATTCTCATCCTCCGCTGCAAGGCGGTTCGTAATTAAAATAAGCGCATCAATTCCCGTCTTCACCATCTCATTCAGCTCATAGATCTGTTCCTCTAAGCTGTCAGACACATGGCCCGAAGCTATGACTGGAACTCTTCCTCCTGCCGCTTTTACTACCGCCTTTGCCACCTGAATCCGCTCTTCCAAATCCAGAAAAAACATCTCACTGGACTGGCAAACCGCAAACAAACCATTTACCCCATTTTCTATGTACCAGTCCACCAGTCCGCTTAACGCTTCATAATCAACCTTACCCGCCTCATTGTAGGGCGTAAGCATCACCGGCCATACTCCTCCTGGAAAATTCATATTCTGCTTCCTTTCTTGTGTTCATCATTAATGAATTGTATTCATTATTATTATTTTTAATGTATTATAGTATAAAACGGAGGCTCTGTCTATTTATGAAGTATAAAAAATAAAAGAGTTTTTTTGTACAATTTGTACAACACTTTCAGAATCTCCTTATAAAACCGCAATAAAAAAGCCTACGGGATTTTTGTCCCGTAGACTCACATCTCTGCTTATAATTGATTTTTAACCTGTTTTGCCATATTCTGAAGGCTGGCAGCCAGACGTTTGATCCGGTCCGCATTGAATCTGGGAGATGGTCCGGAGATGCTGTATGCGCCGATCACTGCCCCTTCCTTGTTGCGAATGGGCACTGCAACGCATTTGACACCATATTCATGTTCCATATTGTCAATGGAGAAGCCCCTCTGCCGAATCTGATCCAATTCCTCCCTTAACTTCTCACCGTTGGTAATGGTATTATGGGTGAAGGGCTCCATTCCCCCTTCCTCTACCCTGTTTATTACTTCCTCATGGGCAAATGCAAGCATCGCTTTGCCGATTCCCGTACAGTAAGGAGGCGCAGTCACTCCGGTCATATTCCGGCCGCCTGTGGAGGCAGCCGGGAATGCGGCATCAATATAAACCACATCAAGATCACTCATAACCGCCAGATAAACGCACTCCTCCTCCTGATCTGCGATCTGCTGCATAAAAGGTTTCATAACCTGGCGGATGTCGTTGTTCTGATAGAATTGATTGCTCAGTTCTAAAACCCGGACTCCCAGGCGATATTTGTTTGTCTTCTTATTTCTCTCTACGATCCCGCAAGCCTCAAAGGTGGACAGGATATTGTGTACGGAGCTTTTTAACATTCCGCTTTTTTCCGCAAGCTCTGTAACCCCCAGCTCGTCTACTTCCCTTGTAAAATAAAAAAGAACCTGCATTGCCTTATAAAGGGATTTTACTTTTACACCTTCCGGTAAATTCTCGTTCATACTCATCTCTTTCATTATTAATAAACAGCTTTCATATTTTCTCTTTTAGCTTATTTTATATAATAAATGAATATTTTTCAATCCCTTTTCCATATTAATCCTATGAAATTTTTGCATTCCCGTTATTTTCTATCTGATAAACCCTAATCAATAAAACAACAAATTAAGATAAAATGATTGCAATTCTCATCTGGTATGATATATGATTCAGTTAAGAAGAAACAAAAAGGATACAAATGCCTGGAAAGGAGCCCTATGGCACATCAATGCAGCTGCTGCAACCAACTATGCACTTCCCGTATCTCACTTTTTGAATCCCTTTCCTTTGATGAACAAAAGGAACTGATTTCAAAAGCACAGCATCTGGATTTCCAGAAAGGGGATACCGTCTTTCATGAGAAGGATCCGGCAGATAAAATTATGGTCATCCGTTACGGCAAGATCAAAATCAACCGCTATTCCCTGGAAGGAAAAGAGTATGTTCTTGATATTCTTGATGAAGGAGATTTCTACGGAGAACAGAATATATTCGGAGGAAAAACACTGGAAGCAAACGCCGTTTCCATGGGAGAAAGCGGTGTCTGCTTGATTTTTTTAAAGGATATTCAGAATATGATCTTAAAAAGACCGGAGATCGGGATCAAGCTGTTAAATGTGATCGGCAATAAGCTTTCCCTTGCCAACGAACTGATTCAATTATTATCCGTAAACGATGCCAAGGCAAGGATCGCAGGATTTATTCTGTTCCGAAGCAGCCGGATCAACAAAGACACCATTGAACTGACCAGAGAAGACATTGCAGCCTACATCAACGTCCGCCGGGAAACCATCAGCCGAAAGATGGGAGAACTTCGCAATGACGGAGCCATTGCTCTGGAAGGAAACAGAAAGGTGCGGATTTTAAATAAAGATTTGTTAAGAGATATCTTTGAAAACGATATTTAGCCAGAAAACAGAATAAATTTCAAAAAGTTTCAAATAATGATCTAAATCACATTTTCCTTTCTCTTGCCGAGTTATACTAACCTTACCGAAACAGTTACCAACTCGAAAGGGAGGATATAGATGATTACAAATAAAATGAAATTAAACGAAATCGTAAAAGCTTATCCCAGGGCCGTTGATATTTTTAATGACTTTCACATTGATTATTGCTGCGGAGGCAATGATTCACTGGAAGATGCCTTAAATCAGCTTTCCATTGATTCCAAAAGCTTTATAGATGTATTAAATAAAAAACTTGAAAAACAGGCAAAAGAACCTGCTCCCACAAAAGTTTTAGACGTTGACCGTCTTATGGAAATGGAAGTTCCGGCACTTATTGATTACATCATTGATACCCATCACAGAAAAGAGCGGACCCTTCTTTCAGAAATTGATGCCCTGGCAAATAAGGTGCTTCTGGCTCATTATACCCATCATCAGGATCAGCTGATACCCCTTCACGGACTTTTCTCTGATTTAAAGAAGGAACTGGAAGAGCATTTTGCCAAGGAAGAAAAGCTTGTATTTCCATATATGAAACAGAGCTATAACCAAAAAAGCGATGGAGGGTATGTAAAAGAACTGGAAGATGAACACGATGCAGCCGGAAACCTGATCAAAGATATCATTGCCTGCACCAATGACTTTACTGTTCCGGCTGGAGGCTGTACCTCCTATCACATGCTGTTTCAAAAGCTTCATGAGCTGATCAAAGATATTTACAACCATATATTCACAGAAAACTCACTGTTATTTACAAAATATGAAGGAGGACGGTAAGATGAAAAAACTTGTAAAGAACAATGTCAACTGGGTCGGTATTATTGATTGGGAGCTTGAATCCTTCCACGGGGCAGACTACTCTATCAACCACGGTTCCAGCCAGAATGCATATTTGATCCAGGAAGAAAAAACCGTGTTGATCGATACCGTATGGAAACCTCATTCCACAGAATTTATCGACAATCTGGAAAAGGAAATTGATTTAAATAAAATTGACTTTATTGTTGCCAACCATGGAGAGGTGGACCACAGCGGTTCCCTTCCAGCTTTGATGGAGAAGATACCGAATACTCCAATTTACTGTACTGCTAACGGAGTGAAATCCCTAACGGGACAGTATCACCATCCGGAATGGAATTACCAGGTTGTGAAAACAGGGGATTTTGTGGACATTGGAAACGGCAAGAAGCTGGTATTTGTAGAGATGAAGATGCTTCACTGGCCAGACAGCATGGCTACCTATTTAACCGGGGATAACATTCTCTTTTCCAACGATGCTTTTGGACAGCACTTTGCCGTAGAGGAATTATTCAATGATAAGGCCGATCAGTGCAGACTTTGGGAAGAAGCGCTTAAATATTATGCCAATATTTTAACTCCATTTTCACTTCTTGTAAAAAAGAAAGTGGAAGAAATTCAGGCGCTTAATCTTCCTATTGACATCATTGCCACCAGCCATGGCTGTATCTGGAGAGATAATCCCTTACAGATCGTGGAAAAATACTATGAGTGGTCTCAGAATTACCAGGAAGACCAGATCACCATTGTTTATGATACTATGTGGGAAGGAACAAAACAGCTTGCCCATAAGATCAGTTCGGAGATCGCAGAGCTTTCCCCTCAGACCCGAGTAAAGATTTACAACATTTCCAAATCGGATAAAAATGACATTATGACCGAAGTATTTAAGTCAAAAGCCATTGCGCTGGGTTCCCCGACTGTAGGAGGCAGCATTCTTTCGTCCGTAGGCGGCTGGCTGGACTTCTTAAAAGAGCTTAGATTCAAAGAGAAAAAAGCTGCTGTATTTGGATGCTACGGCTGGAGTGGTGAAGGTACTAAGGTTCTTCGTGAAAAGCTGACAGATGCAGGATTTTCAGTAGTTGAAGAGGAAGCCAAATGCTTATGGAATCCACGGGAAGAAGACTTTGAAAGAGCTGCCGGGATAGCAAAAGCGCTTTGTGAATAAGGCAAACGCATCATACTTCACGCATATCTCTGCCAAGGAAAGATTAAACTGAATTTATAATAATATAACTAGCCAAGCCACCCGTAAAACGGGTGGCTTGTGAAAAGGTTATTACCCTTTGATACTAGAACAACGTCTCAAGGCACTGGTTTTCACTTCGTACAAGTCACTATGCTTTGACTCGTTGCCACCCCTGAAGGGGGTCTTTGTAATACCGACTAACCTTAAAAGGGTCCTCGATGTTCAACAGGCTAAAAGCCAAAAAAAAGAGCAGGGTATGTATTTCTACATACTCTACTCATGTGTCATCTATAACTAAATGACATTGGGACAGTCCGGTTCTTTTTTCCTGATTAAACTCTGGACAGGTATTCACCTGTACGTGTATCAATCTTAATCTTATCACCCTGTTCAACAAATAAAGGTACGTAAACCACTGCACCGGTTTCCACGGTAGCTGGCTTAGTAGCTCCCTGAGCAGTATCACCTTTAAATCCTGGCTCTGTATCAGTAATAACCAGTTCCACAAATAACGGAGGCTCTATAGAATATACCTTACCATTGTAAGAGCATACCTTTACTGTATCATTCTCTTTCACAAACTTTAGTGCATCTCCAACGACATCATCGCTTAATGCAACCTGTTCATAGCTGCTGGTATCCATAAAGTTATGAAGATCTCCATCGGCATACAGATACTGCATGTCTACTCTGTCGATTCTAGCCTGCGGAAACTTCTCTGTCGGGCGGAATGTGCGTTCTACAACGCCGCCGTTTACCACATCTTTAATCTTAGTTCTTACGAAAGCAGCACCTTTACCAGGTTTCACGTGCTGAAACTCCATAATCTGATATACAGTACCATCGATCTCCAATGTGATACCGTTTCTAAAATCACCCGCTGATATCATAAATGATATTCCTCCTTGAATTCACTTCTTAACCTTTTATATTCTATACTAAAATTAATGCATTTTCAACTGTTTTTTGCAAATATCTCCTTATTTCTTTATCATATACTAATCATTTATGATTAAAAAAGTCATCTGCATGTCCATGAAAACATTTCTCTTCTCTGATATTATAACCGGAAAATAACAAATATACCCGCCGACGGTTAGCGGCGCTTTAATTGCTTCATTTTCTTATTCTTGCGGTAATAATACAGAACAACGAACTCTAACGCCCGCTTTATTCTAATCTGAATCTCTTCTTTTGGATGGATCCGGCTGACCAGAATGCTGTAGATTCCAGCCCTCTTTGCGCCAAAAACATCGGTAAAAAGCTGGTCTCCTACAAAAATTGTATTGGACGAATTGGTACCCATAAGCTTCATGGCACGCTGATACCCTTCCACTCCAGGCTTTCTTCCTTTGAAAATAAAATTAAGACTGCCTGCATCCTTCGCGAAGGCGGACACTCTCGGTTCTTTGTTATTGGATAAAAGACAGGTTTCCATTCCCAGCTCATGAAGCCTTACAAACATCTTCTTCGCCCGGTTGTCCGCAGGTGCCCCATGGGGAACAAGGGTATTGTCAATATCAAAAATAATACCCCTGATTCCTTTTTTATAAAAATCCTCAAAGGGTATTTCATACGTGGAATTTACGTCTTCATCTGGATAAAATTTATGAAACATAGCTCTCCTATTTCTTTAATAATTTTCCTATTTCTTCCATAAAGGTATTCACATCTTTAAACTCTCTGTATACAGAAGCAAATCTTACATATGCCACTTCATCCACTTCCTGAAGCTTTTTCATAACCAGCTCTCCAATGACGGTGCTTTCCACTTCTTTTTCTTCCCTGTTAAATACCTGGGTTTCAATCTCATCTACCATGGCAGCGATCTGCTGGGAAGAAACCGGTCTTTTGTGGCAGGAGTGAAGAATTCCTGATTCTATCTTGGATCGGTCATAAACCTCTCTGGAATTATCTTTTTTTATAACCATAAGCGGCATGGTTTCCAGCTTTTCATAAGTGGTAAACCTCTTACCGCACTTTTCACATTGTCTGCGGCGTCTGATCGAACTGTTGTCGTCTGCCGGTCTGGAATCAATGACCTTTGTATCTGCCTCGTTGCAAAATGGACATTTCACGCCTCGGATCCTCCTGTCTTTCGGACTGTAACTTTTATTATGTATATCATAACTTACAATCCTTAGATTCGCAAGCCCATCTTCCATTAAATACCGCATTTTTCCGTTGCTTTTTCCAAATCCACGTTAACCAGTATAATATCCGGACCTACCTGTCTGATATCACAAAATGGAATTATATATTCTCTTTCCCGTACCAGAAAGCCGCAAAAGCATCCGGGACCTGGCACAATGATAGCCAGCAGACAGCCGGTTTCCATATCAAAATCCACGTCTCCTACAAAACCAAGACGTCTGCAGTCGCAGATATTAATCACTTCTTTTTGCTTCAGATCGCAAATGCGCATAAGACACACCTCCTATAGTGTATTCTATGCGCATGCAAATCCTGTGACACGGTTTCAAATTAAAATTCCTGTTTCTTAAGGGATTCATAAGAAGAATCGCAAAGATACACTTCAGGTTCTAAAATCATCTTCGGTTTCAGTTCATTATAGTATTCGGTTAATGTTGCGTACATATACGGCATAATCCAAAGATATGCGATTCCAAACGAGCAATAGCCAAGAAGAACCAGTCCCATAAAGCTTAAATTAATATAGAAAAGACTGCCCTTATTGCCTTTCATCATCTCTATGCTCTCTTTTAAGCATCTAAAAACCCCTTTATCTGGTGCTTCCACAAATATAAAACCGGCCTGGGCCAAATACAAAGATGTGATCGTGACACCGATTAAGAGCAACAGATAGGTAATGATCAGGAGTACTATCATGACAGGAATATAATTTGTAATTTCTGCCACCGCCAGTACTACATAATAAGGAATGGACCAAACCATTACAAGCAGGAAAATGATCAGACTCAGACCAATAAATTTATGAGGCTTGTTTTTAAATCCATAAAGCAGATCTGAAATATGTGCCGGTTTACTCTCACTGATATTTAAATAGATCTTTAAGGTTCCCGGCGTAAACAGGGAAATCAGTACAACCATAAGTATCATGGCAACCAACACCACTGCTATGATGATGATATATTCCGTTATATTGCCGCTAGTTCCGTATATACTGCCGGATCCCAGTATTCCACCGATGAGACTGGCAAAAAATACCATCATAAAAATGATTGTCATAATTGCGCCTACAATCAACTGAGCTCCAACACAGAGTCCATAATTACCCTGCAATTTCTGCTTTGCACGCTTTTTCAGTTCTTTTGATTTAATTTTCACTGAAACACACCTCCTGCAGTAAGCTTATCCATCACTCCCAAAGACACAAACAGAATTAACACGATCACTGTAAATATCAATGCAATCACAGAAGTAATCAGACCTGCAACGGCATTTCCCTCAAAACGGTCCTCGGTCTTGGATAACAGGGCAAATACAATCCCCAGACTGCCAAAAATAAGACCTCCGTAACAGCAGCAGGATGTAACGATGCCGATGATTCCCATTATCAGTGATGCAAGTGCCATATTATTCTGCTTTTTCTTCAGCGGCTGCTGGTATGTAGAAGGATTATCCAAATTCATTTGATTATCCTGATCCATGAATTATCATCTCCTTTTTTCGTAATAAAGGCATTATACATTATTTTCCATTGTATGTAAAATGAAGTTTTTCTTTCAATTTATATTTCTTTTCACACGGAAAAATGCAGCAGGGCTTTTAATCCCTGCTGCACGATGTTTTTTATCCCTATTTACTTATTAGAAGGAAGGAACAACCGCTCCCTTGTAAGTATCTTCAATAAACTTTTTCACGGTATCGCTGGTTAATGCTTCAACGAGGGCTTTTGTCTTCTCGTTTGTTTCATCTCCCTTACGGACTGCAACGATGTTGCTGTAACGGGTTGCTGCTGCTGAGGAAGCATCTTCTACTGCAAGTGCATCAGAAACTTTTAATCCGGCATCAATTGCATAGTTTCCGTTAATAACAGCTATATCTACATCACCAAGAGAGCGGGGAAGCTGGGCAGCCTCTACCTCAACGATTTTAAAGTTCTTATCATTCTTTACAATGTCATTCTTGGTTGCTTCCAGACCCACACCATCTTTTAACTGGATAAGTCCTTTGTCAGCCAGAAGATTTAATGCTCTTGCTTCATTGGATACATCATTTGGTACAGCGATCTGCGCTCCATCTGCAAGACTGTCCAGAGATTTGCTCTTTCCTGCATAGATTCCGTATGGCTCATAATGAATGGAGCCTGCGCTGACTAAATCAGTTCCTTTTTCCTGATTAAACTGATCTAAATATGGCTGATGCTGGAAGTAGTTGGCATCTAAGTCGCCGGAGTCAAGTGCTACGTTTGGCTGAACGTAATCAGTATACTCCTTTACTACCAGCTCATATCCTTTTTCCTTTAAAATATCTTTTGCAGCATTTAAAATCTCTGCATGAGGAGCAGGTGTTGCTCCTACCACAATTTTCTCCAGCTTGCCGGAAGCCTCTGTCTTACTCTCTGTTTCTGCCTTTGTCTCAGCTGCAGTAGTTTCCGTTTTGGACTCTGCTGCAGCCGTGGTAGCCGGTGCTTCTTTGCTTCCTGCGCAGCCGGTCAGTGCTCCTGCCAAAAGCAGGGTTGCGGTTAAAGCATAAAAAGATTTTTTCATAATGTTTTCCTCCTGAAAATTTATTTAATAACGCCAGTGGCAGTTACTATTTGATTCGCTTGTCACTCATTCTGGAAAGCTTCATGCCTGCTTCCTGAATTATCTGGACAATGATAACAAGAATGGCAACTGTAATAAACATCATCACAGTCTGATACCGGTAATAACCATATTTGATGGCGATATCTCCCAGACCGCCTCCGCCTACAAAACCAGACATTGCAGAGTAAGCAAGGATCGTGGTAACGGATAAAGCTGCTCCTACTAAAAGTGATGGCTTTGCTTCCGGCAGAAGCACTTTTAAGATAATCTGCATAGCGGAAGCTCCCATGGATTTAGCCGCTTCGATCACTCCGGCATCCACTTCTTTAAAGGAAGATTCCACCACTCTTGCAACATAAGGTGCAGATGCGATTACCAGAGGAGGGATGACAGCTTTTGCTCCCAGGGTCGTGCCAGCAATAATCTTGGTAATGGGCATTACCATAATCAGCAGAATAATAAAAGGCACGGACCGAAGCAGGTTGATGATCAGTCCCAGAATTCTCTGAAGCCAGGGAACCGGGTAGATTCCATCTTTATCCATAACAATCAGAATGATTCCTAAGGGTATTCCGATCAGATAAGCGAAAAAGGATGATGTGAAAGTCATGAACAGGGTTTCCCAGACACCTAATTTCAGCATCGCTATGGTTGCAGCATCAAAGGTCATAATCCTTCACCTCCTCAAAATTAATGTTTGCTGTTTTCAAATAATTTAAAATACGGTTCTGGTCAATTTCTTCTTCCGGAAGCTGAATCACCATCTGACCCATGGCGGTTCCCCCGATATCACGGGTTTCCGCATGCATAATATTTACCGGTACTTTACAGGCAAGTATCATATTGGATAGAACTGGTTCAAAGGAAGAACGTCCGTCAAAGGATATGCGGATTCTTCTGTTGCTGCCAAACCGTATGGCCTGTTCTGCCGCGTCTCCCAGAATCAGCTGTCTACCGATCTTGGATTTGGGTCCGGAAAAGATGTCAGCGACGCAGCCCACTTCCGCAATGTGGCTCTGGTCAATGATGGCAACCCGGTCGCAGATCGCTTCAATAACCGACATCTCATGGGTGATTACTACAACTGTAACTCCCATGTTTTTATTGATTTCTTTCAAAAGACCCAGTATGGATTTTGTAGTGTTAGGATCCAGGGCGCTGGTGGCTTCATCGCAAAGAAGAATCTTGGGATTTGTAGCAAGCGCTCTTGCTATTGCCACTCTTTGCTTCTGACCTCCGGAAAGCTGGGAAGGATAAGCTTTCGCCCGTTCCTTTAAACCAACCAGTTCCAGCAGTTCCATGGATCTTTTTATTGCTTCCTTTTTGGGCACATTGGCTATTTCAAGAGGGAAGCATACATTCTGCAGCACATTCCTTTGTGCAAGTAAATTAAACTGCTGAAAAATCATGCCCATGGATTGCCTTGCCCGTCTCTGCTTTCTGGGGCTCATGGCTGCCAGACTCTGATTTTCAAATAACACATCACCGGATGTGGGGACCTCTAAATAGTTGATACAACGGACAAGGGTACTTTTACCAGCACCGCTTAAACCAATAATTCCAAATATCTCTCCTCGTTCAATAGAGAGATTGATATCGTCCAATGCTTTAATGGGACCGTTTGAGGTGTAAAATTCTTTTCCCAGCCCAACCAGCTGAATAATAGGTTCTTCTGACTGCATGTGTCATTTCCTTTCTTTTTATGTACAAAAAGGCCGCAAGCCATGCACAGACCTGCGACCTGAAATTTCCGCATATGCGGTTTCCAGAGAACTCCTATCACAATCTATACAAATGAATTCCTTTATCGGTTTTTTACGCATTCAGAGAAACAACACATCATCATACACATGCCGTTCATCTGATCCATATTCATCTGCATAGCTGTTAACTGTCTCATGGCAGCCGCTCCTTTCCCCTAAATCCTACAGAGATAGTAGGTATATCCTTATGAGGCGTATTTTACGCTCTCTTATCTCATTTGTCAATAGTTTTTTTGATATACGGAACTATTATTTATGAACAGAGATCTACTATTACCTGTGCAAAGATCTTTGCGCTCACCAGCAGTTCGTCTACGACAGCAAATTCATCGGCTCCATGCATGCGGTTATCCGTTCCAGGCAAAGAGGCTCCAAAAGCGACACCGTTATTCAACTCATGAACATAGGTTCCACCTCCCATGGAAATACACTCTCCCTTTAAACCGGTATAGGATTCATAGGCATTTAAGAGGGTCTTTACGAAATCTGAATTTCCGTCTACGTGGTGAGGCGGGCGCATGGAATCATTATGCAGGGTAAATCCCTTTTCTTCCATATTCTTTTTCACTACATCAAGGACATTTTCCTTTGTTGCACAGATAGGACAGCGGCTGTCAAAGGTTCCGGAAAGGCCGGACTGTGTCACTTCTAATAGGCTGAATGCCAGCGTTAATCCACCTGAAAGTTCATCACTCATGGCAATGCCAAGAGCTTTCCCTTCTGTGTCACCGTGAGGAATCAGCTCAAGAAGGCGTTCAATCATGGTGATCTGAGGACATTTTGCAAATGGAAGCCTTGTTAAATAAACCAAAAGACCGGTTAATGCATTATTGCCCTCTTTTGGTGTGGAGGCATGGGCACTTTCTCCCACAGCGGTAATGTGAGCCAGTTCGCCCTCGAAAGCCAGTTCAAAACCAACTCCGGTCTCCTGCTCACATTCTGAGGCGATACTGGTTAATACCTCTTTGTCCAGGCCGGCAACAGAAGCATTGGCCTTACCCGGCACAACATTTACCTTAACACCTGCTTTGATGCTTACAAGCTTTGGAAGTGCATCCGACGGTTCCCAGTCAGCTGTAAAATGTCCGTTTAATCCGCCTTTTTCCGTGTTGACAACTGGAAATGCCCCGTCTGGAGAAAATGTCATGGGTGCTTCCTTTTCGATGGAATAATAATGGGCAATATCGGAACTGCCGCATTCTTCATCGGTTCCAAGGATCAGGCGTACATTCTTCTTTAACGGTATGTTTAATTCCTTCACTGCACGCATGGCATAAAGAGCTGCCATTGCAGGTCCTTTATCATCGGAGGTTCCTCTTCCGAATAATTTATCCCCTTTTACAACTGGTTCAAAGGGTTCTGTCTCTTTCCAGCCTTCTCCTGCCGGCACCACATCCAGATGAGCCAGAATATCAAGCTGGTGTTCCTTATCATTTAAATCGGCTGTTCCCACATAGTTATCATAATTGGTAATGGTAAAACCATAAGAGTCCGCGATATCAAGCGCTTCCTCCAGCGCCTGAAATGCTCCGGGACCATAAGGCATCCCTTCTTTGTAAGGCATCTTCTCACTGTTGATTCTGCAAAGCCTGCAGATATCTTCAATCATTTCCTCCTTATGAGAATCAATGTACTGGCCAATCTCTTTCTTATACATAAATCCGCACCCCTTTCTGCTTTACTGTCTTTTTATTTCATCATGGCAGCCAGTGTCTCGTTCACTACCTTACCATCTGCTTTTCCCTTAACTTTAGGCATCAGAACTTTCATGATCTTTCCCTTGTCCGCAGCAGTGGGTGTTTCAATTCCAAGTTCTGTAAGCACACCGCTTATGATCTCCTTAATCTGATCCACACCCATATCCTCTGGAGCGAACTCTTTGTATACTGCTATTCTGAAAGTAGCCTCTTCTTTTATGTCAGTACGGTCTGCCGGCGCCTGCTCAAAGGTCTCCTGAGTCTGTCTCAGCTCCTTTTTCACAACTGTATCTGCTTCTTCATCCGTAATGGGCGTATGGTCTTTCTTATCAATCTCAAAATTCTTAAGAGCGGAAAGAAGCATGGATAATGCATCTTTTCTCTGCTTATCCTTTGCCTTCATCGCTTCTACCATCGCCTGTCTTACTACATCAATTCTACTCATTGTCTGCTGCCTCCTTGTTTTTATACATGACCAGATTCTGCTGATTAATTAGTTGTGCCCGAATTCTGAAAGTCTGAGATCCGGATTACGGTCCAGTACCATTCCGACACTCCAGCTGTTTACAAAAAGCAGAAGTGGGTTATCTTTTAAGTCCTTAATACGTTTCATGTCGGATGTTCCCTGAATTTTCGCCACATCAACTTCCGCGCTGTTTTCTATCCAGCGGATATGCTCATATGGCAGCTTTTCAAGCTTCACTTCCACGTTGTATTCATTCTCCAGACGATAGGTAAGAACTTCAAACTGCAGTTCTCCCACCACACCTACAATGATCTCTTCCATTCCGGTATTAAATTCCTGAAAAATCTGGATCGCACCTTCCTGGGCGATCTGATTCACACCTTTAATAAACTGCTTGCGCTTCATGGTATCAATCTGACGCACTCTGGCAAAATGCTCCGGTGCAAAAGTAGGGATTCCTTCGAATTCATATTTTTCATTGGATTTGCAGAGGGTATCTCCGATGGAGAAAATACCTGGATCAAATACACCGATGATATCTCCGCCATATGCCTCTTCTATAATCTTTCTGTCCTGGGCCATCATTTGCTGTGGCTGGGATAATCGCAGTTTTTTTCCTCCCTGAACATGATTCACTTCCATTCCGGCATCAAACTTACCGGAAACGATTCTCATAAAAGCAATCCTGTCTCTGTGGGCCTTATTCATATTTGCCTGGATCTTAAAGACAAACGCAGAAAAATCCTCATCAAAAGGATCAACCACACCTGTGGTGGTCAGTCTTGGAAGAGGTGAAGTGGTCATCTGAAGAAAATGTTGTAAAAATGTTTCAACACCGAAATTGGTCAGCGCAGAGCCGAAAAATACGGGAGATAAATCACCTCTGCCAACCCGTTCCATATCCAGTTCATCACTGGCACCGTCAAGAAGTTCAATCTCGTCCATCAGCTGTCTATGGAAGGATTCTCCGATTAAGTCATCCACCTGGCTGTCTCCCAACTGAACTTCAGTGGATTCTACTTCTTTTTGTCCATTCATGGCTGCCTTAAAGGTGGTAATTGTACCCTTAAATCTGTCATAAACACCTTTAAACTCTCTGCCGCAGCCAATAGGCCAGTTCACCGGGCAGGTTCTGATACCAAGAACGGATTCAATCTCATCCATCAGCTCAAAGGGATCTCTTGCCTCCCGATCCATTTTATTTATAAAGGTAAAAATAGGTATATGCCTCATTACACAAACTTTAAAAAGCTTAATCGTCTGTGCTTCCACACCCTTGGAACCATCAATAACCATGACTGCAGAATCTGCCGCCATCAAAGTACGGTACGTATCCTCAGAGAAATCCTGGTGTCCCGGGGTGTCCAAAATATTAATACAAAATCCGTCGTAATTAAACTGTAGCACGGAGGAGGTTACGGAAATACCTCTTTCCTTTTCGATCTCCATCCAGTCGGAAACCGCATGCCTTGATGACTTTCTTCCCTTTACAGAGCCTGCTAAATTAATGGCTCCTCCATATAGAAGAAACTTCTCTGTCAGTGTGGTCTTTCCCGCATCTGGATGGGAAATGATGGCAAATGTTCTTCTCTTCTTTATTTCTTCTGCAATATTCACAAAAATAATTCCTCCAATTATACGTCTGGGTCTCGTCTATTGTAGTATGATTCCAACCATAAGTCAAGATTCTCTCTGGCAGTTGGAATACGGAATTTTTCCTGTTGTGCCTAAAAAATCTCAGATAGAAGGCGGTGTGCTACTTCTTCTTTTGTCATCTTTTCCAGAGCAATCTCTCTGTCCTTTGTAATGATGGTAACTACGTTGGTGTCAGTTCCGAATCCGGCGCCTTCCACCTTTAGATTGTTGGCTACAATCATATCAATTTTTTTACGGTTTAATTTTTCCCTGGAATTTTCCAGCATATTCTCTGTTTCCATGGAAAATCCGCAGAGAAACTGGCCTTTCGTTTTGTGTTCTCCAAGCCATTTTAAAATATCTTCCGTCCGTTCCAGCGAAAGAGTTAAATCTCCATCTTTTTTCTTAGTCTTTTCTGTATTTACCTCTTTGGGGCGATAATCCGCAACTGCTGCGGCCTTGATCACTGCATCCTGTTCCCTGGCTTCTTTTGTCACAGCCTCAAACATGTCTGCAGCGCTTTCTACCTCTATGACTTTTACAAAAGAAGGTTTTTTAATCTCCGTTTTTCCAGTCACCAGTGTGACGCTGGCTCCTCTTAAAGCCGCAGCTCTGGCGATTGCATATCCCATCTTACCAGTGGAAAAATTAGTGAGATACCGAACCGGATCCAGTGCTTCTCTTGTTGGTCCTGCTGTAACAAGAATCCGTTTTCCTTCCAGATCCTTTTCATAAGCTGCTTCTTTTTCAATGTATTCAAAAAGAGTCTCCGGCTCCGGCATCTTGCCTGCCCCGACATCCCCGCATGCCAGATAGCCCACCGCCGGAGTAATCACTTCCATGTCATAGGACTGGCAGATTCTTATATTATCCTGTACTATGGGATTTTCATACATGTTTGTATTCATGGCAGGGGCAATGATCTTCTTACACTTACATGCTAAAACCGTTGTGGAAAGCATATCATCTGCCATACCATGGGCAAGCTTTGCAATTACGTTGGCACTGGCCGGAGCAATCATCACCACATCCGCTAACTTGGCAATGGAAACATGTTCAACCTGATACTGAAAATTGCGGTCAAAGGTATCCACCAGGCATTTATTGCCGGTCAGTGATTCAAACGTAATTGGATTTATAAAATTAGTGGCATTCTCCGTCATGATTACATGGACGTTACAGCCTTGTTTCACCAGCATGCTGGCAAGCCCCGCCGTTTTATAAGCAGCGATGCTTCCTGTAACACCCAGAATTATATTTTTTCCTATCAGCATAATCGCCTCCCGTTGTTTTTCATTTAAAAATATGATACTCTACAGTATAACACAAGAAAAAAAAGTTGGAAAGGAGTTCTCTCCATGATTTTAGCCATCGATATTGGAAACAGTAACATTGTCATAGGAGGCATAGACAGCAGCAAAACATATTTTGTTGAACGGGTCAACACCAATCACAGAAAGACAGAACTGGAATATGCCGTGAATATAAAGGATATTATGGATCTTAACGGATTTTCAATTTCTTCAATAGAGGGATCCATTGTCTCTTCCGTTGTTCCTCCACTCACAGAGGTAATTCTTTCAGCAGTCAGAAAACTGACAGGCAGCACGCCTCTTCTCGTAGGATCAGGAATGAAGACCGGTTTAAATATCAAAATGGATAATCCCAAGTCGGTAGGAAGTGACTTAATTGTAGATGCAGTTGCTGCGTTAAAGGATTTTACACCTCCCATTATCGTCATTGATATGGGAACCGCCACTACCGTATCCGTCATCGATCAACATGGGAATTTTACCGGTGGGATCATATTCCCCGGACTTCGGGTTTCTCTTGATTCCTTAAGCAGCCGGGCCGCCCAGCTTCCTTATATCGGTTTGGATAAGCCCGGAAAAATTATTGGGAAAAACACCATTGACAGCATGAAAAACGGCATTCTGTACGGCAACGCAGCCATGATTGACGGTATCATAGACCGGATGCAGGAAGAAATTCAAATGGAAGCCAGTCTTGTGGCGACTGGCGGTCTGGCTTCTTCTGTTGTCTCTCTCTGCCGCCACAAAATCCACTATGACGATGCTCTGCTGTTAAAAGGTCTGCAGATTTTATACGAAAAAAACAGGTAAAACAGATCCGCCCAAAAACTGGAAATAAATTTTAATTCAGCGATCGTATAAAAGCCCTCGAATAAGTACATCATTTCTATGTAAGAGATTAAATGATGCGGAGGGAAAGATATGTCTGGATACAAAGTAGAGATTTGCGGCGTCAATACTTCCAAACTGCCTCTTCTGAGCAACGAAGAGAAGGAAGTTCTTTTCAAGCGGATACTTAACGGAGATAAAAAGGCCAGAGAAGATTACATCAGGGGAAACTTAAGACTGGTTCTCAGTGTAATACAGCGTTTTTCCGGCAGCAGTGAAAATGTGGACGATTTGTTTCAAATTGGCTGCATTGGCCTGATCAAGGCCATTGATAATTTTGATATCACTCAGAATGTAAGGTTTTCCACATATGCAGTGCCTATGATTCTGGGTGAGGTACGGCGTTATCTTCGGGATAATAACTCCATCCGTGTCAGCCGTTCCCTGCGTGATACTGCTTATAAAGCAATCTACGCCAAAGAAAACCTGATGAAAAAGAACTTAAAAGAACCCACACTTATGGAAATTGCAGATGAAATCGGGGTCAGCAAGGAAGATATTACCTATGCGCTTGATGCGATTCAGAGCCCGGTAAGTTTATATGAACCGGTTTACTCGGATGGGGGAGATCCTCTGTTTGTCATGGATCAGATCAGTGATAAGAAAAACCTGGAGGAAAACTGGGTAGAGGACATCTCGTTAAACGAGGCCATGAGAAGACTTCCAGAGAGGGAACGGCATATTATTGATATGCGTTTCTTTGAAGGCAAGACCCAGACGGAAGTTGCGGAAGAGATCCATATCAGTCAGGCTCAGGTCAGCCGGCTGGAAAAAAACGCTCTTAAAACTATGAAGAATTACCTTTCATAAAGCTCTATGCGTGACTCACACGGCATAAGCCCACCTTTTTAAAAGGCAGGCTTAGCTTACATAGTTAAAATTCAACTGTAGATTTCGGAATGGTAAATTCCACAGAACCCATATATCCGGGAGCTACTTCATACTCGTCAAATACAATGACCAGTTCTCCGTTTTTATTAAAATAAAAATCCTCTTCTCCTGTAATCCGGTCAAATCCATCTCCGTCTTTTTCCTTAACAAAGTAAGTCAGTGAATCATCCTTTGACACCTGGTCTTTCATTTGTGTTTTAATACTTTCCGTTATGGCTTCCTGATACCCCGGCTTATCAGTCAGTAAATCCTTAAGAGAGACTTCTTTTCCTGTTTTTTTATCAATGTTAAATATTTTAACAGACTCTGCACCGCTTGCCATAATAACGGTAGTATTGATCCGAAGGGATAAATACGTTTCATTATCTGCTATTACTTCATAGGAAGATGTAACGGAGTAATGCCCGTCACCTGCCAGATCAGCCGTCACCTGCTTTTCATATTCTTTAATCAGCTGATTTGCATAATCTTCAATGGAATGGTTTACCTGACCGCTGTCATTGTTTCCGATTGATACCTTGGGAATATCTATCTTTGCATCGTAATTTCCTTTTTCATCTTCAAAGGTTCTGAATGTCACAACTTTTGCTATTGCACCCAAAACAGGGATATCTTCCATGGCGCTTGCTGTCACAGAGCTTAAATTAGCCATAGCTCCAATGGTAAGTAATGCAGCTGCAGCTGCAGCCCCTGTTCTTTTCAATGATCTCATAATGATTCTCCTTCTCTTTTCTTCCTTTGCCTTTTTGATTCCCTGTTTCATGCAGTCGTATGCCGCTGCTGGCACTGGTATACTAAAATATTCTTCTTTTAATTCATTCAGTCTGTCTTTGCCTTCCAAGTTTTCAGCCCCTTTCTTAATCAGACGTGTTCTGTTTCCAGTGTAACCCGGATCTTTTTCAGTGCACGGTACAACCTGGTTTTTACCGTATTGACATTCATATTCAGTGCATCTGCGATCTCTTCCAGTTTAAAGTCTTCAAAAAATTTCAATATGACAATGGTTCGTTCCTCTTCATTTAGAAACGCAATCATCTCTTTGGGATCATCACCCTGATACTGATCCTCATGAGGAATTTCCAAATCATAAATACTTACCGTTTCATTGTTCCGCTTTCTTAAAAAATCAATGGAAGTATTGATTACAATCCTGTAAATCCAGGTGGAAAGGAGGCTTTGGTCTTTTAACTTTCTTATATCTTTCAGCACTTTATATGCGCTCTCCTGGACAATGTCCAACGCGTCGGATTCATTTTTTGCATAGCTGAATGCCAGCCTGTAATATTTCTCATAATTGTTAAGAATCAGACTCTCTGCCTGTTCTTCAATCTTTTGTTTCATCTCTTCCTCCTTTTTCGTCTTCTAAATTATTAGACGAATGATAAGCAGTAAAAGTTTCAGGTTTATAAAAAAAAAGAAAGACCCTTTTGAGTCTTTCCTTATTTTAACCACATTTATTCAAATCGCACAATTTCTTTTTTCAGCCTCTTCATGATTTTTTTCTCAAGTCTTGATATGTAAGATTGGGAAATGCCAAGTAAATCCGCCACTTCCTTCTGGGTCATCTCTTCCCCGTCCTCATCGGAAAGACCAAACCGCAGTTCCACAATTTTGCGCTCTCTGGGGCTTAAACGGCTGATTGCTGAGTTAAGAAGGTTTCTTTCCACCTCTGTTTCTAAGTCTTTATATATTACATCCTCATCTGTGCCAAGAATATCGGACAAAAGAAGCTCATTTCCATCCCAATCCACATTCAAAGGCTCATCAATGGATACTTCCATCTTTGTCTTATTATTTCTTCTCAAATACATGAGTATTTCGTTTTCAATGCAACGGGAAGCATAAGTAGCCAGTTTTATATTTTTAGTCGGGTTAAAGGTATTAATCGCTTTAATCAATCCGATGGTACCGATGGAAATTAAATCTTCCACACCAACACTCGTATTATCAAATTTTTTAGCTATATATACCACCAGGCGGAGATTGTGTTCAATTAATTCTGATTTCGCTTTCTGATCGTCTCCTCCTCCAAGAAGTGCAATAATCTGAGCTTCTCTCTCATTATCCAGGGGCGCTGGCAGGATATCCGCACCTCCAATGTAATGGATTTCCCCCTGAGACGGCATCATCAATGTTCTGAATGTAGGAATTGCTTTAAACTGAAAACGATTTGGTACAGACACTTTTATAATCATATCGACACTCTCTCCTTTACATCAAACAATCACTCATCGTGCAGCAGCATCTGATACTCTCCGCTTGAGGACAGGGCCTTTTTGCAGACAGCAATCAGAGGCTTTTCAATTATTCTCACATCATCTCCCTGACGTACCTCCATCTCGTCTAAAAAAATACCGGGCATGACTCCGTTTGATTTTCCAACGCTTCCAAATGGAATATAGACCACTTCTGAAACGCTTTCACAGAGTTCCCGGACGGCTTCGTAGGTCACAACATGGGCTGGGCGGCGGCTTACCGGCTCATAAAGGCGGTTTCCTGTATCAAGAAGAGCAGTCACCTTCTTTTCCTTTCCTCTGTAATGCATGGTGACTTCATAAAAATTACTCTTTGCTTTCCACAGTCCCGGCAGCCATCGAAGCATGACCCGGATTCCAAAATAGGACCCGGCTCCCAAAAAAATCAACTGGTAAAAAGGTATGGCCTTGCCTGTATTTCCTCTAAGAATCTGTTCTATATAATAGCCAGCCTTCGTATGCTGATATAGGAACTCCATAATTCCTCCTACAGCCACAGCAGCCAGATAAAGGGCTATTAATCCTTTTCCGATATCTTTGGGTCTCTTTAAGTCGAAAGCCGTCATTACCATCAGGGTACTGACTCCCAGATAAGTAACTGCCATCTCAAACAAAACAGGCAAATATGGAAAAGCAGCGGCAAACACGGCCCACACTGCTCCTAAAACTGCCCCCAGAATCAGCCTCCATCGGATCAGACGGTACTTCATTGCCCGTCTTACGATAGACAATACCAGAAAATCCATGGTAAAATTAATAAAGAACAATACATCTATGTACAGGTTAAGTTCCGTTGCTGCGTTCACCTCCCGCCCTGTAGGAACATTATAGCCAGTTATCCATTCAGAATTTGTCAAAACCACGGAAAAAATTCCACTTTTTCATCGTCTTTTTCCAACCCCCTGTGTCACTTCCCGACAGTATTTTACAGTCCCAATCTGATATTTTTGTCTTACCCTCACTTATTTGGAAATGAACGGCAGGGCTGAGAATGATTCTAAACCAATCCCGGACAGCAAAAAAACAGCCGGACACGAGTATTTTCCGTGTTCGACTGTTTTTTCATACAAAATTAAATTGTCGATTTTTTTAAAGCTTTAAGAGAGCTGGGAAAGACGTTCCTTCACCTGTTCCATCATCTGAGCATATTTCTCAAGTTTTGCTTTTTCTTCTTCGATTTTTGCCTCAGGCGCCTTGCTTACGAATTTTTCGTTGCTTAACATGGTACGCACACGGGACAATTCCTTTTCCAGACGTTCTTCTTCCTTCTTCAGACGGTCAATTTCTTTTTCAATATCAACCAGTTCTGCAAATGGCATATAGATGACAGCCTGATGAATCACTGCTGAAACCGCATCCTCGCCGATTCCTGACTTGTCCTTTTGAATGAATACCTCGCCTGCATAACCAAGGGTTGCAAAGAATACTTTGCTGTGTTCAAAAATATCAAGCATTTCCTGGTTCTCAGAAACCACATATACCTTTGCTTTCTTGCTGGGAGGAACATTCATGGAGGTTCTGACGTTTCTGATTCCTCTTACTGCCTCTTTAATGGTTTCTACTGCCAGTTCTTCCGCTTCGAATGCATATTCTTCTCTGTATTCCGGCCAGTTTGAGATCATGATTGACTCTTCTTCCTCCTGAAGATTACAGAAAATCTCTTCCGTCAAGAACGGCATGTAGGGGTGAAGAAGTTTCAGGGAGTTAATTAAAACAGTTTTTAAGGTCCATACAGCAGCATTCTTTGTGGTGTCTTCTTCATTCCACAGCCTTGGTTTCACCATCTCGATATACCAGTCACAGAATTCTTCCCAGATAAAATCATAAACTTTGGAAAGAGCAATTCCAAGCTCATATTTATCCAGATTTTCTGTCACATCCCTGGCAAGGGTATTGGCTTTTGACAAGATCCATTTATCCGCCATGGTAAGCTCAGAAAGTTCTGCCTTTGCATCAGGAGCCTTTTCAATATTCATCATGATAAAACGGGAAGCATTCCAGACTTTATTGGCAAAGTTTCTGCTTGCCTCTACCCGCTCCCAGTAAAAACGCATATCATTTCCAGGGGCATTTCCGGTAATCAGCGTCATTCTGAGAGCGTCTGCACCGTATTTATTGATAACCTCCAGAGGATCAATCCCATTTCCCAGGGATTTACTCATTTTTCTTCCCTCTGAATCTCTTATCAGTCCATGAATCAGCACGGTATGGAATGGAAGCTCCCCTGTCTGCTCAATTCCGGAGAATACCATACGGATAACCCAGAAGAAAATGATATCATAGCCGGTTACAAGAACACTGGTAGGATAAAAATATTTTAAATCCTCTGTATTGTCGGGCCAGCCAAGGGTTGAGAATGGCCAGAGTGCTGAGGAAAACCAGGTATCAAGGGTATCTTCATCCTGTGTAAAGTGAGTACCTCCGCACTTTGGACAACCATCAGGTGAATCTTTGGATACAATAATTTCATGGCACTCATCACAATAATATGCCGGAATTCTGTGACCCCACCAAAGCTGTCTGGAGATACACCAGTCCCGGATATTCTCCAGCCAGTGAAGGTAGATCTTATCAAAACGTTCCGGAACGAATTTCAGCTTGCCAGTTTTCAATGCTTCGATTGCTGGTTTCGCCATCTCTTCCATCTTCACGAACCACTGCTGCTTTACCATTGGCTCTACTGTAGTCTTACAACGGTCATGGGTACCAACTGCATGGGCATGGGGAACTACCTTAACCAAAAGTCCCAGTTCCTCTAAGTCTTTTACAATTGCCTTTCTGGCTTCATAACGTTCCATGCCGTTATACTTGCTTCCTGCAAGAGATATGGTAGCATCATCGTTCATAATTGTCAGTTCCGGCAGCTGATGTCTTCTTCCCACTTCAAAGTCGTTGGGGTCATGAGCCGGTGTGATCTTAACGCATCCAGTCCCAAATTCTTTGTCAACATAGGAATCTGCAATGACTGGAATCTCTCTTCCAGTCAGTGGGAGTGTTAACATCTTACCGATGATGTCCTGATAACGCTCATCATCGGGATTGACTGCAACTGCCGTATCGCCTAAGAGGGTTTCCGGTCTGGTGGTTGCAATTTCCACAAATCTGCCTTCTTCACCGGCAATGGGGTAGTTTATATGCCAGAAAAAGCCATTCTGGTCTTCATGCTCTACCTCTGCATCAGAAATAGAAGTCTGGCACACAGGACACCAGTTTACAATCCTGGAACCCTTATAGATAAAACCTTTTTTGTGCAGCCGGATGAAAACTTCCTGTACTGCCTCGGAGCATCCCTCATCCATTGTAAAACGCTCTCTGTCCCAGTCAGCGGAAGATCCCATCTTGTGAAGCTGGTTAATAATTTTGCTTCCGTAATCTTTTCTCCAGTCCCAGCATTTTTCCAAAAAGCCATCCCGTCCCAAATCTGCTTTCTCAATTCCCTGGGCTCTTAAGCTTTCAATTACTTTTACTTCTGTGGCAATGGCTGCATGATCCGTTCCCGGCTGCCATAAAGCCTCAAAGCCCTGCATCCTCTTATAGCGGATCAGAATATCCTGCATGGTATTATCAAGGGCATGACCCATATGAAGATGACCGGTAATATTGGGTGGGGGCATTACAATGGTAAATGGTTTCTTATCCTTATTTGGTTTGGCATGGAAATACTTTTTGTCCAGCCATTTCTGATAAAGTTTGCCTTCAATCCCTGACGGATCATAGGTTTTTTCCAACTCTTTCATAATCTACTCCTTTTGTCAGCTCGTTATTTGGGAAAACAAAAAGCCCTCTGCATCCGAAGACACAAAGGGCGTATAAACGCGGTACCACCTTTATTATGGCAGACTCTGCCATATCTTTACGGCCTTTAACGGGACCACTCGTGAAAGCTTACTGTATCATAAAACTTCAGCTTTCCAGTTCCGAAGCTACCTTCCGCATACACTACCTTAACCGTCTTTCAGCCAGTGAACGGTTCTCTCTTTCAGGGTTATGTGCGTACTCCTCTTCATCAATACCTTTTCCTGTTATCTAGTATATGATAGAAGCTTTTTGCCGTTTTGTCAAGACATAATATTACGGTATTCCTTCTTCCACTTGGAAACCAGTTCTCCTGCTCCATGGAAACGCTTGATGGGATCTTTCTGGAATAAGTTTTCCAGTTCAAGCAGGCTTTTTGCCTTCCCTGCGTTTTCGTTTGCCACCGCCCGTTCTTCTTTGCATACTTCCTTTAATTCTTCCGTCATCAAAGACACAAAACGTTCTCCCGGCGTTACAGACGGGTTCCACTGGCTTAAGTGGCAGATCTTTTTTAATACTTCTTCATTATTAACCAGGTCATATGATTTTTCATAGGTTCTGCATGCTTTATCCATCAGGAACAGCCGGGCATAGGCAGCGCCTAAGTTATGATAGACTTTTGCGGTAAAACTGTCACTGCCCCGATCCGCTCTTGCCATATCAAGAATTCTGATATAGATAGAAACCGCCTTGCCGTATTGATTCTTCTGAAAAAGGAAATCCGCTTTTTGCTTTAACAGTTCAGACTGGGGCAGTCTGCGAAATGCAGCCAGCTGCTGACGAAACCGTCCCACTTCCGCAGCGCTGTAATAATCACATTCGTGAAGAATCATCGCCAGAAGCTCATCTTCCTCTTCCCCGCTTTTCTGCCATTTTTCCAGCTTTGCTGCAAAAAACGCCATATCAAGATCTTCCCGGATAAACTCCAGCAGGCTTTCATCCACAAAGCCATCCAGTACCAGAAGGGGATGATTATAAATCACATAACAAAGTTCCTGGGAGGAAAAAATACGCACTCCCAGATATTCAAAATAAAAAGGCCTTTTTACCGGTTCCTGCCGGCATAAAATCAGGCTCATAGCATGACCTCCTGCCTGATCACCGTATCGGTAGCAGGGAACAATTCTCCAAATCCTTTATCCTTTAATACCACCGCCATGGTTTTCTCATCCAAAAAACCAAAACTGATTCCCAGTCTGGTCGTCCGGTCCGGGCGGTTGGGGAATCCCTCCAACGGTATCTTTACCAGCCTCTTTTGTTTGGGGTCCATGGGCGTTACCATAAACTCCACATAATCCTGTTTGTCTACAATTAAATCAACGCTGCTTTTTGCCTCATACCAGTTGTCCCCTGCTGCAGCAACTACCAGCTGACTCTCCCGTTCCTTATGAAGTACACGTAAGGATACGGTAGAATGAAGATGGCCGTCACAGATACAGACAAAGGGATAAGCGGTGTTATCCTGCAGATAATCCATCCCCTTAAAGGCAGCACCTCTGGCAAACAGCTCCGGCTCCATATAAACCTTTTTTCGGGAGCAGAGTACTTTCATGGAATCTTTTGCCCAGTCATGGCGTTCAAATCCTTTCCCTGTTAAAAATACAGAAGAAAAGAGTTTCTTTTGCAAAAGCCGGTCTGCACAGGAGCTTAAGATTTTATCTGCAAGCTTTCCACCGGAAGGGGTATCTAATATATCCAGATTAAAGCTTTCTTCCAAAGCCTCATGCTCTGCAATCACAATCATTTTCCGAAGTCCTCTCTGGACCTTAAGCTCATGATAATGAAAGGAGTCTTCTGACAAATCAAATACGCCCACCTGATTGCCCCATACTTCTTTTTTCTGACTCAGCACATAGTAAACAAAGCTTTCCGTATGGCTGATAATATGAACCTTCTCCCGCTCAATCCCAAGGGAGTCCGCACAATACATCAGCGCATCCATCAGTTTTGTGTCCACTTTCTGCATGGTAATTACCAGTTCTTTAATCTCCTCACAGAAGAATTCTTCCATAGGCAGTTTTATTATTTTTTTCAAAAATAGCTTCAGTAAGTCAAGACCTTCATATTTTGTACCGCCTAGAGTTGCAGTACCGTCTTTTCTTACCATCTTTATCAGCTTGTCCACAATGATGCCTTCTCCCACAAGAGTATAGGCGTATGCTTCTTCTCCTATGTACCAGGCTTCCTCATCCTTTTTCTTACAGATAACCGTAGGAATACTCCATGATTTTTCTCTGTCATGGCAGCATATCCGGGTATAGGCATCACACAGATCAAGCCCTATTATCAGTCCGTCCATTGACATCCCCTTATCTTACATCAGTGAAAATATTTCTTCTGCAGCAGCATTTTTCTTTAAATACTCCTGCATCCGTTTTTTAAGCCCGGTCTCGTCCTTCAAATTAAGAGACAGGCTCATTTCGTTTAAGCAGGCATATCTGCTGTCCGAATCTTCCGGTGTCACGCCTGCCTCGCAGCTGACGCTTCCCTCTTCCTTTAATACCCATTCCTCGTCAACCAGTTCTTTTACCTGGTATTCCATGATTTCGCCTTCAAACAGTATCTTCTGTTTTACGAAAACGCCCTGATACATACGGGTAATATCCTCACTGTGATATTCTTCTTCATCAGGAAGAATCCTGATTTCAAGATCAATTTTAGAATCCCGTTCTGCACAGTGGGAAATCATGGCCTTATCCATGATATCCTCTGGCATGGCCATATATTTTGCCAGTTTTTTATAGTATGGAAATACCAGACGTTCTTCCAGCAAAAGGGATACCATGTTTTTTAACAATTCTTTCTGCTGCTCATCAATGGCCGGCAGCTGAGAATAATATCTGGTCAGAGCCAGTAAATAGATGGTTGGAAAACGGCCTTTCTGAGCTGCAGCCTGTATGATTCCTTCCAAATATGAAAATACCCATTCTTCCGGCTCTTTCTCATTCATAAAATAGTCGGTGCACTTTATGGTAAAATATGCTTTTACAATGCTCTCACCAGGCTCTTTTCTATTTTGGTACAGATGAAAAACCTTATCCAGTCTTAGGGTGTCGCCGCTGAACATCATCTGTGCGGACAGACGTTCTTCCAGATCATAGGTCTCCACATGAAGAGAGACTCCCTGCAGCAGAATCCGGTACATCTGGCTGCTGAGGCCATTATAATGTTCACACAGGTAATCCAGAAGAACGCTGTCGTTCTCCTCTTCTAAAAAAGCGGTATATGCCAGATGGAGTAAAAGTCCATCCTCACGAAAGAGATTTTTAAGAATCATCTCCGTGCAAAGCTTATGAAGCTGTTTGGAACTGATCCCTTCCACGCCGAAATCACGGATCATTTTGTAAGCTTCTTCCATGTAATTGTTGTGGATCAGCGTATCACAGACTCCCGCCCGTTCCTGCCTGGTAAGTACCTTTTTATCAAGCTTTAATAAGTATCCGGCTCCCTCTCCCTGTTCTGGCGCAGTTTCTGACTGCCTTTGATAATATTCAATGACTCTTGAGAGCAGCAGCTTCTGGTAAAACGGCCGCAGATTTGGATCTTCCAGTGTGCTTTCCAGAATCTGAACCTCTTTTGCATCTTTTGCTCCTTCAGCCAGAATCTGATCACATACACGAAGCCGAAGCATGGAATGCTCCGGATACAGTTCAAAGCATCGGTCTTCCAGCTCGGTCCGTTCCATCACCGGATCCTTCTTATATGGAATGTTGGCGTACCGGTTTCCATAGGCATCCTGGAAAAGCAGAATGCTGTGTTCGGAAAACAGAGGTACATAGGCAACTCCGTCATTTAAAAGAAAGGCATCTTCCTGTGTCATCTCTTCATAGCAGACAATTACATATTTCATTTTTTTATTGCTGCATTCCACACGGTAAGAGCGCAGAATAGAGGGAAGCACTTTTGCCATGGATAAATCCACTACTTCCTTTAATAAAATACGCTCATAGATGGCAGCCAGGTAATTATCGATTCTGGATTCAAAAAGCTGTTCTGTCGCAAACTTTTCAATGACCCGTTCATAAGCCTGATAAAGCGGGTCAGCCGGCTCTAAATATACGAGAACATTCTTATATAAAACACTTCTGCTGTAAAGATCCAGTTCGCTTCCACCATAGGAAAAATAAAGAAGCACTTCCTTGGGAAGCAGATAGCAGTAGTTCTTCGGCAATGCATAAATATAGTATTCATAAAGCCTGGTCAGGCTGATTCCCGCCCTGATTCCCTTCTCATACCAGGAAAAGGCCTCTGAATTACGGCACTCCCCTTTGATTAACAGGGAACAGATGGCTTCTAACACCTCTTTTTCAGAGGTCTCTTTGTACAGCCTGCAAAGCATCCGGTAATGCAGCCGGTTATAGTGCTTGGCTGTGAGAGTGAGCCTGCAGATCTGTGTGATCAGCCGTTTCTCTATAATCCCTTTTCCTGCAGAGGAAAACAGGATCTGAAGCTCCATGGGACCAATGACACGCATCAGTTCCGGAGCGCTGTTTAAAACATGACATCCCCACACATAGAAAAAGGGGCTTCTTACCCCTGCTTCATATTGACGCTTGAGGATTGCCAGTAATGCCGGAGGATTCTCAAGCAGCCGGCTGTCTGATTTTGTCAGAAGTCCAAACAGATAAAACAGATGCTGATCTTCTTCCAGATATTTCTTCATCAGACGGACAAGAGATTCCCTCTGGTATTCATCGGGCTGGATCTCAAGTCTTAAATACTGGTAATAACAGTAAATCTCTTTCTTTTCCTGTCTCTGTGAAAGAATCTCATCCCGGCTGTCATCGAGGAAAAGGGCAGCTTCTGATTTCTCTCCTGCAAACAGTCGGCATTCCGCACGAAGCAGTTTAATAAGACCTGACTCTCCCTTCATCAGTTCGATTTCATCCAGTGCCTTCTCCATCTCTTTGCACAGGGGATCAGCCGGTTCTTTCCCGGTCTCTGCTTCCAGGCGGAGCCGCAAAAATCGGCCGAATGCCTCTTTTGCAAAGGCGTCCTCCGCCGATATTCCTCCTCCGGGGTTACATACCGATGTTACTGGTATCAAAAAGCACTCTTCCACTCCGTTTATCTGAATTCTGCCATAATTTTCTCCCTGATGCATACGATCCGGGTGTACAAGAAAGGGCAGCTCACATCTGTCATCTTCAAAATCCTGCTCGCCAATTGTCTTCTTTGGCAGCTCTATAAAATCACAGTCAGTTGTCACTTCCAGATTGATATAGCCCCAGCTGCTGCGCTTTAACTCAACCCAGTCCTTAACAACATCCTCCAGTTCTCCATATCTGCGTTCTCCGGTATCCACCGATAGTTCAACCGGCTTTTTTACCTTTAACGCTACAAGAAACTCTTCCAGTTCCTTTCTTCTGTCAGGCCGGCCCTTTAATCCGTCATAAATTGCCCTTACATGCAGGTCCTTCATAAACGGAGCCGTAACAAAATCGCGGTACTCGAACAAGCGAAGAGCCGTATCCATATCTTTTTTTGCAGTATCTGCAAAATTCTCTGCTGTCGTTAAATCACTCAGTGCTTTCCCTGACGTCCCAAGCTCCACCCGAAACGAATAAGGGACCTCCTTCTCGCCGCCATTGGTAACCAGATAAAAAGATCCCTTAATAACGTCCCCATCTTCCATGAAACTGCTGTTAATCTCATAGACCAGATGGTTGTATGTACCTCCAAACGACCCGCTTATCATACGAACGCGGTAATCAGAGGAATATGCAAGCCCTTTTATATGCAGGTTATTCTCACTGGTAACGACAAGTTCCCGCCTCGTGGCTCCGCCCGAACGCACCACATCATCAATTCCCGATGGGGTAACCTTTATCTTTGGAATTTCTGAATCAATGATGCCCTTTGCCAGCCTGTTGATTCGTTCTCTCATAGTACCACCTGTATCTTCAATTTCCTTATGTTTTTCGTTTGCTTCATTCGAATTACTCTATATTCTAACATATTTTCTATTGATTTAAAACCCTAAAATTGGTATGATAAATAAAAACTGTTGAAAAAAGGACAAACTCATTATGACAACCAACGAGAAAGCATTATTGCTTCATGAAAAATGGGGCGGAAAGCTGGAAATTACTTCCAAAGCAGCAGTAAAAAGCAGGGAAGATTTAGCCCTTGCCTACACCCCCGGAGTAGCGGAGCCCTGTAAGGTAATTGCAGACAATCCGGAAGCTGCCTATCAATATACCATAAAGTCCAACACCATTGCTGTTGTATCCGATGGCAGCGCTGTTTTAGGACTTGGTAATATCGGTCCACTTGCAGCCATGCCGGTAATGGAAGGCAAAGCCGTATTATTTAAAGAATTCGGCGGAGTCAATGCCATTCCCATCTGTTTAGACACACAGGATACAGAAGAGATTATTAAAACCGTCGTTGCCATTGCTCCTGCTTTTGGCGGAATTAACCTTGAGGACATTTCAGCGCCAAGATGCTTTGAGATTGAAGATCGGTTAAAGAAGCTGCTTACCATTCCGGTCTTTCACGACGACCAGCATGGTACTGCCATTGTAGTTCTTGCCGGAGTGATCAATGCCCTGAAAGTAACAGGGAAAAAGAAAGAAGACTGCCGGGTGGTAGTAAACGGCGCAGGCTCTGCCGGTATTGCTATTACCAGACTTCTGCTGTCTTACGGATTTTTGCATATCGTCCTTTGCGACCGGGCCGGTATCCTTTTTAAAGGAATGGAAGGCTTAAACTGGATGCAGGAAAAGATGATGGATTGCACCAATCTGGAGGGTCAGACAGGAAACCTGGCTGATGCCATGAAGGGTGCCGATATTTTCATCGGAGTATCAGCTCCGGGAATTGTAACAGAAGAGATGGTATCTTCCATGAATTCTGATTCCATTCTTTTTGCCATGGCAAACCCGGTACCAGAAATCATGCCGGATCTGGCAAAAAAGGCCGGCGCCAGAGTTGTTGGTACGGGAAGATCTGATTTCCCCAATCAGGTGAATAACGTAGTAGTTTTCCCAGGTATTTTTAAAGGTGCACTGGAGGGAAGGGCTGCTGCTATTACAGAAGAGATGAAGCTTGCTGCTGCTGAGGCCATTGCCGGTCTGGTAGCGCCTTCGGAAATAAATGAAGACAATATCCTGCCTGAGGCTTTTGATCCCCGAGTGGCAGATATCGTCAGCCGGGCGGTAAAAGACCATATCCGGTAATAGAAAGATGGAGGTTATCCGATGCTCTCAGAACCTATGACACTATATAAGCTGATGATTCTATACATGCTGAAGCAGGTAAACTTTCCCCTGACCAGTGCACAATTATCTAACTTTTTTCTGGAGCATGAGTATACCACATATTTTACGTTGAATCAGGCATTGAATGAACTGTTAGAGGCAAGACTGCTACATGTGGAGTCCAATCACAACAGCAGCCGGTACGACATTACCAGAGAAGGGGAAGAGACCCTTTCCTTCTTTGGTAATAAGATATCACCGGCGATTGTCCATGACATGGATGAATATTTAAAAGAAAACAAGTTCCGTCTCCGCAACGAAGTTGGTGTAACAGCAGATTACTATAAATCCACATCCCAGGATTACATTGTTCACTGCGAAGTAAGGGAAGGTAAGAACTGTCTGATTAATCTGGAACTATCTGTTCCGGATAAAGATCAGGCAGAAATTATGTGTGACCACTGGAAGTTAAAAAGTCAGGAAATCTATGCATTTGCCATGAAATCATTGATGAGTGGATCTTAGGAACCCTGTCAGAAGATGGAAGTAAGGGGGAATTCGTTTGAAAAAAGTTCCAGTAAAAAAAACATGGTATCACTTAATATCAGACCATTATCAGTCTTTGAAATTACAGCACAAAAAGAAGATGTTCCGGTTAAAAGCCAAGTTGTTTCTCACTGTCTTTCTGCCGTTTCTGATTTTAGTGCTGGGAGCCGAAGTGCTTCGTACATTCTTACGGATCAAGATACGCGATATTTTTTCCCGCAAAGAATGAAAGGACTGATCACATAAGGCGGCTGTCATCAGCCGCCCCTTTTTACCTGATTCGATTTCTTTCCTCTCCGCCAAGGTAAGAAACGATGTTTTCATACACTTCATACAGACATCTTCTTCTGGCCTCAACCGTAGCCCATGCGATATGGGGAGTAATAATCAGTTTTGTGCTGTCCTTCATCTGCAAAAGGGGATTATCCGGCAGCATAGGTTCTGCACTGATTACATCCAGTCCTGCTCCTGCGATTTCTCCTGTTTCCAGAGCTTTTAAAAGCGCTTCTTCTCTTATGATATTTCCCCTGCCCAGATTCAATAGAACAGCAGTTTTTTTCATTTTCTTTAATGCATCTTCATCTATTAAATATTCTGTAGCAGAATTTAACGGGGCATGTATGGATATGATATCTGACTCGTTTAATAAAGTATCAAATTCAACCCGCTCCCACAGAGAATTACTGTTATTACCGGAGGTGGAATAATAGATTACACGGCAGCCAAAGGCTTCTGCCACCTTTGCCACTCCTCTCCCAATCTCTCCAAGTCCGATAATGCCCCAGGTTTTCCCGTAAAGTTCATTGAATTTTATTTCAAAGTTACTGAATATATCACTGGCTGCGTACTCTCCCGACTTCACAAACTGATCGTAATAGGAAAGCTTCTCATATACATAAAACAACAATGCAAAGGTATGCTGTATCACAGACTGAGTGGAATATCCTTTTACATTGGTGACTGCGATGTTCCTTTTTCTGACATAATCAAAGTCTACAGTATTGGTTCCGGTAGCTGTCAGGCAGATGAGTTTTACATGCTGGGCATCTCTTAGAGTTTCCTCATTCATGGGAATCTTATTTACCACAATCACATCTGCATCCTTTACCCGCTCCTGGTTATATTCTGGTTCTGATTTATTATATTTTACCACCTCTCCCAGATTATAAAACGGTGTATAATCCACATCATCACCCAAAGTATCCGTTTCCATAAAGATGATTCTCATATGTACCCCCTTTTCGTTATCTATTTTTTTGTTACCAATATATCAAAAAGGAGCCCGCTCTACAACTGATCATTCAGTTATTTTGCGACAGCTCCGTCTGCTTCTAACCCTGCATAAACCGGGTCAAAAATTCCTTTGTTGAGTTTTTCTGAGGATTTCCAAATATATCAGCTGGTGCTCCCTCTTCTTCAATCACACCACCTGCCATATAAACCACATGGTTGGACACATCTCGTGCAAACGCCATCTCATGGGTTACGATGATCATGGTGAGCCCTTCCTTTGCAAGTGTTCTCATAACTGCAAGAACTTCTCCAACCATCTGGGGATCCAGGGCGGAAGTTGGTTCGTCAAAAAGAAGAATCTCCGGTTCCATGGCTAGTGCTCTTGCAATGGCTACCCTTTGCTTCTGGCCGCCTGAAAGCTGTCTTGGCTTGGCATTAATATAAGGCGCCATTCCAACCTTCTCTAAAAACATCATGGCTTTCCTTCTGGCTTCTTCCTTATCTTTCTTTAATACTTTCACCTGACCAACCATACAGTTTTCTAATACAGTCATATTATTAAAGAGATTAAAGTTCTGAAACACCATACCAACTCTGGTACGGTATTCGGGAACATTCATCTTCCTGTCTGTAATATCCACATCATGGTATAAAATCTCACCGGTAGTAGGTGTTTCCAAAAGATTGATGCAGCGCAAAAGAGTGGATTTTCCTGAGCCGGATGCTCCAATAATACAGGTCACATCTTTGGCATCTACATTGAAATCAATATCTCTTAATACTACATTGGTTCCAAATGTTTTGCTTAAATGACGAATTTTTAACACATTGCTTTCAGCCATTTATTTATCCTCCTTCTCTTTTGGGTCCGGAAATTTCACCATTCCACTGGTATAGGCTAAGGTATCTGTTGTAGCCAGATCGTAGCTGTCCGGTCCATCCATCTTTTTCTCCCAGTGCCGGAGAATTCTGGAACAGGTAAAGGTCAGGACAAAGTAAATGATCATGGTGATGGTAAATGCTTCAAAATACGTATAATAAGCTCCTGCCACACCCTTTGTCGCATAAAACAGTTCCACGACTCCGATAACAGAAAGTACACAGGTATCCTTAATATTAATAATTAAGTTATTGCCAATCTGAGGCATGATATTACGAAGTGCCTGTGGCATGATAACACTTAACATGGTCTGGTAATGAGTCATACCAATGGCCTTTGCTCCTTCTGTCTGACCTGGATCGATTGAAAGGATTCCACCTCTGACCGTCTCTGCCATATAGGCTCCTGTGTTGATTGAGACTATAAAATAGGAGGCAAATACAATAGACATGTTAATTCCTAAAAGTGCGGAAGATCCATAGAAAATAAACATGGCCTGAACCATCATGGGGGTTCCTCGGAAAACCTCTACATAAACATTTAAAATAAATTTAATTCCTTTAATCAGTATCTTTTTAAACAGATTATCCTGCTTTGATTCCGGAGTGGTCTGAATAATTCCCACTGCAAATCCGATCACACAACCGATCAATGTGCCTACAATGGCAATCGCCATTGTTTTGCCAGCCCCTGCTAAGAAGGACGGACCATAATTTTGCAGAATAAATACCATTCTTCCAAAAAAATCTGATGGCAAAGACATATATTACCCTCTCCCTTTCACAGCTTGGTTAAAACAGAACAAGGGGCACGGAAAAACTCCCATCCCGTGCCTGCAAGCTCCGATTCATCTTATTATTATTTTGAAAGCGGCTGTACTTTAATTGCCTCTTCCATCATCTTGTTAAAATCGTCCTTGGTCATCTTGCCAAGTACTCCGTTTATGGCATCTTTTAATTCAGCATTTCCTTTTTTAACAGAGACACCAATATTAATGTCCTCATCAGAAACTTTGAACTGACCTTCTGTACCGGTAAAATCAAGGAGTTTGAAATCAGGATATGCAATTAAAGCTGCCTGACCAGTTGGCTTATCTGTTACTACCACATCACATCTTCCAGAACTTAAAGAAACAAGCATGGCAGGAGCGGATTCCTGAGCCGGCTGAATATCAGCGTCTGGAATCTGTGGAATACAGTTATCATACCAGATGGTGTTTAACTGGGATGTAGCAACTGCACCCTTTAAGTCAGCAACACTTTTTGCATTCTCGAACTTACCGCCGGCTTTTACTAAAGCTACGATGGTTGCAAAATAATATGGATCAGTGAAATCAACGGACTGCATACGCTCTGCAGTAACAGATTGTCCCGCGATAACGCAATCAACCTTTCCTGATTGAACAGCCGGTACCAAAGAATCCCAGTCCAGCTTCACAATCTCCAGGTTATAGCCCAGCTCGTCAGCAATCTTCTTCGCCATCATCACATCATAACCATATGCATAATCAGAGCCTCCGGAAATCTTCACTGCTCCGTTTGCATCGGTTGGCTGAGTCCAGTTGTAAGGAGCATAGCTGCACTCCATGGCAACTTTTAATACTTTTTTGTCTCCTGCTTCTTTTCCTGTACCGGAAGTGCCTGCTGTGGAGTTACCGCCTGCACAGGCAGTCAATGCTGACGCTGCCAGAGCTGCTGCCATGAGAGTTGATACAATTTTCTTCATAGTTTTTTTCATAACTGTTTTCTCCTCTTTCTACCATAATGAACTCTATGTAATAAATAGGTTCATTATAAAAAGATTTTTACTCCTTGTCAAGACTATTTACAGATTCATCGATCAAATCCCAGATTTCTTCTCTGCCCTGTTTTGTCTCCGCTGAAAACGGAATTACGGTCACATCCGCTCCGATTCCCAGTCCGGTCCGCACTATTTTTAATGCCTTTGCAACCTGACTTCGTTTCAGCTTATCCAGCTTGGTGGCAATAATAACCGGCTGATATCCATTACTAACGATCCAGTCATACATGGTTTTATCATTATCTGATGGCTCGTGACGAATATCAATCAGTAAAAACACACATTTCAGCATAGGCGAATTATGAAGATAATTTTCAATCATCTTTCCCCATTTTGCTTTTACTTCTACGGATACCTTTGCATAACCGTAGCCGGGAAGATCCACATAATACAGCGTGTCATTAATATTATAAAAATTAATAGTTTGTGTTTTACCTGGAGAGGAAGAAGTTCTTGCAAAGGACTTCCGGTTCATAAGTGCATTGATGAGAGAGGATTTGCCCACGTTTGACTTACCTGCAAATGCAAATTCCGGTTTTGTGTTCTCCGGAAGCTTGCTGGTAATTCCGCATACAGTCTCCAGTTCTACGGTTTTAATAATCATGTAATTTCCTTTCTATTCCTGGACGAAAGCCTCTTTTAATACTTCTGGCATTTCCTTTACAAATACAATTGTAAGGCCTTCTGTGATCTCTTCTGATAATTCTGCAATATCTGGACGGTTTTTATCCGGAACCAGAACTTTTTTCACATGTGCCATACGTGCGGCAAGAATTTTCTCCTTTAAGCCTCCGATGGGAAGAACCCGGCCTCTTAAGGTTATTTCTCCTGTCATGGCAACGGTTGCATATACCTTCCTGTTGATAGCTGCAGAAAGCATGGCAGTTGCCATGGTAATTCCTGCTGAAGGGCCATCCTTTGGAACTGCTCCCTCCGGGATATGAAGATGAATGTCGTGTTTCTCAAAATAATCATCGGGCACGTTGTATTCCGGTCCTACTGATCTGACATAGCTTAAAGCAGTCTGTGCCGACTCCTTCATAACGTCTCCCATTTGTCCTGTTGTCTGAAGGGTTCCTTTGCCAGGCATTACATTTACTTCAATCTGCAGAGTGTCACCGCCTACGCTGGTCCATGCCAGACCTCTCACAATTCCTACCTGGTCTTCTTCGTTAACATTGTTATAGGATACTTTTTCTTTCCCTAAGTACTTTTCCAGCTGACACTCTGTCACCTCAATGACACGGCTTTTGTCTTCCAGAAATTCTCTGGCTGCTTTTCTGAAAACTGAACTGATCCGCCGCTCTAAGTTTCTGACTCCGGCTTCTCTGGTATAATTGTGTATGATCTTTTCAATTGCCTGATCCGTTATGGTAACTGGCTTTCCCATAAGACCATTTCGTTCCTGCTGCTTTTTCACCAGATAGTTTTTGGCAATATGGAATTTTTCATTCTCAGTATAACTGTTTATTTCAATCACTTCCATTCGGTCAAGAAGAGGGCCGGGAATGGTTGTTATGGTATTGGCAGTTGCAAGAAAGAGAACATTGGATAAATCAATGGGAAGTTCAATGTAATGATCCCTGAATTTTACATTCTGTTCACTGTCAAGCACCTCTAACAGCGCGGAAGATGTATCGCCTTTATAGTCACTGCTGACTTTGTCAATTTCATCAAGAAGCATCAGCGGGTTATTTACACCTGCCTGTTTGAAAGCCTCTGCAATTCTGCCAGGCATAGCGCCCACGTACGTTTTTCTATGTCCTCTGATCTCCGCTTCATCCCGGATACCTCCCAGGCTGATTCTTACATATTCTTTATTCAGCGCTTTGGCCACAGATCTTGCAATGGAAGTCTTTCCTGTTCCAGGAGGTCCAACCAGGCATAAAATGGGGCTGGTTCCTTTTTTTGTAAGAATCCGGACTGCTAAATATTCCAGAATCCGTTCTTTTACTTTTTCCAGGCCATAATGCTCCTCATCCAGAACCTGCTGTGCGTGAATGATGCTGTTGTTATCCTTTGACATCTTCTTCCAGGGAAAATCAAGAACTGTATCCAGATACATCCGGACAACATTGGCTTCCTGGCTTCCTCCTGGCATGGATTTAAAACGGTCGATCTCTTTTTGAATCTTTTCTTTTATTTCTTTGTCTGCTTTTAATGCTTTCAGACGTTTGGCATATTCATCACTGTCTGAAAGCGGATTATCTTCTCCCAGCTCTTCCCGGATCACTTTCATCTGCTCTCTTAAAATATAATCCTTCTGATTCTTGTCAATCCGTTCTTTCACATGGGACTGTAATTCCTTTTTCACCTTAGTCACTTCAATTTCAGTAATCAGGTGTTTCATAACCAGAGCATACCGTTCTTCCAGAAGTACGCTTTCAAGTACCTGCTGGCGGAGACGGTAATCCCAAGATAGCTGAACTGCAACCTGATCCAGAAGTTCCCCCAAATCCGGAATAACCAGCAGGCCAGGAACAACTTCCTTAGCAATCCTTTGATTTTCTTTGCCATAGGCTTCCAGCTTTTCTTTCACGATTTCAGCCATTGCCTGTATGGTAACCGGATCTAATAGATCCAGCGGCACTTTAAGTTCTTCAATCTCACCTACAAGAAGAGGTTCTTCACTTTCAAGAGTCAGAAGCTCTGTCCGCTCCAGACCTTCTACCATGACACGAATCACGTTGTTGGGCAGCTTCACCAGCTGTTTGATTAAAGCAACCGTTCCTACCTGATATAAGTCTTCTATTCCAGGATCGGTTTCTTCCGGATTTCTCTGAGTTACCAGGCATACCTTCTGATCCCCTACCATGGCCTTTTCAACCGCCGCGATGGATTTCTCCCGGCTGATATCAAAGTGCAGCATCATTTTGGGTAGAACAGTCATACCTCTCAGGGCAATAACCGGCATTGTAATTGTCTTATCTACCATTTGGTTCTCTCCTTTGCATTCAAAAAGGTGTTCCAGCAGATTGATTCGCTGTAACACCTTCCCGACTCATGCAGGGATCTATGCGATCTCGCCTGTCTTATCTTTTCTCAATTTCTGAGCCAGTGATTTTCTGGGAACTGCCGTGTCCCGATAGACCAGTTCCGGCTCTCCATTTTTATCCACAACCTCTTTGGTAATTCTGCAGATTCCGATGCTGCTGTCTGATGGTATCTCATACATCAAATCCATCATAACGCTTTCCATAATGGAACGTAAGCCTCTGGCACCGGTTTTTCTTTCTACCGCCAGCTCTGCGATCCGTTCCACTGCATCAGCGGTCAGTTCCAGCTTCACATCGTCCAATTCGAATAATTTCTGGTATTGCTTAATCAGTGCGTTCTTCGGCTCAGATAAAATCTTAACCAGAGCTTCCCGATCTAACAGTTCCAGTGATACGGTGATGGGAACGCGTCCGATAAATTCAGGAATCAGCCCAAATTTAACCAGATCCTGAGGCAGGGTTTTCTTTAAGAGATCATCAATATCCGTCTTATTCTTATCTACAATCTCTGCATTAAAACCAATGGATCCTGCACTTAAACGGCGCTCAATAATTTTCTCCAGACCATCAAATGCTCCGCCGCAGATAAATAAAATGTTGGTGGTATTGATCTGTAAAAGTTCCTGGTGTGGATGCTTTCTTCCACCCTGAGGCGGAACACTGGCAACCGTGCCTTCCAGAATCTTTAATAAAGCCTGCTGAACACCTTCACCGGAAACATCTCTGGTGATTGACACATTCTCCGATTTCTTCGTGATTTTATCAATCTCATCAATATAAATGATTCCAAATTCTGCTCTGCTGATATCATACTCAGCCGACTGGATCAATTTTAAAAGGATGTTTTCTACGTCTTCACCAACATAACCGGCTTCAGTAAGGGCAGTAGCATCTGCAATGGCAAAAGGTACGTTTAAAACCTTAGCCAGAGTCTGCGCAAGATAAGTTTTACCAGAACCCGTAGGTCCCAACATCAGAATATTGCTCTTTTGTATATCCACATCCAGTTTTTTGCCGGATGTAATTCTCTTATAATGGTTATATACTGCTACGGACAACACCTTTTTTGCTTCGTCCTGCCCAATGACATACTCATCTAAAAAAGCTTTCATTTCCTTTGGCTTCATCAGATTAATGTTGCTGAAATCAGGTGCCTCTTCATCATGGCCGTCAAATTCTTCCTCTAATATCTCTGCACACAAATCGATGCATTCATCACAAATATAGACATTATTGGAACCGGCAATCAGTTTTTTTACCTGATCCTGGGTTTTCCCGCAAAAAGAGCATCGGATCTTGTCGTCTGTTCTGACCGGCATATACACACCTCAAACTTTCCTTGTTAATGGCTCACGTTTTTTGAGCATAAAGGGATACCCGAAGGGGGCTCCTTGTTAATGGCTCACGTTTTTTTGAGCATAAAGGGATACCCGAAGGGTGCTCCTTGTTGATAGCTTCCGCTCATACTTAGCGGTCGTGACTGTAAAGAATATTATCAATCAGTCCATAAGCCTTTGCTTCATCAGCAGTCATGTAATTGTCACGTTCTGTATCACGTTCAATCACTTCGTAAGGCTGACCGGTATTAGCTGCCATAATCTCATTTAAGCGCTTCTTAATCTTTAATATATTCTCTGCAACGATGCGAATTTCAGTTGCCTGACCTTTTGCTCCGCCAGAAGGCTGGTGAATCATGACTTCTGCATTGGGAAGTGCAAAACGTTTGCCCTTTGCTCCGCCTGATAAAAGAAATGCTCCCATACTTGCCGCCATACCCATGCAGACCGTAGATACATCGCATTTGATATAGTTCATGGTGTCATAAATTGCCATTCCTGCAGTGACAGAACCGCCCGGGCTGTTAATGTAAAGATTGATATCCTTTGTGGGGTCCTCTGCCTCTAAAAATAACAGCTGTGCCACAATAAGGCTTGCCGAAACATCAGACACCTCTTCACCGAGAAAAATAATTCTCTCTTTTAAAAGTCTGGAATAAATATCGTAAGAGCGTTCCCCCTTACTGGTTGATTCAATGACATAAGGTACTAAACTCATCTTTCTTCCTCCTGTCTGTTCTTTCTCACTCAAAACCGAATAGACTCCGGACAGGATGTCTGGAATCTACCGGGAATAAAACTCTTAAACTAATTTCGCTTCTGCTACCAGGAAATCAACAGCTTCCTGTACTGCCAGATCTTCTTTCATCTGAACAATGCCGCTTTCGCCAAGATATTCTTTAATCTGTGAAACTTCCATCTTGTAGCTTTCAGCCATAGTTGCAATTTCTTTCTCTACTGCTTCATCAGAAACAACAATATTCTCTGCCTTGGCAACTGCTTCAAGAACCAGTCTTGTCTGAATTCTCTTTAATGCCTGTGGCTTCATCTGCTCTCTTAATGTCTCAATCGTCATTCCAGTAAATTTCATATACTGGTCAAGAGAAAGTCCCTGGCTCTGCATTCTTCTTGCATAGTCATTCACCATGTTGTTTACCTGGCTGTCGATCATTGGCTCAGGAATATCCATCGCTGCGTTCTCTACAACCTTCTCTACAACATGATCCTCATTCTCAGTAGCTGCTGCTTTCTGTTTTCCTTCAGCAACTTTTTCCTTGATGTCATTTTTGTATTCTTCTAATGTATCATATTCAGAAACTTCACCAGCGAACTCATCGTTTAATTCTGGAAGTTCTTTTCTCTTAACTTCCTTAACTGTAACCTTAAACATAGCTGGTTTACCAGCAAGCTCAGTGGAATGATATTCATTAGGGAATGTTACGTTTACTTCACATGCTTCTCCAATGTTCTTTCCAATCAGCTGCTCTTCAAATGTATCGATAAAGGAGTGGGTACCAATGGTAAGTGGATAATCTTCTCCTTTGCCGCCGTCAAACGGTTTTCCGTCAACAAAACCTTCAAAGTCGATGACTGTCTGGTCGCCATCTTCCACAGCTCTGTCTTCTACAGTAACAAGTCTGGAGTTCTGTTCCTGTACTTTCTTTAATTCTGCTTCAATGTCCTCTTCTGTTACTTCAGCAGTTGCTTTGGTTACTTCGATTCCTTTATACTCGCCTAATGTCACTTCTGGCTTTACAGCTACAGTAGCAGTGTAAATTAAGTTCTGGCCTTTTTCAACCTGAACAACGCTGATCTCTGGTCTGGAAACGATATCCAGTCCGCTTTCCTCTGCAGCATCGCCATATGTTGCATCAAGAGCTTCATTGACAGCGTCCTCATATAAGACACCTGCTCCATACATCTTTTCTACCATGGCACGTGGTGCTTTGCCTTTTCTGAAACCAGGGATGTTAAATCTGCCCTTATTCTTATTGTAAGCTGCGGTAAGAGCCTTCTCAAACTCCTCAGCCGGCACTTCAACCGTTAATTTTGCCATGTTCTTTTCTAATTTTTCCACTTGTAAACTCATTAATGGGTTCCTCCTTGAGATATATGTGAACCGCCTTACCGACAGGGCGTTACACTTCAATTTAGCATTATACCATACTCGTCCCCTAAATTCCAGTATTATTTACGATAAAATCAGGTTTTTCCTGCAAGCGCCTTCATCTTCCCGGCAATGTAAGGATCAAGGGGACGGATCTCGATTTGAGGCCTGGCGATATAGTATCCCTGGAATAAAAAGATGCCGCAATCCAGTAAAAATACCAGTTCCTCTTCCGTTTCCACGCCTTCCGCCAAAACACAGATATCATTGTTTATAGCAAATTCAAGTAGATTTTTTAATATCATCTGCCTTTTTGCATCCTTGTGTATCTGCCTGACCAGACTCATATCCACCTTTACAATCTCCGGCCGCATATGCAGAAGAACGGATTCGCTGTTATATCCGGTACCGAAATCGTCCACAGCCGTCTGTCCCTGCCATTTTCTTGCCATCTCCATCTTACGGGCCATATATTCCCGGCTGGCAGGCTCCCCTTCTGTCATCTCAATAACAATCCGGCTTAAAAGATCGCCAAAATTATCTTCCAGCAGTCCCTGCTCCTCTTCGGTAATACACACAGAAGCAATGGAGTTAATAAACAGCTTTTCTGCCTCTCCCAAATGCCCTTTTTCCTTCTCAGCTGCCGCAGCCCTTAAACCGGCAAACCAGGTCAGAGATTCTATCTGAGGCAGCTTTGCCTGAGATCTTGCCAAATTTAAGACTTCGCCGATCCCTTTTAAATTTGTAAAATGAGGTCTCATCAAAAGCTCATATCCGTATATATTACCTTCTCTTGTTACGATTGGCTGAAAGACAAAGCTTACATCTCCGGTTTCCAGCATTCGGTTCAGTTCTTCACTGCCTGTCAGCATATAAGAATTCTGGGAATACTCATCAATATCAAATTCTCTTACATTGCCTTTCACACTGTGTTTTACCATGTACATGGCAAAATCAGCATAATTAAACAAGGTTTCAAAATCTGTTGCATCACCAGGATACCAGGACAATCCTCCTGAAACACGGACCGGAAGCATATATCCGCCTTCCATGGTAAGAGCCGCCTTTTGAATGTACTTTATAAAATCACGAATATCTTTTCGTATTTTCTCTTTGTCATCTCCATGTAAGTAGGTCACAAATTCATCACCGGAATAACGGGCTAAAATTCCCCTTCCGGCAAAGCTGTTTTTTAAACATTCTGCAAACAGAATCAGGTAACGGTCTCCTTCATCATGCCCATATGTATCGTTGATATACTTTAAATTGTCCAGATCCCACATGATGACTGCACCGTACTTCTCCCTCTGGGATGCCATCACGGACTCCACCTGTTCCCGGAATGCCCTCCTGTTATACAATTCAGTCAGTAAATCAAAATTGCGTTCCCATTCAAGCTTTTCCTTCTCCTGCACATCTGCAGTCACATCAGAACAGACTCCAAGAATGGTTCCTGACTTTGACTCATCTAAAATAACCTGTACCCATCGTGTTTTGCCATTCATCTGGAAGCTTTGAATCACCCGGTCCCCCCTCATCTTCACACCGGTAAACGTCTGTTCCATCAGCATCTCAAATCTGTCAACTTTCAGATACCGGTACGGCTCCTCTATATTCCCCCAGCCAAGCATCTCAAACAGAGACTGGCTGCAAAAAACCAGACCGTCTCCTTTGGCGTATTCAAAAACTCCGATCATAACATTGGCATGGCGCAGGATACTGGAAATCTTTGAAGAGGATTGCTCCACATCACGGCTTAACTGCTCAATTGTTTCCGTAAGATCATCGATCTCACGGATGTAAACCCTTTTTAATGACAGTCCTCTGTTACCGGATTTACCCTTTAACTCGAAAGACAGTCTGCGGATGGGATCCGTTACAATCTTACCAATGACAAATGTTCCCAGAAAGCTGAATAGAACCGGAACCAGCATGGTACTGAACAACATACGTCGAATGGCATTATAAAAGGCAAGAAGATCCTTTTGCTTTGCCATTCCCACAAGCACCCACTCTTCTTTTTCCATTACTCCGTTATTGGCATAAGCATCAAGGCTTTTAATACTGGCATACCACTTCGTTCCATCAGACGATTCTATTTCGCTGACTGATTTCTTATCGTTGTCTGTATAAGACAGTTTTTTGACATCATTAAAATATTGATTGTAGAGATAACCGGAATCCATCACCGGAACAATTGTTTTTGTCTCTTTATCCCGCATTCCAAGAAGCCAGCATTCCTCAAAACTGCTGTTGGTCTGTTTCTCCGATAATATCTGTCCCAGCTGGTTTAAGGTCATCTCAAGCCCCCATACTCCCGCAACTGTCCCATCGTTTAAAATAACCGGAACTGAATAGGTGATAACGGGTATATCTCTGGGACTTAAGCGAAAAGGCTGACTTAAATAGGCCTGATTTAAGGCATCGGCCTTATTGGTTCCCGTCTGTAAGGCCAGGCTAAGAGGCTTTTGGTAAAACTCACTGTTTTTTAAATCTCCTCCATTACTAAAGCCTATTTCCCAGAAGGAATCCAGTGGTATCTTATATTTTTCTGCCACAGAGGGCAATCCCCGCTCCATGAGGAGAGAAGAATTGTCTGTTAAATATCCTCCCGTATTGGAGTTTCTTATGTAAAATCCCGCTTTTACATCATTGGAACTATTGGCTGCTGCCGGACCGTCAAGAACAAAATAAACTCCGGTCGCATAACTCATATGAAGCATATCTATGGATTTTTCTATGATCTGTTCCACTATTTCCCGGTTTAGCCTGTAATCTTTTGAAATATCAAGCGGACTGCTCCCGTTCTTCTTTAGAATCTGCTCCACTTCATCAGAAACGAAGGATGAATGGTTCAGCATAACAATCCAGTGATAGAGAGTCTCCTTCTCTAAGTCAACCCTGATGTTCTCTGTATTCTGGCTTAATATGTGGATTTCATTATTTTTTAGTTTAACAGAAACTCCGCCGAAAAGCACGGTACCGGCAATCACTACCGCCTGCACAACCAGCAATATCAGCAGCGGTCCAAGCAAACGGGTTCGTATGGACTCACTTTTCTTCTCTCTCATAAATTACTCTCCGATGACTGTTCCCAATTGCTTCCTGGTATCTTCGTACCATTGATTAAAATTCTCATCTGTTACGAAATCAGCAACCGCCCTCTCTCTGTCAGCCCCCTGCGTCACCAGTGCCTCAATCTTCTGGTAATCTTCTCTTGCCTTTGAAACCATGGAAGTCTGAAGGATCTCTCTTGCACGATCCCCTCCTGGAAAAGGTTTGGATGTATACAGTCTGTACCTGTTCGCTGTATCAAGCCCTATGCTCAGGTTCTGTGATACTGCACTATTTTCTCCAGCCTCCTGTAAAAAAGGCTTTAGAAGTGACTGTTCCGCCGCTGCCTTTTTTACTGGCAGATAACCGGAACCAATGGCAAACTTCATATTCTGACTGGTATCGGTAAACCATTTCAAAAAGCAGACAGCTGCATATTCCCGTTTTTCCTCTGATTTTAGAACCATCATTCCGGCTCCCTGGGAAACCGCACAGGGGACCGTACCTGCAAATCCGGGAAGAGGGTACAGTTTGCTTTCAATCTCATAGTTTGTTCCGTCTTCAAGAGTTACAGAGGTAGGAAAATAAGAGATTCCACTGGTCGCTCCTACAAACGCCACAAGCTGTCCGGTTTTCACATCATCGCTTCTAAATCTGCCGTAAGCTCCAAAATATCCATTTACAAACGGGATATAGTAATTATCCCATAGTTTTTTCATCGCCTCTTTGTCAAAGTCAAGAACAGTTTTCCCGTCTTTCACGGAAAATATCTCATGTCCCAGCTGCAGACTACCAATGATCATGTAGTTAGCAAATGCATCTCTGCCAAAAAACGCTTTTCCATCACCCGGGGTTTCAGTCAGACTGTCCGTCCACTTGTAATAAGACTGGGATACTCTGGTAATCCCTTCCCAGGTGGAGAATGCATCTTCCGTCTCACCAGTAGCAGCTGCAAACTTATCCCAGTCCGTCTTATTTACAGTGAGGATCTCAGTGGATTTGGCAATAGGAAATACTTTAACAGAATCACCATCACCAAATCTCCCCTCTTCCATGTAGGCATCCACATATTCTGATATCTCATCGGAGGTAAGATAATCACTTAAATCTGCAGCCAGACCCATTCGGTCCACCTCATAAACTTTATCTGCGTAAGCAGAAAAAACATCAGGAAGGGGATCCGAACCAACCCTGTGTTCAATACTCTCATTGATGGTGTTGCTCAGTTCATCAATACTTCCTTTGTTATAAGCTTTCACGACAATTCCTTTTTCTCTGCCCTCATTTTCATTAAATGCCCTGACCAGATTGTCAAATTCCTCTTTCTGGACACCATTATAATAATGCCAGACTGAGATCGTAACAGGATCCTTGGAAGAGAGTCCATAGGGGTCCTTTTTCTCACATCCGGCAAGCAGAAATAAGCAGGAAACGAAAGCGATTGGTACTATCCAATTCTTTTTCATAAGTTCACCTGCCTGTTACATGGGGTTCTGGTCGTATTGAATTGCCTCTTTTATTTTACGTGCATGATTTTTATCCACCAACAATGCCAACAGCTCGATGCCCATGTCAAGCGCATATCCAAGCCCTCTGGCTGTTGTAATATTACCGTCAGTCACCACACCCTGTCTTACTACGTCAGCTCCTTTTAGTTCCTCTTCAAATCCAGGAAAACAGGTAGCTTTTTTTCCCTCCAGCATTCCAAGTCTTCCAAGAATGCTTGGAGCCGCGCAAATCGCAGCGATTCTGCGATTGTCCTGATTCGCTTCGTTTAGTGCGTATACTAATTCCTGGCTGGCTCCCAGATTCCTGGTTCCCGGCATACCTCCCGGAAGAAATAGCACATCTCCATCTTTTAAATTGGCCTGCTCCATTAAAACGTCTGCCTGAAGCTTAATTCCGTGTGATCCAGTCACATTCTTTTTACCAGTCACTGAAACAAGTTTCACATCCTGACCCCCTCTGAGCAGGACATCAACCACAGCAAGCAGCTCCACCTCTTCTGACCCATCTGCTAAAAACGCATAAACCTTCCCCATATCAATCGTCTCCTTTCCATTTTTGAAATGTACTGTTCATGGTAATCTTGATATAATCCACCAGATACCTTGTCTCGGCATCCTCTCCCCGAATCAGCCGGATCAGCGTATCGGCAGCAGTCTGAGACTGTCCCTGATGGTCATTTAAAACCGTTCCGGTGATCTTACCCTCTTTTATATATTCCACAGTTTCTAAAAGTGCATCCACGCCTACCAGAGATATATCTTTTCCCGGTATCATACCGGCTTCTTCTACCGCCTCAAGCGCTCCATTTGCCATGGCATCGTTGTTGCAAAAAATCACATCAATTCTGGGACCATAAGTTGATAAAGCCTGCGCAGCAAGCTTTTTCCCCTCTTCCCTGTTCCAATTTCCCACACCAGAAAAAAGCTCTTCTGTTTTTACTCCTGCCTCTGTCAGTGCTTTGATGGAATACTCCGACCGATACCGGGCTGCATCACTGCCTTCTTCTCCCTTTATCATCACATAAGAAACGATTCCATCGTTGTTTTTGTCACCCTTACCTGGAGTTTCAAGAATAATCTGTCCCTGATAGGTTCCCGCCTGCTTTGAATCCGTTTCCACACTGGAAACCGCCATATGATGGTCTTCCCACCGTTTTCGCTCTGATTCATCCGGCTCACTGTTAATGAAAACCAGTGGGATACCTGCCTGGCTGCAAGTGTCTGCGATTGTTCCTGCAGCCGAGGTCTCCACAGGATTAATTATAATTCCGCTACACTTACTATCTATAAAATCCTTTATCTGCCGGTTCTGTTCATTCTGATCCCCGCCTGCATTGCGCATGATGATCTGGGCATGATAAGTCTCTTCCAGATATTGTTTTAATTCAGACCGGTAAAGCTTCATAAATGTGTCGTCGTAGCGATAGATGCTTATGCCGATTTTGGGACCTTCTGCTGCTTCAATTCCTTCCGTACCAGCTTCCTTATCCGAACTTTCCCCAGATTTTGGCTCAGCACTTTTTCCTGCGCAGCCTGTTACAAAAACCACTGCCAATACCAGAAAAAAGAAAGCTGTCCGCCTTATCATGCATTTCATATCATTAATCTCCTGATTTTTACTGTATTTTCCATATTACCACGTTTTTCTTCTTTTTGCCACTATCTTCTATTTTTTATCCTATTGTGGTATACTAACCCTGTTTTATAGTCCAATACATGGAATCAGGAGGTTCTTCATGGAAATCGAGCGCAAATATCTGGTCACCAGTCCGCCGGAAAATTATGAGTCATTTCCCCATCATTTTATTGAACAGGGATATTTATCGACAGACCCTGTCGTGCGGGTTCGAAAAGAGGATGAGTCATATATCCTAACCTATAAATCCAAAGGGCTTTTAGCAAGAGAAGAATACAATCTTCCCTTAAACGAAGACTCCTATCATCACTTAATCAGCAAAACAGACGGCTGCGTTCTTACAAAAAGAAGATATTTAATTCCTGTGGAACACTGCGATCATCTTACCATCGAACTGGATGTTTTTGAAGGCCGCTATAAAGGACTGATGCTTGCTGAGGTTGAATTTGAAAGCCTGGAGGAAGCCCACTCCTTTACTCCCCCTTCCTGGTTTGGGAAAGATGTCACATTATCCGGGGAATACCAGAACAGCCGGCTCAGCCAGATGCCGTAATTTTTAAACAGTCGTGAATGTACGAAAAAGCGTCCTGAAAGGCATTACTGCCGGACAAGACGCTTTTTTTAAGGATTTATTTCTTGGCAATATATTTTCTGATATCAAGAGCAATCGCAACTACGATAACGATACCCTGAGCAATGTACTGATAGTTGGTGTTAACTCCTAAATACTGGAGACAGGTTTTTAAAATTTCGAAAACAAGAACACCGATTAAAACGCCGGATACTTTACCGATACCACCGTTTACAGATACACCTCCGATGGTACATGCTGCAATTGCTTCAAGTTCCCAGCCCATACCCATGTTAACGGAAGATCCACCTGATTTTGCACCTACCAGAAATCCGCCCAGTGCGTAAAGTGCAGCAGCTGTCACATAGATAATAATCTTTGTCTTTTTGGTATTAACACCGGAAACTTCTGCTGCCTGTTCATTGCCGCCGATGGCATACATGTATTTTCCATGAGGAGTCTTATTATAAACGAACCAGATCACAAGTCCTACTGCAAGGGCAATTAAAAACAGATAAGGCACGAAACCAAACAGTCTTCCTTTTGCCACTTCCGTATAGGCCGGACGGTAACCGCCGATGGGTGTTGCGTTGGTATAAACAAGGCAGGCACCGTATACAATCAGCTGCATACCCAGTGTTCCGATAAAAGCGGGAACCTGCAGATAGGAAATCACCAGACCATTGATCAGACCAAACAATGCAGCAACTAAAATACAGATTAACAATACTACGAATACCCACCAGATACCAAAATCGGGAAGATTGGGGAAAAACTTGCCGCTGTAGCCCGGTTTCTGTAAAAGAGTCCCTGCAAGGCAGGCGGAAAGGCCTACAATACGTCCTGCAGAAAGATCAGTACCTCTGGTAATCAGGCAGCCTGATACACCGCAGGCAATGATGAAACGGGGTGCCACATTTAAGGCAATATTTTTTAGATTGTCAGGTGTTGCGAATGATGGTTGCTTTATTGCCGTAAAAATGGCAAGCAGGATGAGGACAACGATGATTCCATTATTTATAAGGAAATCCTTCATATTTATCTTCTTAGCTGTCATGACTTAACCTCCTGTTTGGAATTATTTTCCGTTATGTTTATATCGAATTTAGTGGCATATGCCATGATTTTCTCCTGGGTTGCCTCACTATCCTCTACTTCTCCTGTGATTCGTCCGCCGCACATTACGATAATCCGGTTTGACATACCGATTAGCTCCGGCATTTCAGAGGAAATCATGATGATGGATTTGCCCTGCTTTACAAGGTCAATCATAATCTGATAAATCTCATACTTTGCGCCTACGTCGATACCTCTTGTCGGCTCATCCATGATTAAAATTTCAGGATTGCTTGCAAGCCATCTGGCAATAATTACTTTTTGCTGATTTCCACCGGAAAGGGACTGGATCTGCGTCCTGTCGTTTGGAGTTTTTATACTCAGCTTTGCAATGCTGTCCTTTACAACCGATGCTACTCTCTTCTTCTGAATCACTCCCGCTGTAGTATAATTGCGGTAAGAAGCAATGGCTGTATTGTCAGAAATGCTTAAGCATCCAAAGATACCGTTTCCTCTTCGGTCTTCTGTAATCATTCCCACTGAATCGCCTATGGCATCCTTTGGGCATTTAATCTCAACTTTTTTTCCAAGGACTTGAACTTCTCCCCCGGAAATGTTCCTCATTCCAAATATGGCTTCCATTAATTCGGTTCTCTGAGCTCCTACCAGACCTCCGAATCCCAGAATCTCTCCCTTTTTCAGTTCAAAGGAACAATCCTGAAAAGAACGTTCATGAATACTGCTTAAATGGCTTACCTTTAAAACGGTTTCTTCCGTTCGGTAATCATCCTTTGGAGGGTAAACATTTCCCAGTTCTCTTCCTACCATCTGTTTTACAATCTCTTCGTCAGAGATATCTGCCACTTCCCATGAACCAACGTAGGTTCCATCCCGCATGATGGTGATGTCATCTGCAATCTGTCTGATCTCTGCCATTTTATGGCTGATATATATCATAGAAACTCCGCGGGACTTTAAGTCCCTGATAATACGGAACAGTGCTTCTACCTCATTATCAGTCAGTGATGAAGTAGGTTCATCCAGAATCACCAGTTTTGCATTCTGGCTGACTGCCTTTGCAATTTCTACTGACTGCATTTGTCCGATTGATAAGGTCCCAAGTTTTGCTTTGGGATTGAACGTCATTTTAACATCTTTTAACCATTTTTCTGCTTCTGCATTCATGGTTTTATGATCAATTACTTTAAGCGGTCCTATTTTATATATTGGAAACCGTCCAAGATACATATTCTCTGCAATAGAGCGAGCCGGTACCGGCTGAAGTTCCTGGTGTACCATAGCAAGGCCTTTGTGAAGTGCCTCATCCGGATTGGCAATGTTTACCTTCTCACCATCAATCAGGACTTCACCTTCATCCATCTTGTATATGCCAAACAGGCATTTCATCAGTGTTGACTTACCTGCTCCGTTCTCTCCCATCAGAGCGTGAACGGTACCGGGACGTACTTTTAAATTGATTTTATCGAGCGCTTTGACGCCAGGGAAGGATTTGCTGATTCCAACCATTTCCAGTCTGTAATTCTCTGCCATCCCGCTTCTCCTTTCATTGATTCGTCCGTTTTTCCGGACATAAAGGGATACCTGTTAAGGTATTTCATTGATTCGTCCGTTTTTCCGGACATAAAGGGATACCTCTAACTTTTAAAAATCGGGTGTGCCTTACCGACACACCCGCAATTTCGGCTGTTGAATATTATTTTTTTAATTTGTCAAGAGTATCCTGTGCATTTGCCTTGGTAACCTTGATATAGTCTACCATGTTAACGTTCTCAACAGAATCACCCTTTAAGAACTTAGCAGCCATATCGCTTGCTGTCTGAGCCTGAGAGAAATGATCGTTAAATACGGTACCAGTCTGTTTGTCATCAATAACGTTCTGAACAGCTTCTGTTAACGCATCAACACCTACTAAATAGATATCTTTGTTTACAGTACGTCCTGCTGCTTCGATTGCCTGAAGAGCACCAAGTGCCATAGCATCGTTGTTACAGAAGATAACTTCGATCTGATCGCCATACTGTGTCAGAGCATCCTGAGCAATCTGCTGTGCTTTTGCCTGATCCCAGTCACCACGCTGTTTTAAGAGCTCTTTTACTTTTACGCCCTTGTCAGTCAGTGCTTTTACAGAGAATTCGGTTCTGTACTGTGCATCTACATTCTCCGGGTCACCCTGGATCATGATGTAGTTAACTACGCCGTCGCCGTTGATATCGCCCTTGTTGGAAGTTTCAAGAATTTCTTCACCCTGATAGGTTCCGGATTGTCTTGCATCACATCCTACATAAGTTGCATTGATCTTTTCATCTTTCCATCTCTGCTCTTCTTCTGGATCTGGCTCACGGTTAATGTAAACAACAGGGATTCCTGCTTCTTTACACATATTTGTGATTTCTGGAGCGGAAGAAGCCTGAACAAGATTTAAAATAAGTACGTCATATTTCTGGGTAATGAAGTTCTGGATCTGGTTGGTCTGTTCTGCCTGATCTCCCTTACCATCCTGAATTACTACATTATCTTTCTTAAAGCCCAGGTCTTCAGTTAAATAGCGCTGAAGTTCTGTACGATAAAGTGTCATGAAGTTATCATCGAATTTGTAAATGGAAATACCAACTTTCTTATCAGCTAAATCCCCGCCTACTGCTTCTTTAACAGCTGCTGCAGTAGTTTCTGCTGATTTGGTTTCTTCCTTCTTTGTTTCTGCTGCAGTGGTCGCTGCCTCAGATGCTGCTGTTGTGGCCTTTGAGCTGGAACCGCAGCCTGCCATGGAAAATACCATTGCAGAAGCGAGACCTACTGCTACTACTTTTTTGAGTAATCTCATGATAAATCCTCCCTTATCATTATATAATTGTGTTCGATTGGCACTTTTACCTCATCGACATGCACATTATAACTTTAATTTGTGCACTATTCCATATAATTTTCTTGGTATATGTATCGATTTTTTTAGATTTTTCATGATTCACTCAGTTTTTTTATAATTTTTTATTGATAAATACCAATTTTCCTGTTTCCCTATTTGGCAGTCAGGGTATTTTGTCTGCATTCATAATACTTATCCCGGCTTAAATCCACTGTTTCCTGTACATTTTTACCAAGAGCCTCTGCTGCCGCAATTTTAAAAATCACTCCGGCATACTCATCGCTGTCACATTGTACGGTACCAAACAGTTTTCCTTCCCGGACGCCTTCAATTCCCTGGGGTGTCCCATCAATACCAACCACCTTGACTGGCCTGGAACTTCCCTTTCGTTCAATGGCATCCGCTGCTCCCAGTGCCATATCATCGTTATTGCAGATCACCACTTCAATTTCATCCGGATACTGGGTCAGCCACTGCTCCATCCAGGCAGAAGCCTGGCTTCTGTCCCAGTTTGCTATGGCGCCCGTAATCTTTTCCAGAGGTACCCCTCCATCCTTCAGTGTCTGGATGGACCACTCGGTTCTGATCAGAGAATCCTGATGGCTGCTCTCTCCTTCCAAAAGGACATAGCTCACCTTACCATCTCCGTTTATATCCAGAGAAGTTGGGTCAGCCTTGTAAGCTTCTACCAGCATATTTCCCTGGAGCGTAGCGGACTCTTTTGCATTTTCCCCTACATAGTATAGCTTTTCCCAGCGCCGCATATCCTCTTCCACCGGCTCCCGGTTAAAAAATACTACCGGCGTATCTGCATCCATTGCTTTTCCGATAATATTTGATGCAGCCGACCGGTCAACCATATTGACACAGATTGCATCATATCCCAGAGAAATAAAACGGTCTACCTGATTGTTCTGGGTATTCTGGTTTCCCTTTGCATCCACAATTTCCATAACAACCTTAATCCCGGTGTTCTTTTCATATTCCTTGGCCTGATCCTCTAATTTTCCCCTTATGGTGTTAATAAACGAATCATCTCCCCGGTATAAAGTCACCCCAATGCGAACTGCTTTGTTCCCTTCTATTTTCCCGGATTTATAGTTCTGATAAAAAAAGCCCAGAATAACAACAAACAAAAGAATAACCGCTGCCAGCACTCCATATTTTTTTTTCATTTCTATTCCCCCATTTAGTCAATCGGATATAAGATTTTTTCAAATTTGCTCTCTCTTAAATCTTCTCTTCGGATATAATAAGAATCCAGTACAATCTGCTCCTTTTGAAATCCTCTGTGGACCGACTCAACCGCTTTTTCAATGCTCCTGTAACCCGCATCAAACTGGTCACTTACCACCAGTCCTTTTATCACCCCGTTGTCCAGATCAGTCAAAAGCCTGGTGGTACTTCCTACCCCGTAAAGACCATCCACATAACTGCCATAAACCGGACTTCCTGCAATAATTTCTGCCGTTTCATCCAGACTTTTTGTATCAATCGCTGCTATAATCACTTTTTCGCTGCCTGGATAGACCAGTCCTTCTATGGCTTTGCGAAAGGTCTCTTCCATGGTCTTTTTATAAATCTTTACAGTAAAACCGGCGTTTTTCAGTTCACTTTCAGCACCTGCATAAATATCCCGGTTGTATCCATAGTCTAACCCTTCCATAAAGATCCATACCGGTTTACCAGGAGAATTCTCTCTCGCAATTGCCTGTCCCAGCTTACGCCCTTCCTCTTCAAAATCCGGAGCAATCCCGCTTTTCACCTTCTCGTTGGGAATTAAGTTACCAACAATGACTGCAGGACAGTTTAAAACCATATCATCCATTTTTTTAGCGCATTCTTCCGGCTTTACCGGAACTAACACAACTGCTAACGCTCCGTCATTAATTTCCCGTTTTACCAGTTCCAGCTGCTGATCCTGATCTCCCTTTTCATAAAGCGTAATGAAACTGACGTCAACATTGTATTCTTCTGCCGCCTTATCCGCACCTTTTCTGAAATTGGCAAAATAATCATCTGAGGTATCGCTGATAATAATGGAAATCGGATAAATAACTGTCTTTTTTTCCTTAATGATCAAATCCGTGGAGGACAAAAGAAACAGGATCACAAGCACTACCGGCAAAATAACCCACAAAATTTTTTCCTGTTTTGTCATGATCGTTTCTCCTTTTCTAAAACGGAATCATAGGTCACAGCAGGGAGGAGAATGGTAATGGTGGTTCCCTCATCAGGCTCGGAATCAATGGTTAACCCGTACTTTTCCCCGAAATAAAGCTTAATTCTTTCATTCACATTCTTCACTCCAATACCGGAACCCTTTTTCGAGGTAACATGAACCTCATGGGAAAAGAGGCTTTTCACCTGTTCCTCTGTCATACCCAGGCCATTATCAGAAACCTGGATAATCAGATCATCTTCCTTTCGCATCACCGATAATTTTATCTCCCCTTCCCCATCCATGAATTCCATTCCATGATAGATGGCATTCTCCACCAGCGGCTGCAGAATCAGTTTTAAACTGGTTAATTCCATACATTCTTCGTCTGCCTGAATTTCATAGGAAAATTTATTTTTAAAACGCATATGCTGGATCATTAAATAGCTTCTTACATGTTCCAGTTCATCCCGGACAGTAATAATGCTTTTTCCTTTACTTAAGCTGATCCGGAAAAACCGGGCAAGTGCTGTAACCGCCTTAACCGCTTCGTTCTTTTGTTCATTTTCAATCATCCAGACGATAATGTCCAGAGTATTGTATAAAAAATGGGGATTAATTTGTGATTGCAGGGTATCAAATTCCTGTTTTCGTTTGGCCTCGTGTTCCGTTACAATATCATCCATCAGGACGCGGATCTGAATTGCCATATTTTTAATGGAATTTCCCAAATGCTGAATTTCATAAGAGCCTCCGATGGAAACTGCAGTTTCCAAATCCCCTTCTTCCAGGATTCCTACGGATTTTTCCAACTCCTTGATAGGATTTGTTATGCGAGATGAGATATAGGAGTTGATCAGTACAAGTATAAATAAGATAAGAGTAATCATGAATACAATAAAAAGCCTGGTTTTGATGGTATTTAAGGAAACCACACTGTTAGGCGTAACCCCCACGATTTTCCAGCCTGTATAGCCCACTGACTTTACCGTTATAATTCTGTTATCCCCTTCAAAAACTTCACGGTGAATCCCATCCTTATATCCGGATGCCACTTGATTGTTTTCCTTTAGCCGGCCCGAGTCAATTAACTGAATTCTGGGGTGATACAGGATCTCTCCGTCGCTTCCGATCAGGTAGACATAACCGCCTTTTCCTGTGGTGACTCCTTCAAATAAATGCTCCAGGCTGGAATAGCTTAAATCCACCAGCAGAACACCCTGGGTGGTAGATGTTCCTTCCGTCAGCTCCACCGCTCTGGACAGGGAGATCACCCACCGGTACTGGTTTTCATTGTTTTCAAATATATACTGGACATGGGGATCGGAAAAATGCTGGTTCTCCGTTTTTTCAAGAGCATTAGCAAACCATTTCTCCCCGGTTACGTTAAGATTGTTTTTCAGTCTTGCTGCAGGAACAGACTCCACCATTGCTCCGCCCTGGGTGAAAAGGGCAATGTTATCCACATTGTCCTTATTGTTGTCATACAGAAGGGTGATCTCATTATTAATGGACTGGGAAGAAAGGTCTGCATTTTTCACAGCGCCATAATAAAGAGAATCAGATAGTTTCATAACGGTCCGTAAGTAGGATTCCACAGACCGTGCCACCTGATTAATCAGGCTCTGATTCTCCTCCTGTACCACCTCTGCAACCTGAGAGGAAAGACGCTGGTATAAGGAAAGGGAAATAAGCAGACCTGCGGCAAGCGCCGTTATGGTAAAATATACGAAAATGGTATAACGAATGCTGTTATTCTTCTTTTCCATTACCTCACTCCGCGAAATTTAGTAGGTGAAACTCCAAATTTCTTTTTAAACACATAACTGAAATAGTTTTGCTCCGGATACCCCACCTTTGCCGCAATGACATAGGTTTTATCCTCGGTTTTGTTTAACAGCTCCACTGCCTTGTTTAACCGGAGATCAGTTAAATAGGCGATATAGGCCTGTCCGGTTTCCTTTTTAAACAGTGTGGAAAAATAAGCCGGGCTCATATGCAGATGGCGGCAGATCATTTCAACGGATAAATCCGGATTCTGGTAATGATCCATAATATACTGTCTCGCCTCCTGAATCACCTGTCTTGTGGTAAGATCACGTTCCTGATTAATCGCCTGATTGATCTTTTCTGCAGCCTTGTAAAGCCAGGAACCAAATTCCCCTTTTTGCATCTTATCAAAGAATGTCATGGACTCTAAATCCCAGCCCATGATTTCTTCCAGATCAAGATCATACTGCTGTACCAACTGTATCACACTGTTTAATACTCCGAACATATAAACCTGCTGCTGTCTGAAATGTACTTTTGCAGATTCCATTTTACGAATAATCTGTGTCACAGAAGCTTCAATCTTTCCATCAGGACCAAACTTGATCGCCGAAATCAGATCTGCCTCCAATACACTGTCAAAAACCAGCTTTCCGCCTCCCACTGGTTCCATATCATTGATATAGATGGTGCTGCCTTTTCCAGCTATGGCTTTATAACCAAGAGCATCAATCGCCGACTGGTATGCGTATGGGATATTGGATAATTCCTCACAGCTGTGACCGATTCCTATGGTAACGGGAACCTCCAGAATTCTCTTCGTTTCCTTGCAGATATCTCCAAAAACATCGATCAGCCCGGTGATGAAATCGTCATCGAGGGCGACCACCACTACCATCTCGGCTTCCAAAACAGACTGAAACAATGCAAATCTGCAGTATCCTTCCAGCTTTTCCCTGATAATCTGCATAACAGAAACAGGGATCAGTTCCTCCTCACTGTGAAGGCTCAGGGTATCATTTACCTCAGCCCGTTCAACCGAAACGGCTGCTATAATCCATTTCCATGCGCCAGCGATAGGAATATCGTATTCTTTAAGCTTCTGCTCTGCTATTTCGTTGGAAAGGTTCTTGTGTACCAGATCATTAAAGAATTGCTCCCGGAATACAGGAAGGCTCTTTCTGTAATTTTCCCTGAGCCTGTTAATGTTGCGTTTTTCCTCAATTTCCCGGTCAAGGTTGCTTTTAATTCTTTTTAAAATAGAGGTAAGCTCCTCCACATTAACAGGCTTTAGAATGTATTCGGTCACATTTAGCTTAATCGCTTTCTGGGCATATTCAAAGTCGTCGTATCCGGAAAAAATAACAACTTTCATAGACGGATAACGCTGTCTTATTTTCTCTGCCAGTGCAAGACCATCCATATAAGGCATCCGGATATCCGTCAGCACCACATCCGGCTCCAGCACCTCTATTTTTTCAATTGCATCTTCCCCGTTTTCTGCGTCACCCACCATTTTAAAGCCAGCTGACTGCCATTCGATTTTCTTTATAATGCTTTTGCGGACTTCTTCTTCATCATCCACTAAAATGATACTGTATAGATCCATGCTGTTTTACCCCTTTAAGAAACCTTGCTGTTATGAAATCTGATAAAGCATTGCATTGACAATTGCTGCTGCTACATTACTGCCGCCCTTTCTTCCTCTTGCCACAATATAGGGCACATCGGGAAGAGATAAAATCATCTCTTTGGACTGAATTACATTGACAAACCCCACTGGTACACCGATGATTAATCTGGGTTTTATGATTCCTTCCTGTATCAGCTCATGAAGATGAACCAGGGCAGTGGGTGCATTGCCAATGGCAAAAATACATTCCTTTGACAATCTGGACGCCTTATCCATGCTGGCATGAGCTCTCGTCGTCTGCCTGTTTTTCGCATCCTCCGCCACATCCTCATCTGCCATAAAACAGTGGACGCTGCTGCCTGCCCGTTCCAGTGCTTTTTTATTGATTCCTGCTTTTCCCATGTTGGTATCAGTAATTACCGGAATTCCTTCTTTTAATGCTTCTATTCCAAGCTTAACCGCGTGGGGCGAAAATATCAGCTGATCAGCATAATCAAAATCTGCCGTTGTATGAATCACCCGTTTGATTACCAGTTCCTGCTCCGGATCCAGTTTCTTATCTCCCAGTTCCTGTGTTATAATTTCAAAACTTCTCTTTTCTATTTCTTCAGGGCGAACCCGTTCCAGTTCTCTAAATTCCATTCTTTCCTCCGTTGTCACCGTCTAATCCCATAAGGCTGTAAATCCGGTCCATATTAAGGCTCTCCCGCAAAAGGTCTGCCAGTCTGTCATACTGTTTTTCTTTATAATCCTGGTAGCTGAAAGCCGTGCCCGGCTGGCTGGGCAGCCCTTTTTTCTTTCTCAGAGCCCCCACTATGGTATCTGCAATCTGCTCACTGTCAAAGAAACCGTGAATATAGGTTCCGTATACGTTCTTACACTGACAGCCGTCCATCTTTGCCAGATGGGAACCGGACTGGCTTTCCATCACATAGGATAAGGGCGGCAGGGCACGTTCTGTCTGACCCATGTGAATTTCATAGCCTTCTATATTCATTCCAGATAAATCTTCAAAGATCCCTTCCACTGCCGTACAGGAACCAGTCACTCTTGTTCTGGTTTTTTCTGCTCCAAATTCAGTCCGTATGGGAAGCAGCCCCATACCCCGTACAGAGGAAAGACCGGAATCAGATTCCACTGCCAGCGGATCCTTTAACTGTTCTCCAAGGATCTGAAAGCCGCCGCAGATTCCAAACACCGGAACTCCTGATGAATTCAGCTTTAACACTCCAGCCTCCAGACCATTCTGACGCAGCCAGAGAAGATCCTCTATGGTGTTCTTGCTTCCCGGTAAAATCACAAGATCCGGTTTTCCAAGAGCCGATACAGAATCCACATAGCGAAGAGCCACAGACGGTATGGTAGAGAATACAGAAAAATCTGTAAAGTTAGAGATTCTCGGAAAACGGATGACCGCTATCTCTACCTCTGCCCCCTCTGTTTTTGCAGTCATGGAAAGATGATTTCCCAAACTGTCTTCGTCCTCGATATCCACATCCATATATGGAACCACTCCAGCCACGGGTATGTGAAGCCGTTCTGTTATCATGTCAAGACCAGGTTCTAATATGGATTTATCTCCCCGGAATTTATTTACGATAAGACCGCCGATTCTGTCTTTCTCTTCCGGCTCTAAAAGCATAACAGTTCCATAAAGCTGTGCAAATACTCCGCCCCGGTCAATATCTCCAACAAGCAGCACTGGTGCATCTGCCATCTTAGCCATGCCCATATTGACAATGTCTTCCTGCTTTAGATTGATCTCTGCCGGACTTCCTGCGCCTTCAATTACAATAATGTCGTATTCCTCTGACAATGTATCAAACGCCTTCTTTATTTCCGGTATCAGTTTCTTTTTATAGGCAAAATACTCTTTTGCCGGCATATTGCCAATGGACACGCCATTGACAATTACCTGGGAACCGGTATCGTTGGTGGGTTTCAGCAAAACCGGATTCATGGCTGCCACAGGCTTTACGCCTGCTGCCTCAGCCTGTACCACCTGCGCCCGCCCCATCTCAAGCCCTTCCTCTGTAATAAAGGAATTAAGTGCCATATTCTGGGATTTAAATGGTGCCACCCGGTATCCATCCTGCTTAAAGATCCGGCATAATCCAGCCGTAATCAGACTTTTCCCTGCATTGGACATGGTCCCCTGAATCATAATTGTCTTTGCCATGTTCTCATTCTCCTTTTGTCAGTATGGATTTTAATACTGCAAGAAATGCATCATTTTCCATTCTCTGTTTGATACAGATTCGGTAATAAGCATGATCAAGCCCTCTGTAATTGGAACAGGACCTTATCAGCACCTGCCTGTCAAGCAATTCATTGTATAAAAGCTTTTCCACATTACGGGCGTTTTCTCTTGTATCTTTAAAAAACAAATAGTTTGCCATAGAATCATATACCAGAAAGCCCATGTCTTTTAAGTTTTTCTTTAAGTATTCCCGTTCACCGGAAATCAGCTTCCTTGTTTCTTTTACATATTCCGTTTCACCAAGAGCTGCTTCACCGGCTGCCTGAGCAAGCGCAGACACGCTCCAGGGCTGGCGGATCCGGTTCATGAGTTCTATGGTTTTCTCGCCTGTGGTTATCCCATAACCAAGGCGGACTCCCGCCATGGCATAAATTTTTGTAAATGCTTTTAAAACAAATACTTGATCATAACCGCCCTTTGAAATCACTTCCAGTACGGAATAAGATTCCGGATCGTCGAGAAATTCATTAAAGCATTCATCTATTACACAGTAGATTCCTTTTTCTGAGCAAACGTCAAGAAGTTCTTTCATCTCCTCTTTTGGGAGCGCAAACCCGGTGGGGTTATTGGGATTGCACAGAAATAACATATCTACTTCCTGATCGTTTTCTTTCAGCCACCTGGTTATTTCTTTTACAGATAAGTGAAATCCATCCCTCTCTTTTAAATCATACCATACAATTTCTGCAGAAACCGTCTCTAACGCCTGTTCATATTCCAGAAAGGAAGGGGCGATTAACAGAGCCCTCCTGGGTTTTATAACCTGTACAATCTGAAAAATCAAATCTGCCGCTCCATTTCCACAGATAAGCTGCTTTTCGGAAAAGCCATGGAAAGCTCCCAGTTCTGTGATTAATTTGCTGCAGCGGCTGTCCGGATAACAGGAACAGTTTTCTACCGCCTGTAATAATGCATTTTTAACACCTTTCGCAAGCCCAAGAGGATTGATATTCGCTGAATAATCCATGGTAACCTGGTTGGTGTAAATGTCTCCTCCATGCTGATATTCCATATTTATTTCTCCCAATTATGTGTATCTTCTAAAATGTGATGAAAAGCAGGATTCCAACAGGAATCAGCGCCAGTATGTAAGTAAATGTCATCAATGTGTTAGTTCTAACGATATCTTTATACTCCACTGCCCTCACCGGATCTCCGATCACAGGCTTTTCATATAAGGTTCCAAAATACCATGCATTTCCAGCCAGTTCAATCTGAAGAATTCCCGCACATGCAGATTCCGTCTGTGCGGAGTTGGGACTTTTGTGATTAAAACGGTCACGTTTCCAGATCCGGAAACCATTATTCCCATTAAACTTACTGCCGAAAAGCAGCTGGCATAAATAGCCTGCCGCCAGCATGAAAAAAGCGGATACGCGGGCAGGAATAAAATTAACCAGATCATCCAGTTTTGCAGCACACCGTCCAAACCAGAGATACCGGTCATTTTTATAACCTACCATGGAATCCATGGTGTTCACTGCCTTATATAGGAATACACCGGTTCCTCCAAAGAGGGTCATGAAAATCAAAGGTGCAATCACACCATCAGAAGTATTCTCTGCCACAGTTTCCACCGCTGCCTTTGTAATCCCCATATCAGTGAGGGTTTTTGTATCACGGCCCACGATCATGGATACCGCATGCCTTGCCTCTTCCGTATCCTGTTTTAAAAATGCACGGTATACCTTCATACTCTCTTTTCTTAAGGAATGCCACGCCATCATCTGATAACACATGATACTTTCCAAAACAAGTCCGGCGACGGTGGAAATGCCGTAAGAAACGGCTAAGAGCGCAAAGGAAATTCCCCCTGCTGCAAGCAGTACCAGCAAAACCAGCCATACACCTGCCTGTCTTTCCCCTGCTTCATTTTCAGGAAACCGGGGTCTTAATTTTTTCTCCAGCCAGCTTATCAGGTTTCCGATTCCACAAACGGGGTGCCACAAGAATAAGGGATCTCCAAGGCATGCATCCAGAAAGCAGCCAATCAGAACCGCTATTAAATGATATTTAAACATAAGTCAGTCCTTTTTCTCTTCTATTTTATCCGGGCAGGTATCCCGCATACCATGCGGTAAACTTCGCCGCTGTGTTTTGCCAGTTTCACTGCCGTTCTTCCAGCACTTTCCCTCCACTGCCTGTCAAAGGGATCTTCGGGTACGATTCCGCAGCCAAGCTCATTCATGGTAATAATCACATCCGGATTATGTTCCACAATTTCCCGGATTAATTGGTCAGGGTCTTTTTCTTCTTTTAACAGTCTTCTGACGTATTCATGGAAATTATGTATGATTGTGCATTCAAGGGCTGCCTCACAGGGATCTGTGGCTCCCTCTATAACCTTTTCACTATCCTTTGTTTCTATATGTGCGATTTGCAGGGCATAGTCAAGCTTCCCCTGCCATGCTCCTCCGATAATTAATTTCATTCCAATTCCTTTCTGATGCCCATATCATTTCATATGGGACAGTATAGCCAGTCCCACCACAAGAGCCAACTCCAGAACCTGGAGAAAGTACCCTGCAAGATCTCCTGTGATACCCCCAAATTCCCGTTTTGACATATGATAATAATACAAAAACACCGCAAACGATATGGCAAAAACGCCTAAGACTGCCGGAGCTCCTGTCAGGAGCCATACTGTAAGCAAAGAAATAATAAGATAAAGAACCATAACAGTTCCAACCACTCTTTTATGAGCTCCATCTGAAAAAGCTGCAGCCAGACCGCTTTTTTTTGCCATGGGGAAGGTAACAACAGAGAGCCCGCTTAGCGCTCTTGTTATAACAAACGTAATACAAAATGCAGGAATCATAACTGGTCTCATTTCCATAAAGAATGCCAGATATAAAAGGAAATAGATTCCGCATCCAATGATCGCAAAGGCTCCTGTATGGGGGTCTTTGAGTATTTCCAGTTTTTTCTCTGTTTCACCGTGGGAAGATTTTGCATCAATTACATCCAGCAATCCATCCATATGGATTCCACCGGTAACCACTACAGGGATTACGACAGGCAGTATCTGTTCTAAAAAAGGAAATCCCAGGGTACGTAAAAGGAGAATGGCACCATACTCCAGCAGACCAATTACTGCTCCTATCAGCGGGAAGAAACACATGGCATATTTCATCCGTTCCTTTGTCCACTGAACCTGGGGCACAGGAATCCGGGAATACATGGAAAACGCGATCATCATACTGCCGGGAAGATTCATGGCACTGCCCCCTTTCTATCTATTAAACAGCTTTTTATTTTGTCATCTTACAGCCATTAAAAAATATAATATCACAAAATCTGGTAAATGTCATTTCCTAATCATGATCCAGTTTAGAGCGGAGAGTTCTTTTCCTTTTTCAATTTTTATGATAAACTTAAATCATCAATTATACGGGGGAAAATATATGTTATTGGAATTCACTTATACGAGAAATGAGTATGCAGACGGCTGGAGAAAATTTATTTTTCTGACAAAAGTAATTAGGAAATTCGATCTGGTCATTATGGCATTTTCTTTACTGATTCCGTTCTATTTATTCTATCAATACGGTTTCACCAGGGTTTATATCATACTGACTATCGTCATATATTTTTTTAATATTACGTTCATCGCAGTCTTTTTCATTCGGCCTTACCTATTTTATCAGGAATATGAACAACTTCATCATCCCTATAAGCTGCTGTTTGAAGACGATAAAATCACGTTTGACGCTCATGCCATCCATTCTATCTTATCCTGGGATATCTATAAACACTATATGGAGAACAAGGACTATTTTTATATTATTCAGAAAAAGCGTACCTACACCTTAATACCAAAACGCATTTTTGCTTCAGAAAATGAAATCAGCGCATTCCGACAGCTTTTAACCCATCATTTAACAACACCTTAAAACATTCAGGCTGCCGTATTCAAAGACACCATGGTCCTTGCTGCGGCAGCCCTATCAATAATTCTTGCCTAAATCAGTTTTTCCAGATCCGGAAGCACCTCTAAGCTTCTTTTTAAAATCCCCTTCATGTAAGCAATGGCAGTTCCATAGTTGGTAAAGGGCACTCCTGCATCCGCCGCTGTCTTTCTGCGGTATACCATCTCCCTCTCATTTAACATACAGCTGCCACAGTGAATAATCAGCTTATAGTCAGAAAGTTCTTCCGGGAACTCTCTGCCTGATGATGTTTCAATCACAAGATCCTTACCCGTAAATTCCTTCAGCCACCGGGGAAGTTTCACCGTACCGATGTCATCACACTGCCTGTGGTGGGTACAGCCCTCTGATATGAGAACTTTATCTCCATCCTTTAGGGTGCTGATTGCCGCCACACCTTTGATTGCATCCTCTAAAAAGCCTTTATACCGTGCCATCAGAATGGAAAAAGAGGTCAGGAGAATGTCATCCGGCGTATCCTTATTCACCTGTTCAAATGCCTGACTGTCTGTTATAACCAGATAGGGCCTGGTTCCAAGCTTTTCAATAGTCTGCTTAAGCTCGGTATCCCTAACGGATATGGCAACCGCTCCGGCCTCTAATATATCTCTCATGGTCTGCTGCTGTGGCAGAATAATTCTGCCCTTTGGAGCTGCAGAATCAATGGGGATTACCAGAATTACAAGATCACAGGGCTTTAGCAAATCGCCTACAATCCGCATCTTCATGTCTCCTGTATTAACCAGAACTCCGATCCGTTCTTTCAGTTCATGAATCCGAAATCCCGTCTGGGCGCTGACAGAAAGACCATCTTCATAATCGCCCTCCCCTACAAGATCCGACTTGTTATACGCAACTACATAAGGAATATTCTTCTCTTTAAACAATCCGATCAGCTGCTCTTCCACTTCTGTCTTTCCTGCAGTTCCATCTACCACCAGGACTGCACAGTCTACACGGTTTAAGATCTGCTTCGTCTTGCGCACCCGCATCTCTCCCAGGGTACCTTCATCATCAAATCCTGGTGTATCGATAATTACTACCGGACCCATGGGAAGAAGTTCCATGGATTTATGAACGGGATCTGTTGTGGTTCCTTTGATATCTGATACCACTGACAGCTCCTGTCCGGTTACTGCATTGACTACACTTGATTTTCCTGCATTGCGGCGGCCAAAAAAGCCGATATGAATTCTTTCAGATGACGGCGTCTCATTTAATCCCATGTTTATCTCCTCTTTTATGTCGTCTGCGTGGTATCAGAACCGGAAATCCCGGATTCCAGCTTCAATCTTTTCCAGATGATCTTCACAAATCGTCCGTACCTTCTCTTTGGGGATATTATTTAATTCAGCAGCAATTAACGCCTCGCCTACTTTCCGTGTATCCTCGGAAGCGTAGTCCATTAAATATTCTTTTAATGTCATCAATGCGTTTGGCTGGCAGCAGTTTTGAATCTGACCGCTTTTACAAAGACTCATAAAACGGTCGCCGGTTCTTCCTTCTCTGTAGCATGCCGTACAGAAAGAAGGGATATAGCCTAAATCCATCAGCCAGTGTACCACCTCATCAAGGGTTCTCTGGTCCGAAACGTCAAACTGCTCTGTATCGGTAGGGCGAACCTCCTCCTCATAACCGCCTACACTGGTTCTGGAACCGCCGCTGATCTGGGAAACGCCAAGGCGAATCACCTTTTCTCTCACACTCTGGCTCTCCCTGGTGGATACGATCATGCCTGTGTATGGAACACAGACACGGATCAGAGCGCACAGCTTTGCAAATATCTCGTCGCTAATTCCGTTAGAAAAAGCGTTGGGATCAATATCGTCAGCGCTCTTAATACGTGGGACACTGATGGTATGAGGGCCTACTCCATGAACTGCTTCTAAGTGCTCCGCATGCATTAACAGGCCTGCAAATTCATATTTGTACCGTTCCAGTCCAAATAAAACTCCGATTCCAACATCGTCAATACCGCCATCCATAGCCCTGTCCATGGCCTCTGTGTGGTAATCGTAATTATGCTTTGGTCCTGTTGGGTGAAGGCTTTCATAGCTTTCCTTGTGATATGTTTCCTGGAATAAAATATAGGTACCGATTCCGGCATCTTTTAATTTCCGGTAATTTTCCACAGTCGTAGCTGCTATGTTAACATTCACTCTTCGGATTTCACCGTTTTTATGCTTGATAGAATAAATGGTATTAATGCATTCCAGAATGTATTCAATGGGGTTATTAACAGGATCTTCTCCAGCTTCAAGGGCAAGCCGTTTATGTCCCATGTCCTGAAGGGCAACAACTTCTCTCGCCAGTTCTTCCTGTGTCAGTTTCTTTCTTGCAATGTGTTTGTTCTTTAAATGATAGGGGCAATAGGTACAGCCATTTACACAGTAATTGGACAGATAGAGAGGTGCAAACATAACAATCCGGGTACCGTAAAACCTCTTTTTGATCTCCTCTGCAAGATCATAAAGTTCTTTGATCTTTTCCGGGATATCGCAGGCTAAAAGAACGGAAGCCTCCCTGTGGGTTAGCCCCTTTAATTCTCTGGCCTTTGCAATAATCCGATCAATCAGTTCCACATTGTTTTTGTTTTGTTCCGCATAATCAAGAGTTTCCAGAATTTCTTCATGAGAAATGAATTCTTCCGCTTTCAGCGATTTTGGATCATACATAGTAATTCACCCTTTCTTTTGGGTCAGCATCTGCTTTCCCGTCAGTGTTTTTTTGTACTTCTAAGCATTCACATTCTGATAGGCTGTTTTGGAACTGATTCCACTTAACTTCCCGATCTTTCCGGTAAGCGCGGAAATGGTACTTTGAGGAGCATCTACCGCAATGCTGATGACACTCACTCCTTTTTTCGGATATGGAATTCCCATACGTCCGATGATGTAATGTCGGTATTCATGTAAAATTTCGTTTAAAATTTCTACAGAATCTTCCTCCTCCACAACAATACCGATCACAGCAATTCTTGTTTCCATGCTTATCTCCTTCTTTCCGTCTTCCTTTTCTCATTTGAACAAGAAAAGCCGCGCCAATCAGGCGCGGCAAACAAACAATTCCTCAATTGCCGAACCTTCTACCTCAAAACTGGTTTTTGGTATCAGGATGCTACTATGTGATAAATATAACATACTTGAGGATTTTTTTCAATTAATTCCTTCTTTGATTTTTATGGGGATCCCTGCCACTACTTCCACCACCATATGAGCCCTGTTTGCTGCAAGCTGATTGATGCTTCCAAGAACCTTGCGGTATTCATTGGTTTCAGGGCTGTAACGATCTCCATCAGAAAAAACTTCATTTGTTACAATCACCAGATGATCGGTCTGACGCTCTAAATTAAGGATTCCTTCTGCAATCTCTGCTGCAGCCGTTTTATTATCAAGAACCGGTAAGTCTCCTTCTTCCCACAGGCCAAACAGCTCATTGGAAACCAGATTGGACATACATTCCAGAAGAACAACGGAAGGTCTGGATTTAAAAACCAGGTTTTTCAAACTACGGTAACATTCTACCGTCTCAAACTGCTTTTTTTCCCGCATTTTCCGGTGTCTTAGGATTCTGTTTCTGCACTCCTCATCCCACGGTTTCATGGTGGCAATATAGACTTTTCTGTCTCCGCCCAGAGAAACCGCCAGATTTTCTGCATATTCTGATTTTCCGCTCCCGCTTCCTCCGATAATCAGGGCAGTCATGACGGATCCTCCATGGGCTTATAAGCCTCGATCTCAATATCTTCAAAAGAGCTCATGGTTCCGTATACATCTGCTGCCATTTGAAGCAGCGGAACTGCTGCTATCGCTCCCGTCCCTTCTCCCAGACACATTCCTGCCTGAATAAGAGGAGACAATTCCAGCTCTTCCAGAAGAATGTGTCCTGCGGGTTCTGCAGATACATGAGAGGCAATCATAAAATCCCGGCACCCTGGATAAATCCGTTCTGCCAAAAGTGCTGCAACCGCTGATATGAAGCCGTCTAAAAGTACAGGAATGCGGTAAATGGCTCCTCCTAAAAATATTCCCGTCATACCAGCCAGATCAAAACCGCCCACTGCTGACAGGATATCAATTTCATCCTGACAATTGGGACTATATCTGGCTACCGCCTCCTGAATCACCTTTCGCTTTTTTATCAGGCCGGCATCATTTAACCCGGCACCCCTTCCGGTCAGACGCGTTGGGTCCTGCTTTAATAAAAGCGCTGCAACCGCACTGCTGGTTGTTGTGTTTCCAATTCCCATCTCACCGGTTGCCGCCAGATCATACCCTTTTTCTGAGAGTTCGCCCATTAGTTCTATTCCTGTTATGATCGCCTGTACAGCTTCATTTCTGGTCATTGCATTGGTTTTACTAAAATTTTTGGTTCCATATGCGATCTTTCTGTTAATCAGCGGATAGGTGGAACCGGAAACCAGATCTCTTGCAACCCCCATATCAACCGGAAATACGTCCACTCCCGCCCGTTTTGCCATAATGCACACACTGCTGTTGCCTCGTGTCATATTTTCTGCCACTACTGCAGTAACTTCCATACCGGTCTGGGTAACACCTTCTTCCACAATTCCGTTATCTGCACACAGAATCAGAAGTCCGCGTTTTTTTAACGTTACCAGGGAGTTTCTCCTGATTCCCGCGATTTTTACAATATCATCTTCCAACACACCAAGACTGTTTAAGGGCTTGGCTACATGAGCCCAGCGCAGACGTGCTGTATCGGTTGCTTTCTTATCAGGCGGCTGTATCGCTGATAAATAATCCTTTAGTTCCTCATTCATTCTTTATGCCTCTCCGGTTAAGATCTTTTCATAGAGTTCAAACCATGGGATTCCATACTCTCCGTAACCTAAATCCGCCTTTCCGGCAAAACAGTAACCAAGCTTCCGGTAAAGCTGAATGGCAGGCGTATTCCTTTCATTTACATCAAGGCGGATTACGGTTCTTTTCTGCTCTCTGGCTTTTTCTTCTGCAAATTCCAGTAATACTTTTCCAAACCCTCTTCCAAGGAAGTCCGGATGTACTAAAAAGGTATGGATCACTGCAACATCCTCTGGTTTCGTATCCTGACTCCAGGATACCGTTTCATATCCCTTTTCCTGTAACTGGTTAACGACTACGGAACCGGCTATTTTATTTTCTGCCCAAAGCAAATAAAGTGTTCCCGCTTTCACACCTGCCTGTGCATCTTCCTTTGTAGGATAGATTCCTTTTCTCCAGCCCGGATAATTGATATGACTTTCCAGGTAATCATTTACCCCATCGTAAAGATCTGCAATCTGCTCTATATCCTCTGAACTTCCCTGTACTATGGTAAATTCCTTCATAATTTCTTCCTCTGTTGTTTTATAACCTGTCTGCAAGCTTCTAAAAAGCCTTTGGGAAGCATGGGATTGGAAGGGTAATAAAAATGAGGGAAGCCTGCCATCACATGATCTCTGGTCAGAACACAATCCCAGCTCACATCCCTGCCAGGCTTTCGTGCCTGCATCTGTTCTCCATTGTTTGTACTGTCCCAGTAATGAAATTCATGTCCCCTGATGGACTCACCCTTTTTTAAAAACGGCATATCTTCTTTCGCCGCTGCTTCTATGTATCCAAACCGTTTTAATTTTCCTACAGGAAATGCTCTGCCCGGAATAATCCCTGCCATCAAAAACACATCATGCTCCTTTGATTCCAGTTCCTCGTGAAGATAGAGGAAACCACCGCATTCTGCCAGTATGGGAATGTGATTTTCGCTGGCCTCCCGGATTTCTTTAAGCATATTCTGATTTTCAGACAGCTGTTTTAAATATAGCTCTGGGTAACCACCACCCAGAATCAGCCCGCAGATTCCATCTGGAAGATGGCTGTCCCGAAGCGGACTGAAAGGGATCAGCTGTGCCCCCATATCCTCTAACATCTTTCTGTTTTCCTGATAATAAAAGCAAAAGGCCTCATCAACGGCAATTCCCACCGGTATCTTCTCACCATATATGGTTGGTTCATCCCGTTCTTCTCTTCCAGATTCCAAGGATAATTCAGGGGCAGTTCCGGATAACTGAAGGAGTCCGTCTATATCAACTGTTTCTTCCATTTTGCAGGCCAGATTCTTTAGTTTGTCTTTCAGTCCTTCCACTTCCCCCGGAAGAACCAGCCCCAAATGACGGCTGGAAAAATCCGCCTCATCGCATTGGGGAAGATATCCAAAGACCCGGATTCCCATCGCTTCTATCTGAGGAGTCAGCCGTTGTGCCATAACAGGTGAGATCCTGTTTAAGATCACGCCTTCAATGCGGCTGTCATTTCTGTATTCCAAAAAACCTTTACATACAGCAGCCAGAGACAGACTGGCGCCCCTGCAGTCAAGAACCAGTACCACCGGGGTTTTCACTGCGCAGGCTACTTCATAGGAGCTTGCCCACGTACTGTCTCCTCCCATTCCGTCGTAATACCCCATGACACCTTCTATTACAGATATTGGAACTTCTTTTGATTCCCTGAGAAAAAGCTCTCTCACCGATTCCTGATCCAGGAAAAATGTATCTAAATTTCCTCCGTCTATGCCAAGAACCGCCTTATGAAACATGGGATCAATATAATCTGGTCCGCACTTAAAGGAACGGCAGGCAATGCCTCTTAAAAGTAACGCCTGTAAAAGTCCACAGGTGATCATGGTTTTTCCGCTGCCGCTTTTGGGTGCAGCAAGCATGATTCTCTTATTTTCCTGACTCAAAAGACACTCCTCCTTCCCCTCCGAAGGAAATAATGTAAACCGGGTTCTGCCCCATCATCATATGATAGCTGCCTGCTGTTTTTGCTTTTGAAACCTGCATCTGAACGATATCCGCTTCTATGGAGTGTTTTTTCAGCCACAATAACATTTCAGATAAGGATTCCAAAGCAATGAAATTAGCAACTACCCGGACCTTGGGATTCTTTTTCAAAACAAGATCTAAAACTTCTTCTAAATTCCCTGATGTGCCTCCCAGGAATATGTGAGTAGCAGCTTCCAGTCCGGATAGTGCTTCTGGCGCAGTCCCTTTTACCACGGTAACGCAGTCCGCCGCGAATTTCTCTTTATTCGCTTCTATGAGAGCCTGTGCTTCCGGCTTCTTTTCCACAGCATAAACCTTCCCACTGGTTAAATACCCCGACGCTTCTATGGATACGGAGCCAGTACCTGCTCCGATATCATAAAGAATGGAGTCCGGACATAGCTCCAGTTTGGATACACAGACTGTCCGGACCTCACTTTTGGTCATAGGGACATCACCTCGGATAAACAATTCATCTCTCATTTTTACCTCTCAATCAATACTGCCGATAAGATATCAAACGTCTGGTTCTTAAGCGTTACCGGTGTACCTGTGGTAATCCTCTCATCCTCGTAGGATAACCGCTGGCCTACAGATAAGCGCGCATGCTCATATCCATTCTCCTCCAAAAGACTGCACAAAGCATTTACGGAATTACGCTTATCCAGCAGGGCGAATATTCTCTGGTGATGTTTCAGTTCTTCCAGAAGATCCCAGTCTCGTCCATGAAGGCTGATCAGCCGTACGTTCTCCCAGCCGGTTTTCAGTCTTGCGCATAAATAGGATACGGAAGAAATTCCAGGAAGAATCTCCGTCTCATAAAGTTCAGAATACGGTTCTTCTAAAAGGGCTGCTGCCATTTTCTCCGCACCGCTATAAAAACCGGCATCACCAGAGAAAAGAACGGCAATCCGCTGATACTCTCCATGTTCATTCAGCCAGGGAAGGATATCCTTGCTTAAATAATAGGGAAGCTTTAATATCTCAGGGTTTAAGTCTCCAATATCATGAAGAATCCGCTTCGCCCCGAAAACAACCTGGCAGCTCTTAAGAGTTTTTAATGCTTTTACAGTCATCTGCTCCGGCCCGCCCATTCCGGTTCCTATTAAATAAATAGCCCCTTTACAACTAAAAGTCTCTGAGGACTTCCTCTTTATTAAAATCTCTTTTACTTCATCTAATCCCACACCCTCTTCGTCTATGGGGCGTCCGATTACAACGGCTGTAATGTTACAGAAAGAAGCTGCCTGCAGCTTTTCTAAGAACCCTCCTGCATGACCAGCCTCCTTTGTGACGAGATAACGGATATTTAACTGCCGGATCATAGCCTGATTCAATTCCAGAGAAAATGGTCCCTGCATCCCAATGATCCGGTTTCCCTTAAATCCCAGCTGTTCACAGGCAGCCAGAACGGAGGAAGAAGAAAGCACTCTTGCATAGACCCGTTCCTCCCAGTTCTCAACCTTTGTATACCAGTCAAGTTCCTTGCTTCCTGTAGTTGCCAGCACATTGCCTGCATTCTGGTTTAAAAACCGGATGGCCTCCTCCATGGAATCCACCCAGACCACATGATCTCCATCTCCACTGTCTTTTAACGATTCCCGCAGTATCCTTAAGCGTTTTGTTCCTGTCTGAGTACAGGCATGAACAATATTCCGGCTTACTTCCGCTGCATAGGGGTGGGTGGCGTCTAATACAAGGGTAATTCCCTTTTCCCTGATAAATGCTCCCATCTCTTCTGCGTCCATGGGAGTGTTGTGAATATGGAGAAACCGGCTTTCCAAAAGGAGCATCTTCCCATATCCGGTAGCAACGCTGACCCATGCTTCAAGCTGGTTTTCATGGCAGAATTCGGCCAGAAGCCGCCCCTCTGTTGTACCTCCAAAAATCAGTATTTTACACATTTTTATATCCTCTCGGTGTGACCATTCGCCCATTGATCTCTCTGGTCATGGAATTTCCTATGTAAACAGTAGTAAACATATCCACATTGGTATCTTTTAACTGGGAAAGAGTTAATACCTCCATCTCTTCCCCATCTCTGCCAATGTTTCTTACAAGCCCGCAGACCGTCTCCGGTTTCTGGTGCTGCAGCACAATTTCGCAGGCATTTTTCAGATAATCCGCCCGTTTTTTGCTTGACGGATTGTATAAACAAATCGCCATATCAGAACAGGCAGAATACTTCAGTCTGTCTTCAATCAGCTCCATCGGAGTAAGAAGATCGCTTAAACTGATCACTGCAAAGTCATGGCCAAGAGGAGCGCCAAGTACAGCTCCTCCGCTTAAGGCTGCTGTAACACCGGGAATCACTTCAATTTCTAAGTCTGGTGACTCTTTTGCCAGCTGAAGGATAAGGCCGCTCATTCCATAGACACCGGAATCACCGCTGCATACCATGGCAACCCGTTTTCCTTCCTGGGCTTTTAAAATAGCCATCTGGCACCGTTCCTGCTCCTGGCGCATAGGGGTAGTAAGCATCTCTTTTTCCGGAAAATGTTCCCGCAAAAGATCCACATACACCGTATATCCCACAATGATCTCACTGTCTTTTAACGCATTCACCGCCCTGATTGTCATATCCTCATAGGCTCCAGGGCCGATTCCAACCACATATAATTTACCTGTTGTTTTCATATCATTACCTTCCAATCTAAGACTGCAGCAGCAACTGTCACACCGGCAGCCGCTTCTTTTTTAATGATCAGTTTTCCGCCCCCCAGTTCCTTTACACAGCAAAGTGCTGCCCGCTCGCATACATTGTCCACACCTGTAATCTGCTTTACAAAGGAAGAAGAGGTAAATTCCCCCTCGATTCCTGCAAGAATCTCTGCCGGATAGGTATAAAAGGGAACGCCTGTGTCTCTGGCAAATTTACAGAGTCCTTCTTCCTCTTTCTTTAAGTCAATGCTTGCACACCCCGCAATGGCAAGAGAGGATATATTATGTTCCTTTAATACACGGGTTACCCCGTCTTTTATGGCAGTAACAGAGGTGTTTTTCCTGCATCCGATTCCCAGTATCAGAATCTTTGGAACAAGCCTGAGGAGATGATCCGTTTTTCCCTTCTCCCCAGAATCTGAAATTGTGATATACAGGCCGGTATCCGCTTTTGCATCTAAGCATAATTCCTCCGGCAGTCTTCCATCTATGGGAAAATCACTGTGAAATCCAACCGTTTCTCCCCTTAAAACAGCTGCAGATACTTTTTTAACCATATTAAGCTCTGAAATGGCAAGTCCCAGCCTTTTTGCAAATAAATCTGCTGCTAATTTACCATGTATATCGGTAGCAGTGGTAATCACCGCCTGACCTCCCGTAATCTGGGCACTACGTTCTGCCAGTTCATTGGCTCCCCCTAAATGACCGGAAAGCACAGAAATACTAAATCTCCCCTGATCATCTAATACCACCACTGCAGGGTCGACTGCTTTTCCTCTTATATAGGGCGCAATGGAACGGACTGCAATCCCCATGGCTCCAATAAACACAATTCCGTCTTTATCAATAAACTGCTCTTTTGTCCACTCTCCCAAAGACGAAGTCAGGGGCCTTAATCCCGGTCCTTTTCCAAAGCCCTCACAAAGCTCTCCCTCTTTTAGTAGTCCTTCCATCAGCCTAATAGCTGTACTGGCTCCTGCCTCTGTAAAGCAAATGACAGCAATTCTCATTCCGTCTCCCCGGTTCCTTTCCGAAATTCAGTGGTAAACGATGGATCATAAAGAAGAGAACGGCTGTAATTGCTTTGCGACACCGCATCTCCCACCAGAATCAGAGCTGTCTTACGTATCTGCTCCCTCTGGGCGCATTCTTCCAATGTGGAAACAGTACAAACAACGGTCTTTTCCTCGGGCCATGTTGCCTTATAGCAAATGGCTGCCGGTGTTTCCGGTGTGTATCCGCCGCGAATCAGCTCATTTGACAGTTCCTTTAACATTCCTGTACTTAAAAAAATCACCATGGTTGCACCATGAGCTGCAAAAGACGCGATGGATTCCCGTTCCGGTACCGGAGTACGCCCAGCCATTCTGGTAATAATCACACTCTGTGTTACCTCAGGAAGTGTATATTCCATCTTCATTGCAGAAGCCGCTCCGCAAAAGGAGCTGACACCCGGACAGATTTCATAGGAAATCCCCCTGTGATCCAGCTCGTCCATCTGCTCTCTGATGGCACCGTAAATACAGGGATCTCCTGTATGGAGGCGTACCGTCATTTTCCCACCGGATTCTGCCTGTACCATTACTTCAATCACCTCTTCCAGAGTCATCTTTGCACTGTCATAAACAGCACAGTCTGGCTTTTTATAATCCAGAAGAGCGGGATTTACCAGGGAACCTGCATAGATAATGACATCCGCTTTTTCTAAAAGTTCTTTTCCTCTGACTGTTATTAAATCCGGTGCTCCCGGACCTGCTCCAACTATATGTACCATATTTACCTCACTATGATCAATGAATAATAACCTGCCTCGTCGGGTATCTCCACAAGCGATTGATAGACCCGCTCATCTGACATGCCGCAGTTCTCCACCATAACAGCCTCAAAACCCCCAGCACTGATCTCTTCCTTAACCGCTTTCATCTGTCTTCCTGCTTTCATAAGAACCTTAACACCAGGAAGCTTTAATGCATCTTTTATCTGATAAGAAGCAGGAATTACGTGAAGCTCTTCCGCTCCCGTTACCAGAGGAATCCCAAGCCTGGCGGCAACGGCACAAAATGATGTGATACCGCTTTCCAGCCGTGTGGCATACCCTTCCTTCCACAGCCTTTCTAAAAGATAACTGCAGGTGGAATAAATGGTCACATCTCCAAGGGTAATAAATCCCACATTCTCCCCTCTGTCCAGCCGTTCCATCACCGCTTTTGTCGCAGATTCATGGCTGTCTTTTAAAACTTTCTTATCTTTTGTCATGGGCATGGGCAGATAAAGGCATTCCTTTTCCTCGATCTCAGGAACTGCCGCTTTTGCAATCTGGTATGCCGTACAACTATTTTTATCGCTGTGAGGGATGGCAATTACGTCCATTTCCCGGATTCTTCGTACCGCTTTTAAAGTCATCAGTTCCGGATCTCCCGGCCCTACCCCAATACCATACATGATTCCAGCCATTTGTTATCCTCCTGTGTCCAATTACTTATCTATTGTTTTATCATTTTAAGAGCATCCGGCGTCATGGAAAGAATACCAAGTGTGTTGGAAAATGTGATAACTTCCACTGGAATTCCTCCTGTCCACTCTGTCATATATACCTTTATTCTGTTTACCACCTGGGACATCACCGGTTTTAGGACTCCCATCTCTTCTAATATCCCCGCTGCCGTCTCCATGGTGTTGGATTGCAGAATCACTTCTTTTTTATCACTGCTTAAAAACTCTCTGGCGCAATCCCAAAGCACCTCCATACGACGGTCTCCGTATCTGGAATGGGTATTTTCCACCCCTCCCGCGACCTTAATCAGTTTCCCGATATGCCCCACAAAAAGGATCTGTTCAAACCCTTCTTCCTTCACCATAGTACAGGATTGCCGGATAAAATTACTGATGGTAACACCTTCCCCGATCGGAAGATTTAACTGATCTTTTATAAAAGACTCCCCATAATTGCCAGGTGTCAGTATCACCCGTTTCAGACCAGCCACCGCTTTCATATGAAGCTCCAGCGAAATGGTGGCAGTCAGTGCCTCTTCACTCATGGGTTTTACAATTCCTGTTGTTCCAAGAATAGACAATCCGCCTATAATTCCCAGCTTTGAATTAAAGGTCTTTTCTGCAAGTTCCCTGCCTTCCGGAATCCAGATGCAGATGAGCAGGGCACCTTTATAATCAGCCGCTCTTCTTACTTCATCCACTTCATCAAAAATCATGCTTCTGGGTACTGGATTGATAGCCGGATATCCCACAGGTGAAGAAAGGCCGGGTTTGGTTACCCGGCCCACACCTTCCGACGCTGTTAAAATCAGCTGCCCGAATTCTCCGGTCTTTTCTCTGACAAACGAACAGCCGGCCGGAGATGCTCCTTCTCCAGTTTCATCTAATAATTCCACAGATGCATAGATGAGCGCCTGGTCTGTTACATCCGGGTCGTCACCTGCATCTTTTTTCACCGCACACCACACCTTGTCCGGCTTCATGACAACATGAAAAAGGGGCAGATCAGCTTCCGTCCCTTTTGGCGTCATTAGCTTCATATGTTGTAACTGGTTTCCCATAAGCAGCATTGCTGCCGCAGCTTTGGCAGCAACAGCCGCACAGGTACCAGTGGTAAATCCGCATCGCAATTCTTTTTTATCCATATTTCTCTTCCTCTTCGAAAAATATTATAAAAGATTTTTGCTTCCGGTGCAAGGAATTTCCTGCTTTTTACCTATACTTCCTCTTTTTTCTCCATTGCATCGTTCTTCAATTCTCTTTTTCTCTTGGTAATCAGACCGCCGATGCGGCCGCTTTCCTTCGCACTTAAACAGCGCCAGCCTCCTTTTATTACTTTCTCATCAAGACCAAGCTCTGTGGCTATTTCAAATTTAAGTACCTCCTCCGGTTTTAAATTGCGGGGATCGAAGGGTTCTGTTTTTTTTCCTTTTGGCATACTGTCGTTCTCCTTTCATAAATCTAAAAAGAGTATGCCCGTTTCAAATGGAAATAAACTCCATTTTACAAAAACAAAAAAGAAAGAAGCAAAAAAAGCTTCTCTCTTCTTTGTTTTACGTTATCTTTTTGGTATAATCACGGCTGCAATGATATAGGCTACAATTCCGGAACCTGTACAGGCAAGAATAGCCCATAAAAGGCGGATAATTGTAGGGTCTACATCAAAATATTCTGCAATTCCACCACATACACCACACAGCATTTTGTCCGTATCAGAACGGTATAATTTTTTCTCCATGTTTTAATCTCCTCTCTTGTTGTCACCAGGCTAATCTATTATTCATAAAATTTCACTTCTATCCCACCTGTGCTGCAATCTAAATTCATGTCCTTACTGGCGGAATAATCCCAGCTATCTTTGCCGGCAATGGCTGCCATCTGTTCATCTGCGATTTTTATTCCTCCAATCCTTGACTGAATCTTATAATTGTAATCTTCCTTTTGGCCTGAAAGAAACAGCAGGACTGCACCTACTTTGCATTCTCCGTTAATATCACCGGTGGTTGTACCGGTATATTCCACAGCTCCAACGCTGCATTTAATGTCTAAATCGCCCACATTACCCTGTCTCACGGAAAGTGCACCCGCCTTTACATTAAGGTTCATGTCATCAGCAGATATGGACCGACAGGCTATAATAGGATCCATGCCATGCATCCCTTTCTTCTTGGAAACTGATAAATCAACATCTGAAAAATGATACCCCGGGGGCACGCTGATCGTCATCACAAGATCCGTTTCATCTGACAGGAATCCAGTCCCGGTTGTCAGATCAATCTCATCATTCTCATCTTTTAAATTCCAGTTCCCATCCTTTTTATTGCAATATATGGTTAACTCACTAACAGCAGGATCCTCTACGATAAAAACCCTTCCTGCTCTGATATCTACACTCAGGCTTTTTGCAGTACCGGTGGTATAAATTTGCTGACCTTTTTCTTCCGGAACTTCAAGATCCGAATCAAAATCATAATAATTTTCAGTCCCTTTCGGCTGGTTTTCATAATCCAGATCCTCAAATGAGAAATCAGAAAATGAATCTTTCCAGAAGCCGCTTCCCCTTGGAATAATATCCCGAAGATCAGCTCCATAGGTTACCGCTGTAGTAGCCATAATACCGCCAGCAACTACAAGAATTATTCCTGCAATCACACATTTTTTCATAAATTTGCTCATGTCCGCGCCCTCCTTCCGTGTAACAACCGGTTAAACAGATCGATACAGCTTCGAAACAGAAACGGTAGAAACTTTCCATAAAATACACCGCAAACGGCCAGGGAAACAAGACCAAGACCAAGAATCAGTATCCCCAGACCCAGAAGCAATATTCCGTCCAGAGGGTGAATGATCATGGTAGTAAAACCAGCTACCGCCAGGGCAAATCCTGCTGCCAGGAAGGCGAACGTGATCGCTCCTATTGCAACCACCGCTGCAAACAGCACTCCTATCAGACCTGCCAATATACCCAGTATTCCCCCGCCAATGCCAAAAAGCATGGGAGAAGCTGCAATGATCAGAACAATCCATAAAATAATTTTAATTGTACGTCTGTCATCCTTTCGTCTTTTTCGGACGGGTTCACCTTCCTGTTCATAAAACCCGCTGTCTTTTTCCGGTTGCACCGTAACCTCCGGGAGATCGTAGCGCTTTGCCATCTGGTAATTGGGATCCCGAAAGCGCTCATCCTGATAGCCACTTTCCGTGAATTCACCACCTTCTTTTAAATGCCCGTTCATATCGGCCCGGATCATGGCTGCAATCCGTTCCGGGCTTCCAAATTCCCGTATTACAGATTCCTCATTCTCCGGCCCTGCTTCTTCCAGATAATCTCTGTAATATTCAATTGCATCTTCTTTTTCTTCATCAGGAATATCCGCCAGCAGATATTCCAGCTCTCTCATAAACTCATCCCTGTTCATATATGTGCCTCCTCAAAAATTCGGGATATCTTCTGCGAATAACCTGCCCATTCGCTTTTATAGAGATTTAACTGTATCCGCCCTTTCTCCGTAATCTTATAATACCTGCGGTTCCTTCCATCGTATGCAAGATCATATACTTCCAGACATTCTTCCTTCTGAAGTCTTCGAAGAACAGGATAAAGCGTTGATTCTGAAATCTCAATAACATTTCTTACATCCTGGGTGATCTTGTAGCCGTAAGTTCCCTCCTGGTCTTTTGATACGACTGCCAGGACAATGGCGTCCAATAATGCTGCTCCTGTGTTAAAAACCATACGTCCACTCCTATCTTTTCTGCCTGGGGATATCTTTACTCTCTGCCTTCTCCCGGATCCTTTGGTATGATCACTGCTGCAAGTATATAAATGGCAATACTTCCGCCGATTAAGGATGCCCCGGTTATCAGGTGAAACAAATGTCTCCATGTCTGAAACAGCATAAGCAGAATCCATATCAGCCTTATCATAACCGGATCTACAGCCAGATACTCACCAATCCCTCCACAAACTCCACATAAAACTTTGTTCTTCACTGAACGGTACAAACGCTTTGCTCCCACGATTGACCACCTTTCCTCTGACTTTTAATCTTCATCTATAATATTATTTATATATTTATATTATATGTTGTATAATATAGTGTTATTATATGCTATATAATATTAGTTGTCAACACCCATTAGAAAAATACTTTAAATATAAAAGACACCTTAGACGCAGGATCGCGTGAAAGGTGTCTTATAAAAGCCAGTCAGTGTAATTGAAAATCAATGTTTCTTTTCTTTCTATAATGATACAGGGCTCCAATCAGATTCGAATCATTAAAATAGCGGCAGGCAACAACCTCCGGTCTTGGTAAATAAGGAGACAGTTTCCGCAGAGGATTTTCATTGCAGAATTTATCCACATGTTTTCTGATATACTCAATCAAAAGCGGCTGTTTGCTGATTCCGCCTCCGATCGCCACCAGCTCCGCATCAAACAGTACCTGTAAATTATAAATCCGGACTGCAAGCTGTTTCGTATAGCGGTCCAACCCCTTTAACACTTCCGGATTTCCCTGTTCTGCCATCTCAAAAATACGGATACCATCAAGCTCTTCCTTGGGAATTCCCGTTTCTTCTGATACCGCTTTGATCAGGGCAGTCGCTCCTCCTGCAGTTCCCCAATATCCGCTCATCTGATCCAGATTTTCATCTGATACTGCCATGTAGCTGAATTCTCCTGCTGAAAAATGGTTTCCTTTATAAATCTTACCGTCGATAATCAGGCCACCTCCTACCGCAGTTCCCAGTACAAGGACAATTCCGTTATTTACGTCTTTCAGACTCCCCAGCCATTTTTCTGCCAAAGCTGCACATTTCCCGTCATTTTCAATTGTAACAGGCACTTTACATTTCTCCTGAAGCAGTTCAACCATATTATGACCTGTCACACAGCTTATTCTCCCGCCTGTATAGCAGTATCCTGTTTCACTGTCTATTATCCCGGGAGCACTCATGGCAATCCCCTCTGCTCTGCCTTCATACTTTTTAAAAATGGAATACAGAGTTTCCAGATAATTCTCCAGATTCTCACTTTCACAAACCGTGGTCTTAACCTTGCCTTTTTCAATAAATTCCCCGTCTGCATTCATAAGAGCATACTTAATAAATGTACCGCCTGCATCAATTACAAGAAATTCCATTGTTCTTTTCCTCCTTCTCCAGTTTTCGCAGCAAGTAGGCCGGAGTACAGCTCCATGCGTGGCAATAGCTGTTTACAGCCGATGAACCATAAGGCGATTCCTCCGGATTTTCCGGATTATACAGTTCCCAGAACGTATCTGCCCCGTAAGAAAGCATACCTCCCCAGTAATATTTCATATAATCCACTGCCATTTTCTTTTCCCCGCACAGAATCAGCGCCTCCACATAATGATGATTCATATAAGGTGTGACCATTCCCATATCTGGATTCATCTCAGTAATATGTTTTAAAAGCGCACTGGCCTCTTGATCCTTTATTACACCTGCCAGTACCATCCATACCTGGCTTGCATAAGAGACCTGACGTCTGGCCCCACTGATAAACACATGAAGCTTTTCATCCCATAAATACTTCAAAGCCGCACTGATGCAATACCCCTTTTCCTCCTGTAATTGCTTTGCAAGTTCTGCTTCCCCCAGGACCTTAGCAAGTTCAATCGCTGCATTTAATGTATAGATATAGATTGCCTGAGCACTGGCCTGTTTGTCAAGTCCTTCTTTCCAGTCAACAAAGCACCAGAACGTATCGCTGCCCTCAATTATATAGTTATCATTAAAACGCTTTCTTGCCAGTTCGATCTGTCTGTAAGCCGGCTGCCAAAGATCCTTTAAGGTTTCCAGATCTTTTGAAGCCTCATAATAATCCTTTAAAGTGGATATGAAAAATAAAGAATAATCAAAGAAAAATGTATCATCTACAATATACTCCGGTTCTGTAAAAAGACAGGCTCCGATGGCTCCGTCGTCTCTTGTAAGACCGCCGAACAGATACAGGCATCGTTTGACCATATCATAGTTTTTAAAGGTCTCGTAATTGGCAAGTGCCTGCAGCCTTAAATCCCCCAGCCAAAGGCGCCTGTCACGTTTGGGTCCATCCTCAAACACAGACTGCATACAGTTTTGAAGAGTTCGTAAGCTGACTCTGTCCAACTGTTTCATGAGCGGGTCAGCAACACACGCCACCCCTTCCATACTAACTGCAGAAACAGCCCTGCATACAACTTCCTCTACCACCACCTGATATTTTAAAGAGGTATCCACCACATAAATCTCAAGAAAGCGGAATGCATACCTTCGGGGCAGCTTAAGACATACGGGAAGCACATCAATATGTATATACTCCTCCTGAATCCACCCCCTGCTGATCCAGCCATTGTAATCCTCGGATTTTTCTATTAATTCTTTGGCAATTTCACCGAATTTCAGTCTTAAGTATGCAGGTGCATCCTGAGGACTTCCGGCTGATTTTAACTTTATGCTTACATAGCCCACCTGATGATCTTCAAAATCCAGAACAATAGAATCTCCTTTTTTCAGTAACATGCCGGGTAAATCTTTAAGCTTTGCCCCTGGATGGATTTTCCCTTTCTCATCTACTGTTACAATTCCCACTGGTTTTACCAGATTTTCTATCAGCTTACCCTCCAGCTTTTTTGCCTTCTCTACAAATGCCTCATTGGTAACTCTCTTCATCTCCAAATCAATACTGACTGCCGCCATAATTATTCCTTTCTTAACGTTTTTCCAATCTTCTTTCCTCTAACTCTCTGTTGATCTGCGGAAGTTTTTTATCCAGATCATACATCAGAAACGTAATGATAGTTAATATATTGGTTGCAAGCGGAATCCATATATACATGGCACTGATGGCATTTAAAGCAGAGTTTGTCTGAACCTGTGCGTTTGCCACATAGCCGCTGGATGCCAAAAGTGCTGCTGCAACAGAACTTGCAACTGCCATTCCCACCTTACCTATAAATCCATTTACGGCTGACATGGTTCCTGCAATGTTAACTCCTGAATTCCATTCACCATAATCCACCGGATCAGGCTGAATGGCAAAATGCATACTTCCCTTCAGTCCATATCCCAGAGCTGCAACTGTCACGCCTGCAATCACAACGGGAACTGAGGTCCCTCCAGCAAAAACAATAAGAAGTCCTGCACCGTGAAATACAGAGCCTGTTATCATCAGATTCCTTTTTGAAGTCATACGAGCCAAAAACGGAACACTGAGATTTGTAGCAACAGGGATTAAAGTTGTAATCGTCGCCACCACACTTGAAAGTTCTTTATTGTTTAAGTTGTAAGTGAAGTAATATATAATGGCTCCTGCCTGAATGATAAAACCGCCGAAAAACCAGATAATATTGGCAGCAAACAATAACCACGGCTTATTGTGAATCAGACAGTTTATACTGGCCTTCAGGCTTACCTTTTCTTCATTGATACGCACTCTCTCTTTTGTATTGTAAAAACAGAAGAAGAATACCAAACAGCCTGCAATACCAAAAATCATCATTACGATTCGAAATCCTACCGCTTCATTTCCGTTGCCAAAACGGTCTACCATCTTGAGAGCAAAAGCAGATACTACCGTAGAACCCATATAAGAGAAAAACACACGGCTGGTGGCCAGGTTGGTTCTCTCCTGCGGATCAGCAGTCAGAGACGGCAGTATGGAGGCCATAGGAATATTTACAATGGTATAGGCAAGAGATAGCAGCATATAGGTTACATATGCATAAATTAGCATCCCCTTCTGTGAAATATCCGGTACACTGAATGCCAGAAATGCAGTCACTGCAAACGGCACCGCACCAGCAAAAATCCATGGTCTGGATTTCCCCCATTTCGTATTGGTTCTGTCAATAAGAATCCCCACTGCCAAATCTGTAAATCCGTCAAAAATTTTAGTTACCAGAAACATGACGCTTACTGCCGCTGCATTTAAATGCATCACATCTGTATAAAAGTATAATAAGTATAATGAAATTACCTGCCAGATCAGATTACAGGCAAAATCAGAAGAACCATAACCAATCCGCTGCCTCCACTTGCTTTTTTTAATCTCTTTTTCAAACGTATCCATCTTCTCAGCCTCTCCTTATTTATTGATAGTTGTATACTATCATCATGAAAAGGTTTTGACTAATGACTAATTTATGTTATTGACTTGATATTTTTTAACATGATACACTAATAAAAAGATTACGATCGGAGGAAGCTGTCATGAAAATATACAAGAATGAATTTAAAGAATTTATTTTTTCATATAATGAAGATGAAGAATTTTACCACCGTCTTTTTGATGCAGAGCAACGCTCTCCCCAGACTTTTTCCTCATATGTAAATTCATTGGACCAAAAATATATTGAACGGCGCCAGCTATATGTTCCCTGCCTGCACCCAATTTGGCATCCATATATCTCTGAAAACGCATTTTTTAAATCCTCCTCACAGAATATTTACATTAATAAACATAACCGCTATACTCCAGAATTTATTCATGAGCATGAATTTTATGAATGCTTTTACGTGTATTCCGGCGCCTGCTCCAATACCATTCAGGGGAAAAAAAGAGTGTGCAAAACCGGAGATTTATGTATTATCCCTCCTAAAACAAGGCACAGCATTGCCGTATTTGATGACAGTGTCGTGATTAATATCATGATTAAATCCAATGCCTTCCATTCAACCTTTTTTGAGCTGTTTGCCAACAACAATGCTTTGTCCCACTTTTTTGCCTATACCTTGTATAAAAAAACAGAAAACAATTACCTGCTGTTTCATACCAGGTCAGATGAGGTGATCTGCAATCTGATCGAAGACATTTATATTGAATTCTACGGACACGAAAAGTACTCTGATCCCCTTTTGGACAGCTATCTTCTCACATTCTGGGCGATCCTGCTGCGCCGGCATGAAAAGCATCTGGAAAGCTTTTTAAATACCACTCATAAAAACCTTGCCCTGCCTGATATCCTGAATTACTTTCAGACACACTTTATGGATATCACTCTTTCCTCTGCTGCAGAACATTTCGGCTTTTCGGTCCCCCATTTCAGCAAGCTGGTCAAGGAACATACAGGTCAGACCTTTACTAAGCTTATCCGGAATATACGTCTGGAAAAAGCCTGCCGGGCACTTAAAACTACAAACTTAAGCATCTCTTCCATCTGCGAAATAATTGGCTATACAAATCCAGAGCACTTTAACCGGATTTTTAAGGAAACCTTTCATAAGACGCCGGGAGAATATCGAAAAAATAAATGAGTGTCCTGGAACACATGACTCTCTGTTGGACGCCCATGCACACAAAATCAGGAAAGGAGCAGAAAAATTCTGCCCCTTGCTCTTTTTCAACCAATTCACCTACAAACTAAACGCATGAAGAAGCCGTTTTAAATAATCTCCAAATTTAGCTTCCCGCACAGCTCCTGCTGTCAGAACCGGAACTTCGCCGATCTTCTTTCCGCCAAGACTATATACAAGGTTTCCTGCCGGCTGGCCTTCTTCAATCGGAGCAGACACGGACGGAACAAGCTCCAGTTTCCTTTCTATTGCAGTAAAGTCCTCTCCCTTTAAGCTTAAATAAGAAAAGGAACCGCCGTATTTTAAAGGAACTTTCTCGTCCACACCGTTATCTACAATCATATCCGGAAGGGGCAGCATCTCTTTATCTTCATATAGCTTACAGTTTGCATAACCATAGTTTAAGAGGGTCTGGGCATCTGCAAATCTTACCTTATAATCCGGCGCTGCCATAATGGAAGCAATGAGCCGGACACCATCTTTTTCTGCAGTTGCAGAAAGACAGTACTTTGCAATAGAAGTAGATCCAGTCTTTAAACCCGTTACATTAAAGTTTGTTGCCATTTTTAAAAGCTTATTGGTGTTTGAGAGACCAAATTCCTTTGTTCCCTGTTTCGTAACGTGAGTGATGTTTTCCATCCAGATCGTTGAATAGTTATGAATCTGTGGATACTTATTAATCAGTTCCCTTGACATGGTTGCAATATCTCTGGCAGTTGTCACATGGGTGGGGGATTCTGTAAGACCGCAGCAGTCTTCAAAATGGGTATTTGTCATTCCAAGAGCTGCCGCCCGCTCATTCATCATCTTTACAAATTCATCCTCTGTTCCTGCTATGTACTCCGCCATGGCGACGGATGCATCATTGCCTGACGCAACAACAATACATTTGATCATGGTTTCAACCGTCTGTACTTCTCCTTCTTCCAGAAATACCTGAGATCCTCCCATGGATTTTGCGTGGGCACTGGTTACAACCTCATCGGTCAGCTTGATCTTACCTGATTCCAGAGCATCAAAAATAAGGATGAGCGTCATAATTTTAGTGATGCTGGCAGGACTTCTTTTTTCATCCGCATCTTTTTCGTAAATGACCTGCCCGGTAGATGCTTCCATTAAAATCGCACTTGGAGACTGCAGGGCCGGGCCGCCTTCTGTATTAACCGCCTGGGCCTCTTCTGCTTTTACAATCATGTCCGAGGCAACCGCTATATCCGGCTCCTGCCCTGCCACTGTCTGGCACAAACAGGAAAATAGCAGAAAAAAGCTTAATATAAATGCTGTAACTCTTTTCATGTTATACACGTTCCTCTGATCTATAGCTTTATATCATTGTATGGGACTGCTTCCCATACATATGCCACTTTTCCCAAAAAAAATTACCCCATTTTCATTTCATCTTTCTACAAAGTATGCTATACTTGGACAGGGAATGTTATTTTAGTAATAGATTCAACCAAAAATATAACAGAATTATGAGGTTTCGTTATGAATCAAAATGATTATCGTAAATGGAATGTTGGAAAAGGGCCAAAACACTCAAAAAACATGATTGCAATTATCCTGATTGGTCTGCTGATTGTAATGGTCATGGTACTCTGTGGAATTGTTATCAATAAGAAGCTGCATCATAAGCTGACACCTGCCGGCTCATCGGCTGCTGTTTCTTCTGAAAGCGAGGCACAGCCTTCTACTGAGGAAACCACCCCGGCTGATACATCAGAAGCAGATTTAAAGGCTATTTTATCAAACGCAGAGCAGCTTGCTTCCCAATACGATTATGACGGAGCCATTAATCTTCTGAAATCAGACACCAGGTTTGTGGAAAAGGAAGAGGTAACCAAAGCTGTTTCCGATTACGAGACATCCAAAGCTGCCCTTGTCCGTATTAATCCACAGGAAGTCACCCATATATTTTTCCACTCACTGATTATGGATACCTCAAAAGCGTTTGACGGTGATTCCAAGCAGGATGGTTATAACCAGATGATGACGACGAAAGATGAATTTATTAAAATGATGCAATCCATGTATGACAAGGGTTACGTACTTGTAAAAATTCATGATCTGGCGTATGAAAAGAAGGATGAGAACGGTAATCCAAAGTTTGTATACGGAGACATTATGCTGCCTCCTGGAAAAAAGGCTTTTGTACTGTCACAGGATGATGTATGTTACTATGAATATATGAAAGGCGATGGCTTTGCCACCCGAATTATAATTGGAGAGGACGGTTATCCCACCTGTGAGATGCAGATGGATGACGGAAGTGTTTCTGTAGGCGATTATGATTTAGTACCAATCCTTGAGAATTTTATAAAAACCCATCCAGGTTTTTCTTATAAGGGGGCAAGGGGAATTCTTGCCTTTACCGGATACAACGGAATTTTAGGCTATCGCACCGACGAAGCTTATAAAGATACCAACCCAAACTATGAAGCAGACCGTCAGGAGGCTGCAAAGGTTGCACAGGCATTAAAGGATCACGGCTGGGAACTGTCTTCCCACAGTTGGGGGCACCGGAACATGGGTGAGATTTCCATGACTCACTTTAAGACAGATACGGATAAATGGGAGCGCAATGTGGAATCCATTATCGGTCCTACTGATATCATCCTGTTTCCATTTGGAAGTGATATCGGAAGCTGGACTCCTTACACAGACAGCAACGAACGTTTTACATATTTAAAATCCAAAGGCTTTCGTTACTTCTGTAACGTAGACGCAAGCAAGCCTGTGTGGATGCAGCTTGGACCTGATTACTTCAGACAGGCCAGAAGAAATTTAGATGGTTACCGGATGTTTTACTATCCTGACAGCCTGAATGATTTATTTAATGTACCTGATGTATTTGATCCGGCAAGACCTACACCGGTTCCGCCGATGAAATAACAGAACTTTAAAAGGACGAGTTGCTGTATAACCTTAACTGGTATACAGCAATTCGTCCTTTTTATTACTCAGCAGATCTTATTTAATTTAAAATTGTACAAACCCTTTCACTGGCTTTGCAGGTTCTACAGACTCGGCATATAAAACCGGTCCTTCCCCTTCATAATCTTTCCAGTATTCATATGCAATCCGTGCCTTCACCCGAACCCACTGTTTTGTCTCAAGATCTTTAGCGTCTCTGGACTTGGTGATAAAGCCCAGAAATGTCATATCATCCTCACAGCAGGTCATTGCCATGCGCCCCGGAACGAAGTAATTCTTTGGAAAGTCTGGAGTTTTTAAAACCATTGCGGTAAATTCCACCGTCTTTCCTTCATAGCGATCCCGCCGCTCCATACAGTCCAGGTACCAGATTCCATAAGCTTCTGGTGATATCTCCACTAAATCAGCACTGATGTCATAAGGTAAGTCCTCTTCTGCAATTTCATTCACTTCCCCATCTGAATCCTCAAATACGATTTCTCCTCGTGGACACATGGACTTTAATGTACGCCGGTAGCCAGACAGATCCTCGATTCCATCACAGCGGTTGCAGATGATCATCTCGGAATTGCGTACCATTGCATACAAAAGGGACTTCATATTGGCAGCATACAGATCAAAGGTAGACATATCTATCAGCGTTATCTGCTGGTAAACGTTCCAGTCATCCGGTAGCTTTAAATCATCCAAATTCCACATGCCATTCCATTCAATTAAAACTCTCTCCGGATTATACAAAAGTTCCAGTTCCAAAAGTCTCTCCTGGCTTAATTCCTCCAGACTGTCAATGTATACAGCTGCCGTCTTTGTTCTTTTCAGCAGCTCGTCACTGTACTCAGTTTCTCCCTCTTCGCAGACAATGAGAAGTGTCTTTCCTTCCGCCTTAAAATAATCCTGTTCCATAGTGAATTGAAGGAATTGGGTCTTTCCTGACTCCAAAAATCCATCGATCAGGAAAACCGGCATAAAATCATCTTCCATTTCGTCGATATTACTCATGATTTCCTCCAGTCCAATTATTTGCCAAAGGCAAGTTTTAATTCTTCTTCTTTTAAATTAGCCCCGATTACACAAACTTTACCGGTGTACTCCGGGATACCATCTCTGATCTCATATTGTTCCGGAACCAGATCAAAATAAAGCCACGTTCCCTTATCTATGCCAGGAATCATGCCTTTGGCACGAAGTACGTCTCCAAAACCATCGCCGTAAGCAAGTTCGTCAAGAATCCGGTCAAGTGTCTCCTTGCTCATAGCAGACACATTCTCAAGGCCCCAGCTGGTAAACACTTCGTCAGCATGATGGTGGTCGTGGTCATGGCCGCAGCTGCAACCTTCTCCGTGATCATGATCGTGGTCATGGTCATGACCTCCGCAGCCACAGCTCCCCTCTTCATGGTCGTGATCGTGGTCGTGATGGCCTCCGCAGCCACAGCTCCCCTCTTCATGGTCGTGATCGTGGTCGTGATGGCCTCCGCAGCCACAGCTTCCCTCTTCATGGTCATGATCATGGTCATGGTGATGGCCTCCGCAGCCGCAGCTTCCCTCTTCATGGTCGTGATCATGGTCGTGGTGATGGCCTCCGCAGCCACAGCTTCCCTCTTCATGGTGATGGTCATGATCGTGATCATGGTCATGATGCTCTTTCAGTTCCTTTAACAGGTCTTCTTCCATCGTGTCCGGCTTTTCAATAATCTCAAGGAGCTGTTTTCCAGTTAATTCATCACAGGGAGTTGTAACAACTACTGCTTTTGGATTCAGTTCTCTGATTATTTCGACTGCAAGATCCACTTTGTCAGCGGGTGCAAGATCGGTACGGCTTAATACCACTGTTCCGGCATTTTCAATCTGATTGTTAAAAAACTCACCAAAATTCTTCCGGTACATCTTACACTTCTGGGCATCAACAATGGTAACTGCACTGTTAAACGTTACCTGGATCTCAGCTGCTACATCCTTAACCGCTTTCATTACATCGGATAATTTACCTACGCCGGATGGTTCAATGATAATACGGTCTGGATGATAGGTTGTAAGTACTTCTTTTAAGGATTGTCCAAAATCGCCAACCAGTGAACAGCAGATACAGCCGGAGTTCATTTCCCTGATTTCCACGCCGGAATCCTTTAAAAATCCACCATCAATTCCGATCTCTCCAAATTCATTTTCAATCAGGATAACCTGCTCACCAGATACAGCCTCCTGCAGAAGTTTCTTAATAAAAGTCGTTTTTCCGGCTCCAAGAAAACCGGATATAATATCAATCTTTGTCATACGAATCAATACCTCTTTTCTTTCCAGAGTTTAACAGGAACTACAACTACTTATTGTGTCACAAACAAAGGACAAAGTCAAGCAGAGGCCCCATGGTTTTTCTCTGCATATTGTTAACGTTTTATCAGTTTTATATATAATTATAAAAAAAACTTGAATTTTGGTTATACTATGGTAAAATACATGCAACTGCTTTGGCTTAAGGTCAAATGTGTGCACCAAACAAAAAGGAGATTTTTAACCATGGAAAAACGCGGCGTAAAAGAATTCCTGAAAAGGAAGAACGTCACTATCACAGTCCAGACCTATCTCATTGACGCATTGGGTGCTATGGCATTTGGCCTTTTTGCGTCTCTATTGATCGGAACCATCTTCGGGACCCTGGGCAAGCAGTTCAACTTAGAACTGTTTAACGTGATTTCAGATTTTGCAAAAAGTGCCACGGGCGCAGCTTTGGGTGTGGCCATTGCCTATGCTCTTCACGCCCCTGCGCTGGTACTGTTCTCTGCAGCTACTGTAGGGATCGCGGGCAATGCGCTTGGCGGACCAGTTGGGGCGCTGGCAGCAACAGTGATTGCAACGGAATTAGGGAAAATGGTATCAAAGGAAACACGTCTGGATATTCTTGTAACACCGGGCGTTACGATTATTTCCGGTGTTTTAGTGGCTCAGTTTGTAGGACCCGGTGTAGCCGGATTTATGAGCTGGTTCGGCAGTCTTGTAAAGACTGCCACCGAACTGCAGCCATTCTACATGGGCATACTGGTATCCGCCCTCATCGGAATCGCCCTAACCCTTCCCATCAGCAGCGCGGCCATCTGCATTGCCCTTTCCCTGGATGGGTTGGCAGGCGGAGCTGCAACGGCGGGATGCTGTGCCCAGATGGTGGGATTCGCCGTTCTCTCATTCCGGGAAAACGGAGTGGGAGGTCTTATGGCTCAGGGTCTTGGTACCAGCATGCTGCAGATGGGAAATATCGTGAAAAATCCAAAAATCTGGATTCCTCCTACTGTGGCATCCATGATTACAGGTCCTGTCGCAACCATGGTATTCCATTTGAAAAATATACCAGCCGGATCAGGAATGGGAACCTGCGGACTGGTGGGACCCATTGGTGTTTATACAGCCATGGGCGGCGGAAAAAGTATGTGGCTGGGCATTTTATTTGTCTGCTTTCTTCTGCCGGCACTTATCACACTGCCCCTTGGAGAACTCCTTAGAAAAGCGGGCTGGATTCAATTTGGAGACTTAAAACTGGACTTAAAATAAGAACACAAAGAAGGAAACGGCAGAACATAATCATTCTTCCGTTTCCTTCTTTCTATTCATCCTTATTTCCTGTTCTTTTTATCCTTATTTCTGCCCCCGTTGCAACCCAAGCAGTTTTCACAGCCGCCGGATCCGCAGCCGCCTCTGTTGTTTCGTAAGCTGCGGACAGCAAAAAATACCAGTACCATAATTATGATCAATATTATAATAGTTACCCAGTTCTCAGCCAGCCAGACAGACATCATACCTCCGAAAATCCTATTTCATCTCTTTTAATATACTGTCAATATGTTCTCTCCTGCCAATTACCATCAAATGCTCCTGCGCCTGAATAATATAGTCTGCAGGAGGCATAAGCTGTGCCCTTCCTTCCCGTTTAATTCCAAGAACACTGATATGATACAGGTTTCTGATATCAACTTCTCTGATAGATTTATGCACCCATTCCGGAAGGGGCGGGATCTCATAAATGGAATACTCAGGAGTCAGCTCAATGTAATCAAAAACATGATCTGTGCTGTAACGAACCGCCGTCTTCTCAGCAATATCACGGTCAGGATAGATTACTTCATCAGCACCGTTTCTTAAAAGGAATTTTGCATGGATATCTCTGTTTGCCTTACTGATTACCCGTCTGCCTCCCAGTTCCTTCACCAGACTGGTGATCTCAAGGCTGCTTTGGAAGTTGGTTCCGATGCACACAAAGCAGATATCAAAGTTGGAAATACCAAGACTTCTTAACACAGTTTCGTTGGTACAGTCACCAATCTTTGCACTTGTCACATAGGGGAGTAAATCCTCCAAACATTCTTCCTTCTGATCTACGATCATAACATCATTGCCCAGACTTGCCATATTGATGCAAAGATGATGTCCAAACCTGCCAAGGCCAATAATTAAAATTGATTTCATGAATATACTCCTTTTCTTTATCCTACGTTAATCGCTTCTGCGGGTTGTTCCACATGAGCTATTTTGTGATTTTGTACAAAGGCAAGCGCAAATGAAAGACTGCCGATTCTTCCGCAGTACATCAGTAAAATGATAACAACTCTGGAAAATGTACTTAGATCTCTGGTAATTCCAGTGGTCATGCCGACCGTTCCTATAGCCGAAAACGTCTCAAACAGAATATCAGAAAAACCAAGAGACTGATTAGCCATAATCACCAGAGAGGCTGCAAGTGCAAGAAACAGATTGATTGATAAAATGGTTCCTGCCCTCTTAATGGCCTCCTCCTGGAGACGCCTTCCAAATACATTGACTCCATAAGACTGTTTGATGTTGGAATGTACACACATAAGAAGTACAAATAAAGTTGTAGTCTTAATACCTCCGGCAGTAGAACCCGGGCTTCCTCCAATAAACATAAGAATGATGGTAAAAAGCTTACTGCCATCGGTCAAAGCATGGGTATCCGTGGTATTAAAACCTGCCGTTCTGGCCGTTACAGAGCTGAACAGGGAAGTCAGTATCTGACCACTAGCGTTCATTCCCACTAAGAGATTGTTTCTCTCAAGCAAATAAAACAGGAGTCCTCCACCAAATACAAGAGTAAAAGTCGTAACCAGTACGATTTTGGTATGAAGCATATATTTATTGAAATGTAACCGGTTCTTATAAATATCATCCCATACGATAAAGCCAATACCACCGATAATAATCAGGGACATAATAACCAGGTTAACCAGCCAGTCATCGTAGTATGATACAAATGAATTATAAGGTTCTATATGTCCCATTAAGTCAAATCCCGCATTGCAGAACGCAGATACGGAATGAAAAATACCATAAAAAACGCCTCTTAAAATTCCATACTGGGGAACAAACCGGATTGCTAATAAAATTGCTCCCACACTTTCAAACAAAAAGGTTCCTTTAATAATTCTTTTTGCCAGCCTTACCACTCCTCCGATCTGAAGGGTATTCACACTCTCCTGCAAAAGTCCACGTTCCCTCAGACCGATTTTACGTCTCAGTACGATGGATATAAAAACTCCCACTGTAACAAAACCAAGTCCTCCGATCTGGATCAGGGTCATGATCACAATCTGACCAAAAAGTGTCCACTGGGTCCAAGTGTCCCTGACTACCAGACCTGTTACGCAGGTAGCACTGGTAGCCGTAAACAGGCAATTGATAAAATTTTCTGACTGCCCATCCTTACTGGAAAAAGGGAGCATTAAAAGAAGTGCTCCAGTCAATATAATGCCTAAGAAGCCATAAGCCAGATACTGTGTCTGGCTTATATTCCACTTAAAACGTTTTTTTCGTTTTTTATCCATGATTGTGTTGCTGCCTTTCCTTTCTTACGGCTGATTCATCAGCATAGTATAGCACATTTCTTTCTAAAGGAAAAGGAAATCATTTCTTATTCTTAACATTTACCTGAATCTGCCGGCTGATCTTTTTTACAAGCTCCGAAGGCTCATACTGGTCCTCATCAAATAAAAACTGATGAAGACATTTCACGTTCTCCTCCAGAGTAACCGGTATGACACAATCCCTCTTATTAATTTTAGCATCAATCATTTTAGTGGGGAATCCCTGATTTTCCGTCAAATGAAATCTCTTCATATTTTTCATAATTGGGATTATATCTTTCATTCCGATACTGGTGGAAATCTGGGGCAGTACGGCATTGGCCAGCCGGTTTAAGGTCGGTAAATCTGCCTCTCTGGCTTTTTTCAATGCCAGATTGGCAACCTCTCTCTGCCTCTCTGTCCGTTTAAAATCCGTATCTATTTTTCTAAGTCTGGCATAAGCAACTGCCTGAACTCCGTCTAAATGGTTTGGGCCTTCCTTTTTTAAATGATGGGATCCCACACCTGTTGATTCCACAGTCTCTGTGATAAATCCATTAATTAACCGGAATTCATCGTGGCTGATATCCACATCGATTCCACCCAGAATATTAATGGCATCAGCAACCGCTTTCCAGGTAAAAGATGCATAATCATCAATATTAATATCCAGATTATCCGTCAGTGCTTCCAGAGCCTGTGCGGGACCTCCGCTGAAGTAGGCTTCATTTATCTTATCAAAACGCCCCTTATTATTTACTTTCAAATAAGTATCCCGGTAAACGGAAACCGCTCTTATTTCCCCTGTTCCCAGGTTTATATTGAACAGCATCTGCATGTCGGATCTGGTTCCTTTTCCCAATGTTCCGTCTCTGGAATCCACTCCAAATACGGCAACTGTCCAATATCCCTCCATCTTCTCCTGGGTCTCAATGCTGATATTGGTATTTTGAATTTTAGGCATTTCCACTTCCGGCAGTTTTTGAGGCATATGAGTGATGTTCCATGCATATCCAATCATTGTTCCGATTAAAGAAGCCCAGACCGAAGCTATGATAACCAATCCCCACTTTAAATATTTAGAATTTGCCATGTTTCCTCCATCCTCTTCACAAAAAAAGAAGAGATTCATTTACGTATCTCCCCTTAATTTTCCATCATTTCGGATTTTTATTCAAAAACATGTTGAATCTCTCTGGGATGACTGATGATATATTTGGGCTCAAATGCTTCCAGCTCCTGCCTGTCACGAAATCCCCAAGTCACTCCTACTGTATCCATTCCTGCATTTCTGCCTGTCTTCATATCCGTATTGGTATCGCCAAAATACAGACAGGACGATGGCAGCAGCGAAAAACGTTCTGCCATTAAAAGTGCTCCGGCCGGATCTGGTTTTACCTTTATTCCATTTCCTTCTCCAATAATCTGATCAAAAAAGTTTTTACCATAAACACTCTCCACACATTCAACTGCCCGATCGTGTCCTTTATTGGTCAGCACGCCTAATTTAATCCCCTTTGCTTTTAGATCCTTTAATAACTCTGGCATACCGTCATATGCCTTCACCTTATAAAGGCAGTTTTCCTGGAAGGTCTTGTCATAGATCACTATTGCCTCCTCATAATGAACCAGTTCGTTATCTCCTGAATATAAAAGCGCCCGTTCCACCAGTTTGCGGTATCCATCTCCTACAAACTTTTTGGTATGAGCTTCGTCAATAGGAGCATAGCCAAATTCTCCCATAGTCAGGCTGATGCTGTGAGACATGGACTGGATTGTGTCAATAATAGTTCCGTCTAAATCAAATATACAGCTTTTATACATGTTATACCTCCTGGCTGCAGTACTTCGTTTGTTTTTTCCATTCTTCTATATAAAAATTGTACTTCCTGTCCGGCTTTTAATCAACACTTTTCGTACTTTTTCGTATATCAGGCCTTTATCCGTCCATACTTTCAATATCCCATACAAATAAAACAGGAGTCTATTATGAATAAACATTACAGATACTGGGCAATCGGGTTAATCCTGGCATTTGCCTTTCTGATGATTGCCGTCTTTACAACCGTAAACTGGTACAAGATCAGAAAAGCAGCTCCGGAAAGCCTTCCTGCTGTTCAAGTTAACCGGAATTTAGATAACGTGATGGCAGAAACTCAAATGCCCCCGTCGTGACTGACAGGGGCATTTGATTCCTATTATGATTCAGACTGAAGATTTTTCTTTAATGCTGCAAGAACCAGACAGCCTGCAAAAGAGCCGACAATAATTGCAATCAGATAACCAAATGGATTGCCAATTGTAGGAAGAACAAAGATTCCGCCGTGAGGTGCTCTTAAGGTACATCCAAGTGCCATGGAAAGTCCGCCTGCTATTGCAGAGCCGATCATACAGGAGGGAATCACACGAAGAGGATCCGCTGCTGCGAAAGGAATTGCGCCCTCAGAGATAAAGGACAGTCCCATAATATAGTTCACAAGACCGGACTGACGCTCTTTGTCTGTAAATTTCCTTTTAAAGAATGTGGTACACAGCGCGATTGCAATAGGAGGAACCATACCGCCTGCCATAACTGCTGCCATAATATCAAAGTTTCCTTCAGCCAGCTGTGCTGTACCAAAGACGTAAGCTGCCTTATTAACCGGACCACCCATATCCACTGACATCATGCCGCCAACAACCGCTCCAAGTATAATTTTACTTGTTCCGCCCATACCGTTTAGCAGACTGGTCAGTCCGTCATTAATCGCTCCCACAAACGGATTGATAAATGTGGTCACAACGGAAACAAGGAGGATCCCAATTAACGGATAAAGAAGAACCGGTTTAATTCCCTCTAAGGATTTTGGAAGTTTTTTAAATGCACTCTTTAAAAGCAGAACAATATAACCACCGATAAAACCAGCAAGCAATGCTCCAAGGAATCCGGAGTTTACGCTTCCGCCGCCAGGATTTGCAAAGGTGGCTCCCATTTTAGCAATCAGACCGCCGACAAAACCAACAGCCAGACCAGGACGGTCAGCAATACTCATGGCAATATATCCTGCCAGAACTGGAAGCATCATTCCAAATGCCTGTTCTCCGATTGTTTTTAAATAAGCCGCAAGCGGTGTATTTTTGCCGAAATTAGAAGGGTCAATGGAATAATCATCAAACAGGAATGCAAGTGCGATTAAGATACCGCCGCCTATAACAAAGGGAAGCATATGAGAAACGCCGTTCATTAAATGCTTGTAAATAGAACGACCGACACCCTCTTGTCTGGTATCTTCCCCGGAAGCTGCAGAACCGCTATCGTGATAAATGGGTGTTTCACTGCTCACTGCACGTTTGATCAGTTCCTCACCTTTTTGAATTCCTTCCGAAACGGTGGCTACAACAACACGTTTCCCGTCAAAGCGGGACATATCCACATTCTTATCGGCTGCAATAATAATACCGTCAGCTGCAGCGATTTCGTCCTTTGTCAGTGCATTTCCAATCCCCTCTGCGCCGTTTGTTTCTGCTTTAAGAGGAATTCCTAACTTTTTACCCTTCTGTTCCAGGTTTTCAGCTGCCATAAAGGTATGTGCAATTCCGGTGGGGCAGGCTGTTACTGCCAGAACACGGTAGCCGCTCTTAACTTCTTTTGGTTTTGCTGTTCTGCCAGCTTCTTTTTCATCAATCAGACGCAGAAACTCTTCCTTTGAGCCTGCATGAATCAAAGATTCTTTAAAATCAGGATCCATTAACAAAGTCGATAATTTAGACAGTGCCTCCAGATGAACATCTGCTTCTCCATCGGGTGCTGCAATCATAAAAATGATCGTAGACAGGGTACCGTCATACGCGTCATAATCCACTCCGTCCGGTACTACAATTACTGCAAGACCCGGCTCTTTTACTGCCGCTACCTTCGCATGGGGAATGGCAATTCCATCTCCCACTGCTGTACTGCCAAGTGCCTCTCTTGCCAGAATGCCTTCCTTATAGGCTGCTTTGTCCCTCAGTCTTCCGGCAGCATCCATCAAATCCACCAAACGATCGATGGCCCCTTCCTTACTGGAAACATGAACCCCAAGCTCCACACTTTCTTTTTTCAGTAAGTCTGTAATCTTCATCAAAACCCCTCCTTTAATAATTCATTGTAAAGCTTCCTGATATCTTCTTTCCCTGCAAGGCCATCGGAAAATGCGGTGGCACTTCCAGCGGCGCTTCCAAGACGCAGAGCATGTTCATAACTGCCGTTTTCCAGGTAACCTGCAACAAAGCCTGCTACCATGGAATCTCCGGCTCCAACAGAGTTTTTCACGGTTCCGGAGGGCACTCCCAGGGTAAAGACCTCTCCCTTTTCCGTAATCAGAACTGCACCGTCTCCTGCCATGGAAACCAGTACATTTTCAGCACCCTTTTCCTGAAGAAGTTTTCCATAATGGATAATCTCATCAACGCTTTTTAGCGTTACACCGAACATCTCCCCCAGTTCATGATTGTTGGGTTTTATCAGAAACGGATGATAATAAAGCACATTTGAAAGTAAATCCCGGGTCGCATCGACCACAATGCGGATTCCTCTTTTATCCAGATACTCCATGATCCGTTCATAAATATCATCATTCAGTGATGCGGGAATACTTCCAGATAAAATCAGGACGTCCCCTTTTGTAAGACAGTCAAGCTTTTCATAAAGCTTTTCCACATCTTTTTTCGTGATCTTTGGTCCGCTTCCGTTAATTTCTGTCTCTTCACCGGATTTGAGCTTTACATTGATTCTGGACATTCCTTCTTCAACATGAATAAAATCACTTCGAAAGCCCAGATTTTTCACTCTGCGTTCAATCTCGTCTCCGGTAAATCCAGCGACAAAGCCTAACGCAGTATTCCCGTATCCCAGAGTAGCCAGAACGGTTGATACGTTCAGCCCTTTCCCTCCGCAGTAAATGTCTTCCTGCTCAGTTCTGTTGACGGTTCCCAGTGTGAAGTGATCTACTTTTACGACATAATCGAGAGCCGGATTAAATGTTACTGTGTAAATCATATATCACTGCTCCTTCTTTATATAAAATTTTATTTCATCCCCTCGTCTATACTATAATACGATTGTTTTATTTCGTCAATACGTTTATGCAAGAAATATTATTTCTCAAATCATTTCGTCGCTTTGCACAATTAGTGATAAAACAGCCGTTATCCTAACCCTGTTTTTTGTGCTATTTCCCCATATACCATTGTTCCCCAAAGAAACTGCTAAGATTCATCCCTTTGAATCAAAAAAAGAGAACCTTACGGCTCTCCTTATTTTTTATCATCGGATATTGCAATTTCGTGACGTCTGATATGATCATGTGAATTCTTTCTGCTGACCGATAAAAAGAGATATAGGATCTCCATTACGGTTGTGGCCGATACTCTGGAAAAACAAAATTCACCCAAAAGAAGCTTCTCCCTGGTTGCCGTAGTGATGTGAAGATCGCAGGCCTGTCCCAGAGGGGATGAGGGATTATTGGTGATTGCAATGGTAGGAACATGGTTTTCCTTAGCTACTGCCACCAGAGTCATAAGCCGTTTGGAAAAACCGGAATTGGATATGATGATGACCGCATCATCCGGCCCCATATTGCAGGTATATGCCATCTGGGTCTCCCAAATGGTTCCAGACACAGTGGCAATTCCCAGTTGATTGAATTTAAAGGCACCGTCAAGTGCTACCGGGATGGTATTGCCCACTGCCACCAGCTGGACTGTTCTGGCTTTTTCTATCATAGTTAAGATCTGATCAAGCTCAGCCGGTTCCATCATGGAAATGGTCTGGGTCAGCTCCGCCACCTTATTGGCCAGGATATTCTGAAGAGACTGACCGATATTATCACGGCTGATGTCATTGGAAACTTCAATGGAATTGCCCCGTTCCTCCGCCACCTCTTTAGCCAGATTAATCTTTAGATGATGAAAGCCATTAAATCCGCATCTTCTGCAGAATCTGGACACTGTGGCATCGCTTGTTCCGCTTGCCAGAGCCAGCTCAGCTACTGTCATGTCTATGATATCACTTTTATTTGAGAGAATAAAATCCGCAATCTTTTTCTCTGCTTCAAAAAAAGAATCGTAGGATGAGCAGAGAACTCCGGACACACTTATACTTTCCTGCATATATGGTTTACCTCTAATTCATGTAATTTTATTTCATCATTATATATGATATGAAATAAATTGTAAAGCATGGACTATTCTTTCCCCGACGTCAGAAGAAATACAGTAGATAGAATGCATACAAATCCTATAAAGTCCATAAGACCAAAGTTAACTCCCATAAAAAGCACGGAAAACACAGTGGCTGACACTGGCTCTACCGATGCCAGAAGGCTCCCTTTCTTAGGTCCCACACAGTTGACGCCTTCCATATAACAGGCAAATGCAATGATTGTGCCAAACACAATAATAAGTGCCATTGCCGTAACAGACGCCCCATCAAGGAGAACTGTCTTCTCCCAGGGTCGGAAAATCAGACCAAGTAAAACTCCTCCAATGAGCATTCCCCATGCCGTTATTACCATAGATCCATACTTACTTAAAAGCCTTCCCGGCTGAGTGGTGTAAACTGCAAGGGCTCCCGCAGAGCACAGTCCCCAAAACAGGGCTCGGTCTGAAATCGCAAGACTTCCGGGTTTTCCATGGGTTGCCAGTAAAAAAGTTCCTGCCATGGCAAGGGCTGCCGCAAGTAGTTCGTGTTTCTCAGGAATTTTTCCCGCCCGTGCAGAAACATAAAGCATAATCAGAACAGGTCCTATGTACTGAAGCACCGTTGCAGTACCTGCATTGGAATATCCAATGGCGGTGAAATAGGTATACTGGCACATGGACATGCCAATCATGCCAAAGATGAATAAATCTCTCATATCCCTTCCGTTTTTAAACGGTGCAAAAATCTGCTTTCCCTGTTTCATAAAGCAGATAACCAGCAGCAGAATTCCTGCACAAAGTAATCGTACCGGAACCAGCCAGTCGGAAGCCATTCCTTTCACCTGCAATAGATACTGCCCGCAGGTTCCCGATATTCCCCATAATATTCCGCCAGTTATGGTCAGAACACTTCCCCGCTTAAGGCGTTTGTTCTCTGTCATCTTCATCGCTGTCTTCCTCTTTCGTTTCTTCTGTCCTGCCCTCCCATGTATTATGGTCTGAAGCCGTATCTCTTAATATCTGGTCAATCTGGGCAAACAGCCGGCTGTCCGGCAGATTCCTCTGCCATAAGTGAAATGCTGTGGTGGATTTAATCTCTCTGGCATCGATGGGTCTTCCGGCGCAATAATCACTGTTCAAATCCCCATACAGCTTTGCCATCTCCTCAATCTGTTCTTTTGGAAGATTCTTAATCTGTCTGCTCACCTGCTCATACACCACTTCTTTTAAGCTTTTTTCCGCATATCCGCTAAAGCTTAAAAGGTTTTCATCCGTTGTTCCGGTTTTCTTACCCCAGTCCTCCACATCGGTCTGTTCCGTGGTATAAATAAGCCGGTTATCGCCGGTCCAGGTCAGGACACCGTACTGATTGGGACTGATGGCAAAGGAGTTTGCAACCACTTCACTGATGTGGTAATCTGCCCCCTTTTCACCCGGCTCCTGTCTGTAAGTCTTGGTTTTCTGCAAATGCAGATGACCGCTTATGTAAAGAGGAATCCGGTAACTCTCCAGTAAACGGACCACATCGCCGCTATTTTCCAGGGTACAGTCCTCCGGATATAAAATACTCTCTTTCAAAAGGTTATGGTGGGCAATTACCACAACCGTTACACCCACCTTTTTCGCTTCTTCCAGCTGTGTTTTCATCCAGTCAAGGGTTTTCTCTTTAATTCTTCCCCCCACTTTGTTATAAGGTTCATACTGGGCAGAATCCACCATAAGAAGCCAGTTTTTTTCGTCCAGTTCATAGACATAACTAAGAGAGTTCTGATCCAGACTTCTGGCCTGATCATATCCAAACCTGCGGTATATATCATAGAAATCCTTTTCATTTGCTTCCTGTATGGGTTCCTTTTCCTTACCAAAATAAGATGCTGCTGCATGATTATTAATATCGTGGTTTCCAGGTATCACAAGAACCTTTACTCCCTTTTCTTCCAGAACCGCTAATTTTTCAGCCAGCGCCTCATGTCCCTTTTTCTCTCCATTTAAAGTTAAATCACCGCTTAAAATCACCGCGGCAGGCTTCTTTTTCTCCATCTGATCTGTAAATGCATCCATAATCTGTGGAATATAGCGGACTACCTTACCATCGTCCAGCTTTTCCAGTTCATCGAAAGCTTCCCCGTAATCCGTCAGCTCCGGTGAAAAATAATGGACGTCTGATGCAATTACAATGACCGGAGGCTGGTACGGTTTTTCCTCTTCTTTCGTTTCTTCCACTGCCTTTTCCGCGGGGCGGGGAAGAGAAGGGCATATGGCCTCTTTCGTACATTGTTCTGTCTCAGCAGCAGAGAACGTTTCCCTGTTGTCTTTCGTCTCCGGTTCTTCCTTTGTATCAGGTACTGCTGTGCTCTCCGTCGCCCTATTAGCATCTCCGTCCTTTGTATGAGGAGAATGAACTTTCTGTAACAACAGGACAATGAGAAAGCACAGCAGGAGCATAACTGCATAGATGCAAACCAGAAGTATGTTCTTCTTTCGCTTATTCATCTGATTCCATAAAGATCCTTTCTGGTTCTTCCCATGGAATCATACCATGTTTTTTATGCAGGGGCAACCCTGGTGTTTCACGTTAATACCACCTGGTAAGGGGGAGCTCATTATTAATTCCCTTTGATATAAGAATCTGGTGCAGATCAATGATTCCGTTATGAAATGTTGCAGCGCAGGCATTTAAATACAAATCCCACATTCTCACAAATTCAGTTCCCATCTTTTTTTCGATCTGATTCCTGTTTTCGTTAAAATTCTGATCCCAGTGACGCAGTGTTTTATAATAATGTCGTCTGAGACTTTCCACATCCAAAACATAAAATTTATGATCACTTAATAGATTTATCATTTCTCTGAGACTGGGTACCATGCCTCCCGGGAAAATATATTTTTTCATCCAGGGATCTCCCGGATATTCCCTCAGTGCGCTGATAAAATGTAACAGGAACAGCCCTCCCGGCTTTAAAACGGACTCTGCACTTTTAAGAAAGAGATCATAATTTTCCCTCCCAACGTGCTCCACCATTCCCACGCTGACTACCCGGTCAAAAGTCCTTCCGCTTTTAGGCAGATCCCTGTAATCCATTAATTCTACCGTAATACGATCAGACAGACCCAGAACCTCAATCCGCCTTTCAAATTCCTTTTTCTGCTCTGCACTTAAGGTAATCCCCATACCCTTTACACCGTATTCCTCTGCCGCCCTTATTAATAAATAACCCCAGCCGCAGCCAATGTCTAAAAGGGTCATGTTCTCCTTTAAACAAAGCTTCTTTAAAATGCGTTCCACTTTATTGCACTGAGCCTCATAAAGGGTATCATTTTCTGCCTTAAAATAACCACAGGAATAGCTCATGGTATCATCAAGCCAGAGACTGTAAAAATCATTACCGATGTCATAATGAGAAGAAACCTCCTTTTCCTGATTCTTTTTGGAAAGAGAAGTAAAAAAAAGTGTTTTTAGTTTTTTCTGATCTGCCGTAAAAGCAGCCATTTGTCCCATAAAATGATCCAGTGCCTGGAACAAATCTCCCTCGATATCCAGATTTCCCTTCATATAGGCTTCGCCCAGTGCAAGGGAAGTACTGGACAACAGCTTACTGCTGTCAATCTCATCTTTCATACTGACTTTAAATACTGGATTCCCCTCCCCGATTAAATGGGTTTTTCCGTGAAGTTTTACTTCAAACGGATATTGGTCAAATCTTTGAAGATACGTGATTAAATATTGATCCGATACAAGTTTCATGGGCCTTCCTCCATTTCAGTGATAACCACTTACATAGATTCTTGCCCATTTATTTCCATCTTATAATATTTCCTTAAAGCATATCTCCGTTTTCTTAAAAGTGCACAAAGATAAAATATATCTCTCCTTCAGACAATACTGGACTATCTCCACTTCGGGAACAGAGCATGTAATACCATCCGGACCCAGTTCAAAGGAAAACTCCGTAAGAGGAATGGTAATCCCCCAGCCTCCGGCTTTTACATAACTCTCCTTCAGTGTCCAGATCTTAAAAAAGAAGGCAGTCTGTTCCTCTCCCTTAAGCTTATAAAACTGCTCCTTTTCCTGTTCTGACATCACTTTTCGGATGATATTCTCAGAAAAAGGGCGTATTTCTTCCACATCAATCCCCACCGGTGCATCTCCAATTGCGCAGGCGGCCAGTCCTGCCGTATGGCTGATGTTATGAAAGATATGGGGATATTCCTTTAATTGAGGTTTGCCATGTACTCCCTTTATAACTGGAATTGGATTGCTCTCACCATAATCGATTCCATAATCTTTCTTTAATCCCTTTCGAAGGAGCAGCTCCCCCTTAAAATGTTCTGTTTCCCGTTTATTCTCACCCTCTGCTAAATTAAATTCTTCCGCGTAAATTTTTATCATACTATAATTTCCTCTGTTTATTTTTCTATCCGGCTCCACGTTCCGTTCTCTGCTGGATTTCCGTGACAGAAATATATTTTTCTTACTCCAAGAGCACTGATTTTTTCCGCACTTCTTATCATGGCTTCCCGGTCACAGTAAATCATGGGAAGTCCGGGATAAAATAAGTTCATCAGAGCATCTCCCACAAAGACTGCCCGTTTCTCCAGTTCCAGCCCGATGGAGCCTCTGGTATGACCAGGCAGTTCAATTATTGTCCCGTCAATCCCGTATTCATCCAACCTGTCTCCCTCTTTCAAAAAAATATCAGGTGTAAAATCAAAAATAACAGATTCTTCAAAGTTTTTTGCAGCAACATCGGCCACTACCATCCCTAAAAGGCCCTGATAAGACACAGGTTCCTTAAAATTATCCTTAAGAATCCCCAGATCATCTCTGTGGATTGCCAGAGGGGCTTTTAACTCCCTGGATAAATGGGCCGCATTCTGTACCTGTTCTATATGACCATGAGTCAGAATAATGAGTTCTACCCTGCTCTTTTTACAATGATTAAGTATCTTTTCTTCAAAGCCTTTTCTACCGGTGTCAATCAGAATGGCTCTCTCTTTTTTTTCTATCAGATAACAGTTTTCACTTCCGCACCTGATCCTCTTTATTTCCGCCACTATCCTTCTCCTACTTTCTCATACATTCCCACTTATTGCTCTTTTATAACGGTATCACTGTTTATTCTATTGAGAAAGTATCTCGGATATTCCACCAATTTCTTAAGCATATCATTTATTTCTCCCTACATCAAACCCTTTTCGCAAATCACAAAAAAAGACCTGCAAGTCTTATCTTCGACCTGCAGGTCTTACTCACTCTTAATTAGGAACGGCGGATATGAAATGCATCCATTCCTGGATATACGGCACTCTCACCCAGTTCCTCTTCAATACGAAGCAGTTGGTTGTATTTGGCCACACGCTCACTTCTGCTTGGAGCTCCGGTCTTAATCTGACAGGTATTTAAAGCCACTGCAAGATCTGCGATGGTAGTATCTTCTGTCTCTCCGGAACGATGGGAAGCAATCGCGGTATACCCTGCCCTGTGAGCCATCTTAATGGCTTCCAGTGTCTCTGATACGGAACCGATCTGATTGAGTTTAATGAGGATGGAATTACCGCACCCTTCTGTGATACCTCTCTTCAGACGTTCTGTATTCGTAACAAATAAATCATCACCTACCAGCTGGATCTTGTTTCCGAGTTCCCTGGTTAAAAGCTTCCAGCCCTCCCAGTCCTCTTCATCAAGTGCGTCCTCAATGGAGTAGATGGGATATTTTTCACACAGCTGTTTCCAGTGTTCAATTAACTCTGCAGAAGAGTAATGCTTGCCGGATTTAGGCAGAAGATACTGTCCCTTGCCTTCACCTTTCCACTCACTGGAGGCTGCATCCATGGCAAGTACAAAGTCCCGTCCAGGTTCATATCCTGCTTTTCTCACCGCTTCCAGAATCAGTTCAATCGCTGCGTCATCGCTCTCTAAGTCAGGGGCAAAACCGCCTTCGTCGCCTACTGAGGTTGCCAGGCCTTTTGCCTTTAAAATAGATGCCAGGCAATGGAACACTTCGGTACACCAGCGAAGGCCTTCCTTAAAGCTTGGTGCTCCTGCCGGCATGATCATAAACTCCTGAACATCTACGGTATTGGCAGCATGAGCTCCACCATTTAAAATATTCATCATGGGAACTGGAAGGCGGTTGCCTGTAATACCACCTAAGAACCGGTAAAGAGGAATTCCCATGCTCACTGCTGCTGCTCTTGCACAGGCAATGGATACTGCAAGAATGGCGTTGGCGCCAAGTCTTGATTTATCCGGTGTTCCATCGGCTGTAATCATCGCCTGATCGATTCCGTAAATATCAGATGCGTCCATTCCTACCAATGCATAATGGATCACCGTATTAATATTGTGAACTGCATTTAAAACGCCCTTTCCACCATAACGGGCCTTATCTCCGTCTCTTAACTCCAGGGCCTCAAACTCTCCTGTAGACGCTCCGCTTGGTGCGGCTCCTGTGGCAATGGTGCCATCCGCTAAATGAACCTCCGCCTCAACAGTAGGATTCCCTCTTGAGTCAATAATTTCTCTTCCTATGACCTTTTCAATTTCCAGATAATTCATCATGATTTCTCCTTTTCTATTCTATACTTTCCAAAACGGTCAGAAGCTCCTCTACGGACTTCTTTCCGAATTCTACAACCTTATCATTGATAATCATACAGGGCACACTCATAATCTGATAGCGTTTCTTTAGTTCCGGATAATAAGCAAGATCATAAGTCCATGCCTTTACTTTGCCATTTTCTGCCGCAACTCTGCCTGCTGACATAACGGTGGTCGGACACATGGTACAGGATAATGAAACCGCAATCTTAATGGTAAGTTCTTTGTCTAACCTGTGTATTCTGTCTTCTTCTTCCTTAGAAACAGTCTGTCCCGGCCCCGCCGCATTGTATAATCCGATAACGAAGGAATTAAACTCATGGCCTCCTGGAATTCCATGGAAGCGGATTCCTGTTTCCGCACCATCTTCTCTTAAAACCAACAGGGCGGGAATTGTCTCATCCGGTTCTGACTTATCAGATACCCGCTCTGTAAGACATTCCACTTTCTCTGATATGCCAGAGAGTTCCTTTAAAAAGGAATCCATTTCAACGGAAAGCTGACTTTGATCCAAAAGTGCCTTTACAACAACTTTTTTCTGAAATTTTTCAAACAGCGCTTCTAACTGCTGTCTCATTTCGAAAGTAATTAAATTCTCTTCTCCTGATTCATCCTGCTGCTTTCTATTCTCACTTTTGTGATCCGCTTGTGCCAGAGGCTCCCGTGGAGACAACTGTAACTTCTCATAAACATCAGCCACATATTTTTCTAAGGACGTGGCGGCAACTGCACCGTCGGAAACAGCGGTTACCACCTGTCTTAAATTCTTGACACACACATCACCGGCTCCATACACTCCGGGAATCCCCGTCATCTGATTGTGATCTGTAATGAGATAACCGTGGCCGTCAAGCTCCAGCTTTCCTTTCACTATTTCTGTGTCCGGTACATAGCCTGCAAATACGAATATACCAAAGGATTCTCCCTCTGGCGCTTCATAAGTCCATTCTCTTCCAGTCTGATTATCCCGAAATCTGGCAGATTGTAAAAGCCTGTCACCAGCAGCTTCCATGATCTCTGTCTGATAATGAACTTCAATCTTTTCGTGATTCTTCGCCTTATCCGCTACAGAGGCGGCACAGGTAAAATCTTCTTCTCTGACAATGATGGTGACCTTTCTTGCATATTTTGTGAGAAATACAGCTTCTTCTGCTGCTGCAAATCCACCTCCAATTACAAATACATCCATTCCGGTGAAAAATTCACCGTCGCAGGTTGCACAGTAAGCCACTCCTCTGCCTTTGTATTCTCTCTCTCCTGCAAACCCCAGCATTCTGGGGTTTGCACCAAGAGCAAGAACAATTCCAAGGGTCTTAAAATCACCTTTATCGGTTTTCACAATTCGCATATCTCCGGATAAATCAAAATCTGTCACCTTTGCTATTTGAAATTCAGCGCCAAAGCTTTGTGCCTGGGCCCGCATCTTTTCTGTCAGCTCTGTGCCGTCTATTTTTTCGATTCCGGGATAATTTACAATTTCCGATGTAATGGTAATCTGACCGCCGATTTTTTCCTTTTCCAGTACCAGAACCTTAAATCTGGCTCTGGCTGCATAAATGGCTGCGGAGAGACCTGCAGGACCTGCGCCTACAATAATTACGTCATAAAATTCAGCCATAGGATCCCGCCTTTACAGAAGCCCTACTAAATCCAGACTGGGCTTTAATGTCTTTTCACCTGGTTTCCATTTTGCAGGACAAACCTCATCTCCGTGTTTGGCGACAAACTGAGAAGCCTCCACTCTCCGAAACAGTTCTTCTGCGTTTCTCCCCACGTTGCCGGCAATCACTTCATAAGCGACGATAACTCCTTCCGGATTCACAACAAAGGTTGCCCGTTCCGCCATGCCGGATTCCTCAATCAGAACATCAAAGCTTCTTGCCAGCGCGCCTGTAGGATCCGCAAGCATGGGATACTGAATCTTTTTTATTGTCTTTGAAGCGTCATGCCAGGCCTTGTGTACAAAATGGGTATCACAGGATACGCTGTAAATTTCACAGCCCGCCTTTTTAAAATCCTCATATTTATCTGCAAGATCTTCCAGTTCTGTGGGGCAGACAAAAGTAAAATCCGCCGGATAAAAAAAGAATACGGACCACTTACCCAGAACATCCTTTTTAACCACTTCCTTAAATTCTCCATTTATAAAACTTTGTACTTTAAAATCACTGATCTCTTTTCCAATGAATGACATACAATCTATCTCCTTTCCTGATGGCTATACTAAATTAATATGGCTTGTTTCGTTTAAATTTATGAGTTAGTTGTTCCTAATTCATGGTATAATCATAGCATAGATTACCAGAAAATTCAATAAATAATATTGATAATAATTATTATTTTATTATTAAGTTAAAAAAACCGGAGAAGCCCAAAGGTTTTTCTCCTTTGCAGCCACTCCGGCAATCCAGATTCCGGAGTTAACTCATCCAGAAGTTTGTCTTATCTTCATTATACTCCAACTGAAAACGCAGTTTCTTAAAGTACGCTTCCAGTGTTTCATAAAGCGCCTGATATTCTGCTGTTTGATTGCTTTCACTAAGGGATTCCACAAAGCAGGACTGTTTCCCGCAGGCATCTCTTAAATGAATCTTAAATTCCAATCCGCTGTCTTTTAAAAGCTGATTGCATTCCAGTATCTCATGAATGGACACGATCTTCATGACAACTCCTATTCCTGACCTTTAAACCGCTTTGCCTGTTCTCCGATCAGTTCCACATCGTCAAAATAGTTGATCTTCATCGCTTCCTTAACCTCTTTTAAGGTAGCTGCTGCTGCTGCTTCTGCTTTCTGACTTCCCTCTTTTAAGATCTGATATACGTAAGGGATATCTGCTTCGTATTCTTTTCTTCTTTTTCTGATGGGTTCTAACTCTGCCTGCAGCACACTGTTTAAAAATCTCTTTACTTTCACGTCTCCAAGTCCGCCTCTCTGATAGTGCTCTTTTAACTCATCGAGGTTCTTGTAATCCGGTAAATATTCATTAAAATCCTCTTCTTTACAAAATGCATCCAGATAGGTAAATACAGTATTGCCTTCCACCTGTCCGGGATCGGAAACCATCAGGTGATTGGGATCAGTGTACATGCTCATTACCTTTTTCTTAACCTCATCTTCTGAATCGGATAAGTAGATGCAGTTGCCAAGGGATTTGCTCATCTTTGCCTTACCATCTGTTCCTGGAAGACGTAAGCACGCCTGATTATCCGGAAGCAGGATATCCGGCTCTACTAAAGCATCTCCGTAAACGGAATTGAACTTCCGTACGATCTCCCTGGTCTGTTCAATCATAGGCTCCTGATCTTCTCCCACCGGGACCGTGGTGGCCTTAAATGCCGTAATATCAGCTGCCTGGCTGATTGGATAGGTAAAGAAGCCCACGGGTATGCTGGTTTCAAAATTTCTCATGGCAATCTCTGATTTTACAGTAGGATTGCGCTGAAGTCTTGAAACGGTAACCAGATTCATATAATAGAAGCTAAGCTCTGTAAGCTGTGGTATCTGAGACTGGATGAACAACGTACTCTTACTGGGATCCAGCCCGCATGCGAGATAATCCAGCGCTACCTCAATAATGTTCTGACGAACCTTTTCCGGATTGTCCGCATTATCCGTCAATGCCTGAGCATCCGCTATCATAATAAAAATTTCGTCAAATTCGCCGGAATTCTGCAATTCCACCCTGCGCCTCAGCGAACCCACATAATGTCCGATGTGAAGCTTTCCGGTGGGTCTGTCCCCCGTTAAAATTATCTTTCCCATTTTGTACCTCCAGATATATTATCAAGTTTTATTGTACCATTCATTCGTTATTTGTCAATGAGGCACCTTATTTTACTTCAAATATATCCTCGGCATAATTCACGGATGCCATGGCGTCCCGGCAATACTGGTCTGCGCCGATTGTCATTGCATACTCTTTTGTGAGAACTGCCCCGCCGACCATAACCTTTGCAAAAGGCGCCTGGGTGCGAAGCTGGCGTATGGTCTCTTCCATGCTTGGAACCGTAGTTGTCATGAGAGCGCTTAACCCCACCAGCTTCACATTCCGTTCGACAGCCGTTTTTACAATGGTTTCAGGCGGAACATCTTTTCCAAGATCCAGTACTTCATAGCTGTAATTTTCCAAAAGCACCTTTACAATATTTTTGCCGATGTCGTGAATGTCTCCCTTTACGGTTGCAAGTATTACAGTTCCCTTTTTCTTTTCCTCTGCACCGCTTTGTGCCAGCTTCTCCTTAATAACCTCAAAAGCTGCCTTTGCCGCCTCTGCGCTCATCAGGAGCTGGGGAAGAAATACCGTTCCCTTCTCAAAACCTTTTCCAACCTCATTGAGAGCGGGAATCATCTCTTCATTAATAATGGTAAGGGGTTCCCTGTTTTCCAGAAGTTCAGAAACTGCGGCATACGCTCTGTCCTTTAATCCTTTTTTTATGCTTTCCCCTAAGGATAAATCCGTTCCGCTTACCCCGGCTGCTTTCTGATCCCCTGCCTGTCTTTTTACCTCACCAAGAACGGCCACGTTACCGCTGTAGATGCTGATATAATTGCTACACTGGGGATCTAAGTCTGCAAGCACACGGAAGCTGTAGTAAGAGCGCATCATGGCCTCTGAGTTTGGATTTATAATGGCGGCGCTCAGTCCGTTTTGCAGAGCCATGGTAAAGAATGCTGCATTGACAATCTCTCTCTGGGGAAGGCCAAAGGAAATATTGGATACTCCAAGGATGGTTTTTCCCTGTAATTCATCCCTTACCCGTCTTACGGTCTCAAGGGTTGTAATGGCACCTTTGTTGTCAGAGCTCACTGTCATACACAAAGCGTCAATGATGATATCTTCTTTTCCGATCCCATATCCGGCTGCGGTATCATAAATCTTTTTTGATACTGCAATTCTTCCCTCAGCCGTTTCCGGAATACCGTCTTCGTCAAGAGCAAGAGCAACCACCACTCCTCCGTACCGTTTTACAAGAGGGAAAATGGCTTCCATCACTTCTTTCTTTCCGTTCACGGAATTGATAAGGGGCTTACCGTTATAGATTCTCATGGCACGTTCCATGGCAGTCATATTGGAGGTGTCAATCTGTAAAGGCAGGTCAATGATACTTTGCAGTTCTTTCACTACCTCTACCATCATGGCTGATTCATCAATCTCAGGAAGTCCCACATTCACGTCAAGCACATGGGCTCCGTTATCCTGCTGGAGAACGCCTTCTCTTAAGATATACTCCAGATTGTGATCCTTTAACGCCTGCTTAAATTTAGCTTTTCCTGTTGGGTTAATCCGTTCTCCAATAATAACCGGATCCTGATCTATGACAACAGCCTGGGCATAGGAGGAAATCACCGTCCGGTTCTTTCTTTCCGGAAGTCTGACCGGCGAATCCTTACAAAGGGCTGCCATTTTTTCTATATGCTCCGGCGTGGTTCCGCAGCAGCCGCCAATGATACAGGCCCCCGCCTCCACAATCTCCTTCATGACTCTGGCAAATTCATCGGCATCAATGTCATAAACCGTCTTTCCGCCTTCACTTCTTGGAAGTCCGGCATTGGGGTTTACAATGACAGGTAGAGAAACCACCTTCATAATGTCTTCCAGAATGCCTTTCATCTGAACAGGACCAAGACCGCAGTTAATTCCCATGGCATCCACTCCCAGCCCTTCTAAAAGAGCTACCGTAGATTCCACATTTCCTCCGGTTAAAAGCTTTCCTTTCTCATCAAAAATCATTGTCACAAAAACAGGCAGTCTGCTGTTTTCTTTTGCAGCCAGAACCGCTGCTTTTGCTTCATAGCTGTCACTCATGGTTTCAATGAGAATGAGGTCTGCCCCTTCCCGTTCACCGATTCTTACCACCTGGGAAAACAGCTCATAGGCATCTTCAAAATCAAGATCTCCCAGAGGCTTTAAAAGTTTACCGGTAGGACCGATATCAAGGGCTATCGCTCCTTTTGACCTTCCCTGGGAATAAGCGGCAGTATCCGCCGCCTCCCTGGCATTCTTCATGGCAGCTGTCACAATCTGCTCTAAATCAAATTCCTTGTCCTTATTATATTTTAAACCATTCGCACCAAAGGTATTGGTTTTAATCATATCTGCACCGGCTTCCAGATAATCTCTGTGCAGCTTTACGATTAAATCAGAATGGGTTACATTCCAGGTTTCCGGCAGTTCACCGGGTTTTAAGCCATTGGCCTGTAAAAGGCTGCCCATGCCTCCGTCAAAAAAAAGGATTCTTTCTTTCAATTTCTCTAAAATCGCTGTCATACTTTCCTCCATCTCCACTCAGTTTCTATCTTATCTCCGGTATGCACAGTCCTTTTTCCCACAGGATTCACACCCTTTTATCTCACACCGGTAAGGCTTCTTACTGACTCCCATCACTGCCGTCACGGATTTGGAGGGAGTCATCAGCAGGCTTTCCGTAAGCATAATGCCAATCCGCTTGGGTGTTTCCAACACTGTTGTTATATCTTTTTGACATTCCAGCGAAAAATCACCGTAGCCGGGACTGAATCTGGGTCTTAAATAAAAGCCCCTGGCCTCATATTCCTGTTTCAGTTTGCGATTTTCTTCGTCACAGTATTCTTCAATCACTGCTGCTGCAGCAGCCTGCATAATGACAGCCCTGCTCATCTGCAGTCTGGTGTATTTGTGAAGCAGCACATCCACTCCGGTTCCCAGTGTTGCTGCAAATAACAGAACTTCCTCACAATCCGCCAGATTTTTACTTAAATTCCGGCTTTTTGTACGAAAGACAGTAAAATCAATCTCATTCTCAGGAAGCAGTGTTAACGGAAATGCCCTGTGTATACATTTGGGTGATGCTGCAGCCAGAAGTTCGTCCAATACTTCCTCAACCAATGCACTGATCTGCTCATCGCTTTCCTTATTTCCATATCCTAAATATCTAAGAATCTCCTTCCGGCTGATCTCCATCCTTATCCCTCCGATTTTTCCTGATAAAACAGGTCCGCTCTTTTACAGAAACGGACCTGCTGCTTTACGGATTACAGTATCTGAGAAAGATTTTCCTTGATCTTTAAGGCCACATCAGGCTTATTCATAGAATAAACATGAATGGCATTGACACCGTTTGCAATTAAATCAATGATCTGCTCCGTTGCATAGGCGATTCCTGCCTGCTTCATGGCTGCCGGGTCTTCCCCAAACCGGTCAACGATCGCCTTAAACCGGGTGGGCAGATAGGTTCCGGACAACTGGCAGCTGCGTATGATCTGCCTTACATTGGTTACAGGCATAATTCCTGCAACAACCGGGACTGTAATTCCCTTTTCCCGTATCCGGTATAAGTAATTATATAAGATGTTATTATCGAAAAACATCTGGGTGGTTACAAAATCGCATCCTGCTTCCACCTTCTGCTTTAAGTAATCCATATCAATGGTCTTGTTTGCTGATTCCACATGACCTTCCGGATAACAGGCAGCTCCGATACAGAAATCACCGGTTTCCTTAATTTCCCGGATCAGTTCTGATGCATAATTGTATTCCCGCTTATCCGGGGCATCTGCCGGGATATCACCTCTTAATGCCAGCACGTTCTCTATCCCTGCTTCCTTTAGTTCACCTAACACCTGACGCACCTTTTCTTTGGTTGAAGATACACAGGTCAAATGGGCCAAGGCCGTAACATGATATTCATGATGGAGGGCAGAAGCGATGTCTACGGTATACTTACTTGTTCCTCCGCCTGCGCCGTATGTGACGCTCATAAAGGCAGGTTTCAGTTTTGCTATCTCAGCAGCCGCCTTCTCAACAGAATCATACTTATCCTCTGTCTTAGGCGGAAACACTTCAAAAGATAAGGTCGGCTTTCCCTGGCTCAATATATCTGTAATCTTCATTCTGTCAATCTCCTATCCTCTGCTTCTTTTTATTTTAACACTTTACCATAAAAAACTTTTTCCCGCAACAGGTAGTATTCCAAATTTTACTGACCGGTAAAAATCCTGGCAAGCGGAGAGCCTCCTGGAAGGATTAAAGTATTCCCATTTCCTGCAAGTGACTTTTTAGCTGCTTCCAACGACCGCACAAAGGAATAGAAATCTGATCTTTGAGGATCATGATAAGCTTCCGCCATAATTCTCATATATTCTCCTTCTCCCTCTGATGTGACTGATGCCGCCTTTGCCTGAGCATCAGAAATACTGATTGCTATTTCACGGTCTGTTGTATTTTGTATCTTTTTCGCCTCTGCCTGGCCTTCTGCTGTATATGTGGCAGCTATTTTGGCACGCTCTGAAATCATTCTTTCATACACGGCTGTTTTATTATCTGCCGGAAGATCCAGGCGCTTTGTTTCCACTGCCAGCAGGCGGATTCCATACTGACCCATGTTTTCTCCCACATTATCCATGATCGCCTGAGAAAGCTCCCCATCACGGCTGCTTATGACTTCATTCTGGGCCATACTGCTGATTACATTCTTTACTGAGTTATAAACCACCGTATCAATTCTGCTCTCTGCACCAGAAAGGGAAGAATTCAGTGACTGGGCAAATTTCAGAGGATCTTCAATCCGCCAGAGCACGTAGCTGTCACTGAGCATGGTTTTTTTATCCATGGTAATCACATCGGAAGCCGCAAGATCGTAAATTAAGATCTGCTTTGGCAGGGTATCTGCTGTCTGGATCAATGGTATCTTGTATGAGATGCCTGGGGAATCAATGACTCTCTCCACTCTTCCAAACTGTCTGATCAGCTTAAATTCATTTTCCTTTGTTACCACTACCCCTCCGGAAAGCACTGTTACGGCAACTGCCGCAATCACAATTCCTATGCCTGTTTTTATCTTTTTCATTCCTGATTCTCCTTCTTTTCACTGGCCGCTCCTCCGGTAAAGCTGTCAAGGGGGAGGATGGTACTGGTCTGATCCGTACCGTCAATAATCACTTTCATGTTTGGAAGCACATCTTCCATTGTTTCATAAAACATTCTTTTTTTGGTCACTTCCGGGTTTTTCACATATTCCTCGTACATGGCATTGAACTTTGCTACCTCTGCACTTGCCTCATTAATCCTTTTTGCCTTGGAAGACTCCGCTTCCTGAAGAATCTGATCTGTCTGGGCAGTTGCCTCCGGAAGCTTTTCATTGCGGTACTTATTTGCGTTGTTGATTGCCGTCTCTTTTCCCTGTTTGGCTGTTTCCACTGCCTTAAAGGCTTCCATTACCTCCTTTGTCGGCGGTTCTGAATCCTGTATGGTGACATTGATCACCGTTAGCCCTACATTGTGTTCTGCCAGTTTTGCCGTGATCATTTCCTTTACTTTGGACTGAATTTCATTTTTTCCATTGGTCAGCGCAGAATCCACATCGTAGCTGCCAATGACTGTTCGGATGCTGCTTCTTGATACATTCTGCAGAATGATAAGGGGATCCCTGGAAGCATAGATTGCTTTTACCGGATCTGTGACTTTATACTCCACAAAAAAATCCACATTTACAAAATTATAATCTTTTGTAATCATCAGGGAATCTTCTTCCTTGCTCTCATTGTCACTGGGATCGTAGCCTACAGCAAATCCCTGTATGGTGGTATTCACCTTATGCACATTCTGAACAAAGGGAATCTTAAAATGCAGCCCCGGCTCTGCAACCGTTCTTGGAATCCCTAACGTGGTCACTACCGCCTGTTCCTGCTCCTGCACATTATAGACAGAGCCAAATGCAATCACAGGAACCGCAACAGCGAGTAAAACCGCTATTCCGGATTTCTTTATCACTTTCCGGATTTTTCTTAATTGCTCCGTTCCTTTTGGGTTAACTGTTTCCATCCTTAACTTCCTCTCTTTCTTTTGGGGGGTCTCTCGCAAAAATGGATATAAAAAAAGACCTTTGCCGGTACCTGTCGGTATCAGTAAAAGTCTTGACATTTCATAAGAATGCGGATAAATCTCTTTATCGTTCTGACGCACGCTTATCCAGCCTTTCGGTGGAAGCTACTCCCTTTTGCGATTGAGATTATTATATCAGAATGATTATTATCTGTCAATAGCAGGTTTTAGCGGTTAAGTTTCCTGGTTTATTACAGTCTCAGGATTGTTATAGGATACATAAACCTGTATCCGGTCTTCATAGATATAGATGTTTACATCAAAGATACCTTCCAGGATGTAGGCTCCTTCCCGCTGGTTAATCCTTGCCTGTGCCTGTTCTATAATCGAGTCAACGCTGCTCTGGTCTGTCTCAACCATACACCCTGCTTCTGTATCCAGTAAAAACTGTTTTAAATATACCAGAGTCGCTTCCTGATCCTCCAGATAGGAAACATACCGGTGGAGTTCTCCCGTAGCCGTATCATAGTTAATATCCACGTACTCATAGGATTCCACATCAGAGCCAGTTTCTTCCGCAGCTTTAGGAATTAGATAAACGCTTTCCACCGTCTCATAAAAAGTCAGCGGATCGCCGTCCTGTTTAAACTCATAATTATCCCCATAAGTCTCTTGGGAATTGATGGTGTAGCCATGCTCCTCTTTTTCCATAAACTGGATCACAGACCTGGAAATCTCTCTTCCGTCCGTATCAAAATGATCGAAGCCGCTGCAATGCTCTCCTGCCGCTACTACCTCCGCTTCATTTAAATCCCGATATCCATAGTCATCATATCCCACCGCTGTATCATACTTACTTTCCAAAGAGGTGGCATTCACAGCGCAGCTGATGATCACACTGGCCAGAGTCGTGATCACAATAAACAGAATCACAACAAACAGCAATACATTGGATCGTCCCTTTCCAGGCAATGGAGTATGGACAGTCGGTTGATTTACCGGCATTGCAGCAGTAGGCGGCTGACTTACCGGCATAACTGTCTGGCTTCTCTTCTCATTTAGTAAATAGTCTGTATTCCAGTAAACAGGCTTTTTAACAACACGCCTGCATCTGGGACAGTAATTGATCTCATTCACCGGCAGATCACAAACCGGACAAATCTTTCTCATCATCTTTTGTTTCCCCCTAATTTAACCCAGAACCAAATGAGCCACTGCGATCTCGTCATCCTCCCTGAAGCCCTGTGCGCAAACCTGGATGTCATAAACGTATTTTTCATCCAGACCTGTTAATTCAGCGATTTTTTCAATGCTCATTCCATCTTTTGCAAGTGCCAGAACCTGATGTACATCTTCAATGGTCTTTTTAAGTAGTTCGTCAGACTGGGGGGGAATATTAAGTGAATTCCCCTCTAAATCCTTCTCTGTAATGAAATCCTCCAAAGAAAGCTTTTTCTCACTGTCCTGTTCGGTATAATAATCTTCTGATAATTCCCAGTCTTTATCCTCTTTTAACATAAGGCGCTCCTTTCAAAAAGAGGCAGGTTCATGAGAACCTGCCTGTTATGTATCTATTATCTTTTATTTCTTAAAAAGTCAGGAATATTGATCTGTACTTCTTTGTTCACAGTCGGACGGTAAGGCTGGCCATTCCCCTGTGGTGCATTCTGGGGAGTTCCCTGTCCGTAAGTAGGCTGTTTATTATAATTTGGATTGTTATAATTGGGATTGCTGTAATTTCCGGTATTCTGGTTATTGGGATAAGGCTGTCCGGAATAATTATTGGCATTGTTATAATTCTGGTTAATGTTCTGGTTGTATGAAGGATTAGCTGCAGTTGTAGCCGCTGCTTCCTGACTTGCTGCCTGTGGTGCTGCTTTTGGCTGCTTATAGTTTGGATTGGAGAAGTTGGTCATAACCTTGGCTACCGGTGTTTCATGCTGCATATCAAGTCCGGTTGCAATCACTGTAATGCTTGCTTCATCCTGTGCATTCTCATCGTACATGGCACCAAAAATAATATTGGCATCATCTCCTGCCATCTCCTGAACATAGCTTGCTGCCTCATTGGCTTCAATCAGGCTGATATCTCCGGAAATATTAATGATTACATGAGTTGCCCCTTCAATGGTTGTCTCTAGAAGCGGACTGGAAACTGCCTGTTTCACTGCTTCTAAAGCCTTCTCATCGCCCTTTGCGTGACCGATACCAATATGAGCAATACCCTTGTCAGTCATAACGGTCTGAACATCAGCAAAATCCAGGTTAATCAGTCCTGGTACATTAATTAAATCCGTAATACCCTGAACTGCCTGCTGAAGTACTTCATCTGCTTTCTTTAAAGCATCAGGCATGGTAGTACGCCTGTCCACGATTTCAAGAAGACGGTCGTTAGGGATTACAATCAGTGTATCAACACTTTCTTTTAAACGTTCAATACCGTTCACTGCATTGGACATACGTGTTTTGGCTTCAAAACGGAATGGCTTTGTTACAACACCAACAGTTAAGATTCCCATATCTTTTGCAATCTTAGCCACAACAGGAGCTGCACCAGTTCCTGTTCCGCCTCCCATACCGCAGGTTACGAATACCATATCGGCACCCTTCATGACCTGAGCCAGCTCGTCCGCATTCTCTTGTGCTGCCTTTTCGCCAATTTCAGGTTTTGCTCCTGCACCAAGTCCCTTGGTCAGCTTCTCACCGATCTGCATGGCTGTAGGGGCCTTGCAAAACTGCAATGCCTGCTTGTCCGTATTGATTCCAAAAAATTCCACACCAGCTATATTCTCATCAATCATGCGGTTCACAGCATTGTTCCCGGCACCGCCTACACCGATTACCAGAATTCTAGCAGCGTTATCCGCCTCATTTATTTTAATCTCTAACAAGATTATATCCTCCTTTAACCATATACAGCTTACTGTATAAACCTATTTAATATAATATTTTATTTTGTAAAAAATATCAACCATTTTTTTAACAAAATTCCAGACAAATTATGTAAATTCACTTATCCTTCACAAACCGATAAGAAGTGACAGTTTCCGCCTCGTCATATGTATCCAGATACAGAGTGCCAGCCAGACCGCCTAAAACCGGGAGCTGATCACCCAGTTCTGAGATTTTTCCGTTCATCTGATCATTGCTTCCAAGGTAAACCCTGATGGTCCCCATAACAAGAGTTGCATTCCCGCCGGAATCATAGCGGATCTCATCCACAGGGATTTCATGGGTTGATAAAAGCTGGGTTAGTGTTAAGATCTGGCCAAATACTTTGGAGTCCTCCACGGGGAGGGGCTGGTGCAGAGCGATGTGCCCATACTTAAGCCCCGTAATCCATGGAATTCCTGTCAGTTTTCCGCTGGAACTTTCCACAATAATCCCGTCTTTATCAAAATACATATAGCTGCCCATATAGGAAACATAACCAACCACGGATTTTTCATATACAATCACTTCTATGCTGACTGGGCTTAGGAATACGATTTTGTAATCTTCCACAAAAGGGATCTGTTCGTGTTCCCGAAAACGATCCTTATAAAAACAGGTAATCGCATTCCTATCCCAGCCATCTTTAAATAATAAGTCTATGATCTGATCTGAAGTATATTTCTTGTTGCCGGTTACAGTAATGTTTCTGATCTGCAGTGACAAAAAAGCTGCCGACCCGGCCAGAAGGAATACTGCTATGATTGCAACGATCACTTTTCTTCTGCTTTTTTTGAAGTTTCTCATTCCTTACCTCTGATTGCAGCTCCAAGACTGCTTAAATCCCGGCAAATGTCCTCATACCCCCGTTCGATATGGTGGCATTCAGAAATCTCCGTCACGCCTTCGCCTGCAAGCCCGGCTACCACAAGGGCAGCTCCGCCTCTTAGATCAGGAGCAGTTACACAGTTTCCTTTTAGAGGATACAGTCCGTGTACAATGGCCCGTTTGCCCTCTATGACGATATCTGCCCCCAGTTTCTTAAGCTCATTTGCCGCTCCGAACCTGCCTTCAAAAATCGTTTCCTCCACTCTTCCCCAGCCAGATCCCGATGCCATCACTGCCATCACCTGAGATTGAAGATCGGTTGGAAAACCCGGGTAAGGTTCGGTTACAACGTTCACACAGTCAGGACGGCCTCTCATGGAAACCTCCAGCTGATTTTTATATAGCTTTAATTCAGCTCCCATTTGTTCTGCCAGAGAGAGAGCTGCAGTCAGATGACCCGGACGGATTCCATCCAAAAGCACATTTCCTTCCGCTGCCATCACTGCCGTTAAATAAGTACCTGCCACAATCCGGTCTCCTGCGACAACAAATTCAGAATCGTGTAAACCTGTCACTCCCGTCACAGCAAGTCTGGTGGTTCCGGCCCCGTGAATAATTGCCCCCATGTTGTTTAGGAATTCACAGAGAGAAGTGACCTCCGGTTCTTTTGCTGCTCCATGTATGACAGTGATTCCTTTCGCATAGACAGCTGCCATCAGGGCATTCTCCGTAGCTCCCACACTGGGAAACGGAAAATAAATATCAGCGCCCACAAGTGTCTTCGCAGAAGCACACAGTTTCTCATCCTTTTCCTCTATCACTGCGCCAAGGGTGCGAAATGCAGCCAGATGCAGGTCAATGGGTCTCTGCCCGATGGAGCAGCCTCCGGGAAAGCTGGTAACTGCATCGCCCAGCCTCCCTAACAGGGGACCTGATAATATAATAGAAGAACGCATGCTCTTTATATACTCTTCCGGAATCTCTGCACATTTGATGTCAGAAGCATCAATAGTCAGCGTATTTCCGTCAAGACTGTAAATACACCCGATACGCTCAAGTATCCCCAGCATACAGAACACATCCTGTATCCTGGGGACATTATGAATCACTGTAGTACCTTTATGGAGAACCGCCGCTGCCATAATCGGCAGAACAGCATTTTTGGAACCCTGAATTTTTATCTCACCTTTTAAGGATCGTAACCCCTGGACCTGTATGACTGACAAACCGGTACCTCCCATGGTTTCTTATATACTATCCTATGTTATAAGTGAGAGAATGGTTTCATATCCAGCTATTTTTCCAGTTTAATCTGATTGGAAACACTTAGAACCATGCCCATTTCAGCCATAAGAAACAGGACCGAGGTTCCCCCATAACTGATAAAGGGCAGTGTGATTCCGGTATTAGGTATGGTATTGGTTACAACAGCGATGTTTAGGATAACCTGTATGGCTATGTGTCCCATAACGCCTACCACTAAAAGTGCGCCGAACAGATCCGGTGCATTGTCTGCAATCAGCATGAAACGGTATATCATGAATAGGAAAATAAGAATCACGGATACCGCTCCAAAAAGTCCAAGTTCCTCACAGATTATGGAAAAAATCATATCATTTTGTGCCTCAGGCACAAATCCCATCTTCTGTATGCTCTCTCCTAAGCCTCTTCCTACCAGGCCCCCGGAGCCAATGGCATAAAGTCCCTGCAATACCTGATACCCTCCCGTAGAAGGATAAGCCTCCGGTTCCAGCCAGACAAGGATTCTTCCCAGCTGATAATCATGGAGAATGTTTAACTTCTCAAGAACCGTGGCAATGGGACCGGCAAACGCCAAAAATCCTACTCCTGCAAATCCGCAGGCAAAAAACGGCCATTTCTTTTTACACGCCACAAACAGCATGACAAATGCAATTCCCACAATGATGATACCGGAGCTTAAGTTGTTGGCAGCAACAATTCCTGCAATCGGCAGGGTTGTTACAATGATCAGCGCCACGCCATTTTTCGTGTTGATGTTTTTGCCCATCTGTACAATCATGACAGCCAGCATAACAATGAGAGCTATTTTTACAAACTCCGTAGGCTGAAACGTCAGGCTTCCTACTCCCAGCCATCTTCGCTTTCCGTTAAACTTTTTACCAAACAGAGAGACAGCGATCATCAGAATATAAGAAAGCACATAGGCAAACACCGCAAATTTCCCATACCAGTGGTAATCCATCTTCGAAATAATGATCATCAGGATAAATCCGCCCAAAGCGATCTTTGCCTGCTTCATCATAAAAAATGAGGCATTGCCAAACTTTAACTGAGCGGCATAAGAGCTGGAGCTATATATCATAATCAAACCGAAAACAGACAGAAATATTACCGTGAACAGCAGACTGTAGTCATAAAAACGGCGCGGCCTGTTTTTTTTCACTACTGGCCTTTTTTCCGCCATACCATTCCTCCTCGCCATTCAAATTACAATGCCCGTTCCTGATTAAAGACTGCGGACACATTCTTTAAAAATCTCTCCCCGCTCTTCGTAGCATTGAAACATTCCCCAGCTTGCGCATGCAGGTGAGAGCAGTACGTAATCTCCTTTGTTTGCATAGGAGGCACAGACTTTTACTGCTTCCTGCATATCCTCCGCATACATCACGTTGGTAAAGCCGTGTCTTGCCGCGCATTCCGCGATTTTCTCCCTGGTCTGGCCAAGAAGCACCATATGTTTCACTTTTCCGTCAAAGGATTCAATCCACTCATCGTATTCGGAATTTTTGTCATATCCGCCTGCGATTAAAATGGTGGGGCCTGGCATGGCTTTCACTGCCTGGATTGCCGCATCGGGATTGGTCCCCTTGGAATCATTGTAATACTTCACTCCTGCTTTCTCAGCTACAAACTCAATTCTGTGTTCCACTGCCTGAAACTCACAGACAGCCTTTTTAATTACTTCTGTTGGAACATTCAGTTCGGAAGCTATGGCAATGGCAGCCATCACATTCTCATGGTTATGGCGCCCCAGAAGATTTAATTCGTTAATGTTTACAATTTCTTCCCGATTTCCCCTGTGATTGCGTATAATCACATCTCCATTAATACAATAGCCCTCATTAAGAAAATTCCTGCTGCTGAAATAGATGGCTCGGGGTTTCATCGACTCTCCGAACTCCCGTAACACAAGGTCATCATAGTTTAAAACACAGCAATCCTTCTCTGTCTGGTTAACAGTGATGCTTTCTTTCACTTTTATGTAGCATTCCATGGTTTTATGACGGTTTAAATGATCCGGCGTTATGTTTAAAATCGCGCTGACATCCGGGTGGAAATCAGTAATGGTTTCTAACTGAAAGCTGCTGACCTCTGCTACCGTAACGGAATCTTCCGTGGTTTTCAGTGCCTCCTGGGTGTAAGGAATTCCAATATTTCCCACCACATAGACATGCTCATAAAATGTTTTCATGATCTCGCCTGTCAATGCCGTGGTAGTGGTCTTTCCGTTGGTTCCCGTAATGGCAGCCAGCCTCCCTTTTGCATGATGATATGCCAGCTGAATCTCACTCCAGACAGGAATGTTCTCTTCCTTTAAAACAGATACAAACGGTGCATCAAGTCCGATGCCCGGGCTGATTACACAAATAGAAATATCTTTTAAATCTTCTTTTTTCAGTTCTCCAAGAATCACGGAGATTTTTTCTGTTTCACCGAACTGGCTTAACAGCTCATCCTTTTTTAAAGCATCATTGCTGTCATATAAAACAGCTTCATCTCCGGTTTTTAAAATCATCCTGGAGGCGGCGATCCCACTTTTTCCACTTCCTGCAACTAAAATTTTCTGACTCATATGGTTTCTCTCCTATAATCCAATGTATGCAAGCAGACAAAGAACCGTTGTTACAATGGCAAATACAGCCACCACACGTGTTTCTGACCAGCCACAAAGCTCGAAATGGTGATGGATTGGAGCCATCTTAAAAAATCTCTTGCCGCCTGTTTTTTTAAAGTATGCGATCTGGATGATATCAGATAAAACCTCCAGTAAATAAATAAATCCTATAATTGCTATAAAAATCGGAATCTGCATCATAAATGCACTGGAAGCAACAAAACCCCCAAGTGCAAGGGATCCTGTATCCCCCATAAAAACTCTTGCCGGATAAACATTGAAAAGCAAAAATCCTAAAAGACTTCCGACCACCGCTCCTGTAATTGGACTGATCCCAGCCTTCTCACCAATGGCTACTACAGTCAGGAATGTTGCAACCAAAATGGTTACACTGGTACATAATCCGTCTAATCCATCGGTAAAATTGACACCATTATCAGTTCCGATTACAATGAAAAACACAGCAGGGACAAAGAATATACCCAGATTTAAATACAGGCCCTTATCAAATCCGCCAGTAAAAGGAATCAGCATGCCGGTACCTACATCTTTTGAATGAATCAGATAATATGCAAAAATTCCTGTTATAATTAACTGCCCTATTATTTTCTGAAAAGGTTTAAGACCTTCGGAACGCTTCATCACAATCTTGATATAATCATCAAGAAATCCAACAATACCAAATCCGACTGTCATGAACAGCACAGGAAGGATCTTCGGATAATCCCTGATATAAAACAAGGATGTGACAATAACACTGGTCAGGATAATCAATCCCCCCATAGTCGGAGTTCCCTGTTTTTTTAGATGACTCTCAGGTCCTTCTCTTCGGACCTCCTGGCCAAATTTCAGTCTGTGGAGAAATGGTATTACAATGGGGCATAGCATAGCGCTAATTGCAAAAGCTATGATAATTGCCAGAATCGTTTCGTTTATCATGTCACACCTCAATATTTTATGTATTTGTATGTCAAAAGTACACAGTTAGTAGTATACGTCTTTTTGCCTGAATAATCAACCACTGATTCGAAACGTAGAAACAGTTTTTTCCTCTTCTGGCTCTATTCCCAGATAAGGAAAAATGTTCTTAAAAATATCAGCAATCACTGGTGCGGCAATGGTTCCGCCATAGTAAATACCCTGTGGTTCATCAATGGTAATAAGGGCAATTACTTTTGGATTATCGGCGGGAGCGAATCCGACAAAGGATGAAATATACTTTTTTAAACTTCGCGGAAGTTTTTCAGAGGTTGCAGTTTTTCCTCCGATCCGGTATCCTTCAATCTTTGCTTTTTTCCCGCTTCCCTCGGAAACAACCTGCTCTAAAATATAACGCATGGTTTCACTGGTTTCTTTTGATACAATCCCCTCCTTTACCGGGTAGTTAAACGTATGCACGGATTTTCCGTCCGAACTTACTGTACTCACGCCAAAATGAGGAGTAATGCGGTTTCCCCCGTTTACAATAGAAGAAGCCGTCGTAATTAACTGCATGGGGGTGATCTGAAATGACTGTCCAAAGGATACGGTTGCCAGCTCTACCAGTCCCATATCTTCTTTTTTATGCATGATGGTGGAAGCCTCGCCAGGCAGATCAATTCCGGTTTTTCCTTTCAGACCAAACTGTTCAAAATACTTGTAGTAATTATCTACTCCAAGCCTCTGCCCCACATCGATGAGTACAGGGTTACAGGAATTCATCATGCCCTGAAGGAATGTTTCTGATCCATGACCGCCCACTTTATGGCATCTGATTTTTCTGTCCTCTACCACCCGGAATCCGGGACAGGAAAACTGATCCGTAAGCTTTACAACTCCAGCCTCCAGTCCAGCTGCAGCTGTTACAATCTTAAAAGTAGATCCTGGCTCGTAAGTGTCGTTGATGCAGGGATTTCTCCACATCTTATTTAACAGATCCTGCTTTTCTTTCTCATTTGCAGGAACTTCTGTTGTGGTATTTAGTGTAAACGGATCATTTAAATTAAATTCAGGTGCATTTACCATTGCCATAATTTCCCCGTTTTGAGGATTCATTATAATGATGGACACTCGCTTTGCACCTTTTTTCTCCATTACCTGGTAGGCCGCCTGCTCACAGTAGCGCTGAATATTTACATCCAGACTGATATGCAGATCCTGTCCTGCAATTGGTTCTATCCGGTCTTCTGCCTCATTTTCAATTTCAATTCCTGCTGCGTCTGACATGGTTAAAATCTTACCGTTCAGTCCTTTTAAGTACTGCTCGTATTTCACCTCCAGGCCAATAATTCCCTGGTTGTCTCCTCCTGTAAATCCAAGTACGGTGGATGCAAGGGTATCGTAAGGGTAATACCGTTTGTAATCTTCATCTACCTTGACTCCTGCCAGATGATAGGACCTTATCTGATCTCCCATAGCCTTGTCTACATTCGTTTTAATAATTTCCCTGGAACTGTACTTTTCCACTTTCTTGCGGATCTCTGCTTCATTCAGCCCTAACTCCTTAGACAGAACCGCAACCACCTCATCCGGCTTTTTTACCTGATTGTGGATGACCGATATGGTGCAGACGGTGCGGTTTGTAGCGATAACAGTCCCACTGGCGTCAATAATATTGCCTCTTGCCGCTTTAATGGTCCTCTCTCTCTCATGAAGATCGGAGGCCATGGCGCTGTAGTGATCAGAGCGAAAGATCATTAGAAAAATAAGCCGTCCCATTAATCCTGTCATGGCAAGAAACAACAGGAAAAACAGGAGGGCTATTTTCTCTCTGTGATGTGTTTTATTCGAATTCATAAGCTGCTCCATCGTCATCATTGTTACAGTATATGAAATTCGGCTTTTTTTATGAGTCAGTTTGCCTTAAAGTTTATTCTGAAGCCTGGGTTTCCACCCCTTCTGTTGTATCCTGAGAGGCTCCGCCGGTATCTCCCGGAAGGGCTGCCGGTAAATCCGTGCCTTCGCCTTCCTGCCGGTTAACATATTCTTCAGTGGGATTCAGTAATTCATCCGGAACCTTTTCTCCATTTTCCATGGTTGGTGCTTCTTTGGAAGACTCCTGTTCCGTCGTCTCTGCTCCAGCCTCTCCACTTTCAGAAGATGGCTGTGTCTCAGTAGTAATGCCCTCCTGCTGGGGAAGGGTAGCTGCATCTTCGGAAGAAAGTGACCCTTGAGTCTCTGTATCTGGGAATACATTTAAATAAGGAAGAATCTCCGCCATAATTTTTTCAAAAATCTGGCTGGCATATGTGCTGTGAGGCTGATCCTCAACATGAGGTTCGTCAACAACCACATAAACCAGTACCTGTGGATTATCGGATGGCGCATATCCGCAGAAGGATACTACATAGTTTGTTTTATCTCTTGGAATCTTCTCTGCTGTACCAGTTTTTCCGGCAACCTTATATCCGGCAATTCTGGCAGCGCCGCCTGTTCCTCCCTCAGCATTGACTGTCTTAAATAAAGCTTCATTAATAAACTTTGTGGTAGACTCAGAAACAGTCTCACGCACCAGTACCGGGTCGACTTTTTTCATCACAGATCCCTGTTCATTTAAGATCTGTTTTACCACATGGGGTTCGTAATAGGATCCCCCGTTTATAACGGAACAGTAAGCTGCTGCCATCTGGATCATGGTACAGTTAAAGTTCTGTCCGAAGGCATTGGTTGCAAGATCGGTAGGTCCTGCGGTATCAGCCGTATACATAACGGTTTTATTATCCGCTTCTCCTGGCAGATCGATACCGGTCTTTGAACCGAATCCAAAGATCTGCTGGTATTTATAGAATTTCTCTTTTCCCATCTGCTGGGCAATCCGCATCATAACCACGTTACAGGACTTCATAAGACCTTCTTCTACAGTAATGAGTCCGTGTCCGTATCTGCTGACACAGTTAATCTTATGTCCGCCTACTTCCAGAAACTTATTGCATTCATAAGTTTCTTTTCCTGTTATGGCGCCTTCCTCTAATGCTGCAGAGACCGTAAATATTTTTTCTGTAGATCCTGGCTCATAGCCGTCACTGATGCAGAAATTACGCCAGGTCTGATTCCACGCTACCTGAGTGCCAAGAGATATGATCTGTTCATCGGAATAGTGCTGAGATACTGTCTCCGGTGTGAGAGGCTGGGCATCCTTATTCTTCCTTTTATAATCATCCATGGCTTCCTTTATCCCCAGCTGTCTGAGTACATCTGCAGTAAACTCAGGGCGCAGATCACGGGGGTTATTTAAATCAAAGGTCTTGTCATCTGACATGGCAAGAACTTCCCCGTTATTGGGATCCATTACAACCACACCTACCCGCTTGCTTCCGGTCTGCGCTTCCCACTCAGCGATGTATTTTTCCACTATCTTTTGTACATTAACATCTACAGTAGATACAACTGTATTACCGTTTGAAGCCGGTTTTATTACCCTCTCTAAATTGGAATCATCATTTAAATAGCCGTATTCTCTTCCGTTGACTCCCATGAGAGTGGTATTGTAATACTGTTCGATTCCTCCGGTTCCATCCATACCGTCCCCGTTGGCGAAACCGACCAGCTTGCTTGCAAGAGAATTGTAGGGGTATACACGCTTATACTCATCTTCAAACCAGATTCCCTTTATGGCTTTTCTGGTTTTTTTCAATTCCTCTGCTTTTTCCGTTTTGTACTTCTCATATTTATCCTTGTCATCATAAGTCAGCTGCTTCGCATAGCGGACATACTGCTTGTCCTTTTTCTCCTGAATGAGATTGGTGATTTCAGTTTTGTCATATCCAAAGCATTCCGTCAATGCATTGATGGTTGGTTCCAGATAGGCCTCCGGGTCACTCATGATCTGCTTTGGATCAAGGATTAAGTTATATACTTTCTCACTGGTGGCCAGATAGGTGCCGTTTCGATCCAGTACGTCCCCCCTCTTAAAAGGAATGACTCTGCTGTCATACTCCTGCTGGGACAGTACAATCTGGTTATAATCTTCTTTTTTCTTCGTCATCATGTTATAAAGAACCATAACCAATGCAAACAAAGCCAGCGTTATCACCAAAACCGTAATCGCCAGCTTTTCCTGCATATAACGAGGAAATACTTTATTTCTTTTGCTCCTGTTTTTATTATTGTTTCGGAATGTCCTCATTCTGCCTTACATACTCACTTTCCGTTTTATCATAGTGAAGGATCTGATCTTTGTTAGCATAGACCATACCTAGTTCCTCAGTGGCAACTTTATACACATGATCAAGATCAACGGAAGTGTTAATGCTCATTTCCAATGCATCGTTTTCGGTTTTCAGTTTCTCCAGCTGTACTTCCCGGGTTTCAATTTCATGAATGCTGGTTGTAATTGAGGACTGTAAATGCAAATAATTCACACACAAACAAAGGGTAATGACTGCAGCAATCGTCAGCATAATTACATAAGGCAAATCCATCTGTAATGCTTTCTCGCGGTTCCGTCTTACATGATGGGGCACGGGACGGCGAATTTCATCCGGTGTAGAAACCGGTCTGCTGACCGGCATGGTTTTACGAACCGTATTCCCCTGCACATAGGCAGAGTTCCGATAGGAATGCACATTTCTTCTTGCAGCCACTCTTATTTTCCTCCCTTTTTAGATTCGTTCAAACACACGAAGCTTTGAACTCTTTGAGCGTTTGTTTTCTGATAATTCTTCTTCTGACGGTAAAATGGGCTTTCTTGTGATGACTTTACCCATACTTTTTCTTCCGCATACGCAGACCGGAAAGTTAGGCGGGCAGATACATGGATCTTCATTATCCCTGAATCTGGTCTTTACAATTCGGTCTTCCAGTGAGTGGAAGGTAATGATGGAAAGCCTTCCTCCGGGATTTAAAAGCCCAATCATGGTATCAAGAGAGTTTTTCAACACATCCAGCTCGTGATTGAGTTCAATTCTGATTGCCTGAAAGGTCCGCTTAGAAGGGTGGCCCCCTACCGCTCTTATCTTTGCAGGAATTGCGTTTTTAATGATCTCTGACAATTCTCCCGTTGTTTCAATTGGCTTCACAGCCCTGGCTCTTACAATATGTTTTGCAATATTCTTTGCAAATTTATCTTCTCCATAATCCCGTATAATCCGATATAAATCAAATTCGCTGTACTGATTGATAATATCGGCAGCTGTCTGCGGATTTCTCTGGTCCATTCTCATATCAAGAGGAGCGTCCTCTTCCCGGTAGGTAAATCCCCTCTCCGGCATGTCCAGCTGATAGGAGGAAACTCCAAGATCCAGATAAATTCCGTCCACTTTATCAATTCCAAGTTCTGTTAAAACCCCATGTATATTTTCGTAATTGCTTCTGACCACAGTTACCTTATCTTTATATTCTTTCAGCCGCTCAGTTGCTGCAGCAATGGCATCCGCATCCTGGTCAATTCCGATTAATCTTCCGTGTTCCCCCAGGCGTCTGCATACTTCTAAAGCATGTCCTCCGCCTCCTAAGGTTCCATCAACATAAATGCCATCTGGTTTTATATTCAGGCTGTTGATGGTTTCATAAAGCAGCACCGATTTGTGTTCAAACATCATATACCTAGTCCTTCCATAGCTTCCGCGATTTCTTCCATATCATCATAGGTATTGGCTGCCAGCCATGCATCCTTGCTCCAGATCTCAATCCTGCTTCCAACTCCTACTAATACTGCGTCTTTATCGATTCCGGCGTGTTCTCTTAATACCGCCGGAAGCAGAATTCTTCCCTGCTTGTCCACTTCACAGGAACTGGCTCCTGCCAGAAAAAATCTGGAAAACTTTCTGGCATTGGTGTTAGTCAGCGGCAGGCTTTTTAATTTTTCTTCCAGGGCTCTCCACTCATCATTGTCATACACAAATAAACAGCCGTCCAAGCCCTTCGTCACGACGAATTCTTCTCCTAGCTGCTCTCTGAATTTGGATGGGACAATAAGACGTCCCTTCGCATCGACCGTATGATTGTATTCGCCCATGAACATACTAATCACCTGCTTGTACTTCGGTTTGGGAAAATCAGACCACTTTTCCTCCATTTCCTACCACTTCGTACCACTTTCCACCACTTGTACTCTAATTCTAGTACATTTGATTCAAAAACGCAAGGATATTTTCGAATTAATTTCAATTTAATTTGGCTTATTTACTAGGGTTTACGGACATTTTCCATAAAATTCCATAAATCGACAAAAATGGCAATCACACCACACACTGCTGTTTTGCAGAGTTTGGGTGATTACCATTTTTAATTACAAACTGTTTTTATGCCGTTTTTGCTACGTTTTACCGTAACTTTTTTCAAAACTTAAAATGGGTAAACTTAATCCGGATAATAAATAACCATATCAAGCTTACACATTGCCCCTCCTGTGTTTTCATAGCTATGGGGTTCATCAGCTTTGAAACGTATTGCTTTTCTTTCATTGACAACAAAACTTTTTCCGCCTATAGTGACTGTCACTTCACCGCTAAATGCGGTCAGAAATTATTGTGTACCTCGTAAATGAGGCTCTGTTGATAAATACCCATTCGTTTGAAATTCCACAGAATAAATCCATTAGAGGGCTCTTTATGGGTAACAGACCTGAATGTAAGCGAAAGAAACCTGTCACATTACTGTGACGGCTGGCTATAGCAAAAGATTATGATGCCACTGCCTGATGGTAACCGTATGATTGATAAAATGAAAAACAAACCGAACTACAGTATTATCATTTAATACCGAAATAAAGCCTTTATTAGATGACCCACTTCTGGGATAAGTATCGTGGCTGTATGTTGCCGACAATGTTCCATAGGTAGAAACCGCATAATCATATTCTCCCGCAAAGGGAATCACAACGCTGAGTGCATAGGTGTTATTTCCTATATAATACATCCGGGTGACTTCGCTGTTAGAATCATTTTTTACCGCCCCCACATATGGCTGGAAACTGCCGTAAACGACCACCCTCTCCGGAAGTTTCATTCCGGTTTCCTCATCGTAAACATTTTTTGCACCATAATCAGAAGAATTTTCCGGGTTCGTTTCCACCTTTCTCAAGACTTCCTCCGATTCCCATATCCTTTTTATGGTCTCCTCCTGGCTAAATCCCATGGGACAGTCCGGACTTTTCTGATTGATCTGATAATAATCCTGCACGTCCATCTGGCCGTTGTCGCCCCGTTTCATGGAGACGGCGGCTGCATCTAAGGAACGGCGGAAGGGTATTTCAAAAAAAGCGTGATTAACAGCAGACCATAAAGCAGTATATTCCAGAAATTCACCCTGAGCTTCCGGGGATTGGTTGGCAAACCAGCCAATCTGATCATATCCCCACCAGTCGCTCCATGCCCGTTGCTCTTTTGTCACACTGGCAAAGTCATTTATCACCTTTCCTCCCCAGTTATCATACTCCATGAGATATGGCATGGAACTCAATTCAAATCCATTTGGATTGAATCCGCCTTCACTAAACCCTTCCTTCACCAGTACCAGTCTGTCCCCCTCCCGGTCTGTCACCGGATATCTGGTGTAGGGCATAGCGTGATAATCCAGCAGTAGTTTCCCTCTTATGCTGATGCCATGGCTGTGTGCATCCAGTAACACCAGGTGTCTCCTGGCATTTTTTCTGGCATAGGCCCGGATCATTTCCATTAATTCACCCATTTTCACCATTCCGCGGTCATCTGCTGTGTATAAATGAATCTGACCCATGTGAAGCGCTTCATAGCCCGCGTCAATATACCGTACTGCACGGTAATAAAACCACAGTCTCGTCTCCAGCTGGGTAATATCCGGAAGCGCACCATCTTCTTCCCACCAGAACCCCTGCGGGGCCTTTGGAAAACGCATCCGTTGGAAAGAAAAGCATCTGTTTTCAGGTTCCAATCCAAATGCTTCAAAAACATAGGCTGGGATGGGAATTGTTTCTAAAGGTCTGTATACTGCCTCAAAAATGCAGGCCTGCAGAATGATCTCCGGATCAGTTTCATGAACCTTTTCCCCCAGTTCCCCTGACTTTGTAAAATGATCCTCTTCATCTGAATCCGGGTACCAGTAACCAGATGCCCTGCCAAGAAACTTAATACCCAGATTTTTAATGGCTCTTAAATCATCACTCAGTGTTTTGGTATGAATTAAAAAGGCTGCCGATGCTGCTCTGGAAAGATAGTTTTTAAGTACTTCCAGTTCAATCACCGTATCAAAGGTGTAGTTCTTCATAATTCCACCCCGTAGCTCTTCATCACGAACAGCGCAAAAAGTGAATCGGCCCACGCAAACCAGTCTCTGGTATATTCAGCCGGATTGTCGCAAAAGAAGCTTTCATGCATGACTCTGGTTCCACCGCGGGTATTTAAAATGTCGGACAGGAGTGTTTCTCTTTTTATGGGATCCTTCTCAGTCAGACCTTCCATAATTAATGCGATATGCCAGATATAGCGGTCCGGCGTATGAGGACTTCCCACTCCCTGTCCATATGCTCCTTTAAAATAGTACGGATTCCTGCTGCTTAACAGAAATCTTCTTGTATTCTCATAGATCTCACTTTCTTCTGTTTCATACTTTAGCCACGGAATGGAGAGAAGGCTGGGAACATTCGCATCATCCATCAGGTTGTAATTTCCATACCCGTCTGTCTCATATACGTAAATATCCCCGTATTCAGGGTCTTTGACAATACCAAACTTGCGGATTCCCTCTTCTATTTCATTTCTAAGCCCACGGGCAGAATCTCCAAGGTCTGAATCCTGATAAATATTTATGGAATACTCCTCTATATGTTTTAGTACCACTGAAGCAAACATATTAGAAGGAATTAAATAACCATAAGTGCATGCGTCATCACTGGGGCGAAAGCCGGACCAGGTCATACCTGTATATGACGCAGGTGTACCTTTTCCGCCTTCCGGGAGTGTATCCGAAGGCGGGCAGTTTCTTCGTTCAAAGCGGTACGTGGAGTCTTTGTCATGGTTCTGTTCTCTTTTCCATAAGGAAACAATCTGCAAAAGCCCCTGCTTCACCTCATTTGAAAAAATCTCCTGATCTCCAGTCATCTCAAAATACTCATGAAGCAGCCATACCGGATAACAGAGGGAATCCACTTCGTATTTTCTTTCCCAATTCCAGGGTGTGGAGTCGGTAATATCCTCATCCCAGCAGTTCCCGTTTGCTTCCTCATTAAACGCATTGGCATATGGATCGATGAGAATATAACGGAACTGCCTTTTAATCAGCCCCCGTACCAGTTCTGCCAAAATGGGGTATTTCTTCAAAAACGGCAGATAATGAATCACCTGAGCGGAAGAATCCCGAAGCCACATTGCATGGATGTCTCCGGTAATTACAAACACTTCTCCGTTTTCCAGAAATCGGACTGTTGTCCTGGCTGTAGTCTGAAAACATTTTTCGAAAGTCTGAAGTAAATCCTGATTTAAAGGCAGCTTATTTTTAATAGTTTCGGCAATTTCTTCCACCGCCTGATTTAATAATATCTGTTTTTCTTCCAGCTTCATACTGCCTCCTGTTCTATCGTTGTTAATTAAATCTGACAAAAATAGTTTTTATCTCGTAAGGCGCAAATTCCAGGCTGACCGGTCCGCTTTTAAATTCTTCCGTGGGCCGTTCCATTAAATCACACTGGCACCAGGAAGAGATGTTAAGTGCGCTTGTCAGTACTGCGCTCACTCTTGCACCTGCAAATTCATGAAACCGTAAGACGATATCCTGAGAATGCTCTGCCTGTTTGATACAGTCTGCAGCAATATAGTCACTATCAAGATGAAACAGACTTCCTGCCGTGATCTTTGGCGCACCAGAGACTGCTGTAATGGGATTATTTAAATCAAAGGACTCCTGTTCCAGTCCGGAATCGTACCATTCCTCTTTATGAGGATAGAGAGAATAGGTAAATTCATGCAGTCCTAAATCTGCGGTATAATCGGGATCTGTTGCCGATTTAATTAAAGTTAAGCGCATGGTATCCTCATAGATATCGTGGCCATACTTGCAGTCGTTTAAAAGCGCCACTCCATATCCCGTTTCGCTGAAATCCATCCACTTGTGGGCAACCACTTCAAATCTGGCGGCTTCCCAGCTGTCATTTCTTGTTATTCTGCGCCTGATGTTTCCATACTGAATATCAAATCTGGCGTCAATGCTTCTGATGCCTACAGGAAATGCCGTCTTTAACAATTTCTGGCGTTCTTCCCATATGATCCTGGTTTTAAAGTCAATCCTCTTTTTTTCATGGTAAAGGCACATGGTTTGTGAGACTGTGGATTTGTGATAACCCCAGGAGAATGTAATCCAGATACCAAGCGGATTTACTTCTGTACAAACCTCCTTTAAATCCCTGATCTCTTCCATCTTATCTCCATACGTCGGTTCCAGCTCCCATGCGTCAAAGCATCTTGGCTTGTCTTCAAACACCTGTAAGACATTGCCCCTCTTCCCTTTTGAAAGAATATCTCTGCCTGCTTCCTTATCATAAATTTCCGTCAGCTGCCCCCACTCATTCCAGGCAACGCGGTAATATCTGGTTTCAGCCTGGCGGGAACTCTCTTGTGTGCTAATATTACTGGAATCCTGACCGGTATGATCCACTTCCAAAGAAGCCGTATCCCGGTACAGTGTCACAAAAGAAAACGGAGCCATATCCTTAACCAGAACCTGTGATACCCCCTCCTTTGTATCACTGTCAAGAAGCCGTCCATTTTCATCCCGGAAGCGGTCACTGTCTGATGTTTCGGAAATCATGATAACAGAGGTTCTCTTCCAGTTTGAATTATTCCATACCGTATAAACCCCCGGTTTTTCCGCATACAGTGCCAGGCTGATCTCGTCTTCTACCTCAGCAAGAAGCCGACAGGCCTTTTCGTATTCCACATGACTGTCCTCATACACCTCCCTGATAGAGGAACCAGGCAGAATGTCATGGAATTGCTGGCAGAGAACAATCTTCCAGGCTTTTTGCAGCCTGTCTCTGTCATAGGCAATACCGCCCCACTCCTTTGCCAGAACAGAACGTATCTCTGTGTCCCGAAGGTAAAATTCCATCTTCCGGTTCATTTTCTTATTGTATGCCTGAGAGGTGTAGGTTCCTCTGTGAAACTCCAGATAAAGTTCCCCATCCCAGACCGGCAGGTTTCCTTCCATCTCATTTCGTTCTACATTTTCTCTCAGCCTTCTGAAATACTCCGTTGCACTTTCAAACTGTACTTTGGGAAGTCCGGGAATTTTGTTTAAGTGTTTCAGTGTCTCTATCATATCACGGTTTGGTCCGCCGCCGCCATCTCCATATCCATATGAAATAAGAAGATCCCGGTTTAAATCTTTATTTTTATAATTATCCCATACCCCCTTGACTGCGTAGGGTCTGGTATCCCCATTGTACGTATAGGAATCGGAATCCTGATCCGTAGTGGTGACAAAATGAGCCGTAATCTCAGTCCCGTCAATTCCCTTCCAAAGGAAGGTGTCAAAGGGCAGACGGTTGGTATCATTCCAACTGATCTTGGTGGTCATGAATGCCTCCACTCCTGCCTTTTTCAGAATCTGGGGAAGTGCCCAGGAGTACCCGAAGACATCTGGAAGCCAGAGGAATTCACTCTCATATTCAAATTCATCCTGAAAGAAATTTTTACCCACAAGGATCTGTCTTACAATGGACTCGCCGCTTGCCAGGTTACAGTCGCATTCCACCCACATGGCTCCGGCAGGCTCCCATTTGCCTTCTTTAACACGCTTTTTGATGGATGCATATATATCCGGATAATCCTCTTTGATAAATTCATAAAGCTGGGCCTGGGACTGGAGAAAATGATAATGGTCATAGCGATCCATCATCCGATTTACCGTAGAAAAGGAACGGGCAGCCTTTTCTCTCGTATGGCGAGGCCTCCACAACCACGCCACATCGATGTGGGTATGTCCCAGCATGCTGACCTGTATATCCGGTTTCCCCTGCCCTTTCATCTTCCCGTTTAAGCATTCATATGCCTTCCTGATGCTTTCATAAAAACGTTCCGTACCCGGTTCTGTATAATCAACGAAACCAAAGGCTTTTACAAGCATATTCAGCAACCACGCTCTATACTCGTTGCCAGAATCTAAAATATCATAAGTTTCCAGCACATTCCTTGCCAGAAAGTAAAAATCATCGGTATCATGATCAAGCACCCCGTATTGGGCACGAACCAGTTCCATAACCATATCCTTTGGAACTCCGCCTCCATTTAAGCCAGACCAAAGGCGGAATTTTAAATCCAGCAAAGCTCCGTTTTCTTTTACCTGAAAAAAGACCTCTTTGTGGTTTCCGTCCACTCCCTGATACGGTTTGCCATTTAAATAAAGAAGACTTTCAAAATGGCTGTTATTACCGGTTCCTTCTGGAACGCCAAAATCAAAAATACCGACTACTTCTTCCTCCATAAGTTCTGCTGGCACAGTAAGTCTGGTACAAAGCCAGTTATACTGATCCCAGCCTTTCCAGCGAAAGCCCTGTTCAATTTCCACCGATTCACCCAGGGGCGTTCTGTTTCCTGTTGTTCCATTGTCCTCATACCAGAAGATATGATCAAAATTCTTCAGATTTTTATATCGTAACTCCGCCAGTTCTTCAATGAGGTGGCAGATCCGGTCTCTGTTGTGTAAATCAAATGGCATGGCAGCCTCCTAAAATCCCTCCGTAAGCGAAATCGTATTCCTCAACCAGTATCTTTGCCAGTGAATAGGAATTAACCAGCGGATGTAATGTGAGCGCCCTGACTGCAGTTTCCTTTGAATGGTTTTTAACCGCTTCCACCGTCAGTTTTTCATACATCTTAATCAGTCTGATCAGTAAATAGCAATGCTCCGGTACCTCACCTACAGGCACAGGTATGATCCCATTTTTTGATACATGGCAGGTGACCTCGATGACGTCCTGATCCTCCAGTCCTTCGATACAGCCATTATTCTGGACAGACAGTACCAGTTCCCGTCCTTCTTCGCTTTGAAGACCTTCAATACAGTCCAGCATAACTCCGGCATACCCCATACCATCGGGCACTTCCAGTTCCCCTTTTTTGATGGGTTCCTTTTTACCGTGTCCGGTTTCAATGCTCATATAGGATTCTTCCCTCAATGCCATGTAATACAGAAATACCTGAAGTGCTTCCTCCGGAGCCTTTTCTATATCTATTTGTTTTAATTCTTCCATCATCCGGCAATTTACCGACTCAATGGACTTTCCTCTTGTTACACCAGACTTTTTGATGTTATCAAGAGCTTTTTCCCTATGATAATAATAGTAGAGATACTCATTGGGCAGATACCCCATTGATCTTAAAAGCTCAGGATCAAAGATAGAAAATTCCTGCACACTCTTTAAAAATGATTCATCAGACAGAAGTTCCTGCAAAATCTCCCGTCCCTCCACTTTCACACTCTGTATCCATGATAAATGATTCAGTCCGAAAAATTCCACAGAAAGCTGATCCTGAGTCACACCCAGCTGCTTTGCCATACGGAATTTGGTACTGCTGGGAGCATCGCAGATTCCTATGATCCGCTCATACCCTGCATTTTTTAAAGCCTGTGTCACCAGCCCGGAAGGGTTGGTAAAATTAAAGATCCAGGCATGGGGAGCATGATTTTTGATTAATTCGCAGTATTCCATTAAGACAGGAATGGTGCGCACAGCCATGGAAAAACCACCGGCTCCTGTTGTTTCCTGACCGATGACTCCGGCATTTAAGGCAATTTCCTCATCAACAACTCTGGAATGATCTCCCCCTGCCCGGATTGTGGTTACGATATAATCCGCTCCCGAAATTGCTTCAACCGCATCAAAAGAAGTACTGACTTTTAACCCCTGCCCCCGTCTTACCACAACATGGCGGCACAAACGGCTTATGATCTCCAGTTTTTCCCTGTCAGTATCATATAACACCACTTCATCTATATTTAACTTCTTATAACGATCAAGAAGACCGTTAATAAAAATGACTGTTCTTACTCCTGCTCCACCGATTACTGTTATCTTCATTTAATCTTCCTGCCTTTCATCCTGTTGTTTTATAAAATGATACAGCTCCTCTTTCGTCGGAAAGGCTGTATTGCCTCCATATGCAGTGACTGACATGGCACCGCAGGCATTGGCAATTCTCAGACATTGTTCCACGGTCTCGCCCTTTAAAAATCCATAAACAAAGCCTGCATTAAAAGAATCCCCGGCTCCGGTGGTATCAACTGCACTTACCCGATAGGGATGGGATTTGGTGAGTACACCATTTACCGCACCAATAGACCCGCTCTTTCCCAGCTTGATTACTGCCATGGCGCAGTGCCTTGAAAACTCCAAAGCGGCCTCTTCGGCATTCAGCCCTCTTGTATAATGAAGTGCTTCCGTTTCATTCATAAACAAGATATCTATGAAAGGAAGCAGTTCATAAATACCCTCATACCACTCCCCTGTTTCATCCCAGCCCACATCAAAGCTGACTGTGGCAGAACTGATCTTCCTGATTTTTTTAAGAAGCATTATAAATAGATGGTGATTGCGGCTACCGGCGTAAGAAGTCAGGTGAATATGCCCCGCATCTTTTACTCCTTCAAAATCAATGGCCTCTAAGTTCCATTCCTCATTGGTTCCTCTGTATGTGAGAAAGGAACGATCCTTTTCATTGGTAAAACTTAAAGAAATTCCAGTTTTATTCTTCTGTGACGTACCCAAAAAGGAACAGTCCACGTGACTGCGTTTCAGCTCCTCACGAAGCCAGGCTCCATGGCAGTCCGCTCCCACACTTCCCTGAAAAGCCGGGGTTAACCCCAGCTTTCCAAGTCCTAAAGCAAACAGTGCTGCTCCGCCGCCTGGATAAACATTCATGTCTTCTACCACATGCTCCTGACCGGCGCCGGGAAACTGCTCTACTCCCGGTATTACAATATCCACATTAATATCTCCATAAATAAATACATCCCACTTTTTTCCTGTCATTGAATCCTCCGTCTGTCAGCCTGATTTACTCTTTTACAGCTCCGATCATGGCCCCTTTTGTGAAATACTTCTGTGCAAAGGGATACACACATAGAATAGGAACTGTTGTTATGATAACTGCCGCCATCTTAAGAGAATCTGAGGTGACAGAATTGGTATTCTGAGCAATTGCCTGAGCCACAGAAGTTACCTCTTTGTTTGCCATGGCCCTGGTCAGCATTTGCTGTAAAACGGTCTGTACCGGCCACAGCCGGCTGCTTCTCATGTAAAACGCTCCAGAGAACCAGTCATTCCAGTGATTAACTGCTGTATATAGTCCCACGACTGCAATGACCGGCTTGCTTAATGGAAGTACAATTCTGGTAAAAATCCCAAAATATCCACATCCGTCAAGCTTTGCTGATTCTTCCAGGCTCTCCGGTATGCTTTCAAAAAAGGTTCTCATCATTAACAGGTAAGTGACGCTTACCAGGCCAGGAATAACATAAACACTGAAATGGTCCACCAGTCCCAGTCTGTTGTACTGAATATAAGTGGGGATCATCCCTCCTCCAAACAGCATGGTAAAGGTAATCAGCATTGTAAGGATTTTTCTGCCTGGCAGTTCCTTCTCCTTTAACGCATAAGCGGCAAAGGAGGTCACTGTTAAGCTGGCAGCTGTTCCAATCACAGTTCTTGCTATGGTAATAATATAAGCCTTGGTTATGGTTCCATCTTTAAATACCTGTTTATAATTATCCAGGGTAAACATTCTGGGCCAGAAATAAATGCCTCCTTTTGCCGCATCCTTTCCGTCATTAAAAGACAGAGCTGCAATATTTAAGCAGGGCAGGATGATGGCAAGGCACAGTCCTATGACCACGCAATAGATTAAAACCTGAATCACCTGTTCCGATCTGCCTGATTTTATTTTATTGCGTCTGTTCACAGCCTCTTTTGCTTTCATGTCTGAGCACCCTGCCCTTTCTTTCTCACTGCATTTTATTTTTTGTCAAAGTCGATGGATGAAGGATCTTTTTTGTAAAGCTCTGTTAAATATTCCACAAATTTGTCATTACCAGCTGCTTTTAACTGCTGGCGGAACGATTCCACAATCTTTTTTGCATCGTCGTCTGTTCCTGCATAAACTGCCTGAACGATCATTTCCTTATAATTAAGAAGAGACATCTGCGCTTTTACTTCTGCCATGGAATCAGCTGATAAATATCCGGTTGCATCCAGTCCTGGAACCAGTCTGTAGGTAATGGGATAATCTTTTGCTACCTCTACCGCACGTTTAAAGGTTGTGCTGGAATTGGAACCTGGCCTGTTTTCGCCGAAATTATTCATGTTGTCCAAATTGGTCAAAACAAAGCTGAAGAATACGCAGCCGGTATATCCAAAGCCGGCGCCGATGTTATTAACCAGATAATCCTTGTCACCATCATTTAATTTCTTTAACGTCTCATCGGTCAGTACCGGTTTTCCATCCTTCATTTCATAGCTTTTTCCCTCTACGCCGTACTGGCAGAGAAGCTGACCTTCCGGAGTGGATAAATAATCAAAGAATTTTAAGATTTCTTCCGGTTTCTTTGCATCTGCAGAAATAGCCCACACGCCGTTCTGTTTTTTTCCATGAACTACTTTCGCATTATTACCAGTAATATCGTCTAACGGTCCAAGGGGAACCCAGTCTTCGGAAGCGTATATAATATCCTGATAATTGTGTACATCTGCCATAATTGCGGAATTATGAGATCTGGACACTTCTTCTGCTCTGGTTCCATCCATGGTGAAGAACTCCGGATTCATCAGGCCATCTGCCAGCAGTTTTCTCAAGTAACTGATTTTATCAAATACGTAATCCGTATCTGCCTCATGCTTAATAATTCCGTTACTGTCTAAGTTGTAGCCATCACTGACGCCCCAGGTAAAGCCAGGTACAATGTACTGCAGTGTATCCGGAGATCCTCCCCAGTATTTCGGTCCAAGTGGATAAACAGGATTTCCGTTGTCATCTTTAAAATCTCCATTTTTAATCTGTACCAGCAGGTCATAGAACTGATCCTGTGTTCTGATCTTAGATGGATCAATTCCAAGCTTATCTACAATCGCTTTTTGAATGTACATCCCGCCTCTGTATGCAGTCTGTGGATCATAGATTAAAGATCTGTCCTCGGAATCAACCGATAAAGGCAGAATATAAGCTGCACCTTTGAAATCTTCCCGGAAGGTAATGTTTTTCTTTGAATCATCGGGTAAATATTTATCTTCCAGGTAATGACTGTAAACTTTTGTGTCCTTTAACAATCCGGATACATCAGCAAACATACCTTCCTTTGCTGCCTTTAAAAGAATAGGGAATTCTTTTCTCGTGGAATCATCCATATAAGAGAAAATCACATCCGGAATGGTTCCAGACGCCAGCTGGGCTGCCATAACATTGGAGTCCTTATCACCAGGAGTATACTGAATATCCAGTTTAATACCCGTGCGCTTTGTCAGCTCCTTCATAACTTCTGTATTGGCCAGATCCTTTGGCAGACTGTTTCCGATATCGTCAACGTAAGCCTGCACCGTAATGGTCCGGTCTGCAATCCATGTATCCGGTTTCCCGGAATTGTCAGAATTTTTGCTCTCTTCGCCTTTTGCCCCCTCATTTGCTTTTGAGCTGCATCCTGTCACTCCCGCTGCGCCCATTGCAACCACTAATGCTCCCGCAAGCAGCCGCTTTCCAATACTTTTCCTCATAAAAATACCTCCTCTTTCCTCTTTTATTTACCAGAGACTGACTCCTGTAAATCGTTTTGATAACCGGTTGCACACAATTACCAGAATAAGTCCTACAATACCCTGAATGAGTCCCACGGCTGTGGCATAGCCAAACTGCCCATTCATAAGTCCCATCTGAAGAACAAAGGTATCAAGTGTATCTGCAACCGACATGTTTCCGGGGGTCCTCAGTAAGTAAATCTGTTCAAAACCGCTGGACAAAAGTCCTCCCACTCCCATAATGAAAAGCAGACCAATGGTTCCCCGAATACCTGGCAATGTAATATGCCAGATTTTTTTTAACTTGGAACAGCCGTCAATGCTGGCCGCCTCATAAAGAGCCGCATCTACGCCGCTGATTGCTGCCAGATATATGATGGAATCCCAGCCGATATTTCTCCATAAATCCATGGAGAACAACAGCTGAAAGAAATACTTTGGTTCCATTAAGAAAAATGTACTGGGATCCCCTCCCAGTTTTCCGATAAACTGATTTAACACACCGATATTGGGTGCCAGGATCCTCTGAAGCATGGTCACAATAATAACTGTGGATAAAAAATGTGGCAGATACGTAATGGTCTGGCTGATCTTTTTAAATTTTTCATTCTTAAACTCATTAAGCAGAAGCGCAAGAATAATAGCAAAAGGAAACTCCAGAATACATTTAATAAATCCCACAATCAGTGTGTTTCTTAATAATCTGGGAAAATCGTAGCTGCTAAAAAACATGCGGAAATAACGCAGTCCCACCCAGGGACTTCCCCATATTCCCTTTCGGAAGGAATAGTCCTTAAAAGCCAGTAAGACACCTCCCATTGGTACGTAACAGATGAGAACATAATAAATCATACAGGGCACCAGCATGAGATACAAAGGCCAGAACCGGATCATCTTTCTTGCAATGGACATATTAACTCTCTCCTTTTCCTTCAGCCGCAAATTTAAGACTTACACAAACCGGATAGTGATCGGAAAGATAGACGCCTCCCCATGATTCATCCCAGATTGTTACCTCCTGGCAGATAATTTCTCTGTCTCCGAAAATATAGTCGATTTTTTCCTGTTCCTGTCTTCCATAATCATGAAAGGTTCCGTCGATCTGTGCCGTTAAATCCGTAAATTCTCTGGCAGTTTTCATAATCTCCATTTCCGGAGAATCCGGACTGGCGTTGAAATCTCCTGTAATGACAGCAGGGGCATCGTTACCCCATCTGTCAACCCGGATTTTTTTCAGTATCTGGGTTAACGCTGCCTCTCTCGCCTCTTTGCCTTCATGATCCAGATGGGTATTATAAATGCGAATCAGCTTACTTTCCTCAAGACTCCACAGTAAAACCTTTGTGCAGGTTCTTGGACACATGCTTTGATTTTCATAACGGGAGCCAAAAACCTCAGGCGTATTTGAAAGCCAGAAAACTTCCAGTCCCAGTAGATCAAATTTCATTTTCCGATAGGCAACTGCTGTCTGCTCATCCTCTAAGTCTTTCCCTCTCCCGCATCCCACAATGTTGTAATCCGTCAAATTTTCTTTCAGCCACAGCGCCACATGAGGCAGAACTTCCTGAAAGCAAATGACGTCGGGAGACTCTTTTTTAATTTTTTGTAAAATATGCGGTTTGCGGAAACAGAAGCTGTTTTCCTTGTCCTGACCATAATCGCACCGGATATTAAATGTAACCAGTTTCACTTATGAACACTCCCTTCCTGGTTTCTGATATAAGAATATCGGAAAATTCATTTCTCCACAATGGACATTTCTCCGCTTATCAGTGGATAATTGTTAAACTTTAACTACCTGTATTGCTTCCTGATTGCAGCAGTAGTATAGTGTGCTTAACACAGAAGAAAACGGAGGTTTTTTATGGAATTAATCTATGAAACAGGGGGAATTTTAAACGAAGGTTTCGTAGGACAGATCTCTTATACTGTCTGCCTGGACAAAGTTTACGACGCTATGGAAATTGAATTTACCTTTGACAAACAGCATTATCAGACTATCACAGAAGAAATGGGAAAAAAAATCAGAGAGTCCTGCAGTGGCACTGAATACGAACATGCTTCAGAGGAAGAACTCATGGATGCCATGAGAGGAATGAAAACTGAAATACATACCATTGTTACAATGAATGACACTTTTATCGGAGGAGTACACAAACAGCTCACCACAAGGCACATGGTTTTCTCAGAGGATTTTACCAGTGACGGCTGCATCCCCCAGGAACGTATTTCCGGAGTAATCAAGGTGACTCTGGCAGTCTTTAATGTACTTCTTGACGGAACAAACTACCGCCTGAAGTTATCCGCAGGAAATCAGGAAAAACGGATTTCCCCAGATGGAGGTGCCTATGTATAAGCGACTGGAACTTCACAATCACACCACAGAATCAGACGGTACAATGACCCCCTCCCAGCTGATCCAGTTTATGGAGGAGAATCTTGTAGATGGGTTTGCAATCACAGACCATAATACCATTTCCGGACATAGTAAAATCAAAGGGCTGCTGGAACAGAAAAAAAGCAGTATATCCGCCATCTATGGAATAGAGTATACCACCTATTACGGACACATACTGTGCCTGAATTTAAAAGAATATCTTTCCTGGGAATCCATCGATTACCATCGACCGGAGCTATTATTTCACAGTCTGAAAGAAAAAGGAGCCCTGGTTGGAGTTGCCCATCCATTTTCCTATGGACATCCATTTGCCAGAGGCTGCCGGTTTGATATGACTATTACAGATTTTAATTCCTTTGATTTCATTGAAATATTTAATAATCCTGAACCCCTTCACCAGGTAAATGAACCCGCACTTTTGTGGTGGGAAGATCTTGTTTTAAAAGGTTTTTTGCTGTCCGCCACCTGCGGTATGGATTTACACGGCAGGTGGGACATGAACAATCAGTATGCCACCTTTATAGAAGGAGTGAACGGCGGCAATATTGAAAGAGAACTGGAAGATGCCATCAGACATCAAAAAACATGGGTTTCCAGAGGGCCTATTTTAGAATCTCAATATAACCCCCAGAAGCAGACAATCTTATTCACCATCTGCGAGACAAAAAAACCGGGATTCATTCACTCAGACAGTAACCGCTATATCCTTTCCCTGCGCAGTATGACAAGAACTGTTGTAAAAGAATTCCCGGACTGCCAGTCTTTGGAAATCCCGTTCAAGGAGCTGTATCCGGATTCTGATCCCCGGTCTGTTCTCATTCCAAAGCTGTATCAAAATGATACAGCCATTGAAAATCTGGTGGCGGTGGCCCCTGTCATTGTACCAGGCTGATAGCTCGTAATTATCTGCGGTGGGCTTTGCGGTACTCCAAAGGAGTCAGGCCAGTGGTCTTTTTAAAAACGCGAAAGAAATACTGGCTGTCCTCATAGCCCACCTCTTTGGATATATCAGCGATACTTTTTCCCGAATTCACCAGATAATCACAGGCTTTATTTAAACGCAGCTCCTTAATGTAATTAATGGTCGTCTGCCCAGTCTCCCGTTTAAATATGGTGGAATAGTAATTGGGACTTAAGGAATACTTTTCAGCCAGTTCATTGACCGAAATATCCCTGTTATAATTATCCCTGATGTATTTAATGCTTAATTTTACCTTGTTTTTTGCATTGCCATCCGGGTCGGCATCTGCATTCATACAGTCCATGATCAGCAGATAAAGATGTCTTCGTAAATCCTCTAATGAGTGAAAGGAAGCGAAAAGTTCCGGCTTCATTACCAGCTTTTCTATCTTATCCGGATCGATGGCTGCCGAACTGGACTGACTTAATATCATGTTTGTAATTCTGGTCCATAGAATCCGCACATAAGAAGTATTGTATTTCTTTATGTTCTCATCTGAAAATATATCCTGTATCATCACTTCAATATGCTCTGCATCATGACGTTCAATGTACCGTCGCATCATGTTCAGTTCCGATACTGGAAACTGGTCTGCAGACAGAACTCTGATATCATCATAAAAATACAGATTGGAATTTCCGTGAATGACTCTTTGGGTCAGGCTTTCTCTCGCCTCTTCCACCCCGTTTTTCACTGTTTCCAAAAGGGGTGTGCTGACACCAACCGTAAGTGAAATCCGAAGCTTTTTACGCATGACATTAGAAAATATGGTAAGGAGCCGTTCTGTTTCCAGGCGAAGCTGATTTTTATTTTCATGACTGGTCAGCCCGTAAAGCTGGTTGCTATTGCCCAGATTGCTTACGATCAGCTTCCCGCAGGGGGAAGAAAGCTCCATAAATACATTTTTAATGGAAAACTGGATTAAATCAATGTCTTTACATTCAAAATAATTTTGATCATAGCTGTCTCCGTCAATATGAATGATCATCACCATCACATAACGGTTAAGAAGAGGAAACTTCTCAAACACTGCTGTTTCCAGGGTAGTGCCTGCGCCAATGGTTTCCTGGTTTAAAAGCAAGTCATTCACTGTCTTTTCAAACAGATAAGTCCGGTTCTCCTCCATAGAGCGGATGCCCTTCTGTATCATCTGCCTTTCCTTCTTCTTTTCATCAATCCGATCTGCCGCTTCTTCTACCGCTTTTTTTAAGGCCTCATTGGATATTGGCTTTAAAAGATAAGCTGTCACCCCCAGCCGGATCGCCTGTTCCGCATATTCAAATTCCGCGTAGCCGCTTATAATAATAAAATGGATTTCAGGTAAAAATGATTTCACCGTCCGAATCAGGGTCAAACCATCCATATCCGCCATACGGATATCTGTTATAACAATATCCACTGGTTGATTTTTAAGTATTTCAATTGCCCCAAGTCCGCTTTCCGCCTCATACAATTGCACAGGCTTCAGATTTAAATACTGAAGTCTGGCAATCATCCCCTGTCTGATTAAGTCTTCATCGTCTACAATTAAAACCCTTTTATCCATTTATGCCCCTCCTATTGCATGAAAGGCAGACATATGGTGAAAATGCTGCCCTTATTCTCCCCGCTTTCCATGGTGATTCCATATTCCTCACCATAAGTAAGCTTAATTCTTTGATTTACATTCTGTATCCCGATACTCTGCTTTTTCTTCTCCCCATCGCCCCTGATTTCAATATGATCCCTGATCTCCTCCACCATCTCTTCTGACATACCGATTCCATCATCTGCAATCTTAATCATCAGATAGTCATCTTCCTGGTAAATGGAGATTTCCAAAGTTCCTGTCTGTTCCATCACACTCAGGCCATGAACAATGGCATTTTCCACAATGGGTTGCAAGATAAACCTTAAAACCAGATTTTTCTCCAGTCCCGGCTCCACATTGTAATATGCCTCAAATTTATTCCCAAAACGGGTTTTTTGTATATAAATATAATTCTGAGTATGGGAAAGTTCCTGCTCCACAGTAACAAATTCTCCGTAATTTCTGCCCAGACTGTAACGGAAATTCTCACCCAGCTTTTCGCAAAGATCACAGATAAGAAAAACTCCGTTTACAGCAGCGATGGAGCTGATGGTTTCCAGAGTATTGTATAAAAAATGCGGATTAATCTGCAGCTGAAGATTGCGCACCTGGCTTTCCTTGTTTTCCAGCTGCTGAACGTAATTTTTCTTAATCAGACGGTCCAGTTTTAACAGCATCTGATTAAACTGCTTATCAAGGACTGCAATCTCGTCACTGCCCTTGATCTCCTCATTAATGGTAAGATCTCCGGTTTCCGCAATTTTTATCTTATCAATTAATCGTGATACACGTTTTGCAAAGCTTCTGGTAAATAAAAAAGCTGTCAGTGCAATAATCAGCATAACCAGTACCAGTACCGGCAATATGGAGTTTTGTATTTCCTGCCGTTTGTGATCCAGCTGGCTGTTGTTAAAGAGAAAAATCAGCTTCAGTCCGTAATATTCCTCTGTACTGGTACCAATCATGGTATTCTTCCCATAATTCCCCTTCTGTTTCAGCTCTTCAAAGGATTGTTCCTGTATGATGTCATTGTACGATGGATTAGAAGAATATACAATCTGATTTTTCCGGTCCAGCACAATCACGTCATAGGCATAAGAATAATCTTCTCCGATTGCCGGTTCAAACAGCTTTTTCGTATACAGGTCCAGTTTTACAAATCCCACGTATTTGCTCTCATAACTGTTGACATCTACATCGACAATATTTTTAATCAGAGACAGTACCTTACTTTTCTTACCGTCTCCAGTGGCATAAATAAAATAATACTGGTTGGCTGCTTCCTTGCTTATATACCAGATCTCCCTGCTGGCCTCTGTAATCATCGCAACTCTGGTTCCATAAATTTTATTATCCAGATTATTTGAATAAATCATACAATTTCGAACTTCATATCCATCCAGATGAAAGGATTTATTCACCTCAATACTGACATCATTCCCCATGACGTAGGGGTTTTTCTCCCCGGTTCTCCCTTGGAGGGTATTTAAGACAATGGTATTATTGGACAGCTGCTTTAAGCTGTACTGATACTGATTTAATTTACTCTCAAGAGACGTTGTGTACTGAGCAACCAGCTGGTTATGGGAGGCGATCAGTTCCTCTGTTATCATATGGCTGATCTTTCGAAGCATCAGAGAACTGATAAAAAGGATGGGAACGATACTTACAACAGCTGTAAAGGTAACAAGCTGGGTAAATATGGTGCCTGAATGAAATAAATGTCGAATAATGCTTTTAAGCCTGTTTTTCATAATCCACCTCATTAAATTGCTGAAAAGTAATAAGCCAAAAAAGAACAGGATATGTATCTCTACACATTCTGTTCTCCGAAAAAACTCGATTTAAAACAATTGCTTTCTATTCGTTCTTCAATATCCTGCTTCGATATATTGTTCAATTAATTTATCCAACTCCACACTTCTAAGATAAATCACTTCGCCATCCTCGTGATCAATACTTGTATTTAATCTTTCCCTTGCAACTTCGATATTCTGTATTAACTCTTCTTTTGACATTATCATTTCATGATTCTCCTTTGCTCTTTATTCGTATCTGTCTGTGTTTGCAGAAGAGCACAAGAGTAGATATCACTACCAAAATCAATGACAGCGCCTGAGACACCGGTATGCCAGTACTAAAGAAGATCAGCTGATCCGTACGGAGTCCTTCGATCCATACTCGTCCCAATCCATAGCCCAGCAGGTAGATAAGAAGCATTTCACCATCGAACTTTTTGCGTTTCCGATACCAAAGCATGAAAATCAAAACGCATAAATTCCACACTGATTCATAAAGAAACGTGGGATGAACCTGAATAAATTCCACACCGTCTTTTACAATTAAGTGGTTTAAAAGCTCCTTAGATATCATATTCTCATTAACAAGCGCCCTTCTGATTCTCATAGCAAACAGGCCGTCTGTATATCCGCCGAATGCCTCGCAATTAAAGAAGTTTCCCCATCTTCCTATAATTTGCCCGGTAATTAATCCCAAGCAACCAGTGTCCGCCAAAGAAAAGAAGGAAAGTTTCTTCACTCTGGTGTAAACCGTGAGGGTAATGACAGCTCCTATGACGCCACCGTAGATTGCCAGCCCTCCTGCTCTGGTATTGAATATCTGAAGCAGATCATCTTTATAAGTGTCCCAGTCAAAAATCACATAATAGATACGGGCTCCCATAATAGAAATAATGATTGCGTACAGTGCATAATCCAGATAAATATCCGGATCCTGCCCTCTGCGTTTTGCATCGCCTGTCGCAACCCAAAGACCTGCCAAGATTCCAATCCCTATGATAATACCGTAAAATGCAATTCGGAATCCAAATATCGAGATACTGTTTTGCAAGTGGTCAATGGTAATTCCCAAATGCACAAAACTAATATCTGCCGTATTTGCCATTCGTCTTCTCCTTTCGATGTTTTCTTTATTTTACCCCGCTAAAACACAAAAATCAAACATTATCGCCCGACATATTCAACTATATTTCGACAAGCCCTTTGTTCTTTTTGTTTTTCTCTTTTAATTTCGTGGATAATATGATATTCTATATTAGTTGTAGATAAAAATCAACCATGAATATAAACAATATTAGGAAGGTATTTGATATGAAATTAGGTATTGTCGGCTTGCCGAACGTAGGGAAAAGTACTTTGTTTAATTCACTCACAAAGGCTGGGGCAGAATCTGCCAACTATCCTTTCTGTACCATTGATCCAAACGTAGGAGTTGTTCCTGTTCCGGATGTACGTTTAGGACAGCTGGCCGCATTGTATGATTCCGCTAAAATCACACCTGCAGTCATCGAATTCGTAGATATCGCAGGTCTTGTAAAAGGAGCATCCAAAGGAGAAGGACTTGGTAACCAGTTTCTTTCCAACATCCGCGAAGTTGATGCCATTGTCCATGTAGTACGCTGCTTTGAAGACCCCAATGTCATTCACGTAGACGGAAGCGTAGATCCGCTCCGGGATATTGAGACCATTGATTTAGAGCTGATTTTCTCTGATCTGGACATCCTTGACCGCAGAATCGCCAAATCGACAAAGGGCGCAATGAATGATAAATCCCTGGCAAAAGAATTAACCATCTTAAAGAAAATCAAAGCCCATTTAGAAGACGGAAATCTTGCCAGAAGCTTAGAGACAGAGGATGAGGAGGAAGCTGTATTTATCAACAGTCTTAATCTTCTTACTTATAAGCCGGTAATTTTCGCCGCTAACGTATGCGAAGATGACCTTGCCGATGACGGCGCTTCCAATGCTTATGTGGAAAAAGTCCGTTCCTTTGCTAAAGAAAACAACAGTGAAGTTTTTGTCATCTGTGCTCAGATTGAACAGGAAATTGCAGAGCTGGAAGAAGATGAAAAAAAGATGTTCTTAGAAGATCTTGGACTGACTGAATCAGGTCTTGAGAAACTGATTGCTGCCAGCTACCACTTACTGGGCTTAATCAGCTACTTAACAGCCGGTCCCACCGAAACCAGAGCCTGGACCATAAAAGAAGGGACTAAGGCACCTGGAGCAGCTGGAAAGATCCACTCTGATTTCGAACGGGGATTTATCCGTGCTGAAGTAGTTAATTACCAGGATCTGCTGGATTGTAAAACCTATCCCGCCGCAAAGGAAAAAGGTCTGGTACGATTGGAAGGAAAAGAATACGTAGTGAAAGACGGAGATGTAATTTTATTCCGTTTCAATGTATAAATATGTTACTGCCGCCGGCATGAAACCGGCGGTTTTTTTATGCAAATTCTGATAAATTTTGTCAAAATGTTAATTGCTCTTGTAAACTCTTTTTCTTATGTTATAATATGACATGGCTCTGAAAATACAGACAGAATATGAAACACAACAGAATAAAAAAGGGAGTTACCGCACAGATGAAGACATTAATAAAAGCAGTAATTGCAGGGATCGCTATCAGCACGGGGGGCATCATTTATTTAACCCTGGAGAACCATATTGCAGGTTCTTTCTTATTTACCATCGGGTTATTTACCATATACACCTTTGGCTTCCATCTATTTACAGGCAAGGTATGCTATATTGTGGAGGAAAAACCCTCCTATCTCCTTACCGTTCTTCTGGTGTACATAGGTAACTTTGTGGGAACCGCAGGAATGGGAACCATATTCAGACATACAAAACTCTCCAAATTAACAGCCCACGCCGCAGATATTGTCAGTATAAAGCTTTCGGACACCTTATTCAGCACCTTTATCATGGCCATTTTTTGCGGCGTGATGATGTGCATTGCAGTCATCGGTTTTCAAACCATTAAGGATGGAGTCGGAAAATATTTTGCTCTGGTTCTTCCAGTTATGGTATTCATCCTTTCCGGATATGAGCACAGTATTGCAGATATGTTTTATTTCACCATGGCAGGTGCCTGGAGTGCCAAGGCATTCTTATATATTCTGGTGATATCTGCCGGAAACTTAACAGGCGGCTGTCTGATTCCCATGGCAAAGAAATATTTAAAAGAAGAGGGATCACCTGCACATTCCTGACAGGTATGATTCCCATAGAAACAAGGGCAGAAATCCCCATTGTATGGATTTCTGCCCTTGTTTTATTATATAAAGCTGCTGATCAGATCCTTAAGAACCTCATCTTGTGTTTCTCGTCTTATCAGGGGTGTACCGTCATTTAAAATTCCGTTTTTCCTGTGAAAATCCAGCTTATCTTCCCGATATAGAATGCCGGTGGGGATTTTTTCACTTACTTCCATTGACATTCGGATGGCTTCCAGCCGATTGGTGGGGTCATAGTCATCTCCAAGCGGCGCTGCCATATTTTTATAGTAAGCAAAGGTATTTACTTTATTGAAGGTGATGCATGGCTGAAGAATATCCACGAAGGCATATCCCGGATAAAGGATTGCTTCCTTCATAATACTTACCAGCTGCTTTGAATCACCGCTGAAGCCCCTGGCTACAAATCCCGCACCCGAGGCAATTGCCAGAAGTACTGGATTTAAAGGCGTATTTAAGTTGCCATCGGTCTGAACTCCTGTGACAAAACCTTCCCCGCTGGTGGGTGATGCCTGCCCTTTGGTCAGACCATAGATCTGGTTGTCATGAACGAAATGAGCAATATTTACATTTCTTCTAATATTGTGAATAAAATGATTGCCTCCTTCGCCGTAAGAGTCACCATCTCCGGAATTTACTATAACAGTAAGCTCCTCATTGGCAATTTTAGCGGCAACTGCGGCCGGAAGCGCTCTTCCATGAAGCCCGCAGAAGCTGTTGGCATTTAAATACTGGGGCGTCTTCGCCGCCTGGCCGATTCCTCCGACCATCAATACTTTATTTGGTTCAATGCCCAGTTCCTCCAGCGCTGTTTTCAGGCTGTTCAAAATGGAAAAGTTTCCGCACCCTGGACACCATGCTGTTTCAAAAGTTTTAAATTTATCCATCTACTTAGAACCTCCTTCCAGCACTTTTTTTGTAATTTCTTCACCTGATATCTGCCTGCCATCATATTTTAAAATACTCTTATGACATTCGATTCCTGTCTGCTCTCTGATTAGGGAAGCCAGCTGGCCTGTAGCATTCTGCTCTACGTTAATTAACGTCCTGCCTTTTCCATAAAATTTTAATTTCTCCTGAGGAAGGGGATAAATATCTCCAAACACCAGGGCACCATAGCTTCCTTTCCCATTATTATTTAATAGAGAGACCGCCTCTTTGATGGGGCCATAAGCAGAGCCCCAGCCAAGCAAAAGTGTTTCGCAGTGCTCCTCTCCCATAAACTCCGGTTCCGACAGTTCTTCTATCAGACCCTTTAATTTTCTCATCCGCTTATCCACCATCTGGATTCTGACCTCTGCAGATTCCGTAATCCAGCCTCTTTCATCATGTTCATCACTGTCAGCGGCAACAATATGGTCTGTAAGTCCTGGAATAAGCCTGGGTGAGATACCATCTTCCGTTATCCTGTAACGCAGATACTCTCCTTCTGCCTCCTTTGCATGACTGACTTGTTTCAGTCCCGATATGTCAAAGGGCTTCACACAGGCTGTTGCATCTCCAATATACTGGTCACTGAGCAGTATGACAGGAATCTGGTATTTTTCTGCCAGATTAAGAGCCCGGAATGTCTGGTAAAAAGCATCCTCCTGATTTCTTAAAGCTATCACAAATCTGGGGAACTCTCCCTGAGATGCGGAAATAACAAATTTTAGATCACTTTGCTCTGTACGGGTGGGCAGACCAGTTGCCGGACCAGGCCTTTGCACATCTACGGCTACAAGGGGAATCTCCGCAATGCCGGAGAATCCCAGCGCCTCCACCTTTAAACAGAAGCCGCCTCCGCTGGTTCCTGTCATAGCCCTTGCACCGGCAAAGGAAGCGCCGAGTGCCATATTAACAGCAGCAATCTCATCTTCAGCCTGTTCCACCACAATTCCTGCTTTATGTCCCACAGATGCCAGATATTCCAAAACCGCCGTAGACGGAGACATTGGATAGGCAGAATAGAATTTAAGTCCTCCTGCTACCGCTCCAAGCCCTAAAGCCTCACTGCCTGAAATAAGCATGTAATCTTTATAACCGCCATCCAGATGGTTAAATTTTGCTTCCACGGCAGAGTATCCAGCTTTTGCTGCATTTAAATTAACCTCAAGAATTTCCTTCTTCATGACATCAGCCATGATTTCCTCAACATAGGTAAATGGCTCACCGAAAAGCTTCAATACCGCTCCCACTGCCACACTTGCAGAAGCTTTCCCATTCCCAAGTTCTTTTGCAATCTTGTTCATGGGAAGTTTCATAACTCTTAAGTCTGTATCAGGATAATCAAAACTGCTGTCACATAAGACAAAGCCTTCTTCCTTCAATTCATGTTTATGTAAATCAATAGTTTCCTGATTCAAAGCGATAATTCCATCTAAACAATAACTGTGGGAGGTTATGACCTCCGTCCCAAAGCGCAGAAGGGAAAAGTTATGGCCTCCCCGCACCCGAGACATAAAATCTCTGGTTGTATAGATATAATAGCCGGAATGCTTCAGCAGCTTTTCTAGAATTGAGACTGTGGTATCGATGCCTTGGCCGGCAGCGCCACCAATCAGAATATTATACATAGGTTTTCCTCCTTTTATTTTTTTCTAATTATAACTTATTGTGACGTTTTTTTCAATATTAATGTTGTATATTAAATATTGTTGTATATTATAGTTATCAGCTCAATTATATCAGTTAATTGTATTTAATTAATCTATGTTTGAAATTGCCATATAGATTCTATATATAATATAAATTTATAGTATAATATATACAAAATATTATTTATAAGACAGAATTGCGCTAAATTTAATCGGAGGGTCTTTAAATGGTAGAATCAAAAGAGGGTACCATGTTAAATAAGGAAGAGGGTCCAGAAAATAACGTTCCACATTTTTACGCTGATCTTAAAGACATTCTAAGCATATTCCATAATTTTGACATAGAAAAAATACACCATACAGATTATTGCTACATAAATAATGATAAAAAGATAGTAAATATTATTATATAAACGGGCGTAAAAAATAGAGGAAGACTGTATTAAAAGAAGAGAGACAAACACAGCCTCTCTTCCTTCTTATTATACCAGATTTGTATAGCCCATAAGGCTGATATCTACTTCTTTCGCTACTTCACGGCCTTCTCTGATTGCCCATACCACAAGGGACTGGCCTCTGTGCATATCTCCTGCCACAAAAACCTTATCCACATTGGTTTTGTATCTGCCTGCTTCAGTTTCAACATTACTTCTGCCGTTTAACTTCACACCGAACGCATCTGCAACATAATTCTGGGCTCCTAAAAAACCGGCTGCTATCAGTACTAAATCAGCAGGAACTTCCTTTTCACTGCCTGCTACCGGCTCCATGCTTACCCGTCCGGTTTTCTCATCCTTTTTCGGCTCAAGGCTCATTAAAACTGCTTTCACCAGCTTGCCGGATTTATCTTTTATAAATTCCTTCACAGTCGTCTGATATACTCTTGGGTCTTTGCCAAATACAGAGATTGCCTCTTCCTGACCGTAATCAGTTTTCAGCACTTTTGGCCATTCCGGCCAGGAGTTATCCTCTGTCCTTGTTTCAGGAAGCTTTGGCATCATTTCAAGCTGAGTCACAGAGGCACAGCCATGGCGCAGTGACGTACCAACACAGTCATTACCCGTATCTCCGCCGCCGATTACAATCACATGCTTTCCCTTTGCCGATAGATACTGGTTATCCTGCAGGTCAGAGTTTAACAGACTTTTTGTTGTGGATTTTAAGAAATCAACTGCAAAATAGATTCCCTGTGCATCTCTTCCAGGAGCGTTTAAATCCCTGGGATTTGATGCTCCGCATGCAAGGATAATACGGTCATACTCCTTTAAAAGGTCTTTCGCCTTCTGATTCTTTCCAACGTCAGCATTGGTAAGAAACTCGATTCCCTCTGCTTTCATGATCTCAACCTTCCGGTCAATCACATGCTTTTCCAGCTTCATATTGGGAATTCCATACATCAGAAGTCCGCCTGCACGGTCTTCCCGTTCCAGGACCGTTACGCTGTGTCCCCGTTTATTTAACTGGTCCGCAGCTGCCAGTCCGGCAGGACCGGATCCAATTACTGCAACCTTCTTTCCAGTGCGGATTTTAGGAGGTCTTGGTCCTGCAATTCCGGAAGCATAGGCACGTTCAACAATGGCATACTCATTTTCCTTAATAGCAACCGGGTCACCGTTTAATCCGCAGGTACATGCAGCTTCACATGGCGCCGGGCAGACCCGTGCAGTAAATTCCGGAAAGCTGTTGGTTTTTTTCAAACGGTTATATGCCTGCTGCCAGGTACCGGAATAGACAAGATCATTCCATTCCGGTATTAAATTGTTTAAGGGACAGCCAGAAACCATTCCATTTAAAATAACTCCTGACTGGCAAAATGGTACTCCGCAGTCCATGCACCGCGCACCCTGGCATTTTTGTTCTTTTTCAGAAAGGGGCAGATGGAACTCGTTATAATTTTTCAAACGGGTCTTGGGATCTACCGTTCTTCCTGTTTCTCTTTTATATTCTAAAAATCCTGTTGGCTTACCCATTTTCGCTCCTCCTTACTTCTTTGTATTGGCATAAAATGCTTCAATCTGTGCCTGCTCGCTGCTTAAACCCTTTTCTTCCATCTGAACAATGGTATTCATCATGCGTCTGTAGTCATGAGGCATGATTTTCTTGAATTTAGGCAGATATTCTCCAAAGTTGTCGAGGATTTCCTTGCCCTTTGCGGAGTTGGTATAAGCCACATGTTCCTTGATCATATCCTTTAATTCCAAAACATCGTATTTGTTGGTAACTTCTTCAAAAGAAACCATTTCCTTATTGAGGCGTTTGTATAAATCCCTCTTTTCATCTAATACGTAAGCGATTCCGCCGCTCATACCTGCTGCAAAATTCTTGCCGGTTGATCCAAGCACCACCACGCGGCCACCTGTCATGTATTCACATCCGTGGTCACCAACACCTTCTACCACTGCGGTTGCGCCGGAGTTTCTAACACAGAACCGTTCTCCTGCCACGCCGCAGATAAAGGCTTTTCCGCTGGTTGCGCCATACAGAGCCACATTACCGATGACAATATTCTCTTCCGGTTTAAACTTAATTCCCTGAGGAGGATAAACCACCAGCTTTCCGCCGGAAAGTCCCTTGCCAAAGTAATCGTTGCTGTCACCGATCAGTTCCAGAGTCAGACCTCTTGGAATAAATGCGCCAAAACTCTGACCGCCGCTTCCTGTACAGTTAATGGTAAAGGTATCCTCTGCCAGACCTTCCGGATACAGTCTGGTAATCTCTGACCCGAATATGGTACCCAGTGCACGGTCGGTATTGGATACATCAATCTGAAGTCCCTTCTTCTGACCGGCAGCGAGCGCCTGCCTTAATTTCTTTAAAATAATCTTCTCGTCAATGGTTTTATCCAGCTCGAAGTCATAAACCAGCTTTTTGTCGTAGCCTGCTACTTTTCCGTCTACATATGGATTGCCTAAAATTGCAGAGAAATCTACTTTCTTCGCTCTTTCATTGGAAATCTGATCTTTTTTCTTTAAGAGATCAGTTCTTCCAACCAACTCATCCACTGTGCGGACTCCAAGCTTTGCCATATATTCCCGAAGCTCTTTTGCAATAAAGAACATGAAATTAACAACGTATTCCGGTTTTCCCTTAAAGCGCTTGCGAAGTTCCGGATTTTGAGTGGCTACTCCAACCGGACAGGTATCTAGGTTGCAGACTCTCATCATAACGCATCCCAGCGTTACAAGAGGTGCTGTTGCAAAGCCGAATTCCTCGGCTCCAAGCATACAGGCAATTGCCACATCCCGTCCAGTCATCAGTTTTCCGTCTGTTTCCAGAATTACCTTATCACGAAGCCCGTTCATAATCAGAGTCTGATGAGCCTCTGCCACGCCAAGTTCCCATGGAAGTCCTGCATTATAGATGGAGTTTCTGGGTGCTGCACCGGTTCCTCCGTCAAATGAGGAAATTAAAATAACCTGGGCACCTGCCTTGGCAACACCGGCAGCTACTGTTCCCACTCCTGCTTCGGAAACCAGCTTAACGGAAATTCTGGCACTGGTATTGGAATTTTTCAAATCGTAAATCAGCTGGGCAAGATCCTCAATGGAATAAATATCATGATGCGGCGGCGGAGAGATTAATCCCACTCCTGTTGTGGAATGTCTTGTTTTGGCCACCCAGGGATATACCTTCTGTCCTGGGAGCTGGCCGCCCTCTCCTGGCTTTGCACCCTGTGCCATTTTAATCTGAATTTCTTTTGCACTGACTAGGTATCTGGAAGTCACGCCAAAACGTCCGGAAGCAACCTGTTTAATTGCAGAACAACGGTTTACTCCATCTGGCCCTGTTGTCAGACGCTCCAGACTTTCGCCGCCCTCTCCGCTGTTTGATTTTCCGTGAATCCGGTTCATGGCAATGGCGAGAGCCTCGTGAGCTTCCTGTGAAATGGAGCCATAGGACATGGCACCTGTCTTAAAACGTTTTACAATGGATTCCACACTTTCCACTTCTTCAACCGGAATTTCTTTGGTCTTTGCGTAATCGAAGTCTAAGAGACTTCTTAAATTGACCATCTGACCTTCTTCCGTTAACGCGTGTGTGTACTCCTTAAATGTCTCATAACTGCCTGTTCTGGTAGCCTGCTGAAGCAGATGAATGGTACGTGGATTGTAAAGATGCTCTTCCTGTCCCGCTCTTTCTTTATGGCTTCCCACGCTGTCTAAGGTTAAGTCCACATCAAGACCAAGGGGATCAAATGCTGCGGAGTGAAGTGTATCCACGTCATTGGCAATATCCTCTAAGTTAATTCCTTCCACACGGCTTACTGTATCGGTAAAATACGTATCTACCACTTTCTTTGAAATACCAATGGCTTCAAATATCTGTGCTCCCTGATAGGACTGCACGGTGGAGATACCCATTTTAGAGGCAATCTTTACAATGCCATGTAATACGGCAGAGTTATAATCCTCTACTGCTGCATAATAATCCTTATCAAGCATGCCATTTTCAATTAAATTATGAATGGATTCCTGAGCCAGATACGGATTGATTGCACAGGCTCCATATCCTAAGAGTGTTGCAAAATGATGAACTTCCCTGGGCTCTCCGCTTTCTAATATAAGGGCAACCGAGGTTCTTTTCTTGGTTTTTACCAGATGCTGCTGAAGTGCAGAGACTGCCAGTAAAGAGGGAATGGGCACGTGGTTTTCATCAATATCACGGTCTGATAAAATTATAATATTAGCGCCATCCCGATGAGCTCTGTCTGCCTCTAAAAACAGCCTGTCAATGGCTTTTTCCAGTGAGGTGTTCTTATAATAGGTAATGGGAATCACTTCTACCTTAAATCCCGGTCTCTTCATGTGTTTGATCTTCAGTAAATCCGTACAGGTAAGAATGGGATTATTCACTTTTAAGATCTTGCAGTTATCCGCTTCTTCTTTTAAAATATTGCCCTCTTCCCCCACATAAACCGTAGTGGAAGTTACGATCTCCTCACGAATGGAGTCAATAGGCGGATTGGTTACCTGGGCAAACAGCTGCTTAAAGTAATTAAAGAGCGGCTGATGCTTCTTGCTTAATACAGCAAGCGGACTGTCTGCACCCATGGCTGAAACTGCTTCCGCTCCGTTTAAGGCCATAGGCAGAATCATGGTTTTATATTCTTCGTACGTATAACCATAGGTTTTCTGCATTTTTGCACGGTCCGTCCTGGTCATGGCAGGAACGCCTTTATTGGGGATAGGGAGATCCTTTAATTCAATTAAGTTGGAATCCAGCCATTCACCGTAAGGCTTTCTCTGGGCATAAGTTTCTTTTAATTCTTCATCGGTAATCAGGCATCCTTTTACCGTATCGATCAAAAGCATCTTTCCCGGGCGAAGGCGTTCCTTTTTCACCACATGGCTCTGCTCGATGTCAATTGCGCCTACCTCAGATGCCAGAATCATATGATCATCATCGGTTATATAATATCTGGAAGGCCTGAGACCATTCCGGTCTAACACAGCTCCTACCAAATCACCGTCACTGAATACAATGGAAGCCGGACCATCCCATGGTTCCATCATGGTTGCATAGTAACGATAGAAGTCACGGATCTCATGAGGCATGGATTTATCATGCTCCCACGGTGCAGGAATGGTTACCATCACTGCCAGAGGTAAATCCATGCCGCTCATCATCATAAACTCCAGGGCATTGTCTAGCATGGCAGAGTCAGAGCCTTCCTGATTAATAATAGGAAGAACTTTATGCATATCACTGCTGAAATACTCAGATTCCATGTTTTCTTCCCTGGCCATCATCTTATCCACATTCCCGCGAATGGTGTTGATCTCGCCGTTATGTACGATGAGACGGTTTGGATGAGCTCTCATCCAGCTTGGATTAGTATTGGTACTGAAACGGGAATGAACCACTGCAATCGCTGATTCATAATCTTTATCCTGAAGATCTGTAAAGAACTGTCTTAATTCCTTTACTAGAAACATTCCTTTATATACAATTGTCCTGCTGCTTAAAGAAACCACATAGGTATTATCATTGCTCTGTTCAAAAATTCGTCTGGATACATAAAGTTTCCGGTCAAAATCCAGGCCTTTTTTTACGTCAGCAGGCTTTTTAATAAAAGCCTGAGCGATATAAGGCATACGTTCCACTGCTTTGGCACCAATCAGTTCCGGATGAATGGGTACATCTCTCCAGCCCAGAAATTCAAGACCTTCCTTCTGTACAATAATTTCAAACATCTTCTTTGCCTGGTTTCTGGCAAGCTCATCCTGGGGGAAGAAAAACATGCCCACACCGTATTCTCTCTCTTCACCAATCCCGATGTTTAATGGTTTGGTCACTTTCTTAAAGAACTTGTGAGAGATCTGAAGCATAATACCAACACCGTCACCAGTCTTGCCATCTGCATCTTTTCCTGCCCTGTGTTCTAAATTTTCCACGATATGAAGAGCTTGCTCCACTGTCTTATGGGTCTTTATCCCTTTCATATTTGCCACTGCACCGATACCGCAGTTATCATGCTCGAAGCGGGGATCATATAGTCCCGGAGTTCCTGTTTTATTAGGGGATTGTAAACTCTTATCCATAATCTCTTCCTTTCCTGACTGCTCCTCTGCTTTGAGGTGCTAAAGTGTAACAGTAATTTTAGTTGATAATACTACATTTTTCGCACTTTGTAAATGTGTTTTATTTTGATATTGTCAGATAATTTGAATATAATCTATTAAAAAATAAATTATCTGTATTTTTAAACTATATGCAAAAATATTTTATCGTTATAGTACAATTTGCGTGGTTTTTTTCACCAGTGGTATAAATTTCTAATTTATTTAAGTCTTAACTTATTATTATTAAGTGCATGTTTTTTTCATTAAGCATTCAATTGGAATTTACCTTAATTTCCTTTATTTTTATAACAGTTCCAGGAATCATAGAAACGATATATCAATTGCTGTAAATAAAAAAAGACCCGGAATCAGCATCGATCCAGGGCCTTTCACTGTTGAATTTTATACGATAAACAGATACGGATTACATCTCGCCAAGACCGCTCTCAATTGCTTCGGTCATGGTTTTCATTGCCGTTTCTTCGTCCTCGCCGTCGCAGATCACATTGATCATAGCGCCGCATTTGATTCCGGCTGCCATTACGTTTAATACGCTCTTGGCAACAATCCTCTTCTCTCCGTATTCAATAATTATATCAGATTTAAATTTCATAGCTGTCTGAGACAGAACGCCTGCCGGTCTTAAATGAAGTCCGGATGGATTTACAACAGTCAGTGATTTTGATAACATATAATTCACTCCTTTATCCTCAAATTTTTATACTCCACGCTGTTAATTTTATTACAATATCCATTTTGTGTCAAGCCAAACACAACATGTCTTTCAGATATTTCCAAAGTAAGGTCACAGTCAGCAGGAAGACTCTTTTGTCTGTCTCTCTCTTTGTGAATATACACAGCCACAGTAGTCCTGTCTGTAAAGATCATGCTCCTTTGACAGTTCCACAGAGCGTTTATACCCGTTTTTCTTTTTAAAATCAGAAGGAAGATAAGCCACCCGGTATTCTCTCCCCAGCTTTTCACCTATTTCATTCAGCTTATCTGCGTTTTTAAGGGGGCTGATGGACAAGGTAGTTGTAAAATAATCATATCTGCCCGCCTGGGCGATCTTGGCTGCCTCCTGAAGACGGAGCTCATAACAGCGAAAGCACCGTAATCCGCCTTCAGGTTCTTTCTCAAGACCTTCCACAATCCGGTAAAACTCCTGAGGTTCATACGCGCCGGTCTGTAAGGTAACCGGATGAACAAAATTCATCTCCTGAATCAGCCGGTCCTGTTCCTCCACACGTCTTATATATTCCAGTGGAGGATATATATTGGGATTGTAAAAATAAACAGTAATTTCAAAATATTGGGACAAATACTCCAGTACATAACTGCTGCATGGAGCGCAACAGCTATGTATCAAAAGTCTGGGAACTTTATTCTGTACTTTTATTTCTTCAATAATCTGATCCAATTCCTTCTGATAATTTCTTGGGTTCATGATGTCTTCCTCCCTGCCGTCTTCAGAAATGACAAAAAGGCGCAGATCAATACCAGCCGCGCCTTTTATTTGTCTTATAAGAAATCTCTGATTCGCTTGCTGCGAACCGGGTTTCTCAGCTTTCTAAGTGCTTTCGCCTCAATCTGCCTGATGCGTTCGCGGGTAACATTAAATTCTTTTCCCACTTCTTCCAATGTGCGCGGATGTCCGTCTTCCAAACCGAACCTCAATACAATTACCTGACGTTCTCTTTCCTTCAAATCACCTAAAAGCGCGTCGATATGTTCTCTTAACATAACAGACTCAACGTTGCCTTCCGGTGTTACCACATTATTATCAGCCACAAAATCGCCTAAATTAGAATCATCTTCCTCACCAATGGGAGTCTCTAAGGATGCCGGCTCTCTGGCAATCTGCATGATCTCCATAACCTTGTCCTCAGACATGTCAAGCGCTTCTGCAAGTTCTGCAACAGAAGGCTCATATCCTAGTTCCAGGGTTAATTTTCTCTGCATCTTGGACATCTTATTAATCGTCTCTACCATATGCACAGGAACCCGGATTGTTCTTGCCTGGTCTGCCAAAGCACGGGTTACAGACTGACGAATCCACCAAGTAGCATATGTACTTAATTTGTAGCCTTTGGTATAATCAAATTTTTCAACACCTTTAATCAGACCTAAATTCCCCTCCTGTACCAGATCAAGGAAACTCATACCACGGCCTGTGTAACGTTTTGCAATGCTGACAACAAGGCGCAGATTGGCCTCAATCAGACGTTCCTTGGCATCACCGTCACCATCCGCTTTTCTCTTAGCAAGACGAAGTTCTTCCTCTGCGTTTAAGAGCGGTACTGTGCCGATTTCTTTTAAATACATGCGGACAGGGTCTTCTGTGCCGATGCCTTCCAATAAATCAATGGCGTCTAAATCAATATCCTCTTCATCAACATCTTTAACAAAACCGTCGTCAAGATCATCATCAAGGAGCAAGTCATCTGACATGAGCACATCATCAGTTAAAGTGGAATCATCCATGACCGGGATCACGTCAACGCCGCGATTCTCCAGGTACGTATAAATCTGATCCATCTGCTCTGCAGTCAGTTCTTCTCCTATAAAGAAGTTATTAATCTCTGTAACGTCCAAAGCATTATGCTTTGTTTTTGCAAGTTCGACTAGTTTACCCAGCTTATCTAAAAAATTATCTTTTTCCACTTAATAACGTCCTTTCGCTAAGAAGTATACATAAAGCCCACACAACTTTTCATTATATACTACCAGACCCCATATTTCAACATATTTCTTCCGAAACAAGCAGTTTTATTGTTATTTCGTCTGTTTTCTCATAATATGGATTTTCTTTTCCAAGTTTGTGATCGAGACCTCTCTTTTCGCACCCCCGAATTCTCCGTCAAGTACCCAGTCTATCGGTTCATCGGAGATGAGTTTCAAGGACCGTGTCCGAAATTTATGGACGTATTCGTTGGGTTCTTCTTTTAAAAACATATAATTAATGATATTGGTAAAATCAAGAGCAGTTTTAGGTGACCGTATTAAAAGGACTTCAAATTCACCATCGTCAAGAGCCACATCCTGAGTGACAAGACCTTTAAAGCCGCCCACACTGATGGTATTGGTAATCATACCAAAAATGAATTCTCCTTCCAGCGTAAGCTCATCACATTCAACCCGCATGGAGTAGGATTTAATGGAGGTCAGACTCTTCATTCCTTCAATCATATAAGCCTGATGACCCAGAACATTTTTCTTATCCTGGGGAGTCAGATAGGAAACCTCTGTAAAGGCTCCGAACGCAGCGATGTAAATAAAATACTGATCTTCACAAAAGCCACCGATATCAATGGGACAGGATTGTCCGGATACAGCAGCATCCGCCGCTTTCAGCATATCTTTGGAAATCTTTAAACTGGAGGCAAAATCATTGGTGGAACCTGCAGGAATATAACCAAGTTCCGGATATTGAGGAAGCTTCATAAGGCCACTGATGGTCTCGTTTAAAGTTCCGTCTCCACCGCTGCATATCACCAGATCTTTATTTTTTCCATAGCGGTAAGCTGCTTCCCTGGCATCTCCCTGACGCTGCGTTACATGAACGGTCAGTTCATAACCGGCTTTCGTAAAAATATCCAGAATATCCACCAGCTTATTTCTGATCTGACCCTTTCCGGAACGCGGATTAAATATAAAAAGCATCTTCTTCATTATTATCACCTAATCAACTTTGTATACGCCTTGAATGCCCCAGGCAGGGAATAAGTTTTTTTTATTTCTTCGGGAGTGACCCACAGATAGTCACCTTTTGGTACTTCAGTCAGTTCCACCCGATAACCAGTCATGTGCCATTCCACATGGCTGAAAATATGCTTCGCCTCAGGAAGAGGCGTAATCTTTGCCTCTTTCACGCCAAGTGTTTCCTTTATCTGTTCCTGGGGAATCCATCCATCAAGTCCCGGCAGCTCATATAATGAAGCCAGAAGTCCTGTGTCATCTCTTTTGCGGATCGCCACGTACTCGTCCTTTGTCAGGATAAGAATGGTTCTATGCTCTGTTCTTCGTTCCTTTTTAGGAGCTTTTACAGGTATGACTCCAGTAAGGTCCTTCTGCCTGGCTACGCATAAGGAAAAAAGAGGACAACTTCCACAAAGGGGAGCGCCATTTGGCACACACACAATGGCTCCAACCTCAATAAGCGCCTGATTATAGGCTCCTGGGTCTTCTTTGGGCATAACGCCTTTTATCAGCTCTTCCATGTCCTTTTTTACAGACTGCTTTGTAATATCCTCCATACTCCCGGTCAGCCTTGATATGACTCGAAGTACATTGCCGTCTACGGCAGGAACTGGAATTTGAAAGGCGATGGAGGCGATGGCTCCGGCTGTGTAGGAACCGATCCCCGGAAGTGCTTTAAGCTCCTCATAGGATGACGGAAGCTTTCCTCCGTACTTCTCTACAAGAAGCTCAGCCGCTTTTTTTAAATTCCTTGCCCTGCTGTAATAGCCCAATCCCTCCCAAAGCTTTAAAAGACGGTCTTCTGACACTTCACCCAGCGCTTCCACTCCGGGCAAAGCTTCCATAAAACGGTGGAAATACGGTTTCACCGCTTCCACTCTCGTCTGTTGAAGCATGATCTCCGAAATCCAGACACGATATGGTTCTGGATTTTCCCGCCATGGAAGAATTCTTCTGTTCTGATGGTACCAGCTTAACAGGGGACGGGCGGCTGCACTCAGACGTTCTTCCTTGTCTATAGCCTGACCAGCCGGCTCTAAAACCTGTAATTTGTCATAGAGGGAGTGATTCATTATACATATCCATAAATTCCCCGGACAGACACCTCACCTGAAATCACATGTCTGACCTCTCCATCCGGCATCTCAACAAGAAGTTCTCCTTTTTCATTAATACCCAAAGCTCTCCCTTTGTATTCACCTGATGGTTCCAGAATTCTTACTTCCTTTCCTGCATTGACCATATTCTTATTATAGACACTTATCAGCCGGGATAAATCACCCTGGCTGATAAATTCTTCATAATAATGCTCAAATGCTTCTAAAACTGCTGCAATCAGCTGACTTCTGACCACTTTCCCCCCCGTTTCAAGAAACAGAGAGGTTGCTGTGTCACGAACTTCCTGGGGAAACTCTTCCAGGTTAACATTGATTCCGATTCCAACTACCACGTAATGGATGCCTTCCAGCTCCGCACTCATCTCAGTTAAGATACCACAGAGCTTTTTCCCGTTTGAAACGATGTCGTTGGGCCACTTGATGACCGGAGAAAGTCCGGTTACGGACTCAATACCGCCACGAACAGCCAATGCAGCCACAAGAGTCAGCATGGAAGCTTTTGCAGGAAGAATATCGGGTCTTAAGATCAGACTCATAAATATATTCTTACCCGAAGGAGATACCCACTTCCTGCCTCTTCTGCCTCTCCCCGCTTCCTGGGCATCAGCAACCACAAGAGTCTCGCTCCCTGCACCTTCCTCTGCCAGACGCCTGGCTCTTAGATTGGTAGAGTCAATGGAATCATGAAAATCCACAATCCGGCCGAATTGTCCTCTGATGCAGCTTTCTATCTCCGTTTTCGTCATTATATCACAGGATTCGAGTAAATGGTATCCTTTATTTCGTACTGCTTCAATTTGATATCCTTCTTCCTGAAGCTGACGGATTACCTTCCATACAGCCGTCCTGGAAACATGAAAGCGCTGGCATATTTCCTGACCTGAGATATATTCATCACTTTCCTTTAAAAGTTTTAAAATCTCGGTTTTCAAATGATCACCCCCACCAGATGCTTACTGCACTGATCACTGCAAGGGCAAACAGCAGACACCCTGCAATGACCGAGGCGACGCCAGCTGCTTTTTTCCTTTTTTCCCTGCCGCTGAGCCTGATTCTGTAAATCCCGTTTATAAAATTCAAAGCTCCTGCCAGAAAGAATATGACCGGGAACATCAGCATATTGTCTTCCGGATTCAAAAAAGAAATAACCGCCAGTACCACAATTAAGATTCCTACCACAATGTGTACAAGATCTACCATCATGGAAGCATTTCTCAAATTTTTTCCTCGTTCCTGTAAATACATCTCTATTCTCCTAACGTCGCCACCATCACTGCCTTTATGGTATGCATTCTGTTTTCCGCTTCATCAAATACTACCGATACGCCGGATTCAAAGACATCCTCTGTCACTTCGTTGCCTTTTACCGCCGGCAGGCAATGCATAAATATAGTAGTATCTTTGCCTGTTTTATTCATCAGTTCCTGATTCACCTGATATGGTTTTAAGAGTGCAACACGCTCTGCTGCCTTTTCTTCCTCTCCCATGGAGCACCATACATCGGTGTAAATAACATCTGCATCCGTTACCTTTTCACAGTCTTCTGTTAAGGTAATGGTGCTTCCGCTTAAATCTGCATATCCCTGGCAAAGTTCCACCAGTTCCTTATTTGGCCAGAGGCATTCCGGTGCAAGAATGGTAAAATGAACTCCCATCTTACTCATACCGATCATCAGGCTGTTGGCCATATTATTACGTCCGTCTCCTGCATAAACAAACTTCAGTCCTTTTAAGTAACCAAAGTGTTCCCTGATGGTCAGAAGATCTGCAAGGATCTGAGTGGGATGATAATCCTCTGTCAGACCGTTCCAAACCGGAACACCTGCGTATTCAGCCAAAGCTTCTACTGTTTTGTGTTTAAAGCCCCTGAATTCAATACCGTCAAACATCCGGCCCAGAACCCTGGCTGTATCCTCCACACTTTCCTTATGACCCAGCTGTATATCATCTTTCCCCAGATATTCCGGATGAGCTCCTTCATCTACGGCAGCTACAACAAATGCACACCTGGTACGGGTGGATGGTTTTTCAAAAATAAGTGCAATATTCTTCCCCTTTAAGGAGTCTCCAGTCATTCCCTGCTTTTTCTTAGCCTTCAAATCTGCAGACAGATCCAGTAAGTACTGAATCTCTTCCGGTGTATAATCCTTTAATGTAATAAAATTTCTTCCCTTCAGATTCATATGATTTCCTCCGTTAACTGTATTTTTATACATTATTATAGTATATCATGTATAATCATGCAAGCTATATTTTTAAAAATACAAATTAACTAAAAGGAAGCCCCTTCTTCCAGGGAATGGATCTTCTTTCGGATTTCATAAAGAAGTTCTTCTACGGTATAGATCCGGAAACGTTTCACTTTTAGCCGCTTTGCCAGGTCTTCTAAAAGTCCAAGATACATATCCTTGTAATCCCAGCCTTCTTTCAGTTTAAAATCCAAAGCGAGCTTGGGAAAAAGCGTCTCTGTAAATACCCGGTATCCACTGAGCGCCTCCAATCCAGCCTCACCGATTATATCCTTCATATACAGTTTTAAAAGTTCCATCTCTGACATCATCTTATCAAAATAATAAGGTTCTGTCTTTGGTGCGTCAATATAATAGATCCGACCGGCAAGGTCATATAAGAACCGCTTGGCGTCGTAATAGCCCAGTGTCAAATTCTTTCTGGCCTGTTTCTTATCAAATTCCAGTATTCCGCCAAGATCCTGTCTTGGAGCGATATGGTAGACTTTGGTTCCGTCGGGTATCTTCACCACCCGTTCCTTATCAGCCCCCCAGCCATAAATCCGGATTACAATAATGTCCTCATAACCATGATCAATCAGCACATCTAAGGGGACATTGTTAAATCCACCTCCATCCATATACCGTTTTCCACCAAGCTTTTCATTTTTGAAAGCGAGAAAATAAGCACTTGCCAATAGCATATCCTTAACTGTGCCCATTTCCCCCTTTCTTAAATCAACCACCAGCTCTTTCCGGTCGGAAACGGAATAAGTGACAGAATAAAGTTCTCTGTCAGAATCAACAATTCTGGCTTCATCCCCTACTACATTGGCAATCAGATCCTTCAGGGGAGTAATGTCAAATCCGCCGTCTTTCACAAGCTGGAAACCTTTGGTTATTAATTCCTGTAAATTCAGAGATTTAAAATCCTTCTTTTTCAGAGCTTCCATCGTTTCGTTGCTGACCGACATTACCTGAGAGTAATCGATGTTCTTCCAGATCTCCTCTGCCCGGTCCAAATCATCCATGCAGATTAAGGCACCGTTTAAAGATCCAACCGACGCACCTGCAATCCCTTTTATGTTTACTTCCGCTTCCCGAAGTGCCTTCCACGCCCCGATCTGGTAAGCACCTTTGGCGCCTCCGCCTTCTAAAACAAGCCCGTATTCCCGGTTCAAATCAAGTTTAAGCTCCATAAAGACCTCCAAATTTCCGTCTTCGTCTGCAAAAACCGCAGCAAGAAGTCATAAGACATCTGCTGCGGTTAACTCATTCTTTGGGTATCTCCGTAATAGAGGAAACAAGTCCTGCCAATCCCTGAATCTCAGACGGTATGATGATTTTAGTTGCCTTACCGTCAGCTGCAGCCTTAAATGCTTCCAGGCTTTTTATAACAAGAACCGCCTGGTCCGCTCCAGCCTCCTTTAACATACGGATCCCATCCGCATTCGCCTGCTGAATCTTTAATGTTGCTTCTGCCTCACCCTCTGCCTCACGGATTCTCTTTTCCTTTTCAGCTTCTGCCCGAAGGATTGCAGCCTGTTTTTCAGCTTGAGCATCAAGAATCACGGATTCTTTTTTACCTTCTGCTACAAGAATTGTTGACGTCTTTTCTCCTTCTGCCCTTAAGATTGATTCCCGTCGTTCACGTTCCGCCTTCATCTGCTTTTCCATGGCATCCTGAATAGCTGCCGGTGGCATAATATTTTTCAACTCTACACGGTTTACCTTGATTCCCCAAGGATCTGTCGCGATATCCAGAGTTTCTCTCATCTTCGCATTAATGGTCTCTCTGGAAGTAAGCGTCTGGTCAAGCTCTAAATCACCGATGATATTACGAAGAGATGTTGCTGTTAAATTCTCAATTGCCATAAGTGGGTTTTCCACACCATAAGCATAAAGCTTTGCATCTGTGATCTGAAAGAACAAGACTGTGTCAATCCTCATGGTAACGTTATCCTTGGTAATAACCGGCTGAGGCGGGAAATCCGCTACCTGTTCCTTTAAATTCACTCTCTTTGCCACCCGGTCAATAAAAGGCATCTTGATGTGCACACCTACCGTCCAAGCATCAAGGTATGCTCCAAGTCGTTCCACAACAAGCGCCTGGGCCTGGGGAACAATTCTGATACAGGATGACAATACTGCCAGAATAATAACCAAAATTATAATAACTGCTGAAAATCCAATTGCTCCCATCTTACATTTCCTCCTGTTTCTTGCTTACAATCAGCTTGACTCCTCTGATATCCTTTACTTCCACCATGGCTCCCACCGGATAAATGTTGTCATCTTCCAATGCTCTTGCAGTCCATTCCTGCCCGTTTAAAACTGCAGCACCTCTACCTTCCAGGTTATTGATCTCTGCCGTAACCCGGGCATATTTCCCAATCAGACTTTCTACATTGGTCTTCACTGTATTCCGGTTTACATATTTTAAGGCAAAGGGTCTGGTAAAAAACAAAAGAATAAAAGATACAATTACAAACACTGCAAGCTGTACCTGCGTATTAACACCAAATAATGCAAGCACAAATGCAACCAGTGCCCCGCCTGCAAACCAGATGGTGGTAAGTGCCATGGTTGCTGCTTCAATTCCAAGGAGCACTACAAAACCTATAAGCCAATAGATCGCTGCCATTATCTCATTCCCCTTCCCTGCCATGTTAGGCAAAGCACCACGGCAAATCTATCCGTTGACACTATCATACTATATGTTCAGGCATTTCTCAACATTCCCGCAGTAAAAAGCCTGTTTTATTTCAAATACCTAACTTCTGCGCTGTCTTGCGGTTTCAAACATCAGAACAGATGACGCCACTGCCGCATTTAAAGATTCCACACTTCCCATCATTGGAATCTTGATGTAAGTATCTGCAAGCTTTGCAGTGTCTTCAGTAAGACCATTGGCTTCATTACCAATTAAAAACCCTGTATCAACAGTATAATCTTCTTTTTCATAATTATTCCTGCCATTTAAGTGTGCTGCATACAGCTTAATCCCTTTCTTCTTTAACTGAAGAATGGAATCAGCCAAATCATCTGTATAGGCAAACGGAACTCTGAAAACAGAGCCCATGGTGGATCTTATCACTTTAGGATTATAGATATCCGCAGTGGTGCTGTTCATAAGCACTCCGGTGATTCCCGCTCCTTCTCCTGCCCTTATAATCGTCCCTAAATTTCCCGGATCCTGTATATTTTCAAGTATCATTAAAAAAGCAGGTCCGGGGACACGGGTAAGATCCTCCGGGGTATAAGCATGCTGTTTTACAAGAGCTAAAATCCCCTGGGGCGTCTTTGTATCTGACATCACCTGGAAGACATCATCGGTAAGCACTTCATACTTCATTCCACCGATCAGATGTTTTCTCTCTTCCTCCTTTAGAAAGCTTTCCGAGACAAAGATGCTGTCAATCTGTTCACGGGGGATCTCCTTAAATATGCGAAGCCCCTCTGCCACAAATAATCCGCTTTCATTTCTGGCTTTGGCCTTCTTTATCAGGTTCATCACCTGTTTCACTTTCCCATTGGCACTGCTTGTTATCATATGGTACCTCTCTTTATAAATTATCCAGTTCTAAAAGCCACAGGCGGCTGACTGCATCACTTGGCATACGCAGATCCCCTCTTGGTGAAACTGCCACAGAACCCACCTTCGGGCCATCTGGCATACAGGAGCGCTTAAACTGCTGGCTGAAAAATCGTTTGTAAAATACCTTCAGCCATTTTAAAATGACATCCGGTTCGTATTGCTGATCAAAGGCAGCAAGGGCCAATCGGTAAACCTTTGAAGGCCGGGTGCCGAATCTTAAAATCTGATAGAGGTAAAAATCATGAAGCTCGTATGGTCCTACAAGGTCTTCTGTTTTCTGGGCGATTTCTCCATCCTTTGGAGGCAGCAGCTCCGGACTTACAGGCGTATCAAGTACATCCATCAGCACTTTCTTTAACGCTCCTTCCTCACAGGTATCGGCATAGTAACGGACCAGATGGCGTACCAGAGTCTTTGGAACCGATGCATTGACTCCGTACATGGACATATGGTCGCCGTTATAAGTGGCCCAGCCAAGTGCCAGTTCCGACATGTCCCCAGTACCAATAACAAGCCCTCCAAGCCGGTTGGCCAGATCCATCAGGATCTGGGTTCGCTCCCTGGCCTGGGAGTTTTCATAGGTAACATCGTGCTGACCCGGATCGTGTCCGATATCACGGAAATGAATGGACACCGCTTCCCTGATATTGACCTCTGTTAATTCTGCCTCCAGCTTTTCCGTCAGTATGCAGGCATTCTGATACGTCCGGTCTGTGGTTCCAAAGCAGGGCATGGTGATTGCATGAATGCGGTTTCTGGGCAATTCAAGCATATCAAAAGCCCGGACAGTCACTAAAAGAGCAAGAGTGGAGTCAAGACCACCGGATATACCAATTACCACATCCTTGCAGCCTGTATGCGCCAGTCTCTTTTTTAAGCCCATGGCCTGTATCGACAGAATCTCTTCACATCTTCGGTTCCGTTCTGCTTCTCCATCGGGAACGAATGGCCTTGGATCAATCCTTCTTTTTAAATCCAGTTCCACCTGTTCCATGGTAAACGGAATCACCTGATAGTTCTCCCTGTCAGGTGCCGGAAACGTGGTCATACGCCTCCGCTCATGAATGAGCCGTTCCAGATCCATATCTGCATAAATGGTTTCATTGCCAAAACGTTTTGATTCTGCAAGTAAAAGACCGTTCTCAGCAATTAAATTCTGTCCCCCGAATACCAGATCCTGGGTGGATTCTCCTTCTCCTGCATTGGCATAGATATAACCGCAGACCAGACTGGCAGAATGTCCGGTGATCAGACTTCTCCGGTAAAGATCTTTTCCAGTGGTTTCATCACTTGCAGAGCAGTTTACAATCACGGTGGCTCCTGCAACTGCATGGCGGATGGAAGGCGGATTTGGGACCCACGCATCTTCGCAGATTTCTGTTCCGATTACAAGGCCGGGAATTTCTTTACAGGCAAAAAGCAGATCCGTTCCCATGGGGATTTCATATCCCTCCCAGGTAATCATAACGGGCTTTTTATTTCCTGGTTCAAAATACCGCAGTTCATAGAACTCAGAATAATTAGGAAGATTTGTCTTTGGTATGAGTCCAAGTATTCTGCCATTTTGTACTGCAGCAGCCGTATTGTAAAGTTTTCCGTCTCTTTCCCATGGCAGTCCGATAAAAGCAAGTAAGTCGCTGCCCTCGGTTTCTTTCACAATCACCTTTAACTCTTCTTTTGCTTTTGTAAGCAGAGCGTCCTGTCCGAAGAGATCCGCGCAGGTATAGGCAGTAAGACAAAGTTCAGGAAATACCATGATTTTTGTATTTCTCTCAATTCCCTCCCGGATAAGCCTTACAATATTTTCTCTGTTAAACTGGGGATCTGCAACTTTCACATCTGGAGTCGCTGCTGCAACTCTGATATATCCATGTTTCATTGACTTTTTTCTCCTATCTGTTCTTCTTTCCCTTTTGGTATCCATTTTGCCTTCCATGAATAGATACAGTCCATTCCCATGGTAGTAAGCCATGTTATAGGATAACACCACATCACCGCTTCAAAACTGGGGAAAAATGGTACCAGCAAATTAATATATATCATTCGGAGGATACACATGTTTCCCACTCCGATCAGCATGGTCACCATCGTTCTTCCGCTTCCCCGAATGCTGCCCATTAAGATCTGGTGTATTGCCATGGTCCAGTAAAACGGAAGCAGAATCAGCATGGAGGAATAACCGTATGCGATTACATCCCGATCCGGTGAAAATACTCTTAAAATACGCTCCGCATTCAGATAAAGAATAATGGAAATAAAAATGGTATAAATCATACTGATTACAAGCCCCTGAAACACACCCTGCTTCACACGCCTGGACTTTTTGGCACCGATGTTCTGTCCGGTAAATGTGGTCGCTGCCATGCAAAAACTTTGAAGCGGCAGCATGGCAAATCCGTCAATCTTACTATAGGATCCAAAACCCGCCATGGCAGCAGCGCCGAAGCTGTTGACATTGGCCTGAACGATTACGTTGGAAAGGGATATAATTGACTGCTGTATGCCGCTTGGAATTCCTATTTTCAAAACTCTCGCCATCATGCGCCGGTCAATTTTTATTTTACCCAGTTCCAGCCGGTAACTGTCATCAGTCCGTACCAGTGCTCTGACTGTAAGAAGAGCAGATACTCCCTGTGCAGCCACAGTTGCATAACCAACGCCTGCAGTTCCCATCTGAAAAACCACCACAAACAAAAGATCCAGAACAATATTAATGACAGAGGAAATGCATAGAAAAATCAAAGGCCTCTTTGAGTCTCCCACAGCCCTCAGTACACCTGACCCCATATTATATACCAGATTAAACAAAGACCCGCAGAAAAAGATCCGCAGATATGCTACAGCGCCCGGCATAACCGATTCCGGTGTTCCCATTAAAACAAGAATAAGCGGGGATAAAAGCACTCCAAGTGCAATCAGTAAAAAGCCCCCTATCATGCTTAATGCCATGGTGGTATGTACGGCCCAATGCAGTTTTTGCTTTTCCTCTGCACCATAATACTGGGATATAATAACTCCTGCTCCGGTGCCGATTCCCATAAACATACCGATAATTAAATTAATCAGTGAATTGCTGGATCCCACGGCTGCCAGCGCATCACTGCCGATAAAGTTGCCCACTACGACTGAGTCCACCGTATTATAGAGCTGCTGAAACAGATTTCCAACCAGGAGCGGCAGGGAAAAAGCAAGAAGCTGTTTCCAGATTACGCCTTCTGTCATGATCACCTGATTTGCATGCATTTTTTTACTCACAAATAATCCTCCTACTTTTTTCCAATCTCCCAATGAGTATTAGTATACATCCTTTTTCGACAATTTGGAAGCCGGATAATTTAAGGTTTACTTTTTCATCCCAATCGTGTAAAATATTTTAATATCCTACTAAACAGATAAGAATAATCAGGGGGGGGATTTACAGTGATGAAATTTTCTACCAAGGGACGTTATGCGCTCCGCATGATGATTGAGTTTGCACTTCGTCCCGGTGAATGCACGAAGATCAACCATGTCGCAGAGCGGCAGGACATATCTGACAAGTACTTAGAGCAGATTGTTACCATTTTAAGCCGTGCCGGATATGTAAAAAGCCGCCGGGGCGCCCAGGGAGGCTATTATCTTGCAAAAGACCCTTCCGAATACACTGTAGGCATGATCCTGCGGATTGCGGAGGGCAGTCTGGTACCAGTATCCTGTATGGAAGAAGAGATTAATTCCTGCAGCAAAGCTGATACGTGTGCCAGCATGATGGTCTGGAAGAAACTGGACAAGGCTATCTCTGATGTGGTGGACAGTATCACACTTGCCGACCTCGTCACAGAGCAGAAGCGGCTGGAAGGAATAGAAGACTGACAAGTCCGTGATCAACAACAAAATCCGTTGGATTACAGAAGCATCTTAGCTCTGCAATTCAACGGATTTTAATTTATCGTCAGATCCGGTCTGCAATTTCTTCAAATAAACGGGCCTTGTCACGAAAATAATCTCTTGCAAATTCATCGGCTTCCCGTAAAGCTTCTTTTAGTGTTCCTGACTTAAGTTCTACGGATACCGCTTCTATTCCAGCCTCTATTACCAGTATATAAACACCGTCTCCATGCGTCTGCATCTGCAGGCTGATATAGTGATGTTCTGCTTCAATGCTTTTTCTGGCTGCTGCTCCCCCATCGCCATACAGGACCCACGTATTCTCATATTCCATCTGCGATACCCCTTTCTGTCTGAAACGCCAAAAGATTCTGTATTATTATAACACAGAATCTTTTGACTGACTACTATTTATCAACAAGGGATGCTCTCTGCAAATTTACGGATATCAGAAGCGTTGGTGATCTTCTGAATCAGGCCTTCCTTAACGATCACAAGTGTGGGGGCTTGCATAATCCCCAGCTTATGAGCCAGTTCTGCATTCTCTTCTGCATCTACTGTTTCATAATTCACATTCTGAAGGAACTGTTTTGCCAGCTTGCAGTTGGGACAGGTTTTCGTAGTGAATAAATATGCGCCTGCAGGCATCTCCGGTTTCTTATCCAATCCTTTTTCAGACTTCTGCTCCTGAGTGGCATTTTTCAAAACAGAACCGGTAATGTTATAGGTAGTACGGTTTTTATACTCCTGGGTCTTTCCCTCATTCCAGTTTTGTACCGGACGGTAATATCCGGTAATACGGCTGTAAACTTCTGCTTTCCTTCCACAGACCGGGCAGACATGATGCTCTCCTGCCAGATACCCATGATCTGCGCAGATTGAATAGGTAGGAGACAGGGTGTAATATGGCAGCTTATAATGATCTGCAATGGTTTTAACCAGCTTTGCAGCCGCTGCCCAGTCAGGAAGCTTTTCACCCAGGAATGCATGAAATACAGTTCCTGAAGTATAAAGCGTCTGAAGCTCATCCTGAATATCCAGCGCGTCAAAAATGTCGGCTGTGTAATCCACCGGCAGATGAGAGCTGTTGGTGTAGTAAGGGGTATCTCCCTCATGTCCGGCTGTCATAATGTCCGGATAGTACTTCCTGTCGTGCTTGGCAAGACGATAGGTGGTAGATTCCGCCGGAGTCGCTTCCAGATTATAAAGGTCTCCATACAGTTCCTGATAATCAGACAGCCGTTCCCGCATATAATTTAAAACGGTTTTTGTAAACTGCTGTGTCTTTGTATCTGTTAAATCTTTTCCCAGCCATTTTGCATTTAAACCAACCTCATTCATACCAATGAGCCCGATGGTGGAAAAATGGTTCTCAAAGCTTCCCAGATAGCGTCTGGTATAAGGATAGAGTCCCTGATCCAAAAGCTTTGTAATCACTTCCCTCTTGGTCTTTAAGGATCTTGCCGACACGTCCATCATGCGGTTTAAGCGTTTATAAAAATCTGCTTCATCTTTTGCCAGATAAGCGATCCTTGGCATGTTAATGGTAACTACGCCAACAGAGCCTGTACTCTCTCCTGATCCAAAGAAACCTCCGGTCTTTCTTCTTAATTCTCTTAGATCCAGTCTGAGACGGCAGCACATGCTTCTTACATCGCTTGGCTCCATATCGCTGTTGATGTAATTGGAAAAATAAGGTGTCCCGTATTTGGAGGTCATCTCAAACAAAAAGCGGTTGTTCTCTGTGTCACTCCAGTCAAAATCTCTGGTGATGGAATAAGTGGGAATCGGATATTGAAAACCTCTTCCGTTGGCATCCCCCTCAATCATGGTTTCTATAAATGCCTTGTTCACCATATCCATCTCTTTTTTACAGTCTTTATATTTAAAAGCCATCTCTTTTCCGCCCACAATGGCATTTAGTTCAGCCATATCAGAAGGAACGGTCCAGTCCAGAGTGATATTGGAAAATGGTGCCTGGGTGCCCCAGCGGCTTGGGGTATTCACACCATAAATAAAGGACTCAATGCACTTTTTTACTTCGGGATAGGATAACTGGTCACTCTTTACAAAGGGAGCCAGATAGGTATCAAAGGAAGAAAATGCCTGAGCACCTGCCCATTCATTCTGCATAATGCCAAGAAAGTTAACCATCTGGTTGCAGAGTACGGATAAATGCTTTGCAGGAGACGAAGTGATTTTTCCGGAAATCCCTCCTAAACCCTCTAAAAGCAGCTGTTTTAACGACCAGCCTGCACAGTAACCGGTTAACATGGATAAATCATGGATATGAATGTCTGCATTCCTGTGGGCTTCTGCTATCTCATGATCATAGATCTCTGACAGCCAGTAATTAGCCGTCACTGCACCGGAGTTGCTTAGGATCAGTCCTCCTACAGAGTAAGTAACGGTTGAGTTCTCTTTTACACGCCAGTCCTCAACTTTTACATAGCTGTTCACCACATCTTTATAATCCAGAATGGTGTTCTTCATATTCCGTATCTTTTCCCGTTGTTTTCTATATAATATGTAGGCTTTTGCCACATCTGTATATCCTGCATGTTCCAGTACATGTTCCACACTGTCCTGGATCTGTTCCACTGTAATCATACCTTCGTTCATTTTCTCCTGAAAATCTGCCGTCACACGCAGAGACAGAAGCTCTAAAATTTCGTTATTGTACTCCTTTCCGGTTGCCTTAAACGCTTTTTTAATGGCTTCCGTGATCTTCCCCAAACTAAATTCAGCTTCTTCCCCATCTCTTTTCACTACCTGGATCATTAAAACTTTTCTCCTTTCACAAAAACCGCTATGACTTTTTTAGCATACAGGTGTATTATAGCAGAACAAAAAAGAAAACACAATATCTAGATTTTGTTTTTGTCCAAAAATCTAGATATTGTGTTTTTGTCATTCGTCAATAAATTCCCGGTTTTCTGCCAGACCTGCAAATAATTCAGCGGGCACGTAAGCGTTGACCAGTATTCCTTCTTCTAAGTATTCTTCTTTTAACAGCTGACCGTATTTACGGATCTGCTGAATCTTTCCTGCATCCTTATAAGAATAGACTTTTTCCAGATAAATCCTTCTGCTTCTAAGAATGGTCTCCAGAAGATTTTCCAGTTCATCGATCCCTTCCCCTGTACGCGCGGAAATCCGCACCTGAAAATCCGAAGAGAAATCTTTCAGCGTGGTATCAGGCTGGGCAGCATCGATCTTATTAAATACGGTAACCATCACCTTTTCTGTAACCCCTAACTCCCGTAACGTCTCATAAACCACATGCATCTGGATCTCCATCTGAGGGTTGGAACAGTCCACCACATGAAGAATAATATCACTGTATTTGGCTTCTTCCAGAGTACTTTTAAACGCTTCAATCAGATGATGAGGCAGTTTTCTTATAAATCCTACCGTATCGGTCAACAAAATCTGCTGACCGCCTGGCAGGCTTAAACTCCTTGTGGTTGGATCCAGCGTGGCAAACAGCTTGTCCTCCGCTAAGATCCCGGCATCAGTCAGGCGGTTTAACAATGTGGATTTTCCTGCATTGGTATATCCCACAATCGCAGCCACAGACATATGATTTTTATCTCTCTGCTGTCTGGCCACCTCTCTGTGACGCTTTACATCTTCTAAATCAGTCTTTAAGACACTGATCCGGTCATGAATCAGTCTTCGGTCTATCTCAAGCTTCTTCTCACCAGGTCCTCTGGTACCAATTCCTCCACCCAGCCTTGATAAGGAACTTCTTAGTCCCACCAACCTTGCAGAACGGTACTTTAACTGGGCAAGTTCCACCTGTATCTTACCTTCTCTTGTGGTTGCTCTTGCTGCAAATATATCAAGAATCACCATAGTCCGATCCATCACCTTAATCTGCAGGGCATCCTCTAAATTGCGCATCTGGGCAGGGGAAAGTTCATCGTCACACACCACTCCCGTTGCTCCAAGCTCGAAGACTCTCTCCCGGATCTCATCAATCTTACCTTTTCCAAGATAAGTTCCTGGATGAATCCTCTCCCGGTTCTGAATGATCTTATCCACAGTAACAGCCCCTGCTGTTTTAACCAGCTCTTCCAGCTCATCTAAGGAGGCACTCACATCTGTGCCATCTCCCGTACTTACTGCTATTAGAATAACCTTTTCTTCTATCTCTTTTAACTCGATCAGTTCTGTCATTCCCTCTCCAAACTATCTAGATTCCAAAAATGTAATTTCCCGTTGTGCTTCCTCATCCGGTCCATGTGCTGAAACATACTGTTCCATGGTATCCAGTGCTTTCTTAAACTCTCCCTTTCGTTCATAAACCACGGCAATGTTAAATAACAGCTCCGGTACGCTATTCGCTTCAGGTGCCGACAGTCCTTTCTGGAAGGATTCCAGGGCTCCATCCCAGTCTTTTTGTGCCATCCTGCATAATCCCATTCGGTTGTAGATCATGGGTCCCGCCTCTCCTCCAGCTGCTGCACTTTCATAAAGCGTCATGGCGTCCGATGCTGATCCTGCTTTTTCCATGGCTGCACCAGCTGCCATAAGAGCATTCATTCTTCCCGGAGCTTTGCCATCCGGATCAAGTTCATTGCTTCGGTTATAATCAGCTATGGCTCCGTCATCATCTCCTGAACCAGCTTTTGAGGCACTCCGCATATTATAATACTCCGGTTTTTCTCCATCTACCTTGATCAGGATGTCATAGCTTCCTACAGCTGCCTCATAATCACCGGATAAATACTCCGCTTCCGCCCTGTATTTTAATACATCCATATCAAATTTTCCTACCAGGCCCTTTTTCGTATCAATTGCCTGGTCAAATGACTGTATGGCGTCTTTGTAATTTCCTTCACCCAGCGCCTTAATTCCATCATCCCGGTAAGTGTACCGATTCTCTTTTTTGCCGCAGCCCGCTGACATGGTAAGAATCAGGGTCAGAACAATTAAAAGTGTTCCATATCCGGTTTTTCTTTTCATTTTAATATCTCCAACTTTAACAAAACTATAAATGTTATTGTATTCCAGTGCTGCCGTGTCCGCCTCTGTCTTCATGATCTAAAGAGTCAACAGCCTCAAAACAGATGGCTGGCTGATGCTCCATAATACGAAACTGGCAGATCCGGTCATTGACACGGATCACGGTATCCCGAAGTGCATAAGCCGGGAAAAACCACTGGTCATTGTCCCCGCAGTAAGTCTCATCAATAATTCCCATGCTGTTGGTCTGAATAATGCCGTAATTTTTAAAGGTACTGCTTCTTGGAACTACATGAGCTTCATAGCCGGCAGGAAGTTCCATGGCAATGCCAAGAGGGATCAGTTTAAATTCACCTGCTTTTAACTCCACATCCTTCGCCGCCCGTAAATCAATCCAGTCGGATTTGCCATCTATGTATCTCAGTCTTTCTATTTCGTCTGTAAAGTATTTAATTTTAATATTCGCTGTCACTGTATGTCCTCCTGATGTCTGTCGCTGTTTTGTTCCTCCGTAAGCAATATTCCGCTTCCAGAAAGTTCTTCTTCCACTTCCATACGAATTTCCGCTGCTACCAAAGGATCTGCAGCCGGTAAATTCTGAGTGGAGCCAATGCCAAATCTTCTTAAAAATTCTTCTGTTGTTGCAAAAAGTGCCGGGCGTCCCGGTGCATCCAGCCTTCCGACCTCATACACCAGATTATATTCTACCAGTTTGTTTACCGCATGATCGGATTTTACTCCACGGATCTTCTCGATTTCAAGCTTAGTAACCGGCTGTTTGTATGCAATGATGGAAAGTGTCTCCAGAACCACTTCCGATAATACCTGCTTTTTCGGAGCGCAGGCAACACGGATTAAATTCTCGTAGTATTCTGAGCGGGTACACATCTGATAGCTGTTTTCCAGTGCAATGATCTGCATTCCCTTTTTCCCTGTCTCATACCGTTTCATCAGACGAAGAACTGCTTCCCTGGCAGTTTCCTCATCCTGTTCTATGGCTGCAGCCAGCCTGCTAAGTTCCACCGAATTTCCCATGGTAAAAAGAACTGCCTCAATGACCGCTTCCCATTTCTTTTCTTCTTTCGCGCTCTTTGCTGACCCGTCTGCTGTCAGAGTTACTTTATCCATTAACTTTTTCTTCCTCTCCCAGATCCGAAAAATCCAGTTCCCCTTCCTCGCCTTCCGGCTCCAGGGTTTCAATCATCATATCATCAAATAAATGCTCCTGGGTCAGGGTGATCTTGCCGATCTTCATGAGTTCCAGAAGCGCCAAAAAAGTGACTACTACTTCTATCTTGTCAGGCTGTCCCTCAAGCATTCTGCGAAAGGAAAATTTCCGGTTTCGTCTGGCAAAATCCATTACTGATTTTATCTTATCTTCCAGGCTTACCGCTTCCTTACGAATATTGCCAAACCGGCTTCTGATGGGATCCACCCTGTCTTCTGTCCGTTTTGTCACCGCACGGAAAATTTCCTGCAGCTTTGCCAGGGTAAGCCCGTCAAGGAGCTTGTCCAAATCTACGGGCGGCTCATATTTCGCCACCTCGGCAGGCACGGTAGGAGTCTTAAAAAACAGGCGGTCTGCTCCTACTTCCCGGTCTTTTAATTCCGATGCCATATATTTAAAATATTTGTACTCCAGAAGGCGGGCAACAAGTTCTGCCCTTGGATCTTCTTCCTCCCCTTCTTCATTGACCTCTTTGGGAAGAAGCATACGTGCCTTGATGTCAATCAGAGTTGCCGCCATGACTAAAAATTCACTGACGATATTTAAATCCTCTGTCTCCATATGATTCATGTAATCTAAATACTGTTCCGTAATAATCACAATGGGAATGTCATAGATATTCACTTTATTTTTATCAATCAAGTGAAGAAGCAGATCAAGCGGTCCTTCAAAATTATCCAGTTTATAAGAGATTCCCATATATTCCTCCAAAGCAGATTAAAAACATACCAAAAAGAAGTATACCAAATTGAGACCGATCTGTAAATATATGGAAGGTTCAATTTGAGGATTTGGGTTTTAAATCCACAACTACCAGCTGTGGTTTGTTATTCAGCCGGATATTAATGGAGTGGGTTCCAAGGCCTCTGCTTACTATCATATATTTTTCATCTTTTTGAAACGTCCCTCCACAGTAGGGATTAAAAAACTGGTACTGCGGAGTCATCACTCCTCCCAGAAACGGAAGGCGTATGGTTCCTCCGTGAAAATGACCGGAAAGTGATAAATCAGCGCCCCAGTCCCGGTAAGTGTTAAAATAAAGGGGGGAATGGGACAATAGGATCTGAAACCGTTCTTCTCCTGCCTTCCCTGCTTTTTGTTCCAGTTCTTCGGGAAGAAGTCGCTCAGGAATAAAATCCTTATAACAGCCTTCTTTTAAATCCACACCTGTAATGGCAATATCCTTCCGGTATAATTCCGTCCGGTCTCTTAACACTATCACCCCAAGCTTTTTTAAGCTGTTTTCATACGTATCATACTGATCACCATAGACCAGCCGTTCCTGGTTCATACGGTTTTCGTGATTTCCATTTCCGTAAAAAACCGGGTAACGATTTGTCAGCTTCTCCATCAGTTTTAAACTGACCCTGGTATCTGCTGTCTTCTTTACAACCATCATATCACCGCCGACAAGCACCACATCCGGATTCACATGGTCAATCGCCTTAAGAAGTCTTTTATTGTCTTCTCCAAAGCAATGGCTGTGAAGATCCGAAAGGAATACCAGCCTCAAGTTTTTTCCGATCTTACTGCTTTCTATAACAGTTCTCTCTACGGAAAGCTGTTCTCTTTCGTATTCAGAACGCAGTAAGGATACTGCGCCTGCAGCAGCACAAAAAACTCCGGCAGCAAACCACATCTGTTTATACCTCATCTTCTCTCATTCCTTCTTTTGCTGTCCCTCCATCATACAATGAAGAACCTGTCCCCGTCAAGTAAAAGGCTTCCTCTTTTACCTTCCCCTTTTGTATAATGGATACCAATTATGGATAATATGCAATACTGGATAATCACGGTTTAATAAGAGTGTGAGGTGACTAACCATGATTGTTTATGACAGACTGTGGGAAACCATGAAAAAGAAAAATGTCAGCCAGTATCATCTGATCAAATATTGCAAGGTCAGTGCCGGACAAATCGGACGGCTTAAGAAAAACAATTTCGTATCTACTCATACGATTGATATGCTGTGCAAAATTTTAGACTGCAGCGTAGATGAAATTATGGAATATCGGGCCGATATTTGCGAGGCAACAAGTGTGACCTGTAATACTGACCCTGAGGAAAATAAATAACAGGCTTTTCCTTCAGAGGATTTGGCATAGAAAAAGAGCCTCAAGGCTCTTTTTTCTATGCTATATTCTTCTTAGGATATCCAGACACCGGCTCTGTCCAGGCGGTAACCATCAGGTGTTACCGTATCCTTTAACATCGCGCCGTCACTGCCAAGATAATACCACTTCTCCTTGGTTTTCACCCAGTAATTACATGCCTTGGTACCATCTTCCCGGTAATAAAACCACTGATCCCCTGACTGCACCCAGCCGGAGGAAGCATTGGCTTTTACACTGCCGCTGCCTGACCCCTTTAAGGCAAAACCATAATCCAAAAGCGCTTTGGTATCGTCATAATGAGTGGACTTACTTTTCATAATCACTACGATTAAGCGTGATCCATTCTTTTCTGCATAAGTTACCAGGGTATTGCCAGCCGCAGAGGTAAAGCCAGTCTTTCCGCCCAACACTCCAGGGTAATAACGGGAGTCGGAAGAATTGATCATCTTATGTCCCATGGTTACCGTTCTGGCTCCCGCTTTCTTCGTGGCCGGAATCTGGTAGCTGACAGTAGCGCACACTTTTCTAACCACACCATTTTGAAAAGCGGCTTTTGCAATCAGCGCCATATCATGGGGTGTTGTATAATGACTGGAATTAGTAAGACCGTTGGGATTGACAAAATTTGTATTGGTACAGCCAAGTTCCCTGGCTTTGGCATTCATCAGCTGGGCAAAGGAACTGACGCTGCCGGATACATGCTCAGCAAGACCATTGGCCACATCATTGGCAGACTTAAGCATAAGACCATAGAGACTCTGCTCTACCGTCAGCTTATCACCTTCTGCCATATTTAAGGTAACTGCACCTGATTCCAGATTGGTAGTAGCTGCCTTGGAAAAGGTAACAGTATCGGAAAGGTTCGTCCGTTCTGCCACCAGAAGCGCAGTCATCAGTTTGGTAATGCTGGCCGGATAATACTTCGTCTCACTGTTTTTAGAATAAAGAAGTGCTCCGGTATCGGCATCCATTAACACAGCTCCCTCGGAAGAGATCTGGGGCACACTTACTGTGGAGGCTGCTGTGGTGGTTGTGGTTGTGGCCGCTGTGGAATCCGCTGCGGTTTTATTACTGTCTGCGTTCTGGTCTGCCTGTCCGCTTATTGTAGCACCTGGTCCGGCTTCTGCCCTGGTCTCCTGCGTGGAACCCGGGAAAGGCGAAACCGTAGGTATCTCTGTTGCATAAGCAACAGTTGATGCCAACATGGAAAAGCCAATGATAAGACTGATTAATCTGCAAGTTTTTTTTGTCATAGCCAATTATCTCCTGTATTTTTCTACCAGTTAGTTCTTCCATCAGTATAACATAAAATCCAATAATTACCGCTTAAAATTTTCTTACAAAATAAAAATGCACCACTCATAAAAGTGATGCATCGTCTAAAGCGACTGTATTAATCTTCTTTTTCCAACTCTTCCAGCCTGTCCATTGCAATATTTAAAATTTCCGCATGGTCAAATGCCATCTTCTCCTGGTCAAGCATGTCTATTGCAGGCAGAAGTTCAATGTCAATATCCCTCTTCCACATCATGCCTTCCCGTTCAAAGGTTTCCGTAATCCGATAGCTGATAAATATATGTTCTTCCTCATTCTCAATGGTAAGTGCATATGTCGCCCCATTTTCAAGGTCTGAAAGCTTCTTTTTCTTTACCTCAAACCAACACGCCTTGCCGGCATCGTCACCGGCCTCTACGGTTAACTGATCTTTTGAAACTGCCGCTAAATAAGAAACGGAAATCACTCTTGTTCTGGGATCCCTTTTTACACTTCCCCAGGTATAAAGCTGTTCCATGTAGATTTCCTTTAATCCGGTTTCTTCAAACAGTTCTCTGGCTGCTGCTTCCTCCAGGGATTCATCCATGTTAACAAATCCTCCCGGAATCGCCCACTGACCGATGCAGGGGTGGTTTTTCCGCTTAATGAGAAGAATATCTGTCTTTGATTCTTCCTGGTCATATGCAAATATCAGCATATCCACCGTTACCGACGGGCGTTCGTAATCTCCCGGACGGTATTGTAAAAGAAACTCTTTTTCCGTCAGCCCTTCTTCATTCTTTCGTTCCATTCTGCCCTTCTTCCTACCAGATTTTAGAATACAATGGACTGAAGCGCTCCAAGAACACCTGCACTGGCAAGTCCCATAATGATTCCTGCCATTAAAACTCCGCCCATCACAGCTAAAATACTGGATTTAAAATCAATATCAAGCAGGCTGGCTGCCAATGTGCCAGTCCAGGCACCGGTGCCTGGAAGTGGGATCCCAACAAATATCAATAGAGCAATGAACAATCCCCTTCCGGCTTTCGCCTGCAGTTTTTCTCCGCCGCGTTTTCCTTTTTCCAGACACCAGGTAAAAAAGCCGCCTATTACCGGCTTATCTACTCCCCACTCCAAAACTTTTCTGGCAAACAGATAGATAATGGGTACCGGAAGCATGTTTCCGATTATTGCAATAATATAAGACTGAAACAAAGGCAGTCCCATTACAGCAGAATAGGGAATCGCTCCCCTTAGTTCAATAAGCGGAACCATGGAAATAAAAAACACTGTTATATATTTTTGTAACATCATTCATTCCTTTCATAATAAAAGTCTGCCTTTATACTATACACAAAGATGGACAGTCTATCAACTATTTTATAAAAAGATTATATTTACACACATGATTCCAAACCTTTCCTGAATAAAATATTAACATTTCTGAAATACTATTGTACTGACAAAACGAGTGTGATATAATCCTCAAAAGTTGAATATTATAATCCCACGCATTAGTTAAGAAGGGTGTCTTTTTATGAATATCAAACAGTTTATAATCAAGTACAGGCATGTCTGGATCCTCAGCTACGCCTTCATTTATTTACCATGGTTCATGTACCTTGAAAAAACAGTGACAAGCAACTATCACATCATGCATATAGCCATTGATGACTATATCCCGTTTAATGAATATTTCATTATTCCTTACCTGATGTGGTTTGGTTATGTGGCCGTCTCTGTCGCCTATTTTTTCTTTCATGATGTGAAAGAATACTACAGGCTTTGCACCATGCTGTTTACAGGAATGACCATAAGCCTGGTGATCTGTACTGTCTTTCCAAACGGAACAGACTTCAGGCCTGTCGTTGATGCCAATAAAAATATTTGTGCTGCTATTGTTAATCTTCTCTACTCTGCAGATACCTGTACCAACGTATTTCCAAGCATACACGTTTATAACTCCATTTGTGTCCACATTGCCATCTGCCGAAGTGAACGTCTTAAAAATAACAGACAGTTAAAAACAGCGTCTCTTATTTTAATGATTTTAATCTGTCTGGCTACTGTGTTTTTAAAACAGCACTCTGCTTTTGACGGACTTGGCTCATTCGCCATGGCATATATCATGTATCAGTTTGTTTATTCTGATTCCCTTGTTCCTAACAGAAAAAAGGTATCCGAAAAAGCAATCAGTTAAAAAAAGACCTTCCCTGCCGGGGAGGTCTTTTCCCATCCGATTCTAATTAAATCCGAAAAATTTCTGAGTCATCTTATAAATGGCGATGGGGAATTTCATTCCGCTCTTACCAGGCAGATTGACTCCCTGTCCTAAGAATCCGTAGCGAAGCCTTAAATAAAGCTTTAAATTCTGTTTTCTAAGACTCTGCCACAGTTCTTCCTTTTTCTCCATATTTTCCTCTGTTCCGGACTTAATAGCCAGAATGGAGGAAATGACCATCATAATCTCTAAATACCGCACCATATAACGCCGAAGCTTGCGCTGCTTAATCTTCATCACGTCATAATAGGAAAGCATCAGCTTTGTCACGCGAATCTGCTGGTCAATCCGTCCGATCATAACCTGTTCATTGACAGACTGATCGTCTCTGCCTATAAAGTATCGGTAAAAGTTTACGTTTAAATAATACATGGTTTTCACATGAGGAAGCGGCTGATAAACAAAAATATTATCCACATAGAAGGTATGCTTTGGCAATTCCAGACCGCATTGCTTTAAAAGTTCTGTCCTGTAAATCACAGAATGCATCAGAATGTATTGTCCCAGAATAAAAACCTTCACATCATCCCAGTCAATCAGCTGGTTCTCCGGAAGTGCAGTCCGGTAATTCATCACTTTTTTACGATTGGAACCCTGTTTTTCATAAACAAAATTACTTACCAGCATATCAAGTGTCTTTTCGCCGTAAACGAAACGCCTGAGGGTATTAAGAATCTCCATATAAGCGGATTCATCCACCCAGTCATCACTGTCCACTACCTTAAAATAAATCCCGGACGCATTCCTTAATCCTGCATTCACTGCTTCTCCATGCCCGCCATTCTCCTGATGGATCGCCCTGCAGATTCCCGGATAATTCCGTTCATATTCATCTGCAATTTCGGCTGTACGGTCTTTTGTCGAACCGTCATCTACAATAAGGATCTCAACCTCGTCTCCGCCTGGAAGCAGGGATTCGATGCAATGCCTCATATAGGCTTCTGAATTATAACATGGAATTGCTACAGATAAGAGTTTCACACAATATCCTCCTTTAGGTTGTTTTTCCAATAAATCCGGATAATACATATTACAGTTACAACGACTGATAACACTACCACAGCTGTAGTCACTCCTGCACGTTCTCTTTGAAACAGAAGCCCGGACAGTTCCGTGTTGGTTATAAAAAGCGAAAGTAAATTAGCCGAGATGTGAAGCATGATAGGTGCCGACAAAGCTTTTGTTCTCTCATAAAGCCATGCTGCGGTAAGACCAATGATAAATGCATAAACACCCTGGGGAAGATTTCCATGATAAAGGGCAAACAGGCCGGCTGATACGACAGCCGATAAAACAAAAGAAAACTTGTCCCGGATGGAAGCAAATATCATTCCTCGAAATATCAGTTCCTCCGCTACAGGTATGATAAATCCGGAGGCCAGAAGCTGAAGCGCAAATGGCGGAGAATACAGTGCCCTGGCCGCTTCCTGGTACGTCTTGGATATTCTGGTCAGTCCCATAACTTCCACAGCTGAATTTCCCAGAATGCAAAGAGCTGCTCCAAGCAGCCAGATCGCAAACAGACTGTCCGCAGGTTTCAAACTCTCTGTCATGGAAGACCCTCTGTTTTTCTGATCGTAAGAATAAAACCACAGCAAAACCGGAATATTCAGTAATGCAGATACTCCCGTAGCCATAAGTGGTTCAAGAGGCACCGCCAAATACAGAAACGTGGTGGCTAACGTATAGGTAAACAAAGGAAGAATCAGATGCAGAATCATTACTATCATAAGTACCTGTCCTTTCATTTTCTGTATCTTCTTAAACATTATACCACCTGAATTCAGGATATCCACTTAATTTTTTTAAAATTATTTCTAAAAACAATTGAAATCTTTTCTCATATTCTCTGATGCCCGAAAGCGGTTGCTTTTTTTATCTGCTGATAATATAATATCCTTATATTTTCTGATTAAAACTACATGAAACTGAGAGGAAATAATATGGCAAAAAAACGTATTGTGATAGCTTTGGGACACCATGCTCTGGGAACAAACCTTCCGGAACAAAAGACGGCAGTAGCCAGAACTGCCAAAGTAATTGCAGATTTTATTCAGTCCGGCTGGCAGGTGGCCGTTACTCACAGCAACGCTCCCCAGGTTGGAATGATCCATACTGCAATGAATGAATTCGGAAAACAGCATGACGGTTATACCTCAGCTCCCATGTCTGTCTGTTCTGCCATGAGCCAGGGATACATCGGATATGACTTACAAAACGGAATCCGTGCAGAACTTATGACACGGGGCATATATAAGTCCGTGGCTACGATTTTAACCCAGATGATGGTAAATCCATATGACGAGGCTTTCTATACCCCCATGAAGCCCATCGGCCGTTTCATGACTGCAGAGGAAGCAAAGGAAGAAGAGGATAAGGGGAACTATGTGGAAGAGGTCCCTGGCAAGGGATTTCGAAGAGTAGTCGCTTCTCCAAAGCCAGTTTCCATTGTTGAGATTGATATCATAAAAGCTGTTATGGATGCAGATCAGATTGTAATTGCCTGCGGAGGAGGCGGTATCCCGGTTATGGAACAGGGCTGCTACTTAAAAGGAGCCAGCGCTGTGATTGAAAAGGACAGGGCTGCCGGACTGCTTGCAAAAGAAATCGATGCCGACGTGCTGATGATTTTAACAAATGTGGATAACGTAACCTTAAACTTTGGAAAGCCGGATGCCAGTCCCATCAGCCTTATGAGCAAAGCGGATGCGAATTCTTATATTAAGGACAATCAGTTCGGATCCTCTTCCATGCTTCCTAAGATTGAAGCATCTCTTGATTTTATTGAACATGGACGGAATCGGAAAGCGATTATTACTTCCCTGGAAAAGGCGGAAGAAAGCCTTGAGGGAAAAGCAGGTACCGTTATAACAGAAGTGTAACTATAAAAAGGATTTTTGTCCTGTGTATTAAGGGCAGAAATCCTTTTTTCTATTATAGAACCAGTTCCGTTTTGAAAACTGAGAAAAATGGTCTGAACGCTAATCCTACAGCATATATTCCCGAAACCACGTCATATATTGAAACAAATGGACTCGACGGAGTATTACTATGAAATGGTTCAACCGATTAAGACTGGCAGAGAAAATCAGAACATTTTCCATTTCGCCGGAAAATGGAAAGAAAGGTCTGAAGATATTTCTGTTCCTTCTATGTGCCTTTTTTGCCGGGCGTCTGGGGGCAATGCTGACTGAGCATCATCGCGCTGTGGAAACTGCTGCAGAAGGAAACTGGGGATTAAGCTTCCAGCAGGAAGGTCAGCCTCCTGTTGCCAATGCCACCATGGATTATTTAAAGCAGTTTAATGCCTATTATGCACAGAAAACCCAGGATAAGGTCTTATATCTCACCTTTGACGCCGGATATGAAAACGGAAATACTGCTGCAATTTTAGATGCACTGAAAAAGCACCATGCACCTGCAACCTTTTTCATTGTGGGCAACTACATAGAAACTGCACCAGAACTGGTTAAACGAATGATTGCGGAAGGTCACACAGTAGGAAACCACACTTATCATCATCCGGATATGTCGAAGATGAATTCAAAGGAATCCTTTGAAAAAGAGCTGGGAGACCTAGAAACTTTGTTTGAACAGACCACCGGGCAAAAAATGAGAAAGTATTACCGTCCGCCTCAGGGCAAATACAGTGAATCCAATCTGCAGATGGCAAAGGATATGGGATATAAAACCTTTTTCTGGAGCCTGGCTTACGTGGACTGGTATCAGGATAAGCAGCCTTCAAAGGATGAAGCCTTTAAAAAGTTGTTAGGACGGATTCATCCCGGTGCTATCGTTCTTTTGCACAGCACTTCCAGTACTAATGCACAGATTCTTGATGAACTGCTGACCAAATGGGAAGAGATGGGGTATCAGTTTAAGTCTTTAGACGAACTGTGTTCCCAACAATAAAATACAGAGGTAGACCTTACCCTTTCTATAAGAGTATCGTTTACCTCCGTTTCTTTTTTAAATGGAATAATCTTTTGACGCCTCATCTTCGTTCATAATATGGGAGAGAATAATTTTTTCATAATAGCTGCTGTCATTACCGGTAACTCTTGGACGAGGCAGCTGAATTTTTATATCCTGCCTGACTTTATGTTCATCAATGATTATGACACGATCAGCCAGTTTCACTGCTTCTCCAACATCGTGGGTCACAATAATTGTGGTAAACCCAAGTTCTTTCCATAGTTTTTCAATGAGCTGCTGCATATCCAGCCTTGTGAGCGCATCCAATGCCCCTAGCGGCTCATCAAGGAGAAGTACTTTTGGCTGACCGGCAAGAGCTCTTGCCAGTGAAACACGCTGCCTCTGTCCTCCGCTCAGTACATGGGGCCAGCAGTCACTTTTATCCATTAGTCCCACACTGCTTAAAGCCCTTTTGGTTAATTCCTGGTTATGCCCGTAGCTTCCAAGGCGAACGTTTTCTGATACTTTCTTCCAGGGAAGAAGCCTTGGTTCCTGAAACACAAACCGAATGTTACTGTCCACCCCTGTTTTTGTCACACCATTGACTGTAATACTCCCATCAGAAGGAACTTCCAGGCCTTCAATCAGCCGTAAAAGCGTACTTTTTCCACAGCCGCTTTTGCCTACAATTGCGACAAATTCTCCTGGTTTTATCTCTAAATTAATGTCATTAAGGATTATTAAAGGTCCATAGTTTTTTGATAAACTCTCTATTTTAATTCCATATCCATTTTGTTTTTCTTCCATATTTTATACTTCCCTCCAGCGAATGAGTTTCCGGTCCAGAAATCCAGCTGCTGCATCAGACAGTTTTCCCAGTATGGCATACAAAATAATGGAAAGGAGTATCTTATCCATCTGCATCAGTTCCCGCGCAGACATCGCCATATAACCAATTCCTGCATCAGTAGCAATCTGCTCCGAGGCTATCAGTAAAAGCCACATGGTTCCAAGGGATAGTTTAAAGCCGACTAATATGGAAGGAAGCGCTCCAGGGAGGATAATTTCAGTAAATATTTTAACTTTTGAAAAACCGTAAACCCTTCCCATCTCCATTAGCCCTTTATCAATTGTCTTAATACCATGATAGGTATTGATGTAGATTGGGAAAAACACGCCGAAAGCAACCATATAAACTTTGACTCTTTCGCCTATTCCAAACCAGATAATCATTAATGATATGGCGGCAAGAACCGGAATGGTCCGAAGCATTTGAATGGTTGTGTTGAGCGTCAAGTCCAATCCACGGTTTAATCCTGTCATAAATGCAAGTAAAAGTCCAATTAACCCGCCAAGCAAAAGTCCTTTTCCTGCACGTCCTGCACTGACCGTTATATAGTCTAAAAGCTGTCCGTTTTCAATCATATCCAACGTACGTTTTAAAACCTTATCCGGTGATGGCATCAGTGTATCATTCATGCCTGGCAAAGTTGTCAAATACCACAAAATAATGATTAACGCCGGTATCAGCCAAGGGACCAGCGGCTTAAGTAGGTTTCCTGTCTTTTTCCAGTCCATATTCACTCTCCGTTTTATTTTAAATCTGCCAGCGCCTTCTTATATCTCTCATAAAATGATTTTTCGTAGAATGATGACACATCAACCTTTTGATCCAGTACGTTCAGCTCATAAAAAGAATCAGCAACGTTTTGTTCTGAATGTACCACCTGATCCTCAATTCCCACAAAATGATATAAATAACCTCTGTCATCATAGGTTCTCTTTAAAAGATCATAAGCCTCATCGTACGTATTTCCGGTTGGCTCAGCCTGAATTTCTGCCCACTCTTTCAGGTGACCCTCTGCCCAATCATAACTCTTTTGCACTCTTGCAAAGTAGTCTGCAATTGCATCCACTTTTGCTTCATCTTTTAACACGGGATCTGATATCTCAAAAGGGAAGTTACCGGACAGAATATTAACTGCAGAAGCAATTGTAACTGCGCCATTGGCTTTTGAAGCATTAATAGAGTTTCCATAGCTGGCAAATGCATCAATCTGGCCTCCTGTTAAAGCGGTGACACCATCAGCAGTTGTTATTTCAACTGGTTCAATATCCTTCCAGGAAAGCCCTTCTTTTTTTAACATTTCATTCAGGAAATAATGAGCCGTTGTGTTTTTAATATAGCCCACCTTCTTTCCTTTTAAATCAGCGATTGACTTTATCCCCGATTTTTCCAGAGCAACTACTTCCTGATTCTGCGGACTGCTGCTGTTAATCAATACTATTTTAAAATTACCGCCGTTCTGTGCCATGGAGGCGGATATGGGGGGAATTTCACTGGTGCCTGTAAAATCAATCTGATCGGCTGCCAATGCCTCCATGCAGAGATTTCCTCCCTGAAAAACAAAATATTCTACATCATATCCTTTAAAATCATCCAGCCCTGCTGCCTTTAATAATGCTTCGTGGTTTTCCAGCCGGTAATTCCATAGCGGAGGTGAATTTTTTCCGAAGATGCCGGTACTGATTCAGCAGAAGCAGTTTTGCAGCCAGTTAAACATATTGCCAGCAGGGCCGTCATAACTCCCAATAGTCCCTTTCTAAATTTCTGTTTCATAATCGCTCATCCTCCTGCCAGTCTGACTCTCTGCTATTGTTTTCAGTACTTCAATTACTTTTTCATTCTCTTCATATGTCCCGACTGAGACGCGGATCCAGCCATCAAGCCCAAACTCACCGGCATTTCTGACAATAATTCCATTTTGCAAAAACGTGTTTTCTACTGGCTCTTTTCCTGTTTGAATGAGTAAAAAATTGCCGTTGGACCGGATATATGGAAATCCCAGTTTCTCTAACTCTGTATAATACAGATTGAGACCTTTTCTGTTATTATCCAGGACAGAATTTTTAAACGCATCATCATCAAGGCTTACCTCAGCCGCCTTCTGCGCGGAAAAATTCACATTGATGGGACTTCTTACCCTGTTGATCCGTTCAATTAATTCCTTGTCTCCAATTCCGTATCCGATACGAAAGGATGCCAGGCCATACAGCTTTGAAAACGTGCGGAGAAGGATTATATTTTTATGCTCCTTAATTAAATCAATGGTATTGAAATAAGGTTCTTCGGTAAAATCGATATAAGCCTCATCAAGTACGATCAGTACATGTTTTGGAACCCTGTTAATAAAATTATTCAGCTGATCTTCGGCTAAAATGGTTCCCGTTGGATTATTGGGATTACAGATCCAGATGATCTTGGTTCTTTCATTAATGGTCTCTAAAATACGGTCTGTGTCAATGGTAAAATCCTTTAAAGGTACCATAACAGGCGTTCCATTCATCTGCAGCGTAACATTACGATACCAGCCAAAGGATGGATCTGGTATCACGGATTCCTCCCCTTCTCCCAGAAACCCATGTGCTGCCAGCGAAATCAGCTCAAAGGAACCGTTCCCAAAAATCAGATTCTCAGACTCCACATGGTGAAAGGCGCTTAACCGTTCTCTTAATATGGTACAGTTGGGATCCGGGTAAAAAGCAAACTGGCTGCTCAGCTCATTTAACACTTCTCCCACTCTGGCAGAACAGCCCATACGATTTTCATTACCGGCAAGTTTTATAACCCGACTAAGACCATACTCCCTTTTTATTGATTCCAGTGACTTAGCAGCCTGGTATGGAGCTATTTTATCCACTCCGGGCCGTTCCCTAACCATTGGCATATGCCGCCTCCCTTCCATACTTTTTCACATATTCATCTGCCTGATAGGCTGCATCAATCAGTGCCCGTTCATCCTCATGATCTGCCAGTATACGAATACCTCCAAATAACTCATATATTCTGTCCGATATGATCTGCAGCTTTTCTTCGATCTGTTCGTATATACCGATCTCTTCCAGGGTGAATGCAACCTTTAATTCATTAAACCTAGATACAATTTCAGAAATTTCAGCCTCACTCTTTCGTTCCAGTATGGCCTGCATGATAAGACCGAATGCCACCAATTCCCCATGCAGCGTATCTCTGGTCTCTTTAATGATACGGGATGAGTGGTAAAAAGGGTGGGCAAATCCTGAAAATGCTTTTTCTCCCACATAGCTTCCTACATTTCCTGCAAGAAAAATGATTGCATCTACAGTCTTAACGGTGTATTCATCAACGATATTTTCCTCAGCATTTTTTATTACTTCTGTGCCATACTCATTCAAAAACTCAAATGCCAGCCGTGCAGTATTAATGGAATTTATGTAGGAAAAGTCAAGGATTTCGCTGTCATAAGAAACTGTTGTCTCATACCATTTTGCCAGGGTATCAACAATGCCAGCCCTTAAATACCGGATGGGGGCACCGGCTAAAATATCCGTATCCGCAATCACTGCTTTGGGGGAATGATTATTACGCCAGAACTGATCAAAATTTCCTTCGTCTGTATAAAGAACAGATAACGCTGCCCAGGCTGCACAGGTGGCAGCAATTGTAGGAACTGATATGACTGGTATATTGGCCAGATCTCCGGCAGCTTTTGTTACATCCATGACTTTGCCGCCGCCTATGGCTATGAATAACGGAATATCGTTCTCTTTCGCCAGTTCTGCCAGCTCACCTGCTTTTTCCAGAGTAGGATAGCCTTCAAATAAATACTCTGACATGTCAATGGATTGTGACTTAAGGCTTTCCGTCACAGCTTCCCTCGTAACCTCTCTGGCAGTTTTCGACCAGATAATAAGAGCCCGTTTGCCATGTTCTGAGATATAAGAGCCAAGGAATTCTATGGCGCCAGGTTCACTTATATAAATATCAGGGGTTTTAATCTGCAGCATTTATATCTCCTTTCTTTTGGCAGGTACTTTTCCCGCCACTATATGGTATAAATAGGTTCCAGTGAAATGATTCTGGATAAAAACTGTTTTGTCCTCTCTTCTTTAGGGTTTGTGAAGATTTCCTCTGGAGGCCCTTCCTCTACTACAACACCGCCATCCATAAAGATGACCTTGTCAGCCACCTCCTGAGCAAAAGACATTTCATGGGTCACCACGATCATGGTAATACCCTTTTCAGCCACTTTCTTAATAATCTCAAGTGTCTCCCCTACAAGTTCCGGGTCAAGGGCGGAGGTGGGCTCGTCAAAGAGAATTACTTCCGGATCCAGGACAAATGCCCTGGCGATTCCAACACGCTGTTGCTGGCCTCCGGAAAGCTGGGAAGGATAATAATCATATTTATCAGACAACCCTACCCAGTTTAACGCTTCCTTTGCCCGCTTCTGTGCAATCTCCTTTGGTACACGTCTTGCAGTTACCAGCCCTTCCATTACATTTTCAATTGCGGTTTTATTTGCAAATAAATTGTAGTTTTGAAAAACAAAGGAAGTTTTTCTTCTTATGGCAAGAATCTCTTTTTTTGAGGCTTTTTTTAAATCAACCTGGATATCTCCCACAGTAAGTTCCCCGCTATCAGCATTCTCAAGAAAATTAATGCAGCGCAGCAGTGTGGTTTTACCGGAACCACTTGGTCCCAGGATTACTACCACCTCACCATCTTTTACCTTAACAGAAACATCCTTTAGAACTTCCAGTCTGCCAAATACTTTTTTCACATGCTTCACTTCAATCATAAAGATTCCTCCTGAATCTTCCGGTATGCTTTTTCAATATTTTTGCTAAATATTCAATCATGACTGTAAATATCCAGTATATCAGCGCAGCAGCCACATACCCCTCAAAAAATGAATAGGTTCTTGAGCTTGGAATCGTAGCTCCTGCAACGATTTCAATAATCCCGATTGCCATGACTACGGAGGATGCCTTAATTAACCCAATCACATGATTGGTAAGCATTGGAATTGCAACGGGGATCATCTGGGGAAGGATAATCCGGTAAATCGTCTGTATCTTTGTCAGACCTACCGAATATCCGGCTTCATCCTGCCCTTTATCGATGGATAGCAGAGCCCCTCTTATGGCTTCTGATACGGAACATATTGCCGTCAGACTGAGTGCGAAGATTCCGATCCAGATCTGATCCACATCTGCAATTGTCCCTTTTAAATGCAGGAATGCTGCCAAATCATTATATTTCATCATAAAAATCAAATTGTATATCATTAGCGCTACGATAATTGGAACTCCCTGATATACTGTAATCACGAAAGCAAGGATTTTACTAAGCACCGGCACTTTATAAACCCGTATTAGTGCTGCCACCGTTCCAAGTATCAGACCCACACTAAGGGGGATAAACACCAGGCGCAGAGTATTGGGGAAATATTTCATTCCGTAAATAAAGCTTTCCGCAAAGTTATTTATGTTGAAATCCATGGAGTCCCCTCTTTTCTGCCTGTCTTATTTACATTTGAGTAATCCAGCCTTTTGTTTAAGTACCAGAACAAAAGCCGGACTGCCAGACTGATTATGATATAAATGATTACATCAAACACATATGCTTCCAAAACATGCTTCGTGGCTGATCCGATTGTTTTAGCCCTTCCCATAATATCTGTGACACCGATTAAAAAAACCAGTGAAGATCCCTGAAACAATCCCACCAGATCTGAACCAAAGGGCGGCAGGGCAACCCGTATCATCTGAGGCAGTATGATTCTTATAAATGTCTGATAATGCGTCAGACCTACACTGAGACCAGCTTCTGTCAGGCCATAAGGGATTGATGTTACCGCACTGTAAAAAATCACAGAAAGGAATGCTCCCTGGTTTAATATAAACGTCACATAAGCAAACACAACTGCACTCCAGTCCCGGTTGATGCTGGTACCCAAAAGCGGATCAATGATAGCGGGCAGGCCGTAATAAATAAGCATCAGCTGAACCAGCATGGGGGTGCCCCGCATGAAAGAAATATAGACTTTACTGATCTGATAAAGCACCCGTACTTTCTTAATCTGGATCAGCACAATGAATACCGCCAAGAGGACTCCGAAAATGGTCGCATAAAATACAATGGAAAAGGTCACAGTCAGATATGGAAGTATTTTAGGAATATTTTCAAGAAAGCGGCTCCATTCAAACAGTTTCCCCATATTTCTTACTCACTTTCTGTATAATCACCGCCGATTACATCCATGGATAACTGTTTCAGTTTTCCGTCTTTCTTTAACTGCTTTAATGCCCCGTCAACTGCTCCCTGCAATTCGGTGTCTTTTTTCGAAAAAACAAAATATGTGGAGGAAGTCTGAACCGGATCACCTGTTACTTTAATAGCTGTTTTTCCGTAATTTTTATTTAACTTATCTGCATCCCTCTTTGTCATAACTGTGGCATCCCATACTCCGTTTAACAGTCCGGTTATGGTCTCTTCATCTGTGGAGTTATTGACATATTCAATCTTTATGGGATTATCCTTATGATCTTTGTTATAAGTTTCCAATATGTAGGATGTGTTGGAACCGGCAGAACTCTTTACCTTCTTTCCCTTTAAATCATCAAGGGACTTGATATCCGGATGATTCTCAGCCACAGTGATGTATGTGACATAGGTGGTGTAAGGCTCCTTTCCAAAGAGATACTTCTCATCCCGCTCCTTATTCCACTCATATTGATGGGCTGCAAGATCGATTTTTCCTGCATCAAGAGAGATCAGCACATTGGCGAAATCTGATGTTTTATACTCAAATTCATACTGTGGGAGCAGATCATCCACTGCTTTTAATACTTCATATTCATAGCCTGCAAGATTTCCTTTATCATCAAGATAGCAATAAGGCTCGTAGGAATTGCCGGTTCCCACTACGATCTTTTTACCTTTGCTCTCAGATGCCGCTTCCTTTTTTCCACACCCTGCAAGTGCTGCCACACTTAATATGGTTAGCATCGATACTGCCGCAACATATTTCTTTCTTTTCATAATTGCCCTCATCCTTTCTTACTGCTCATTGTTTAGCGATGCCTTTTAAGGTCTGATGATGATCGGATCTGTTAAAATAAAGGGTTATTTTATCCAATACCTCATTTAAGCTTCCTGATATTTCAAATGTACTGATCGTCTTCTTTTCAAATTGCTTCTGTATGGGAAACCCTATCTTTTTACATACAATACATCTGCAGTCTGAAAGGAGATCCACTTTCAGACTGACAGCTCCTGATCCATGGCAGCCGCCTACCCCGCCGCTGCAGCTCTGGCTGCCACAACCAGAAACACCTTCCAGTCCCTCCAGTACGCTTCTTTCTTCCAACAGCGTCCATACTCCATATTCATTTACTTCATAGATCAGAAATCGCTGTGCCGCTCCAAAATTTAAATTAATTTGTTCACCATCTTCTGAGGCTGCTGCAATTTTATAGGACATATAATTTCCTCCTTCTTAAACTAGTTGAATCTTGTTTTTGCAACGGAATAGATATCCTCAATGAGTTTAAGACCGCCTTCGTATCCTGTGTAATAGCTGTTCATGATCAGACGTTCATTCACCGGCCATGATACATTTAAAAAATGAGCATTGGTCTGCTTCGCGACCTCCTTTTCCCAATGACCTCCTAAAATCAGGGGGTATCCATGATAGTCATGGGCTTTAATCTCATTGTGAATGTTAAATCCATCGGTATCAAAGCTGACTTCCGCCTCTATGTTGTAATTTAAATCCTTAAAATAGGAGCGGACCTTTTCCTGATACTCCCTGGGTGTATCATCTACAACAAACTGCTTAGCCGGAAAAAGCCCCAGGTCATTAACCAGAAATTTTGTTATCCCCAGCGCATACTGGGCATCTGCCACTACGGTAAACTGCTTTGACATGACTCTGGTTTCCAGAAACAGATCTGCATAGCGTTCAATGTAGTAATAGTAAGACGACTCTTCCTCTGATATAACCGCTTCCACTTTTTCTTCCGGCACTCCCGCATATGTTCCGATTTCACGTAAGAATTTACTGGTTTCAAATGCACCAATTGGAAGGGTTGGATAATGCAGATATGGAATCCCAAGCTTTTGCTCCATCTTCTTCATATTCGTAAGCCCGACCCATGGAGAGATCAGTAAGTTAAACTCAGCCGCAGGAATCTTTTTAATATTCTCAATTCCCCGATTGTATCCAAATATAATATTGGGGGTTAATCCCAGTTTTTTCACCAGTCGTTCCAGTTCCTTATAATTTCCATGCCAGAACTCATCCTGATATGGAACGTCTGCCCAGATATTAACAAGCCCTTTAATCCTGATCTTAGACGGTTCTAAATACTGTTCCGTCAGCGCATCAATGACCTGTTCATGACCTTTGTAGTTATTGCCCTTAAATCCAGCAGTTAAGGCATAAATCACAGGCTTATCTTCCTCCTTGAATCCAGATACCACTTCCTCAGTGTTATCTCCCACAATCTCCGGAATGCAGCCGGTTAATACCACATATAAGTCTGCATCAATTACTTCAAGGGAGTGACGGATGGTCGATTCCAGCTTCTTTACTCCGCCAAAGACCACATCCCGCTCATTGATGCTGGTACATGGGTAAATATTGGGAGAGAAATATCCGGAGCTGCCTGTGGAACCGGATAGTTTTTGTGCACAGCCGGGTCCTGAATGAAGTACAGGAATTGCTCTTTCAATTGCCTGAACTGTCTGCATTGCACTCATTGCACATTTATATCTTTGTTTATCCAGAATTTTTGCCATCAGCTGATTGCCTCCTCTAAGAAACTTCCTACATCCTGCTGATACCACCAGTCGGTATACGGCAGCTTCACCCTCTTTGCCAGATTCTGTTCAAAGCTTCGGTTGCGGATGGTATCTAAAATTGCATGAGCAAATTCCAGAGTATGTTTATAACCGAAAATCATATACTCATCTGCCACATAAACAGCCGGTGTTCCCTGCTTGATTGCCCATACTGTGGAGCCCGGATGTCTGGAAAGGTATAAATCCGGCCGGAATTTATTTAAAATATTCATAACTTCAAAATTCTGCTGATCTGCCACGCTGGCTTCGAAATTAATATCATTTTCCAGAAGATAGCTCATGGCGGGCGGGATCTCCCCATTTTCATACCGTTTGTCATAATGCCACGCCAGTGCCCATACCACTTCTATTCCCAGTTCGTTCAGCACTCTGGTTACTTCAAAGGTATAACCAGGCCCCATTCCAAGAACGGCCTTTAAACCTTTTAATTCTTTTTTTACCGCCTCAATCTGAGGGATGTAAATGTTTCTCTGCTCCTCAATATAGTGTTCTACCTGGGGCTGTTTTCCCGCAACTCTTCCAATCTCACGAAGCCAGGTTTCAAATCCGGTAATTCCAAGGGGGTTAATCGTCCTGATATAGGGAACTCCATAAACTTCCTCCAGACCATTTCCAAGATAATTTCCCAGCGTCCCGCAGATACAGGTGGTTGCAACTGACTCTGATAGATGCTTCAACTCTTCTACCGTAGCATTTGCATAGAGGAAAACCGGTTCCAGATCAAAATTCCGAAACATTTCTATGATTTCATTTCTGGCACTTTCATAGAAATTTTTAAAATTAATGGTGTTTTGCTTTTTTCTGGGAGGCTCTACAATTCCGCTTAGAACAGCATGATCGGAAATATCAAAGCCGGTAGCCCATATCCGGGATTTAAAGCCTTCACAGTGGACTGCAATGACCGGCACAGGAATTGCTTCTTTCACTTCATCCACCACGCTGTCAATATCTTCTCCTATGATTCCTGTTGCGCAGGAGCTGCTGACAAAAATTGCTTTTGGATGATACCGTCTGTTTACTTCAAGAATAATTTCCGCCAATGCATCTGTGGATCCAAAGATGGTATCATTCTCATCCATATCCGTTCCGATGTACACAGAGCTGTTAACTACGCCTCGTTTTGCTGCGACCTGATTGGTAACAATATATTGGGAACTGGCTGTTGCCGAACAGCCTGCCGGGCCATGATGAATGATCGCCACATCCCGGATTCCTCCAAGCTGGCCTAGTGCACAGCCGGATAAACATGTGCTGGACTGGGAAAAGCAGCGGCTGCATCCATTCAGGGTTCCGCATTTGCTTTGACTTGCAAGGTCTTCTAAATCTCCCACATACCCGGTTATGGAACCCAACCGGTTCTCTCTGGTTCCAAGATTGGAACCTGATAACTGAAATGCCATTTTTAAACCTCCATTTAGCCTTATACTTTATTCAAACAGTTTGGTTGACAGGTAGCGAAGACCGGTATCAGCCAGAATGACCACAATATTTTTTCCTCTGTTTTCTTCCCTTTTCCCAATCTGAACCGCCGCATAAATGGCTGCTCCAGAAGAGGTTCCAACTAAAATCCCATCGGTTTTTGCCACGTCTCTGGCTGTTTCATATGCCTGGTACGTTTCCACCTCCACCTTTTCATCGTAGATGGAACGATCCATATTCTTTGGAATCCGTTCCTCCGGTACTCCTTCAAAAGGGTGAACACCGGTTATGTCGGGAGGAAATGGATCCGACTCATTGGGAAGAGACCCTGGCCCCGGCTGGATTGCAATAATCTTAAGATCCGGGTTCTTTTTCTTTAGATACTTACCTGCTCCTGACACGGTTCCTCCTGTGCCCACGCAGGCTACCAGTATATCCACCGTTCCATCGGTATCTTCCCATATTTCAGGACCTGTGGTTTGTTCATGAACGGACGGATTGGCTGGATTCTCAATCTGATTTACGAAGAAGATATTGCTTTCTTTGGACAAAACTTTTTCCTCAAGAGCTTTAATCGCCGCCACAAAATCGCCGCCTGTTTCATCAAGAACCGCTTTCACTTCTTTTACTTCTGAAAGCTTAATGGTTTCTCCTCCAAAAGCTCTGATATTCTTAAACCGCTCCTCACTTACCTGATCCTGTATGTATACCCGGAACCCATAGCCTTTGCTGGCCGCTATGGCTGCCAGACCGATTCCCGTATTTCCACTGGTTGTTTCCACAATGGTATCACCTGGTTTTAATAATCCTTTTTCCTCTGCATCCTCGATCATTGCCCTGGCAATTCTGTCCTTCACATTCTGATTGGGATTAAAATACTCCAGTTTGGCAATGATTTTCGCATTTAGTCCCAGCTTTTTTTCGTAATTGACCAGTTCCAGAAGAGGCGTTTTTCCTATGAGTTCCGTAATTGATTGATGTATGGCAGCCATATCGATTCTCCTTTCAGGGTTCATAAACGTTATTAGATTTTATAATCATCCTTAATATTCATCAGGCCGAATTCCAGCAATATTTCTTCTAACCGCTCCTGCTCCATGGGAGTAGGGATTGTGAAATCCTGATTATCGATAATCGCCTGGGCAAGACTGCGGTATTCATTGGCCTGATTGGAATCCGGCCGGTATTCAATAACCGTTTTTCTGTTAATCTCCGCATGCTGCACAATGTTATCTCTTGGAACAAAATACAAAAGCTTTGTTCCAAGCTCCTTTGAAAATGCCCGTAGCAGATCCAGTTCTCTGTCCACATTTCTGCTGTTGCAGATAATGCCTCCAATGCGGACACCTCCTGTTTTTGCGTACCGCTTAATGCCTTTTGCAATGTTATTTGCTGCATACAGTGCCATCATCTCCCCACTGGCAACGATATAGATTTCCTTTGCTTTTCCTTCTCTTATGGGCATGGCAAAACCACCGCAGACTACGTCTCCCAACACATCGTAAAACACGTAATCCAGATCCTCAGTATAGGCGCCTAAATTCTCCAATAGGCCAATGGAGGTAATAATACCTCTTCCTGCACAGCCGACGCCAGGTTCCGGACCTCCGGATTCCACGCATCTGGTTCCCCCGTACCCCTCTTTTAAAATTCGGGAAAGAACCACTCCGTCTCCTTCCTCTCTTAAGGTATCCAGCACGGTCTTTTGCGCCAGCCCCCCAAGAAGCAGTCTGGTAGAATCTGCTTTTGGATCACACCCAACAACCATAACCTTTTTCCCAAGTTCCACCAATCCTGCTGTTAAATTCTGTGTCGTCGTGGATTTTCCGATTCCCCCTTTCCCATAGATGGCAATCTGTCTGATCTGTCCCATTGCTCTGACCTCTCTTTCCTGTTCTCAATTATAAATTGTCGTATAAATCTTCTATCAATGTTAAACTTCCCCTGTAACCGGCATAGGCACTGTTAAAAATCAAACGATCCTTAATGGGGAATGCTGCAACTATATTCTGAACTTCTTTTAAAGAACTGACCTCCTCTTCATTGCTGCTTCCGATGATCAGAGAAATGTCCTCCTGCTTTAAAAGTTCCTGATTGATCTCATACTGATCCGCGCAGAATACGACTCTGGGCGGTTTTGCATATTCCAGCGTCATAAGTTCTGTGACAATTCTCTCTTTATCTTCCTGTCTGAAAAGAGGCTCTGAAATAATGACAAGCACCGGCGTAAAACTATAGTCATTGGCTAAGTAGCGGGTAATGCCCACCGCTGTTGATCCGTCGGCAACTACTGCAAATTTCTTCCAGCTCAATGTTCCTATGGCCTGAGCCAGATACCGGTAAACTTAAGCCTCCTCTTCTTCCAGAACCTGATTTACCAGCCGGTCATCAAGCTTTAATGCTTCTGCCACTGTCAAAATAAAACGTTTGGTATCGCTGGCTCCAATTGGAAGTCCTGGATAACGGATATAAGGAACATGAAATTTCTCCTCAAATCTTTCTGCAGGCCCTTTTAATATCCAGGGATGGATGATAATATTTAAGGATGCTCTTGCACAGGACTTTATAGTTTCCATCCCCTGCTGTTCCGTAAAAAAAGTGTTGACTTTTAGTCCAAGCTTTTTTAAAATTCGGGAAATCTCTTCTAAATTTCCACTCCAGAATGGATCGTGGTATGGAATAATTCCAAACAGATTAACAAGATTTTCTTCCTTTTCTTCCGTCGGTTCAATCACCTGGTCAATCATGGTATTCCATATTACTTCATAGCCTAAATTGCTGTCTCCTGCAAATCCCGGAGTTTCAATGGGAAAAACAGGGATTCCCTTTTCTCTGAATTCAGTGGTCACGCTCATAATATCATCTCCTATAATACCTGCCGTACAGCCAGTCAGTACAAAGTAGGCGTCTGCATCAATAATTTCAACCGCCCCCTCAATGGTGGTTTTCAGTTTCTGAGTTCCTCCAAATACCACTTCACGCTCCAGCATATTGCTGGATGGAATGGAAACGCTGCTGACAAAACAGGAACTTTTATTTCCGGACTGTCCGGGATCGGAAGCAGTTGTCTGCATACAACAGCCCGGTCCTGCATGGTAAATGGGGCATACCCGGTCAAGGGCTCCCAAAACGGAATTAATTCCGGCCAGCACACAGCCCCCTCTGGGATTTTCTATCACTTGAGACATCTCACTCACCTCCGATTATGTATTGAAATGGATCTTTTTCATACCAGCTCTCTTTATATGGAAGCTTTACATGCTGGGAGAGCTTTACGTTAAAGCCTGGGTTTTCAAGCTGGTCTGCTATTTTATTTCCCAGAAACAAAAGCCCATCATAGCCCATGGTGGGGCGTTTCATATCAAGAACATGGGTTGTGGGAATTCCAAGCTTTGCAGCCCACTCCGGAACACCGATAAAAACATCAGGCTTCAACCTCTTTACCAGATTCACCTGCTCGAAGGGCTGCATATTTGCGATATCAATCACATAGTCCGAATGTATGGTATTTAAATATTCAATATCTGCCTGTGCGTCTTCATCATAGGTCGGAGCCTCAAGCCCTACGAGCACCATTCCAAAATCATCAATTAAGGCTGCCGCTGCAAATGACCGTCCGGTTCCGCCGCAGATAAATACCCGTTTGCCCTTAAGCCGGTCTTTTATGGATTCCACTAAAGGAAGAATTCTTTCATGTTCTCTCTGGATCATTTCTTCTGCTTCTTTTTCTTTTCCTACAATTCCGGCAATTCCCCGAAACCAGATATCCGTGTTCCTTACACCAATGGGCATAACCGTGTGGGAATAGGGTATCTTATAATCCTCATAAAGAGTCTTCATAAATTCATCTGCAAAGACTTTGCAGATAGAAGTAGATGCCTCTGCAGCAGGAATTTCCTTTATTGTTTCCAGTGAACTGTAAAATGGAATGTAGTTTACACGAAGCCCCAGAAGGGACAGCATACGTTCCATCTCCTTTTGATCGGAATAGCTGATGGAGACCGGAGCAAATAAGTTAATTAATCCTTTTTTCTTCTCCAGTTTTTCCTTCTTTAATATGTACTGGTTAATGGATAGAAACGCCGCATCAAATCCGGAAGCACATATTTTGGATTTAAAGCCTTCACAATGAATGGGAATCAGAAGAGCCTGTGTCTCTTCCTGTATTTTTCTTAAAATCGCCTCAATATCATCCCCAATAATACCGGAAGCACAGGAAGCAAATACAAAAATCAGCTTGGGGTGATAGCGCTGGATTGCATCGCTAACCGCTTTCTTAAGCTTATCCTCACCTCCGAAAATTACATTGTTCTGATCCAGATTTGATACGATAATTCGCGGGTTTTTGATGTTTTTTACTCCCCGGTGCGCCTGCCCAACCCGGTACTGGTCCACTGCCAGAGAGGTACAGCCCACACACCCCTGTGGGGAATGGGCAATAAAAACGGAATCCTCCAGTGACATAAGTGCTGCCATACTGTTAATCTGCTGACATTGAAGTCCCTGGGCAAAGCTTCGGTCTGCCTTTTTTAAACAGCCGTTTTTAAAATCTTTCTCTGCCTGACTTCCTGTGGAACCCAGATCGTTATACCGGTTTGGACGGCTTTCCCGGATTCCTGAATAATTTTCACTCATGCGCTTTCATCCTTTCTTTTCTTTCTTAAATAAGTTCTGGACTTCTATATAAGAAAGAAGTCTTTGTACAGAATCCTCAATCAGTCCGGGCAATTCAAAGGCCCATGTTCCATTTTCTGCAAGAGCGGATCTGGCTCCTTCACCAATTCTGCTTACCAGAACATAATCACAGTCTCCCAGTAGATCTGCCACTGTTCTTAGTTCCCCGTCATCGTGCTCCTGCTGTTTGCAGACTGGAGCCGTCGTTCTGGTCTCCTGATACCAAAAAGTTCTGTCGGAACTGTCTGCTTTTAAAATGTGAAATTCTTCTGTTCTTCCAAAATGCTGATTAATTACCTTTCCGTCTGACGACGCTGCTGCAATTTTGTAAATCATAGAAATCCAACCCTCTTTCAATATCAGCCATGAGAAAATGTATCACTTCCCACAATCCTTCTTTGATATATTAAATCTCCGTAATCCTTTCCACCCAAAAGCCCTACCGCATCTGCACGGCAATGCTGACAATGGCGGAAGACATCAATATGCTTTCCAGCCAGGGCTCTGGCCTCCTCAATCTGACTGCATACAGGAGCCTGCTCATTTCTCAAATCTGACTGGGGAATCAGCGGAATCAGATTATAAATCTGTGCCCCTCTTTCTTTTACTGCCTTGGCAATGTCTTCAATGTGCTCTCCGTTAATGCTTGGAACCAGCACGGTATTTACTTTAACTGTAATTCCCGCAGCCGCAATTTTTTCAATCCCATTTAACTGGTTCTCAATTAAGATCGCGGCCGCCTCGACTCCTATATATACTTTACCGTGGTAGATGATCAGGCGGTTAAGCTTTGCCTCGATTTCAGGATCTACACCATTCACCGTAACTGTTAAAGAATCCACTCCTGCTTCTATTATTTCTTCTGCCCGCTCAGAAAGAAGAAGTCCATTGGTACTCATACATTTAATCAGCCTGGGGTATTTCTCTCTGATCAGACGAAATGTTTCCAGTGCATAATCCGTAGCCAGTGTATCACCTGGTCCTGCAATTCCGGCAACCGTAATTTCCGGACACAGCTTTAATGCTTTTTCAAGAACTTCCATGGCTTCCTGGGGTGTAAGTACCTGTGACGTTACTCCTGGTCTTTCTTCATGATCATTAATCTTTCTGTCACAGAATTTACAGGATATATTACATCCAGGGCTTACAGGTAGATGAATCCTTCCGGTATTGTTTCTGTTTCCCCCAAAGCATGGGTGGAAACTTTTTAGTTTCTGATATGTATCGGCCATCTTTACCTCACTTTCAAAAATTGATAACAAAAAAGACAACCTTCGTCTGATATGCATAAGTTTGCTCATCAGAACCTCCGGTTGTCCAGTCAGTCCTTTAATCTGATCTTTTCATTTTTTTCAATCTGTACGATTTTCCCGTCTTGAATCGTTATGGTTATGGAACCATATTTTACATCTCTCGCCATCTCATTGATCAGATGAAGGTAATCTTTATCCGACTTTGATGAATCTGCATAGGGTATAGGAATCACCTTCTCTCATTTCATAATGGTTGACTGGTGTTAGCCCCGGGCGGTATTTGAATGTTGTTGATCTAATTTTCTCATTAACATTTATTTATAAAAAAAACAGGTACAATATAAGTACCTGCCACCCCCCTCAGTAACGGACTCAGGTATTCTAATGCATAGAAAAACAAACTGTATTCTTACACTCGAACTCAGCTTTACAATAACAACTCATCTGATTTGTAAATTGAAAATTCTTGGTATTAACTACAGAATCTTTCATATGCATGTTACCTCTCCTTCGCATTCCCTATTAAAGTTATATGTTTATATGCTTTGAATTATAATCTTATCTGATTAAGTTGTCAATCTTTTTTTTATTTTTTATTATCTCTCAACGTATCACTGGTTTTCAGCCAATAGGCAGAATAAAGAAAAACCAGAGATGCAAAAACAGAATATTCTGCTTTACTCCTCTGGTTTATGATTCTAACAGTCAAATCACATGGCCTTTGCCATCAAAAGCGCCTCATCAATGCAACCCGCCAGGTTCTCTCTCCCCACGGACTCCAAAAATCCCGCCCGCTCCATCATGGACATAGGCTGGTCATTAACATGGGATAAAATAAGGGTCACATGCTTTTTCTTTAAATTGTGATACAGTTTTTCCAGGCTTTTTAAAGCCGTTGCATCCATTGCCGGAACACTTCTCATCCTAAGAATCATAACCCGTTTCCCCTCCTCAATAATCAGTTGGGAAATCTTTTCCGCAGCGCCAAAGAACATGGGACCGCTTACCTCAAAGACTGCAACATGCTTTGGCACAGGTTTTAAGTCTATGGATTCGCTGCTGTTTTCTTCATCCTCTAAGTACTTCCAGCTGCTTACTTCTGTCACATCAGCCATACGTTTCATAAACAGCAGGGAAGCAAATAAAATTCCGACTGCAATGGCTGTTACAAGATCAAATGCAACAGTAAATACAAAGGTCACAAGCAGCACGGACCAGTCGCTTTTGGGAGCTGTCTTCACGATGGAAAGAAAGACTCTCCACTCACTCATGTTATAAGCTACTATAAAAAGAATAGCTGCGATAGCCGGCATGGGAATTAACGCCGCATAAGGCATTAAAAATACTAAAACCAGAAGAAGCATCACTGCATGAACCATGCCTGCTACAGGCGTTCTTCCGCCGTTTTTTATGTTTGCAGCAGTTCTTGCTATGGCTCCAGTGGCTGGAATTCCGCCAAAAAGAGCGGAACAGATATTACCGGCTCCCTGGGCAACCAGCTCCATATTGGAATTATGTCTGCTTCCTACCATTCCGTCTGCAACTACGCAGGACAATAAGGATTCTACCGCTGCCAGAACCGCTATGGTCGCTGCATCCGGCATTACCTTTTGTACCATGGCAAGAGAAAATACAGGAAGATGAAAGGTGGGAAGTTCCGATGATATGGTGTATAAATCCCCGATGGTATTTACCGGAAGATGAAACACTTTTACCAGACCCGCCGTAAGGATGACGGCAATCAGTGACGGCGGTATGGTCTTAAAAAATCTGGGCCATACAACTAAAACGATGAGGGCTGTAAATCCCACTGCAAGAGCCATGGGATTGAGCGTACCAATGCTGTGTACCACCTCACTGACTTTTCCGAGAGTTTCGATTGGGGCATGCCCAAAGGTAAGTCCCATAAAATCCTTGATCTGGCCAATGAATATAGTAACAGCGATTCCTGTGGTAAATCCTGTGGTAATGGTATATGGAATAAAGCGGATCAGGCTTCCCATCCGCAAAAATCCCATGATAAGCAGAAAAATTCCTGCCAGAATGGTTGCCATAACCAACCCGTCAAAGCCGTTTTTCGCTGCAATCCCTGCCACGATAGATGCAAATGCAGCGGTGGGGCCTGCAATCTGAACCTTGCTTCCTCCCAGAAAAGAGATCACAAAACCGGCTGTAATGGCGGTGTAAAGCCCCTGCTCCGGTGTAACACCGCTTGCTAATGCCAGGGCAATGGAAAGCGGAAGGGCAATAATCGCTACAATGATTCCGGATACGAAGTCTTTCAAAAACTGTTCCTTCGTATAATGCTTCATTGATAAAAAAAACTGAGGTACCAAATCTTTCATTTCTTCATCCTCTGTCTATTATAAAATTTTTATAAACTTTTTATAATATAACGTTCCAGATAAAAGAAAGCAAGTTTATTTTTCATGTTCTTTAAATAGTACATACAGGTTCATCTTAAACTATGGGCTGCCAGCACCTCTAACCCTTTCTCGTCAAGAAGCTCTACGGTCCCTCTTGTTACCTTCACCAGACTCTCTCCCTGGAACAGACGAAGCAAACGGGTTACCACCTCTCTGGCAGTGCCTAAATGGCGTGCGATCTGCTCATGGGTAATGGAAAGCTCCAACGTATCATTCAGCCTGCACTCTTCCAGTAAGAATGCAGCCAGTCTTCCATCCATCTTTTTGTTCATCACCTGATCCATCAGCCACATCACATCGGAGAATCTGGATGCCATCAGTTCATTGGTGAAGTTTGAGACTACGGCTGATTCTTCCATTAAATCACGATAGATATCAGCTGGAATCTGGAACACTACTGTATCCTGTTCTGCTTCCACAGTTACATCAAACTGGATGTTCTTCACCATACAGGACCCGGAGAACAGACAGATATCCCGTTCAAACAGCCGGTATAAAGTCAGTTCCCGTCCTTCATCCGATATGGTAAACACTCTTAACTGACCTTCTGTTACAAGAAGAAAACCGCTGCACTCATCGGATTCCCCGTGTACCAGCATTCCCTTTTCAAATCTTATTTTTTTCGATTTTGATGACAGCTTTTCTCTTTGTTTCTCTGTAAGTTTGTTCCAAAAAGGAAGATAATCTCCCAGTGTCATAGTATCAAACCTCCCTGTATTGATAGGTGTGGAAATATAATCTCATCGTTATGATCAAACAATTGAAAAAATTCCTCATAGCTCATTGTACCTGATTTTAACTGTTCTGCCATGATAAGCAGATTTGCGGAATTCACTGCTGCCCCTTTGATACCGGAACGCATGGAGATATGGTTTAATCTGTCTTTAAAACCTCCGGTAAATTCTCCGGACAGGAAGGCAAAGCGAAATGTTTTCACTCCCTCATCAAAGATGTTCCACCAGCAGTTGGGATTAATCAGCTCACTTCGTTCCTTATTCTCTTCTATATATCGGTACATCTCATCAGCTTGCTTGATGGGAAGGGAATATCCCTTTCCATAAGCCTTGTTGTCGATGATCAGACCGTTGTTTTCGTAGTAAATGCAGACATCCGGCTTTCTGGTATCTCCAAGTCTTCCTCCAAGAAAGGACAACTCCGCAGTAAGAAGCTGGGCTGTCTGAATCTCATAATCCCGGTCGGAGGTGCCGTCAAAGCCTAAATCCAGCAGAATTAAATACTTATGGTCCACATGTGACAAGTAGGATCGTAAATAATCCTTCAGTATGGATACCTGGGATTTTACTGGAATGAAAGACTGGGTTTCCGGAAATAAAAGTCCCGTAATTTCATCTGTAATCCGGTATGTATCTCTGGTCTTTTGGACCTGCAGCCCGATATTTTCCAGACTCTTGATATCATCAAGTATGGTTTCTGCCTCTTCCTCTATCCCCTTCTGTCTTAAATACTCCTGAATCTGCATAGGGGTGAGGGGTGACTTTTCCAGACACAATATGATATGGGCCCGCCGGTTTCTTAAGTATTCCCGGTCTGCTGCCTTGGTCGCCAGCATATCCCACATCACCCGCTTAGGTACTTTTTTGTATCTGGATACTCCTGTTATATGATTGCATATGGTTCTTCCCTTCAGTGTCAGCTGATACGACTGGGGAATTACCTCTGTATCTTCCTTGTGTCCGTACAGGCCGGGTATCTCTTTTGGAACTTTCCTTATCCAGCCTACAAAAATCAGCCAGCTGCAAATGGTTCTGACGTACTTGTCGCTGGTTCCTTCCGTATCCTGAAGCAGCTTTGTCTTTTCTTCCTTCTCTTCTGCTGCCGCAAGTCCCTCTAAAATCATAGACTGTGGAATGGAAGTAAAACCAGCTTCTCCAATAAAACCAAGCCTGGCACCTATCTCGAATTTGGTCATATGACCTTCCTTCATCAGAAGGGACAGCACTCTGCATACCGGAGGGTAGGAAAGAAGCGCATCTTTTAATACATCTTCTTCCTCTTTGCTTCCAGCATCTGTTTTTGCATACTGCCTTCCTAAATCAGATAAAGAGCATTCATCAGACGTCCTGTCATAGTCCAGAAAGCCAAGACTGACTGCCCATCTTAAAAAGGAATCAGCCGGCCAGTCAGACTGATATTCTTTTCTCTGCCCAGGCAAAACCGCCTGTATGATACCGGAACAGGGCGCGTTGCTTCTGGTATACCCTTTTGGTGTTCCTTTTCCTTTTAGATGGGTATAGGGAATGCGGATTTTCTCCTGGTCCAGTTCTTTTATAAACTCTTCTCTTTTGTCTTCTTCCTGAATGAGTCTTGGAATTTTATCCGTTTTCAGCAGCCGGTTTATATTGGAATCCGGTACAAATACGGATACCACATTTTTTAAATTGTCCAGGGTATAGGCTTCCTGTACCCAGCCAAATGTTCTCTCAGCCACGATTCATTCCTCACTGTAGTTTTCTTACAGTATAGCATAGGAAGCACAGATAGGCAAAATATTTTGGACTGCTTCAGCATGCAGCAAACGGAAAGACCCCGTTACTTTCTCATAACCAACATGGCAATGAGGAAGAAACGAGGCCAGGAACAGGTTGTTATTCGCAACAGCCGCAGTCTGCCGGCGTGATTGTTCCACGTGCACAGAGTACTTCAATCTCAACTCCGGCATTCATCGGAAGAGCTGCAACCTGCACACAGGAACGGGTTGAATAGGGTATTTTCATTGCCTTAATTACATCGGTTTACAGCATGGTAGACATGATAATGGTCGGGCAATACCACGGACCCTCTGGCTCTGCAGCCATGGCGGTAATCGCTCCTGTTTGGAATATTCTCTATAGTTTTGGTCTGCTTACGGGAATCGGAGGCTCTATATTATTCAGTACAAGCCGGGGGAAATGCCATAATTCTGAACGTGGAAATGAATATTTTTCAGCAGCGGTGATTTTTACGGCTTTATTGTCTGCAATCCTCTGGATCTCTCTGATATTTTTTGAGGATCAGCTGCTGCTTTTATTTGGTGCAGATCATACCTTGCTCCCCCTGGCAAAAAAATACTTAATCCCAATAAAATATACGGTTCCAGTATTTCTCTTTACTCAGATGCTTTCTGCTTTTTTACGTAATGATTCAAACCCAGGACTGGCTACAAAAGCTGTCATGCTGGGAGGAATAATTAATATAGCGGGAGATTATTTACTTGTATTCACGTTTGATTTGGGTATATTGGGAGCCGGTATTGCAACAGCTTTCAGTGCAAGCATAACACTGATTGTTATGCTGACACATTTTTTTAATAGCAGACATTCACTTAAGCTGATACGACCAACCCAGTTATACGCAAAGGCAAGGCAGATTTTTACAGCTGGCTTTTCCACATTTTTTATTGACATTGCAATGGGGATACTGACAATGCTGTTTAATCGTCAGATTATGAGATATTCAGGAACAGATGCACTTGCAAGTCTATGGCGTCATTGTTAATATCAGTACATTTGTGCAATGCTGCGCTTATGGTGTCGGTCAGGCAGCTCAGCCAATTCTATCCATTAATTATGGTGCACAAAAGCAGGATCGAATTCGCAAGCTGCTGCGTTACAGTTTTATTACTGTTGCAGTTGTAAGCTGTGTGTGGATTACATTAACCATGTCAATTCCCAATACGTTTGTACGATTCTTTATGGCACCCACAGAATCTGTTCTTAAGATTGCTCCGTTGATTATCCGTTGCTATTGCTTATCATTTTTGCTGTTGCCATTTAATGTTTTTTCGACATACTATTTTCAGTCAGTAATGAAACCGGGAATTTCATTTATAATTTCACTTTCACGGGGTGTTCTTATCAGCGGAACTCTTATCATGCTCCTTCCGGTATTCTTTGGAAGTGATGCATTGTGGGCAGCTATGCCTGTAACAGAGCTTGTTGTCGCATTCTATATCATTTACTGCATGATGAATACCGCAAGAGAATCAACTGGCAATGTATTAAATTAATTAACAGGGATCCGGACAGGGAAAGAAGAAGAGGATTACGTTTCCTCTTCTTCTTTATGTTCGGCCCCAATGGGTCTTACTGTTATTCCGTTGATCTCCACATGCTCACTGATCCCGATCACGATACAGGGACGCCCCTCAATCATGCGGTTTTCCACAAGATAGGTCTTATCCGGGGCCACCTTGATACTCACATCCGTGGTCTTGATTTCAAAGCTTCTTGCATTGACAATATTGGAGGCGAGAAATCCGGAATTTTTCTCCTGTTCATCCTGGGTAAACCGCTGTTCTAATTCCTCAAGCTTTTCCTGGGAAGCACCGTTGTTCTCCAACAGCTTTTTCATCTGATATTTATCAATGGTAAAGGGTGCCGGTTCGTCCTTTGTCTCTTCCAGCATTTCATTGATGGTATCATGAATGTTCTTTACCGTCTCAAAATCGCAGTTCTCTCCCAGAGTTTCCTCAATGATCGTCTGAAAGGTTTCTTTCTGGCTCTTTGCTGTCATTGGAATCACACAGCCTAACAATTCATCGATGAGACGCTCCGGCAGCAGCTCCGGATTCTTGGAATAATAGACAAGTCCATGAATATCCGTATTGCGGTCTGTAAATGCCGGGAATAAAAAGCCGGTTTCGGGAGCTTCCACAATCCAGTCTCTGTTTCTGTTCTCAATTACATTGGCCTGGGAATTATAACAAAGGCCTGCTTTTGACAGCTTCACCGGACAGATGGTACACTGAATAAATTCATATACAAAATCGGATGCATCATACATCTCGATTCCATCCGAAGATCTCGCCGGTATGTCATAGGCACAGTGAATCAGGATTATGTAATAATTCTCACCGTAATCATAGCTTGCTATCACCTTATCGTAAAATTCCTCAATGAGGCCGTCATCCTTTAACTGGCTGTCCCTTAATTTTAACAGAAAATTCTGGGTTCCTCCCTCTTCTTCCGTATGGAGAGGGAATTCCATATTCACCAGATTTTTTCCCAGTGTACCGGAAAGGGCACTTTTAAAAATGGTAAAATATTTAAATGCTTCTTCTTCCGGAAGAGATAGAAATGCCTCTTTTAATTCTGTCCGTTTGTTCTTTTCTGCATCTACATAGCAGCCGCAAATCCGGCTGATGGTGCAGTTTGCCGGGGTAAAAAGCTTTTTTAATTCACTTGCTTCTTTCTTGTTCATGAAGGTACTCTCCTGTTTCCTTGGATATGACCAAAAAGCCCACGGACCAAAGGTCTGTGAGCTTTTTAATTCTATTTATTTCTCTGCTTTCCACAATCCGTGAAGATTGCAGTACTCATAGGCTGCCACAACCTCGTCGCCTTCACACATCATGAATTTTGCAACTGGTTTGTCACCAGGATTTAAGATCTTTCTCTGGTTGCCCATCTTTGTCTCTAATACGATCCAGCCAATGAAATGTTCAGGCAGCATGGGATGCTCTACAGAACCAACCGTAACCGTAACGCTCTGACCATCAATTTCAATAACCGGCACATGTTTCTCAGTGGCTGCATCTGTGGTATTGGCTTTCATCTCCTGCATGTTGTCTCCGCAACAGGTAATTGTACCGCCTTTTTCTTCTACAACCGCTACAATATTTCCGCAATGATTACACTTTAAAAACTTCATGTGAATACCCTCCTTTTTCTTATGACTGCTGTGATTTTGCATGGTAATTATACCATAAATCCCACAATCTTACAACAAAATCCTCCTCTATCCGATTGACCAGTTCTGACTCTGATTCTGTAAGTCCGTCATATGACGGTAGATTCCGCCTTTCCTGTATAGAACCTGGGGACTCCCCTCTTCAGCCACTTTGCCGTCTTTTAATACCACTATTTTATCTGCCTGGGCAACTGTTCTCATCCGGTGGGCGATAATCAGAACGGTCTTATTCCGAATCAGGTTTGATATGGCGCTCTGTATGAGAGATTCGTTCTCCACATCAAGGGAAGCTGTGGCTTCATCAAGTATAATCACTGATGCATCTTTTAATAACGCCCTTGCAATGGACAGCCGCTGTCGCTCTCCACCAGAAAGTGCTGACCCATTTTCACCGATCCTGGTCTGAAAACCTTCCGGCAGCCGGTGAATAAAATCCATGCATTGAGCCGCTTTCGCTGCTTCCATGACTTCTTTGTCAGTTGCATCCTTTCTGCCGATCCTGATATTTTCCATAACTGTATTGTTAAAAAGCATCACATCCTGAAATACCACAGAGATATGTTTTAAGAGATATTCCGGATCAATCCCCTTTACATCCATTCCCCCAATGGTAACGCTTCCTTTTTCCACATCCCAGAAACGTGCTGCCAGTCTTGCGGCCGTACTTTTTCCGCCGCCGGAAGGGCCAACCAGAGCGGTAACCTGCCCCTGTCTGGCGCAAAAGGAAATATCCTCCAACACGGTTTCATTCTGATGATAGGAAAATCCCACATGATCATACACAATATCATATCCACCCAGTACCCTGATTTCTTCCCCTTCCTGTACCGGTTCCTCCTCAATGGCTCTCATTCGTTCCACCTGCAGCAGAGTGGAATAGACAGCCGATAAATTATTTAAGCAGCCGGTGAGGGGACCGTAGATACGGGTAGCTGCAACCATGAACATAAGAAATACCATGAGATCCAGCTTTCTCTCTGTCATGAGAAATGCACCCGTAAGAACAGTTGTTGCCATTCCAAGGCGTAATACCATCTGGGAGGCCGTCACAAAGCTGCCGTTTAATACTTCCATTCGGACAGTTCCTTTCTCCACCGCAATGATTTTTGAAACCAGATCCTTTAAATACGTTTCCCGCTGGTTATTGGCTTTTATATCCTGAATATTTTCTATACACTCCTGAATTCCATCGGAAGCTGCCAGTTTTTTCTGTTTTTCCTTCCGTTCCATTCGGTCAATGAGAGGTCTGGTGCCCGCTGATAGCATAAATGCTGCAGGAATTACCCATAAAAGTGCCAGTGCCATTTTCACATCCAGGAAAAACATTCCCAGTCCCACTAAGGCAGTGGAAAGCAGGGCTCCCATAAGTTCTGGTATAAAGTGGGAAAATGCAGTCTCCATCCAGGCGCAGTCCCCCATTATGGTAGTTGTTAAATCTGCCAGATCTCTTTTACCAAAGAAAGACAGCGGAATCTTTCTTAATTTCTCCGCCAGCCGAATACGCAAATTAGCGCTTTCCTGATACGAAGCGAGAAAGGTTTTATTATACTGTATATATTGAAGGATAAAAATAAGAATCAGAAAGAGCAGACTAAGCCCCATAAATCCCAAAATCCCTATCTGTACTCCCTTTCCTCCTGTTACAGGCATCAGCAGTTTCTCAAGAAAAAGAATTAAAAGTCCCATGGGAAAAATAAGTCCCAGATTTGCCGCTGCGCAGGCAAATACTGCCTTAGTCAGATCTTTCCCTCCCTGTTCACTAAGAGCAAACCGTCTCTGTAAATACTTACTCATGTTTTTCACCTACTTTCCAAGAAACTGAGGTCTGATAGTCCTTCCACATAGCAGCATACAGCCCCTGTTTCTGAATCAGTTCCTCATGATTTCCTTCTTCTTCGATCCGTCCCTGATTCATCACTAAAATCTTGTCTGCACCGCGGACAGTGGAAAGACGGTGGGCAATCATTAAAACTGTCTTCCCTTTCACCAGAGTTTCAAATGCTTTCTGGATCTGATATTCATTGTCAGGATCAGCAAATGCCGTGGCTTCATCAAGAAGAACAATGGGGGCATTCTTTAACACAGCTCTTGCTATGGCGATTCTCTGGCATTCTCCGCCTGATAAGTAAATGCCTCTGGTCCCCACCACAGTCTCATACCCATCGGGGAATTTGTCAATAATGTCCTGACAGCAGGCTGCTTTTACCGCCTGTTCCACTTCTTTTTTTGTTGCTTCCGGCCTTGCAGCACGGATATTATTAAGTATGGTATCTTTAAAAAGATGGCTGTCCTGGAAAACAAAGCTGATCTTCTCCATCAGTTTTTCCGTATTCATTTCCCTGATATCGACTCCGCCCACACAGATACTTCCGCTGTCAACGTCATAAAAACGGGGAATAAGACTGGCTGCCGTGGTCTTTCCTCCACCCGAAGGTCCCACAATTGCCACAGTGGCGCCCTGGGGTATTTTAAACGATACATTATGCAAAGCGGCCTCCTTTCCTTTTTCATAGGAAAAGGTAACGTTCTTAAATTCCACGGATGAATCTTTCGGAATTCCCCCGTGTTCCGGTTCTTTTAACGGCGGTTCTTCTATTATAAGCATCACCCTGTTTAAGGCATCCTTTGCTTTTAACGTATTCTCACTGGTCCACATGATTTTATCCATCATGGTAACGCAGACCGGTGTAAACAAAACATAAAACAGAATGTCCAGAACCACTTTGAGATAAGAAGTTCCATAGCTTAAATCTGCGGTCAGAACAAGACCTGCCGGAATTAGAAAAGCAAAAATACCATTGATGCTTACAGTATAGGCACACATGGGAATCCGCAAAGAAACGGTATAGTTGACTGCCCAGTTTTTATAACGTAATATGGACTCATGAAAGTTTTTAAAGGAAAAAATACTCTGTTGAAATGTTTTTACAACCGGAATTCCTCTCACATATTCCACGGCCTCATTGTTCATATCCTCCAGTGCATTCTGGTACTGTGCCATGGAATTTTCCATATCTCCCATCAGCATTCGGGTCAAAACAAAAAGCCCTGCTGCCATAGGCAATAAACTGATCAGTCCAAATCTCCAGTCAAAAAATAACAGGAGAAATAAAACAGCCACTGGTGTCACCATTGCACCCGCCAGATCGGGAAGCTGGTGAGCCAGATAAGTCTCGGTCTGTCCGGCTCCGTCGTCAATGATCCGGCGCAGTTTTCCACTGCCCATACGTTTGACATAACCCACAGGCAGCTTTGTTAAATGATGAAGTGCAACTGTCTTCATATTTCTGGCTGTACGGAATGCGGACAAATGGGTGCACAAAAGTGCGCCGAAATAAATCAGCATACTGCCAAGTGCTGCCCCAACAGCATACCAGCCATAAGTGATCATCTCTCCTGCTGCCCGGACATCCGGCCAGGCGGTAACTGCAGCTTTTACCGCCTTCCACATAAATACATAGGGAAACAGCCCGATTACGGCACTGATTCCGGACAGAAGGCACCCCAGCCACGTTAAATATTTGTAATTCCCTGCAAATGTAAGGAGCGTGACCTTTCCGGTAACCGGAAGTTCTGTCATCAGATTCTTTTTTTCTTCCACCTTTTTTCCTCCTCTGACTGATTTTAATCAGTCATTAGTTAGTTTAAGCTAATTCTTATTCAAAATAATATGGAGCATTATAGCCCCATAATTTTTTTCCAGCCCGCATGCTGGAAGGTTCCAAGTACCAGCCCATAAGACAGAGCCTTCTCTCTGGGAACATCATGAGCTACAAACTCCCAGAGCTGTTGGAAAAACGACCGTGCTAAAATATGAATGATGGTGCTGTCTATCTCCATGACATCATGCCCCAATTCCTTCATTGCCTTTACAAACTCCCAGGTTGAGGCTTCTTCAATCTCCGTCAGCTCACTTAAATAACTGTCACAGTATTCTTTGCTGCTTTTACAGAAGATCAGTTTAAACAGATCAAAGCGGTCATAAACATAATTCACCATCCATGGAACAGTTTCATCGGAAATCACATCAAGGGCTTCCGCCTGCTTTTCCGGAGGCTGCGCGGCAAAATCCACATGCATCGCTTTGTATTTTTCCATCAGTCCGTCTGCTGCATCTCCGGTCAATTCCTCGAAAAGCGCCTCCTTGCCCGGAAAATACCCATAAATCGCTCCTGTTGTCACACAGGCCTCTTTTGCAATCCGTCTTAAGGAAGCACCTTCATAACCACACTTTAAAAATTCCTGTTTCCCCGCTTCCAGGATAGCGAGGCGTGTATCATTTCCATTTCCCTGAGTACTCATTTATTCTCCTTTATAACACTGTTATATAACGATGTTATTATCATACAAAAAATGCAGGGCGTCAACACGCCCTGCCGGTTATTTTTTCTCAATAACGAACATTTCTTCTCTCATGGGTGAAAATTATCATCTGTCAGATCTAAACCTGACCGCCTTCCACTACCAGATTCTCCGGATCGATTTCATCTCCGTATACAGGTTCTAAGGTTTCTTTATAATCCTGATGGAAGAACTGCTCCCCTGCTAAAGCTTTAATTTCCCCATTCAGCCATTCTAAAAGTTCCGTATTGCCTTTCTGCACTGCAGGAGCAATGGTGTCAAGATTTCCGATGGATTCAATTCCTACCGTAAATCCCTTGTTTTGAATCGCCCATGCAAGAACTTCCGTATTGTCTGTGGAGAATGCATCCCCTCTTCCGTCGGCAAGAGCATCATATGCCTCCTGGTACTCATCGAACTTTAACAGCTTTACTTCCGGGTGATTCTGGGAGAAATAAGTCTCTGCAGTCGTGCCTTTTACTACAATTAAGGTTTTATCTTTTAACTGGGAAACATCAGAGATCAGAGCCTTATCCGGTGATACCACTCCCAGCGCAACCTTCATGTAAGGAAGTGCAAAATCTACCTGTTCTTTTCTTTCATCAGTCACTGTAAAATTAGCGAGTATGACATCAACTTTGGCAGATTTTAAGTATTCCACACGGCTTGCTGCTTCCACATAGACAAATTCCACCTTATCCTCACTGCCAAACAAATCTTTTGCAATTCTTTTTCCAAAGTAAACATCATATCCCTGGATCTTACCGTTGGAATCCACATATCCAAATGGATTCTTATCGCTAAACACTCCGATGCGGATGGTACCGGCTTTCTTAATATCATCAAGAGTTCTGGCTTTTGCTGAGGGAGAAGCCTCCTGTGCCGGTGCTCCTGCCGGTGCTTTTGCCTGACTGCAGCCTGCTAAAAGCCCCGCTGCCATGGTAATTCCAAGTAATGCACTTAATAATCCCTTTTTCATAAATAATATCCTCCTTTTCTATCGAGCTTCATAATGAAACATATTTAAAAATTGCTTTGCTCTCTCTGTTTGGGGAGAGTTAAAAAACTCCTCCGGACTTCCTTCTTCTACGACTACACCCTGATCCATAAACAAAACCCGGTCTGCAACTGCTTTTGCAAATTCCATCTCATGGGTTACAATCACCATTGTCATTCCCTCTCTTGCAAGCTCCAGCACTACCTGCAGAACTTCCCGGACCATCTCCGGGTCCAAAGCAGCCGTTATCTCATCCAGGAGAAGGATCTCCGGATGCATCATAAGCGCCCGCACTATGGCAACTCTCTGTTTTTGCCCACCTGACAGCTGTCTGGGATAGACATTTGTTTTGTCTGACAGACCGACCCGTTTTAAAAGTTCCTCAGCCTCTTTTGTCACTTCTGATCTTTCCCTCTTTTGAACCTTAATGGGAGCCAGAAGTATATTATCAAGAATGGTCAGATGAGGAAATAAATCATAGCTTTGAAATACCATTCCAATTTTTTGCCTCAACTCATAAACATCTTTATTCGCCCTGTCAATGACACGGTCTTTAAAACGAATGGTGCCGGAATCCACTGGCTCCAGCATGTTTAAACATCGTAAAAAGGTGCTTTTTCCGCAGCCGGAAGGGCCAATTATTACAAACACTTCTCCCTTTTTCAGGGAAAATGTAATATCGTTTAGTACCTTTAATCCATTTTCATAGGACTTATTCAGCTGCTCCGTTTTTAAAATTTCTTCCACATTCATAATCAATCCCTCAATTTCTTATCTAACAGAGCCGCTGCCCTGGAAAATGGATAACAGACTGCAAAATACATGATAAAGATAACGCCGTAAACCCAAAGAGCTGCATCCGGAACTGTATAGCGGGAGGCGTCAATAATCTGCTTTCCCACCTTAACCACTTCAATTACGCCGATCAGAACCACTAACGATGTGGTCTTAACCATTCTTGTCAGAAGATTCATCATGGAAGGTAAAAGCCGGCGAATGGTCTGGGATATGATGATATGGCGGTAAACGCCTATCTTACCAAAGCCAAGGGCGTAACCGCTTTGATACTGATGAACAGGTATGGACTCCAGTGCACTTCGGACTAAATCTCCCATCTCGGCAGTTCCCCAGAAGGTGAATACCAGCACTGCGGCGGTTCCTCCTGATAAATTCACATTTAAATGCTTTGCTGCTCCAAAATAAACAAGAAACAAAAGTACCAGCTGGGGCATAATCCGTACTGTCTCAAGATACAGACGGCATAGAAAACGTACGGGCCTTTTCGTGCTGGTCATTACCATGCCAAACAGCATCCCCAGGCAGACAGAAAAAAACATTGATATAACCGCAAGCTTTAGTGAAACCCACAAACCTTCCCACAGCCTTAAAAAGTTATTTCCCTGAAACAGGATCTGAATTCCCAAATTCTGCATACCGCACCCTCCTTTCCAATAAGGTACAAAAAGCGGATACTGGCAGAAGAATCAGTAAATACGAGATGACCAGCATAAAAAGTGCTTCGTCTGTCTTATAGTAAATACCAATCAGATCCTTTGCCACAAACATAAGATCTGCAAGAGCAACTGCGCTGAATACAGATGTTTCCTTTATCAGGAAAATGATATTGGCACAGAAGACCGGAACGGAAGTTGCAATCGCCTGGGGAAGTATAATGAAACGGAATATCTGAAGCCCCGTCATACCCAGGCTTAAACCGGAATCTGTCTGGATCTTTGGAATCTGTTCAATTCCGGTACGGAATGCTTCTGCCATATAACTTCCTCCAAGGAAAGCCAGACCTGTAATGGCGCAAGTCTCTGAACTTAATACAATTCCAATCTTAGGCAGACCGAAATACAGGAAAAACAGCTGGATTAACAAGGGTGTATTTCTTGATATTTCTATGTACCCGTTCACAATGGCTGTTAATACCGGTATTTTAAAAATCTTTACCAGACTGCACAGCAGACCGATCACAACTGACAGTAAAATTCCAAAAAATGCAATGGTCAGTGTTAAGACTGCGGCACTGGCGTAAAGCGGCGCATACGCACGTATAAATTCAAAGTCCATATTGGTATCTCCTTTGATTTCATGAAAAAAGGAAGCAGATGAACGCCCATCTGCCCCCTTTTTTCCATGTCTGGTCTGTCACAGGAATTTGCAGGAAATCAGATATTCATATGCGCACTGGAAAAAACCGTATCTCTTCTTGCGAAGCATCTACAGCAAAAACAACACAGCCTCATATTTTCCCGTACAACCATAAATAAATGATTCATTTTTATTCTCCCTATAAACATACTATTTATATATGTATAATACTATGATGAAAACTATTTGTCAATTATTTTTTAACGGAAATTGACTGGCACAAAAAAATACCCTGATAAGCAGCTATCAGCTGTTTATCAGGGCACCTCTTATTCATTTAGAAAGAATTTAAAGCTGGTCACTTGCATCAGAAAGCTGGAATTGCATAATCAGCTCTTTTAACATCTGCATCTGGCTTAACAATTCTTCGCTGGTAGCAGCGCTTTCTTCTGCTGTCGCTGAGTTAGACTGGGTAACCATGGAAATCTTTAGCATACCGTCTTCTAACTGGGCCACGCTGTCCGACTGTCTCTTTAATGACTGGGATACCTTGGATACAAGTGTATCAATTGTATTGGTCTGCTCCACAATTTTTTCAAATACTTCAGCAGTGGACTCTGTGTTTCGTTTTCCCTGGGCAACGGATTCCATGGTGCTGTGGATTAAATCAGTAGTCTGCTTTGCAGCATCTGCACTTTTTCCAGCCAGCTCTCTCACCTCATCTGCAACAACGGAAAATCCTTTTCCTGCTTCCCCTGCACGGGCTGCCTCTATGGCGGCATTTAATGCCAGAATATTGGTCTGGAATGCAATATCATCAATAATATGTATGATCTCCTGGATCTTTTTGGAGGAAGAATCAATGCTTGCCATGGATTCCTGCAGCTTCTTCATCTCCTCATCTCCCTGTCTGGTCTCAAGAATTGCTGACTCCGTCATATCCTTAATAGTAAGGGAATACTGGGCATTATCCTTTATGTGACCGGAGACCGTCTCCAGAGATGAAACTAAGCTCTCTGTGGTCGCCGCCTGCTCCGTGGAATTGGCAGCCAGATTCTGTCCTCCCAAAGCGACCTGGGCGGAGCTTGCACCAACCTGTTCTGCTGAACAGGCGATGTTTTTCAATGTGGCGTTAAGGGAATACAGGATCTTATTAAGGGCTGTCTGAATGGGAACAAAATCTCCCATGTACTCCACCGAACTGGTAACCGTCAGATCATTATTAGACACAGCATTCAGCACATGGGAAATATCCATGATATAAGAACGAAGCTCTCTGATGGTATTGTGAAGTGCAAGAATCAGGCGGGCGCTTTCATCTTTTCCTTTGGTAAGTTCCACATCATCCTGTAAATCGCCATGAGCCAGACGCTCAATGCGCTTAGTTGCCTCAAGAATCGGCTTCGTGATCCGCTGTGCAAAGACTCTTATAATCAGAATGGATATTGCAAGAAGAATCAGACCGGTAATCACACTCATCAGCAGAGTAAAGCGGACATTTCCTTCAATCTGAGTCAATGGAGTCGTCACAGCCACGGACCAGCCCTCCGGACCACTAAGAGGAGTATATCCCACCAGACGGCGGACCCCGTTGTAATAACTGAATCCCGTATCTGTCTTCCCATCCATCATGGCCTTAAAAATCTTAGCGGTTGGCTCATATGAGGAATCCTGCTTTGCCATTTCAAAGTAATCTTTCGGATTACTTACGTTGCCGGCATCCGGATGAATCACAGTTTTTCCTTCCTTATCTACCACAAATGCATATCCGCTTTCTCCAATTTTAATCTTTGTCAGTTCATCGCTGAACGCTTTATAGGGGAGAAGACCGTAAAGCACTTTTCCAGTGCTGCCAATAGGAGCTCCGATATAAAATACTAAATTATTATCTTCCTTGACAAACGGACTGGAAATATAAGTTACTCCGCTGGCTGCCTGCTTAAAAAACTCCTGATCTCCAATCTGGTCTCCTTTATCATTGTTCCCATTGGAATCAGCGATAGTAATATAAGCAAACCCGGCTGCCTGTGCTTCTTCTTCCAGAAGACGCTTCTGCTCTGCTGCAGAAGTTTTTCCGTCTGTTAAAAAACTCTTTGATGCAGTAATCTTAATCTGGTTCCGGTAGATGTCAAGTACAGAATCAATTCCCTGCTGATAGGATGCCGCCAGATAGGATGAATTTTTCTTTGCTTCTGCAAGAGAACTCTGATAATTAAAAATAGAAGTGATCGCAGTTAAAAACCCTACTGTTAAAACCAATAACGATGAAACAAAAACTATAAGCTTGCTTTTTAAGTATTTCATAAATACTTACGCCTCCTCCGTTAAATAATCCGGAAAGTAAACATCTTGGTGCTTTAAATCTCCGGAGCAAAAAAGAGGGAGATTACTCCCCCTTCTTTTTTACATCCAGTATATTCCTTTTTTTCAAATGTGTCAAAATGGTTTTACAATTTTCGACAAAATTATTGATAATATCTATCAACAATGGAGGAAAATCATCTGATTTAATACTTGTCGCTGCTATAATCAATCGTTGCAGAGGTCACAAAAGCAGGACTCTCATACCGGTTTATTACAGGTTCACCGTCACTAAGACTGAATTTTCCAACTTCCTGGTTGAGCATTTCTGCCTGTGCCGCCATCTCTTCACTGGAAGCTGAACTTTCTTCGGCAGTTGCGGCATTGGTCTGAACGACGGAGGACACCTGGGTAAGACCCTGGTTAATCTCTTCAATGGCCAGAACCTGACTGGATGAGGCCTCTGAGATCTCATGAATGGCAGAAACCGCTAAAGATGCTTTTTCGGATACGACTTTTAAAATCACAGCTGTTTCCGATGCATATTTTTCTCCATCTGTAATTCTGTTAACAGACTGTTCAATCAGTTCTGCCGTCTGTCTTGCAGCCTCAGAAGATTTGGTTGCAAGATTGCGGACTTCATCTGCCACCACTGCAAACCCCTTTCCCGCACTTCCCGCTCTGGCAGATTCAACTGCCGCATTGAGAGCAAGTATATTGGTCTGAAACGCAATATCTTCAATTACCTTTGTAATGCTGGAAATTTTATGAGAGGAAGCTCCGATCTCTTTCATCGTATCATTGAGTTTCTGCATATGTATGTTTCCTTCATTTACACCATCCCCTGCTTCCCGGACGTAAACAGTGGCCTTTTCCACATTCCCGGCATTCTGTTCTGCCTGTCTGGCCACACCTGTCACAGAGGCGTTTAACTCTTCTATGGTAGCAGCCTGCTCGGTGGCACCGGAAGCAAGCGCCTGAGCACCGGAAGATACCTGTTCGGCTCCGGTGTGAACCTGCTGGGCAGCCGTACGAATGGTAAGCAGTGTCTGATTTAAATCATTTTTAATCCGTTCCAGTGCAAGTCCCAGGACATCACCTTCTGATCTTACGGGAACTTCCCGGGTAAAATCACCCCGGCTGATGTTCTCTGCTGCAGCAGTCTGGCTGCGGATGCTCTCTAACATACGTTTAAAAGAATCTGCCAGTTTTCCTGTCTCATCCTCTGAATCAATGTCACCCAGATTCGCATCTGTATAACCCAGTGAGATTCTGTCTGCTGCTTCCACAACATGACCAATTGGCTCACTGATCATCTTAGAAATCCTCATTCCAAGATATATGGCTGCGGCTGCTCCCATGATTACGAAAGCGATCAGAATAAAAGAGGCAAATGCGGCAGTCCGGTCATTATTTTCACTGGTGGAACGGATTCCGTCCATACGGTTGCTGATCAGGGTATTAAAGTCATCATAAATGGTCTGAATCTGATCAGAACTCTCTGTAAGTGCGGCAGATGACGTTTTCTGATTTCCTCCCTTAGCAGCCTCCAGGCACTTTAATACTGCTGGATCGTAAATATCCGTAAACAGTTTTACACCCTCGTCAATAATTCCATGAGATTCTGAATCTGCCGGATCAATGGATTTTTTGTATGCTGCTGCATGATTTAAAAATTCTTCTTTTTTTGTCTTATAGTTTTGCTCCAGTTCACTTAGTTTCTGGCTGTCTCCTGTCTGGATCACCATATCTCTGGAATCAGATTTTATCTGGTATAAGTTCTCGATGGCAAGAATCAAATCATTCATGGGAGCAGTTTTTACCTGATACATGTAAGTATCCATTGCATCAATGCGCGCCATACCAAGGAGACCCACTGCACCAACTAAAAGCATGATAAAAGTAACGGTCAGGAACCCTGTAATGAGTTTTTTTGAAATACTGTAGTTTTTAAATTTTTTCATATGTATCCTCTCATTAGTAATATTCTCAGCTAAGTTTAAATCTTCCCACTTCATCCCGAAGTGTCTGTGCCTGAGCTGCCAGTTCCTCACTGGAAGCAGAGCTTTCCTCTGCAGTTGCAGCATTGGATTGTACCACTGATGATACCTGACTGAGAGCCTGGTACATCTGTATTGCTGCTTCCGCCTGTGATTTGGAGGAAGCTTCAATTTCTCCAATAACCCTTTCTACAAAACCAGAGTTTACCGCAACTTCATTTAATGTTTCTGCAGTAATAACCACCAGTTTCTCTCCCTTTAATACGGTTTCTGAAGAATGTACAATAATGGCAGCCGTCTGGCCGGCTGCTTCGGCTGACTTTTCAGCAAGATTACGGACTTCATCCGCTACTACTGCAAATCCCTTTCCTGCTTCTCCTGCCCTTGCAGCTTCCACCGCTGCATTCAGCGCAAGAATATTGGTCTGGAAAGCAATGTCTTCAATTACTTTTGTAATGCTGTTTATTTTATCGGAAGAGCTGCTGATCTCCCTCATAGCTGAGCTTAACTGTTCCATAAATTCATTACTCTTTAAAAGTCCCTGTGACGATACTAAAACGGAACCCGCAGCTTTCTTTACCAGCTCTAAATTCTGTTGTGCCTGATCAGACATTGATTCAATGGAAGCACTTAATTCTTCAATGGTTGCCGCCTGCTCCGCGGAACCGGAGGCCAGGGTCTGAGCTCCCTGAGATACCTGATCTGCTCCGATTCCCACCTCATCAGCACTGGACTGAATGAGCTTTAACGTCCTGTTTAAAGACTGGGAAATGGTTAAAAGCGCTTCTTTTACCGGAGCAAACTCACCTTTATAATCCTGATGAAGCTCTATCTGCATATTCCCATCAGCCATTACCTGAAGCACCTGAGTGATCTCATGGATATATCCGATATACCTGTTTAACTGGACCACGGTGCGGTTAAGTGCAAGAGCCATCTGTCCTGTTTCATCATTGGAGCTTACATCTGCCGATATATCCAGTCTGCCGTCTGCAATCAGGTTGGCCGTTTTCGTCAGCTTTTTAAGAGGTGCAACAATCATATTGGAAATAATCAGAACCATGACGATTACCACAAGTAATGCAACCGCAAAAACTCCGATCATGGATGCCGCAATCGCCCTGTATCCCTCATAAAACTCTTTTACCGGAAGTCCTGCGGCTACGGTCCAGCCCGTATCCCCTACTTTACGTACATATCCTTCCACTTCCGACTGATTTGAAGTAAAGGACTGAAATCCTTCTGTGGAAGAAGAAAGGGCATCTTTCATGTTCTGGGAAATATTAAGATCTGCTATCTTTTTATTTACCATATCCTTGTCCGGATGAAAGATTACCTGTCCCTCTTTTGAAGTCAGTATGTAAAATCCGGTTTCTCCAAGCTGGTATGAACCAATTGTTTTTACCAATCCATCAAGAGTAAAGTCAATTCCTACCGCTCCGATGATTTCTTTCCCATCTGCCGCAAAGACAGGTGCTATAATACTTACAATCTGAGCCTTGGTAGCAAAATCCTCAAAAGGCTCTGTCATAATGGTACTACCGGAATTCACAAGAAGCTGATACCACGGACGTTCTTTCACACGATAGGTCTGATCTGAAACAAAGCCATCTGACTGTGCCAGCTGGCTGGAATCAATATCTGCAACCCAGAATGCTACCACGGATTCCTTATCCTTCTCATATGACCGAACCATAGTCTGTTTGATATCATCAAATCCGGGTGCTGAAGATATATTGGTTCCAGGCTTTAGATCCTGAAAGAACTTTTGAAATGCGGTTGTGTCTGACAGCTGACCGGCTTTATGTTTGTATTGATTAAAATAACCTTCCATCTCCTCAGCCGCTGCCTGTGTTCTTGCAGTCAGTTCTTTTTCCGTCATTTCTTCCACACTGGATTTAACCAGAAACAAGATGACAGCACCTACAATGCAAAAAGACAAAATGACAGGGATTCCAACAAAAAAAAGTATTTTAGTCAGCAGACTTTTTAAACCATATTTGTGAACCTTTTTCCCGCTTTTTTCAGAAGTATGCTCCGACATAGTTTTCTCCTTTTTTTCAACTTATTTCTGGGCGTTCAGGCTTCATTTAATCTGGTTTTTTTTTAAAATTACTGCAAAACCGTGATTGAAGTTAATGTATAAAATGCACGCCTGTAATAGTCGCAGTATACTTGATACTGCGTAATGTCAGAGAAAACCCTTTTATTATCAGCATATTTTATGAGCCGGACGCGTAGAATGACGGAATTAAAATATATTTCTATGTATAGATATAAATTTTTTCAATACATTTATTCTCTGTTTCTCACATAAAACTTTTAATTAAAATGACCAATGATTTGACGGCTTAACTAAATGTTTTTAATAAAACGACCCAGATCAGGCTTGAAATCGCTGCAATAATTTTGTTAATATACATATTTCTACATAATATACTAATATTTGACAAATAATTTCGTGTGATGTATAATAAAAATATATTATATTTTCACAAATTTTCACCACGCAGTATCAAGTATACTGCGCCATTTTTGTACATTATGTCCAATTAAACTATTAAAAAAATATGTAATCAATGCTGCCATATTTAGACGTAAAAATAGCCTGCAAACTGTAAATTTTAAGTTTGCAGGCTATTTTTACGTCAAATTAAATAATCCAGAAATTTTCGTTACATACAATCCGTCGGAACGTTTCGAATTTAGACCATTTATTATGAAAAGCGATTTTATTATCAGCTCCCAGATCATTAAATTCACGAAGACAGTCTGACAAATCTTCTTTGGAACTGATTTTTAAGGCAAAGCCTCTTTCATCAAGTATTGGTAATCCCGAATAACTATAATCATCAAGGCTTATGATATCCAGGATTGTTTGATTACGCACAAGTACTGCCACGGAGTCATCCAAAGATATTACATCAAAAAAGTCGGGATAATGGAAGCTGTCTCCCGAAACAGAAACGACGTCGCCCTGACGATAGGTGGTCTCTTTTGTCTTCTGTCTGGAGAGGAAGGCATTTTCCAGGTTAAAATAGAATTCTTCAAAAATATATCCGCCTGCCCGTAATCCGCCTTTTTCAAAGTATGGTTTTTCGTCGCCGTTTTCCACCTGCTCCACCACTCCGCAGGCTGATGTCATATGGCTGATCCGGTCTATTAAAATCAGCTCTCCCAGTGTTTTATTTTTTTTAAATTCATCAACCGGTATCCGTTGGGAAAATTCAAGCAGACAGGACGCAATTTCATTTTTACCAATCTCATCAGCAGGTAAATGCTCTCCTGTATTAATATCCACCTGGTACTCAATACGTTTGACCACTGCAGGAAGCATTCTTGTTCCCAGTTTCAGCAGATAATCGTTTCCTTCCTTAAGCGGCACTTCATCCATCCATAAGATGGAAGCTTTCACTTCTTTGCTTACAGGCAGATGATCCTGATCAGTCAGAACGTTTCCCCGGCTCACATCTACTTCTCTGTCAAGCTGTATGGTAACTGCCTGACCCACGGCCGCCTGGTCAGCGGACCGGTCTCCCACCAGGATGCTCTTTACTTTTGCAGTTTCATTTCCCGGAAGTACCGTAAGGCTTTGTCCCACCGTGACGGTTCCTGATTCCACCTGGCCCTGAAATCCGCGAAATTCATGGTCAGGCCTGCACACTCTCTGTACTGGCATATAAAAACCGTTTCCAGCATCCTCAGTAACCTCTGTCTGTTCCAGGCAGGATAGGAGGGTAACTCCCTGATACCAGGGCATATGATCTGATTTTACAGTTACATTATCCCCTTCCGTAGCGCTGACAGGAATAATCGTTACATGTTTTAAAGACAAATCCTCAGTAAGAACCCTGATGCTCCGGCTGATCTCATCAAATCGTTCCTGGCTGTAATCTGCCAAATCCATCTTATTCACTGCAAAGATGAAATGACGGATTCCCATAAGGGAACAGATTCTTAAGTGGCGTCTGGTCTGTACCAGAACCCCCTGCTTCGCATCCACCAGAATGATTGCCAGCTGGGCGAAAGAAGCTCCTACCGCCATGTTTCTTGTATATTCTTCGTGTCCCGGTGTATCCGCAACAATAAAGCTTCGCTTCTCCGTTGTAAAATACCGGTATGCCACATCAATGGTAATTCCCTGCTCCCTCTCTGCCATCAGACCGTCTAAAAGAAGGGAATAATCAATCTCACCGCCTCTGGAACCCACCTTACTGTCAAGCAGCAGCGCTTTTTCCTGGTCTGCATACAGCAGCTTGGAATCGTAGAGTATATGACCGATCAAAGTGGATTTTCCATCATCCACACTTCCGCAAGTAATAAATTTCAGCAATCCGTTCATCAGAAATAGCCCTCCCTTTTTCTCTTTTCCATACTGGCGGCTCCGCCGTCTTTGTCAATCACCCGGCTGGTCCGTTCTGATTCTACGGAACTTAACGTTTCATCAATGATCTGATCAATGGTAACCGCCTCTGAAAGAACGCCGCCGGAAAGGGGATAACAGCCCAGCGTCCGGAAACGAACCTTTTTAAGCTGGGGAACCTCTCCGGGATATAGCCTCATACGGTCATCGTCCACCATAATAATATCATCATCCCGATAAACCACTGGCCTTTCCGCTGCAAAATACAATGGAACAATGGGGATATTCTCCTGTTTTATGTACTGCCAGATGTCCTTTTCCGTCCAGTTGGAAATAGGAAATACCCGGATGCTCTCTCCTTTATAAATTTCTGTGTTGTAGAGCTTCCACATCTCCGGTCTCTGGTTTTTAGGATCCCAGGCGTGAGCAGCATTCCGAAAGGAGAAGATCCGTTCCTTTGCCCTGCTTTTTTCCTCATCCCGTCTGCCTCCGCCAAAAGCTGCAGTAAATCCATACTTATTTAATGCCTGCTTTAATGCCTGTGTTTTCATGATATCAGTATAGGAAGAACCGTGGTCAAATGGATTGATTCCCCGTGCGACGCCGTCTTCATTAATATATTCCAGCAGCTCAATTCCCAGTTCCTTCGCTGTTCTGTCCCGGAATTCAATCATTTCTTTAAACTTCCAGGTGGTGTTCACATGGAGAAATGGGAAAGGCGGTTTTTCCGGATAAAAAGCCTTTAGCGCCAGATGAAGCATGACGGAACTGTCCTTTCCAATGGAATAGAGCATAACCGGCTTCTCACACTGGGCGGCTACCTCTCTGATAATATATATTGCCTCTGCTTCCAATTCATCCAGATGGGTTAATCTGCTCATAATCATCTCTCCTCTAATACTTATTCGAATTCTTACCGTTGACCTCAATAATGCGGACGGTACCATCGGGTCTTGTGACTTTCCAAAGAAGGAGATCACCATGTTCTGATACGTTCATTACCGTACCATTTCCACCCATATCAGCTCCTAAGTAAAAATCAATGGCTCCAAACCCACACTCCTTTACACAGGAAGCGCATCCCCAGCAGTCTCTGGAATATTTTATAAATGCTTTCCCGTCTTTTTCCTTTATCAGACTCCCCGGACACACTCTGGTGCATGCCAGACAACCCACACATGCTTCTTTAGATATCCGTATGCTCATAATTGGTCTCCTTTCCTATGTCACGGAGTCTTAAAACCAGTGCTCCGTCTTTCATCGTGGAGTTAACAAATTTATGGTAAGCCTCATCTGACCCAGGAAAATCCAGATTTTCCTGGAAGGAGTGCCATCTGGTCTCCTTTCTGAAACCTAAATGGGCAATCACTGACCGGCATACCACCAGGCGTTCCAGCAGCTCGTAGACAAACATCAGCTCATGCATGTCGGAGGCATTGATATATCTGGTCAGTTTCGTGAGTTCCAGTATTTTTTCTTCCCCAAGCTTCAGCTGCTTTTCATTATACTGATAATTGACCGAAATCCCTCCTGCATACTCATCCATCACCTTCTGCATGGCTTCTTCCAGTTCCTCTGCTGTAAAAACAGCCTCTGAGCCATTTAAAATGCGTTCATACTCCCGGAACGTTTCCTCAGCAAAGGATAAAGCCTCATAGGAATCATCTATTCTCCGGCCTTTTTTAATAATATCAAGTGCGGCGATTTCCCCTTCTGCCATGGCGCCGGTCACATACTTCTGGGGACAGCCGCCTGCTACGTCACCTGCTGCATACAGACCGGTTACAGTGGTTTCCCTGTTGGTATTAATCCAGTAACCGCTTGCAGTGTGCCCTCCAACGATATAAGGCTCGGTTCCGGCTATTTCCACATCCTCTTTTCCAGGGGTCCTGTCGCTTTGCAGCCACCGAAGAGTCTGGCTGGGCGCCATATTTAAGTATGCTTTCAGTAAATCCTCCTCTGTATCCTTTTCAATTCCCTCTGTGTGAAGATAGCAGGGGCCATTGCCAAGCTGATTTTCCCTTACGGTTCCATAGACCCGTTCACTAGTGGTGATTCCGTATTTTTCTTCGTAAATCTCACCTTTTGAATTGATCTGTTTCGCTCTGACTCCCTGAGCAATGGTTCCGGTAGGTGCTATGGTATCCTTGCATCGGAGTGCAATAAACCGCATTTCAAAGGAGGTCATTTCTGCACCTGCCTTAATTCCCATGGCATAACCTGCACCTGTATTAAATGGAGGGTACCACATCTTATGACGGGAGAAACCCGGGTTGTTGGGTTTATAAAGACCAGCCGCACCTCCGGTAGTCACAATAACTGCTGCTGCCCGGATTTCATAAGCGGTGGTCTCTTCCATATGAAACCCCACTGCTCCTTTTACTTCACTGCCAGTCACAAGGAGATCAGTCATATTTACGTGTTCTAAAACCGTGACATTTGGTGCCTGCAATACGGCATCAGCAAGAATGGGCTTTATATTTTCTCCGTTAATTTTAATATTGCGTTTTCCTCTTGTCACATAATTGCCCGTTTCATCCTTTAGGATCACAAGCCCCAGCCGTTCTAAATCAGCGGTCACTTTATTAAATCTCCTGGCTGCCGTTAACAGAAGATCTTCTCTGGCAATGCCCGCCGCATCTTTCATTGCATAATCCACATAATCCTCAGGAGTCTGCCCGTCAGTAATATAGGCATTAATAGCATTTACCCCTGCTGCCAGACAGCCGCTCCGCTTAATCCCTGCTTTTTCGGCAACGATGACCTTTAAATCTGAATGGTTTGAAAGAGTCAGCGCCGCATAACAGCCAGCCGTCCCTCCCCCTATGATCAGGACATCTGCCGTCATAACTTCCCTTTTTAACCTTATACTCATTTTTGACTCCTCTGTAAGATCTCTGTTTTCTATGTCAGAATGTGACGATATTGGCTCCGTTTAACAGTGAATTTTCCAGCAGATACGCTTTCTTGTCATCGTAAGCATAAATCCGGTAAACAATCACATGCATCTTTTCTCCAACGGAAACAGGACGCCGTTCTAAGGATCTGCGGGTTGTTAAGGAAACTCCGTTTACATTCAGACGGACCTCCAGATAATTTCCGCGGAATGAAATATCTTCAATGATTCCCTCTTCCGAACATCTCATCACATCCTGAAATTTCAAATTGTCACTTTTAAATGCTTCCACAAATTCCGGCCGTATAATTGCCCCTGTAAAATCACCCTTTTCAAATCCTTTCAGCTTATGATATCCATCCATTCTGGCGGACTGCCCGATGAACTCAGCGACGAAGGGAGTAGCCGGATTTTTATAAATTTCAAACGGATTTGCAATCTGTTCGATTCTCCCCTGATTGGTGACAATAATTTCATCTGCTACCTCCACTGCTTCATCCTGATCGTGGGTGACAAAGATGCTGGTAATACCCACCTTATGAATCATCTCCTTTAACCAGCTGCGAAGTTCCTGACGCACCTTTGCATCAATTGCTGCAAATGGCTCGTCAAGGAGCAATAGTCCCGGACTTGGTGCCAGTGCTCTGGCAAATGCAACTCTCTGACGCTGTCCGCCGGAAAGCTGATTGGGATAGCGCTTTTCTAATCCTTCCAGGCCAGTTAAGGAAAGCAGTTCCATGACACGCTCTTTAATCAGCTTTTTGTTAATCTTTTTCACTTCCAGACCGAAAGCAATATTTTCATAGACCGTCATATATCGAAACAGTGCATAATTTTGAAATACAAAACCGATTCCTCTGTCTGCAGCAGGCAGATCATTGACTCGTTTCTGATCGATCAAGATATCACCGGTATCCGGTGTTTCAAAACCAGCAATCATACGAAGGATTGTTGTTTTCCCGCTTCCACTAGGTCCAAGAAGGGCTGCCAGTGTTCCTTTTTCAAGTCCAAAATTTACCTCTTTGGAAGCCTTAAAATCTCCGTATGATTTCTCAATATTTCTCATTTCTATGTACATAAGACCCTCCTGACTTCACATTAATGGTTTTCCTCATTCTTTTTTGCCTGATGCTCTGCTATATTTCGTATGATCAGCACTGCTACTGCCATAAGAACCAGAATGGAAGAGACAGCAAATGCCGAGGTAATGGACTCCGATGAATTGGAAAGATAGAGGGCATCGATTTCCAGAGGAAGGGTAAATGTCTCTCCTCTGGTCTTTGACAAAGCATGGACAGCGCCAAACTCTCCAAGTGCTCTTGCCGTACAGAGAATTACCCCATAAAGAAGGGCCCAGCGGATATGAGGAAAGGTTATTTTCCGGAATATGGTAAAGCCATCTGCCCCCATAAGCGCTGCCGCCTCTTCCTCTTCTTTTCCTACAGACAGAAGTACCGGTATAATTTCCCTTGATACAAATGGAAATGTGACAAATACAGTGGCAAGCACCACTCCCGGAACGGCAAATACGATCTGGATATTCGTTCCAAGAGCCTCATTCAGTCTGGCAATCAGACCGCCTGCCCAGCCCATTCTTCCAAATGTCATTAAAAAAGCAAGCCCTGCAATAACAGGGGAAATGGAAAATGGTATGTCAATGACTGCTGAGAGAATCTGTTTTCCTTTAAAAGAAAATCTGGTTATCAGCCACGCTGCAGCAATTCCGAAGATGGTATTAACGACGACTGCAATCACAGCTGCCAGCACAGTAACCCCAAACGCCGATCTTACAGTAGGGGTGGCCAGTGATTGAAAGTAGAAGCCCATTCCTTCTTTCAGGGAATTAATGATAACAGAGATCAGAGGCAGAACCAGCATGAAAAAAAGAAATACCCCACTGATTCCTATGAGAATCCACTTACCTTTTATCTTCATACATGTTCCCTCCTATAAACAGCTGGTACGCTTTGCCTGATGTACCTGAACCATATTTACTAGCAGCAAAATCAGAAAGGATAAAAAAAGCATCACAAGAGCAATTGCCGTTGCTCCGGGATAATCCACATAATTGAGTTTCTGCATAATCACATAGGAAACCACCTGCGTCTGATTCCTGGCATTGTTGCCTGATATGTAGATCACGCTGCCGTATTCCCCCACTCCTCTTGCAAAGGCAAGACCAAAACCAGTTAAAAGCGCAGGTCCAAGCTCCGGCAGAATTACCTTTCGGAAGGTGTGGAACTTTCCTGCTCCAAGTATTGCCGCTGCCTCTTCATACCGTGGATCAAGTGTCTCCAGAACCGGCTGAATGGACCGGACCACAAATGGGATTCCGATAAAAATCAGGGCAATGGTCAGCCCGATCTTGGTATATGCCGCTTTTATCCCCAAAAGCCCAAGGAATCCGCCCATAACCCCGGTATCGGAATACAGTTTAGACAGTGTGATTCCTGCTACTGCAGTGGGAAGGGCAAAGGGAAGTTCAATGATTCCATCCATAATCCGTTTGCCGGGAAACTCATACCGGACAAGAACCCAGGCGAGAATCAAACCGAACACACTGTTGACAAATGCAGCAAAAAGAGAACATAGCAGGCTGGTCTTAAACGCATTCACCACATTGGTCTTTGTAATCAGTTCTAAAAATTCCCGGGGTGATAACTGGAAGGAGTATACCAGGACTGATGCAAGGGGAATAAGTATAATGGCCGAAAGCATGAAAAGAGTGATCCCCATACTCAGTCCGAATCCTGGTATGACACGCTGGCTTTTTCCTGCCCGATCTAACTGTTTCGTCATGTGTGGTTCCTCCCTCTAATTGGCGTAAATCTCATCAAAGATTCCTCCGTCTGCAAAAAAGGTCTCATAAGCAGCATCCCAGCCGCCAAAATCGTCAATGGTGCAAAGATTTACATTAAGATCAAATTTTCCAGAGAATTCAGCCAGAATCTTTTTATTTGAGGGTCTGTATCCATATTCCCCGATCAGCCTCTGGGCCTTATCGGAATAAAGGTATTTCAAGTATTCCTCTGAGGCTTTCTCTGCTCCGTCTTTGCGGGCGTTTTCATCCACTACTGCCACACTGGGTTCTGCAAGAATACTGATGCTGGGGGTGATGATTTCATACTGATCCGGGTACTCTTTCACCGTATTAATGGCTTCATTTTCCCAGGCAATCAATACATCTCCCTGCCCGTTTTCCACAAATGTGGTGGTGGCTCCTCTGGCTCCTGAATCCATGACGGAAACATTTTTATAAAGGTCTGCCACAAAGGCTTTCATCTTCTCCTCATCTCCCTGATATGTGACCTTTGCATACTGCCATGCAGCCAGGAAATTCCAGCAGGCACCGCCGCTGCTCTTGGGATCCGGGGTAATTACCTCAACATCTGGTTTGGCTAAATCAGACCAGTCTTTTATGTCTTTTTCATTTCCTTTTCTCACCAGAAATACGATTGCAGAGGTATAAGGTGATGAATTACCCTCAAATTCCTTAATCCACCCGGAATCGATCAGACCAGACTTTTCAATCATGGTAATGTCATGAGCCAGCGCCAGAGTCACCACATCCGCTTTTGCTCCTTCAATGACGGAACGTGCCTGACCCCCTGATCCTCCGTGAGACTGGACCACAGTTACTCCGGTTTGATAGGTTTCTCTGTAATAGTCTTCAAAGATTTTATTGTACTCCTGATAAAACTCTCTGGTGGGATCATAAGAAACATTGGTAATTGTAATTGTTCCATCTTTTCCGGAATCCGTCTGCTTAGCACATCCTGCCAGTATTCCTGCTGCCGCTATCATCAGCACAAGGGCTGCTGCCCGCTTTTTTCCTCGTTTTCTCATTTATGAACCTCCGCATGCTCCGTGTGTTATCTGGAAGTTTAATCCCCATTTACATATTTGTAAAGTATGTTATTGTTTTTTCTTTATCTATATGGTAGAATTTCCTTATCTATTCCCCTAGAACCATATTTTTTTACTTATATATCATATATTACCAGTATGTAAATATGATATCAGTCAGGAGGAAGTCATGTCCATTAAAACCTTGATGATCTTTGTCACCGTCTATAAGGAAGAAAGCATTACTGCTGCCGCCAATAAGCTGAATATCAGCCAGCCAGCCGTAAGCCTTGCAATCCGGGAACTGGAAAATGAGTATTCCATCCAGTTATTTGAGCGGGTTGGAAGGGGCATTCAAAAAACCAGCGCAGCCCGTCATCTGTACGAATTCGCGTCCCACATTACCTCTCTTTATCTGGAAATGGATCTGGAGTTTAAAAAGCAGAATCAAACCACTCCGCTGCGCATCGGATTTTCAAGCACCATCGGAGCCTGTCTGATGCCCGAAATCATTCATTGTTTCACGAAAGACAATCAGATTCCCATGCCTTACCTAAAAGTTGACACTTCAGACAAAATAGAAGCTGCTATTCTTGAAAACCAGCTGGATCTGGCTCTCACAGAAGGAGTCAGCAGCTCAGATAAAATTCTGACGGAACCGTTTGCCAAAGAACAGTTAGTGCTGGTGTGCAGCCCTTCTCACCCTTTTGCCCAAAAGGAAAACCTTACACTGGAGGACTTAAGGGAAGAACGCTTTCTTTTGAGAGAAAACGGAAGCCAGACCAGAAAACTGGCTGAAGCTGCCTTTCACCTCCATGATTTCATTCTCCGCCCTGTCCTTGAGAGCACCAGCAACGAAGCTATCATATGGGGAGTTCATACCAATCTTGGAATTGCCATACTGCCAGAGCGCCAGGTGGCTGAATACTTAGAAAAGGGAACACTTCTTGCCCTGCCCCTTAAGGAAATTGAACTGAAACGGGAATACCAGATAATCTACCATCAGAATAAATATTTAAACCCGGAATTGCTGCGTTTTATGGAACTGGTGAAAAGTAAATTTCTATCCACAAATTAAAAAACTCCCCGCCAAACCGAAAGTCTGGAGGAGAGCCTAATGTATGGAGTCCGGTGAGGACTTATTTTATTAGTATGTAAACAACTGTACCCAGTACTGTGTACCTGCACTGTTTTGTAAATTGCCAACACCGATATGTGTAAAGTTCTTATTTAAAATGTTAGCGCGGTGTCCTGCACTATTCATCCATGCATTCATAACTTCTTCCGGTGTCTTCTGTCCCCAGGCAATGTTCTCGCCTGCGCCCTGGAAGTTAACGCTCTGCTCTTTTAATGCAGTGGAGAAGGAGCCGCCGTTAGGACGTACATGATCAAAAGAGGTCTGAATTTCGTTGGCTCTTACATTCGCTGCTTTTTCTACGTTCGCATCGATGGTAAGAGGTGCAAGTCCTGCTTTTGCTCTTTCTGCATTTACCAGATCAACAACCTGCTGTGTGTAGGTCTTGTTGGTTGTGGAACCGTTGTTGGTGTTGCCATTGTCTGTGTTGCCGTTGTTGGTATTTCCGTTGTTGGTATTGCCGTTGTTGGTATTTCCGTTGTTGGTATTACCATTGTTTGTATTTCCATTATTGGTATTGCTTCCGTTACCATTATTGCAATTTCCATTATTATTACCATTGCCGTTGATTAAACTTGACCAGTCAAAATTGTTTGAGTTGATCCCAAGCTGCTGAAGCTTCGCCTTTAAGTCACTGGCATTGCAGGAGCCATAAATTGCAGTCACGTTTCTTCCGCCATAGCACTGTTTGTAAGAGTTATTCACCGCTGCGTTTGCTGTTAATGGAAGCATGCTTGTTAAGGTTAACGTAATCAATCCAATTGCCTTTAGTTTCTTCAATGTTATTTCCTCCTTATGGGTTTGTTACAAATTTATTACATTTGTGTTACAAGAATATGATAGCACTCTCACTTCCATTTTTCCAGTGGTAATACATGGTAATTATTTTTCCAGATTCCCAGAATCGGAAAAAGGTATTTTCCATACTCATTCCAATTCTTTGTATGCATCTGTCAAAAAGTCCAGAAACTGCCTGCTTGCAGCAGGTAAAATCCTCTGATCCTTAAATACGACTCCAATGGTTCTGTTAAGCGGCGGTTCCATATTTCTTACAGCATTTTTATAATCCACCCTGTTTAAAATTAAGTCGGAAAGAATTCCAACACCCAGTCCTTTTTCAATCATCGCCATAATTGTATAATCATCATGAACAATATATTGAATGTTGGGCTTGATTCCATGCTGCTGGAAATATTCCATAGGTTCATTTAAGCTTCCCTCTTCCAGTAATATAAATGGCTCCTGCGCCAATTCCTCAATAGGAATCTTGTCTTTCGCCGCCAGGGGATGGTTGATGGGAAGAACTGCAAGCATGGGATCTTTTTTTAAGGGAATGGTTTTCAATTCCTGATCCGTTACTGCCTGGGGATTAATGAAACCAAAGTCCACGCTTCCTTCCTTCACCAGCTCCTCGATTGCCGTATAGTCTCCCTGATAAAGCTGAAAGCTGACAGATGGATATTTTTCTTTGAATCCTTTCATCAGTCCCGGAAGCCAGTGACAGGATACGCTGGCAAATGTTCCAATACGGATGGAAGCATTCTGAATTCCTTCTATCTCACTTCGTTTTTCCACCAATTCCCTGTATGCATGACAGATGTTTTTTATGTAAGGCATAAGTTCTGCACCGTCCGGAGTCAGTGTTACACCTTTTTTTGATCGTACAAAAAGAACTGTATCAAGCTCCTCTTCCAGAGACTGAACCATCTGGCTGACAGCGGATTGTGTATAGCCCAGCTCTCTGGCCGCCTTTGTAAATCCCCCACATTCTGCAATTTTAACGACTGCCCGGTATCGGTTCATTCATCCGCCCCCTTATCCATCAGTTTTCCTAATGTTTCCATTATAAACATTTGTTTTACTGATGTAAAGAACCGTGGTATATTTTTCTTAGTTTACCAAAGGGTTACAAGCCCTGTTACGGAGGATTTTTATGAATCAGCGCAGCTTACAATATACTACCGGGCTAAAGGACGGGATTCCTATTGGGCTTGGGTATTTTGCAGTATCCTTTACCTTCGGCATCATGGCAGCTAATACGGGTCTTACACCATGGCAGGCCATCGTGATGTCACTTACCAACTTAACCTCAGCAGGACAGTTCGCCGGACTTGAGATTATTAAAACAGGGGCATCCCTTGGAGAACTGGCTCTCGCTCAGATTGTGATCAATTTAAGATATAGCTTAATGTCCTGTTCCCTGTCCCAGAAATTTAAAGAAGATACTCCTTTTTTCCACCGTCTTCTTATTGGATACGGCGTAACAGATGAAGTTTTTGGTGTTTCAGTCTGCAAATCCGGTAAATTAGATCCACTCTACTGTTATGGACTCCTGTCTGCAGCCGTACCTGGCTGGACACTTGGAACTGCTTTCGGTGCAGTGTCAGGGTGCCTGCTTCCAGACCGGATTATTAGTGCATTAAGCGTGGGGTTATACGCCATGTTTGTTGCGATTATCGTACCTCCCGCAAGGGATAACCGTACTTTGGCGTGGGTAGTGGCTGCTTCCATGATTCTCAGTTTCCTGTTTTCCTGGCTTCCATGGCTGCGTATGATTTCTTCTGGTATGAGACTTATTCTTCTGACAGTTGTAATTGCAGGTGTAGCTGCATCTTTATTTCCATTTCCAGCCAAAGAGGAGGATTGTTATGAATGACCGTATCTATGTATACATACTGGTAATGGCTATCGTGACTTACGCTATCCGCGTACTTCCCCTGACTTTGATCCGGCGGGAAATAAAAAACACATGGGTACGGTCCTTTCTCTTCTACGTTCCTTATGTAACCTTATCCGTGATGACCTTTCCGGCGATTTTAACAGCTACCAGGAGCATCTGGTCTGCGGCGGCGGCATTGGCGGCGGCTGTGGTAATGGCTTATAGGGGGAAGTCGTTGATTTTTGTTTCATTGACGGCTTGCGGGGTTGTGTTAATAATGGAATTATTGCTGGGAATTAGGTATCAATAAGCGACGTACAAAAAGGTGAGGAATTCGCTGATGCCCCACTACACATTGATTATTTTTCACTCATAAATATCTACCATTTTGAAACATATACTATCTTCCTTGGGAAAATAAGCACCGCTATTAATATCTTCCGCATAACTACTGCTGTATACCATGTGGTTTATTAAAGACTGCTACACAAAAAAGGGCGGCAGGCCTAAAAATATAAGCCTGCCACCCAACATCTTATCATACTATAGACTCATTTCAAGTTCATATTATACTACCTGTCTCTTAAATTAATCATTCACTCTCCACAACGGTCCCCCGCCATGAAAAAAGTGTTTAATCTGTTCGGCTGCCTGAACCGCAATTGCAGCCATACAGTCTTCAGTATTGGAGGCCATATGGGGCGTAACCGCTGTATTCGGCATATGAAGAAGCGGATTCGTGCTTAAAGGCGGTTCCGTCTCAAATACATCCACAAAAGCACCGGCGATACTTCCTGCTTCCAGGGCATGAATCAGCTCGCCTTCTTTCACTACCTCACCTCTGGAACAATTAATAAAATAAGCGCTTTCCTTCATCCATGCGAATTCTTTTTCGCCTACGAATCCAATGGTTTCCGCTGTCGCAGGAACATGAAGGGATATTACATCACACTCCCGAAACAATTGCTCCCAGCTCAGTATTTTTACATACTCCGGTATATCAAATGATGGCTGATTTAAATAAGCAGCTATTTTCATGGAAAGACCGTCATGTGCGATTTGGGCCGTCTGTCTTCCAATTCTTCCAAATCCTATGATTCCAAGTGTTTTCCCCTTGAGCTCCATTCCCTTATTAGAATTCTTAAAAAGGAAATTTCCGTTTTTCATCTGTTCGCTGCATGGAAATAATCGCTTTGTTACCGCCAGCATGGCACCAATCGTATACTCTGCAACAGATGTTGTTGTGGCATCAGGTGTATTTGTAACAGCAATGCCAAGCCTTGATGCCGCTTTTATGTCAACATTATTATAACCTGCACCATGGCGTGCCACGATCTTCAATTTTTTTCCGGCCTTCATCACTTTTTCAGTCATGGCGGCAGTACGCAAAAGCACTGCATCACAATCTGCTATATCCCGGATTAAATCTTCCTCTTCTGCACCTGAACCGATTTTTATCTCAAATCCATGGTCGATTAAATACTCCATTCCTTCCTGTGCAATCATTTGTGGTATTAATACCTTTATTCCCATACAAATTAACCTTTCTGTCTTTTTTTAACCTGCCTTTTCTATGCGTAAACAGTTTTCATCAGCTTAGCCAGCTCTACCGGATCTGTTGTTTCACCCATTAACTTCTGGCGTTCCTGGTCCATACCGGTTATGAGCTTTGTCTTTTCCAAAACCTCCCTCAGATACTTTCTCGGAAATTTTACCGCACCATTTTGATCCATATGTATCACCTCTCCCGGACAGACATCCATGCCGCTGATAGAAATTGGAGTATTTAGCGCCGCTATGGCAACGGTTCCATGACCAGCCGTCAAGCCGGGAAAAAGACACTGAACCTCTAACCCTCTCATTTCTTCCATATCTCTGGCTGGTCCATCACCTAAAACTCCGGTTACGCCAAGCCGCTTCAGTGCAGTCAGCATGTTTCCACCCAACAGAGCATTTTTCGATCTTATGTTATCGGGTCCGCACTGTTTCATGGCCAGGATTACAGGTTTCGGTGCCTCTTCAACTGCTTTTAGCAGATCCACGAACTCCAATCTGTCATATCCCGGATCTTTAGGCGAATAAGTCACAGTTACCACATGGGCACATCTGGCGCCGTGCTCCGGATAAAGACATTTTAGGTTCTGATCCGTATACCAGTTGATTTCAAATGGGTGATAAAGTCCAAGACAAGTCTGCCTGTCCCCGGCATAGGTCGCAACTGCGTTTGTAATAGTCGGCGTATCAAACTGTTCTAAACCTTTCATGATTCTTTGTTCATTTTCAATATCCCAATGATTCATGCCGGTTCCTTTCTACAATGCTTTGATTTCATTCCAAATGCTGTCTTCCACATAGATTCCCTTTTCATCATGCTCCTGATGGAAACGGATAAAGTCATCTCCTGGTGCGAAAATTCCGTTGGAATGCTCAGAAAGTTCCCCGCTTTTCAGATGATTTACTGCCTTTTTTATTTCTGCACTCATCTTTTGCGCATCTGTAGTTTTTGATGGATCAATTAAAATCATAACCTGAGAGGCACCTCCGCAGCTTCCCTTACCTATCTTATCTAAATCAGCAGCTCCCTGTCCATCTGTGAGAATCGTTCCAAGAATGTCCAGCATAAAGGCGAAACTGGATCCCTTCCAATAACCAATGGGCATGATTCTCCTGCTTTCTTCAATTGCACCCGGATCATCGGTGATAGTTCCATTTTTGTCAAAGCCGCCTGGAAGGGGAAGCTTTTTCCCCTCCAGACGGGTCATTGCCAGCTTTCCGTAGGCATATTGGGAGATTGCCATATCAAGCATCATGGGTTCTTCCCCCTGGGTTCCCGGAATCGCCATCACAAAAGGGTTATTTCCCAATCTGCATTCCTTTCCGCCCCAGGGCGGCATGACAGATTCGGTGTTAGTCCACATTATAGAAATAAAGCCCTTTCTCGCAGCATAAAGGCCATAACTTCCACCTCGCATCCAGTGAGTTGTATTCTTTAAACCAACCATGCCGATTCCATATTCTGCAGCCAGCTTAATCCCTTCCTCTACACAGAACATTGCATTGAGAATTCCCGGCCCCATATTTCCATTATAAATTTTAATGGCTCCCAGTTCCTTTTCAAGCGTCGGTTCGCCATGAATATCGACCCAGCCATTTTTTATATAACTTACAAAGCGCGCAACCCGGCCCGTACCATGAGAGTAAATTCCGTCATAGGTGGAATCCGTATGAATTTCTGAACAAACCTCTGCTTTTTCTTCACTCATACCATATTTCACAAATACCCGTTTTATTTCAACTTTAATTTCTTCATATGTTAATCTCATTTCACGTTCTCCTTACTTGTTTCCTGTACTTTCTTAATTTCTCCATAAACGGTATAACCAACGGCAACAACTGTAAGAATCAAAAAGACGGCTGCTATGGGCGACTGCACAAACGGCAGAAAGCTTCCCTCCGTCCTCATCAGAGAACGCCTTAAATATGTTTCCAGTGATGGGGCAAGAATAAAGCCCACCACCAGGGGAGCCAGCGGAAATTTATTCCGCTTCAGTACATATCCCAGGAATCCAAATAATACCATAATTAAAATGTCCAGACTATTATTATTTGCACAATAAGATCCTACAAAACAGCAAACGATTACGATGGGCAGCAGCAGTGTAGATGGAATGGACAGCATCTTTACAAACAATGATAGTCCGTAATATTCCACAAGAAAGAATACGACATTTGCAACGATAAAAGCCGCCAGTATGGCATACACCAGCACTCCGCTTGTTTTAAAAAGCAGCGGACCGGGTGTAACATCATGAAGCTGAAATCCTGCCATAATCATTGATGTGGCATTATCTCCCGGGATACCAAGTGTCAGCAATATGATAAGAGCCCCTCCCACTGTTGCATTATTTGCTGTCTCAGAAGCAACCACACCTTCTACAACTCCTGTTCCAAAATCTTCCGGATGTTTGGAGGTCTTTTTTGCGTAAGAATAAGCAAGAAGATTACTTACATTTCCGCCAAGTCCGGGTAGTATGCCAATTAACAAACCAATGATGGAACTGGGAATAGCTGTTTTCAAATAAGATAAAAACTCTTTAAAGCTGAATCCAAATCCTTTGACTTCTTTCTGTTTGATATCCGAAATTCCAACCACCTTTGTAGAGGATGCCTTTTCTCTGGCCGTCAGCATGATTTGAGATACTGCAAACAGACCAATTAAAACCGGAACCAGATTGAATCCATTCGCCAGTTTATTGATACCAAACGTATAGCGGTAATAAGAACTTAAGCTGTCGGTTCCTACGAAACCAAATGTGATACCAAGAAGACAGGACAGAAGTCCTTTCACAATGCTTCCCTCTGATAATGCCGAAACGGTGGTGAGAGAAAATAATATAATGGCAAAATAGTCATAGGAATTGAATTTTAAAGCAACCTTGGCAATATGAGGACCTGCAAAGGATAACACCACAGCTCCGATTAAGCCCCCTATAAAGGAAAACAAAATCGCTGCACCAAGAGCCTTCTTTGCCTCTCCTTTCTTTGCCATGGGATATCCGTCAAAACAGGTTGCAATCGAAGATGGTGTCCCGGGTATTCCGAGCAATATAGCTGAGATTAAACCGCCGGAGCAGCCCCCCACATAAACAGCCATCAAAAAAGAAATACCATTCACTGCTTCCATTCCAAACGTAAACGGAAGCATGATAGCCAGTGCAGTAAAGGCGGATAATCCAGGCAGGGCCCCGATAATCAATCCTCCCACAACCCCCGCAAAAATTAAGAATAACGTGTCAAATGCAAAAATTGTCTGGAATCCTTGTAGCAGTTCCATAATCAAGTTTCTCCTCTCTTTGCTTACTTATCAGATCTGCATAAATAATTTTCCAGCTGGCAGGGCAATCATAAAAACTTTCCAGAAAATGAAATTAATTGCAACAGGTACCACAACGGATATCACCAGTGTAAGCATCATTTTTTTTCTATTCTTGTAATCTTCTTTCGGTAACAAAATCAGGCACTGGCAGAACAGATATACGATCGAAGTGATGACAAATCCCAACTGCAGTATAATCAAATAATACAAAATCAAGGCAAGACATGTTAAGAGCAGCGAATGGTTCAAACCTGCCTGCTGTACAAGTCCATCTTCCGTTTCTTTGCTTTTTCCTAAGCCAATGGATGTCAGAGTTAAAATTCCTGACAAGATTCCCATGAAAACAGCTGTGCATCTTGGAAAGAAACGTGATCCCAATATATCAGATTTTGATTCCGGTATCCAGAAGGAAACCGCATATATGAATATTGCAAACAGCAGCAATATTATTCCAGCATATACATTCTTCTTTTTTTCACTCACAATCATTTCTCCTTTACACCGCCTTACTGGTTGGATAAGAATTCTTCTGTATATGGCTTCATATTCTTTTCGTACATAGAATTAGCGAAGTCTCTGCCTTCATCCCGCGGCATCCAGTCTACTGTCAGATAATAGCTTTCCATTGTCTTAATAAATTCTTCATCCTGAGTTACTTTTTCCATAGCATCTGCAAGTGCCTGAACAATATTGTCCGGTGTATCCGGATTTGTACCAACCCAGAAGAATTTACTGAAATCCACATTACTCAGGCCATATTCCTCGGAAAGGGGGACAGCACTGATCAGATCATTTTTTTCGCTTCCAAGAAGGCAGAGCGGAATAAATTCACCGGTAGAGAAATAATCGGTTGCAAGACCGTAGGAGATGTTGATCACATCCGTCTGCTCACCAAGAAGTGCTGTCATTTTTGCTGCATTATTTCCAACATCAATGAATTTTAATGAAGAATTCCATTCCTTATTCATGGCAATGCCGCACAGTTGATTGGTAGCACCAATCTTACCGCCATATTCTATTGTGTCCGGCGCTGCTTTTGAAGCATTCAGTAAATCTTCCAGCGTCTTCCAGCCTGATTTTGCGTTTACTGCCAGTACTGTAGTGTTATCAATAACCGGGATACCTACTGTTTTAAAGCTGTCAATATTAATTTTAGAACTGCCCTGCATATAAGGAACAAATAAATCAGTACCGTTCACTACAAGTGTCTTTCCGTCAGGTTTCGAATCAAGACATTCCTGCAGCCCCATGACGGTAGCTCCTCCATCCACATTTTTAACCACAACGTTAACCCCCAGATACTTCTGCATGTACTGAGCCAGCACCCTGGCGTTCCGGTCCGTGTCTCCCCCCGCTTTTACAGGGCAGATGATGGTTATCGTACCATCAAACGTATACGCACCGCTTTCCGCTGCCAAACCAGCTGTATCAGCAGTTGTACTGTCTTTGGCTGCTGATGTGCTCTTTCCATTACTGCAGCCGGTAAGAATAAAAGCTGCCGCTGCCATACCAAGTAGAATCTTTAATGCCTTTTTTCTCATTTTGTCCTCCATACATTGTTAATTTTTTACTTTTTCAATGCAAGCATTGCAAAGCACAGCCTGTCTTTGTATAATAGAGGAATGAAAAAGAGCCCGTGCCGCAATGTTTTATGCATTTGTTACAATAATATTATAACAACACCATTGAGCAAGCACAAATATTTAAAATAGATCGACATAATAATATTATCTTATTATTAATTTTTTTCTTTAAGGAGAAGGGGTTTTATAATGGAGACTAAGCATTTAAACTACATAATTTCAATTGCACAGCATAAAAACATGACAAAAGCGGCAGAAAAGTTATTTGTTTCACAATCTTCTCTAAGCCAATATCTTTCCAGACTGGAGCAAAATATAGGATCCCCCCTTTTTTTTCGTGCCAAAGGCGAACTGATTCTGACACCGGCAGGCGAACTTTATGTAAATGCTGCAAAAGAAGTAGTTCAGATTAAAGACAGACTCTATAAGAGTATGGAGAGTCTGAATAAGCGGGGACATATTTCGATTGGCGTCAGTTCCCAGTGGGGAATACGGCTTCTTACGGCAATCGTTCCAGAAATAAAAAATATGTTTCCTTCTGTAACGATAGAAATTTCTGAAACAAGTATCAGGGAAATATTTACACAGATTATGAGCGGTAAACTGGATTTTGCCTTAGCCTCCTGTACTGAAATACTCCCCCCGGAAATCCAGGCGGAAATTCTGGAGACCGAGGAGATACTTTTTGGCATGCCAACCAGTCATTTATTCGCAATGAGACAAAATAAAAAATCAATATCCCAACAAGAATTTGCTGATTTTATAAGAAATGATAATTTTATACTATCAAAAAAAGAATATGCAACGCGCATTCTTGCAGAGAAACTTTTTGAAGAGATTAAAATAAGACCTGATGCCATCTGCGAAACCAATAGTATGGCAACAATCAGCAACATGGTAGCAAATGGTTCCGGTGTCGGCTTTTTTCCTGTCTCCTGCTCCAATGACCGGGAACATATCAAATACTACTCACTGAAGCCAAAGATGATGCGCTATAACCTATTGCTTCACAGAGATAATCTTCAGATGAACCCATTGGAAAAAACATTTTTATCTTACGTGCGAAGCAACTTTCTATAATTCTTAAAAACAGAGAGATGATAACTTTGACGTTTTTCTGATCATGGAGTATTCATCTCTCTACTTTTAATTAAAAGCTACCCGAAGCTAATGCTTATTTCGTAATCCACTTAATGGGAGCGCCCGATTCAATTGTTCCGTAACTTATGTGCGTGATTTCTCCTGTTTCTGGATTGGTCGGTTGGTCAATTTGATATAACCTTCTGCAACGAAAAACCTATCCTACTGACCGGCTCTGCTGCAGTTGATCTTGTAAGATCCGCAAAACCAACAATGACTAAAGCCTTAATCTCACTTTATCCAGGATTCAGATATGTAATGATACATATTTTCCTGCATAAATAAAAAACAGACACCTTTCGATGTCTGCCTTCCGTTATTACATATATAACAATGATACAAAACTTTTCCAACAAAATCTTTAAACAATATACCCACTTCTCCTATATTACATAATTATTCATATAGTCATTCTTATGAATCAAATCTGCGATGGTAATCCCGTCAAAGTAATCATTAATCAGCTTATTAAGTCCTTCCCACATCTCCAGAGTCTGGCACTGACCTGCTCTGTTGCAGTTATTGGTCTCCCCTTCCAGACAGGATACAGGCGCAAGAGATCCTTCTGTAAGCCGCAAAATGCTTCCCACAGTATAAAGCTCCGGATCCTTGGCAAGCTTGTAGCCGCCGCCTTTTCCTCTTAAAGAGATAAGGAGATTATTCTTACTTAAAATAGAGACTATGGATTCCAAATACTTCTCTGATATCTCCTGCCTTTGGGCAATGTCCATCAGTGTGATAAATTCTCCGTTATTGTGCTCTGCCAGATCAATCATGAGTCTGATGGCATAACGGCCTTTCGTTGAAATTTTCATATGCATAACCTCCTATTCATAATTTACCACAAGGTTAATATGTTTTTCAAGCCTATTTCTAATTTTCTTCCGGATTTTCTTTTTTACCAGTCTTTTTTTCATCATAATCATCAAGAAAATGATGAACAGCCCCATCCTTTTTATAAGCAATGATGGTGCTTAAATTAACATTCTCCACACTTTTAAATAAATTGCCTTCAATATAGGGGTTAGTCTCCTTCAGCTGACTGATCAGATTCTTAATCTCCACCCGCTTGGAACCGGTATTTCCATCTGTCCTGCAGGTGGTGCAGGTATCAGTAAACCGGCATGCGCACTGGATGAAATGAAGGTCATTGTAATCCCGCCACCGTTTGATATCGTCTTCTCTGATGAGATACAGCGGACGGATGAGCTCCATACCTTCAAAATTGGTACTGTGCAGCTTTGGCATCATGGTCTGGATCTGGCCTCCGTACATCATTCCCATAAGAATGGTCTCAATCACATCATCATAGTGATGGCCAAGTGCAATCTTATTGCAGCCCAGTTCCTTCGCCTTGCTGTATAAATGCCCCCTTCTCATTCTTGCACACAAATAGCAGGGGGACTTCTCCACTTCATAGACTGCATCAAAAATCTGTGTTTCAAATACGGTAATGGGAATATTTAAAAGTCTGGCATTGTTTTCAATCACCTGACGGTTTGTTTCGTGATAGCCCGGGTCCATAACAAGAAATACCAGTTCAAAAGGAAACTTGTTGTGGCGCCGGATCTCCTGAAACAGCTTCGCCATCAGCATAGAGTCCTTGCCGCCTGAGATGCACACGGCTATCTTGTCATTTTCCTTAACAAGTTCATATTCATTGATCGCCTTGGCAAATTTGCTGAATAGTTCCTTGTGAAATTTCTTTCTGATACTCTTTTCAATCTCTTCCAGCCTGCTCTGACCCTGCTCTTCTTTCTTCATGGTCTCAATGAGCCACGCTCCGTAACCTCCTGCCAGGCTGTATGCCGTATATCCCTTTTCTCTTAAAGTCTCTGCCGCTTCCTCGCTGATTACACCCTTTAAGCAATACAAAACAATCTTTTTCTCTTTGGGAAGGTCGCAATCTTCCGCTGAGACTGCCTCCATCTCCATGTGAATGGCACCAGGGATAAACCCGTGCTGATAGGCTCGTTCCTCTCTGATATCCACCAGAACATATTCTGACTGATCCATCTGCTCCAGCTGTTGTAATGACAGACTGCATTCACAAGTATCCATGTATTCTGAATCCATATCCTTATCTCCTATTCCTTTTACGCTTTCTGCTGCCCGGCTGCAAGGTCTTTAATGACCTCTCCAGCGATGATCAGACCTGCAACAGACGGCACAAATGCCAGACTTCCGGGAATATCTCTTCTCTCTGTGCACTTATGGGCAGCTCCAGGAGGGCAGATACAGTTTGTCCGGCAGCTGATGGACATATCCTCGATGGGCCTGGTTGGTATTTCCTTTGAATAAACCACCTTAAGCTTTTTCACTCCCCGCTTTTTTAACTCTCTTCTCATAACCTTTGCAAGGGGACAAACCGATGTTTTATAAATGTCAGCGACCTCAAACTTGGTGGGATCTAACTTATTTCCTGCACCCATGCAGCTGATAACCGGAACACCCGCCTCTTTTGCCTGCATCACAAGCTGAAGCTTGGCTGTTACCGTATCCACCGCATCCACTACATAATCATAGTCCTGAAAGGAAAAATCTCCTGCATTCTCCGGTAAAAAGAAGCATTTATGCATCTCCACCTCAGCATCAGGATTGATCTCTAAGATCCGCTCCTTCATTACTTCTACCTTATATTTGCCAACCGTTTTTCTGGTGGCTATAATCTGCCTGTTAATATTGGTCAGACATACCTTATCATCATCAACAAGAACAAAGGAACGGACTCCGCTTCTTACCAGGGCTTCCACCACATATCCGCCCACTCCGCCAATTCCAAATACTGCAACTTTCGCTTCTGACAGACGCTTCATAGCGTCTTCCCCCAGTAACAGCTGGGTTCTGGAAAACTGATTTAACAAATGAATCTACCTCTTTCTACATTTTCTGCCTGTTGGTATAAAAAAACACACTTCAAGTAATTATACTTCGAAAAGTGTGTTTGGGCAATTCATTTTTACTGGATAAGGTTTCCCGCAGTCGGTAATTTGTTTTATTTAATAAAACGGTCAATTGCCTTGTTCAAATCCTCAATAGCCTGCTTGTCTCCTGATTCCACCGCGTCCACAATACAATGTTCAATATGATCCTTGATAATCACCTTTCCAGTCTGATTCAGTGCTGATATAACAGCTGATAACTGGATCAGAACCTCGCTGCAGTCTCGTTCCTCACTGACCATACGTTTCACAGATTCCAAATGTCCGATCGCACGGGACAGCCGATTCATAACCACCTTTGTATTGGTGTGCTTATGAGGGTGTCCGGGTAAATGGGAATGGGTGTATTCAGTTCCATCCTCTGCTTTATGTGTGTGATATTCCATGTTCTCGTTCATATTTGCTACTCTCCTCCATACTTGTCTATTGTACTCTAAATTTTGTTTTTTCACAATATGGAAGGTGAATTCTTATAAAGATTATACTTTGAATTCTTTTATATAATAAAATCATTTTAATATGATCGGTACAAAATCATCAGTCAAATAATACACCTTCATCTCTTTAATATTTTTGAGGTTGGCACACGAGCTATTGCATAACAAATAGTTGTATCATTATCTTCTATTTAATATTTCAAGACATAACGGTCATCTTTTAAATTCCCTTGACACTTCCTCCCAATCATGCTATACTTTTACTCCGAATTTTTAATACAACAGGAGGAAAACATGTCAACATTTTATGAAACCCAACGGCTTTTATTAAGAACACCAGAACTGTCATTTGCACCCATGATCACGGACTATTATATAAAAAACCGGGAATTCTTATCGGAATGGGAACCTGTAAGACCGGAGGAATATTACACCACGGAATATCAGGAAAAACAGCTGGAAAACCAAATCGCAGACAGTAATGCATTAAAACTGTGGATCTCCAAAAAAGGGGAAGAAGACAAGGTGATCGGCGCCCTGACATTCAGCAATATTGTAAAAGGAGTATTCCTCTCCTGCTTTCTTGGATATAATCTGGATAAAGATGAAATTAATATGGGCTATATGACAGAAGCTGTGAAAAAAGGAATTGAAATTATGTTTCAGGACTACGGTCTTCACCGGATTGAAGCCAGTATTATGCCACGAAATATCAGATCTTTGAAGGTGACGCAAAAGCTCGGCTTTCAGGAAGAAGGTCTTTCCCCACAGTACTTAAAAATTAATGGAAAATGGGAAGATCACCTACATATGGTATTATTAAACCATGATATGAATGAATAAGGGGCGTTTGAAAAATGGCTGGTTTTCAGTCATTGAGCAACACAGACGGAAACCGCCAAAAGCAATGCCTGGGGCGGTTTCTCGTTAAATTGGGGAATTTCAAGACGAAGATATAAAATGGAATTATTGTTTTTTTACCAAGCTGTAAAATCTCATGATATCACTTCTTTAAAACCTCGTTTACCTAATTAATTGCAATAAAAAACTAACTACCGTATTGATAGTTGGCACTCATATTTCTTGTCATGTAAGATGTTATGAATTCTTTTTTATATAAATTTTTAACGCTTTTATAGCTAGGAATAAAGCATATATGCCTACTCCTATAACGATTAATATTAGAGCCAATATAATCAGATTAATAATCGTCACAAAACTATCCATAGCCAACTGCCCCATAATAATACTCCTTACGTTCTATAATTAAACCTCATACAAATTATATAACTTATTCCACCAACTATCAATATTCAATTATCAAGGAACATTATTTCTTCAAGTTTCAGTTTTATGTATTAAATTTCTGCATAAAAAAACTACCAGCTTAATACTGATAGTTAGTAATTTTATTTATATAATTTAATATTTACGCATTGTGCTTAACAATCCACGTTTTAATAATTTTTGTTCACTTAGACTGTATACTTAAATTTTTAATTCTTTTATTATTTATATCTTTTATATAGTTTATTATTTCATCAGTTTTTTCTTGATTTATTTTCCAAATAGAATACTGGTATGGGAAGTTCATAATCTGAACAATTATTATTCCTGAACCTTTTACCGTATATTGGACTTCTTTTACCCCATAACAGTATATACTATAGTTTATTTCCCCAGCCCGAGTTTCGGGAGAGGTAAATAATTTGCGTTTCACACTTATATTTCCTAATTGTTTGGCTAATCCGGTTTTCGTAAACGGTAAACCATTCGTACCTTTACAATAATGCCGCCATTACTGGCGGCACGTACTTTATTATTTATTAACTACTGTTTTAAGGCATTCTTTTGGAAGTGATTCTGACCATGGAAGTAATTCTTTCATGAAATCCAGGCTGGTATCTTCCTGATGTTTCGGGATTTCTGTCAGCAAATATTCGAAATAATTGTAAGGCTTTAAGTTGTTGGCTTTTGCAGTTTCAGCAATGCTATAGATAACTGCACTTGCCTTTGCTCCGTTGATGGTATCAATCATGTGCCAGTTGGCTTTTCCAATACAGAATCCACGAATTGCCTGCTCTGCAGCATTGTTATCTGCAGGAACCATACCGTCTTTCAAAAATACTTTTAGATATTTCTCCTGATTCAGGCAATAAGTAAAACCCTTACCTGTCTCCGATTTTGGTGGTACTTTATCACGGTTTTCATTTATCCATGCAAAGAAAGCCTCCACCAGTGGTTTAACACTGAGTTGACGCCTTTTTACACGTTCCTCGGGTGAGAGTTCTGCAAGATCTTCTTCAATCTTGTAAATGGCACTGATCTGTTTTAGAGCTTGATAGGCAAGGGTATCCTTGGCCTTATCCTTCCCGACGGCCTTTACTACATCGGCAAATTTACGCCGAGAATGAGACCAGCACCCCGCTATAATCAGATCTTCCCGTTCTTTCTCTAGTGTATGGTAGACCTGATACCCATCCGTAACACAGATTCCCTTGTAATTCTTCAGAAATTCCCGGGGATGACTGGTGTTACGGGTTTTCTGGTATTCATAGAGTACAATGGGAGGGGATCCGTACATTTTTCCAGTACGGTAAACCCACATATAGCTTTTGGATCCAGCACCTCTTCCATCTTTGTTAACCAAAACTGGCGTTTCATCTGCCTGAATTACCGGACATTTATGCAATTCGCTGTGGAGATAATCCCATAGTAGGGAGAGATATTTTTCTGCGCATAAAATCGTCCAGTTAGCCATGGTCTGACGTGGGATGTGAACATCGTTTCTCGCAAATTCCTGTTCCAGACGATACAGCGGAATTGCATTCACATATTTAGAATTCATAATAGCTGCCTCAAGGGAGGGGGTTACGATGCTGTTACGGAGTAAGTCCATAGGACGGTCTGCCCTTATAATAGTCTGATCATCTTTCCCTGCATAAACTGCCACATGATGTTCTTCTACTTTAAAAGATGCAGGAGTGAATGTGAGCCGTTTATAGACCTCATCCGGGAGACGCTTCCAGCCATCTTTTCCAAAGAGCTCGGTAAGCTGATCTTCGGAAAGTTCATGAGGCACAGCTTCTGTTTCAATGTCATGTAAATCTTCCTCACGTTTTCCTTTGTGTTTTTTGCGTCTGTAGGGGTGAGGACAGACCTCTTCCATTTCAGGCTCTGAAATGATGAGAGCAGTATCGGCAGTCAATTCAGCTTCATTAAAACATTCTTTCATGGAAAGCTGACCATCGATTTCCAGTTTTTCGGAGGATCGTCCGAAGCGTTTCTGATTAGCAATAGCCACCTGCTCCGTCAGAAGCTCCATATTTCGGTTTAACTGCTCCATCTGTTCCTGCATGGCAAGAAAGAGATTAATAAGAACCTTCTTACTGCATTTATTCAATTCGTCTTCTGTATATTTGGATGCCATGGGAACCTCCGCTTTTGTGATGATTCTATTATACACAAAAGCGGGTTAAAAAGCGAATAGCACGGAAAAGAGACTTCGTCATAATGACGAAAGATGCCAGCTTAGAAAAGAGATAAAAATGAAGTAAAATCAAAGGATTTCCGGAACGTTATCCACCGCCACAGGAACACTCAAAAATGTATTGGGTGATTATTCCCCGGCTGTGAAGAGGGCTGTGGATAACCTCCGATGTGAAAGGCGGTAAGCCCCATGAAATATTTTTAATTTTCTACGAATTGCATAAAAATCATAAGGGAGATGAGGGTGTAACTTTAGGAATTACCTTTTGAGGATCAATTGTAAGTCCCTGCATCAGCCAGATATACTGCTCAGGAGTGATATCCGCTACATCATCACTGGTTCTTGGCCACTGAAAGCGCCCTGCCTCCAATCGTTTATAAAGCAGCAGAAATCCGTCTTCCTCCCAAAGCAAACCTTTAATCCGGTCGGAGCGTCTCCCACAAAACAGGAAAAGGATACCCGGAACGAATGGATCCAGCTTAAAATGTTCCTTAACGATTAAGGAAAGACCATCTATGCCAAGCCGTAGATTTGTGTAGCCACAGGCGATGTAGATCTTACTAAATCCGGTAGCATTATTCAGCATGAATCATTACCTGCATAATCGTCTGAAGAAGTATCGGTGATAATGTATTTTGGAATTCAAGAACGCAATTCCCAATACGAAGGATTGCCTCCGGCCGTTGTATATGAGAGATAGTTGATGAGGGTACATTTAGTTCAACAAAGGTTTGTGCAGGAGAAAGGGACGGTTGCAGTTCCTGAAAGACTTCTTCCCTGACACGACGCTGCCAATAATAGAATTGTTTCTCGTCAATTCCATTTGCAGTTATCCAGGATTTCTTAGATAATCCGCTGCTGTTACATTCGCGGATAATGGAAGTCCATTGGGCAAGCCGCATTTCATGTGAGATTTTATCCATAGATTAAGTACCTCCCAAAAGCATGTAGTTTTTTAAAGCTATAGACATTATCTCAAAAAAACTAACCAGGAACTAGGTACTAATGTTTTACCGTTTACCGGTTTTCTCTGAGTTTGATAATTTATCTAAATGCCGAATACCTTGATAGTCATACCATTCAATATTTATCTCAGTCGCCTTAACTATCCAGTCCCCACTTAAGTTCATATTATTCCAAATGAAATAAAGAACAAGAAAAATCAGAATAATAGCGCTAAAAGCAAACCAAAAATATTTTTTAATCAATTCCATTTTTCTATCATTCCTTTCGTTTTGAATAAGGGACAAATAAGTAATAAAAGATCTTTTATAATACTAATATTTGAATAGTAATTTTAACGCAAACTAGTAATACACTGCAAAGTTCGTAAATAGATAGCAGCTAATTTTAATCGCATATTATATATAACAATATTATAGTCTTTTATAACAATACCACTATACTTACTAACTATCAATATTAAGTTTTCAATGTTCGATAATATGTTAAATACTAATTATCCGGATTTACTGCAATAAAAAAACCACCAGCTAAATACTGATAGTTAGTAGTTTATAATTTACATTATTATACTGGAATTGATACGCTTTAATTGTTATTCCTTTTCACTCTTTTATTAACGAAATTCTCATTTTTGATTACTTTTCATCCCTATTCCATTATCAATACTTATAACAAACTCTCTTCACCCGCTGGACGATACTGCGGCAAAGTTATATACCATCTCGCCCCATATTTATCCATTACAACAGTTGCTAAAGGACTCCAGGGAAATGAACATATATCAATTATAACTTTACCTTCCTCTTTCAAGATTGAATAAACTCGATAAAACTCATCATCTGACATAACAGTATACCCCATCTCAACAGGATTAATGTACGACAAGTTCGTACCATTGGGAAGATTCGCATCGTTTGCTTCTGCAACAGCGAGAAAAGGAACATCATCTTTCAACAATTCCGAATGAAAGTAATTTCCGTCTTCATTTAGTACATGATATCCTAGTTCAAGTCCAAATGCATTACAATATAAATCAACAGCTTCTTTACTGTTTTTTACATAAATGCCTATTCCAATACTCATAATTCATCTTCTCCTAACTTAAAATAATATAAATACCGATTATATGACTTCATGATACATCAATAACTGCTAACCATCAATATTAAGTTTCCAATGTGCCTAATACGTTAAATTCGGGTTTTGACGCATAAAAAAGCTATTAACTTAATATTTCATAGTTAGTAGCTTCAAATATTTTCTTATTATTAAACTTGATATTTACCCGACGACAGACTAAGATGCGTTTAAAATAATCCATGATTATATTTTATTTGCCCATATAACATCATGAGGATACCAATTGCAAAGGAGACACCAAACACAATACCGCTTTTCGCACCGCCAATAAACAGGCTTGCCATGCCAGACAATAAGCTTCCAATGCCTATCACTATCATCCCAATTCCCATAATTCGTGTATACGCCTTCTTATCAGTTTCGTCAACTTTTGTATAATGATAATCATGCATAATATTTATCTTCTCTTTTATCCATAGAAGATATCCTAAATACACAAATAACAAACCAATTCCACCCATAATTATCAAGAATAGTATGTCTTCCAAATCAAACCTTCCTTTTACAAATTCCTATTTATACATCTAAGATACCAGATTTTCTAGTAACTATCAATATGAAGTTTTTAATGCACAATAGATTAGCTAAATACTAAGGGGTAAAACAGTAAAAACCGTCTCATACGATACAGTCCCACATTTATCCTCATATCCATCAATCGTATTTACTGTAACCGCTTCTAAACCGGATTCTTTCTTCTCAAATTGATACAGCGTATTGAAAAATGCGTCATAGGAGTATGCATAATCAGCATCCGGTATTTCTATGGTTGTATCAACAGTTCTTGACAAATGTTCATTAAAGTTCAGTTTGCTTTTAGCCGAGCTGATTAATGTATATAAAAACCAGCTGGTTCAGGAAGAAATTGAATTCAGGACCACTACAACTGCAGTCCCAAAGAATATCGAATGAATAAAACCACCGGTATTATAAATTAAGACCACCCGCAAACAAAGGTTCCCCCAATGATACAGGAAACCTCTGTCCGCAGATGATCTTTATTCTTCCTTCTTTACTTATATACGGCCGTAAAATCCACCAGCTCCACATCATGATCCCTCAGCCACTGTTTCACCGAAGGATCACAGGCTGTCTCCAAATCCCTGCATCTTGCTGTTGTCAGAGATGAGTGATCCAAAATATATGCATCCACATATCCCGGATGGAGATGAATGATATTAAATTCAAAGGGGCTGGACAGAATCCCAAACCGGTCTTCAATAAAATCCTGGGGCGTACAACCTCTGTTTAAAATTTCCATAGCCATAGGATTGCCCGTCATAATCTCATGGACCGGATACCACCGGTCTGTCTCCACCTCCGGTTCTGTCATGCAATGAATCTGGAACTCTGCAGCAGCCTGATGAAATGCCTTGCAGATGTTATTATTAATGACTGAATGACCTTCAAAATGATTGGGCAGATGTCCGGTCAGTTCTTTAAACCGTTTTATCTGGGCAGCCGTTTCCTTATAACAATCCTCTGCAGTCACCACAATATCCCCCAGACATTTCTGGTCTGATTCATCCTCCCTTTTCCATTTATAAGAGCGGTAAAACTCCCCGTTTTTATCCACAAGTGATGGAATCAAATCCGGATTGCACACCGGCTTTCCCTGCACAAAATTTGTATGGACAACCAGATTTGCCTCCGGCACCTCTTTCTTTGCAAGCTCCACACCGTGAGTCGCTGCTTCCATATTGCTCATAAGAGAGAGTACCGTAACGATCCCTTCCCGGTAAGCGTTCACTGCCCCGTAGTTATAACCTTTGCTAAATCCGAAATCATCGGCTGATACAATCAGTTTTTTACTCATGCGGTATCTCCTCCCTTCCCCATTCCTTTAAGAAATCCGGATTAAAAACAGGCCCTTCATCCATATCGTATACCTTCCTGCCCATGACAAATGTTGCAGCAGCCCGGTAATCATCGGTTATGACAGTAAAATCTGCATCTTTCCCTGCTCTTATGGAGCCTTTCTCTTTGTCAAAGCCATACTTTCTACAGGGATTTAAAGAAAACATGGGCCAAACTGTTTCCATGGGCATTCCCAGTTTTTCTGTCAATACACTTACCCCGTATAGAACAGGCTGGCTGGAACCCATCAGACGTCCGGTATCTGTTAACACAAACCCATCTCTCGATACATTGATCGTCATCCCCTGTTCAAAGCCCAGATAACTTCCTTCCGGAGCACCGGAAAACGGGGTACAGTCCGATATCATCATGAAATGTTCCGGTTTCTTAATCCTGAAATAAATCTGAAGCATCTCCGGACAGATATGCATCCCGTCACAGATCACCTCGCTTGACACCTCATTATTCAAAAGCGCCGCTCCCAGCCCCCCCACATCTCTGTGGTGCATGCCAGTCATAACATTCCCTGTATGAGTCGATACGGAAAACCCCTTTTTATAGGCTCTTTTCGCATCTTCATAATTGGCGTCACTATGTGCAAGAGCAAGGGTAATTCCTTCTGATAAAAAATATTCGATCACCGGATCAATTCCCGGAATCTCTGGAGCAAGGGCAACCAGCTTTAACAGTCCCTTTCCATCAGTAACCATCTGCTTTGCAGTATCAATTGACACCTCCGGCCAGCCTGTCTTAATTCCCTTTTCTCCCGTGCGGTTTAACCACGGTCCTTCGCTGTGTATCCCCAGTATCTGAGCTCCTTTTAAATTCTCTGCCGCCGCGTCGGCGACAGCAGAGATCATGGAAAGACCGGCGGTGGGGAATACACCGGTTATCCCCTGGGATGCACAGCCTTTTAAGTATCCGGCTAATGTTTCCCTTGTTCCTTTATCCATCAGCCCGTAGCCACAGGTTCCGTGATTGTGGGTGTCAAAAATTCCCGGTATAATCCTCATGTCTCCATAATCAATCACGTCCTCTGCGTCAGTGCTTTTTATAAATTCTTTTATTTTTCCTTCCTCAATTACAAGGAACCCATCCTTTAAACCATCCTCCATATAAATTCGTTTTGATTTGATTATCATTCGCTGTCCTTTCTAGATTAGAAAATCCCAATAAAGGCTCCGATAAAGGCAATGGCGAAGATTCCAACGATCAACTGCACCGGACGTCTTCCCTTTTTAATGAGACTCATCAAAAACAGTACCAGAATGATGCTTAAAATACCTGGAAAGATGGAGTTTAACACATCTGCCACCACCACAGAGGTCTGGCCCATGTGAATCGTCCAGTTCAGTGGAACATTGACAATTCCCGCTGTCATGGCTCCAACCATCATGACTCCTAAAATAGAAGCTGACTTTCTAAGAGCCGGCATTAATCCGGAGCTGAAAACCTGGTCTATAAATGAGGTTCCATAGATATATCCGAATTTCACACAGAAATATTTTAATACAGACTGGGTCACTCCATAAAGCAGAATGAAAATCGGAACTCCCAGGAAATTTCCCTGTGAACAAAGTCCAATGGCTACTCCGGCTGCAATGATTCTAAGACAGTTAAAGAACAGGGAATCAAACATACCAGCCGTTGGTCCCATTAAAGCCGCCTTGATGCTTTCAATGGTTTTTCCGTCTACGGAATTCTTTTCTTTGTGCTCTTTCTCCATGGCATAGGATAATCCTGCGATAAAGGAGAAGGGAACTGCGTGGGTGTTAAAAAAGTTCTGATGGCGTGCATATGCCTCTTTTTTTCCATCCGGATCATCCTTATAAACCTCTTCAATGGCTGGCTGCATAGTAGTGGTAAAGCCATTGGCCTCCATCTTTGTCATATTGAAAGAAAGGAAGGTTAAGTGAGAACGGATAAACATGGATTTTAATACTTTCTTTTCTGTATTGTCCAATAATCTCTTTTCCATTAGAAGAAATCCTCCTCTTCCTCAGATGGCTTCTGTTCGGCAGCCGCCACCTTCATATTTTTCATATCGATCAACTGCTTTTCATAGAAGAACATGGTAATTGCAATGGCAGCTCCGATAATGGCAATTGATAAGGAATCCATTTTTAAAATCTTCGCCATAATGTAACCTACAAAGAAGAAACTGGCTACCTCTTTTGACCAGATCATGGAAATCAGGATTGCAAATCCCACTGCAACCATCATACTGGAGGCAGCGGTAAGGCCTGTCATAAAGAATGCAGGAAGTGCATTTAAAGCCTGGTTTAAACCAGTTACTCCATAAGCAATGCCAAGGAATATGATAATAATATTGGGCAGCGGATAAATCAGACCGGAAAATACAAGGTTCTGAGCAAGAAAGCTGCCTGGTTTCCCGGATACAGCCAGTCTTTCCCAATAAGGTGCCAATGCGGAACTGACCGATAAGAAAATACTTGATAAGGAAGCCATAACAGTTCCGATGGGAAGGGCAATGGCAAGTCCGGTTTCCACATCAGAGCCAGTTAATACGGTGTAGCAAACGGCAACAATACTGGCGGATAGCGCATCTGCAGGAACAGAACCTCCGATGGCTGAGATCCCCATAAATATAGACTCTAAGGATGCCCCCATGATAATGCCGGTATGAAAATCACCCAGTAAAAGTCCCAGGATCGGAGCCACCACAATGGGACGGTTCAAACACTGCCATGATAAAATATAAGGATCCATAACATAGAAAAACCAATACGTAAGAGTACCAATGATTGCAACTGTCATAACGGACATAATCCTTCCCTCCTTAGCTGATTACTTTTAATAGTTCCTCCGGATTATCATCCGGAACTGTCTGGTAATTACATTTGATGCCTGTTTCCACCACCTTCTTTAAATCCATAATCTCATTGTCATATGCATATAAATTCTTCCGGTAGGTTTTCCTTTGCTCTCCGTCCGCTTTCGGTGCAATCCTTCCGTAATTTCCTACATTTACAAGAGGAATATTCGGAACCTGTGTCACTACTTTCAGGAGTGCAGAGGGATTGCTTACAATTACAAGAATCTTATGATCTGCTGCCTTGGGATTCTTTAACAGTTCAATGGCTGCATCCACATCCTTAATTGCCGTTTTTGCTGTGGGCGGGGCCGCCATCATTAAGGATTTTTGAATCAGGGGATTTGCTGCTGCCTCATCGTCAGCCACCACAATCCTGTCCACGCCCGTATGCTGGGACCATTTAATTGCTACCTGTCCATGAATCAGTCTTTCATCCAGTCTAATCATTACGATCATAATTTCACGCTCCTTTTAAAAAAAATCTTCCTCCTGGGAAATTGTCTCTTTTTCCAGATCTACAATACAAAGCATTTCTCTGCTCTGTGCTATCAATTCATTAAGTTCTTCTCTTGTAATACACTCTCTGCCAGCCAGCCCGATCATCAGCGCCAGGTTTGCACCGGCAATTAACGTGGTATCCGGCCGGTCAAGGAACAGGCTCATGGCCTGGTTCACACTGCTTCCGTAAAGATCAGAGATAAGCAAAACCTGTTCTCCTCCATTAACCGTTTCAAAAAACTTCTCCAGCTGCTCCTGAACGGAACGTTCATCCACATATGCGTCAAAAACAGTAATGTTGTCACATCTGCCATACAATATCTCCATGGAACTTTTTAAACCGCTTGCCAGATGACCATGTGACGATACGAATAGTTTCATCTTCTCTCTCCTCCTTTGATAACTTTATTATAATACTTAAACTTCCTTTTTTCTATGCTCACATTTGTACTTAATAAGTGAAAAGCACTAATTCACGATTGGAATTAGTGCAATTTTCAGCATGGATTTGTTATTCATATTTGATGCATTTTTCAATCATCTCAAACAATACAGGCCTTCCCCGTTCAGAAAAGGCTTTCATATTAGAATTCTCAGAAAACAGCTTTCTAAAACTGTTCTCATACGCCTTCACTCTCTTCCAGTCACCCTTCCAGTCTGCAGAAAGGAACAACAGATACTCCACTTCTTTTCCTCTCCAGGTACCGGATTCAGCCAGACAGTACAGTTCCATACACTCTTTTTCACAAAGGGAGACGGGAAGATAAAGCATCACAGATTTCGCCGATAAATACCCGGTATCGTAAAGGCTTGCTTTTTCTAAATATTCCTGAATCCTCTCCCTTTCCAAAGCAGTTTTCCCATGACGGAATGCAAGAAACTGAAGGAATTGCAATTCATCGGTATAACGGTAATTTTTGTTGATTTCGATTTGAATGGAAGGCGGAATCAGTGCTTCTGTCTGGTATGCCCTGATTAACTGCCGGTTAAAGAGCAGATCCATTTCCTTTTCGCTGCTTAAGGTATGAATGACACAGCAGGGAAGATCATAGTGATAGGCGATCTCGCTGGTATCCGTTAATACAGCATCATACTCCTCCTGATTCATTCCACGGATCTCATAGAGTTCTGCGATTGTAAAGGACTCCACCAGATGTTGGTATCTTTTTACGATTCTTTTTTGAATAATTTCATTCAGGCCTAATCCATTGGAATTGACTAAAAGCAGTCTCTGGGGTCTGATGTCATATTCGGTGAGAGATGCCATTTTAAATAGCAGGGAAGCCATCTGAGAATAAAATGACACCGAAATGGTAACATTCAGACGATCCTGCAAAAAACCTGCCGCTGTACAGGCCAGTGCGGCTGATACAGGGCTGTTAAACGCCTGATTTTCGTAATCATACCAGAAACGGTACTGCCCTTCCAGACCAAAATGGATGTTGATGAAAAGGGAGATCAAAAGGCTTAACAGTTCTTTTTCTGCCCAGGGAAAACGAAGAAGATCAATTCCGCAGGTATGTTTCATATATTCCTCAAGTTCTTTCATCATATTCCGGGCATCTTCATAAAAAAGAGCGTATTCCTCCCGGGGCTGCTCTACATTCCACATATCCCTGCAGGACATCAGATATACTGCCAGAAATACCGTCTCTTCTTCCGGTAAATCAAAACCTGGAAAGCTGCTTTTTAATTTGTTGTAAATCTCACTGGCTACTGCAAACTCGTCTGATCCTTTCACTTCTTCTTTCCAGACATCCGGCAGCTTTAAACGGTAACCCGCATTGCAGCGATTCCTGACAATAATAAAATAAATGGCGAGGCGCTGGGTATTGGTGTCTGTCACTTTGATCCGGGATTCTCTTAACACTTTAAGAAAAACGTGCCGGATATCCTGCCGTTCCTCGTATCCGCATTCCGTCCACTTGGCATACTCCATTCCGGCATTGTCTAACAAAACCTTATGAAAATGGACAGCGAACAACTCTGTCATGGCAATCCGCATGTGATATTCTGTACCAAAGGCACGTATCCCAAGGCCAGGCTTGCTTTCCGTCTCAAGGTGATAGCTTTTCAAAAAATTCATTACATGATTGACCGCTTCTCTTATGGCACTTCTTGATAAATAAAGCTCATCTGCAATGTCCTCAAGCTTTGCAAAGCGGGAGGAAGAAACCAGCTTTCTTGCAATATAAAGAAATCTTGCATTGTCATCGGAACCGAAGTTATTGGTCAGACTGGACTGAAGCGAGAGAGGTTCAAAATACCGGTCAAACAATTCCCGGTCTTTCACCAGGATGGAATATCCCTCATTGCGCTTGGCAAAAAGTTCTGCTCCATACTTTGGCAAAATGGATTTTACTTCTATCATCTCATACTTTACAGTGCGGGCACTGACAGACAGTCTTTTGGCCAGTTCATCCGTGGTTAGCGGACCTTCACTGACTGCCAGCTGGTAGATGATGCTTTCCTGTCTCCGTTTCATTTCGTCACCTCCTGTATCAATCCATTATATCAAAAATAATCCATTGCAGCATGTATTTTTAAACACAAAAAAAGAATGGAATAAAACAACTGATCCCAGTTATTTTACCCCACTCCGCTTTTTATACCAGCCGGTACAGATCTTTTTCTTCTTTCTCCATACGCTGCTCGATGGACTGTATGATTCCTCTTGATTCGTTTAAAAATCCATCTCTGTCAGAGAGTATTTTTATTTTTGTATTAAAGCTGTTTTTGAAATCTGTGAAAACAGCCAGAAGATTTCCCATCTCATTTTGGTATTCACGGGCTTTTCTTACCAGATTTTCATCACTTCCCCGGAAAAAGGAAGGATATAAATATTGATCTTCGGAAGTCAGATGAATATTTAACTTACCGGCAAGGCCGCTGACGTGAAATGCCAGCTCTGTGGCATTCTGCTCCAGATCCTGCTTTGCCAGAAGTTTTTTCAGTTCTGCCAGCTCTTCTCTGATTCTGTCATGCTGCTCTAAATAATGCTTTAATTCCATGGGTAACATTCCCCTCTTTTGTATGATAGAAGCCGGGTACTATTATGCCAGCTTGCTGCGAAGCCAGTTCTCGTAGTGGTCTTGTACTCCGTCTTTTCTTGCCTGAATTTCAAAGTTCTCTGTCTCTGTATCCACATCATTCATTTTATCTGCGGGAAGAGCGCGGGCAGCAAAGGCATAGGCAGCCTGATCTTCTTTGTCTATATGACGCTGTAACAATGCACCGTACCCTACAGCATTGGAAATGATATCCAGCTTATGGTCTGTGACGGGATTTTTTTCATATTCTTCGATTGCGGCTTCCAGCTGAGTAAGATGCAGTCTTCCCAGATCGTGTTCCACCAGCATTCCGTTACGGATCAGCTTATCGGCAACAGGCCCCATATTCTCCATCATAATGCGGAACAGGATTTTTTCTTCCTTTCCATGATGATGCTTATCTGCATAATTTCTGCCAAAGTCAATGCATTCTCTAAGCAGAGCTCCGTCTACTTCTCCGCCCTCAACGATACCAGCACAGATCTTTCTTAAAAAACCGTTGAAAGCCAGAATATTTTCATGTTCCTTCATTAAAATATCGATTCCATTCATTAGCGGCTCCTTAATTCATACTCCTGATTTCCAGTATGATCAAATTGTACACTTGAACCTTCAAACATTCCCTGGATCAGGGCTTCTCTCAGTTCATAGTAGTTGATTACATCTCCGTGGATCATATCCCAGTATGGCTGGTGTATTTCCACTGCCTGGCGATAAGCCAGAAGATCCGGTTCTTCCTTTACAAGCTGATTCACTCTGTCACATGGCATACCGTTTAATAACGTATTTTCCAGATGATCATAGGCCTGTTTTACAGATAAATTCCCACTTGCGCTGTGGCTCTTTCCGAATTCCTTAACTGCCTGTTTCATTTCATCAAGACGTGTGGAATCTTCTTCTAAAATAGTTGTAACAGCATAAGCAAGGCGGTTTTCTACCAGGCTTACCCGCTCCTGAAGCCATCCGTGAATGTTATCGGTATTGATGTTATCCTCTAAATTACCTGTTTCCAGAGTTCCGTATCTGGAAGCCAGCTTCTCGTTTAATCCCTTTGTCCAGCCCTTTTCTTCTGCGTAAGCGGCAATAGCATCTGTCATTGCATTCTGAAGCAGGATTTTATTATATAACCAGGTGTGAATCGGTCCTAAAAATGCACTCATTTCATTCCTCTTTTCTCTATTTGTTTAATTGTTCCAATACTTCGTCCGCATCAAGTCCGTGAACCATGCAGGCATCCTCTAAGGATTCCATCTGAGAAGACGGGCAGCCAAGGCAGTGCATTCCGCAGCCCATTAAAATTTCTGCTGCTTCCGGTTTGCTTCTTAAAATTTCTCCAATATACATTTCTTTCGTTATCATTATTTCTTCCTCCTGTTAATTGAATGTTGTTAATTTCTCGGTTATTTTTCTTAAATCTTCCTCTGGCATGGGAATCAGGGGAATTTTATGATCTTCTCCCAGGATTGCCAGTATATTAGGTGTAATTAGCTTCTTCATGGATTCATAATCCGGTATTATAATAAAGGGACTTTCAGGGCTTATATCTGCTTCTTTACAGAGCAGATTCATCTCTGCCGCTTCTTCTGCAACCGGAAGAAGATCTTCCATTGTTAAGTCATAGCTTATGATAGACAAAGCTTTGTAAAAGAATTCATTTATTTTTTCGTTTTGATCTCCCTTTACCAAGGCAGGAAGAGCATAAACTGCAATTCCCTTGACAGAGGATAAAATCAGGTACTTTAAAAAACGAATGTCTTCATCAGCTGCCCAGATGTTTTTTATGTCATAATCAGAAGTATTACCGCAGACACTTTTACAAACGGCACAGCCGGGTGCGATCCTGTCTTTTTCTCTTCTGACCCTTAAAAGCATGTCTGACAGGGCCTGATCATCAAAGCCTGCATCGGCAATTGTTGTGATGAAACCTTCCATCAGAAGTCTGGTTACGGCTGTCTGGCGGATATTCATCTTACACGCTTTTGCCAGACCGATGAGCGATCCAGTCAGCTCATTTAATAAACCGGACATTTGATTTTCCATTTCTTTGTACTGCCTTTCTTTAAAATATTACTACCAAAGACATCTTAAAACTTTCCTGCCCGTATACAGCATGAGGCTTTTTCGCCGGCATGACCAGGGTTTCCCCTTCGTTTAAAATAAACTCTGCTCCGTCTACCGTGAATTTTCCTGTTCCTTCCAAGACTGTAACCATGGCATCTCCATTGGATTCATGGGTACTGATCTCTTCTCCTTTATCAAAGGCAAACAGTGTGACGCTGACTGACTGATTCTGTACCAGAGTCTTACTTACGATCTGGCCCTTTTGAATCTCAACTAAATCTGCTAACTTTATAATTTCTTCCTGTGCTATATTTTTTAAGAGTTTCTCTGTCATTTGTCTCCCTCCTTATTTTGTTCTTGTCTTTCTAAAGTGATTATAATATAATATTATCATCATTTCTGTTGTTTTAACAACATTTTAAAAATATTATTTAAAAATGGAAAAATGGATATATGGAAAGTACCATTAACATACTTAGGAGGGGCAATCATATGGAAGAATTTCTACCTGTTTTAAAAAAATCAAGCTTGTTTTCTGGTGTCTCGTCTGATGAAATCAGAGGCATGTTAAAATGCTTATCTGCACGAATGAAGTGTTATAAAAAAGATGAATTTATTATAAGAAGCGGTGATTACATTCATTCCGTGGGAATGGTTCTTTCCGGAACCGCCCTTATTATACAGGAAGATTTCTGGGGAAAGAGAAGTATCATCTCAGAAGTGATGCCTGGAACGCTGTTTGCAGAAACCTATGCCTGCATCTCATCCGTTCCCATAGAAATGAGCGTAGTTGCAGATTCTGACTGCGAGATTATGTTCCTGGATTTTAATAAGATTTTAACTGTATGCACCTCTGCCTGTGGCTTTCACACCCGGCTGATCCAGAACTTTCTATCGGCAATTGCCGGCAGAAACCTGGTTCTGACGAAAAAGATGCAGCACATGTCAAAAAAGACAATCAGGGAAAAATTGCTCTCCTACCTCTCCACAGAGTCTTTAAAGAGCAATTCTTCCACATTTGATATTCCATTTAACAGACAGCAGCTGGCTGATTATCTTTCCGTAGACCGGAGTGCCCTGTCCAATGAACTGAGTAAACTCCAGGCAGAAGAAATACTCAATTTTAATAAGAATCGGTTTACTTTAAAAGAACAGGGACCGGAAGGATATTTATAAACTATGATCCTGACTTAGGAATCGAGACTGTAAAACAGCTTCCCGATTCCTCTTTACTTTCTGCCACTATGGTACCGCCATGGGCTTCCACAATGGATTTTACGATGGTCAGACCGATTCCGGCACCTCCGGTTTTCCGGTTTCTGGATTGATCCGTCCGGTAAAAGCGTTCAAAGATAAGAGGAAGCTCTTCTTTCCTGATTCCGATTCCCGTATCCTCTATGATTACGACTCCGTTCTCCTTTGTTTCAGATACGCTGATTCGGATACTGCCGCCTTCCGGCGTGTATTTGGCGGCGTTGGAAAGTAAGTTGGAAAATACCTGTCCCATTCGGTTTTTATCACCATCCACAAAAACCGGTTCTCCTTTTATACTGAGAGCCAGCTTCTTCTTGTTGATTTCTCCCGTCATATTCTCTGCTGCCTGACAGACTGCCGAATATAAATCCATGGAACCTTTCTTCAGGCAAAAGCCATCCCCTTCGATCCTTGCCAGCTGTTCTAAATCAGCTACCAGAGTTCCAAGCCGTTTTACCTCTTCATGACAGCTTTTTAAGCGTTCCGGTGTCGCATCCCACAACCCCTCTGTCATCGCTTCCAGATGAGAACCAAGAGCAGTCAGAGGAGTCCGCAGTTCATGAGCAACATCGGCAGTCAGCCGTTTGCGCAGCCGCTCCTGCTCACTTAATGCTCCGGATAAATGGTTGATCGCTATGCCCAGATCGTCAAGCTCTTTTATCCTGGTACCTGGTTCAAATTTAAGTTCGTAATTTCCCATGGAGATCTGCTTGGCAATATAGGCAGTTTTGGTGACTGGGCGGGATATCCTGCTTCCTAATACACAGCCAACCACAACAGAACAGATACTGGATAAAACTCCAATGACAAGCAAAACGATGTTCATCACACGGATGAAATTAAAATCGGCTTCATTCATGAAAAACGGTCCGTAATATTTAATGGAAACGGAACCTGTCTTTTTCCCGTTTTGTGTCAACTCATAGGTGTGATCGACAAAACCGCCTTTCGCCCCCCGTTCTTTCATGCGTGCGGAAATATCATTCATGATCTGGCCGCAAAGCCTCATGTCATGATTCTCTGCATCCCACACCATATTCCCATCTGCATCGTATAGCTTTATGATATATCCGTCATATAAGGAATTCATACCGATTGCATGAACGTAATCCAGTTTCCAGCTTCTTTTGAACTCATCATACTGGCTTTCCAGTTCATCTACAATATTGTCCCGCCGTTCCTGGCCGGTTTTGGCAATGTATTTTTCAAATTCCCGGTTAATGAGCAGGTTGGAGGCAAGTCCGATCAGTGCAATGGTAATGAGCAGGGTTAAAAGTATGGTCAGGGAAAGCTGTTTTCTCAGGGTTTTCATATGCATCAGCCTCCAAACTTATAGCCCAGCCCGGGAATCGTTAAGACATAGTCAGGATTTTTCGGATCATCCTCTATTTTCTTTCTGATATTTTTAATGTGGCTGTCAATGGCTCTGTCATAACCGGCAAAGTCTCTGCCAAGAGCAGTATCAATCAGTTCCTCCCTGGTAAATACCTTACCGGGATATTTAATGAGGGCAGATAATATCTTCAGTTCGCTTGGTGTGAGTGTCAATCCTGATCCTTTTTTTCTTACCTCATTTTTCTCAAAATCAACTACCAGATCTCCGTCTCTCCAGGAGTTTCGTTTCACAAGGGGTAACAGATCACCTTCTGTGCGTCTTAATACCGCCTCCACTCTGGCATACAGTTCCTTTAAACCAAAGGGTTTCATGATATAGTCGTCGGCTCCCAGCTCCAGCCCGCTTACCACATCCTCTTCCTCCACTCTGGCAGTCAGCATAATGACTGGAATCCGTGATTTTTTACGGATGGCGGAGCAGACCTCTTCTCCTGAGATATCAGGCAGCATTAAATCCAGTATGACAAGGGAGAGATTCTCCGTATCAAATATTTCCAGTGCCTTCTTCCCAGTTTCGGCAGGGAATGTCTTAAATCCTTTGCTTTCCAAGAGCATGCATACTACTTCCAGAATTTTAGGTTCATCATCTACTACCAGCACGTGCCTGCAGTTATTGTTCATTTCCTGTCACCTCAATTTTAAAAACTTTACGTATGAAAAGAGGGAACCGGTCATATTCCGGTTCCCGTCTTTCTTTATTCTACTACATCATATCCCTGGTCTTCAATCTCAGCTTTGATTTTTTCTACCGATGCTTCATCGGGATTGTGATCCACAGTCACGGTTTTTGCAGCTAAATCAACCGCTACTCCCGATACACCGGATAACCCGCTTACTGCTCCGGTTATTGCCTTTACACAATGCTCACATGCCATTCCATCTACATTTATTACTGTCTTTGCCATTTCAATTTCCTCCATGATTATAATTTATTGTATATTAAAAGGCTTTAAAAACTTATTGACCTGCATTTTCTTTCCGTTTTCCATTACCGGAACCGGTGCGTAGAGCCAGCCTTCCACTTTTTCAGGGTCAACGCCAGCCGCGATCAACGGTTCTGGCGACAGAACAAACACAATGTCCTTATCCTGTGCCTGTTTTGTTGCAGCACTGATCTCTAAGTCTTTTGCCCATTCAAACATATTTCCACCGCCCAGCTTTACTCCAAAATGATCCATATCCGTATGGTAATTAATCAGGCTGCGGCCATTTTTCACCAGTCCCTCATAAGAGGAAAGGGCGGATTCTTCTGTACCAGTGAAGCTTCCATCATTCAGCTTCACGCCTACGGTTATAACATTGTCGTTTATCTCGTAATCCTTTGGAAGCTTTCCGGTATCCAGGCCTGCCTGGATAAATGGTGCTGCATCTGCCTGAAGTTTTACGTCAAAACGGGAGCTTTCATCCGTTTCTCCGTTCCAGATAAAGCGGGCTCCCCCGTCGGTCGCAGTCAGGGAAAAGCCTTTGCCCCCATCTTCCTTACTCACCTGATCAGGAATGGCATTTAATACCATATCAAAGGACTGTACCGACCTTTTACCAACTACATCAAGGGTACCTCCGGCACTTTCTACCGTCAGAAATATAATTGCTGCAATCACCAGTACACCAGCGGCAATTGCGGTTAACACTTTCTTGTTCTTTAACATGGTTCTGTCACCTCTTTCCTGTGTCTGGCTTAAACCTCTTTAACCGCAGCGCATTGGTCAGCACCGATACAGAGCTAAGGCTCATGGCAGCTGCTGCAAACATGGGGTTTAAAAGAGGGCCGTTAAATAGTAAATGTAACATACCTGCTGCAATGGGAATTCCGATTACATTATAACCAAATGCCCAGAAAAGGTTTTGTTTAATATTACGAATGGTGTGCTTGCTTAAATCAATTGCTGCCGGCACATCCATCAGGTCAGACCGCATTAATACGATATCTGCTGATTCCATGGCAACATCCGTACCGGAACCGATGGCGATTCCGATATCTGCCTGAGCCAGCGCAGGTGCATCGTTGATTCCGTCTCCCACCATGGCTACTTTCCGGTTCTCTGACTGAAGCTTTTTCACTTCATTGGATTTATCCTGGGGTAGAACCTCAGCAAGAACCCGGTCAATTCCTACCTGCTTGGCAATGGCTGCAGCCGTCTTTTTATTATCTCCGGTAATCATGGCAACTTGGATTCCCATCTTATGAAGCCGTTCTATCGCTGCACGGCTGGATTCCTTCACAACATCGGCAACCGCTACAATTCCCGCCAGTTCCCCATTGATTGCTACATACATAGGAGTTTTGCCTTCTTCTGCCAGCTTATCTGAAATCTCTTCCATACCTGCAAGGGAGATGTTTTGTTCATCCATCAGTTTTCTGTTTCCAGCAAGAATATCTTCTCCCTCCAGACGGGCCCTGATTCCCCGTCCGGTCAGCGAATCAAACTCCTCCGCTTCCAAAAGGGTAAGTCCTGATTCCTTTGCCCCAAGGACAATTGCCTGACCAAGAGGATGCTCAGAACCTCTCTCCGCCGATGCGGTAAGCTGTAAGAGACGGTCTTTTGAAACACTGCCTGCCGGAAGTACATCTGTCACTTTTGGTTTACCTTCTGTAATGGTTCCTGTCTTATCAAATACAATGGTATTTATTTTGTGAGCGGTCTCCAAAGCTTCTCCGCCCTTAATTAAGATTCCGTTCTCCGCTCCTTTTCCCGTACCTACCATGATGGCAGTGGGTGTAGCAAGACCCAGTGCACAGGGACATGCGATTACCAGTACGGAAATAAAGATGGTGAGTGCAAATTTTAAATCTCCTCCTGTACCGATGTACCAGCCAACTCCTGCAAGCAGGGCAATGACACAGACAACTGGTACAAAGTATCCGGAAACGATGTCTGCCATCTGGGCAATGGGTGCTTTTGACCCCTGGGCATCTTCTACCAGTTTGATGATCTGGGCAAGCGCTGTATCACTTCCAATTTTTTCAGCCTTAAACTGGATCACACCTGTGGTATTTAAGGAAGCGGCGTAAACCGGATCTCCTTCTTTTTTGTCCACCGGCATACTTTCTCCGGTGAGCATGGATTCATCTATGGAAGTGTGTCCGCCTGTAACAGTTCCGTCTACCGGAATCTTATCACCTGGCTTTACCAGAATCACATCGCCGATTTCCACTTCGTCAATGGGGATTTCCTTTTCCTGCCCATTTTCCAGAATTACGGCCGTTTTTGGTGCGAGACCCATAAGCTTTTTAATGGCTTCACTGGTTCTTCCTTTGGATACCGCCTCTAAGGATTTGCCCAGTAAAATCAGGGTAATAATTACACCTGCTGATTCAAAATAAAGGGCATCTACTGCCATAAAATGTCCGGCAGCGATCTGAAATGTATTATAAATGCTGTATAAAACAGCTGCTGTTGTTCCGATTGCAATGAGTGAATCCATATTGGGACTTCTCTGAAAAAGTGCCTTAAACCCAATGGTATAAAATTTATATCCAACCCCAATGACAGGGGCTGTTAAAATAAGTTCCGTCAGAGCATAGGCAAGGGGATAGTTCATTGGCTCAATGGCTGATGGAAATGGAAGGCGGATAAAGCTGATCATGGGTGCCATCGCAATATATAGTAATGGAAGGGAGAATACTGCTGAAGTAATAAACTTCGTCCACAGTGTTTTGATCTCCTGCTGCTTTCTTAATCTGTCTTCGTCCGCAGCATCTGCTTTATTCACTTCCAGAGCCTGATATCCTGCCTTTTCAATGGCTGCCTTAATGGCGGATAACCTTACTTTCCGGGGATCATAGGCGATGGTTGCTTTTTCTGTTGCGAAATTTACTGAGGAGCTTTCCACACCCTCCAGCTTTCCCACGGCTTTTTCCACCCGTCTGGCACAGGCCGCACAGGTCATTCCGCCAATGGGAATGGTTACGTCTGAATATTCCGTTTTTTCTGCCGCTTCATATCCAATCTTAGAAACGGCGGCTTTAATATCAGATAAATCCAGGCTGCTGTCATATTCTACAAAAAGCTTTTCACTTGCAAGGTTCACAGATGCCTGACTGATTCCCGGAAGTTTCTTTACTGTTTTTTCAATTCTCTGGGCACAGGCCGCGCAGGTCATGCCTCTTATATCTAAAGTTTTATTTTCCATATATTTCACCTCTTTTAATTGGCTGACGCCTCTTGAAGTTTTTGAGTACTCATGATATTATTATGGCAGATATCGCAACTATTGCAAGTATGCACTTTTTAGTGATATAGTACCCAAAAAGATACTAAAGGAGGATTCACTATGCCCCCAATTGATTGTGCCGGCTACAACTGTCCGGTGGATGCAACCCTGGATATGATCGGAGGAAAATACAAAGCCCTGATTCTCTGGCATCTGATCGACCACACCTTACGATTTGGAGAACTGAGAAAACTGATTCCCCAGGCAACGCCCAAGATGCTGACCCAGCAGTTAAGAGAGCTGGAAGAGAATAATCTGATTATAAGGACCGTCTATCCAGTCGTCCCTCCAAAGGTGGAATACGCTCTTTCTGATCTTGGAATCAGCATACGCCCCATCCTTGAAGCCATGTATAAATGGGGAGCAGATTACTTAACCCAGAATGGTGTTACCGTAAACTGCTCCATGAAATGTCCTGATTAATTTAATATGTTTTTTTCCAGTTAGCGAATATCTGTTTGGATTCCTTCAAAAAGTCAGAAGAGATCGTGATTGATTCATCCGTCACGGTCTTATTCTGATCGAATATAGGCCATGGATTACAGCCTCCGGCTTCCACTTCCACCCGGCTCATAGGGAACCTGTTACCACAATTCTGGCACACCAGCTCATTTCCATCCTGTTTATAGTATCCCCGCCCGGAATCGTAACATACTTCACAGGTATTAAATGCAGTTCGTATGGTACCGTCAGGCGCTTTCACTGCCAAAACTTCCATCTTCGTTCCATCTGCTTCTACCGGATAAAAGGACACCTTTTCTGAGATATCTGAAACTGGAATTACAAGATCTGTGTCTGCCTGTGCACTTTTACTGTTGTTTTCCGATTTTAAAGCTGCCGTTTCCTGTGTTTTGGTTGCAGCATTGGAGCTGCATGCAGTAAGTACCAGCAATGACATTGCAGCCACCACCGCTGTTTTTAGTATTAATCTTCTATTTGCCTCCATCCTTATTCTCCTTTATTTTCATTTCTTCTCATAAAAAATAATCCTGCGATCAGAGCCGCTGCCGGCAGTATGCAGTGCCAGTGACTGTATAATAATCCCATAAATTAATCTCCTTTCCCATTCCTGTCAGAACCTGATTATCCATAGCATGATTATCCGCAGCATGATCCTCCGGACCCCTGAAACGTGTCCTCAGGCCATATCATAGTCTGAAATTTACTCACCTCATCCTTTACTGCGTTTAGATCCACGTTCTCCAAATCATCTACCACCTTTATATATCCATAAAAGGAATTGTCCCCGGTAGAGAAGTCAAAGCTTTTATCTGGTACAAAATAAAGGGTATTTTCTCCCTTTTCAAGATACAGTTCCGTAGCAAAATCCGGGATCAGAAGATTGGTCCCATAGTCCATATCCTGCCGGTTGTCAATGAATGTCCATTCTGTATCCACTCCGGCTTTTACCACTGCGACCGCAGGCTTAAATCCCTGACTGGTGAGTTCAAGAGTGATTTTCTGTACGGGCTTCCCATTCTCATCCGTGGATTCCTCAGCAACAACCACATCATCAACTGGTATGCTATAACCGGCCGGAACCGGTTTTTGAGGTGCATATTCTTTTAATACTCCCTGACTTTCTGATTGCTGTCCGCCATCTGTCTCTCCCTCTTTTGTAACATTAATAGAACCACGTATCATCCCCATCCAGCAGCTATATGGGATTTTTCCAGTTTTGTCCGGCGTAAATTCCACCACGTTTTCTCCTGTATGAAAGGAATATTCGATGCCGTATTCCCTTATAAGCATCCGGTTATTACAGCCGTTTATACTTCCTGCAGGCGCATCTATAATCCATTTTACAGGAATTCCTTCCTGGACTTTGATATTTGGATACCGTCCCGGACTTAAGGTGCTGTTAATCACCTGCACACCGTCTTCTATTTTTATCTGGCCTGAACTTTCCTGCTGATTTCCACTGATACCTTCCAGCCCAGGTAATATCGCAGATGGACTGATTCCTGCCAGACTGACTCCCTGTGTAAACATGGATAGTCCCAGTACCACCACTAAAACTGCACCGGCAGTCATGACTCTGTTTGAAAATTTCTTTGAAAGAACCGTTGATAAAGCTCCCAGAAAAAACATCAGGGGAACGGTACCAATACTGAACAGGAACATGGAAAGTGCACCGGAAAATGGATTTCCGGTTGACAGAGCATAGATCTGCATGGCCTGCAGTGGTCCACAGGGCATCAGTCCATTTAACAGGCCTACCAAAAACGGACTGCTGCTTTTTGATTTTTCTTTCTGAATTTTAACTGCAATAAACTTTGGCATTCTGGGATTTAGTCTGCGAAGCCAGGGAAAGATTCCCAGCATGTTGATGCCCATAATTACCATAAAGATTCCTGCTGCCAGCTTTAAAACACCCTGAAAGGTATTAGAAAAGGTTACGGCTGCTCCCAGACCTCCTGCCAGGAAACCCACGGCCGTATAAGAAATAACACGCCCAAGGTTATAAAGAAACGCAGGTCGAAAAGCTGCAAGCCGCCCCTGATTTAATTCTTCCTGTCCGCTTTTTGGAATACACTGAGAAAGGTTAATGCCGCCGCACATTGCCACACAATGAACGGAGGTAATAAGACCGATTATAAAGAGCATTCCGTATCCCATTGTTTTATCTGCCAGCTGACTGGGGACCAGGAGATTTAACAGACCGGATTGTTCTAAAAGCAGATACAGGGAAGCAATAATCAGTAAAAAGCCCACAGTCCTGGTTGTATCTTTTCTTTCCGGCCCCTGATCCGTTATCACTCGATACCCTAAATTTTCAATGATTCCAGTTATACTCTGATAGGAAATAATATCCGTATCAAAAGTGACCAGAGCCGTTTCCGTGTTATAGCTCACTTCGGCTTTTTCGATTCCAGCTGTGTTACGCAATTTTTTTTCAATTTTATTCTGGCAGTTGACACAGGTCATTCCGCCGATACGCAATTTTTTCGTTCTGATTGCATTTCCCATTACGCATCCTCCTTTTTCATTTCTGATAGAAGAATAACAGGAGCATATGTAGAAGTTGTGTAGATGGTTTTTGGACACAAAAAAAACACGTGTATTCCACTGGTTCAAGTGAGATACGCGTGCACAACATGCAGTGATTCATTATTTAGCCGGTTCCAGTCTGATATCCAGGCAGACTTCTCCTACTTCTGAATTGATTAAAATGTTGGTTCGAAATTCATAATCTTCTCCGCCGTCCTGGCTTTTTAATACAGGTGGAAGGATATCGCAGGTCAAATCTTTCTCCGCAAGCATGGTAAGTACATTTCCACTGATGATATTGGCTATTTCTGATATGGCAGAGGTTACAAATTCATCCACGGTATCAAACTCCATGCCGCTCATGATGGTTACAATGCCAAGAGATGTCTGATGAGGCAGACGATAGATAACCTCTCCTTTTAAATCTCCGATAAAACCGATGGAAACATCTAACTCTTCCTCATTCCCAAACCACTCTGCCGGCTGGTCAGAGATATTTGATATATCCAGCATTAGATGAAAAACATTGCGGGTCGCTTCTAAAAATGGAGTGTACAAATCAGTCATGCTTGTCCACCCCTTTCGAAATTGCATAGGCAGCAATCCGCTGATCTTCTGATGCCACGTGATTAATCAGCCATGCCATCAGCTTTCCTGCAAACTTCTGTATGAGCTGCTCATCGTATCCGCTGCTTTTATATTCCTCTGTTACAGCAATCACGTAATTTACCATATCAGCATGAACTTTCTTATGCTCTTCTTCGCCCGGATAACCGATTTCCTGCTGAAAGGCTTCTTCATCACGGAAATGCTCAACTACATATGTATTCATAAAATCCAGGGTTTCATTAACTTTTTCCACCTTGTCTTCCCATGAAGACGCCATACGCAGTACCTGCATGAAAGATTCAACTCTTTTAAATAATTCTTAAATTGCTGCTTCCAGTTTCATCAGTGACTGAATGAGTTCCTCACAGATATCTACAATATCTTTTCCGTCTGTTTCTATTACAATATCAGCCGCGCTCTGGTAGAGGCTGGCCCGTCTCTCCATCAGTCCCTTAATATACTCAACATTCATATTCCCATTTAATATGGGGCGCTCATCACTATCCTTCACTCTTTCCAGGATAGTCTCAGGACTGGCCGTTAAAAGCACGATTCTGCTGTTTTTCTTTAGGTTCTTCACATTCTCTTCTCTGATTACCGCACCGCCGCCGCAGGAAATAATCGTCTGCTGACAGTCCTTTAAACTAATGATAGCGTTGCTCTCACAGTTGCGAAAATACTCTTCTCCGTACTTTGCAAATATATCCTTAATCGGCATCTTCTGATCTTCCACGATTTTTGTGTCAACATCCACTTCGTTCATAGCCAGCATATCTTTTAAGTATTTGGACACTGTACTTTTGCCTGCTCCCATAAAACCAATGAGGGCGATATTATAATGAAACAGGCTCTTACTCTGCACACTCTTACTTTCTTCCACAATCTGACGGAAAATTCCAAGGAGTTCCTCTTTATAACCATGTTCACCTATCGCACGGATAAGAGTCTCCTGCTGAACCTCTTCCTGCTCCGGCTGAAAAATAGGAAGCCCGTATGCTTTCTTGTACTCTATGACCTCCTCGATGCAGGAAAGCCGATTCATTAAAAGTTCCAGAATCTGAAGGTCACATTGATTTAAATCGTTTCTAATTTCTTTCAGTTCTCTCATTTTGCTTCTCCCTAAAATATCCGTTAGTATAATTTTTTACATTATACATACAGCTATGGGTGATTGTAAAGCAATTCTTATGCCTTTTCTTTTATAAATTCAATATATTCCTCTCCCCATTCTCCTAGTGCCAGAAGAACTTTATCAAATTTATTGCCGATTTCACTTAAAAAGTATTCTACCTTTGGCGGAATCTGGGAATACTCTTTTCTGACAATCAGTCCCTCCTCTTCCAGGGATTTTAACTGTCTGGAAAGAGTTGTATGGGTAATCTCCTCCGGCATCATTCGCTTCAGTTCATTAAAACGCACCGGTCCATCCTTTAGTAAATAGAGAAGATATATGGACCATTTGCCGGAAAGGATCTTCTGAGAGGTAACGTAAGGACACAGTCCAAATAAATCTTTTTTATCCATATAGGTATCCTCCTTGATACTAGGTATCATAAAATATCGTAGTTTACAAAATTCTCATACTCGATATAATAATCTCGTAAACAAATTATATCATGGTCATACGAAAGGAGCAAGAGCAATGAACGAAATCCTCAATTACTTAAAAGAATGCGGAACATTTTACCTGGCAACCACAGAGGGAGATCAGCCCCGTGTTCGTCCCTTTGGTGCTGTCTGCGAATTTGAAGGCAGACTTTACATCACAACCAACAATCAGAAAAAAGTTTTTGATCAGATGCAGAAAAATCCTAAAATAGAAATTTCCGCTATGAATAAGGGAACATGGATCAGACTGGAAGCCGAAGCAGTGTGGGATGACCACAGGGAAGCAAGAGCTGCCATGATGGAGGACAATAAGGCTGCACTCAGCCGCATGTATTCCGTAGACGATGGAATCTTTGCAGTTTTATATTTGAAGAATGCAACTGCTACCATTTCTTCATTCACTTCTGAACCAAAAGTTGTTACATTCTAAACCATAGCGGAAAACGGCAGCTGTTAAACTGCCGTTTCCTTAAAAGAATTCTTCTTTTACTGTAATCGGAATTTCTCCACTTCCTGGGTAAGTAAGTGAGCCTGTGCCGCCAGTTCTTCGCTGGAAGAAGAACTTTCCTCCGCAGTAGCTGCATTGGTCTGAATGACAGCAGATACCTGGGACAGTCCCTGGTTAATTTCATCAATCATCAGTGCCTGTTTGGCTGAAGCCTTCTCAATTTCTCCTACTGACCGTCCTACAAGCTCCGATTTTTCTCCTACTCCAAGGAGCAGTCTGGCTGTTTCTTCTGCCAGCTTTTCTCCCTCAGATACAATTCTCACAGAATCGCGAATTAAATCTGCAGTCTGCTTTGCAGCCTCTGCTGATTTACCTGCAAGGTTTCTTACCTCATCAGCCACAACGGCAAACCCCTTTCCGGCTTCTCCCGCGCGGGCTGATTCCACTGCCGCATTTAAAGCAAGAATATTGGTCTGGAATGCAATATCTTCAATGACTTTCGTGATACTGGATATCTTTTCTGAAGAAGTTCCAATATCTTTCATTGCAGAGTTTAACTTCTGCATGTATACATTGCCTTCTTTTAAACCTTCTCCGGTATCTGCAATATGAATCGTAGCTTTCTTTACATTTTCTGCATTCTGTTCTGCTTCCTTTGCTATGCTGTTTACCGATGCGCTCAATTCTTCCACCGTAGCGGCCTGTTCCGTGGTTCCTGATGCAAGTGCCTGGGCTGCTGATGCCACCTGAGCGGAGCCTTCATTGACCTGGTCTGCCGCCACACTGATGGACAGCAGAGTCCTGCTTAAATCGTTTCTTATTTTCTGTAATGCAAGACCCAGAACGTCTTTATCAGAACGAAGCGGAACTTGTATGGTGAAATCACCATTGCTGATGTCTTCTGCTGCATTTACCTGTTTTTTAATACTGCCTGTCATCTGCATAAAAGCATCTGCAAGCTGCCCGGTCTCATCTTTTGAATCGATATTTCCCAGATCAACATCAATATGTCCTAGTGCAATACGACCTGCAGCATCCACAACCCGGGTGATGGGACGGCTGATCATTCCGGAAATTTTGTTTCCTAAAAACATTCCGGAACATGCGCCAAAGATTACCACAAAGATTAAAACTGCAATCAGAACGTCAGCAGTAAAACGATTGTCGTTGTTTGTTTTATGAGCCTCGTTCATGCGGTTATCAATGAGTAAATCAAAATTATCAAACATTTTCTGGATATTGTCGGTTTCCTTTAAAAGTTCGGCATATGCTTCCTTACTTTTCCCATTTCGCGCTTCTTTCAGGCAATTTTGGATAGCCGGCTCAAAAGAATTATTAAAAAGATCTACTGATTCATCAAGAAGTGCATAAGATGCCTGATTAGTTATTGTCTTCCGATACTCTTTTATATTTGTTAGAAATTTTTCTTTATCGTTATTAAAATCCTGTTCCAGCTTATCCAATTCCCCGTTGTCACCTGCTACAATAACCATGGTTCTTGAATCAATTCGAAACTGATACAGTCCTTCAACGGCTTCCATCAGGTTTTCAATTGGCGCTGTCTGCTTTTCATACAAATATGTATCCATTGCGCTGATCCTGAAAAGTCCGGCAACTCCCGCCCCTCCCACAATAAGCATAATCAGAGTCAGACATAAAAAACCGGTCCGCAGTTTTCGGGAAATGCTGTAATCCTTAAAATTCTTCATTTAATTTCCTCCCTGTTTTATCTTTTGCAGCTAGTACCAGACTACTGATCGCAGTATATTTGGTACTGCGGTTTTCTATGGATAATACAGGTTATACATACAATAAACAGCTTAATGACGGAAATATAGACGGCGATCTTATCATATAATCGTATTTCACCCCATACATGACAGAAGCTTATTTAGAGAGATGGGATCCAGTTTTTAACATTTTTTATGACGTGATTTATGACGGCGTTCTCATGTTTATAAGCTAAATTACAGAATGATTATTTTGTCAATTATTTTGCTTTATATTTTTAAATAATTAATTTATATAATTACTTCCTATTTGACAAACAATATATATTAGTCGTATAATATATATTGTCGAAAAATACATATTTTTGTAACCGCAGTACCAAATATACTGTGGCATTTTCTCCTATTTAATTGATAAAAGAGCACAAGCATCCCACAATTTTCAAACGAATTACGGCTTGTACTCTTTTATTTTTTACATTTATTCAGACATCAATCTTTTTTCTCCTGTAATTTTCTGAATTTGTCCAATATCCTGAGTGACTTCCAATACTCCAAGATATACACCATCTATACTGCGAACGGCATAATAACGAATCAGGATATATTTTTCTCCCATTCTGATCCAGAAATCCTCCTGATCCTTCCCCCCATTTTTAAAATCTTCTACGATTTTTTCTACGATATGGACACTTGCAGGCGGGTGGCAGTTGGATACATTTCTACCGATAATCGTTCTGGTTCTTGGAAATGCCCTGTCCTTTCCTTCTGAAAAATACTTCACTTTATCCTCTTTATCAACGAATGTGATATCAAAAGGAAGTGTGTTAAGCATGGCAGTCAGCTCTTCGATGTTCATTTCCCCGGAAGGCAGCTTTACGATTCCATCTTCTGCAGAGACAGAAACTTTCTCTTCCTTTTGAACTTCTCCTGGCTCCCACTTTGGCACATGTTCAATTATATAGCCGATTTCGCCGCTTCCATCTGCAATGGTTTTCCACTCTTCCTGTGTAAGGTTTTCCATTAGCATGGGGATCATGATATTTTCTTCTTTAAATATCATTTCTTCAATCTTATCAGCCATATCCTGAGCTTTTTGCATCAGAGTCTCTTTTTGTATGGAACCATTGTTAAGAAGGGCTGAAACTTCTTTCACCTGGGCTCTGATTTCGTCATCCACTCCCCACATGACTTTGGGAGGCGCTGTAATTCCATATTTCTCCATATAGGGAAAGTAAAGATTCTCCTTCTTTTTGTAGTGGACGTCTAAATCCTTCAGCTGTTCCACACCCGCCTTTAACTGATCGATTGCCCCGGATCCCTCCAGTGCTGTCAGGGACAGATATGGCCGGACTTCCTTTTCCAGTATGTGAGAGATTTTCTTATTTTCCCGGACCAGTACCTGGAGAGGGTGACCAGGAATCAGTGCCGGCTCTTCTGGTTGATGAATTTCCTCAATTGACCCCTTAAATACAGCCGCATGGACATCGCATAATTTTTGCACTTCTTCTACAGGAAGCCCCTCCGCAATTAAAGCACCCTCCGCTTCTGAAATCTCTGTGGCAGATACTCCATGAAATACATGTTCAAACTGGGATTTCACCTGATCTACAGTCTTTCCCTCATGAAGCTGCCGGATAATGTCTTTGATTGTCTTTTGTCTCATCTGGCGGTTATTGATGTATTCACTCATTACAGTTCTCCTTTTCCATTTTATAATAAAGTAATAAAAACACCTCAGTCTGATTCTTTGCTTGGTTTCAGAAAGAGGTGTCTTCAGTGATTATTCTTCTACTTTAATTACAGAGACCGGACAGCCTTCCTGTGCCTCAACCGCCGATGATTCTGATGACTCTGGGACGGTTTCAACGTATACCTCTGCCGGACCATCATCACCCATACGAAATACCTCCGGACATACGGAAGCGCAGAGCCCGCATTCGATGCAGCCCTCTCTATCTACTTCTGCTACCATTTTCTAACTCCTTTCTGTTCTGTCCCGGGGACAGCTTTCATTCTTTGACCCTGAATGCACTTTTATTGTTGGTAATTTTTATCGAAAATATTCAAATAAAAAGAAGATCCAAAGCCTGCCCCTTACTTGTGGGACTGACTGCAGGATCTTCTTTTTTATCTATCTGATTTTTTACTTTCTTTTTGCCAGATATTCCTGACCAAGCACATCGGCAGCAATGAGAGCATCATAAAGCTGCCCAGGAGTTACATCTCCGATCATATTATGAATGCTTTCGCCTTCGGCACATGCATTTTTAGCAGCGATATGAACTCTCTCTTTCTCTGTTACACCAATTTCTTTTAAGGTCACCGGAAGACCTACACTGACGCAGAACTCCAGCACCTGATTAAACTCTGCTTTCGGGGCATCTTCCAATACCAGCTGAGCCAAAGTTCCGAAAGCTACCACACTGCCGTGCATCGTGGCTTCACATTCCTCCAGCGCTGTAAATCCATTGTATACGGAATGAGAGACTGCCAGACCGCCATTATCTGCGCCTACACCGCTTAAATAAGTATTCGCTTCAATAATTGCTTCCAGGGCAGGTGTTACAATCTGATTCTCACACGCCTTCAGCGCCTTATATCCATCTTCTAAAAGAGTCTCATAACAAAGTTTGCAAAGAGCCATGGCGGATTTTGTAATTCCCCCGTTTTCCAGGCTGGGTGCTTTTGCCTTCTCACAGGCTCTCGCTTCAAAATAAGTTCCCAGTGCATCCCCCATTCCTGCAACCAGGAATTTAACAGGTGCATGCGCAATAATATCAGAATCTACAATTACTGCATCAGGATTCTTTGGATAAAATATGTAATGGGAAAAGCTTCCGTCATTGTTATAGATTACGGACAAGCCGGTACAGGGTGCATCGGTTGCAACCACGGTAGGTATGATTACCACCGGCAGTTTCTCATAATGAGCTGTTGCTTTTGCGGTATCAATGGCAGAACCGCCTCCAACTGCAACCACACAGTTTATCTGATTTTCTCTGACTATTTTTTGCATCCGCTCTACTTCGCCTATGGAACTGATTCCACCGAATATCTCAAATTTCAATTCAGCTTCTTTTCCCTCAAAGCTTTTTTCAATCTTTTCATGGCAGTTTTTATATCCGCTGTTGCTGCAGATAAACAGAAATGATGTTCCAAGGTTCTTTGTTTCTTCATAAACGGCTGACAAAGCCCCCTGTCCCTGTACGTATTTTAAAGGTGATCTCATTAATTTCAGCATAGTAGTCTCCTCTCATCAATCAGTAAAAATTTATCGTTTATGCTACGTCAAATATACGCCTGTCACAATGAAATGTCAATATTTTAACAAGGTATAAATTCCAATACAATCTTACTGATGTGAATCATATGGAGTTAAAATGCCACAATCTCCTTTATTAAAAATTCCCTTCCTTCTAACAGTTCCCAGGAGAAACTCTGGCAGAACGGACACTTGAAATAATCTTCTGTGACATGGAACATTTTATGGCATTCACTGCAGCGTCCACTGGCAGGGAGAATTTCAATAGCAAGACGGGTGTTTTCCAGTATAGTCCCATTAACAGCGGCAGGATAACACTGTTCTACATAATAGGGGATCACAGAAGCCATCTCGCCAATTTGCAGCACAAGGCTTTCAACCTGTGTCAGACTCTGCTCCCTGACTACAGTTTCCACAATCCGGACCACTTCCGACATGACTCCCAGTTCATGCATACCAATCCTCCCGCTCTATTTGTTATACGGTTGCTTTTGTTTCTGCTAACGCTTTCACTTCCTGATACGATTTCAAATCTGTATAAAGTTCAGGTCCATAGGGGGTTCGGTGCTTTTTCCAGATATTAATCCCCATATAGACTGCCACTGCTGCATTGCTTAACAACGCAATCAGGCTGACTGCAAAGTAAATACCTGGCTTATAAGACGAGTCCACCCGGAATTGTCCCACATCCTGAAATCCTGGGAAGGTCTGAGCAAACATACACCAGAGCGCAAGCGTCTGGGCACGATGCTGCAGCCATGCTCCCTTTCCTACCGTAAATGCACAAAGAGTGGGTGCCAGTAAAAGTGCCAGACCGCAGTACCAGGCGTGGTGAGGCAGACAGTTATAGGTATAAGCAAAGTTCCATATATCATAGGCTGCGATCCAGAACCAGAGCATGTCAGGCCAAAGCATATCCTTACTCTTGTCTTTCTCCGTCACTTTCCTGAGGCAGATACCAAACCAGCCGGTTATGGTAATGATATTTAAGATCCCTGCCGCTGCATTCATAAAATTCCAGGGGCCTCCCATTAAAAGCACAGAGACATCCGCTGTTGCATCCTGGGCTATGGTATGGTACGTCATTCCAACTTCGATATCTCTTGTCACTGCCTCCATAATATTAACCGCCAGGATTAACGGAGGAAAACAAAGAGCAATCCGGCTGTCACACAGGCGGAATACGGTTTTGTCTTTTCTTGTTTTTTCATAATGCCTGATTAACCAGAAACCAATGCAGCCTGCCGTGGCAGAATAGACCTTTGCAAGATGAAACCAGTCTGTATAGGTACTCTTTTTCAGCACTGTAAACCAGAGGACGGATAATACGGCGGGCATGACGAAAAAGAAAAGCAGACCAATCATTTTATAGCGCCGTGACACCTCATTTAATAAGAATAGCGAAGCAAATACCAAAAACCACATGAGAAGATAAGTGACAGGGATTCCACCCTTCGCTGATTGAAATACAAACATGTTTCTACCCCCAATTTATATTATTTCTTTGTTTATATTTTAACACTCTGTTTTCACTTTTGTCAAAATCTTCCTAATATTTAACTGAAAACCAGAGGTTTTCACAGTAATTTTCATTGCTTTTTATACAAAATTACCATATAATTAGAATTGTGGTACCTGGCTGAACCAGGAACAATCACATACAAACAGGGGGAACTATGATATGGAATTTAAAAAGCTGAATGCACCTACATTAAAAGAACTGTTCGTAAAGGAACTGGAATCTCAAATCTTATCCGGACGGCTCCCAATTGGAACCAGGCTGCCTCCGGAACGGGAGCTGGCGGCCACCATGCAGATCAGCAGATCCGTAGTCAACGAGGGCGTAATCGCTCTGGCAGAAAAAGGATTTCTTGACATTCGCCAGAGACAGGGGATTTTTATAGCGGACTACCGAAAAGAAGGAACTATGGATACCTTTCTTTCTATTGTCAATTACAATGGAGGGGTGCTGCGAAAAGAAGAAATCCGGTCTATTTTAGAGCTTAGAATTGCCCTTGATACCCTTGCCATCGATCTTGGGTCGAAAGTCATCACAGATGCAGAGCTTTTAGAACTGCGAAGTCTTACAGAAGCCATTGGCAGAGCCTCCTGCCCGCAGGACGCGGCGGAATCCGCCTTTGACTTTCATCATCATCTGGCACTGTTTTCCGGGAATTCCCTTCTTCCATTGATATTCCGCTCATTCAAATCCCTGACCTGCACGCTCTGGCTTCGTTTCTGTGCCTTATATGGAATCCCAGCTCTTTATGAAAACACAAACGAGCTGTGTACCATGATAGAAGAAAGGAACTTTAAAGGGGCCGGGGACTATTTGAAACGTTCCCTGTCCGAAAGCATCCATGGTCATCGGGAAATTTATTACTGAATATGTACAGAAAAAGCCGGTTACATCAGCTTTCCTAAGAACTAATATAACCGGCTTTTTATCTGATTCCTTTCACCTTTCATCCATATAGATCTTTATGAATTCTGCCATAAGCATGACATAACTGATGACGAATACAAAACCTGCCGCTGCAAGAGGCCACTTCCTCTTTTTCTCCGGAATGGAAAGTCCGATTATAATGCCCACTGCACAAAGACAAATTTTTAATAATGCAAAATCCTTGATTCTGCACTGCCTGATATACTGGTCTGCACAGTCAATTAACTGTTTCATCTTTTTTGCCTCCTTTATCCTTCATCGTTTGTACTTAGTATATACTTATTGTATATTTTTATTTAGACGGATCAGAAAAGGTTAAAAACTGTTTTACGTCAACACCCATTTCCCGAAAGCCTGACCACAAAAATTCAATCCTTTTTATTGTAATTTTTATCAAATAAAGAGAGGAAGGAAGTTTCATCACATTTTCAACCTTTAATTTTCTCATAGTGAGAAAATCACAGTACTCTTCGCTCCCCGTTTCTATTATTTCCGCCGTGCCTTTGATTTGCATCCCTCTTAACTGGTTCATTCCCTGAAACTCATTAAAAACTGCCACAGAGACATTGGGACTCAGCAGAATATTAGCAAACTTTTCTCCGCCCTCACTTAAAATATATAAAAATCCATTCTTATACCGATACTCGATGGGTGTGGCGCGAACCCTTTTCCCATATCCGGTTGATAATGAGCAGGTATTATGGTTTAACAGGAATTCTTCACAGAATTCAAGGATTTTTTTTTCATCCATTGCCTCTGTGGGATTGTCCTTCCACGCCTTTATGCCAAGCAGTGTGTCAACATACCAGTTCTGATCAAAACAAAGATAATCCTGCTCCTTAAGTCCTGCTGATTTAAAAAATGATGCCGTTCGGCCCCGATCTTCCTGATCCAGCTGTTTTAAAATCAGATTCCCCGGGATTCCTTCCTGAAATACAACGCTGCTTCCAAGGAGGTCGCTCACCGGCTGCAGATATTTTTTCGCATATTCTTTCACCAGACAGGTACAAAAAAGTACTACTTTTCCTTTTTTTAACCGGTCAAGATTATTTTTTATATTTTCAACTGCTTCCTCATCCAGTTTTTCATAATAGACCGGAATCAGTAAAACAACAAGATCCCATTCCTGTTTATTATTGTTAAATTCAGAAAACCGCATACATTTCCCGGGTCCCAGTACGAGAGCCGCCTGCCAGGCCGCCATTTTGGTAAATCCATATTTGCTTTCATATAGAACTAAAGTATTTTTCATTCCTCCACCTCCCCTTCTCCATTCATATGCGGAAACTAGAAATTTTAGAATTTAAGAACTTTTTAATACCATACATCCAGTTGCTTTTTATAATAAAACATATTAAAATTGGTTTAATTGAACTAGAATGGAGGCAGCAGCTATGATTCTGGATATCCCTACCATCGCCATTGTTTATTTTTATATCAGCTTCATACAAGTGCTCATTATGCTGTTTGTTTTCCGCATTATTAAAATTTATCCCGGAATGAACTACTTACTTTTCAGCTGTATTTTTTCAGCCGTCTGCGGACTGCTTTATGCATACCAGTATATTTCCCACTATGGAAATCTATTGGTATTCTTTTCCAATATCTTCTTTTATTTTTCCATATTGGCATTGAACATTGGCTTTTCAAGGTTTTTAGACTTACCGGTAGCGAAAAAGAAACTGCTGTTACTTTCGATTCTGTTTTTTGCTGGTTATTTCTGGTTTTCCTTTCTTTATGAAAACAAAAGCTATCGGATTGTTGTATTTTGCCTCACTTTCGCTATTGTTTCCTTTCATAATGGGAAGATATTAAACAGTCATGCCATTGATTCTGTCCGTCCTGCCACCAGTCTCATTGCAGCAGCATGTGTTCCTTATGGTACCTTTTTCGTCATCCGGGCTTTACTTACCTTTTTCAATGAAACACGCAACTACAACTTCTCTTCCTTCTTTACCTTTATGAGCTACTTTCTCTCCATTGCCGGTATCCTTTTATGGACTTATTGCTTTATTGTCATGACTGTCCAGAGAGAACATGCGGACAGAACGTATGCAGAGGAACGTTTTGGTCTTATATTTAAAACAATCCCTGATACCGTATTTATTTCTGAGCTTCCCACAGGAAAGATAATCGATGTAAATGAAACCTACTCATTATTAACCGGATATACGAAAGAGGAGTCTCTGGGAAAAACAACACTTGATTTAAAGTTCTGGAAAAACCTTAGTGACAGAGACCGCTTTTTTGATATCCTTAATAAGGAGGGCAGCTGCAAAAATCTGGAAATCACGATTCTTACCAAAGAAAGAAACGAATTAACTGCTCTGATTTCCTCACAGATTACCCGATTTCAAAATAGTACATACATCATCAGTGTAATCCGTGATATCACCTCTAATAAGGAATTAAGACAGAAGCTGAAAAAAAGTGAGGATACGTTTCAGGCAATTATGGAACAGAGTCCCATGTCTTTTATTCTTACCAATACATCGGGAAAAATTGAATATGCAAATCCGACTTTTTTACAGCTTATGGGATATGAGTTAGAGGAAGTTTTAGGGAAAAACCCAAGAATTTTAAAATCTGGTTATCACAACCGGGAGTTTTATCATACTCTATGGAATACAATTCTCTCAGGAAAACAGTGGAGCAGTGAAATTGTAAATAAGAAAAAGAATGGGGATTTTATCTGGGAGAATATAATTCTGACTCCTATTTTAAATGAAGATGGGGAAATCGTTCAGTTTCTTTCCACTTTAGAAGATATCTCCGATCGCAAAAAAACAGAACAGGAACTTAAAATCCAGGCAAGAACCGATATGCTAACGGGTATTATGAACCGAAGAAGCTTTCTGGAGACAGCTCATAAAAGGCTTTTAACTATCAAAGAACACGGTCAGAAAGCTGCATTTCTCATGATCGACATCGACCGTTTTAAAACCATTAACGACTCTTTTGGACATAACATAGGGGACCGGGCAATCTGCATGGTAACAGAAGAATGCCAGAAACTTATGAAAGGGCAGGATTTACTGGGACGGATTGGCGGAGAGGAATTTGCCGCACTGATTCTTGGCTTTAGTAAAGGAGAAATTGTGGCGGCGGCTGAACTATTATGCAAACGAATTGAGGAGTTGGAATTTTATACGGAAAATAAGGAACGGATTCCCCTTCGCATCAGTGTAGGAGTAACCTTTTTCCATCTGGATACCGATACTCTGGAGAGTCTGATGGAACGTTCTGACGTTGCCCTTTATCAGGCAAAGAATGCAGGAAGGAATCAGATATCCGTGATTAACTGAATCAAAAAACATGCCTGGGCACTTTAGTTTCTGCCCAGGCATGTTTTTTATTCTAATGAAGCTCCGTTTGTTTCAATTACTTTCTGATACCAGTAAAATGATTTTTTTCTGCTGCGTTTTAAGGTACCATTCCCCTCATTGTCTTTCTCTACATAGATAAATCCATACCGCTTTTTCATCTCTCCTGTAGACGCACTTACCAGGTCAATGCACCCCCATGGAGTATATCCCAGTAAGTCCACCCCATCCAGATCCACCGCATCCATCATGGCTTTTATGTGCTCCCGTAAATAATCAATGCGATAATCATCTGACACACTGCCGTCTGCTTCCATCAGATCAGCTGCACCAAGTCCGTTCTCCACGATAAAAAGCGGTTTCTGATAACGGTCATACAGCGTGTTTAAGGTAATACGAAGTCCCAGGGGATCGATCTGCCAACCCCAGTCAGACGCCTTTAAATAGGGGTTTTTAATGCTCTTCATTACATTTCCGGCTGTTGACTTCTTTAGGATTTCCGGATCTGCTGAGGCACAACGGGAAGAATAGTAGCTGAATGAGATATAATCAACGGTATTTTCTCTTAGTATCCGGTAATCTTCCTCCTCTGCATTGAGGGTAATTCCTTCTCTTTCAAAAAATTTCATTGCATAGGCAGGATACTGGCCTCTGGCCTGAACATCGATAAAGAAATAGTTATCCCGGTCCTTTTCCATGGCTTTAAAGACATCCTCCGGATTGCAGCTGTAGGGATAAAAATTTCCTGCTGCCAGCATACAGCCAACCTTACACTCCGGATCAATCTCATGAGCAAGTCTGGTTGCCATAGCCGATGCCACCAATTCGTTATGAGCCGCCTGATATTTGACCTGGTTTACATTCTCCCCTTCCTCAAAGAGGATTCCTGCTCCCATAAATGGCAGGTGCAAAAGCATATTAATCTCATTGAAGGTGATCCAGTATTTGACTTTTCCTTTGAATCTGCGGAAAATCGCGTCACAGTAATGAACAAAACAGTCGATCAGTTTACGGTTCTTCCAGGAGCCATATTTATCTGCCAAAGCTAAGGGTACATCAAAATGACAGATGGTGATAACCGGCTCGATGTTATATTTTAACAGTTCATCAATTACTTCCTCATAAAATTTAAGACCTTCCTCATTTGGCATTTCTTCTTCCCCAGTGGGAAAAATTCTGGACCAGGAAAGAGAAAAACGATAACATCGAAAGCCCATCTCTGCAAAAAGCGCAATGTCTTCCTTATAGTGATGATACATGTCAATGGCTTCTCTCGATGGATAATAGGAGTCGTCAGGCAGATCCTTATAATTCATCTCACCTAACATAATGGGAAAACGGTTTTCACCCCATGGAACAACGTCCACTGTACCCATACCTTTTCCACCTTCCAAATAACCGCCCTCACACTGGTTGGCTGCGGTTGCGCCTCCCCACAAAAAATCTTTTCTCATCGTTTTTATCTTTCCTTTCTTTCTGTTATATTACGGGACTCAGTTAGAAACCTTCCTGTTTTCTTCGTCCCGGTAGAGAATGAAACAGGCTGCAAATGCAATCACCATTGCAACAATTACACCGGCTGCTACCCAGGGTACACTGGATGTATCATTGTTTGCAGGATTGATATAAGCAGGAAAACCAAAAATTCCCAAAGCCCCGGACATATACTTCTTAACATTCCCCGCTCCGATGATTGCACCGCCAATGGAAGCTGCCACACAGGAGATAATAAATGGCTTTTTCTTTGGCAGAGAGATTCCATAAATAGCAGGCTCCGTTACACCGAACAAACCGGAAATTGTTGCCGGAATACAAAGACTCTTTAAATTCTTATCCTTTGTTTTAAACATAACTGCCATTACGACTGCTGTCTGTGCAAAGGAAGCTGCAAAATAGGGCTGCATGAAGCTGTCGAATCCCTGTGTATTCAGATTCATAATATAGACAGGAACCAGTCCCCAGTGAAGTCCGAAAATTACCAGTACCTGCCAGAACGCACCTACAATGGCACCTTCTAAAACAGGGCTTGCATTGTAAGCAGCCTGGGTCAGGTAACCAATGACTGCTGCAATGGAATTTGCAAGAGGTCCAACCACAACAAAGGTTAAAGGTGCTGCAATCATCAGAGTCAGTGTGGGAACCAGGAAATTCTTAATTACATCCGGGATCACCCGTTTCCAGAACTTTTCAATCTTAGACGCTACATATACAGCAAGAATGATGGGTACTACGGAAGACGGATAACCACTTTTGGGCATAATCACGGGAATCTTCATAAATGTAGCATAAATATTGGATTCAAACATGGATCCGGCAAACAATACTTCCATTACATCCTTGGAAGTAAGTGCCACTACTTTAGGATAAACCAGTGCACAGCCAAGTGCAATACCTGTAAATGGATTTAACCCAAATTTTTTAGAAGCGGTATATCCCAGAATTACCGGAAGGTAGTAAAAGAAGCCGTCTGCTACTGCATAAAGGAGCTGATACGTTCCGCTTTCTGCTGTGAGCACTCCGGTAAACGTAAGTATTGCCAGAATTCCCTTAATAAGTCCGGTTGCACAGAACACACCCAGGATCGGCTGAAATACCCCTGATATGGTATCAATCAGGGCAGAAAACAGCTTCTGTTTTTCCGGTTTTTCTTCGTCTGATCCCGGGGTGTCTTCCCCAAACCCGCCGATTTTGCAGACTACCTCATAAACATCTGGCACATGATTGCCGATGACTACCTGATACTGTCCCCCGCTTTTCATGACTGTCACAATCCCATCGGTGTTTTTTAGGATCTCCGTGTTTGCTTTTGACTCATCCTTTAATTTGAAACGCAGTCTGGTAATGCAATGGGTCAGACTGATAACATTGGATTTCCCCCCAACGTTCTGAATAATGATTCTTGCTAATCCATCGTACTTGCTTGCCATATTTTCCTTCTCCTTTTTATATTTAGTAAGGTTTCATCCCTACTACTTTTTCTGATTGTAAACCCAGTCCATGATTTCTCTGCTTTTCAATGCAGGAACCCAGGAACTATGGTATATCATCTGCCCCGCCTGTTTCATTTCTTCATCACTGTACATGGTGATTCTATTATTTTCGGCTCCTTTATCCTTTAATACCTGATACAAAATTTTAGAAGTATAGCTGGTGCATATCGGATCATTCTCCGCCTGTACAAACCACATGGGAACATTGGTTATATCAGAATGACTTATTAAATCAGAGATATCCTGATAGCATTTTCGATAATCCTGATCCGTAAGCGCCAGACTGCCTTCAAACTTATATGCAAGTCCATAGGGCTTGGATATAGGTATTAAGGTATCCTTTGCACAAATGGGAAGGGCTGCTGCGAAAAAGTCAGGATACTGCATAACAAAACGCAAAACCGCACCGCCCCCTGACGAAGCCCCGCTGATATAAACCCGTTTTGAGTCAATCTTTCCCTGATTGATCAGATCCTGAATAAACTCGTGTATCACATCATTATAATCCTGCATTATCTTAAGCTGGTCTGGTTCTTCTGAGATCCCAAAACTGTAGTTTTCCGGAAACTGAAAGGAAAGAACCGCCGTCTGGTATCCGTCCTCTATCCAAGAAACAGCTCCCCTGTTATTTAAAATATTAGCTCCTTCAAAGGAGGAAGAAAGGACTTCCCCGCCTCCATGTTCCCACAACATAAGCGGCACTTTTGCAGAACCGGCAGGCATATAAAGCCAATAGGGAAGTTCCATTCCGTTGCTGCCTTTAAACGTTCCTTTCACAAAATCATCTGCTGTTCTTGTTTTTATCTGACAGGGATCTCCCTTTTTCAAGTCTAGCCCAGCAATGGTACTGTTAATGGAAAAGTCATAATGGGTTGGCTGCATTTTTTCATTGTATACCGTTTTACCAAGATACCGGAATGGATCAACGTAAAGTTTAACATTGTTACCCATTATCATAATATCATTGACCAGATAGCTTTCACTTCCAATCGTTATGTTGAAATCATCGGGTGCAATGCTGCCTAACGCCGAAATATTCTTGAGCCGATAGGTGATGGACTGTACTTCCTGACCATCATCCCCCACATATGTATGGAGAGTGACATTCTCCACCGTAACTGCCTTATCAGGCTCTGCATCGGATGCCTTTACTGTATCTGCACTTGCAACAGTCATAAATGCAGTACTACTCAGCATCAGCACCATAGATAAAAGCAGACATCTTCTGGTGCACTTGATCTTTTTCATGTATTTCCTCCTTTTAAATGTATTTATACTCATTACGGGATTGGCCTTCTCCCCAATGGTTCCATGGTTTAATAACTCATAAAAATAAAAAAACTGATCATACTTACACGTTGTTTAAGCAAACATGTAAATATCACCAGTCATGCCTGTATCTGCTGATACAGTAACACCTAGTTATTAATTTGTTTTTAAATCAATTCAGTCTTTATTAATTAAGTAAACATTACCATATTTATCCAATTATGTAAATACTTTTTGTGTATTTTTATAATTTGAATCCTGACTCAGGATGAATTGCCCGATTTTGTCTGTTTTATGTTATAATTTCATTATCATTATTTTGAAAAACGGGCCGGCAATGGCCAGAAAAGGAATTACGGATGCCATGAACCTTTATCATTTACGCTATTTTGTTACACTTGCGCACCTGGAACACTATACAAAGGCTGCTGCACAGTTAAACACCACCCAGCCCAACTTAAGTTATGCCATTTCATCTTTGGAAACCGAACTGGGCGTATCTCTATTTGAAAAAGACGGACGGAATATTGTCCTTACAAAATGCGGAAAGGATTTTTTATCTGATGTGGAACACTCCTTATCCATTCTGGATTCCGGAATATTAAAAATGCAGCTGATCGGGCGGGGAGAGGGTCTGATTGAGATCGGATTTTTAAGAACTCTGGGAATCAATTACATTCCCCTCACCCTTTCCAGTTACTTAAAGACGGAGGCTGGGTCAAATGCCACCTTTCATTTTCATGACGGCATCACTGCAGATTTAATCCCCATGCTGAAAGATAAAACCTGTGACGTGGTTTTTAGTTCTTATGCAAAGGATGAACCAGATATTGAATTCGTTCCAGTGGCTGCCCAGGATCTGGTTCTTATCGTTCCCACAGACCACCCTTTGGCAGACCGGACCGAAGCAGATCTTTCAGAAACACTGCCCTATCCCCAGATTTTTTTCCACTCAAGAAGCGGACTTCGTTCCATTGTGGACAGCCTGTTTCAAAAAATAAACGCGACTCCCAATATCGCATTGGAGATCGAGGAAGATCAGGTAATTGCAGGATTTGTTGCCGCAGGATTTGGAATTGCCATTGTTCCGGATATGTTTGAATTAAACCAGTTGTCTGTTAAAAAAATATCCATTAAAAATCCCAGTTGGGAGCGCCGCTTTTATATGGCCTATTTAAAAAATCAGTATCAGACACCCATTGTCTCACGCTTTATCCAATTTATAGAGGAAAACAGGGAAAATTCCATGAAGAATCCATAAATATTTTTTATATATACTTACAAATTCATCAATTAGTTTTTTCATTCCCCAACGCTTATAATAGAAGGAGAATCTAAGATCACTTTTATTTATAGGAAAAGGGAGAAATTATATGAAATCCAAATATTCACAGCTTTTTAGTCCTTTAACTGTTAAAAATATGACAATCAAAAACCGGATTGCCATGATGCCTATGGGAACCAACTATGGAGAGCAGAATGGAGAAATGAGTTTTCTGCATATCAATTATTACAGGCAGAGAGCAATGGGCGGAACGGGGCTGATTATCGTAGAAAATGCTAACGTAGATTACCCGTCAGGCTCCAATGGAACCACTCAGATCAGAATTGATCATGACAATTATATCCCCCGTTATTATAAGCTCTGTGAAGAACTTCATAAGCAGGGAGCCTGTGCTGCCATACAGATCAATCATGCGGGAGCTTCTGCACAGTCTGCAAGAACCAATATGCAGCCAGTGTCTGCATCTGATATCCCTTCTAAAACAGGCGGTGAATTACCCCGCCCCTTAAACAGGGAAGAAATTGATGATATCGTGATCAAATTCGGACAGGCAGCCAGACGGGCTCAGATTGCCGGATTTGATGCGGTTGAAATCCACGCAGGCCACTCCTACTTACTCAGTCAGTTTCTCTCCCCTCTCACCAATGACCGGACAGATGAATTCGGCGGCACTGCTGAAAACCGGGCACGCCTTCCACGGATGGTATTTGAGGAAGTGCGCAGACAAGTGGGATCTATGTATCCTATCTTTGCAAGAATCAGTGCTGATGAACTTTTAGAGGGTGGAAACACGTTGGAAGACACACTGGAATATTTACAGTACTTTGATGAATTTGTAGATGTATATGATGTATCCTGCGGTTTAAACGGTTCCATTCAGTTTCAGATTGATGCCAATTACCTAAAGGATGGATGGCGCTCCTATATGGCAAGAGCAGTAAAAGCCCGGTATCACAAGCCATGTATCACCATGGGAAACATACGAAATCCCCAGATAGCGGAAGAAATTCTTCTAAAAGGAGATGCCGATTTAATTGGAATTGGAAGAGGTCTGATTGCAGATCCCTCCTGGGCAAACAAAGCCTATACCGGCAGAGAAGAGTTTATTAATAAATGTATCTCCTGTAACATCGGCTGTGCAGGAAACCGCATCGGCATCAACCGCCCCATCCGCTGTACTGTTAATCCCAGTGTGAATGAAGGGGAATCCTATGAGAAAAACAAAGTAAAGAAACCCTGCAATGTAGTTGTAATCGGAGGAGGGACGGCAGGTCTTGAGGCAGCCTGCACTGCAGCAGAGGTAGGGTGTAATGTTTTTCTTATAGAAAAAAAGAATTATCTGGGTGGACTGGCAGCCGAGATCTCCAAAATTCCCGATAAGGTAAGACTGAATGATTTCCCAACTTACTTAATTAACCGTGCCAAAAATCTTCATAACCTGTATCTTTTTACTGGAGAAGATGCCATTGTGGATCGGGTGAAACGTCTGAATCCGGATATTATCGTAAACGCCACCGGCTCCAATCCTCTTCTACCACCCATTAAGGGACTCTTTGATTACATAGACAAAGATGACAGCCGCATTTCTTCCATAACCGGTATGATCGGACACATTCCTGATTATCCCCATGATCTGACTGGGAAACAGGTAGTGGTTGTTGGGGGAGGTGCCGTTGGTCTTGATGTGGTGGAATATATGGCACCCAGAGGTGCAAAGGTGTTCATCGTGGAAATGATGCCGGATATCGGAAAAGACTTAGATCCTGTTTCAAAAAGCGGAATCAATGCAATGATGAAAAAATATAAAGTAGTCCAGTTAACAGGAGCCACACTGACTGAAGTCCGGGAGTCTTCTTTCCTCATCAGCCAGAACGGGACGGAAACAGAGCTTCCCTTTGACTATGGCTTTGTCTGCCTTGGCATGAGAGCCAACACGCCGGTCATCAATGATCTTCATCAGGCCTTTGATGATACCGATGCAGAGATCATCAACATCGGAGACAGCGTCCGGGCGCGAAGAATCATAGACGGAATTCAGGAAGGACGCAATTTATTAAATACACTGGAGCGCAAAGAGTTCCTGTAGAAAACAGAGATGCCGGTTGGGAAAAACCAACCGGCATCTCTGTTTTCTCTATTCGATTGCTGTTCTTTTTTTCACTCCCGGAACGCTCCAGTTGCTAAGGACAATGTTAAGCCCAAATCCCACTAAAAGCGCCCAGGCAGAGCCCTGCATGGCGAGAACCACTGCCATAATGGCTGCGATGCTTTTATCAAGATCCGTCTCACAGTATTCCATGCCAATTCTTCCGCAGACAAATGCCTGAAAGATCAGGGTGATTCCTGCACCAACCGGAAATACCGGTTTTAATAGTGTAACTACAGGAATGCAGATAACACTGATTAACGTTCCAAGTCGGAAGGAGCCCATTGCACCAAGAAGAGATTTCATTGCCTCTTTTCCCTCCTTATAACGGATGCTCACAGAAACCGTCATTCCCACCCACAAAGGTCCTGCCAGTGGGGGAAACGGGGCAAAGATGGCAAGAATTATATTTCTGATTCCGCTGATTAAATTGGATCTGCTGGAATTAAAATCAATGATTTCATCGTCCCGTTCTGCTTTTGCCTCTTTAATCAGACTCTCAGACGTTACAAAGTCTCCGAACGCGATTACATAGCAGATCAGTGCAAGAGGAAGTGCACTTAAAAACATCCGGATTCCCGGAAAACCCACTCCAAACACCCCTACCTGTTGAAGCATTTCCTTAAACATGGGTATTTTGATAAATGTGCCGATTTCCACATGAGGCATGGCAAGCTCACCTGCTGCGATTCCGATTACCATGGCGATCAGATAGGGAAATAAGTTTCCGTACTGGGCAATGATATCAAGGACTTTGTATTTTTTCCGTTTCTCCTGATAAGAGGAGGAGAAGCTGATAATTGCAAGAAGTAAAGCACCAGCACCAACCGCTATCGGAAAATTTCTAAGCTGCCCCTTAGGAGATAGCTGCCCCTGTAAAACTGTGATGGGAGTTGCCATTAGGATTCCTCCTTTGATAGACGGAGGAATATTTTTAATAAAGCCTTCAGCCAGTTTTGTCACTCCCATAAATATAAATACCAGCCCAACCAGCAGCTGCAGGGCAATCATCGCCTGAATCCTCTCCGCCCCCATTTCGTATGAAGTTAAATAAGCCAGTGTGAGAGGCAATGTTGCTGTTATCCAGCCAGGAATCACGGGATCGCCCAGGTTTGCATGAAGTATGTATAAAAATGCCTCCAAAATAATGCAGCTCCACGCCAGTTCATATGGAAGCCCTAAATATTCTGTCATATATGGGATCGCGCTAAGAGCGGTCGCTCCTACGATCAATCCCTGAATGAATTCTACCTTTTCCAGTTTATAATGGATAAAAGGAATTCTTAGTTTAAAAATCCCCATTGGAATAAATGCCAGTTCTTTCTTCTCCGAATTCATATTACCTCCCGTATTTTGTTATTTTTTTAACATTCAAGGTTAAAAAAAGAATGTGTCTGAAATTGAACACATACTTTTCATTTTTCAGGTTCTGTCAGGAACTGCTGCACTGCTGCTCCTGACAGAGTCTTTATTATCTCTATCTTGCTTTCTGTCTTTTTTCCATTCCCTTTATAAAAACCGCAAGCATAACGCCCAGGAATGTAACACCTGCATTCAGCAGAAGAATCATTCTGGGTCCTTCGCTTCCTCCGATTCTGGTCAAATATCCTGCCAGAGACAAGATGGTGTAATTAGCCACGGAAGAGGCTATCATCACAAAGGAGGTTGCAGTTGCCTTATTCTCAGGGAAGAACTGAATGGTAGTTGCCACAGCCAGCTGAAGAACACCGCCTGCTCCTGCATATCCTATTACAAAACCTCCGATAATACAAATCTGGGGTGTTCTGATCCAATAGCATAAAAGCAGCATGACGGTAGAAACAGCGGGATATAAAATCAGAACCGTCTTCTCGCCTAACCCCTTTTTAATCAGGAATGCCGTTACGATAATTGCAACAGCCGTGCCGGCCGCATAATAGGACTGAATCAGAGATGGACTGGTCATTCCATACAGCTGCCCCAGTTCTTTATTGCAGTTTAACCACAGCATAAATGTGGAGGAGCTGGTAAAACCGATTAAGATTGCAGCGATGGAAACAGGCGTAAATTTCATCCGCTCCTGTTTCGTTTTTACACCATTTCCCCCTTTCTTCTCCCTTTCCGGGAATGGGAGTAACAGGATTAATAAGCCGTCTGCCAGAATCGCTGCACCGCAGATGATAAACAGTGTGGTGTACGGAAGTCCTGCATTCCCTACAAAAAGAATGAAAAAAGGTAGGAGAAACTGGCTGACACACATAGAAAATTTTGTAAACATGTTGGCTATGGAACCGTTATTGACAAAGATCTCCATGCAGGTCGGACTGACACAGGTATCTAAAAAGGAGTTTGCCGCTCCTCCAAGAATGGCAAAGCAGTAGGCTGCTGCCATATTGGGTGACAGAATAATTCCTGCAAAGAATATGACATATAACCCTACCCCGATCAGTCCGCTTAACTTTCTTCCATAGCGGTCTGAAAATGGTCCGGCCACAAAATGTGCCAGCAGCCTTCCAAGTCCGAGAGCTGCAATAACGGTAACAACCCTGCTTACATCATAGCTTCCGTCAGCCAGCTGTCCGGCACCCCAGGCTTTGGCAAAATTCGTCTTATACTGACTCAGTATGGAAGCTCCGATTCCATGGATAAAAAATGAAAAGTATAAGGCAAATGCAGTCGGATAGTATCTTTTGTTATTCATTTATAACTCTCTTTCCGTTAGCGAAAGAGCAGATCCTTTACACCTTCCACAGGCATTTCCTGTCCTGTATAAAGCTTAAAGGCTGCTGCCCCCTGCCAGACAAGCATTCCCTGCCCGTCAATGCAGGTACAGCCTGCTTCTCTGGCTTCTCTAAGCATTTTCGTTTCTTTTGGATTATAAACCGCATCTGTCACTACCAGACCCGGGTAAAACATGGTAACATCTTTTACCACGCTCTCATTGTCCATGGGTTTCATGCCTACAATTGTAGCATTGGCAAAAATGTCACTGGTTTTCATTTCTTCTCTCATGGTTTCCATATCAGAAATGTCAAATACGCTGACTGTACAGCCAGGTCTTTCCTGTCTGATTTTTTCTGCTGTTTCCAGAGTTCTCTCAAAAAATGCATCCTTAATATTAAAAATGGAGATTTCCCTTGCTCCTTCTAAGGCGCACTGCACCTGTATGGCAGTCGCTGCGCCTCCGCCTCCGCATATGGTAATCTTCTTATCTTTTATTTCAACGCCGTGATCTCTTAAATTATCTACAAATCCCTGTCCGTCTGTTATATGCCCGATCAGTTTTCCGTCTTCATTTACAATGGTGTTGACAGCGCCAATAATACGAGCTGCATCAGACAGCTCATCCATGTATTTTAATGCTTCTGTTTTGCAGGGCATGGTTACGTTGCAGCCTCTCATCTTTAAGGTTTTTACGGCCTCAACTGCCTGTTCTACCTCTTCTACCTTGATATCAAAAGCAAGATATGCATAGTCCAGTCCCAGCTTTTCAAAGCTGTAATTGTACATAGCGGGGGAACCGGAATGTCCTACCGGTGAGCCAATTAATCCCATTAAACCTGTTCTTCCAGAAATTCTCTTTTCCATCTTTGCTCTCCTTATTATCAGATATTTTTTGCTGCCTCGTATGCTTCTCTTGTGGCATCCAGCGCTCTTCTTGCTTTCACTGCATCACCGATAACATACACTTCTTTTGCCAGCTTGTCAACATCTTCTCCAAATGGATTATAATTCCGATATCCCATGGCAAGAACGACCGAGTCAAATCCGTTTATGCAATTCTGGGTGCCGTCTTCCAGTGTATAGGACACTCCGTCTTTATGAAATTCACTGACTTTTGCACCGGTTATGGTAGTAATACTGTAATCACTGAAATCCTTCATTAAATATTTCCGGTGTTCACTGATTACATCCGCTCCTATCTTATCCCTCAGTTCAATCACGGTGACCTCATGCTCTGCTTCTCCAAGGAACGCTGCCAGCTCCGATCCAACCATTCCACCACCTACAACCAGTACCTTCTGTCCGCACTGCGCTTCCCCTGAAAGCACATCATCTCCTGAGAGAATGGAAGAATCCCTGATTCCCGGTATTGGAAGAATGAGAGGGCTGGCACCAGTTGCAACAATGACAGCGTCGGGAGCATTTTCCTCTATATACTCCTTTGTCACCTCCATGCCGGTTAGAAGCGTTACATTTGCCTTTTGACAAAGTACGATGTAATTTCGCACCATACCCACGATGTCACCTTTTCCCGGTGGATAGGCTGCAAGGCGCATATTGCCTCCTAACACCTCTTTCTTTTCGCAAAGAGTCACCTCATGGCCTCTTAGTGCGGCAATGTAAGCAGCATAGAGACCCCCAACACCTCCGCCAATCACCAGAACCTTTTTCTTAACTGCCGCAGCTTCCAGTTCTGCTTCCCTGCCTGTTCTGGGATTTACCAGACATTCGATGGGTTTTCCCTGAAACATATTGGCTACACAGCCCTGAAGACAGGCAATACACGGTGTCAGACTTTCCATTTCTCCCTTAAATGCTTTTACCGGCAGCTCCGGATCAGCAATGCTCTGGCGCCCGAATGCCACAAGATCGGTTCTTCCCTCTTTCACCATGAGTTCTGCATAATAAGGCTCTGTAAACCGTCCTACCATAATAACCGGAACCTGAACTGCCTTTTTAATTTCAGTAACATAATCCGCATTAAATCCTCCATGGATGCAGGTTGGTGCCCACATAAACTCATCACGGATATGGACTGCCCTGGATACATGAATGGCATCGGCTCCGCAGTTTTCTAAATACGCGGCTACTGTTGCCGCATCCTGTAAGGATATTCCGCCAAGTATATCATCGCTGCAGTTAATTCTGCAGATAATGCCCAGGCTGTCCCCTGTCTTTTTCCTGATATTTTCCAGAATCAGCCGGGACAGACGCATGCGGTTCTCAAAATTGCCTCCGAATTCATCCACCCGTTTATTGGTTCTCTGGGATATAAAGCTGCTGACCAGATAGCCGTGTGCCATATGTACTTCCACACAGTCAAAGCCTGCCTTTTTAGCACGAAGGGCTGCATCTCCGTACTCTTCAATAAGAGCGTAGAGTTCCTTAGTGGTTATCTCCTTTGGAACATCCTTTCCTGTATGGCTGGCGATGGAAGTTGGCGCTTTTATGGGATATCCTGCCAGCTTTGCATTCCCTTCCGGACCTGCATGCTGAAGCTGAACGGATATTTTTGCCCCCCAGGCGTGAACGGCATCTGCCACCAGTTTAAAACTGGGTATCACACTGTCGTCATAAAGACAGGGCTTTCTTGGTCCCCCTTTTGCTGTCCTGTCAATCACGGTTGCCTCTACGGTAACAAGGCCAAACCCTCCTTTTGCACGGGCTTCATAATAATCTCTGGAGCGGTCACTGAGGGTTCCAGCCCCATTTGCAAAATTATTTCCCATGGGCGGGACCACAAAACGGTTTTTAACCGTAACAGGACCGATGGTAACCGGTGTGAACATATTCTCAAATTTCACTGTATCTCTCCCCTTTAGTTGTCAAGTAGTTCCGGCCATACCTCTTTTAAAACGTTGACTGCACCGGCATATGTCTCCTCAGCGGCAGCTTTTGCTCCCTTTGCAATATAGAAATCGGAAATAACTTCCACACCTACAACCTTTGGCAATACCCCGGCATCCTTTACCATTTTTATAAAGCCGGCTGTATCGCCAAAACCGGTTCCGGGTGCCAGTCTGTCATGCATGGATTCGTCCCTTAAGACGGAAGGCGCATATGCTCTGTCATGGACATCGTTGATCTGTATGGAAACAATGGCATCTCCCGGAACACCGCAAAGATCAAAGGGCTGGTTCGCCCGGACCCAGTGCCAGGTGTCCAGTATGATTTTAGCATTGTTACAGCCGCACATCTTAACCACTTCCCAAGCCTTTTTTAAATCAGGAATCCCGCTGTAAGGCATTGGTTCCACGCCGATGATACGTTCCCCTGCCCTCTGGCAGAGTTCTTTTAACTTCTGTGCGGTATGTTCCACAGAGTAATTCTCCATGAGACCGCAGTTAATATGACCGACATGAAATAAATCACACATATGGAAACAGATCTGCTCCTTATACATCTGTTCATAGCTTCTGTTTTCTTCCGCCCACATGGTGATGTATTCTACTTCCGTACAGGCAATCTGATACTTTTCCAAAATTGCCAGGATGTCTTTGTCGTGCAGTCCCTCTGCCAATGCATCCACATAGGTTTCTGCCCGAAGTCCAATTCCTTCATACCCCGCCTCTTTGGCAGCTTTCACACGTTCTTCAAACGAAATCTGATCTCCTAACGTCCAGGAACTGATTGTTATTGGGTGTTTCGCTGACATGATTCGCTCTCCTTTTACATTTCAAAATGATTGTTAAATTCATAACATATTTTCATTATATATTGTTTTCTATTAGAAAACAAATTGATTGTTTTACCTGTATCTATAAATATTTTATATAGATCAGGCATAAAAAAAGGACCAGTGCATCATTCGCATTGATCCCTCAGTTTTTATATTGCCGCCAGTTTATCAATTCCCTTTTGCAGATCTGAAACAAAGTAGAAATCTGAACCGTGATTGCTTTCATAGATAAAATCCCTGAGAGGCTTGCTGGTATAACCGGAGAAATCGCCGATCACTGCCATCTTTACATCGTAATTTACAAACTTCTGTAAGATCTCCCCAGCTAGCCGGGTACTAAGGCAAAAGAAATCTTCTGTAATGGCTTCCTTTGATACCACGAATCTGCTGCTGTCGGACTCATATTTTACCTGCGCCATTAAATCAAGGGCTGAGCCAACATCCTGAATCAACAGTTCTTCTCCTGATATCACTGCAATGGAAATTCCATTTTGGGTAATTATATCGATCTTCATAACTCTTAATCTCCTTTTAAAAAACTCATTATCTCTGCGGATAACCTGTTGATGGAATGCCCCTCCCGGGGTAAAACGTTAATTTGAGAATGTGGGAGCAGTTTATGAAGCCTGTCCGCAGTTTTATAAGAATAAAGCATCCTATCTTTTCCTCAAACAGTTAGCAATGGAAATTTGTTCCTTACATAAAAAAGTGTTCCCAGAAAGAAAAGTGAAAATCCATTATGCAACAAAAAAAACGCAGTAGCCACCGGAATATACCGGCAGTGACTGCGTTCATGAATCGTATTAATATATTTTATAATCTTCTAATTTTCCATTGCTCCATTTAATATCTACTGTCTTACCATTTTTGATTCTAAGACCTCTTACGTAGCCATTCTCAAACTCAGCAGGAAGGGCCGGAAGTATTTTAACCTTGCCGCCCCGCTCCTGTACCAGCATGTTGGCGATTCCGGCAGTTCCTCCGAAATTACCATCGATCTGGAACGGCGGATGAGCACACCAGAGATTGTCATAAGAAGATCTGGTCAGAAGAGTCTTTAAATACTCATAAGCATGTTGGGAATCTTCCAGTGTGGCGAAGAGATTGATAATCCAGGCACAGCTCCAGCCAGTATATCCGCCTCCGTTTGCCAGACGCAGAAGCAGAGAGGTTTTGCATGCCTCTGTCAATTCTTCGTCTCCTTCAAACAGCTCAGACGGAAACAGTCCATACAAATGGGAAACATGGCGGTGACCGGGCTCTGGCTCTTCAAATTCCTTATGCCACTCTAAAAGCTGGCCTTTGCTTCCGATTTTAAAAGGAGTAAGTTTGCTCAGTCTTTCTGCAATTTCCGGTAATACTTCATCGTCTATTCCTAAAATTTCACAGGTTTTCTCAAAGTTTCCAAAGACTTCCCGGATAATCTCAAGATCCATTGCCGTTGACATTGCCACTGCCGCTGTGCTGTCTTCCCTGCCTGGAACTTTATATTTATTCTCAGGCGATGTGGATGGACAGGTTACATACTGATCGTTATACAGATACAACCAGTCAACCAGGAACAGAGCGGCTTCTTTTAAAATTGGATACACCGTTTCCTCAAGAAATTTCCGATCTGGATTGTATTCATAATGCTTAAACAGCTCATTGGTTAACCACGCGCCGCCCATGGGCCACATAGACCAGGTAACGCTTTCCGGTTCTCCCTCTTCTTCTCCATGAGCCATTCCTACCGGGTTGGTATTGCACCAGTAATCCGCGTTATGGTGATGTACAAAACCACGGCACTGATAATGGACTTCTGCTGTTTTCTTTCCTTCCTCACAAATCCATTTTACAAATTCGAAATAAGGCTGCAGGCACTCTTGCAAATTACAGCTTTGTGCAAGCCAGTAATTCATCTGTGCGTTGATGTTGGTAGTCCAGTTGCAGCTCCAGGGAGCTCTTAACTGCCAGCTCCAGATTCCCTGTAAGTTAGCGGGAAGACTTCCCTCTCTGGAGGAACTGATGAGTAAGTATCTTCCATATTGGAAATAGAGGCCGTAAAGTGCATTGTCCTTTTCCCCGTCACGAAGCCGTTTCAGTCTTTCATTGGTGGGGATATCTAACTGCTCTCCAAGGTAGAGCTCTGCTTTATCATAAATGGATTTATAATCACTGACATGCTGCTCTTTTAAGGTATCGTACGCTGCTAAATGGTCAAAAGCAGGCTCTTTCACTGCATAAAGTGCCAGAATTACTGTTGAAGCGTCTTTAATGCGAAGCCCTTCTTTTTCACCGGATACTTCTCCGTCACAGGAAAGAATATGTAAACCAGCGTGAAACTCCATTCCTTTTTCTCCCTGGATTACAGGATTCTTGCTGTAATCTATATAGGAAGGGTCTACATGCTCCGGACATTTTCCGCTGATCTTAATTCCATCTTTCTCATACTCCGCTTTATATTGCACCTGGGATTCAAAAGAAATCAGCGTATTAATCGCCTTTTTGTCACAATCCAGCTTTATCAATACCGCTTTGGCAGGATAGCTTGCAAAGTATTCTCTGGAATAGCCTGCACCGTTTACCTTGTAGCTTACATTGCTGACTGACTGATCCAGATTCAGGACTCGATTGTAATCCGAGACTTCTCCTTCATAATCAAAGTCCATGTACAGATTTCCCAGAGGAAGATAGGATTCATTGTATTCTCCCAGCATATGACTACGGATCAATTCTTCTGCCTGTACGTACTCCTCCTGCTCCACCAGTCTGCGGCACTGTTCCAGATAAGGAAAGGCATCATGGTTGTTTTTGTCATGGCGGTATCCTGACCAGAGGCTTTCCTCATTGAGGCCAAGACACTCCCTCTTTGTACTTCCCCATATCATGGCACCCAGACTCCCGTTACCGATTGGGAGGGTTTCTTCCCACTTACTCGCCGGTTCAGTGTAGAATAGCTTCATATTAAAATTTCCCCTTTTCCAGTTTTACCCTGTTACTTCACAGTCAATATACTGATTTTTTCTCCATCTGTCAATGGTTTACTGCTCTGTAAAACAACAAGGTCACCGGTGGAAAGTCCCTGGGTCACTTCAATATAAGCATTCTTTTTCTTTCCCAGTGTAACGGGAACTTTCACCGCACTGGTATCAGCGGTTTTATAAACATAGGATCCCGTATCATCGGTCTGAACAGACTTAGCTGGAATGTAGACAGAATTTTCTTCCTTATTGTCGGAGAGTCGGATATCTGCCATAAGACCGATTGCGCTGTTTGTACTATCCTCACCCAAAGTGACCGTCACGAGAAACATTCCCGTACTGGAATCACTGACTGCAGAGACATCGCTGATACTGCCCTTTAAATTCTCCCCAAGAGTCTGAAGATTTACCTGTACCTCTGTTCCTGTTTTAACCTGGTCAATATCCATGTCAGCAACTTTTATTTCCACTTTTTTACCGCTGTCATCAATCACTGTGGCAGCCTTTATCTGGGGTGAAACCGTCTGGCCTGCTTCCACATTTATTTTTGTTACCAGACCTTTTATGGGTGATGATACCATGCAGTCATCGTATCTTTTCTGGGCAATATTAAGGGCTGCCCTGGCACTTTCAAGCTGAGCTTTTGTCACCTCACTGGTAGTTGTCTGGCTGTTCTGTGCTGCCTGAAGCTGAACCTGAGCCACATCCGCCTGGGCCTTTGCAGCCTCATAGTCTGCCTGGGATACGTCACCGCTTTCATAAAGGACTTTTATCCGGTTAAAATTATCACTTGCTGTGGTGAAGCTGATCTGGGCTGGCTTAACCACTGTATTTAACTGATTTGCTTTTTGTGCGCTGTCATAAGAAGCCTGGGCTGCCTGGAAACTGGCCTTCGTCTGCTCTAATTGCAGACTGGCATCCTGATTGTCGATCTGAAACAAGGGAGCACCTGCTTCCACATGGTCACCTTCTTTGGCTAAGATCTGGGTCACCTTACCGCTTGCAACGGGAATGATATCAACGCTGCTTAAAGCCTCTACTGTTCCCTGCCATACCATGGCAGACAAATCTTTTCCTTCTTTCGCTGCAGCTACCGTTACTTCTGTCTGTTTTCCAGCTCCCGCACAGCCTGCAAGAGCCGACGAAAGCATTGCTGTTACCATTAAAACTGCTGTTATCTTCTTCATCCGTTTTCTCCTTCTCAGACTATTATTTTAAATGAATTTTCACAGAAGCATTCATTCCAAAAACAAGAGGAAGATTCTGCTGATTTTCAATTGCTACCTTAATCGGTATCAGCTGTGTCACCTTTGTATAGTCCCCACTGGTGGTAAAACTGGTTCCTCCTGAAAAATAGGTCTGTGTTGCGGGATCGATCTCAATTACCTGCCCCTTAAACAGTTTTCCAGGATAGGCATCCAGTTTAATATCCACTTTCTGTCCCAGCTTTATCTTCATAATATCTGTCTCTTCCACATTTACCCCAATATAAAGATCCGAGGTGTCTGCCACCACTGCCAGTTCTGATCCCATGGCAACTGCCTGATTGGCAGCTCCTTCATTTTTTACTACGGTTCCGGTTATGGGTGATGTAATATATGGAAGGGTTTCCTCACGTCCAAGGACCTGATCCTGTTCCACCAGATCTCCATTTTCTACTTCCCAGGATAAAAGCTTTCCATTAGCCACGGCTTTTACCGAATACAGCTTTGCTGTCACTCTGGCATTGTCAGTTTTAAAATAGTTTGTACTTACATAATAGAAATATCCTGCGGCTGCTCCTCCCAAAAGAACGACTGCCAGCAAAAGGGGAATGAGTACTTTTTTCAGTTTTCCTGTTCCCTTACTGATCTCCTGATCTTCAATATTGATGTGTTTGTTTTCCTGCATATCATTATCCTCCGCTATGATTGTTCTGCAAACTGGCTGTGATACAGATCGGAATAGAATCCTTTCTTTTCAAGCAATGTTTCGTGATTTCCCTGTTCAATGATATCGCCATCCTTCATAACCAGAATCATATCCGCATCCCGGATGGTGGAAAGACGATGGGCAATGACAAAGCTGGTTCTGTTTTTCATTAATTTATCCATGGCTCTCTGGATAAAGACCTCCGTCCGCGTATCAATGGAACTGGTTGCTTCATCAAGAATCAGGATTTTCGGGTCTGCCAGAATGGTTCTTGCAATGGTTAACAACTGTTTCTGCCCCTGGGATAAGTTACTGGATTCTTCATTAATCACCATATGATAACCTCCCGGCAGTGTTCGTATAAATTCATCACAATGAGCCGCTTTTGCTGCCGCTATCACATCTTCATCTGTCTTATCAAAATTTCCGTAGCGGATGTTATCCATTACCGTAGCGTTGTAAAGCCAGGTATCCTGAAGCACCATGCCGAACATGGCACGTAAATCTCTTCTGGTAAAGGTAAGGCTGTCATGACCGTCAATTAAGATCTGCCCCGAATTAAGCTCGTAGAAACGCATCAGAAGCTTGACTATGGTAGTTTTTCCGGCTCCTGTGGGACCTACAATGGCAACCGTCTGCCCAGCCTCCACGTTGGAAGAAAAATGATTGATAATCATGGTATCCGGCTGATAACCAAAACAGACATTTTTAAATTCCACATTTCCATGAACTTGAGGCAGCACGATGGGGCTTTCTGTCTCACTGACTTCATCCTCTTCATCTAAGAACTCAAATACACGTTCTGCTGCCGCAGCTGTTGACTGCAGAGTATTGGAAACATTGGCAATCTGGGAGATTGGCTGCATGAAGGATCTCATGTACTGGATAAATGCCTGAACATCACCGATCTCAATTACCTTTTTCACCGTTAAATATCCGCCTAATAGACAGACACACACAAATCCAAGATTACCCACAAAAGACATAATGGGCATCATCATTCCCGATAAAAACTGGGATTTCCACGCAGATCCATAGAGCTTATCGTTAATCAGCCGGAATTTCTCAATGGCTTCTTTCTCTCCGTTAAAAATCTGAACCACGTTATGGCCTGCATATATTTCTTCAATATGACCATTTAAATTTCCCAGACTCTTCTGCTGCTGGGAAAAATATTTCTGGGACTTTTTCACTACGGTAACGATTAATCCCATGGATACAAACAATACCAAAACTGCCACCAGGGTCATTCGTACGCTGATAGAAAGCATCATGGCTACGATACCGATTAAGGTAGTCACCGATGTAATCATCTGGGTCAGACTCTGATTTAATGTCTGGCTTACCGTATCCACATCATTAGTAATTCTTGAAAGAATCTCTCCATGAGTTCTGGTATCATAATAATTTAACGGAAGGCGGTTCATCTTTTCCGATATGTTTTTTCTCAGCTCATAGGTGATCTTCATGCTGACCCCTGACATAATGTAACTCTGCAGATAGGAAAAGAGAGCCGATACAAGATACAGGACAACTAAGAGCAGCAGCCGATTTCTGATATAGCGGAAATCCGTTAGCAATCCGGTTCCCATGGCCCATGCCATCAGTCCTTCAAAAAGCTTGGTGGTGGCTTTTCCTAAAACTTTAGGCCCTACAATGGAAAATACGGAGGAAAAGCACGCAAACAGGATTACAACAATGACGGAAGCCTTGTAATGTTTTAGATACCCGGCAAGGTGGAGCATGGTGCCTTTAAAATTCTTTGCTTTTTCAGTCTTCTGGCCAAGTCCGCCGCCCCGGCCCATGGGTCCGCCTGAGGATTTTTCTTCACTCATTTCAGTTCCTCCTCACTCAGCTGTGACAGCGCGATTTCCCGGTATACTTCACAGGTTTTCATCAGCTCCCGGTGTGGCCCTTTCCCCGCAATTCTGCCCTGATCCAGAACAATAATCTGATCCGCATTCATAATGGTACTGATTCGCTGAGCCACTAAAATGGTGGCGCTGTCTTTTGTTTTATCTTTCAGCGCAGCTCGAAGCTTTGCATCTGTCTTAAAATCCAGAGCGGAAAAGCTGTCGTCAAACACATTAACCGGTGCTCTTTTAACCAGTGCTCTTGCAATGGAAAGACGCTGCTTCTGACCGCCTGATACATTCTGGCCTCCCTGGGCAATTTCTGTTAAAAAGCCTTCGGGCCTGGAATCAATGAATTCCTCTGCCTGAGCAGTATTGGCTGCTTCCTCCACCACTTCTTTACTGGCCTCTCTGTCACCATATTTTAAATTGCTCTCGATTGTTCCGGAAAATAAGATTCCCTTCTGGGGCACAAATCCAATCATGTCTCTCAGCTTTTTTAACGGCCAGTTTCTGATATCAATGCCGTCAATTAAGATTTCTCCCCCTGTCACATCATAAAAGCGGGGAAGTAAGTTGACCAGTGTGCTTTTTCCGCTTCCGGTTGCTCCGATAAAAGCAGTTGTCTGACCTGGCAGTGCCGTGAATGTAATATCGTGAAGAACCGCTTCATCGGCATCGGGATACTGAAAGGATACTCCCCTGTATTCCACAGTCCCTTTGGGTGTTTCAGAGATAACTGCAGCTACCTTGGGATCTGTGATGGTGGAATCCGTAGTCAGTATTTCGACCACCCTCTTTATGGATACAATGGCTCTTGGAATCATGATAAACATCATTGCCATCATTAAAAAAGCCATAATGATCTGCATGGCATACTGCATATATGCCATCATGTCTCCTACCTTCATCTTAAAGCTGGATACTGCCTTTGATCCCACCCAGACGATTAATAAGTTGGTCAGATTCATGATTAGCATCATGGCCGGCATCATGCCGGAGGTAACTCTGTTAACAAATAAATTTGTGTCCGTCAGCCTGGCATTCACCTTATCAAACCGCTTTTCCTCAAATCTCTGGGTATTAAATGCTCGAATTACCAGAGTTCCGTCAAGGCTTTCCCTGACGACCAGGTTCAGCCGGTCGATTAACTTCTGCACATACTGAAACCTGGGCATAACCACCATCATCATGGAAAAAATCATCACAAGCAGTAATCCCACAGATAAGGCGATAATCCAGGACATGGATTTATCCTTTTCCAGGGCATGAATGACGCCGCCGACTCCAAGTATGGGCGCATAAAACACGATACGGATCAGCATAACAATCAGCTGCTGGATCTGGGTAATATCATTGGTGGTTCTGGTGATTAACGAAGAAGTGGAATACTTCTCCATCTCCGCACTGGAAAAACTCTCAATTCTGGTAAATACATCCTGCCGCAGATTCCGGCATATGCCTGCTGCCATTCTCGCACCGATCAGTCCCACGATTACGGTGCAGAACGCGCTTAAAAAGGCGATTCCCATCATTTGAAATCCGGCTTTGACTATGTACATCGTGTCTCCCGAAGTGATACCTTTATTTACGATATCAGACATATAATCCGGAAGCGATAAATCACAGGCAGCCTGCCCGAACAGCAGCAGCATGACCGCTGCTAACGATATCAAATGGGGTTTGAAATATCGGAAAAATACCTTCAAGTCAGTTCCCTCTTTTCTGTTTCATCAATCTGTCGTTTCGTCAATTTCTTCCGTCATATCATTCACTGCACGTTCCATCTGATCAATAAAACGATTCCATAATGTGATCAGCTGATCCATATCTTCCATTCCCATACCTTCTACAACTCTTCCCACCAGCAGATTCACTTTCTCCAGACACTTTTTTCTTACGAAATATCCCTTTTCCGTAAGCATGACACAAATATTCCTTCTGTTGTCAGGATCAATCTCCCTGGATATCAGTCCCCGCTTTTCCAGGGAATTTAAAGTACGGGATGCAGAAGGTAAGACAATATCCATTTTTTTTGCCAGTGCCGATACATAAATGCCCTTTTGTTCCTGATCTCCGTTCGTTGCTTCATATATCTGCTGAATCGCAAACAGTTCAAGACGGGTCAGTCCCTGGGACAGCAGGATTTTATCCACTTTTCTCCCTTTCCCCATCATGACTGCCAGGTGGGTTTTTACCTTTTTTATGTATTTTTCTTTTTCATCCATCAAAATTTTCTATCCCCTTTTAATTACTTAACACCATTAACATTTACCAACGTTCATCATTCTACTCTTCTCCAGTTCCTGTGTCAATATGTATTTTTTTTCCTTTCAGATTTTTAACACCGAAACAAAAAAAGGTCCATGCCCGCAGAGGGCTGAACCTTTTTTTAACATTCTGTTATTTTTTTACAGATGGCAGATTACTTAAATTATTATTCTCTGTTCCGTCAGGAAGTGATTTTAAGTATTCATTGCCATTTCTGGAAGCTACACCGACACCCTTTATCTCACCCTGTCTGGCAAGCATGACACCTTCTTCTTTATTCAGTGTTCTGCCGTCAGACAACTGGTATCCGGTTACCCGGCCGCTTTCTTTTACCAGAGCAACAATCTCCTTTGCATCTGCCTTCGGTGATGGGATATCATCAAGAGCCATCATGGCCAGATCGGCTCCAGCACCTTTTGTCTTATTTTCTGACATTGTTATTTGCCTCCTTCTTAACATGACCAATTCGTTTTTAGTGTTTCAATATTCTCCCGGATTATTCAGTATTAATTAGCCTTTCACAGCTCCGGAGGTCATGCCTGGTATAATATATTTTTGAAGAAGTAAATAAACTGCTGCCACAGGAAGGGTGGATAACACTACATTTGCAAAGACCAGCTGCCAGTCTGAGCTGTGATTTCCAAAGAAATTATAAACAGTCAAAGGCAATGTATAATTTTTCGCGCTGTTTAAGAAATAAATGGATATTCCAAAATCATTCCACACAGCCATAAAATTAATAATGACAGCCGTAATTGTAACAGGCTGAAGCAGGGGAAATATAATTCTGAAAAAAAGCTCTGTCTGACCAGCTCCGTCGATCCAGGCAGATTCATCAATCTCCTGCGGAATACTTTTTATAAAGCCTGTGTATAAAAAAACGGTAAAAGACATGTTTGCTGCAATCAGTACGAAGACTGCCGCTGTCTCATGTGTCAGGTGAAGAAAATTGCAAACAAAATAAGTTGGTATGATCTGAAGAGGGAGTACCAGCCCGAAAATCACCGCCATATTCACCATGCGTGATAACACCGTTTTTCTTCTCTCCAATACAAATGCCATCGTAGAGCATAAAATGATCAGAAATAAAACACAGATTACGGTTATTACAGTGCTGTTGACAAATCCCCGCAATATCCCTCCCTCTTTTATCATGTCATAATAGTTTTTAAAAATCTGCCACTGAGTGGGAAGCATCATATTCATCTTAGCCGCTTCTGACTGATTCTTAAAGGAATTAATCATTACCATGTATACCGGAATCAGAATGAGAAAGGCACACAGCCACAGCACCAGATTGAGGATAATTGGTTTCCAATACTATATTTGAAAACCAGGTACAGGATATCATCAATGTGGCCGCTTTGACTTCAGTCCGTTCCAGCAACTCCCTCTCCGCCAATATCCTGACCATATTATCAAGAAATGATTTAACAGGAGCAGAGATTGTCAGTTATCGGAAAATCGCTTCTGATTATTTAATCAGCTTATGCAGCTTCAAAAGTAATTTAAATGGTCTGATGCTCAGTGATTTCAAAGGAAATACCATCACTTACGGAATCCCCACTTCCTATGAGACCATGGCCCAGAACAACTGGATTTCCTTAATCAAAGACAGCGAAGATTCACTGGTACTGATACCGCCCCATTTCCCAAGACAATGGTATAACACCCAGAAGGACATGGCTTTTTCGGTTTTGAAACCGGTTTACAATTATAACAATCAGAAAATTGGCTTTGTGATTGCAGACATCAACTCCGATTTATTTCAGGAGTGCTTTGATACCAGTTCTCCTTCCCCCTCATCCTTATATGTAATCAATCGAGAGGACGGCAGGGTTCTTTTTTGTCCCTCATTTAATCTGCTGAATATGGAACTGAACAAAGAGGTTCTTCCTGAAATTACTAATAATATCTTGTCTGCGTCAGGCCATTTTCTTATGATGAGCCCGGAACAGGAAAAGATGCTTGTGGTGTACCACACCTCCTCCCTCACAAACTGGACCACATTAAGTGTGATTCCGGAAAAGGAGATCGTTACTGCATTTACCAGTACTCTGCACAATATAATCCTGATAACGCTGTTTCTTCTATTCCTGTTAATCGGAACCGTTTTTTTCATCACCACCTTACTCACCAGGCAGATCCGTATTCTTGCCAATGCCGTAAAGCTGATTGATGGAGATTATCTGGATTTTAATGTTTCCATTCAGACGAAAGACGAAATCGGCGCACTGTCCAGTCAGTTCCAGGCTATGCTTAAGCGGATAAAGCTTCTGCTTCTGGAGGTGAAAAGGGAGGAAGAAGGCAAACGCAGGGCAGAGATTGCAGCACTTCAGTTCCAGATGAATCCTCATTTCCTATATAACACATTAAACACCATTAAATTTCTTTCCTCCCTTCAGGGAGCAGAAAACATAGGAAACGTGGCTCAGTCCCTGTCATCTCTCATGCATATCAGCATGGATGGACGTTCTTTCCTGAAAGCAGAGGAAGATGGGGAGTTTGTAATATCCTATCTGGAAATACAAAATTACCGTTATACCAATGCATTTCAATCCCGCATCCGTGTTTCAGAGGAAGCCAGAAGCTGTATGGTGCCAAAACTGCTGGTTCAGCCGCTGGTTGAGAATTCCTTAAAGCATGGTTTAAAAGATAAGGCAACCGGAGGTATTCTGCTTGTGGATTATTTGCTTGATGAGAAGTTTTTGAAGATTATTGTAGAAGACAACGGTCTTGGAATGAATGATGGACGAATTCATGAAATAATGAATCACAACCAGAACGAGAATGCAGGACATATTGGAATCCACAACATCAGAGAACGCTTACATATGTACTTCGGCAATGATTATGAAATGGAAATTATCAGTCAGCCGGGAGTTTTTACCCGGTTTGAAATACTGCTCCCCATTATTACAGAAAATGAGGTATCCCACTATGTTCCGAATTTTAATCGTTGATGATGAACTGCTGGTACGCAACCATCTAAAGCTGCTGTTTACTGATTTATCCAGTGATTTTACCATATGTGCAGAAGCTGGGGATGGCGTAACTGCTCTCGATAAAATCCGGGAGACGAAACCACACATTATTATTTCAGATATGAAAATGCCCGATATGGATGGACTGATGTTATGCAAGCGGGTGAGGGAACAATATCCGGACATTATCTTCATAGCACTGAGCAATTATGACGATTATCCCTATGTGCGTGGCGCTTTAAAGAATGGTGCCCTGGACTATATGCTAAAACATAAGCTGAGCAAAGAATCACTTTTGTCTCTGTTGGAAGATTTAAAGAAAACTCTCAACATAAAAAATGACACAAAGGCGTTTCCTGACCGCAGCTTATCCGCTTTAAGAGAAAAGTTTGTGGCAGATTTACTGGGTCAGCTTTTCCTGTCGGAAAAAGAGATTGAAGCCAATTTAAAAATTCTTGGTATCCGTCTGGATATGACTGAAGTCATTCCCATTATTCTTTCCATCGATGATTATGTTAAACTGGAACAGGAAAGCAATATGAAGAAACGAAACATTTTAAGTTTTTCCATCTGCAACATCGGCAATGAAATACTAAGCAGCTATCCCGCAGGTATCCTCACGCATATGGAACAGGGAATCTACTGCATTCTCCTTTCCTTTGCCCACGAAGCAAGCGAGGCAAAGAGACAGGAAACCATTCATAGCCTTCTGCACCAGCTTTCATCTAATTACAAAAATTATTTAAACATATCCGTTAGTTTCTGTGTAGGGGAACTTTCCCGGCAGATATGGGGAGTGGGACATTCCTATGCAAAAGCACTGGAGACCACAGGGCTTATTTTTTACTCTGGTAAGCAGTCCATTCCTCATTCCAGTCACTTGATTCCCCAGCCATCAGAATTAACCGGGCTTGATTATTCTCTGGAAAAGACTCTTCTTACCCTGGTTTTAAAAGGAGAGACTATAAAAACAGAGACACTTATTAAAGACTTGTTTCAAACTATGATTGACCAGAAAGAGACCCGCTCTAACGTGCAGATGAAATGCACGGATTTGCTCAGCATTATCACCCGGATTTCCAAAAAGAATCAACTGGATCTGGGAAAAATCATCGCCGGCAAAGCAGCTCCTGATCAGATTTTTATCCAGCTTAATACGCTGCCCCAGCTTTGTCAGTGGTTCCTTGACTGCTTTATAAACATGTGCGGGGAACTTAAGCGTCAGATGCCAGGTGATTCCTGCTATGTAAAAGCTGCAATCGGATACATCAACCGGGATTATGCGGGATCTGTCTCTTTGCAAAGTGTGGCAGAGGAAATCGGAATCAGTGCCGGATATTTAAGCACTATTTTTAAAAACGAAACAGGTCAGGGTTTTACCGAATACTTAAACTCCATCCGGATCGCATCCGCCGTAGGTATGCTGGAGCTTGGCGAACGGGACTTTCATAAAATTGCAGCGGAATCCGGATTCTGGGATTACGCATATTTCTTTAAAGTATTCAAAAAACGTATGGGCACTACGCCGAAAACCTATTTAGAAACGATAATCGGACGGTGGTGACAGGCTGGAACATACTCCTCTATCCAGATCAGGGAAAATGTGGTACAATCTAAGTCAAAAAAAGGAGGAATTGCTTTGACTTACATAGAACGAACGATCCGTTATTTTTTCCTCATGCTTTTATATAATCTGGTGCTGCTGTCTCCCATGATGCCAGACAAACTGATACGTGTTCTCTCCTGTACTGGTTTGATGCTTTTTTATCTTTACTGCCATATTATACCTGTGAATACCAGCTGCAAGGGGCAAAGGCTTAAAATTCTCCATGGCGGCTACGAACTGGTGCTTGCTTCAATCATGACTTTTCTGATTGAAACAGCAATTTATCTATTTCTGATTTTCAAGACAGATACACCGGCACGCCTTCTTATTATAAATGGTATCATCTGCGCCATTCTGCTTTATTTACTGTTTATGAATGGGATCATACGGATCTTTACCTGTTCGGGACAGCTTGGATTTTTTAAAAGGATTGCACTTTTGCTGTTCTGGTGGATTCCAGGATTCAATCTGTTTCTGCTTCACAGTTTCATTGAAGTATCGCGAAAAGAATATGATTTCTCAATGGAAAAGCAGCAGTTCTACGAGAAATGGAAAGAAGAAGAATTATGTAAGACCAAATACCCCATATTAATGGTTCACGGTATATTTTTCAGAGACTGGAAAAACTTTAATTATTGGGGAAGAATTCCTGACGAATTAATCCGGCACGGATCCACCATTTTTTACAGCAACCATCAGTCTTCCGCTTCTGTGGAACAATGTGCAGAAGAAATCAAAGCCTGTATTTTAAAGATTGTAAAAGATACTGGCTGTGAGAAAGTAAATATCATCGCCCATTCAAAAGGAGGGCTTGACAGCCGGTATGCAGTCAGCTGTCTTGGCATGGATCGGTATGTCGCCTCCATCACAACCATCAATACCCCTCACTACGGCTGCAATTATGTATGCCGGATTCTTGACCGTATCTCTCCTGAATTTGTTAAATTCATCGGGAAAAAATATGAATCCATGTTTACTCTTCTTGGTGATGACAATCCTGACTTTTTAAGCGGATTAAGGGATTTAACTGACAGAGAATGTGCCCGGCTCAATGGGATTATGACTGATGCTCCCGGTGTATACTGTCAAAGTACAGGATCTCAGATGGGTTCTGCAAAAAGTGCCATGTTTCCTCTGAATCTGGGTTATATGATCATCCGTATTTTTGGAGGCGGTAAGAACGACGGTCTGGTTTCTACCAGTTCCATGGTTTGGGGAAATGATTTAGGAGTACTGAAACCAAAAGGAAAACAAGGAATCTCTCATGGAGATGTCATTGACTTAACACGCAAGAACATAGAAGGCTTTGATGTGATGGGATTCTATACAGATCTGATCCACAAGCTGAAAGAACGGGGATATTAACGGAAGGAATCCAGAAAGGAGGAGCCATGAATAAGGATACCATTATAAAAAGTTTAAAAATAGCAGTAGCCGCCGTGCTCTCCATTGCAATTGCCGGAGAACTGGGGCTTCGTTATTCCGCTACCGCCGGAATCATTACAGTGCTCAGCATTCAGAATACAAAGAAAGAAACCATAAAAAGTGCCAGAAACCGGACACTGGCTTTTGTGTGTGCTCTCCTGATCGCCCGTTTCCTTTTTGGAATTCTGGGGTTCACCCTTCCTGCATTTGCGGGATATTTATTTCTCTTCGCTCTTTTGTGCTTCTATGCAGACTGGGGCGAAGCCATAGCCATGGATTCCGTACTTATCACCCATTTTCTGACTGAGCGGTCTATGACTGCAGCTCTGGTCGCCAATGAGGCAGCGCTCTTTCTGATCGGTACAACAGTTGGAATTTTAGTGAATCTTCACCTGCGAAGAAGGAAAGATGAATTTAAAAGGCTTTCTGACGAAGTGGATACCCGTATCAAAGACACCTTAAGCCAGATGTCCTGTTTTCTTTATTCTGAAGACAAAGACAGCTGCACACCGGCGGACCTTCTGTCTCTGCAAAAGGCCCTCCGTACAGCCAAAGACTGTGCCTTAACGAATTATAACAATGCTCTGTTTAAAAAAGATACCTACGAAGTTGATTATATTGAAATGCGCAGGCAGCAAAGCCTTCAGCTTTATGAAATCTATGAAAATATCCGGTCGATTTCCTGTCTTCCAAAAGAAGCAATGGAAGTTTCTGAGCTGTTAGCGAGAATCGAGCAGGGCTACCACAGAGATAACACGGTGGAGGGACTGTTAAAGGATTTAAATCTGCTTTTGCTGGATTTAAAAGATCATGAGCTCCCCATAAGCAGAGAAGAATTTGAAGCAAGAGCCATACTCTTTTACATCTTAAAGCAATTGCACAGACTCCTGTTAATTAAACGGGAATTCATCTTAAACCACAGCAGTTAATCCTAACGATTGTCCACCCGCTCCGGATAAAGATCGTGGGACGTAAGCCGCTCCCATGCCACCTCTTCCCATTTGGTTTCCGGCTTTCCATAGTTACAGTAGGGATCAATGGAAATGCCGCCTCTGGGAGTGAATTTTCCCCACACTTCAATAAATTTGGGGTGCATTAATGCAATTAAATCTTTCATAATGATATTCATACAGTCCTCATGGAAATCTCCATGGTTTCTGAAACTGAATAAATAGAGCTTTAAGGATTTACTCTCTACCATCTGTTCCCCTGGAACGTAAGAGATGGTGATAGAGGCGAAATCCGGCTGTCCGGTAATCGGGCAAAGGCTGGTAAATTCCGGACAGTTAAATTTTACAAAGTAATCGTTATCGGGATGCTTGTTTAAAAAGGTCTCTAACACTCCCGGATTATAATCCGTTTCATAAACAGTTCCCTGGCTTCCCAGATGGGTCAGTCCCTTAGTTTCCTCTGAATTTCTACCTGACATCTTTATTCTCCTTTCTTCCATGCCGGATCTTCCATTCCATTCTTTGCAAAGGCCTCTGCACGGTCTATACAGGTACCGCACTTTCCGCATGGTTTCTCTCCGCCTTCATAGCAGCTCCATGTCAGTTCATAAGGGACATGAAGCATCAATCCCCGCTCCACAACCTCTGCCTTGGTCCATAACACAAATGGGGCTTTTATGGTAAGCTGATTTCCGCTTCCAATGTAAACGGCACGGCTCATTGCTTCCTGAAAAGAACTGCTGCAGTCCGGATAGGCATTCCCTGCTGCATCATCACTGTGAGCTCCGTAATAGATCACGCTGCAGCCTTTTGACAGGGCAATGCTGGAGGCAGAGGAAAGAAACAATCCGTTGCGGAAGGGAACGTAGGTTGATACCGGTTTGCCTTCGCTGCTTTCCAGCTGCTTTGCATAGCTTTCTCTTGGTATCTCGTGTTGAGACTGGGTTAATAAGGAACAGTCACTGTAAGCAAATATTCTGCTTAAATCCAGACTTATAAATTCTATCTCATAATAATCTGCAATCTTTTTTGCAGCTTCCAGCTCTTTTGCATGCTTTTGCCCGTAGGAAATGGACAGACCACAGACATTCTTTCTGCCATATTCTTCAATTGCCATACCAAGGCAGGTGGCGCTGTCAACACCCCCGCTTAATAATACCAGTGCTTTCATCTTTCTCTCCGTTTCTTTTTCCTTATCCAATTTTCATAAGCGTAATTCCGGCTCCGACTTAAAACGTCCTCTTAAGGTGACTGTTTTCGTCCTGGCCGAAGAACTTTTAATTCCTCTGGCAGTCATACAGCTGTGACTGCCCTCAATCACCACTTCTATATCCTCTGAACCGGTAACTTCTGCCATGATTTCTGCTATATCGGAACCAATTCGCTCCTGAAGCTGAAGTCTCCTGGCTGCCATATCTGCAATTCTGGCAATTTTACTTAATCCAATCACTTTCCCATTTGGTATATAAGCCACGGCAACTTTCATATCGTACATCAGCGCCATATGGTGTTCGCAGTAGCTGAACACTTCTATGTCCTTTACTACCACCATGTCATCTCCCACACCGTTTGTATTCATATCCTCTTCAAAGGTTTTTCCAAACATCAGTGCAATTTCATGGTTTGAATAATTGATCCCTTCAAAAACTTCTCCGTACATCTTCGCAACCCTGGACGGCGTATCTTTTAAGCCTTCCCTGTCCGGGTCCTCGCCCAGTGCCTTTAATATCCCTCTCACATGGGTCTGGATTGCGTCTGTATCAATAGCCACTCTGCATCTCTCCCTTCTGATTAAACGCCCACTGCATCGGATCCCCAGATGATTTTATGCAGCTGCAGCTGAAGAGTCACATCATTTAACCGGTTCTGTTTCATAAATTCCACCACATCAGGCAATGAAAGTCTTCCAAATACGGTGCTAAAATAGAGATGGCACCGGCCGGAAAGCTGATAGCGGGAAATCACCTCCACAGCCTTTCTTAAATCCGTTATACTTCCTGCAACAAATTTTACCGTATCCTTCTGCTTTAAATAATCAAAGTTAGAAAGCTGCATTGCAGCCTCCATTCCGCTTCCCGGAAGTTTATAATCCATGGTAAAGGTAAGTGCATTTGTTTCTCTCTGATAAGTTGAAAGGTCTGCACTTCCGTTTGTTTCAACCTCCACACGAAGTTCCTCGTCTAATAAAAGAAGAGAAAGAAGATCTCCGATGCCAGGCTGGATCAGGGGCTCGCCTCCCGTAAGTGTTACATTTTTAATACCTGTTTCTTTTATGTATTCATAAATTTCAAGCTCACTCATTGTTTTTCCGCGTACCAGGGCATCTTTGGCCCAGGCGGTATCGCAGTAAGAACAGGAAAGATTGCATCCATAAAAACGGATAAATACAGCCAGCTGACCTGCATATACTCCTTCTCCGTTGATGCTTACAAAGGTTTCCGCCACATTATAATCTGCCATGGCTATCCTCCCCGTAGGAAGCGCAGTTTGCAGGAGTCTCATACACTTTGGCAGTTTTCACATCATAACCTCTTTGGCTCATTCTTTCATAAAAGTATCTTGAAAATCCTTCTGCAGTGGGGCGAAAATTCACTTCCACCAGTAAAAAGCCCTCTTCTTTAAGGGCCGTAAGGGTTTTAGGCTTTAACGAGCCTGTTTCCATGATCAGAGAATGGTCGAAATAATCGGTTTCTTCTTTTAAATCCTGTTTCAGCTTGGAGAAATCAACAATCATCCCCTGTGTCTGTCCTTCTTTTTGAAGTGCGGGGCTTTCAATTTCAATTACAACCCGCCATCTGTGACCGTGGATATTTTTGCATTTTCCATCATAGCCCTTTAAAAAATGAGCGGAGTCAAAACTTTGTTCTGTTTCCAGATAATACATTGTCTCATTGTCCTTTCGAATTTCAGAGGCGGAATTTTAACTTTGCCGTATTATTGCAAAAAAAGCAGACATATGACTATGTCTGCTTTCTCTATCTGCACGAAAAAAAAGCTAGAATAACTGCGATAACTTTTCTTCCAACAATATTAAAATCAGCCCTAGTTTTGTTTATAGACAGGATGGTACTAATGAACTGTCTTCTATGCGGTTAAAAGTATAACACCGTTTTTACTGTGCGTCAAGACAAGGGGCTGCCTTTTACCTGTTACCGGATTGCCTGAGGAAAACTGAATACATGGTAAGGATCATACCGACTCTCTGTCTGTCTTAATCTGCAGACATTCTCGCCGTAATACTCCTTCTCATAATCAGTCAGCCTGTTATAAGGAAAATTAATATAGGAGCCTTCCGTGATTGACTTTAGATACTGAAATCTGGGATAGAGCCACTGCCTGTTAATCTCCCCATAGCAATCATTTTCCCATACCGACTGAATCCCCATGATATAAGACGCATCCCTGTAAAAATAAGCTGTGCTGACAGGGCTTACATCTTTAATCTTACCGCCAAGTGCATAGACAGTGACTGCCGCATAAACCGAGCCTTCCGCCTGTTTTGCTATGAGTCCGGCAATCTGCAGCCGCTCTTTTGCCCCGTACATTCTTTGAACAAAGCGTCCAGTGGATTGAAACTTTTCAGAATCCGGATAGGAAGATTGTATTTTTTCCATAGCCTGAAAAAACGGCAGTTCCTCATAAGATAAAACCGCCCCGTCCCTTTTAAAAGGGTTCAATATGGCCGCGGCTTCCTTAGCTGAACCATAAAACAAACCTCTCCCGAAAATCCCAAGTCCGTCCTGCGGCGAATTGTACATACTGATATTCATGGTAATTCTCGGATCCAGACCCACCAGCCATTTCTGCCAGACTCCTAAAAATCCCGCCATTTCCTCAAGACCAGGTTTGGTATACTCAAGTTCCACCAGAGTTACTGCTGTTATCCTTGGCGGCAGCTGAAACCTTAAAGAGGTAACAACACCAAAATTACCTCCCCCTGCTCCTCTTAAGGCCCAGAACAGATCCGGGTTACAGGTTTCATCAGCAGTTAATACCTCACCTTCATAATTAACCATCTCCACAGCCTTTAAGCTGTCACAACCCAGCCCCAGGAAACGGCTTGAATATCCCCAGCCGCCTCCCAGTGTATATCCAGCTGCACCAACGGTAGGACAGGTTCCTCCCGGGAAGGGATACCCCTTTTCTCCTGCAAAATTGTACACTTCCCGGTTTTGAACACCGCTTTCCATGACAATACACTGCCCGGAACCAGAGAGGCGGATGTCCTTCATCGGACTCACATCAATCACCATTACCCCATCTCCGGTGGAATAACCCTGATAATGATGACCGCCTGACCGGATTCGTATTCCCATCTCATGCCGTCTTGCATAATGTACAGCATTTTGTATATCAGAGATCTGGCTGCAATAAACAATTACCTCCGGGAATTTCTGAACCGCCCGGTTCCACTCCTGCCTTGCCTTTTCATATTCTTTCTGGCAGGGAGTAATAATTACTCCTGTTAAACCACCTTTATATAGACTCACTTTTATCACCGGCATTTCTCAAATATTCAGATTCATACTGTATAATATGAGTTTGTCTATCAACAGGGTACTATGGCTGTCCGGCTGATTATTTCCCCTCTGCTTCTAACTGCGCAATCTTTTCCTGAAACTGGGGAAGATGCTTTTTGTGAGCCACTAAAAGTTCATCAAGGATACTACCCGCGATCTTACCGCTGGGTACCAGTGGATTTAAGGTAAATGCCTGCTGTGCAGTTCCGTAATCACCGGTTACTGCTGCCTTTATCGTAGTCAGCTCCATGTCCTTCATCAGCTGCAGCAGCCCTCTGGTGGAAGAATCAAAGCTGCCCCATGAGATGGGCACCGGACCGCCTGCTGTAATAATGCTGCTGACTTCCACAACCACATCATCCGGCAGATCGGAGATTGCTCCGTTGTTTCTGGTGCTCACAACCATGGTGGTTTTCTTGTCGTTATAAATGGATGCAATCAGCTCACAGGCAGCATCGGAATAGAATGCACCGCCCCGCTTTTCCAGCTGAACCGGCTTAATACTTAAATCAGGATCCTTATAAAGTTCAAAAAGTTCTGCTTCCGTCTTCTTTACAAGCTCAGCTCTGGTTTCCCCTTTTGCAAATGCCTCCAGCTCTTCCTTCAGCATATCATCCGTAATGTAATAATACCGGTGATACATACATGGAATAATTCCAAGATCTCTGATCTGATCCGCTAAAAAGGCGATATTCGGAATGTTCTGAACTCCGGAACTTTTCAGCCCCTGCATGGCATTTTTAAGACCATCCGGCTTTGTATATACCGTCTCAAGAACTTCTCCTGTTTTTTCCACACCCTCATGATTCCATACTCTGTGCCAGTGAAAATGGTTTAAGCCGCCGAAACGGAAAAACAAATCCTCTTCCTTTTCCTGCAAAGCCCCTGCCGCAATTTTTCTGCACATAATGGGAACGTTGCACAGCCCTACTACCTTATCCCATTTGCCGTAACGCATCACTGCTTCGGTCACCATGCCGGAGGGGTTTGTAAAGTTCACAAGCCAGGCATCCGGACAGAGTTCCTTCATATCCTCCACAATTTCCAGAATGACTGGAACAGTACGGAACGCCTTAAACATGCCGCCTGCACCATTGGTCTCCTGCCCGATTACACCGTGTGACAATGGAATCCGTTCATCCTTAATCCGTGCATCCAAAAGTCCTACCCGAAACTGGGTGGAAACAAAATCTGCATCCTTTAAAGCCGTTCTCCGGTCCAGAGTTAAATGAACCTTCCAGTCAAGACCTGCTGCTTTCACCATACGTTTTGCAAGGTTTCCAACAATTTCCAGCTTTTCTTTTCCCTCTTCAATATCCACCAGCCAGATTTCTCCAATGGGAAGTTCCTCTTTCCGTTTGATAAAGCCTTCTATCAGTTCGGGGGTATAGCTGGACCCGCCTCCGATAGTTACTATTTTAATTTTCTCTTTCATCTGCTTACCTCCTTGTATTTGATAAAAAAAGCATACTCCAAAAATCTTAGAAAGGAAATGGATTTGCCTTCTTTGGGAACAAGCATGGGTGTTTTGGCATTTGTTCCACAAAAAAAACAGGGTGTTTTATCCCTGTTTCTTTTCCATAGTCAGCCTTGCTAAGGCTTCTACAATATAAACTGCCGGAATCTGAGAAGTGATATCCACCTTCATGTCTTCCATCTCTTTTCTCTCTTTTTGAATATAATAGGAAATGTTGTAATCTGAGATTCTTGCCAGCGTACTGTTCCTGCTGTTTGTAATGGATACCAGAGTACTGCTGCTCTCTTTTAATATAGAAGAATTCTCTATAATAATATTGGTCTCCCCTTCCACAGATAAAACAATAATGATACTTTCCTCCGGAAACTCCAGATTAATGGGAAACATGGGACCGTTAATCCCGGTTGAAAATATTCCGATATTGCAGAAATACCGGCTTGCATATTCCGCCATGATTCCTGAATTACCGGTTCCAATAAAAATAATCTGTCGTTTGCCTGCAATCACTCCGGCAATTGTATCCAGCTGTTTTTGAAACCCATCTGAGTTGACCCGTTCAAAAAAATCTGTGATGGAGGATAGATCAAACCGTTTTTTTACAGACCCTTTCTTTTCCTTTTCCAGCTTAAACCGCACCTTAAATTCCGAAAAACCGCTGCACATGGTTTTCCTGCAAAACCGGGTGATGGTGGTAGTAGACACATGCGCTTCCTTCGCCACCTCACGGATTGTCATATACGGTATCTTGTCACTGTTTTTTAATATATAATTGTAAACCTCGTAGTCCAGTTCCCCAAATTGTTCCATCACCTGACGGGAAAACAATGTCATAGCCTGTCACCTCTTATTAATCCTGCTTCATCTGTTTTTCTGATACCATGTAAATATTTCATGAATATGCAGCTAATATCAGTATTATAAGTCACAAGTCCCAGGTTCAGCAACCTGTTTTGTATTTTCTCAACAACTCCATTAAAAATGCTTTCTTCGAAGCGTTTACCTCAAAGAAAGCATCACTCAAAAGCTTATCTGACCTATGCAAATCCAAAATACCGTAAAAGCCCCAGATAGATTCCGTAAGCAAATCCATACTGGTCATTACGAAGCTTTTCTGCATCCGATGGATTGCTTAAATATCCAAGTTCTACTAAATTAGCGGGCATATCTGCATTCCTAAGTACATACAAAGAGGGATTTTCCCGGATTCCGTTGTTTTTGGTTCCGACCATATCGTTAATCCCGCCCATAATCTGTTCCGCCAGCCACTGCCCCTGAGTAAAATACTGATAGATGTATACTTCCGTTCCGTTAATTTCGGGATTAGGATTTAAATTGCAGTGGATACTGATAAAATAATCTGCCGGCCACTGGTTTGCCATGGCAACCCTGGCAGCCAGGCTAGTCGTATTGTTGGTACCCAGAACGGTATCCGGCTGTGGCCTTGAGACTCTCGCCTCAAACCGGGGATCACTGTTTAAGAGGTTTTGAAGGTAAATTCCCACCTGGTAATTAACTTCTGATTCCTGTAATCCATTGGCCTCTGCACCGCTGTTAAAATATCCGCTGGGATTATGCCCCTGATCAATAAATATTTTAATTGCCATCTCGCATTTCCTTTCCTGCTTCACTATAATAAATATATTCACGGAAAATGGTAAATGCTACATATTTTGGACTTTTTTGTATATTTTTGAATGTACTTTATGAATAGAGAACCTTTTCCCCATGCCTTCCAAGCCAGTATGGCAAACCGGGATATTTAATGGTTATATAATCTTCAAAACGGTCGGGGTCTTCCTGGTTACTGGAAAACATCTCATAATGGCCGGGAACCGTAAGCCCTGGTTTCATTGCTCCTGCCAGATCCACTGCTTCCTGATACGTCATGTTTCCTATTATATTGGAGCGGTAGCGTACTCCATCCCTTCCGTTAATGGGAAGAAACATCACATCTATATCTCCAAAACTTCTTAATTTGCTGTACAGTCCTTCATAAATGCAGGTATCGCCTGAATGATACAGCTTAACGCCCATTCCTTCCAGCACAACTCCTGAGTAAGGATATTGACCGGTAACCGGATCCTGATCCAGAAACTCGTGAGCAGATGCAATCCCTGTTATTTTAATACCACCTTTTAATATCTGGATTTTTCCATCATCCAGCCCCAGAAAGCGGCTTTTATCAATCATAAGATCCTCACTGAGTACAGGGATCAGCTTATCCGGCACAAGAAACAAGGCATTTGGCGAGCTGACGGAGAGCTGATGCCAGACATTCCGGTCAATGTGATCCAAATGATCATGAGTTCCGATTATGTAATCTGCATTGGTTATCTCACTGGGATCAAAGAGCGGTGCAATTCTTCTGTCAGGACGTTCCGAGAGAAATGCATCAATATAGATTGTGACCGCGCCCAGCTTTACTGCATACCCCAGCTGCCCAAGCCACCAGAACGCTGCTTGTCCTTCCCCTGGTATTGTCTCATTTATTTCTGCAATTAAGTCTTTCCCGCTTTTCGCGGTTTCCATGTACTGCTGTTTCATTTTAAATCCGCCTCCGGTTCCATGTTTTTACTTTCATAATTTATCATACCACAGATTCTTCCAGATGCAACCTGCCCATACCAGAAAATGCCGGGCTGCATCAAACAGCCCGGCAATACTATGTGCATGCTTAAGATAGATTCCGGCTATATTGCAAAAGCCTCAGTCAGCATATTTATAACTTTGCTATATTAATTGTTCTGAAATACTTCTTCTCATATTTTATCCTATGTATCATAGCTTTTCCCCGTGATGAAAAATAATGTTTTTTCCTAATCTTTTCCTGTTTTTTCTTATTACATAAGGCAATACTGACGACATTCTAAGGAGAAATAATAAAGGAGAAAACATATGATAACCTACAAAAATCTTTATGACAATGGAAACATGCTTAAGATTAATGAACGTGGCTGTGTTAAGGTATTTGAGCATCAGAAAGACTTAAGTGTTGAATCCGGCTCTGCCATCGCTTCCTATTATGCTTCCAAGATGAATATCCGAAAAAGACAGGTTTTAATTGAACTTAATGGCAATTCCTTCACCGTTCAGGCTGGTGCTATGCAGTGGACTTCCGGCTCCGTTGCCATGACTTCCGGAATAAAGGGCGTAGGCGATTTTCTGGGTAAGGCACTGGCTTCCAAGGTGACAAAAGAATCTTCTGCAAAGCCGGAATTTAAAGGCAGCGGTCTTTTGATGCTGGAGCCCACTTACAGGCACATTCTTCTGGAGGAGGTTTCTGAATGGGGAAGTATGGTGCTGGAAGACGGATTATTCCTGGCCTGTGATTCCGACATCAAGCAGAATGTAGTTGCAAGAACCACACTGACCTCAGCAGTTGCCGGTAAGGAAGGTTTCTTTAATCTCTGTCTGACCGGTCAGGGAATCGCAGTTTTAGAAAGCCCGGTGCCCAGAGAAGAGCTGATTGAATTTGAATTAAAAGACGATGAAATTAAAATTGACGGAAACATGGCAATTGCCTGGTCTAATTCCTTAAAATTCACGGTAGAACGTTCCTCCAAATCCCTGCTTGGCTCCGCAGTATCGGGGGAGGGCCTTGTCAATGTTTACCGGGGAACCGGCAAGATTCTCATGGCGCCAGTGGGTTAACCACTCTGTTATTCATTAACCCCAAACCGGATATGTCACATAACCAATGACATATCCGGTTTTTTTGATTATAAATATCGAAATAAATTTTAAAGCAATTACGGAAATAATGTCTCACTATTTCTTAATAATTCTTAAATCAGGCTATATCGCCTTGTTATTGCATCTATAAGTGCTATAATTCACTTGATTAAATCAATCAAGGAGGCATCTGTCCATGAGTTCCATACAGCAGATATTGGTGGTAGATGACGACGCAGATATCCGGGAAGTGATCCGTATACAGCTGGAGAACAAAGGCTATCTCGTTTTAGAAGCCGCTAACGGTAACGACGCGGTAAATACAGTTAGAGAAAATCCTGATATCGATCTGATTATACTGGATATCATGATGCCAGGTATGTCCGGGATTGAGGCATGTGCACAAATCCGAACCTTTCATTCCGCTCCGGTATTATTTTTAACTGCAAAATCAAAAGAAACAGATAAAAACGATGCATACGAAAACGGCGGCGATGATTATCTGGTGAAACCATTTTCCCAGGCAGAACTTTTTATGAAAATCCATTCTCTTTTAAGAAGATACGTTGTCTACAAAGGGAAATCGGAGTCTGCAGTAAATCTTTCGGAGGTCCATGTTCAGGATATCGTGATTGATACGGTAAACCACTGGGTATACCGGGAAAATCAGAAAATAGAGCTGACTGATACGGAATATCTGGTTTTAATGTATCTGGTCAAAAACAAAGGAACTGCAAAAGATGCTCAGGCCATCTATGAGGGGGTATGGAATGAAAAGTTTCTCCCTTCCTCCACCAATACCATTATGGTTCATATTTTAAAGCTGAGAAAGAAACTGGAACTGGATTTTAATAATCCGTTAATTATCCGCACCGTCTGGGGAAAGGGATATCAGATTGATGAAGGGTAAAACATTTTCCTCACTGCGTTATAAGCAGATACTTGTACTCCTGTTTGGGGCATTCTTAAGTTTCGCCGTGTATCTGATTGTGGGAACCCTGGGTGATTACATGGTTTCAAAGAAACACATGGATGAAGACTCAGTACAGAATCGGTTAAACACCTATCAGAATTCCTTTGAAAATTACGTAAGAAAAAATAAAATATCAGTAAAAGATGTAAGAGCCATCTCCAGATGGGTCAAGAATCATAAATATGTTTATTTAACCATATATAACGGGGATGAAATACTTTACGAATCCGGTTTCTGGAATGATTCCTATTCTTCCTATGAAACTGCAACCACCATTGTGGAAAGCTGCAATCAGCAGGAACGTGATATTGCCTTTACAGACGGTACCTACTCCGTTTCTATCATCGATTCTTCCCAGATTAAATGGCTGGATGTAGTGCTTTACTGTTCCTGGATTATGTTCTTTATCGTATTTTTTATTATTATCATTCTATATAACCGACGGATCATTGACCGGATTGTTCTTCTGTCAAAAGAAGTCTCTTTAATTGAACAGGGTAATTTGGAACAGCCGATATTTCATAAAGGAAATGATGAAATTTCACTTTTGGCTAGAAACGCAGATAATATGCGTCATTCCATAATCACAAGATACAAAAGTGAAAAAGATGCCTGGGAAGCAAACAGCGAGCTGATTACCTCCATGTCCCACGATATCCGCACACCCTTAACCTCTTTAATCGGGTATCTTGAGATTTTAGATTCCAAAGACTACCATTCTGAAGAGCAGCTGGAGAAATACATTAAAAACTGTAAGGAAAAGTCAATACAGCTGAAAGATTTATCTGATAAACTGTTTCAGTACTTCCTCGTATTTGGTAAGGATACTATTCCTACGAATATGGAAACCTTTGATGCAAGAATTCTGCTTCAACAGCTGTTAAGCGAACATGTATTTAACTTAAACAGCCTGGGTTTTGAAGTACAGACTGAATTTATGAATGAACCCTGCAGCATTTTCATTGATATTCAGTATCTAAAACGTCTCTTTGATAACCTGTTTTCCAATGTGAGAAAATACGCTGGTCACGGCACTCCTGTTGTAGTAAAAGGCGCCAGGGACGGTGATAACTTAATGATCAGCATTACCAATGAAATCCGCACTGACCTGGTTTTTCAGGAAAGCACTAATATCGGATTAAAGACATGCGGAAAAATTGCCGAGCAGATGGACGGGAGTTTTGAAATCCTGACTACGGAATCACGTTTTACAGCCTGCGCCACATTTCCCATAAAACCGGCATGAAAGGAAACACAATCATGAATAATATTTTAGAATATCTGGAACATTCTGCAAAAGAATTTCCTCAAAAAAAGGCAGTTATTGATCCGGAAACCAGCTGTACCTACGAAGAGCTCTATGACCGGGCAAAACGAATCGGAAGTTTTTTATCCCAGCATACTAAAACAGGAAAACCTGTTGTGGTCTTTATGGATAAGTGTGTGGAAGCGGTGACTTCATTTATGGGGATCGTCTATGCCGGCTGTTTTTATACCTTCATAAGTCCTGACCAGCCAGCTGCACGGATCAGTCAGATTCTTGATGTACTAAAAACAGATTGCATTATTTCTCTTTCATCGACAGACGAAAAACTGAAACAGCTTTCATTTAAAGGCACCATTTTAGAATATCACAAACTCATTTCTGCCCCTGCCGATCCGGAACGCTTAAAAGCTGTCAGGGAGAAATCACTGGATACTCAGCCATTGTATTGTAATTTTACTTCCGGATCTACCGGAGTTCCAAAGGGAGTTTTAGTAAGCCACCGGTCCGTCATTGACTTTATGGATTATTTCCCTGATCTGTTTGAGATTACAACCGATGATATACTTGGCAATCAGGCGCCGCTGGACTTTGATGTATCGGTAAAAGACCTCTATTCTGCCTTTAAAACCGGTGCTGCCATTGTTCTGATACCCAAAAAATATTTTTCTATTCCCACCATGCTTTTGGATTGCCTGTGTGAGTATCAGATTACAACACTGATCTGGGCTGTCTCAGCTCTGTGTATGGTGACTCAGTTAAAAGGCTTCACTTATAAAGTGCCAGAACATGTAAATAAGGTTTTATTCAGCGGTGAAGCCATGCCGGCAAGCCACCTGGCTATCTGGCAAAAGAACCTTCCAAATGCCAGATTCGTAAATCTTTACGGACCTACTGAAATCACCTGCAACTGCACGTATTATCCTGTTTTAAGAGTATTTGAACCGGAAGAAAAAATACCCATTGGAACATCATTTCCCAATGAACATGTATTCCTCCTGGGATCGGATGACAAACTTATTTCATCCGAAGGGCAAATTGGAGAAATCTGCGTGGCAGGAACCGCTCTTGCCCTGGGTTATTATAACAATCCCGAGCAGACAAAAAAAGCATTCGTTCAGAATCCTTTAAATGAATTCTATCCTGAGACCATTTACCGGACTGGAGATCTTGCTTTTTATAATAGTCACGGCGAACTTTGTTTCTCCGGACGTAAGGATTTTCAGATTAAGCACATGGGACACCGGATTGAACTGGAGGAGATTGAACTGATTTTGAACAGCTATCCGGAAATCAGCCGCGCCTGCTGTGCATTTGACAGTGAAAAAAACCGCCTTGCTGCATTTTACTGCGGGGATTTAGATAAAAAGGATTTGCAAAAACGCATGCGGGAAACACTCCCTTCCTATATGATTCCCAGCCTGTGCATTCCCGTACTTCACATCCCCGTTACTGCAAACGGTAAGATGGACAGAAAAAAATTATTGGAGATGTGTTTATGAAATCAGAAGGAAACGAATCAAAACTCAAGACTGCACTTGAAACTTATAAAACGCCATTTTATCTATTTGACACAGACATTCTTGCTGACAGAATAGCTGATATACGATCAGCACTCCCGCCGAAAACCCAGATTTGCTTTGCCATGAAGGCAAATCCGTTTTTAGTAAAGGACATGGAGATGCATGTGGATTATTTTGAAGTCTGCTCTCCCGGTGAATTTCATATCTGTGAACGGGCCGGGATTGATGAAAAACGGATTGTGATGTCAGGCGTATATAAGAAACAGGAGGATATGGAGTATGCTGTATCCAGATATAAAGATATTATCTTTACTGTGGAGTCCATGGAACACTGGAAGATTCTCACCTCCTGTGCTCTGAAAGAGAAACGGAACATCCAGGTACTGTTACGCCTCACCAGCGGAAATCAGTTTGGAATGGATGAATTATCCATCCGCCGGATTATCATGGAAAATCCCTGTGAGTACGTGGAGATTTTAGGTCTCCAGTATTTTTCAGGGACCCAGAAAAAATCAGGTGCAAAGCTTGAAAGTGAATTAATGATGCTGGACCAGCTTTGCGCAGATATACAGAATCAGTATCAGTTTACGGTACAAAAACTGGAATACGGCCCCGGCCTTCCGGTGTGCTATTTTGAAGGGGAAAAAGATGAGGAAGAAGCCATGTTTCTTGCATTATCAAACGCCATTGAGCGTCTGTCCTTTCAAGGTCAGGTTACACTGGAAATGGGGCGTTTCATCGCCGCATCCTGCGGAGTTTATGCAACCAGCGTTGTCGACTTAAAAACCAACAATGACCAGTCTTACTGCATCGTTGACGGAGGCATTCATCAACTGAACTATTATGGACAGATGCTGGCTATGAAAAAACCTTTTATCACTCATTACGGCAGCCAGGATGGCGAAGTCAGGGAATGGACCGTCTGTGGTTCTCTCTGCACTTCCAGTGATGTGCTGGTAAGGCAGTACCCGTTTAAAGACTTAAAACAGGGTGACCAACTTGTTTTTGAAAAAACAGGTGCTTACTCCGCTACAGAAGGAATGTCCATGTTCTTAAGCCGGGATCTTCCTTTGGTACTTCTTTATTCAGAACATGAGCAGTACCGGATTGCAAGAGCTTCTCTTGCAACCGAACAGTTTAATTTTTTTCATTCAGAAAGGGGATAAACATATGAACAAATTATTAGAGATTTTAAACGAGATTAACCCGGGGATTGATTATGAGACAGAGACAAGAATGATCGACGACGCTCTTTTGGATTCCTTTTCCATTCTTTCACTGATTCCTGAGCTTGAGGATGCATTTGACATTTCCATTACTCCGGCTGACATGATACCTGTTAATTTTAATTCAGCAAATGCAATTTGGAGCATGATTAACCGGCTGAAAGAGGATTAATCTATGACCTATACTTCTATCCTTTACCTGTTCCTCTTTCTTCCCGGTGTCATGCTGCTTTACCAGCTGGCACCGGAACGCCACCGGTATAAAGTTCTACTGGCGGCCAGCTGGCTGTTTTTTCTTTCCCTCAGCGGAAAATTAATTATTTACCTCCTGATCTCCACTGTTTCCATTCATCATATCGGTCTGTGGCTTTCCTCCTGTAAAAAGGATCTGGATTTAACAGGAGTATCTGCGGAAGAGAAAAAATCTCTGAAAGCAGCCTGTGCCGTCAAACGGCGGAGAATCTTGTGGCTGGGTTTGGGAATTCAGCTGGGCATGCTGGTTGTCCTGAAATATTCCGGATTTTTCAGCGATAATATCAATCACCTGTTAAAAGCAGTCTCTTATCCTAACCTGCTGCCTGCCATGAAATTTGCTCTTCCCATAGGAATATCCTTCTATACCTTACAGGCTGTTTCTTATCTGGCAGACGTATATTATGAGAAGATTCCGGCTGATGACCATCTGGGCAGACTGGCTCTTTATCTGACCTTCTTTCCCATATTAATGGAAGGTCCCGTATGCCGCTATTCCCAGACAGCCAATGCGCTGACTGAGGGTAAACCTCTGGAATACAAAAATGTGACCTACGGCTTTCAGAGAATTCTATGGGGACTGTTTAAAAAACTGATCATTGCAGACCGGTTGAATCTGCTTGTGGAGACAGTCTTTGGATCTTATAAACAATACGGGGGCATTGTGGTAATACTCGGTGCCATCCTTTATACATTTCAGCTTTACGCAGATTTTTCCGGCTGCATTGACATGACCATCGGAACCGGGGAAATCTTTGGAATTACAATTCCGGAGAACTTCAGGCAGCCATTTTTTTCCAAAAGCCCTTCCGAATTCTGGAGGCGCTGGCATATTACACTTGGTACCTGGCTGAAAGACTATGTCTTTTATCCCATATCCTTAACCGCTCCGGTAAAGAAATTCGGAAAAAAATCCAGAGCAAAATTAGGAAAGCATTTAGGGCAGGTAATTGCTTCCGCTCCGGCACTTTTTGGTGTATGGATCTGCAATGGTTTCTGGCATGGCACAGGCTGGCATTATCTGTTTTTCGGTATCTATTACTTTGTCCTGATTTTACTGGAGAACTTAACGGAACCTTATGTGATAAAAGCTGCTGAACGCTTAAAGATCAACCGAAACAATGTGTTTTACCGCATCTTCCAGTCTGTGAAGCTTTTAATCATCGTCTTCATTGGGGAATTGTTTTTCCGGGCGGAAACCATGACAGCCGGTTTATCCATGTTCCAGTCTATCTTTACAGGCTTTGACACAAAGGTACTGACGGACGGCTCTCTGTTGCAGCTTGGGCTTTCTATCGCTGATTATACAGCCGTATTTTTAGGCTTTCTGGCAGTACTGACAGTTGGTATCATTCACGAACGTGGAATTTCCATAAGAGATAAAATATCCGGATATAAGATTCCGGTACGATGGACTCTGTATTATGGTGCGATTCTACTTGTAATCGTCCTCGGTGCATACGGTGACGGATATTTACCGGCAAAACTGATCTATGCCGGATTTTAAGAGGTGACGGAATGCATGCAGGAAACAAAATCAGAACATTAACCTTTATTACCGGGCTTACGCTTCTTTTATATATCATGTCCTTTTTGTTCCTGCCAGCAAATACGGGAGCAGAAGGACTTTACAAAAAAGCCGGAGGAATCTATAAAGAGCCGAAAAATACCATCGGATATCTATCCATCGGAGACAGTGAAAGTACCACCAGCATCTCTCCCATGGAGATCTGGAATACCTACGGATATACTGGCTTTAACTGCGGTGTCCCCGCACAAAGACTTCAGGATACCTATTATCTTCTGGAAAAAGTGTTAAATAAACAGTCTCCAAAGGTTGTGCTGTTGGAGACCAATGCCTGTTTTCGGGATTTTAAATACATCAATGCACTGGAAACAATGATTGATGATAAAACAAAAAAGATATTTCCTATTTACCAGTATCATAATAACTGGAGATATTTCCATTTCTATATGTTGAAAAATTTAAGCGCTGATGTGGCAGAAAAACCATCTCCTGTATATAAGGGCTATCAATATAATAGCAACAGCAAACCTTATATGGGAGGTCCTTACACAGAAGAGACGGATGAGGTTGAGGAAATGCAGGATCAACCCTATCTGTATCTGACAAAAATCAGCGAGTTATGTAAGGAAAAAGGAATCCGGCTGGTCTTATACAGCTCTCCTTCTCCAAAATGCTGGACTTATGCTAAACATAATGCAGTAAAACAGTTTGCTGATAAAAATGACCTTGATTACATCGATCTTAACCTGTCTTCAGACCAGTTATCCATTGACTGGAACACGGATACCAGAGACGGCGGAGATCATATCAACTATTACGGAGCTAAAAAAGTTTCAGCCTATATGGGCAGTTACTTATCCGGTTTAAACCTTCTGACCGATCACCGTCAGGATCCCCGGTTTGTGTCCTGGGATAATGAGTTTAAAACCTATGAGACACAGACCATGAGAAGTTCTAAGTAAAAACTGGTCCTGCAGGCAAAAATGCTGCAGGACCTTTTGCTATTCCTAATCCTGTCTGTAGTAAGTAAGAAAATCCTTTAGTCTGCTGCATGCGGATTTTAACTGTTCCATCTCCGGTAAATAAACCACTCTGAAATGATCTGGCTTCTCCCAGTGGAAGCCGCCCCCGTGGGTAAGAAGAATTTTTTTATCTCTTAAGAAATCCAGAACAAACTTTTCATCATCATAAATTCCAAACCGTTTTATATCAATCTTAGGAAATACATAAAAAGCCGCTTTCGGTTTCGTTGCTGAAATTCCCGGAATCTGATTCAAAGCCTCATATATGTATTCTCTCTGCTCATAAATACGGCCGCCAGGCACCAGAAGTTTCTTTGTCTCCTCTTCCATCTCAAGAGCTGTCTCTATGACGGACTGGGCGGGAACATTGGAACACAGTCTCATGGAAGACAGTAAATTGATTCCTTCCACATATCCCCTTGCCGAGGATTTGTCGCCGCAAAGACTCATCCAGCCGCAGCGGTATCCTGCAATTAAATGGGACTTGGACAGACCGTTAAATGTAATCGTAAGGAGATCCGGAGCAAGAGAAGCAATGGAGGTATGAACAAGGCCGTCAAGAACCAGTCTGTCATAGATCTCATCAGCGAAAATTATGAGACCATTCTCCCGGCAGAGCTTAACGATTTCTTCCAGCAGTTCTTTGGAATAAAGGGTTCCTGTGGGATTATTAGGATTAATCACAACGATTCCCTTTGTGCGTTCTGTGATCTTGCTTTTAATATCATTGATATCCGGATACCAGTCTGAGGCTTCATCGCAGATGTAATGTACTGCAGTACCTCCTGCCAGCGTTACGGATGCGGTCCACAGCGGGTAATCCGGTGAAGGTACCAGGATTTCATCACCAGAGTCCAGAAGGCCCTGCATGGACAGAGTAATTAATTCACTGACTCCATTTCCTGTATAAACATCATCTGTTCCCACTTCCGCGATTCCTTTTTTCCGGCAATATTTTACAATTGCTTCTCTGGCAGACAGTAACCCCCTTGAATCGGAGTAGCCCTCTGTATGGACCAGATTACTGTTCATTTTCATCAGAAGCTCTTCTGGTGCCCGAAAACCAAACGGAGCAGGATTACCAATATTCAGCTTTAAAATCTCGACTCCCTGGGCGATCATTCGGTTTGCTTCGTCCATAACCGGTCCCCTGATGTCGTAACACACATAATCCAGTTTTTTTGATTTTTCAAATTTTCTCATAATAATTTCCCTCTTTCCTGATTTTTGCATAAAAAAAGGCCCCAAGCGTTCATACGCTTAGGGCGAATATACAATCCGTGTTACCACCTAAATTCAGAGAATCCTCTGCACTCTATACGGTACTGACATACCGCGTCCCTGTAACGTGGGAATTCCGTTGAAGCCTACTAGGGAATCTTCCCGTTGGGTTCAAAGCTCCGAGACTGCTTCCATATACTTCAATAAAGGTTCACACCAACCACCTTCTCTCTGAAATTCTCCGTATACGTACTATTCCTCTTCATTGCCTTTTCACTATTTCCGAAATAATAACACAACAAAATTAAGTTGTCAATACTATTTGCAATAACTGATACATTTATCAATCCAGGCTATAATATTCTCCTGCCGCATGATTGCACCCTGAAGCACAAGAAAATCTCCGAACCTGTCTGATTCACGAGGCGGAACTTCGGTGTAGGGTTCATTTTTCTTTTTTAATGTATTTAATCGTTTCACATGCTGGGTTCGCTGACTCTCCAAAAGACGGACTCTTGTTTCCACATTCATATTACCTGTAAAATACATCCGGAGGCGAAATATATCTTTGGGAGTCTTTTGCATCTTTTCATCCTTATTCAGCCACTTTGTAAAATCCTCAAACCCATCTTCCGTTATGGTATAACGTTTCGCTTCCAGGATTTCTCCGCTTATTTCAATGTCATAGCTGACAAGTCCCTCATCATTTAACTTTTTCAGCTCCGGATAAATCTGGCTATGATTGGCATACCAGAATTCTGCCAGTTCATTATTAAATTCTTTTGCTATTTCATAACCAGTCATAGGGTGGCGGCATAATAGCCCTAATATGGCATATTTCAAACTTCTCATTTCATTTTCTCCGATTTTCTTAATTTCTTGTTATAACTATAGCAAATATGGAAAATATGTCAATATAACAGTATTGTATAAAATATTAGAATTATATACATGTTTATATTGACATGTTTCATTGATCATGATATAAACATTGTTATAATAATAACAATTAGGAGGAGTAGCATGAACTACAATAAGAAAAGATGGTTGATTCTCATCGCCAGCTGTCTCATTAACCTATGCATCGGTTCCTTATATGCATGGAGCGTTCTTTCTGTACCAATGGCAGAGCATTTAAGTCAGATCACAGGGTTGAAACTGACTGCCAGAGATTTATCCATTGTATTCGTAATTGCCAATGCAGTAGGTCCTATTACCATGATTACCGGAGGTACCATCAACGACACTCTGGGCCCGAAATTAGCGGTCTTAATCGGAGGTATCATGTTTGGCGGCGGTATGTTCCTGTCCGGTTATGCCAACAGCGTAAATTTTTTAATCGGAACTTACAGCCTCTTACTGGGCTTAGGCCTTGGTATGGTTTATGGTGCCACCATCAGTACATCCATTAAGTTCTTCCCGGACAAGAGAGGTCTTGTAGGAGGACTTACCACAGCAACGTTTGGAATCAGTTCTGTTATTATTCCACCCATTGCTGCCACGATTATAACAACAACAGGTGTTACTTCTGCATTTAAAATTATTGGTGCTGTTTTTACAGTGATTATCTGTCTGGGCGCTTTCTTTATGGAAAAATGCCCCGCCGATTTCGTTCCGGAAGGATATACACCTCCTTCTGCCGGCAAACAGGCTGCCATGAATAAAAACTGGAAAGAAATGTTACAAACACCGGTTTTCTACGTCATGATTGTACTGCTTACCTGCGGTGCATTTGCTGCCCTGATGTTTATTCCAATGGCTTCCCCTCTGGCTCAGAACATCGTGGGAATGTCTGTTGTTTCAGCAACCGCTGCCGTTTCTACCCTGGCCTTATTTAATGTACTTGGCAGAATCCTGGCCGGATCTATTTCCGACAAAATCGGACGGATTAACACCCTGGCACTTGCCTGTGTAATGTCTGTCATCGGTCTGATTCTGCTATATTTCTGTGACAAGGGCGATGTGGTTTTATTCTATACTGCCATCTCTGTCATTGGAATCTGTTTCGGTGCTTTCATGGGTGTTTTCCCAGGCTTTACTGCGGATCAGTTCGGACCGAAAAACAACAGTGTCAATTACGGAATCATGTTTATCGGATTTGCTCTGGCTGGTACCGTAGGACCAATTATTTTAAACAAGATCTTTGCTGCTACCGGAAGCTATAAAAATGCATTCCTGACAGCCATGGTCATCTCTTTAGTCGGACTTGGACTCACATTCGTCTATAGAAGCATTCATAAATCTAAAACAGCATAAATTGGGGAATATAAAATAAAAAGACGCGTCTTAACCAGGCAACATAACCGAACCTGGCAGGACGCGTTTTTTATAATCATAATTACTGCACTTCTTGTCCATCTGCAGGAAATACAATTCCGGCCATTCTCCTTGCCTGAGTTAGAATTTCGCATACACAAAGAGTATGATCCAGATAGCGGTAACAGGTGGTAAGATCACCGGAATGAATCACCTTTTCAAACTCCAGGAACTCGCTGATCATTCGATGACTATGGGAATGATCGGCTACTGTCTCTTCCGTTCCGTCATTTAAAATCACACGGCCCCCTTCACAGATATTCGCCGGACTATCCTGTATCAGATAACCCTTGTCCCCCTGAATAATACAGGAATTTGGTGCACTGCAGTCCTTGGCTCCGGTCAGGGTGCAAAGAAAGCTTCCGTAATCCAGTAAAAGCACTCCGGAGGTATCAATTCCCCTTTCTATATTTGCAAAATAATGAACCGATTCAGGCATTCCAAAAAGGCCCGCAGCGTAATGGAGGTTATAAATATTAATATCCATCAAGGCACCTCCGGCGCACGCAGGATCAAAAGCAGGAAGCACTTCCCCATTTTTAAAACGGTCATACCGTCTGGAATATTGAGAATAGTTGCACCGGACCAGTCTGACGCTTCCAAGAGAAGGAATCAGCTCCTTCACTCTCCTGTAATCCGGCTGGTATAAAGTGGTTACAGCCTCAAACAGAAATAAGTGTTTCTCTCTGGCTGTCCGGCTTAAAACCGTGGCCTGCTCTATAGTAGGAGTAAATGGCTTTTCCACAATTACATTCTTTCCTGTCATCAATGCCTGGTATGCATAGGAAAAATGAAGATGATTGGGTAATCCCAAATATACCGTATCCGCTTCACTTTTTAAAAAATCTTCATACTCTGTAAAAACCTGCCCGATTAAATGTTCCTTTGCAAGGGCTCTGGCATCATCTTCGCTCCTTTTTGTGCTGCAGAGAGATAATATTGTGGTATGTTTCAGATGGTGGGCAATGGATAAGAACTCTTTTACAATGATTCCTGAACCGACAATCCCTAGCTTCATAGGCCCTTCTCCTCAACTTCACTTAACTCACCTGTGACAGAATCAATGACAAGTCCATAGACCCGGATCTCTTCCGGAACCAGTGGATGGTTTCGGATCAATTCCACTGATTTTTTGATGGATTGGTCTAAGTCTTTAAATCCACCCAGCCAGGATTCAAAATCAATTCCATAATATTTGATTAAATCGATATCCTTCTGCCTGATTCCCCGTTCCTTCATCAGCTCAATCAACTTGCTGCTGTCTGTATATCTGGCTCCGCAGTCCGTGTGGCCTATTACCAGAATTTCCCTGACATCCAGCTCATAGATCCCGATTAACAGGCTTCTCATAACGCTTCCAAAGGGATGGGAAATAACCCCTCCTGCGTTTTTAATGATCTTTGCATCTCCATTCTTAAATCCCAGTGCAGCTGGAAGCAGCTCTGTCAGCCTTGTATCCATACAGGACACGATTGCCGTTTTCTTTTCCGGATATTTATTGGTGATGAATTTTTCATAGTTTTTATTTTTAACAAATTCTTTGTTATATTCCAGTATCTCTTCTAACATATTCTGTTCTTCTCCTTACATGAGTCATTCATCATTGGTACGAAATATTCTCCAGATCACTCCTGTTCCAGGAACAAAGATATTGGGGTCCCCTTCGATATTTAGGCCCATGTCCACAACATACATGGATTCATCGGGACCAAACAGCAGATGACTTGGTCGTTCAAGTCCGCCTCCCTTGGAAAGAGATGCAGGAAATCCACTCATATTGATAGCAAATGTACTGATGGTTCTGGCCCTCATGTCAATTTTAGAAATTCGGTGACCGGCACCGGCATAGGACAATCCGTCACCAACTGCTGTTTTTATGGTACTGCCATACTCCGCTACGTATACGTCACCATAAGGTCCGAATTTCTGACTGTAATTAAAATCAAAGCTCATCAGAGTGGAATTAGGCGGATAAGTTACATAGGGTCTTGGAGGAATGTTTGGCTGGTTTTTTAACAGCAGAGTAGGCTGATAACCGCCTGTAGGTGTGAATCTTGGAGAGTTTACCGGTTCTCCTCCTGAATAATCAGGCCAGCCATACCAGAGTTCCGGGGTTATGTAATAGAAATCATCGGTTGCATTCTCTATGGGCCTGCTTCCTACCGGATTAAACCCGTTATTCACTGTATATAACTGACCGCTGTTATTGAATTTTAGAAAAATAGGGTTGCGAAATCCCCAGGCGACCTGTTCTAAATTGGAGCCATCAAGGTTTGCCTTTAGAATGCTGCCAGAGGCTTTGACATGTTTTTTTCTAATTTCAAACTCAATATTCGGAATCCCATAAGGAGAAAAAGCACCGGTAAATGCAGGATCATCCGTCACTGCTTCTGTCAGAATATTATCCGTTTCAAAGTTCTGACCGTTTAGCATGACATAATCTCCCGTATAATCACATAACAATGGAGAAACCGGTACCCACTCGTTATCATTTCCTACGACGCCGCTGTTGGTAACGGTTCCCTGCCCAAAATAGATCTTATAGTCCGGCGAAAAAGCAACCGGACCATTGTAATGATCACCATTGCTTGGCAGACCCATAATAATGTTCTGTCTTGTACCATCCCTGAATATTCTGGTGACGAAACCTCTGTGAGATACATAAAGAACGCCATTTAAATAATTAATTCCGGAAATAGGGATAACAAAATTTTCCGCTATCAGTTCAATCTCCCCATTTACCACTTTTAAAACCTGGGGATTGCCTGTAGACAGGCCGGAGTCAGCAATATAAAGACTTCCCTCCTCGTCAAAAACGATGCCTGCCGGTGAATTGAGATTTTCTAAAAATACTTCTATCCCATACCCTTTTACAATATATATATCAGCAGGGTTTAAATAACGCCGGGGAGCAGGATCGCCGTCGTTACAAGAGTGAATCCTGCTGCCGTTATTCTCACGAAACATTCACTTCACCTGGTATTTTTTACTATTATATTCACCGTGCCGGAAAATATCAATCCTGTTTGGTTGCATCTGCATGGAGTAATGGCAGATATGCTTCGTACCCTTCCGTTTTCATCTGCTCTTTGGGAATAAATCTTAAGGCTGCACTATTGATGCAATAGCGCAGTCCCCCCATCTCCTGAGGACCATCTGTGAAAACATGACCAAGATGGGCGTCGCCTAATGTGCTACGCACTTCTGTGCGTTGTCTGCCAAGGGTGTTATCATCAAGCTCCTGCAGCAGATCCTGTGTCAGCGGTCTGGAAAAGCTTGGCCAGCCGCAGCCGGATTCAAATTTATCACAGGATAAGAAAAGAGGTTCTCCGGTTGTCACATCCACATAGATTCCCTCTCTGAATTCATCAAAATATTCATTCTGAAAAGGAGCTTCAGTCCCATTGTTCTGGGTCACCTGATACTGAATTTCTGTAAGTTCATTTTTAAGCTCATTCTCTGATTTTGACGGAAATTTTTTGCTTTTATCCACTGCCAGCTTTGCCTTTTCAAATTTATCCCCGGATATATGGCAGTAGCCCTGAGGATTTTTATCCAGATATTTCTGGTGGTACTCTTCCGCTCTGTAATAGTTGGTAAGAGGCAGCCGCTGGATTGCAATCTTCTCTTTGTAATTCCTTTGAAGTTCTTCCACCGATTTTTCAATTACCGGCTTATCCCCTTCGTCGGTATAATAAATGCCGGTTCTGTACTGTGTACCGGTATCACCGCCCTGACGGTTTACACTGACTGGATTGATGACATCGTAATAAAGCTTAAGAATATAGGGCAGTCCTATCACAGAATCCTCGTATTCCACTTTAACGGTTTCCGCATGACCGGTATTGTTATGACATACCTCCTCGTAAGTGGGATTTTTCGTTATTCCGTTGGCGTAACCCACTTCTGTACTTAAAATTCCAGGAATATGTTCCAAGTATTTTTCTGTTCCCCAAAAACAGCCGCCTGCTAAATATATCTCTTTTTTCATGGTATCACCTTTCTTCCTTTATAGAATCAAATAAATAATATTGCTTCATCAGCTCCAGACAGGACTGAAGAATCTGCGCCGTCATCCCCCAGATCACCCAGTTCTCATACCGGTAAAACAAAATATCCCGGGTTCCTTTCGTCCAGGAATACTGATTGCCTCCTGGAATCCATTCATAGGGAAAATCTTCTGGAGGCTCCGTAACCAGCATACTTTCATATGTTTCCGGTGTTATGCTTTTTAAATAGTCAAGAGGCACCTTTATGATTTCTTCCACTTCATCGGTGCTGAAGGTATCTTTATAATCTCTTAGTTCACCGATAAAAGAGTGAATAATCAGCCGGAAGGGAGAAATATAGATATCTCCAGGTCCAAGCACCTTAATCTGCCTGGAAGTGACGTTTAACTCCTCCATGGTTTCCCTGACTGCACATTTTTTCAGTGTCTCTCCCGGCTCCAGTTTACCTCCTGGAAAGCAAATCTCTCCGGGCTGATGCTTTAAGTTGCTGGAGCGTTTTTCAAACAAAAGATACTTTGCTCCATCAATTGTAAGAACGGGTATTAAAACCCCATACTTCCTGTATTTTTCTTCCTCAACCATTCCGGGTTTTCTGCGGGAAAATGTCTGCCTGTCCAAAACGCCACCTCCTTTTTGCTATGAGCAATTATAGCATCTTTTTATGCGTCTCACAATATAAGGAATCGATATGGACGAATAGTTCTTATCCAATCAGCATAGAATGCAGTAATTTAAAAATAATGGAGCAACCCTTATGACCTCGAAAGAATCCTATATACAATGCTCACTCCAGTACCATCTTTTCTGGATCCGCATATTAAAAGAGCATGCCATATTTATTGAGGCTACTATGCCCCCGCCTGGAAAAGAATATGCAGATCAGGCAGATACATACAAACAGCAATACGACCAGCTGTTAGAAGTCGCCATTAAGCTGTCAAACGGAGTCATACCCTTAAGTGTTCTTGAATCCGGCCAGTTTTATACCCAGTATACGGAAGAAGCAGAGAGACTTGCACAGCTTAACACCGGAATTACAATCAATTCCCAGCTGACCCGCATGGCTTATGACATTGTACCCTGCACCGCCGATTACACCGCAACCAACAAAAATGAACAGGATGTATTCATGCTGAACCAGAATCTTCTAAACCTGACCACTTCCTTCGTCCAGTTTCAGGCAGATCTCTTAAACAAACGTGTATCCTGCGGTCTTTTCACCATGATGTATACAGCCGACATCTTACATATACTTATGGAAGCCAAACGTTACCTTGAAATTCTGAAACGGCTTCAAAACCGGGATGAATCGCTCCTGGCTAATTATAAATTATTCTGGTCACAGAATATGGCTGATCATGCAAAGGTAATGCGCGGACAGTTAGATCCTACGGAAGCTTCATATTTTAACGCTGCCAACCAGTTTGCCAATACCTTTGATCTGCTCAGCACAGCCGAAATGAATCCGGATACCTTCCCTTCTGACCGGGAAATTCTTTCCGATGCCATTGCGATCAGTGATTTTAAGTCAGATACCACAAACGGACTGATTACCTGCAAAATTCAGGCAATCATGCTGGCACTCTATACCGATCACCTTCTGAGGGAGGCAAATCATTTTATCTATCTTATGTATGCAGGAAGCTGAGTAAAGCCATAAAAAATGCGCCTTGGTCTAAGGCGCATTTTTACGGTTCTTTCAGGCTTTCTTTGCTGATGGAAAATATTTTTCCGCAATTTTTTCTGCAGTCCTTACAGCCAGAGCCTGGGTGGTAAGGGTGGGATTTGGGCCCCCCAGTCCGTTGCATAAAACACTGTTATCTGCCAGAAACAGCCTCTTTACCTGGAATGCTTCGCAATTCGTATCTGTAACAAATCCAATCCTCATGGTGCTCATAATATGAGCACACACATCTGGCGGCCAGTTAGCCCGGCTGACGGTCTTCGCTCCTGCTTTTTTTAACAGTTCCGCCGCAAGTCCCACAAGCTGATCTCTTCTTTCTCTGTCAGCATCACTGATCTCATAGCTGATCACTGGTATATAGCCATTTTCATCCCTGCGCTCCGGATCCAGTGTCACCCCGTTTTTCTGACTTACATCGTCGTCGGAAAATACTACGATACTAAGAGTCTTGTTATAATTTCGCATAAATTCTTTTAAAAGTTCTCCTGCAATAATGCCTTCTCTGTCCCAGGCCTCTTCTTCCCTGGTCTGATTCTGAAAATAGTACCCCTTCTGGCTCGTTCCGTAAATCATGGTGGAATTAATACCGGGACTGGTTCCAAAGGGTTCAAAAGCTCCAAGTCCGGGATAATCCATCCTGGCAGCCGAATTCTGTCCTACATAAGGCTTTACTTCAGTCATTCCCAGAATATTCATCAGATCCTCTTCTTCAAAAATTCCGGATACACAGTCAATCATATGAGTGGTCAATCCTTTTCCCACCCATTCATTTTCAGGAAGACCGGAATTTAACCAGAGTCTGGGGGATTCGATGGAGCCGGCAGACAAAACAATCACTTTGGCCTTAAACTCCCTGATTTCTCCAGTCCATGTATTTCTAACCGTTACGCTGTTGGCAAACAAACCTTCTTCCTCATTTTGGCCGGTGTGAATAGCAGTCACAAATGAATTTGGCATAATGGTTACATTTCCCGTCGCCAGAGCATAGGGGATATAGCTGACCAGGGTGGAACGCTTTGCCACACTTCCCACATTGGGGCCGATGCAGCAGCCGTTTACACAGTGACCGCGAAGAGTACAGCCCACCGCCTGATTGTTATCCAGATCAAAATCCGGATTATTTAACATGGGATTAATGCCAAGAATTCCATTGGGCTGAAGGCGAAATCCGGGTTTGGTTAAATTTATTTCATCGGTATATGTAAATCCCATCTTTCTGGCGCCGTAGAGAAAAAGATCTTCTTTAGACGTAGCTGTGGCTTCACGGACTGGAAGAGTCTGCTCCACCTCTTCATAATAGGGAATCATTTCCTCATAACTGATTGGCCAGTCACGTTCAAATGCAGCAGGGTAAGCACGGGGACAGTTGGCAAAATATAAAAGTGTGGTTCCTCCCACTCCTGCACTCTGCCAGACAAAACCGCCCTTTTCAATAATTCTGCTCCACGGACTGGTACTTCTGTCCGCTGGTCCCCATCTGAATTTTCCTGTAATGGCATCATTCATGTCATCCTCTAAATCAGTAAAGTTGGTTTTAAGCAGCTGAATATCCAAATCTTCGTTACTGGAACTTTCCTGTTCACCTGCACTGGTGTTGGGCTCCGGCCACTTCCGGTTGCCATACCAGGGTCCGGCCTCAAGAATCAGCACCTTCAATCCCTTTTCCCCCAGTTCTTTTGCTGCAACCGCGCCTCCGCCTCCTGACCCTATCACAATTACATCCCCATCAAATCCGTTATCCATACGCACCTCCAGTCAATATTGATTCCTCACTTTTTCTGAGCAAAGTTAAAGGCTCCTGCTATCCGGTATCCCTTAGAAGGTCCCGGATACCCCACCTGTTCCCAGCCGATTGGCCGATATTCCAGTATGCGTTTATCCGGAGACATAAATCTTGTGGATCCGTAGCCGGACCACTCAGAATAATATCCCATCATGGTTAGCCGGTTTAATGCCGACATGACAGGAACGATGTCTTCCTGTTTCATGGTAAGGCCTGCAGGTATATAAATGATGCCATTCGGGCTGCTGATCCGGTCAACAATCTTCAGCCTGTCTTCCTGGGATAATTTTGAGAAATAAAGTCCTCCTGAATCTTTTGGCAGATCCGGGTCCTCTCCCTTTTCCATCAGATACTGTTTTGCTGCCATATTTAATAGTTCCGCTGCAGCGACTGCAAATGGTGTTGGATAGCTGTCAAGAGACATGATTAAATACTCCGCTGTATAGGATTCCACTGCTCCGTAAAACTGAATCCTTCCATATAACTCTGCCAGATCCGGTGAATGGGGCACCATGGCATCAGCATAGGCTTTCATTGTATTGACCACATAATCGTAGACTGAATTCTCATCCCATAATCCATCTTTTAAACCATTCCTGTTTTCAGCCAATGTTTCACCTGATTCCTTCCAAAATGCATGTTCATAAAATACTATGAATCCCTTTGAAAAAGTATCACATTTCCTTTCATCCTTTTTGATACAAAAAAACCGGCCTGTGCCGGTTTTTTATTAGTCTGCAGCTTATTAACAGTATTACAGCTTTAGCCATAAAGCGGGACGAACGCCCCCTCTGCATTCGCCATCGCTTAAATTTCCAATTAATATATTGTTGCCCTGAATCCCTATATTACCATCGCCATGGATATATACGGCCTTTATACCTACACGGCCTGGAGAACGCAGCCACCACCAGTCACTGCCCTTTTCCCCCTCACGTCTGGCAATTCTCTTACTGTTGTTCTTATCTTTTCGTTCAAACCAATACCTTTGGTTCCTTCCAGGATTATAAAGCTTTAAGCTGCTGTCACCAAAATACCGGCACGCCGCTTCCTCCATGCTTAATAAAAAGATGGTATCCTGAGTATCAGCTCCGCCTTCACAACCATACCACTCATTATCAGGATTTCTATTTAGGACAGGAATTATTCTTGATTGTTCATCCACACTGAATCTGTCATGAAATTCACCGTTTAAATACGCTCTTACTGCGCAGTCAGCCCATGTTGTCTCTTTATAAACATTATGGTAAGGACGTCGTTCTATGATGTATTCGGTTATAATCAAAGCCCTGTCTTCCAGTAATTCCAGTACCCGCCATTGATAGTTTCCAAACGAAATTTTATCTCCTGTCTGCATGTTACCCCCTGTACAAATCTTATTTGCATTATTTTGCAATCTTTATCTGCATTGTAACATGGCTTATTTTAAAAGGCAATCATCCTGCTTTTGCTGTCTTTTTCTGTGAGACAAAAATACTGGCTATAATGATTGCAACACCTGCAAGCTGAATGGGGCTGATGCTTTGCCCCAGCACCACATAACCTAAAAGAAATGCTGTTAAGGGATTCACCGGACTTAAAAGTGATACCCGGACAGGAGAAAGGATTTCGATTCCCCGGAACCATAAATAATAGGCAAGTCCGGTATTAACTACTCCAAGTATGGCAAGTCCTGCAATATTAACAGGAGTGAGGGCGGGTATGCTGCCCTCCATAATAATCACAGCCGGAATCAGAATCAGACTGCCAAAAAACAACTGCCAGGAAGTAAACACCATCTGGCTGATCCCTTCCGGTTTTCCCCAGTACTTAGTCAGCACCACGCCGAGGGCCATTATCACTGCACCGCATAAAGCAGCTGACACGCCCCATACGTCAATGGCCATCTGCTGCTTAAATAGAAGTAATATAACTCCCGTCACCATCATGACAATTGCAGCATAAGACCGCATGGTTGGTTTTTCTTTTAAAAGGATCCAGCTGAAAAATATTACAAATACCGGTTGTACACTTCCTATGATGGATGCGATTCCTCCAGGCAGCCGGTAAGCCGCAATAAACAAAAACAGAAAGAATATTCCAATGTTTAAGCTTCCAAGTATCAATGATTTTAAGATCCATATTCCCTTCGGCAGTTTCCTGTACCATAAAAGCAAAATCAGTCCTATGGGAAATGCTCTCATAAATGCAACAAACACCGGGCGCTGTATGGGGATCAATACGGAGGCAATGATATATGTGGATCCCCATAACATGGGAGTCAGCATTGTAAGTAATATATCTTTCGTCTGCTTCATTTTTTTATCCTCTTTTCCTTATTATTTATCTCACGTCTAAGTATCTTAACCTTAAGATATATTAAGTGTATCGCTCGTCATCTCGATTGTCAAGTATTTTAATGTTAAGATATTTAAAGTTAAGTAACTTTACATTAAAATTATCTTGTACTTTTTAATTACAGGTGTTACACTAAAAATATGAAAAAAGATAATGTTGATAAAATAATCGATCAATGGGCCCATGAGCTTCCGGATCTAGATGCGTCACCGATGGCGGTTTGGGGAAGACTGAAAAGAACTGTCAAGCATTCAGAAAGGAGATTGGCAGAGAATTTTTCCCTCTATCAGTTAAACAGCGGTGAATTTGACGTGTTGGCAACACTGCGTCGTTCCGGCGGAGAATTCAAATTAAAACCCACGGATCTGTATCAGTCACTTATGATCACTTCGGGAGCCATCACAAACCGCATTGACACTTTGGAGAAAAAAGATTTGGTTAAAAGAGTTCATGACAGCGAAGACAGAAGAACAATCTACGTTCAGCTGACCAACGCAGGTTATGAACTAATTTCCCGGGCGGTCATAACCCATACCCAGACAGAAGAATCCCTGTTAAAAGGGCTGACAAAAGAAGAACTGGCCCAGCTGGACCAGTTATTGAAGAAACTTCTTTCATCTTTAGAAGATCAGTAAGACCGGCTATGTCAGATTATGACTTTAGCCGGTCATATTTCTGATAAACCCTCATACAGTCATCAAGCAGTTCAAGGAGTGTATAAAGCTGGGACAGCTTTTTTCTCCCTTCGGTAAAGCCCTGTGTATCCTCCGCTTTCCTTAATGCTTTTCTGTTTTCTGCAATCAGCCTGTTAATTGCAGTTCTTACCCCTTCTGCGGCAGACCGGGATACCTCTTTAAAGACATTAAATATCTGGATCGCCGTTTTCTGCACTGCCTCCATATAGGCATTCATCTCTTTTTCGCTGACTGCGAGATTCTTCTTTCTGATAACCAGTGACTTGCCTTTTTCTGATAACTGTGTGGATCGCTTCGGATCAGCTGCTTCCCCCATTTGCTTCAACTCTTCTGCATCTTTTTGAAAGCTTTTGATTTCTTCTTCCAGTTTCGATCTCTTTTCTTTTAGATTCCTGATCTCAGGGCCCATGGCAAGCAGTGTCTGCTCTAAGTTAAATATGCTGCTTTGCAGAATCTCTGACTGAAGAACAAGCTGTGATTCCAGCTGCAGGACTTCTTTTTCCCCAAGAAGCTGAGTTATGGCATGGTGCATCCGTGGAATCTCCTCCACCGCTTTTGAATGGACAAACGTATCGGTGTCGGTCACCTCATCCTGATAAGAATAATCACAGGTCAATTCATTTAGAATTTCATTCCATAAATTAAGGTTTGACTGTACTCGTTTCGCCTTTTCCGTTGCAACCACAAATGTTTCCACTTCATCTTTCAGCTGGTCAATCTCGGACCTTACCAAGACAGCCAGTTCAGCAATATCCTTTAAATTAAGATTGTTCTTAGAGGCAAGAGCTTTCAGCTCTTGCGCATATGGAGGCACTTCTCCGGCAGGTATGTATTCTTCCACAATTTTATCCAGCGTAAAATGAAGCGGTTTTTTTAAGCTGCCTTTTTCAAGCAGTCTGACCAGAAATCCCATTTAACATCCCCTCAGGACTTATGCACACAGTGGTATCATACCTTACTTTATGCATCCGGGGTGTTTTTGTTCCGGAAGATTCTAATACTCTCTGCAAATAATAAGCTGATCTGCTCTTATCGAAATGAAGTTGACAGGCATTTCAGACAATCTGATTTCGTATTGGAGTTACACTAGCCAACGATTTTATCATCACGATAAGCAAGATAACCCTTGACCGAATATCCTTACCACAGGGCCTTCTTTACTATCTTCAAGAACCGCTGTCATGTCGGCATTGTTCAGCCACGCAAGACTTTTACTATCCGTTTCAATCATAGGTTTCCGCTCCTCATTCACTTTTTGATTGACGATAAGGACCTTACATTTTTCGCCCTCCATATCGATACCCTGCAATGTATATTCCGCTTTTACCCCTGTCCTCTCACCCTGGTAATAATCCTAAATACGCATAGAACTCAGTAAAATCATGTTTTTCTTTCATTGCAGTATAACAGGGCTGGCAGAAGCAATCGTTTACTTCTGCCAGCCCTGTTAATTTCCTATAAGTACACTACACAGTTCTGCTCCGCCGAACGGAACACAGCTTCCATGATATGCATAACTTCCATAACCTCTTCCAATTGAATCAGTGGCTGCGCTCTTTCATGAATACAAGCATGAACATTGCGATAAAAATCCCGAATATCGGCATGTACTTCCGGCAGCGGATATTTTTTCACTGTTTCATCCGTGCGGGGAGCCATGGTTTTAGTCAGTCCCGCTGCGGTTACGACCGGTACTGCATCACGTTTTTCCCAATCCGAAACCATAACAATTTCACCGTTTAACTTCCAGTCATGGATAACCGCGGAACCGTTTTCTCCCTGGATATACCAGCGGGGCATGGAGATAAAATTACTGGTGCCCACTTCCACTAAAAAAGTCAGATGATCATCAAATTGAAATAATGCACGGAAGCCATCATCAACCGCTTCGTTGGTAACATTCGTCAATTGTGCAAAAACGCTAAGAGGTTTTCTGCCTCCAAGCATCATGGTCATCTGATCCAGAAGATGCACGCCCCAGTCCAATACCATGCCGCCGCCATGCTCCTTCTGATTTCGCCAGTCTCCAGGTATTCCACGGGATCCATGTACGCGGCTCTCAATATTAAAAGTCCTGCCAAGCGACTGCCGGTCATACAATTGTTTTATGATAAGATAATCCTCATCCCAGCGGCGGTTTTGGTGTACCGTGAAAAAGACTCCCATCTTTCTTGAATAATCAGCCATCTGTGTCAGTTCTTCCCAGTTTAGTGCCACAGGTTTTTCACAGATTACATGCTTTCCTGCACTCATGACCGCAAGTGCAACAGGTAAATGGGTATCATTTGGAGTAGCAATGGTTACCGCTTCCACTGTCATGTCATTCAGCAATTCCTGTTGGGACTGATAGACATGTATTCCGTCCGCAGCTGCAGCTTCCCTGCGGACGGGATCAATGTCCCAGATACCGCACAGACAGGTTTCAGTTATATCGTTAAGCATACGGGCATGCCAGCTTCCCATGCCACCGTATCCAATCAAGGCAATCTGTAATTTTTTCTTTTCCATAATCCAATGTTCTCCTGACTTTTAATTCCACCACGCCTGTGCAGGCCGGTCGTGAATAACGATATCCTTTAAGAAGTCAATGGCTTTTTCAAGTCCCTCCTCAACGGACATGAAAGCATCTTCATGCTCAATACTGATGGCCCCGTCATAACCGGTCAGCCGCAAAGCAGAGATAATTTCCTTCCATTCATCCCCATCATGGCCCCAGCCAACAGTGCGGAATGACCAGCTGCGTTGTGATAAATCACCATAGTTTCCGGTATCCAGTACACCATTGATCTGTGTTTGAACCGTATCCACCTTTGTATCCTTTGCATGAAAATGGTAGATTGCGCCCTTGAGTGCCTTAATTGCCTCAGCTGGGCGGATTCCCTGCCAGAACAGGTGGCTGGGATCGAAATTTGCACCGATTGCATCACCAACTGCTCTTCTTAATCTCAGCAATGTAGCAGTGTTGTATACACAGAATCCGGGGTGCAGCTCCAATGCAATCTTATTGACACCGTAATTGGCAGCTTCAGCAACAGCTCCCTGCCAGAAAGGAATTAATTTCTCATTCCATTGATAATCCAGGACGTGCTGATAATCCGTCGGCCAGGAACACGTCACCCAGTTGGGATATTTTGCTCCTTCATAGTCACCGGGACACCCCGAAAAACTCACCACGGTATCGACTCCCAGTTTCTCTGCCAGGCGCAGGGTCCGGGTAAAATCGGCAGCAGCCTGGGCACGGATCTCTGCACTTGGATGTACATGGTTGGAATGGCAGCTCAATGCACTGATTTCTAAATTATATTTTTTCAGCATATCCTTATAAGCCGACAATTTGCTCTCACTTGAAAGCAGCTCCTCTGGATTGGAATGTTTGCTGCCCGGCGAGCCGCCGGTACCAATCTCCACGGTCTGTACCCCCAGACTGCTCAGATAGCGGAATGCATCCTCTGCACTCCGGTCATATAACGGAACGGTTAATACTCCTAATTTCATACGAACACTCCTTTCGGGAATCTACAGATTCATAATGTGTTTATATCCTTTTTCTATGCTCTGGTATGGAGATACAGCGAATTCCTCCTGTTCCAAAATACAGTGCTGTACTCCGATTTCCAATCCTTTGCATATAATCGCTTTGAACTCCAGAACACCTTCATCTAAATCCACACACTTCCTGCTTTCAAAATCGGCCATTTGTTTTAAGTGTAGCAGCCGGATACGATTCCTCTGTTTTTCCATGTATGCCAGCACATCCACACCTGCATAAGCTGCCCAATATACATCTAATTCCAACACCATATCGATGGGATCTGTCAGTTGCATCAGTAAATCCAGAAGAACTGTTCCGTCTTCTGACTTCACAAATTCATGAGCATGGTTATGATAACCAAACGTAAAACCTGCACTGCGCACAGCCCTGGCAATGGGTGCAAGCTGTTCTGCCAGAATTTCCGTATCGTGGATTGTTTTAAGGGGATAATAAGGCACAATAATTGCTTCTGTCCCGATCTCCCGGTTATAACTCAGCTCCTCATCCAAATCATTGATCAGACGCTCCAGCGGTACGTGGCTGCTTATGGACTTTAATCCGTTTTCTTTAAGCAAACTGTGCATCTGGCTGGCAGTAAGACCTCCATAACCGGCAAATTCCACACCGGTATAACCAATTCCGGCAACCCGCTTCAGAACATCAGAAAAATCTTCTCTGGTCAGTTCACGCAGTGAATAAAGCTGAAGATTGAACTCCTCAATCAAAATCATAAAATACCACCTCTCTGTTTTATAATAGAATCTGCCGTCCTTCTCTGGCAGACTGATAAACAGCATCCAAAATCTGTGTAACGACTGCAGCCTGCTCCGGCAATACTACCAATGCTCCAGTACCAAGTATCGCATCAAAAAAAGTGTGTTGTTCCGTCACCTCAGGAGTTATTACATCACCGTCATAAAAAGCAGCTCCTCCTGCTTCCAGGTTTGGCTTCAGTTCATATAAACGGTCATTTTTGGTGCCGTTGATCGTCAGCCCATTGAGCATATCCGCACCTGCTTTGGTACCGCAGAGAACGGTTTTGGCCTCATGGACATCCAGGGAGTTAAGTGCCCAGCTTGCTTCCAGAGTAATTGTGGCTCCATCCTCCATAACGATAAATGCAAAAGCACTGTCTTCCACCGTGAAATTGTCAGGTTCCCATGATCCCCAGGCATTGGCAGGCTGTCTCTCGCCATTGAGTTTATGATATACGGTACCTACCACACTTTTTGGCTTATAATTGTTCATCATCCATAACGTCAGGTCAAGTGCATGGGTGCCAATGTCGATCAGCGGTCCGCCACCCTGTTCGTATTCGTTTAAAAATACACCCCATGTTGGAACTGCCCGGCGGCGGATGGCTTTTGCTTTTGCATAATATATTTCACCCAGTTCTCCATTGGCACATTCCTGTTTGAGGTAAATACTGTCCGCCCGATAACGGTTCTGGTAACCAATGGTCAGCAGTTTACCAGTTTTTTTCGCTGCTTCTACCATTTCCATAGCCTGACTATAATTGATAGCCATGGGTTTTTCACACATGACATGCTTGCCGGCGTTCAGTGCAGCTACCGTGATTTCACAATGGGAACGGTTGGGCGTACAAACATAAACCGCATCCAAATCCAGCCTGATCAGTTCCCGGTAATCCGTAAATACCTTAGCATCTTTTGTGCCATATTTTTTTGCAGCTTCCTTGGCGCGTTCTTCATCAATGTCACAGAAAGCCACAACTTCGGCTCTGCCTTCCTGCTTAACAGACGGCAGGTGCTTGCCGTTTGCAATGCCTCCACACCCTATAATTCCTAGCTTTAATGATTTCATATACCCCTTCCTTTCATTGCTCAATGTTGATTAACCCGTTACTTGTAATTTTTTATAATTTGATTATAATATAATTAAACAGGATTATCTTGCCGTAATAAACATAATTTGTGCCATAATTAGCTGCGTTTCTTTTATATAAACAGGAGGCTTGCAATGATCGATTCAAACTATAATTACGAGATATCCCGGGATAGTCAGGCTAACTCTTCCTCCTGGTATTCCATCAATAACAACTGCGCTCCCCATTTCCACAGTGCATTGGAACTGGTATATGTACGCAGCGGTACCATGGAAGCAGCTCTAAATGGGAAACTTTACTGTATCCAGGCCAGGGAACTGCTGTTGGTGCCAAGCTATACCGTGCACCGTTATTTAACTCCTGAATACTCAGATACCATAGTGATGACGATACCCCTTTCCTATATACCTGTCTTTCAAAAGAAACTGAAGGGAAAGACCTTTTCCTTATGTCATATATCCAACAAAGTTCTGACTCAGGAGGTGGCCCGCTGCATGCGGTGCTGTTGTGAACTGCAGCGAAAAACACCTGAATCCATGGCTGCCAGAGGGTATATTCATGTAATTCTGGCTTTGCTGACAGAAAACATTCCGATGGAAAATACGCATACAAAGGATGACGATGCTTTGGTACGCAATGTTCTCACTTATCTTCATAATAATTACAAAAACGCATTATCCCTAAAATCCATTGCTGAGGAATTCGGCTACAGTACCAGCCGGTTTTCTCACATATTCAACAAGCATGTAGGATGCAGTATCAGTGAATATGTTAACTCACTTCGCTGCAGGCATGTCGCAGGTATCTTGTTAGAAAATGAGGAATCCACGATTACGGAGGCGGCCATGAGCGCCGGGTTTAACAGCATGCGCACGTTCTACCGGGCCTTTATGTGCATATTTGGTGTCAGTCCGCACAAATATACTGATGTATATAAAGAAAACGATACACTGAAACATTGCCAGCAGGAATGTCTTCCCTGGGATAACAGCAAATGTCCCTGTTTACTAAAGTGAACTTTTACATAGGGGCAGAGTCCTTACTGTAAACAAAAAAATCAGGATTGACGGCAATTTTCCCTGCCATCAATCCTGATTTTTTAGTTCAACGCTTTAAACTGCCTGATACTCATTTATGAAATCAGATAAGGTTTCGTCATATCCTCAAACTCTTCCTGGTATTCCTTCAGATAGTCCATAAAATACATTTCTTTGGCATTTAATGCCTGAGAAAGTTTTACCATAAAGTCCGGAATATCCTCTTTTTTTATTGCACCCAGGCATTCCCCCAAATGGGTGTTCCCGTTCCCTGCCGCTCCTCCTATATGAAGTTCAAAGGCTTCTGCCGGAGCATTGGAAATACGTTTTTTACAGCCGACAAAGCCAATTTCACTTACCTGGTGCCTGGAACAGGAATTAAAACACCCCGATATGGAAACTCCCGGCAGATAATCCGTTTTTATCTTGTTTTCCATCAGTACCCTGTTTATTTCTTTTAATAATGTCTGACTCTCTAAAACTCCTATCTGGCAGGTCGGTACTCCCACGCAGCTCACACTCATACCAATTGGGGTTACCTGATTGATCTCTCCCATACTTGCAAGAAGCTTTTCTCCTTCTTCTCTGGACAGGTTGCGGATGTACATGCTTTCCGTCATACTAAGGCGGATGTCCTGCTGTTTATCCACCAAAAATGTAATGATTTCTTCAAGGGCTTTTACAGGCAGCTGTCCGCACTGGGGATGAATGACAGCTGTATAAAATCCCGCTTGTTTTTGGGCAATCAGATTACTGCTGTCTGCATGGATCTCTGCAAACTGCAGCTTATCTGCTGCCTCACATATTTCGGCTGGTTCCATATTTATAGTTAAGTCCATGGATTCCTTCGTCTGGGCGAGATGCATTTTGTAACACTCCATGAACGCTTCTTCCCCCATCCTTTTTGGGATGTATCTCAGTCTTGCTTTTCCCTTATTCTCATAATCTCCTTCTGCCGCAAATATTCTTGTAACAGCTTCCACATGGTACAGAACCTGATTTGGGGGAATCAATTCATCATATGGTAAAGCCACTGCAGGATTATTGCCTAATCCGCCTGCCAGGTACATCTTAAAAGAGGGAGTTCCTTGATCCATGACTGCCATAAAGCCCAAATCATTGATGGTACAGTTGGCAGTATCCGCTTCATTGTTGGAAAATGCTATTTTCAATTTACGGGGCAAATGATATTCCATAATCCGCTCCATTACATACCGGTTTACCTGCAGCGCATAGGGAGTAGGATCAAAAACTTCCGTTTTATCCACACCAGACAGGGGAGACAAGGCGACATTACGGGGATAATTGCCGCCGCCCCCTCTTGTATATAAACCATGGTCAATGGCGGTTTCCATGATCTCACAGACAGAATCAATATCCAGATCATGAAGCTGAATGGCCTGCCTGGTTGTAAGATGAATTCTCTCTAAACCATATTGCACGGCAAATTTATGGATTAATTTCAAATGGGAAAATGATAAAATCCCGCAGGGTATCCTTAAACGAATCATAAAAGCTTTGCCGCCCCTTTGTGCATAAACCCCCATGCCTCCGGATTTTCCCTTAAATTCAGCAGCCGTAATTTCCTTATTCACGAACTTATGACCGGCTTCTCTGAATTCAGCTATTTCCTCTTTTAGTTTTTTATTGTATTCCTTCAATGTTTTTCTCCTATTAACCTATATGATTTAATAGTTTTATTTTACCATAAAACCGGAATAGAATAAAATAATTTTTTTATTTTGTTTCACAAATCTGTTTTAATCTTTTATTCATCGCTTCAAATCCCGTTTTTGTACCATTATCCAACGACTTTTTTAACATAGGCAATAAGATGCCATTAAATATCTCTCTTTGGATAAATGTCGTAGTGCCATCCGAATTCTCAATTAATTCTAATATATGCTCACCATCAAATAATCCCGGAAAGCCAGTGTGTCCTAGCCAGCGAAATTCTTTGTCTCTTTGAAATTTCAAAACTGTTGGTTTAAAAACCATCCCTTTTGAACCTGGTGGAACCATCTTAACTTCTATTCTTTCTCCTACTGCCGGTTTTCCCTTTAAATATACCATAAATGGATTCCAATCAGGAAAAGCACGAAAATCAGTTAAAACATTCCATACTACACTGGCAGATGCATTAATTCGTATCTCTGTTCTTATTTCTTTCATTAGCATTTCCTCCTGAGATCTGACTATTGTTTTTACTCAGACACCTCATCCATTTAATGCGTGATTGGCTTCCTGACTTTTATATTTTCACTGAACAAACAGTGAATTACTTTTTATAAAGAATACCTGGAATCTACAGTACTATAGTTCCCAGGTTAAAAGTGTATATTCAACGACCTGAATCAGATAATGTTCCCGGTCACTGTGATAAAAACTGTGATTACCAAAAAACACATCCTGTAAAATGTAGGAATAGATCGCGCTCCAAAACTGATTCACCATCATAAAGATATCAAAAGAACGAATTTCTTTTCTGTCAACAAATACTTGAACCCGCTTCATGGTTTGTCCCAGAAGTAAACTCACATGCTGGCTGAAACGCTCTGTATATTCATCTGAGAATACACTTTTTTCTTTTAAAAGAATTTGAAGAACATATTTATCCTTTGCAATATAAGCAAAGAATATATTCCCCAGTGAAATCAGCAGTTCCTTAAGTGACAGCGTTTCTTCTAATCCGGCAATCTCTGCTTCAACTAATAAATACCGGTCATCTAAAAACTCCTTTAGGATAATGTCTAGCATCTGCTTCTTTCCTTCCGGAAAATAATGATAGATTAATCCGTCTGCCATTCCAATGTTTCTTGTAATCTCTCTGGTTGTAGTCGCGTGGAACCCCTTTAACGCAAATAATTCTTTTGCTGACTCCAAAAGCTGTTCTCTTCTCTCAATTGCCTGAAGATCGCGGCTGGTTAGACTTGTTGCATCTTTTATCGATTTCATTTCATTCACCACCTGTTCAATGAATATTATATACCCATCATTTAAAAAATGCAATGATTATTTTGTTTGAAGCATCAAAGATCATGACTTAAGCAACAAAATTTTCTCCGTTTGCAAACTTCCCTCCGCACTTTTCCGATCTAATAATGCATTTAAATGGTGAAAGAATTCTCTTGCAACCTGAAAATCCTCGTGACACATACGAAGCATAACACGTCCGTGACATGTTATGCGTTTCTCTCCATTAAACTCGTAGAGTGTTTTAGCAAGGCAAGGCGAACCATAACAGCCAACACAGTCGTTCAGAGCATAAAAAATACGTTTTGCAAATTGTATATCTGTTTTTGCAATTACGGAAAGTACTTCCTCCATATAATCAGCCTTGCGGTGCCACGTTTCAGGCTTTCCACTGCTTACAAGATACCAGCTGAAGCAGTGGGAAAGCCGATCCTCAAATATGTGTATTGCATACGAAAAACCGAAATCCGAGGAAACGTAGGTAATTTTCCCGCCTCTTTTATCAATCGTACGCTTGAATTTCATTAGTTTTAACGTTTTCAAAAATTCATCCATTTTCTGTAATTCATTTTTATATTCCAACGGTAAATCCATTATAATGGACTCAAAAGTAGGTTTAAGACTTTCGGCTATCTCCTTTTTAGGTGGTGTTTGTTTTGAAACATCGTGATTAACAGGTACCTTGTCGTCATATTCCGTTACCGATATTGATTTTATGCAGAGTGTGGATTGTTTGGACACAGTTAACCCAATTCCAAAGCCTTTCAAATTTAACTCATTTAAATTTGCGACTTTCACATATGGTAACTTATATGAATAAAAACGCTCTTCACCACCAACAAGGATTTGCATTTCATTAAAATTCATAATTACAGAAATATCAACGAATTCACCAAACGGCAGCTTATTATCAAATAGACAATGATCCTGATTTGGCTTGCCAGTGGGTTTAGCGATATCTTCAATTTTGTGGTTATCGGGTGTGGCAAAGGCTATATGGCCATCGCCAACAAGTAATATAAGTGCTGGAAAGTCAATCATGATGGTCATGTCTAAGCGAAAAGGAATATGATATTTATCAGGTAATCTTATTGAATGTCTTTTATAAGAGTCACCGATCAGGTTAAAGGCCACCGAAGTAATCGAATTTGTCGTCCATACATTAACTATTTCTCCGTCAGATTTTGTTTCAACCTTACCATGGGCAATCAATTTAGCTAAATCTATATTACTCTCTTTTCTTTCCATATTTGCCTCTTTTCTTTGCAAAGAATGGTAATCACCTTAAAAGGCATTATTCCTGCACATGCCCCAGATATTCCAACACGTCAGTTACGCTGCGTTGCAGATCATCCGGTATTTCCGCTCTGCCCGGTATCACTGCCTGAAAACACTTCTCTAAACTTTCTTCTTTCTGAAAAATAGGTTCCTTTAATTCCAGTATTTTAGAAAGTTCCAATTGAAACCACATATAATCGCAAGTATCCTTTGTTCCAATGTGGAATACTCCACCAAGATCTTCTTTTATGATATAGGCAATCCATTCTGCGATTTGAATATCAGTTGTATAATTTACATAAAATTGAGGGTAGGTGTCAATTGGTCTATCGTCCTTCGTATCTTCTGCCAGCTTTAAAATCCTGGGAGAATTTTTTCCATATATCTGAGGTATTCGGACAATCACACATCTTTCATTTAATTTGCCTTGAAGCAGTTGTTCGCATTTAATTTTAAAATTTCCATAATCTGATTGTGAATAGGTTTTGTCCGATTCATAATGAGGTTTTTCCATAGCTCCATCAAACACATTGGAGCTGGATATAAAAATCATTTTTCCACCTTTCATTGACAATAAATAATCAGCTGCTATAGTATGTAACCCCAGCTGTAATTGAAAATCTCCTCTCAAACTGGAAATTATTATTTGCGGCTGAATCTGATCCAATATTTTTTTTATGGAATCAGTATCCTCAAGCTGCATTTGAAACATTTTATTTTCATCCAGGCAGCTGGTTTTTTGTGTGTAATAGGTTCCATATACCTCATATTTATTAATAAGTGCTTTCGCAATTGCCTGACCAGCATAACTGCTTGCACCCAAAATTAGAATTCTCATTTACCTACTCCTTTGTTATACTGTTTCCTCATTACAAGCCACCTGCTATATTGTCTATCCAGTACCGGTTAATCTCAATCCCATCTTCATCTAAGGTCTGATTTTCTAAAACTCCATTATGATGCAAAATAACCCTTTGCGAAGGGATATTATCACTATCACAGGTTACAAGTACCTTAGTGATCCCCATCTCCTTTAATTTCTTTAAAGCCAGACTAAGAATCAGACTGCCATATCCATTTCCCCGGTATTCCGGGCATATCCCATATCCAATATGACCGCCATCTACAATATTTGTGTGATTTAGAAAATGCCTTAAAGACACTGCCCCCAAAATCGTTCCATTGCTATTTTTGAGAAAGAACAATGTTTGTTGCACTTCATCTCCAATATTTCTACCGGCACTCTGGTCATCAATATATTCCATCCATTCCGTATAGTTTCCGGTAAATTGTCTAAGTAGCCCCGGATTCATTCTACCGCCAAACAACCGCCATTTATCAGTCAAAAGTCTTACGGCCTCTTCATCAGTATTACAGGGCTTTTCCAAATAATATTCTTCCATCAAATTTTTCCTCCCAGTTTACGTGCCTCCAAAAGTGCAGCATGTCCTAAAATATCTCCCTTTCCGGATAAGCCCGGAACTGTAATTACTCCCCCATTTTCCAGAGAAAAATAGCTTAGTACAGAATGATACATAGTGATCAGAGAGTCAAAAACGGCTGGTATTTCATCTGCACAAACAGCTAGCAACATAAGTTTTTTCACTCTGAACGTATTGCGTATAGGATTATGCAGCCGATCAATCATACACTTTAATTGGGAACTGACACCGTAAAAATAAACGGGAGTTGCAATTACAATAACATCCGCACCAGCAAGTCTCTCGTAGATATCCTGCATATCATCTTTTTGTATGCAATTATGACTGCCGTCTCTGTAGCAAAAATCGCAGCCGGTGCAGCCGTTAACCCTTTTTCCAATTACAGAAATCACTTCTACGCTGTTCTCCTGTTTATCAATTCCATCAATTAACGCATTTGCAAGAATTTCTGTATTACCATTTCTTCTGGGACTGCCTATTAATACTGCAATCTTTGCCATCTTGGTTCCTCCATTTTCAGATCCCACCCGCTACACTGGAAACGTATTTATAGTTAATTACGAAATGTCTTTTTTTTGCCAGCACCACTTTTAAAGTAGATAAAGAGAACAATCAAAAATGAGAGAGTCTGAGCAACGGAAATGCGAATTACCTGTAATTGATCTGCACCTGATATTGTTGTGATATGTAAAAGATTAATGATGGTATTATTTAAAAAATGATCTGCCATGGACATCCAAAGCGACCCGGTAATTTTAGTCAGTAGACAAAATTTTGCGCCAGTGATTCCAGTGGTTAGAACAAGAATAGTAGCAGTCAAAAGCGTCCCCATGGGGCTTATTTCTCCATCCAGCAAACTCCGCACAGGTGCTGCAATATGCCAGAAACCAAAGAGAACAGAAGAAACTACCATTGCTTTTATAAAAGATTTCTTTGCCTCCAGAAGTCTGACGAACAGTCCACGGAAGACTCCCTCTTCCATAACCACATTTATAATGTTCCCAACAATGCAAAACAGGAAAAACAGGATACCGGTCTGCATACCCTGATTGCCATCAATCGCATAGCTGGTCGCATATATTTTCAAAGAAGGACTGCCATTTCTCCATATCTGCATAAAAAATTCGGCACCATAGGCGATCAGGTACACGGTCGCTCCAAGCAGTAAACCATAGAGTATGTTTTTTACAACTGCATGTTTCGTAAATCCAATTTCTGACCATCTAAATGATACATATTGTAATGCTATCCCAAGCACAAGAATCCCCAGCAGTTTATGAATAAATGCTTCTCCAAACATTGACTGATCCGTTCGGAAAAGCAGATATTCTAGAGCCCTGAACGAGAAGCATATTAAATAAATAATTAAAACAAATAACACAGGATGAATATAATTATCTTTCTTCATGTAAATCCTCCAATAATGAAATGTTGGGGTCAAAATCCTAATCTGCTAAATAGATACCATAATCCAATATTATATTTCCCTCAGCATCTTGTTCTGTAAAACGTGGACAATTATACCGTTCAAAGAAACAGGCTCTGTTTTCATAATCACTTCTGAAGTTTCCCATACCTTCTTCCTGGAATTTGGATATACAATCCCCATGCATATCGTAGATCCCATCATTTTCCTTACCGCTTATCCAGCAAACGGCAACATCACTTTCCGGGAGGTCTATAAAAGCAAATCCCTCTGGAGCTACTGTGTTTTCCGGGAGGAACATACCAATCCAGTATTCAAAGGTATTTTCAATACTGGAAAAGTTGCAGCGCATGAAACCAATATAACCATTTTCAATGTCTTGAAGTTCTCCCAGCTTCTCAAGGGAAGCAAACCAGCCCTTTTCAAACCACTCACCCCATTTGTGTCCGAATCCACCGATTCTGTCCGCATTTGTATATCGCTTTCCGATAAAACGAAGGGATGGTAAGTGCTCTTTTGTGACCTTTATAATTTTTGCTGACATATTTTGTTCCTCCTTACTATACTCTTTTATTATTCGCTCCTAAGATGATATCTGCTTAACCGCATGCTTATCTAATATAAAAACATCTCCTAAAAGTTCAACAGTTCCATCTTTACATATTATTACCGCATCATCACATAATCTATATATATAATAATCATTTGATAAGTCTAATAATTCATCCGCTACATGAATACAATCAAAATGCGGCTCTACTGAAATATCCACAAGACCCAGTGCTCTATATATTTTCTGCTCGTGATGTTCACAGGTAGCGGTGCAAATGGCAATTTTAGCCATGTTAATTGCACCTGCACTCATACCTATAATTACCCCATTGTGATTTTTTAGTATCTTATCCAATCCGTATTCTTTAAGATATTTGAACTGAGTCGGTGTGTCTCCACCAGAAATCCAAATAACATCCGCATCTTTAACCGCTCGCTGTGATTCCTCTTTTGTCATCCTGTCATCAACAATGCAGCAGTCAGAAAACCTTATACCGGCATTATGAAACTTACTTAAAAACAGCTTGAAATATCTATCATTAATCTCCTGAAAATCATGAAATTCTGATGCGATAAATACAAATTTCTTCCGATTCACAATAATTTCATTCAGCCGTTCTGTAAACTTTATGGGAAAATCATTATGGAACATACTTGTCAAAATACTGATTGCCATAAACGTGCCACTTACCTCTCTACTCTGCTATGAAAGAGCGCTGTAATTATTTGAGGGAAAAGCTCACTACGTACCTTTTTCCGATATTCCATCTCTTCTGATGTGCGACCACTTACTAAAGATTTGTTGACCACAGTATTGTCTGAAACACTAAAGAGCGCTGCCATTGGTATGCCAGTAAAAGTAGCTGCTCGAAAAGCCGCTGCAGTTTCCATCTCAATAACATCACAGCCCATCCCAATAATTTCGTCTATATGCACAAACTGTGCAAATACTGTATCAGTGCTAAAATTATTCCCAACATGCCATTTTACGTGGTTTTCTTCACATATATGGCTGGTGGCTTCTTTAAGTCGATCAAACATGATTTTATCTGGATATTGTTTTTCTCCGAATACATCTCCATCTGCAAGTTTCTCCGAAGCTAAGTACCGACTTGCGCCGTCACCACAAACTGAATAGTTTGGGATCACAATATCTCCAATACCCATTTTATTATCCAATGCTCCGACAGACCCAATAAAAATAATTTTTTTACATACAGTGACGCCTAATGCCAAAATAACATCCATTAATACAGGTGCACCTATTCCTGTTTTTATATAACTAATCTTCAAGTCTTGAATCCTAAGATTCCATACTTTTATTGATGAATAATTTGATTCACTTAAGTATTCAAAATTTCCGAAATTTGGGAAAGTAGATGGTTCCCACCACGGAGCGATAATTACATTTTCATGTATCTGGTCTGGATTTACTCCTATGCTGTGAATACAGATATCACGTTTTGTTGACCCAAACCGTTCCATACTTCCTATTAAATCCTGATAATTCATAAGTACCCCCCTCTTTCTAAAGATTGTCCCTCGTAACCTTCCAGATAAGCAATATTTTTACCTTGACTTTTTGCATATTCTATTTCGGATTCTGTACTTTTACCAATATATCCATCTTTATTAATAACAAATATAGCATCTGCCATATCAATTTTTCTTTTATGCATATCATCAAGCAATACCTTTGTTTCCTTTGTCCAAATCTCATCTTTTTCACTGAATTCAAAGAACCCCACAGAAATCACGATACACCCTTTTAAGGTAAGTTCCTTCTGTATTTTTAGAAATTCATCTTTAAATTTTGTACTTCCACAAAGAGTAACTACTTTGTATTTTCCTACCATATTTCCCCCCTAAACTTATTTTTTATTTCCCTTACCCTCTGTTCTGAATTTCTAAAAACATAAATTTCCAATCCAGAATAAAGCCACAATATGGATTGGATAGAATAAATAGAACAGATATTTATAACCCTTACCTTTTTTACCATTATACAAGTACATGAATGGTAGAGTTCCAATCATCATCCATTGATAATTTTCATAAAATAGTCCTTCAATACTAAAGTTATTTACTGATGCCAATGCAAAAAAGATTAAACAAAATATTATGTAAGCAGTTGCCAGACTCTTTTTACTTTCTTTCGTGAAATACATTAATACACCCAGAAATACAAACAAAATACTTCCTTCCGTAAAAATGATATTTCCCATTAATGCCCCTGCCAGCTCAAAAACTCCATAACCAACTATGATCTTTTTTGTAAGAATACAGATTATCGTACTGAAAATCTGATACAGGCAAAAGAAGATTATATACTTATTCCCTTTCTTTTTATCATTCTTACGAATATCTAATATCCATGAAACAACACCGGTCAGAAATAAAGTGACAAATATATTATTACTAATATAACAATAAGGATCCTGATATATATTATTACATATGTAATTTATTAACGCCATTATAAGTCCAAATCCGTACATTCTGGATAAATAGACTTTCCTGTTAGAAGTATAGTAAAATCCCCATGCCATGCAAAAAAAGAAAATTGGGGCAGAGATCCTTCCTATCCAGTGTAACCAGATTGGAGCTCCCGGAATAAATTCTGCGACATGATCCAAAAACATAAATATGAGTGCCAGTATTTTTAGCATTGTACTTGTCATGAGTTTATTCTTCTTTCATTTTATTTTAATAATATCTGTTTTTCTCTCTCATAATCTAATCTTTTAAAAGAAAGAAATGTAAAATAATCCAAAGTATTAAGTATTTCCGCGCATTGATATTCATGATTATCTATTTGAACCGGACAAATAATTTCCTGATTGTAAAAACTATCCGTTCCATAGAGGAAGCCACCATTCAGACGAAAATACCCCATATATTCAGGTGTAAATAAAGAACTTCCAAAATCAAAAATACCCTTTATCTGCCTGGTGCTTTTGTCAATAAAAATATTATTCCAATGTAAATCGAGGTGTGCGAACACTGCAGAGGTCTGCTTCTTCTGGTTTAAGTTTTTGCAATTTTCGTTCACTTTATCCGTTATGGCTCTACGTTCAATCTCTGTTATGCTTCCATAACGGCAACAGTCATCCAATGCCGTTTCTACTATATTCTTGTAAGAATCGGTCCATAGACTGAATTGTCTTATCCTGCCTTTCTTGTATATTCCTCCAAATGAGTCAGACTTAATGTGATTCATCTTTTCAAGCACACTTAACGCCTGTCCTTTTATATCCTTGCGTTCCTCATCATCTAAGAATCTCCATAGGTCTCCCAATAACTTGTAATCCATAAATTCTGTTATTATAAATTTCTCTTCCAGATTATAATCAAAGACCCGTGGACAGGGGATCCCCTCCTTTTCACATAAAGCAGTACCTATGATCTCCCGTTCTATCTGATTTTCATACAGTTCCGGAAGATTTTTCTTGTTCTGAATTTTAATGAAATACTTTTGTTCTTTGTAGCTTGCTATGTAAGATGAATTAACATCTCCTTTACTGCATAGATTCATACTTATATTTTTAATGTTTGTATGAAACAAATTTTCCAGGGATCTATTTAGCAACTCCATCTGTTAATACCTTATCTTTCTTTACTGTCTTTAAGAAAAATGCATCAAAAAACTACTAACAAAATTGAAAGTTAGTAGTTTAGATAACATTATTAATTGAATTTGGAGGAGTTTAACTTGATTTCACCTAAGACTTTTATGTTCCCTCCATCCTTAAACACACCGGAACAATTATACTTCCAAACTCCCTTTTCCAAGGCTATCTCTTTTGTTATATTAGCTGAGCCGATCGTGATTTTCTGTTCTTTACCATTTGGGTCAAATAAGAATAAATCTACCGATCCACCTTTTATATTGGAGGTAATATTTATGGTTAATGTTTGATTATTTTCCGCTCGGAATGCGCCTGATTCAGCTATGTTTGTCTGATTAGCATTATTGGTAAAATTCATAGCGACATTTCCCTCTGTAACGATGTCACCAATAATTTCTTGTGAACGTTTTTTATCGAGTATTAAATTAACTGTATTATTCGCGCCGTCATAATTAACGGTATATCCAAGTTTTTCAAATAATTCATTTGCCGGTATATATAAACTCTCGTTTTGTTCATTGTCCATAGTTACCGAGATTAGTGACTTGCTAAGGGGCAACGATTCCCCATTTAGCGTAATTTTCGTATTGCTCAAAGCCGCTGACTTAATACCCGATGCAGCATAAACCGTTGTTATGCCCATGGTTCCAATAATTATCCCTGCTACCAAACTTTTTACATCAAACTTTTTCATATATACTTCTCCCCATTTTTAGAATTTGAAATGCTCCTATGCGACTACAACCAACACCCTGGCGGCATATTAATATTTTTATCCCCCGGCAAAACCCATGTAAATCTTATATTGTAAATTAATCATACAACGGTAACTACTTAATATCAATATTAAGTTGTCAATTTACATCAATTCATCAAATTCTATTTTAGCTGATGCTAATCCAATATCTTTGCTCCATAATACCCTCAACCAAAATTTCATTTTCAAGTACACCACCATTGTTCACTATACTTTTTGCAGAACCTATATTCTTTTTATCACATACCATTAAAACTTTATCCAGTCCAATTTTTTTGCACTCATCAAGGGCAAGACCAATCATCCTGGTAGCAACTCCTTTTCTTCTTTCCGAAGGCCGAACCCCATCCCCGATGTGTCCACCATTTAATTGCAAAGATTCATTTAAATAATGCCTGACATTAACAGCTCCAACAAACAAATCTCTTTCTTCATCCAGGCAAAATAACGTAGAATATGGTACATATCCATCTTTTTCTACATTATTATCTAAACAGTCAATATAATTATCAAAATCTTGATAATTATATCTTGCAATTGCACCAGGAACGATTTTTTCACCCGAAGCATACCATTCTTCCATCATATCAGTTAAATGCAATTTATAATTTTCATTTAATTTTACTAAACGCAGTTTCATTTTCAAAACCTCACACCTTTAATTTTCAAACAATAATACAACAAAATTTGCTAAACATCAATATTTTTGTAATAAAACATTAATAATCAATCTACTATGAATGTGAAGCCATGTATTATATACTTATTTTTAAAAGGAGGTTTCTGTAAATATGATTAACTACTTTCGTTGGTCTTCATTGACTTGTGTATATACTACAGATGATAAAAATCGGATTCAGGAAACGCTTTACGAAAACAATATACCTTTTAAATTAAGTGTAAAGGACTTATCCATTAAAAATACGTTCGATCTGCCTTATGCCGGAATCGGTACTAACAAACTAAAATTATCCTATACATTTTACGTAAAGAAAAAAGAGATTGAATTTGCACTGCACCTGATAAAGTAATTTTTATTTATGAACCTTCTGGCTCGTTATAGGCATACCAATCCGATTCCGGCAACCCCATTTCACGCAAAATGCCATTCAGGTAGCCGATATTATACATGATATGTCTTATTTGCCCAATAATAACATCTGCATAAGTGTATTGCGGGTTGTTGCCAAAAACGGAAGTCCCCAGTTTTTCATCATTCAGATGATCAAATACTCCTGTGGACTTTATTTGAATTGCATCAAGATACTCTCGCATTTTTGCTTTCGATATAAGTAATCCATCATAATTGTCTGCATATAAGTCAGTCGTATAGGCATCATCAAAAACCATTGTACGCCATTCACTGTCGTCATACTTCTCACGCATCCAGAAATCAATATAATAAACATAATGGAAAACCTGCTGCCAAAAGGGCACTTCATTATATGATGAAGCCCATATTTTTTCCGGACAAATATCAACAAGAACAACTGCCATATGAAATGTAGAATCAAACTGATTACGCAATGCCTCTGTTACTAACTTACTCATTATATTACCCCCTGTATGATTTATAATTTAATAGATTGCCTTTTCATGCACGTGACAACATGGGAAACATCACCTTATTGTCCCTAAATATATTCTCTTTTCCATTTAGCACAAATAGGTGATTGTCTTCCTCCTGTGATTCTTCAATTGTATAGCCATATTTTAATTCCGGTGTAAATCCCAGACACACATGATCTGTATCATCATTAGCCACAATACCTAAAATATCATCCAGCCTGTTATTGGCATCGGCAAAAACATCATAACAAATAAGCCTGTTCTTCTCATGTTTAACCACTGCAACAGCACCATATTGTGGGATATAATAAATATCATTCGCTCTGAATTGTATACAATGAAATACAAACTGACTCAGATTATCCACTTTTAGTTGGGAAAATGGATTTCCTTTTCTATAGCTTTTCATTAATAATTCCCAGTCTTCCGGATCTTCTATATTAAGCTTTCTATATGTACCCTCTGATTTTAAGATGGGCTTACTATATTCAAATTCTTTGTATTCCTCAAAATTAAACTTAGGATAAAAATCAACGACAGAATCATTTGATAGTAAATAAACTGCATCACAATTATTCACCCAATCGGCTAAAACATTTTCCATCAGATAGCGGTTTAATCCTTTTTTTCTATACTCAGGCAGAGTCATAACTGTGCTGATTTGTACATATCTCTTTTGCTGGCCTTTCCAGTTTATATCATTCACACATACTGCCACACTTGAAACTGCCGTATCCCCATGCATAATAACATATGGGATATAACGGTTATCCATATAACCGGATTCATACCACTTTTCATATTTTAGTTTGTATATATCTTTTGAAAGCTGAAAGTAACGGTCTCTTGTAAATTCATCTTCCATAACACGATCAATATAATGATATGCTTGTCCTTTTATGTTACATTGCATTACTAATCCTCCCCCGCATCACTGCTTTTTTCCTTAAAAGGATTCTCGTTTTCCGTTACCTCTTGTATCATCACAATGGGATTTTACTTTTTATATACGAGGTTCACCGGTATAAAATTCTGCTCTGGTAATGGAATATACACTTGTTTTTATGTTGATCTGATCGGGATATTCCTCACGCAATGACATCCCCATCTTTTCGGCTACTTTTCTTGATGGGATATTGGTCGACTTCTGATACGAGAAGACCTCGTTAAAATCAGTGTTCTTAAAGACATAACCCAAACATGCTCTTGATGCCTGGGAGGCATATCCTTTATTCCAAAAGTTTTTATTAATATGATAGCCGATTTCAGGAAACAAATTGCCATCACGATAGATATTTTGCATGGTAATACCGCAATCACCAATGAACTCATTGGTTTTCTTTAAAATAACTGCCCATAATCCAAAGCCGTATCTGTTATAATTATCTAGGTTCCAGTTGATCCATTTTCTGGTCTGATCCTCATCAAATTCTCTTGGATAATATTGCATCGTCTCTTTATCGGATAATATCTGATGCCAGGCATTAAAGTCCGCCACTGTCAGCTCTCTTAATGCAATCTGATCTGTTTCTATAATATATTTCGTCATTATCTCTTCCTTTCACAAATAGCACCTACAAAATATTATATCTGTCTAAAACCAGTGTTCTTTAAATAAAGGAATTAACTTTTCCCCTGTTTTGCCTATCTATCATATTCCATAAAAATCACCGTCTTGCTACCAGTGTAAATTCTCCTGGTACACTTTTATTTATCCATGCAGGGTGCTCATCAAACCGGGACAATGTGAATCCCGCCGTTATAACTGCATTAATTATTTCACTGATGGTGTATTTTCTATAACTGCATAATGGCATCTGGTTACGAATTTCATCAGGGAAAAATCTTGCATGAGCCATCTCACCTTCAATTACATCACTTGAAAAATAATTCATTGCAGGCTGCTCAAGCCCTAACATATCCGCTATTTTTTGAAAAGGGTGGAAGTCACTGCATATAAGCTTTCCATTTGGCTTAAGGAGCTGATACATTAGTTTCATAAATTGATCAAGATCATGAAAATAATGAAGAATTCCGCCCTCCATGAATAACACATCAAAAGAATCTCCGTATTTGTCTATTTCAATTTCCAAAACATCCCCAACAACAAAATCGATTTTTACATTTGCGGCATCTGCTACCTCAAGTGCGTATCTTTTATTGTCTTCTGAAATATCAAAAATTGTTACTTCTGACCCCAGAATTGCAAGAGGGATTGCTTTCTTCCCACATGACCCACATATATTGGCCACTTTTATATCTTTATAAGTTTCAAAATAATCCGTATACCGTTTCAGCATTCCCTTTGGGTCTTCCAAGTCTTTCTTTGCCCTGTCTTTCGGTTCACCTGAATTATTTATCCAAAAATCATATGCATTATATTCCCATGCTTTCTTATTTTGTTGACAATAATCTTCCATGTAATCCTTTCCCGTCTCCAAATGAAGCTGTAATGCTTATACTGCATATTCCATAAAATATGCGTGCTGCTCGTCAATGAGCCTTTTAATTTCATCCATGTCATCCGTTGTAACATCAGGTATTTCTAATACAAACGCTCCGCATGCTGCTTTTATTTCTCCATCAGGAAATGTGTATGCATAAACAAACTTATCACCTTTACAGAACCCACATTCGCCACATTTCGCCAGGCGATTGTTGCTCGATAAAATCCTGTCCCTTATAACCTTTGAAAATTTATCGGAGTAATTGGTGCAAGAAGAAAAACGCAGCCCAAAGAAAGCATCTGCTCCGTCCTCCCGAACGCCAAACCGGGCTATGACTCTGTTATGAGAAAGGTTTGAAAAGGAAAGAATGTAACCCTTTGTCTGCTTTTTCATAGGGGTGTACCCCCGTTCAATCAACAGGTTAATGATTGGCTGATAGACCAGTTTCTCTTCGGCACTTATCATCGAGTAGAATGCTTCAATATGTTTTTCCCACGCTTTCATGCAACTAACCCCCTATAATACATTATTATAAATTGATTATTATTAACTTTTCAACTTGATTGGAATAAATGTTTCCATCTGAGCCCAGCCTTGAGCTTGTATTATTTCTGCAGGCGTTATGATATGTCCCATTGGATAATGATTTGAACGGATATCTAATTCTAAAAAATTCGAGCTTTCAATATATTTTAGAGCTTCCTTATACAGCTTTCCGTTGGTTTCTTCATCTCCATCTTTGTAAGAATACGTCAAATAATAACCACCATCAAAATGAATCACTTCATTTCCACCATCATCCATGTCATCACTCAACGCCCATATCCATACCATACCTTGTTGTTCTTCATCATAGTAAAGAAAATCTCTTGGTAAAAACCTGTCTCTGTCCGACAGGTTCATAGCAGAAAAATATAAATCAAATTTGCCTAACACTCCTTCAGAAGTAAAATCAAAATTTTTATCTACCCCAGAAGATGCTGCTTTAAATGGGGGTAAAGAGATTATCCTGAATTCCATAGTGCCTCCTCTTCGTTTAATTAATTTAAGGTTGAGTCCTGTATTCCGTTTAAATAATTTTGTAACGAATCCACCAATTTCCCAATATGTATTCCATCTACAAAAGAGTGATGAACCTGAACGGAAAAGGGAAGTATCTTCTTTCCATCTCTGTCAAAATATTTTCCCCAATCAAATAATGGAGTTGCATTATCTTTTTTACCGGAGTTTGTATGGGAAATATGAGTGTACGATACCCATGGCATTGGAGAAAACTGAAATACATCATTTCCCAGCGGTCCGGTGAAATAGTCCTTTTGATCTTCAGCTTTCCGGGCTGCTACCGAATTATATTGTTCCAGTGTGTCCTGCATCTCAACATTGACAACTTTAAATAACTCGGTTTCTTTATCCAAATAGGTAAAGGCTGTGTTAATTTTGTCATATAGCACTATTTTGCCATCAAGAAAGCGATATCGAAATTCTTCAATGTCATTTGCACATCTTGAAACAATATAGATGAGAGATAGGGTAAAGGATCGATATTCTTTCCGAACTTTCTTTAAAAAATTTGTAATATCCAATTCAAAAGTGACACAATACGATGGTTCTATACTGTTTCTAAATACCTGGCAATGTAAAGCTCTTTTCCAATTGGTTTCATCAATTATCTTATATGGATTTGCCATATTATCTGTACCCCTTTCTTAAAATCTCCGTCAAAGCTTCTTCCAATGCGTCCATACAATCCCGTCAGAGTAACCAATTTTCTTATAAAATTCGTTCCCTCCGCCAGTCATATGAGTTGCATCAAGCTTCTTCATTCGTTCATAATGTTTCGATAATGCAACCGCTGCCAATCCCCGGTTTCTATATTCTGGTATTGTGCATAAGGGTTCCATATAAGCTAATTTATTTTCCTTAACCCACCACATTCCAGAGTAACAAACATACTCTTCTTCATCGTTCGCAATGATTATATCAAATTGGGGAGTTGCATGGGGGGCCGGACACATCACACCTTTCCGCACACCATTATATCCCTTTTGTGGATTCCAGCTCGTTCCGCAATCTGCCTCTTCCCAGTTTTCAAACGGACCTTTATCCTGCTCATGGTCAAATCCTTTCCAGCAACATTTAGCCAGTTTTACGGGATCAACCTCACTCTCCTTCACGAAATGGAAACCTTCCGGCAGCTGATAGGTAAGTTCATTTTGAAAATCGAAAATGAAGTTGTGCTCTTCATGTACCTTACGATATCCTCTCTTTGCTACTGCATCAATCAGAGAATCCTGTCCTTTAAATAAAATGAATTGTCTCTGCTTATCAAAATTCGGCATATATTCTTCAGCGTAATCTAATAGTTCCTCCACTAATTCTTCATAGCCCGGACGTAGATTAAAAAATATATTAGTAACAGGTGATTCTGTAAAAACAAATGCTACAACTTTATCTCCATCAAACCAAATGCGATTCAGGTACTGATATGAAATGTCCATCCATGTTGATGTGATGGCATATTCATAGAAAGGAGCCGCCACACCATTGCTGAAATTTCGTCCATAGATTTCCACCATAAAATCCCAGATTAAATTAATGTCTGTTAATATCTGAAATTGCTTTGTATTAATATTTCTACAGTATTCTTTCATTTCTTTTTCCCCCTGCCAATATTATAATAAGAATTCGGCATTCCAAATTTTAGTTTTCTTGAGTAAATTGCTAAATAAAAAAACTACCAGCTTAATACTGATAGTTAGTAGTTTTTTTCATGTTCACTTTTAATAATTTTACTTTTTACCCATAATCGCCACGTATGGAATTTATTATATTCAGAACTTACCAGACATTCTTATGTATTCTCTCGGTTACAGAGTATTCTTTTTGTTTTACGCATGAAGCATGCTCTTTTCCAACAGCTATAAAACACGGCATAAGGTAATCCTCTGGAAAATTTAAGACTTTTCTTGCCCAGTCTCCTTCATCACCTAAAGGAATGCGTAAAGCAGACGCAAATCCCTCAGCAGTTATTGCCAGAAACATATTTTCAATACAACACCAAATAGAGGCATAACCATTTAAGTGAGAAAGATTTTTAGGATGCAATATATCCGTCTTTTGTTTAAACAATGGAACAATCAAACAAGCTGACTCTGCTAACATTTGATACTGTTTTGGAATTGCATCTTTGTAGGCATTTTGTTGGCAAGTATCATTTAAGTTCCAGTCTCGCAATATGGAATTGACTTCGCCATCAGATATCTGCTTTGGTATTTTATTAATTAATTTAACTACAGTATTCTTATCCTTAATAACAATGAAATGCCAATCTCTCATGTGGTCATTTGTAGGCGCTTTCATTCCCGCTGAAATAATTCTTTCTATAACCTCATCATTTATGGATGCGTATTCAAAATCTCTAATAGTCTGTCTTGATTCGATTACATCATAAAAATCTTTCATAATGCCACCTCTCTAAATTATTGGTTTGAATTTGGATCACATATCGCCGTATCTTTGCATTTAGGTACAGAATACCACCAAACTTATTAACTATCAATATTAAGTTTTCAATGTGCATTAATACGTTAAATTCTAATTTAATTATTCTATTTATACAAATCAATATTCCATGCTTTTTGTCTCCAGTTCTTGAAATTTTTTAGTAACCTGATAAAATAAATGTAATACAAAAGGGAGGTCGTGTTATTATGCCTATTGGATTTGACAAATTTGCTGAGGGTGTTGGAAAAACTATTGAAACTGTTCCTGAATTTTACAATGATGGTCTTAAACCTGCTACACAAGAATCAGGAAAAACCCTTGCTTTATTACCTCGTACCATTAATGCTGCTCTAATTCCTCTACGTATGTGGATTGCAAAAAAAGAATACAATCTTACAGAATTAGAAAAGCTATTAGCTAAAAAGTTGGAACACGTTGATGAAAATAAAATAGTTACACCAGAACCATATGTTGCTATACCTGCAATTCAAGCTATTTCCTATTCAATGGATAGTAAAGAATTAAGAAACCTTTATGCCAATATTCTTGCTAAATCAATGAATTCCGATACTAAAGATTTCGTACATCCGTCATTTGTTGAAATAATCAAACAATTGACTCCTTTAGATTCATTGATCTTTAATCATATCTCTACAAAAATGCGTACACCAGTAATCAATTTATCGCTTTCTACTAACGACAGTGATAATTCTAGAAATAATTGGATTAAGAACATTACAGATTTTACGTTCTCAGAAGATTATAAGCTAATAAGTATAAGTATTGATAATTTATTACGCCTTGGACTCATTGAAATACCTTATAAAAGAAAAATAACAGATATTACTCAATACGACTCTGTACGCAATAGTATACATTTTAAAAAAGCTAAAATCCGCTTACAAAAGTTAATCGCCAAAGGCATAGGAAAGAAAATAAAAATGCAGCTAAATTATATTCAGAAAACCTCTTTAGGAATTGCATTTAAAGAAATATGCGTTGATGATTAACTGGGTTAGAGGAACTCAGTAAAAATGTAAGCCTAGCTGAGTCCTATATTAGACCTACGTTATATTTGCCTTATTTTCTTCTGCCTCCGCCTGGTATCAATCACATAGATATCAGGCTTTCCTGCCGGAGAGATTAACCCATATGCCTTTCTTAATCTGTTTCCTTGGGTCATGCCATGGAAGAATTAAATTCTCTGCCCTCAAAATGAATAATCCATTTGATTCATATTCTTTGTTATCCTAAAGCTCATTGGACCTGTCACGTTCATTAATATGACCCCCCATCATGCTGTCCTGCTCCATCATATAGGTAAGTTTTTTGTTCTTTTTCGCATTACCTAAGAAAAGATATGTAAAAGTTCAATCCTATTTATAATGGTCAACACGGCATGCTTCCGTAAACGGTAAACCATTCGTACCTTTACAATAATGCCGCCATTACTGGCGGCACGTACTTTATTATTTATTAACTACTGTTTTAAGGCATTCTTTTGGAAGTGATTCTGACCATGGAAGTAATTCTTTCATGAAATCCAGGCTGGTATCTTCCTGATGTTTCGGGATTTCTGTCAGCAAATATTCGAAATAATTGTAAGGCTTTAAGTTGTTGGCTTTTGCAGTTTCAGCAATGCTATAGATAACTGCACTTGCCTTTGCTCCGTTGATGGTATCAATCATGTGCCAGTTGGCTTTTCCAATACAGAATCCACGAATTGCCTGCTCTGCAGCATTGTTATCTGCAGGAACCATACCGTCTTTCAAAAATACTTTTAGATATTTCTCCTGATTCAGGCAATAAGTAAAACCCTTACCTGTCTCCGATTTTGGTGGTACTTTATCACGGTTTTCATTTATCCATGCAAAGAAAGCCTCCACCAGTGGTTTAACACTGAGTTGACGCCTTTTTACACGTTCCTCGGGTGAGAGTTCTGCAAGATCTTCTTCAATCTTGTAAATGGCACTGATCTGTTTTAGAGCTTGATAGGCAAGGGTATCCTTGGCCTTATCCTTCCCGACGGCCTTTACTACATCGGCAAATTTACGCCGAGAATGAGACCAGCACCCCGCTATAATCAGATCTTCCCGTTCTTTCTCTAGTGTATGGTAGACCTGATACCCATCCGTAACACAGATTCCCTTGTAATTCTTCAGAAATTCCCGGGGATGACTGGTGTTACGGGTTTTCTGGTATTCATAGAGTACAATGGGAGGGGATCCGTACATTTTTCCAGTACGGTAAACCCACATATAGCTTTTGGATCCAGCACCTCTTCCATCTTTGTTAACCAAAACTGGCGTTTCATCTGCCTGAATTACCGGACATTTATGCAATTCGCTGTGGAGATAATCCCATAGTAGGGAGAGATATTTTTCTGCGCATAAAATCGTCCAGTTAGCCATGGTCTGACGTGGGATGTGAACATCGTTTCTCGCAAATTCCTGTTCCAGACGATACAGCGGAATTGCATTCACATATTTAGAATTCATAATAGCTGCCTCAAGGGAGGGGGTTACGATGCTGTTACGGAGTAAGTCCATAGGACGGTCTGCCCTTATAATAGTCTGATCATCTTTCCCTGCATAAACTGCCACATGATGTTCTTCTACTTTAAAAGATGCAGGAGTGAATGTGAGCCGTTTATAGACCTCATCCGGGAGACGCTTCCAGCCATCTTTTCCAAAGAGCTCGGTAAGCTGATCTTCGGAAAGTTCATGAGGCACAGCTTCTGTTTCAATGTCATGTAAATCTTCCTCACGTTTTCCTTTGTGTTTTTTGCGTCTGTAGGGGTGAGGACAGACCTCTTCCATTTCAGGCTCTGAAATGATGAGAGCAGTATCGGCAGTCAATTCAGCTTCATTAAAACATTCTTTCATGGAAAGCTGACCATCGATTTCCAGTTTTTCGGAGGATCGTCCGAAGCGTTTCTGATTAGCAATAGCCACCTGCTCCGTCAGAAGCTCCATATTTCGGTTTAACTGCTCCATCTGTTCCTGCATGGCAAGAAAGAGATTAATAAGAACCTTCTTACTGCATTTATTCAATTCGTCTTCTGTATATTTGGATGCCATGGGAACCTCCGCTTTTGTGATGATTCTATTATACACAAAAGCGGGTTAAAAAGCGAATAGCACGGAAAAGAGACTTCGTCATAATGACGAAAGATGCCAGCTTAGAAAAGAGATAAAAATGAAGTAAAATCAAAGGATTTCCGGAACGTTATCCACCGCCACAGGAACACTCAAAAATGTATTGGGTGATTATTCCCCGGCTGTGAAGAGGGCTGTGGATAACCTCCGATGTGAAAGGCGGTAAGCCCCATGAAATATTTTTAATTTTCTACGAATTGCATAAAAATCATAAGGGAGATGAGGGTGTAACTTTAGGAATTACCTTTTGAGGATCAATTGTAAGTCCCTGCATCAGCCAGATATACTGCTCAGGAGTGATATCCGCTACATCATCACTGGTTCTTGGCCACTGAAAGCGCCCTGCCTCCAATCGTTTATAAAGCAGCAGAAATCCGTCTTCCTCCCAAAGCAAACCTTTAATCCGGTCGGAGCGTCTCCCACAAAACAGGAAAAGGATACCCGGAACGAATGGATCCAGCTTAAAATGTTCCTTAACGATTAAGGAAAGACCATCTATGCCAAGCCGTAGATTTGTGTAGCCACAGGCGATGTAGATCTTACTAAATCCGGTAGCATTATTCAGCATGAATCATTACCTGCATAATCGTCTGAAGAAGTATCGGTGATAATGTATTTTGGAATTCAAGAACGCAATTCCCAATACGAAGGATTGCCTCCGGCCGTTGTATATGAGAGATAGTTGATGAGGGTACATTTAGTTCAACAAAGGTTTGTGCAGGAGAAAGGGACGGTTGCAGTTCCTGAAAGACTTCTTCCCTGACACGACGCTGCCAATAATAGAATTGTTTCTCGTCAATTCCATTTGCAGTTATCCAGGATTTCTTAGATAATCCGCTGCTGTTACATTCGCGGATAATGGAAGTCCATTGGGCAAGCCGCATTTCATGTGAGATTTTATCCATAGATTAAGTACCTCCCAAAAGCATGTAGTTTTTTAAAGCTATAGACATTATCTCAAAAAAACTAACCAGGAACTAGGTACTAATGTTTTACCGTTTACATGCTTCCTCCGGTAAATTCGGGTTTTCTGGATTAACTACAATAAAATACTACCAGCTTATACTGATAGTTAAAATTAAAACTGTTTCTTTAATGTATATAGTCTGATATCATCTGGAAAACCGTTGACTTCCCCACAAATAACATATCCTTGTTTTTGATAAAAAAGGGGAGCCTGAAAAGAATATGTTGTCAGATGAGCGATCTTGCATCCAGCGGCTATTGCCTGATGTTCAATTACTTCCAATAAACGTGATGCTATTTTTTGACCTCTATAAGCTTCCTGCACCCATAGAACCTCTATTTCTAAGGAGGAGAGATAAGTAGATCCCGATACACCTCCCACAATAACTCCCTTTTCATTTCGTGCTATATTCGTATACTCGATATTTGGCACTTTTAATTTACCGTTTGTTTTTTTCATATTGTGTTCAAGCAATCCATTGATACGAACTGAATTAAAAAACTCTTGTTCATCACAATCATTATAAATAGTTATAGACATTTTGTCGCCTCCAAAATACTTATGTAATAATCTTTTAAAGTAGAATATCATTAAATCTGCTAACTATCAATATTAAGTTCTCATTGTACATTTAGTTAATACTAATCCATTATCTTTGATCACAATACTCTGGCGTAAACGAGAGTTCACTCCCTTTATAACTCCAGCAGGAATCACCCCAAGTTTTTTTTGCCAGTCCCTCACTGATAAAGTATGTTGGCACTCTGGCAATAACACCTTATTTTTATAATCAGATTTAATCACGCCATTCAACAATATCCTCTAACCTATTTCTGGGTCTCGCATGAGGATCTTCCTCTGCATATCCTACTGTCATTGCAGCGATAAGCTCTCCTTCAACATTTAGCCAATCGCTTAATTCCTTGTATGCAAAATATGTATCGCAAATCCATAAGCTACCCAATCCAAGTTCAGAAGCTGTGAGCGCCATGTTCTCGATTGCTGCACCGATTGACTGAGCATTACAGATTTCGTAAATACGTTCTTCCGGTTTTAAAGAAGAATAAATATCTAATCCAAGCGTATTGATAATAAAAATGACAACAGGCGCCTGTTCCATAATTTTCAAAGTATATTCTGCACTACTGAGATACTGTGCGCTTTCCGGAAGAAGCGGAAACTCCTTCTCTCTCATTAATCCTTTACCCATAGCTGCAAGCATATCCTTCTTAGCATTGCCAGTTACTACAATGAATTTCCATGGCTGTCGGTTTTTAGAAGATGGTGCAAGGATCCCTGACTGTAAAATTTCCTCTATCATGTGTCTGGGTACATCTACTCTTTTATAATTACGTATACTACGTCTGTTTATAATGGCTGATAACATTTACCGCTCCCTCCTCAGATAAACCATATCAACCAGTTGTTTTCCATCTTCAAACATTGGGTGATCGTAGTTATCTACAAAAAATTTTATTATTCGGTGTGATTCTGTAAAACCACATTTTTTATAAAAAGTAAGCGAAGAGGGAACATCTCCTGTCCCAACAAACATAGTGTTACAATCCGTATAAGCGGAAAACAGGAACTCTATCAGACTTTTTCCATAACCTTTTCGTTGACTATCAGGTGAAACAGCTATGTTTTTAAGTTCATAAACACCATCACCTTCTTTTGTAATCACACATTCAGCTTTTATACCGTCATCATCCAAAACGAACATTTCACCACGCTCAAGATATTTATCTATCATATTTTCCTGCTCGTCGGCCAGCAGAAGCAAGTCTATATAATCCTTTTTGTTGCCTGTAATTTTCCTTATCCTTCTATTGTCAGAATAAATTTCTGCATGATCCCATGCCATATTAAGCTCCTCCGTATTTCACATTTAAATAATTATCATTCATCTTTATTTTATTCAATTATTAATTTTATGTATCCATCAATTTCTATGTTATATACGTGTTTTCCTATTAAAGAACGCAGGTTTCTAATATCCGTTAAATCTGGACTTGCAAATTCCTGATAACATTGTAGGGAATCAATTGTATTAAGATCATTGTAAAAATCGGAAATGTAGCAATAGAATTTATCAAGTACATCTTCCAAAGGATATTGTGTTATATTACTTGCATTAGAACCCTCATTAAACTCCTGCTCTTGAACAAAAGAGAGTGAAGTTACATAAAAAATCTCATCATCTTCTTTTACTTCATATATTCCATTTTCTATTTCAGAATATATAGCATTGTCATATTTGTTTGCATTATAATTTTTGATTTGATTCATAGTTTGTTCTCCTATAAAATTATAAATAGAGCAATATCTAATTCTTCGTTTCACTTATACTACAAATGTTTCGCATTTGAAACTATCCACTCTATAATAAAATCGAATCGCTCTTTCGTCAATTCATGGCCACCTGGATATCTCTTGTGATACAGGTTTTGTAAAGCATCATATTCTAAATAGGTTTGGCTGGCTTTTCCTACGATATATGACGCATCCTTTGAATATTTATCATCATCCGCAGAAACAATAAGCAATTGTCTTGGCGCAATGCAAGATACCAAATCATATATATCATATTTACCATGAAAGTTCGGAATTACGCTTGCCATTTCAATTCCAATATTATTTATCATGCGGTTCTCATAAGTACAAGCACTACCACTTGCACAACTAAAAGCGATTCGTTCATCTAACGCAGAAAGAAATAAGACAGTATTACCTCCGTAAGAATGTCCCAGTGTGCCAATTTTTTTGTTATTAACATATGTAAGATTAGAAAGCAATGTTATCCCATTCATGGCATCATTCAGCACTTTTTTCATCAAATATTCGCCTTTTAATATACGATAGCACATTTCATTAAAATGCTGCCAAAAGTCAAACCCCTCCGCTAGTGGATCCTGACGTCTTTCCTCAAAACATATCGAGTCGGGAGCTAACACAACAAATCCCTTTTTTGCCAATTCTGGTCCAAAAGCTTGCAAAGGATTTCCGGCCAAACCACAAACCTCACTCTTTCCCAAATGATGTTCTCTGTTATGCTGGTGATGAATGAGAATAGCCGGATTTTTGTCAATTATTTCCGGAATTAATAGAAAAGCAATGACTTTGTCCCCGTTAGAATCATACTCAATCAATTGTCTTGTATATCCATCTGCCTTAGTGGAATCCAACAGTTTATACTCAACATGAGGTATTGTAATGGGAACTGAAATTCCAATTGCTTTTGCTATTTCATTTTTTAAATTTACCATATAACTCACCTCAGGGTACCATCAGTACCTTTTTTTCTTTCACGAAGCCGTTCATCCAATGTAATCTCTTTTTTGTGAAACGCCGCTGAATCCTTAATAGTTTCAACACTTCTTTTATATGGACTACAGTAAAAGACATCTACGTTCTTATCTTTCAAAAACTCATATACAATTTTTGAATCCTGCTGACCTTCTAAAGTCAAAGGTCTGGTACAGTCATCAGCAGACCAGGTATGGTCTGGTTGGGCATGTCGTATAAAATATACAATCGTCATAATTTCCTCCAATGCAAGGCTATAATCTCATTATTAAGCAATATTAATAGAAGTCACAATATACTTTCCAGTCAGACAATTGAGTGTTGTAGAAAAAATAGAACTTTCCACTGTCTACAATATTGAACTTAGCTTTCTCATCTGAAGAAATTTGCATGACGAACTCATACCCATTACCAAAAGAAAAACCTGGCTGACAAAAGGCAGGATAACCACCAATCTTGTGTCCTGTATATATTTCTTCGCATATATCATCAAAATATTCGATTCCATCCGTTGTTTCTAAATGAAGTATTATATCTTCAATATCTTCTGGAATTCCACCACCATCCCAACAGGGAAAATCATTCTCCACTAAATCAGGCGTAAGAGGAAATGGTTTTATGATATCAGTTTGATAATTGCAAGGGACTAGCTGTTCTAATGAACCATATGTACGAATGCAAAACCATGGACTCAAATCTTCTGCTACGAGGTTATCCCAAACATCGTTGGACATGAAGATTGTAACAAGTTCAGTACCATACAATTCTGCGGGAATAAAGGGCAGATTCTTCAAGAAAATTGTTGCCATGGGAACCATATCATTTTCTCTTTTATCTTTAGGGGAATTTTCGCCTTCGCGCTGCCAGCGAACACTGCCAATCCAGCTTTCCAGTAATTCACCTGTAGGCCTTTTCCCTCCAGTCTTAAAGATAATAGCTTTTTTTGAGAGTTTTTTCTTTATTTCATTCACAGTCATAATTATCACACCTCTTTAGGAATCTGACATTCTAAAATACATGCTTTATCTATCTAATTGAATTGTATAAATTTCTTCCACAGGAAATGTTATTTTTACTAATCCTATCGAAACAAACTCACCACTTATTTTTTCAAATTCATGTAATATTAAATCACTGGCATGATAAAAAGCACTATCATCATCCTCACCAGTGAGAGCAACAGTACAATGTGGAACCCAATGATCTGGACAATACCATTCCCAACCTTTATTATCAAAAGCATTTAGATATTCGTGTAATTCCCGCTGAAATTGATACATACTACTATTCATTACAGGTGATACAAAAATAGTTTTAGTATCATTAAACATCCCTACTGACCCAATATGTACAGGTAATTGCTTATGACTTTGAGCGAATTCCATTAATTTTTTTATACATTTCTCTTCTTCCACGTTATTAAAGCAAGCTAATGTTAGATGTGGTCTTGTTTTCCATTCTAAAAACTTTGAGCTTAGTTTTTCATCCGCCACTCGTTTAGCCAAATGGTAAAGTTTCTGTTCAGTTTTTATATCATAATATAATTCTATTGCATATTGCATATAACATACCTCCACAAATTATCGAGATCACTTAAAATACCAAATTCAAGAATTATATCGTGTTTCTGTCAGATCTTTAACCATTAATATTATCTATTATTTTCTCTAGATTATGCATCACAGATAATGTTCCATCAATTACAATAACAGGACAACCAAGTTTCACTGCACATTCTTCAACTTTCTTTAAATCGCGATTTATTACTATTTCTCGGAATTCCATTTGCTGTGCGAACATATCACCACCATCAAGAACTCTTGGTCCGAACCTTTTTTCTTCCCTCGATTGAATTCTCTTTAATCTTTCTTCAAGTGGCGTTTGAACCCAGAAAGCGATATCAATGCGAGAAAGAATTTCATTACTCCAATTCATTGTAACCCCTGAAATAATAAACCTGGGATGAGTCTTTATATTCTCCATCATTGCCGTTTGTACTTCACCCTTTGTTCTAGGGTTGGAAAAAGGCAATTCATCTGACTGGTCAGTATGAATTACACTGTTATTTTCTAACGCCCATTTTCTTGATTCTCTTTGCTGAGGAAAATAATAATCTTCTACATCCATCTCAAAATAACCTGTTTGTTTTGCTAACGCATGTGTTAGTGTTGATTTTCCCCCTCCATTCAGCCCGAAAACAGCAATTCCTTGAATCATCCTTTATCCCCCACATATTTGGAAACTTTACATTAGTTTTACATATTCTATCTCATCATCATTTCTTGTAATTTCTCTATAACCAAACTTGGTGTATAAATGCTGATTTCCTAGACTAAATACTGGTGTTGATAATTTCCACTCCTTAATGTCCGGGTGCATTTTCTCAATTAACTGCATCACTTTATATCCGTAGCCATTCCCTTGATATATTGGATCAATTACGAAATCCTCAAATCTCATTTTATTTCCTTCTATTGGAATTAAGAATAGTCCACCAATAATGTTATTATCTAAGACAATTTTGTACGCTATAAAATCAGCTATAATTTTGTTCTCAGATTCTACTTTATCATAACCAGGAGGGCCTCCATTTCTACCTAAGTATGTATTTATTTCTTTATTAAAAGCCTTTATCTTTATTTCTGTTATTGCCTCTGCGTCTTTTAATAAAGCTCGTTTTATCTCTATCATAAATTACTCCCTCTTATTTACTGTAATCCAGGTTAACTATTTCCCAATTTTTATTAAACTCTTTTTCCAATTTTATATGAACATAAGCAGTGTTCTCACTGCCTATGACCTTAATCGAGTAAAGCGCTTTTCCGTAATCTCCGGAATAAGTAAGACTTCCTTTAGGCATATAACCATAACCTTCAATGTTTCCAACTATATTTGTAACTTCGGGACTTGCTTCTATGTAGCTTACTGCCATTTTATAAGAGTCATCATTTTTAATTATTGATGATATTCCGATTAAAAGTGAAGTTGCGAATATTACTATGGTCAAAATGGCTGGGACAACAATAATAACGATTGGGGGTCTCTTAGATACCCTGTAAACATTTGTACCGGCTATCTGGTCGCCCAGTTTCGTTCTCTTCGCACTGCATACAAGAACGAGAAATTCAATAGGCCATACAAACGTAAGGATATTCCTCAATAAAAGCTTTGGAAGAGATGGTATATCCGATGTATCTACATTACTTCTTACTGCCAATCCCAATGCACGCTTTCCCAGGCTTTTCCCATTCATAATATCTTTTATACAGTAAACTAAAAATGCCATTAACATTAATACGGGAAACTTTGTCCATGCTTTTGCAGGATCGCTTTGAAAATGGCTAAACATAAATAACATGGATGGATACAGTAAAACCGCAACTATTATTAAATGGTCAATTATAAATGCGCCAATCCTCATTTCAATACCAGCTACCTCAAGTTCAACTTGACCAGCTTCCTGATTATTTGTTTCTATTTGGTAGGAATTATCCATAAACATTTATCTCCAATTCGTAATATAACAATAAAAAATCCGTAACTAATTTAGATTTCAATTGTTTTCAAACACTTATTCCTATTTTATGACAAATGGTAAGATAATTCAATCAATTAATCAGATTTTATTAATTTGATACAACATGTCTCTTACCATTTATCTACTGTATTAATAATACTACTATTAAAACAAATAGTCCAAGAATCTTAACCACGCTTCTCCCTTAAACGCAATTATTTATCATTAACTCCTCCAACCAAAACTTTGAGAAAAAAACGCCATAAAGCAATCTTGACACCCTATTATTTCCTATGATATAGTTCGTGATGGTTAGTTTTTGCTAACCTTCATGCAACCATCTCCCCCCACCTCCAACACTACCAAGAAAGGTTAAACGGCACATTTACATGATTTTCTTAATTGCGTTACTGGAAGCCATCCTATTTGTATTCTTTTTCAAAAATGCCATCCGCAAACACCCGTCAGTATTCTATGTACTATCTGTAGCAGTCATCGGATTTATCGTATGTTACACGAAACTAAACCTATACGAAGTATTTCCGGAATGGACCTACCTCTATATCATTTCTGTCTTTTACAGAGGTGCCTTCTCCACTGCACTATTCGTCATCGTTATGTATATCGGCGCTTTAAATCCAAAAGGAAAGATAGTACGGGCGCTGATGCCCATCAGAGGTTATTTGTCCATTATCGCCTGCCTGATTACATTAGCACATTCCTTTGCTTACGGGATCTATTACATAGCAGCTGTTTTCAAAACCCCAGAAGAACTGGATCTTCGACAGATCCTGGCATTAATTCTGACAGTACCGCTCTTTTTAATTATGATTGTTTTAATGGTCACATCTTTTAAGGCTGTGAGAAAAAAGATGAAACCCAGGGTTTGGAAAAATGTACAGCGACTTTCCTACCCCTGGTTTGCCATCCTTTACGTTTACTTGATGGTGCTATTAATTCCCGGCATGCTGGAATCCCTGAACCCGGCTTCTGGTGTGGAAATGCTCTATCAGGTGAACTATGTTTTATCCGTATTGGTATACACGGTTGTGTTTGGTGTTTATCTGATTCTGAGAGTCAGAAAATACAAAAAAGGTCAGCTAAGACGAAGACAGAATCTTCAAAAGTCTGCAGTTGCTGTCTGATCAGACTCCTAATACTCCTTCCATGCCTTTACCACCTCATCCTCCAGCCGGTGTGCAGTATCCCGGTTTAAGGGCATCACTCTGCCATGGTACTGATAGTAAAGGAGGTTTGACCAGAGAACTTCAAACCCACCCTTGTCATATTCAGCAGCTGTCGGCAGATAACTGGAGCATCCGTTTGTATAACCATTGAAAAATAACATGGGATTATTGCTTTTCTTCCAGATTTCAACTGCAATATCAGACATGGCTTCATTTGGAACACCGCAGAAGCAGCCGTCATTGATTGCGAAAAACTGTATTTCAATCTCGGCCCTCTGCTTTTTCTCTCCCTTGTTCTGTAATCTCTCCACTTCCATTAACCACCCTTTCCCATCAATTCTCCCCATTTCCCATGCCTCGGCTGCGATTTCCCCTGCCCTTTTCAATTCCGGAACATCAGCAAAAAAAGACTCCTTTACCGAAAACATGGATATTCTGGAGACAGGCCCTGGTTTTATCAGATATACGACCGGTTGAAGGGATTCACAGATGGCTTCCGCCATATTCTTCAATGCCTTCTGGCTCTGTGCGTCAGATCTCTCTTTCATCTGAGCACTGTTGTTCATAAAATGTTCCTCTGCTGGATGGATTTCCAGATAATCTGCATTTTCCTGGCGGTATCTGGGTCTTACATCTCCGGAAGCCCCCTGCACCATCATTACATTACAGCCATATCTTCTCTCCAGAGCTTCTCTTGCATCGCCAAAATAATCCGGTGAAATCAGGTAATTATCAGGCATTAGAACATTACAATGAGCAGTTACCCTGACTACAAGAACTTTTATTTTTTCCTGATCCTCCTCGCATATCTTTAGGATTCCCAACCGTGGATCAATTGGCTGATCACTCTCTCTTCGGTTAATTCCAACCGTGTTTTCCGCAATTCCCCATCCTGCGTATACAGGTACCATGGATTCATCCGCCTTCTTTACCCCTGAAAGAATTGACTGGCACACAAACTCATAATATTCTTTTTCCACTGCAGCATTGGGAGCAGCGTGTGTATGGGAAAAACAAATCATGACCTGCTCCATTTTAACTGGCAGAATCTCGGCTGTCTTTATTCTTAAAAAACTGGTCAGCTCAACGGTAAAACCCAGGCTGTCGATTGTTATAAGGCAGAATCGTTCTTCGTTTTTTTTAATTACAAGAATCTGGGCCTTTAAATCCTTCATGACTCCCCTTGAGCAGTTGTCAATCCGTGCGTCATATCCTGCCATCTGTACCGGTTTTTCCGGCGTTATGATTCGTTCTTGATATCCCATATATGTTGGATCCATTTTTATTCCCTCCCCTTACGGCTTTTAAAGTTATTGTATCCGCGTCATCTGAAGAATTCAATGTACCGTTTGTTTCTGTATTATTCTATATAAAATAACGGAGCTGCAACCGCAGCCCCGTCCATTTATTGCTCATATATAATTTTTCTGATTGCGGAAAGTGAGAGACAGTATTGCATTGCCAGGACTTCCATGGAACTGCCCGTTTGATACTGGGTTCTGATTTCACTATTTCTCTGTTTTAACTCGTTTCTGTACCCTGTCTTCTCTCCCCATTGCTTTCTCTGTTCACAGGGAGCAGGGATATAGAGATACTCTCCCTGAATATACTGCTGCAATTCTCTGATCAGTTCTTCGGGGAGAATTGTTTTTGCACTTACATATTTCATGCTGGCTTCCTCCTATTTTTTAAGTCAGAAGGCAAAACCGGCATTATTTCAGTGACGGAACTCTCTCCATGCAATTGTCACTGAAACTGCCGTTTTTGCATGGAGCCAACCATCGTTTTTTCTTTTCTTATTGATACACATAAATTCTCCTTTAAAATAGGATCAATTACTTTTTATTCATAAAATAGTAATTAATATACTAATTTTTTTTACATTTATTTCCTATAGATCAAACATATGATATAATTAGTGTCAGTTAAATGAATATGTTAAAAGAAAGGAGGAATTATGAAAATCAATTGCTGCCCTATGATTTTCATAATTACTTTACTATGGGGAAAGTTCCGGCTTATATGGTTGTTCATGATTTAATTAAATTGAAGATTAAAGATGGAACCTATCCTGTTTCAGAATTCCTTCCTACAGAACCAGAGCTTGAAAAGATATACAAAGTGAGCCGCACTACTATCAGAACTGCCATGGAAATCCTGAAGGATGAAGGTCTTGTTGAAATCAGGCAGGGGAGGGGTACAATCGTACTGGACTCCAGAGCTATTCAATCTTTAAACAAAGTCACCTCAGTCACTGAATGTCTTCGCAACAGGGGATTTGAAGTCCGAACCAAAAGCATGTATATTGATATTATTCACGCCACAGAAAGGCTGGGAAAGGAACTTAATCAGCCTATAGGTACCCCAATAGCCAGAATACAGAGGATTCAACTGATTAATGAAAAACCAATAGCCATCATTAAAGATTACTTACCCTATGCTCTGGTTCCCAATATAGAGCAGTTTACAAACAAATTCAACGGTCTCTATGAATTTTTGGAGCAGCAATATCATTTGGAGATCGAATCTGCTGACGACAAAATCTTTGCAAAATCTGCTGACTTTGCAGAATCAGAGATGCTGGCAGTCTTGCCGGGTACTGCTCTTTTGTGTATCCAGCGGATCTGCTACAAGGCAGAGGTACCGATCTTTTCTGATGATGTATGCATTCTGGGCGATCAATATGAACTTTCTATCTCATCCAAAGGCCGATAAAAATAAATTCCATTGGGTCCTTCCTGCAGCCATGCATTTTTATCTGCAGAAAGGGCCAGTGCAATTACGATTCTTTCTTACCCGCTTCTTTTAACTGTTCTTTTGTTTCATCTGACAGAGAATCAAGCAGATAATTGCGCTGACTTTGTCTGGATTCCTGAAAATCTTCTGCCACCCTCTTATTTGCCGCTTCCATCTCAATCTTTAATTCTCTGGCAGATAACAGGGCACATCCGGCACCTCTTACGATCATCTGCTGCAGACCATCGGAGGTAGCTACCGTGATCCGGTATTTTCCATTGTTATCATGAGCAAATCTTTCAATATAATGATCGGCTGTCTGTGCCTCTTTCGTATATACCAGATGGATATTGTGATAGGCAATCATTTCTTCCCTGTGTTCTTTTACCCGGTATGCATCAAATACGGCTATGATTCGGCATTTGCGGATCGCCTGATAATTACACAGCTGATCCAGAAGCTTCATTCTTGCACCAGCCATATTATCTTTTGCCAGTTCGGCAAGTTCCGGCCAGGCAAATACAATGTTATAACCATCTACAAGAAGGTATTCTTCCCGATGCTCTGTCTGCCTTGGTTCATGATAGACAGGTTCCCGCCGCATCTCATACACAGGCCGTTTTCTCTTCCATTCTGTCCGCTTCCCTCTGTTTGCATAAAAGGTGCTTTCAATAATCCGGTCGATTTCTTCCAGACTCATAAGTGGTGCTTCCCGGCTTGCTGTATGGCTGTCTCCTGTCTCCTCATTCACAGCTGACTGGGTCAGTTTTAAAAATGGTTCCAGATGCATGTGGTTTTTCACCTGATCCCAGGGAACTACAAATCCAGCACCATGGGAGCAGAATACGGACCCAGAGGGATTGTACGGATCGGTTTCTGAATTATAACCGGATTCCTTTATAACAGCTTCCGGATTATGGCATGGCTCATAGCCTTTTAATGTACAAAAAAGCCTTCCCATACCTCTGGAATATGCAGATACCTCTTTCTGGTAGTTTCTCATGGTAAATACCGGAGCACTGCCGGTAAGAACTGCGGTTACACCGTCTGCATGGGTGATCTCACAGGTTCCAGACATCTTTTCGATGTCTGTCATCGCTCTTCCAACCAAATTTTCGGGTAGTTCCAGGGTAAAACCATAATAGGGCTCCAGCAGTACCGATTGTGCTTCTTTTAAGCCCTGTCGCACCGCACGGTATGTGGCTTCCCTGAAATCTCCGCCTTCTGTATGTTTTTGATGAGCTTTCCCCGACACAAGGGTAATTCTCATATCTGTAATTGCAGATCCGGTGAGGACGCCTTTATGACTTTTTTCCTCCAGATGAGTCAGTACAAGCTTCTGGTAGTTTTTGGCCAGCAGATCCTCACTGCATGCGAAACAAAATTCCATACCACTGCCTTGTTCCCCAGGTTCAAGCAAAAGATGAACCTCTGCATAGTGTCTCAGGGGTTCAAAATGTCCCACACCTTCCACAGGGTTTTCAATGGTCTCTTTGTACACAATCCTTCCGGTATCAAAGGATACCTCCACTCCAAACCGCTCTGAAATCAGAGTTTTTAATATCTCAATCTGTATTTCCCCCATGATCTGTGCCTGAATCTCCTGTACGTGTTCATCCCATACAATATGAAGCTCCGGCTCCTCTTCTTCCAACTGGCGGAGTTTTGGAAGCATCTGTCTTGGGTCACAGCCTTCCGGTAATGCAATCTGATATGACAGAACCGGTTCCAATACCGGTGATTCATAGGCTGCCTCAAAACCCAGACCCTCACCTGGTCTGGTCTGGGTAAGCCCGGTTACTGCACAGATGCAGCCGGGAGTAACTTCATTCACTGCCTCGTATTTTTCTCCGGAATAGATGCGGATCTGGTTGATTTTTTCCTCCCAGACTCCGTTGGTCAGGGTATTCTTTACACTGAGGGATCCGCCGGTAAGCTTTAAGTGCGTCAGCCGGTTTCCCTGGTCATCTCTTGTTATTTTAAATATTTTTGCTCCGAATTCTCTGGGATACTCCGGAATCAGGGCATAATCGCTGATTCCTTTCAGCAGTGCTTCTATTCCCTGTAATTTCAGAGCAGAACCGAAAAAGCAGGGAAATACAGTCCGGCTTTTAATTCCCTGCCGGATCCTGCCCCCGCTTACCAGGCCGGTCTCTAAATATTCATCCATCATGCTTTCGCTGCACATGGCAAGCTGATCATAAAACACATCTGTATCATTCAGAGAAAAATCGATACAGCTGTCATGAAGCTGCTTTTTGACCTCTCTCATCAATCTGTCCCGATCGGCGGCCGGCTGATCCATCTTATTAATAAAAAGGTAAACAGGGATCTGATACATGGATAAAAGACGCCATAAAGTTCTGGTGTGTCCCTGTACTCCGTCTGCGCCGCTGATTACCAGTATGGCATAGTCCAGCACGCGAAGGGTCCGCTCCATCTCCGCACTGAAATCCACATGCCCCGGAGTATCTAAAAGGGTGATTTTAAGATCTCCCATTTCAAAAACTGCCTGTTTGGAAAATATGGTGATCCCTCTGGCTTTTTCCAGCTCGTAGGTGTCTAAAAATGTATTTTTATTGTCAACTCTTCCTGGCTTTCCGATCTTCCCGCTTGCATAAAGAATTCCTTCTGACAGCGTGGTCTTACCTGCATCGACATGAGCCAGTATTCCTATGGTTAATTGTTTCATAATATTTTACGAATCCTTTGTGCCATTCATTTCTTGTCTGATTTGTCTTTATTATCATACCAGTTTCCCGTAATTTTGTATACGGGAAGATCATAATTCAATTAGATTCTGACACAAAGTTTTTTGTCAGCTGGTTTCTAAACGGCTTCCACTGCTACACTTCCACCTCTGACTATTTCAAACGTATTATTCAGCTTTTTGTATAATAACTGCAGCATAATATTATTTTCTTCTTCCGCTTTTATGCTTTCCATCAATACGCAGTCTTTGTTAAAATCAAGAATTCTGGTTCCATATATTTCTGAAAACTGAAAGAGGAAAGCGCGGTCATGTTCTGTGCATTTCAATATTTTTAAAAACATAATCTCTTTTCTGTAAATGTCAATATCCGTATAATCGATTACTTTAATCACTTCCACCATGCGGTTTAACTGTTTTTTTATTTGTTCGAATATCTGATCATTACTAAACAGGCTGATGGTAACCCGAGACACCGTCTCATCCTGTGTAATCCCTACCGTAAGGCTGTTAAGATTATAAGCTTTTGCAGAAAAAAGCCCGGTAATTTTTGCCAGTACGCCCACTTCATTTTCTACAAACAGACAAAGCCACCTTTTTTTCATACTTTTATCTCCTTTTTAGTATTCCATAATCATTTCACTTAACTGACTTCCAGGCGGAACAATGGGAAGAACGTTTTCTTCCGGTTCAATAATAAACTCTATTAATGTAGGAGCAAATTCATTTTGAGCGGCTTGATTAAATGCTGCCTCAACTTCTTCCCTGCTGGTGACACGAATCCCGAGTGCCCCATAACTTTCCGCCAGCTTCACAAAATCCGGAATATAGACAGGGCAGGTTTTTCCAGGACCGGTGCAGCCCTTTTTGCATCGTTTTCTATACTTCAGGCAGGTGGAAGAATACCGGTTATTATAAAACATCTGCTGCCACTGCCTTACATTACCAAGATAGCCATTATTCAGAACACAGACAATTACCGGCAGTTCCTGTACGACTGCTGTTGCCAGCTCCTGAATATTCATCTGAATCCCGCCATCTCCACAGACAGCGACTACGTATTTCTCCGGATTGCCAAGCTTTGCTCCCAGTGCGGCAGGGAGACCATATCCCATAGTTCCAAGACCTCCTGATGTCAGCAGTTGTTTCTCTTCATTTAACTCCAGAAACTGTGTCGTCCAAAGCTGATTCTGCCCCACGTCCGTCACTACAATAAGTTTGTCAAACATTTTATTGATCTTTTCAATAATAAACTGGGGTGTCAGACCGGTCTGCTTCATTGCAAGAGAATACGACTTTTTTAATTCTTCCAGCTGTTTTTTCCAGTCATCACAATGACTGGACTCTGTCTTTTGAAGCAGACGACAGATTGCTTTTTTTGCATCTGCCACAATGGGGATATCAACTGCGATATTCCTTGATATGGAAGCCGGATCTATATCAATATGAATCAGTGTTGCCTTACTGGCAAAAGTACCCGCTTTTCCTGTTATTCGATCGTTAAACCTTGTTCCAATGGAACAAAGTACATCGCATTCACTGATCGCCTTATTGGCTGCATAACTGGCATGGATACCAATGTTTCCTATGTAAAGTGGATGGTTTGTAGGTATCGCACCTTTCCCCATTATCGTTGACACCACCGGAATCCCGGTAATATCCACAAGCTTTTCCATTTCTTTCCCCGCTCCTGCTGCCAGTACACCTCCCCCTGCCAGAAACAGAGGTTTTTCTGCCTGTTTTAGCGCAGCCAGAGCTTTTTTAATCTGTCCCTCATGGACTGATACACTGGGTTTATATCCCCTGATTTCCACTGTATTCGGATACGTGTCAATGCCATATTCCTGCTGAATATCTTTTGGAATATCTACCACTACCACTCCGGGTTTTCCGGTAGCAGCAATATAAAATGCTTTTTTTATAATTGATCCAAGTTCCTGCCTGCTTCGGACTGTCACCGCATATTTACAGATATTTCTTGTGATACCTACGATATCAACTTCCTGAAATGCATCATTACCAATGAGGTGGGTGGGCACCTGTCCGGTAAAACAAACAAGCGGAACACTGTCATAATTGGCAGTTGCTATGCCTGTTACCAGATTGGTTGCACCAGGTCCGCTGGTCACCAGGCAGACCCCGATCTTTTTTAATGACCGTGCATATCCATCTGCAGCGTGTATTAGTCCCTGTTCATGGCGGGGTAAAATAACCTCAATATCACTCTGACCATACAACGCATCAAAAAGGTCAATTGCCTGACCTCCAGGGTATCCAAACAGAATATCTACTCCTTCCTTTCTTAAGGCTTTAACAAAAAGCTGGGCACCTGTTATCTCCATGGCTGAACCTCCTCTTTATGCAAGTACTCACTTGCACATTATTTATTATAAATGGCATCACCAATTAATGATGATACCATCTAATCTGTCATCGCTGCTCAATCCCTTTCACAAACAAAGACACACTGTTTTTAATATATTCTTCCTGCCTGACCGTTGTAAGCTGGTCATCAAAAGAAGCTTTTAAAAAGGTAAAACCAAATGTTGAGGAAAAAACAGTCATTGCCAGGCATTCGTAATCCAGAAGTGGCAGTTTGCCCATTTCATGCATTTTCTCAAAATACTGGATTAAGGTCTCTAGAAATACTTTTGGTATTTTTAATATCTGAGGTCTGGTATCCTCGTAAATCTGGGGCGCACGCAGGCCAATAGATAATTTAACAAAATCTGGCGTGATACGGTCCAGATAGTTGCGCATAAACATCTCCAGATCCGGTTGAAGCTGCCAGGTTATATTTTGAAAAATGGCCGGCGATATATTTCCCCGCCACTTTTCCTGCTCCATTCCTGAAAGAACAATCTCTTTTTTTCCCTTAAATTTTCGAAATATGGTACATTCATTGATATCGGCCCGGCCTGCTATGTCTTTCGTGGTAGTAGCAACATATCCCTTCTCTTTAATCAGTTCCATGGCAGCATCAATGATTTTCTGACTTGTCTCATCCAATCCGGATTCCTCCATATGCAAGTATATACTTGCATTCTAACGTATCAGACTGTTTTTGTCAACAGGTCCTCTTCCAGACCATCTCATACTCTACTTCCCCGTTTTCCCTGTCCTCCTGTTTTTCAGTCACAAGAAAACCTTCTCTTAAATAAAAATTCACCGCACGTTGATTTTTTTCATACACCTTTAACGATAATTCATTGTGATTTTCTTTTACATGATGAAGCAGCTGTCTTCCGATTCCCCTGGACTGGTTGTCTTTCGAAATAAAAATACCAGCAATGTAATTGTTCATCAGACCAATAAAACCTTCTATGCTTCCATTGTCTTCATACACATAAACAGAAGCCTTTGGGAGTATCTCCATTACTTCATCAAAGTGATCCTGCCAATAGTTTTTTTTAATAAAATCATGGGCCTGTATGTTTGTTTCAAGCCATAACTCCATGATCCGGTTTAAATCTTCCGCCTGAAAGTCTCTTACCATTTTCCTAACTCCTTTGTTCTTCAATTTATTAAAAAAACAGATAACTCTGATGTGTGCCTCACAAAGAGTTATCTGTTTTCCCTTACTAATTCAAAGTTATACCTTAAATTTCATCCATTGTCAAGAGAACCTCCAGCTGAGGATCTCCCTGGAGCAACCCGACTGCATAAATTGTATTAAACCCCTCCGATAAGGGGATATTGGGAATTTCCAGCACAATGTCTGATGACCCTGCCGGCCTGACCTGTAATGTGAGTTCAAAGGGATTTACAGCGATATAAGGGGTAACCTGCTTAAATGCAACATTCGGGAAGATCACAGTTCCATCCGGGAGTGTGATGTCAACAGCCGGTGCATCCGGAGAAAGATGTATAAAACGTACCATGACTGTTCCAGGAACGATGTCACTACCAGCATCGGTAATGGAAAGCAGGCTGATATTATCAGGAGTTCCTACTGCTGCTACAGTGAGCATTTCATTTGCCTCAACAGGAAGCATATTAGCAACAATCGGATTATCCTCAGTTCCCGTCACATAAAGAGTTACTTTATAGGTTCCCTCCTGTACGGGTAAGTAATTTGTAAAATCTCCGTAGGCAAGATTATCAATTATCATCTCATCGTCCACGTATATGTCAACATTGGGTGCATTGGGAACTGTGTGCATGACGCGCACATAGCCTACTTGTACTTCATCTGACGGTCTGGTTGTGTACTGATCCATATCATACCTCACGATTTATATATACGGTATAATATATGCTCACAGGATGGGATGTGACCGGATTTCCTTTTTTAATCCATGCGGTAAAAATATGTTTCTGTTCCCTTCTGCTGCTTTGCCGTATACATGGCGGCATCCGCTTTTACAAGCAGCTGGTCTATGGTTTCTGCATCAATTGGATAAAAGCTGATTCCTCCGCTTATGGACAGAGAGATGGTTATATTCTGGATCTTCACCGGTTTTTTGGTAAGTTTAACGATTCTGGAAGCAACAACTTTGTAATTGTCAACATCTTTCATATCAGGCAGAAGAATAACAAATTCATCTCCTCCATACCGGCATACCATATCACTTTCTCGTGCAGACTTCTCAAGCAGCTGGGATATATGAATCAGTACCTTATCCCCAAATTCATGACCGTAGGTATCATTAATGGATTTAAATTTATTGACATCACAAAAAATCAGCCCCAAAAGAGTCTTATTCCTTTTGGCCTGGAGAAGTAAGCTGGAGGAGACTTCATAGAATAAACTGCGGTTTGCAGCGCCCGTTAATTTATCATGATATGCCAGCTTTTGTATTATCTTTTCCTTTTCCTTCAGTTCCCTGTTGGTATCCCATAATTTATTTACATAGGATTTTAACTGCTTAATCTGATTAAACTGGCTGGTAACATTCATAAATTCCAACTGTATAAAATGTTTATCTTCATTTTCAATTCTGCTCATTTTCAGATTAAAATGATCGGAATTATTTAACATCTGCTTATGGATTGCACCGGAAAAGAAACGGATCGTTCCCTGCTCTATCACATCATAAAAGGCATCCAGATAATATCTCATACTTAAATTAGGCAGGACATCCACAATCGGCTGGTTGAGAATGTCATACCGTTTCAGACTTGTTATATCTTCCATATAATAATTCCAGTAAATAATCTGCAGTTCCTCATTTAACAGAACAATCCCCTCATTAAGGTTGTCCAGTACCTGATATAATAATTTATTCATATAGTGATTCCTCTAGCTTGTGAATCCTCGTTAATAAATCATTGATTGAATGAAGGGATAAGTCAACAATAATTGCTCCTTCAATCTCTGTATCCCCAATAACAAAGGTTATATATAAAATCAACACATATACATTGTCTGTATTAAGATAGTCATACTTAAATTCCATGGCATTAAAAAGCCTGACCTCTGGCAGCGTATATTTAAAGCTGATATTTAAAAGATTACCCGTCTCTCCTATAATACAGTTTAATATAATATTGCCAATTTCTTTAATAATATCAAAATCAACATCATTAAAATCCATATCGTCACTGTCGCTTTGCTCTTCCTGCAGACAGAGACTGATAAATGTTTTCATCTTTTCCGCTGAAAAAATAAGGCTTGCTTTTCCTGTATAATTTTCTTTAAATGAAAGTGTGGAGACCATAAGTGTACCGTTTTTCTTCATGGAAATATACTCGTCAATTGCATAGGATTCGGAAGAAGCTTTCAAAATTTTAACATTAGGTACGTTCAGATGTATCTTTTGTCCCACAATATCGGATAAAATACCAGCTGCACGACCAACACTGATGTTAAACAGCTCCTTTAGTATATCCTGTGTCATATCATTGCTTCCCATTGTCCTTCTCCTTCATTATATTGCAGATAATCTGGGCTTTTTCATCGGTAAATGGTTTATTAATAAATGACATGATATGAAGATTTTCAATTTCTTCCCTGACATGATTCTGAACATCAGCGGTAACTACAATAATATTTGCAGTGGAATCAGATTCTTTAATCAGCTTAATCAGGCTCTGCCCATCCAGTCCGGGCATCAGAAGATCCACAAAAACATAGTCTGGTTTCAGCTCCTGATACTTCTTAAGTCCCTCCCATCCGTCAGCAGAAAAATAGATCTCTGACTGTTCTACATGCTTTCTTAAAATATTGGCAGTGATTTTCTGTGAAAAAACAGAATCATCCACAATTAGTATTTTAATCATATAATCCCTTCTTTCCAGACAAACTGGTTTTGGCAGCGTGTCCCATTCATACTCTGTACTTAAATATAAAATATATCATTCCCAGGTTGTTGTAGTTTGTACTCAATACTATTTTTTTCGTTCCCAATACAGGAAAATCCGTTATGATTGGAGCAATCTGGGTATACAAACCTTTATTTTAAAAATCCTATTTTCTGCCTCCGGTTCCAGGTAAAGCAGTCCTCCCAGACTTTCGGTTGTACGTCTTATAATCTGCAGACCAAATCCGTGAGAAATTTTATTATCTTTTCTTGTCTTTAATTCTCCTGCAGATTCAATCAGTTTTCCATCAAAAGAATTTACAATTTCTATGATTGCCCATTCCCTGGTTCCCCGGCTGGTTATTTCAATAAATCGTTTTTCCTCCTTTAATTGACTGCAGGCCTCTATGGCATTATCTACGATATTAGAAAAAATACAGACAACATCCATGTCAGAAGCTGAAATATCGGAAGGGAGACAGGCACAGGCCGTAAATTGAATCTCCAGATCTTCGCAGGAATTGGCTACATCTTGTAAAATAGCATCCAAAAGTATATGATCTGAATATGTTTTATGAACCAGAACTTCTTTTTTCATGGTTACATGTATATCATCAAGCATTTTTGCTGCTTTGTCGTACTCTTTTTGGTTCAGCAAAAATTTAACGGATCCCATTAATTTTTCATAGTCGTGGCGAAATATTTTAAAACTTTCCGTAAACCTGCTGTAGGACTGGTAATGACGGAGCTGACGGGAAAGCTGCTCTTTCATCTTATTGGTGTTTAGCTCATGCTCAAGCAGCTCCGATACCCTGGCAGTATGGTGAAATGCAAATTCCAGATACAGCTTGCCAATGACACACGCCCCCAGATACAAATACGTAAACCATAGCTGAACCGTTTCATAAGAACGTCCATCGTTAACCAACATAAGAAATAACAGCTGAAAAATAATATAAACAACCACAAACTGAAGCTGTCCCATGTTATAAAGTGCTGGTCTGGCTTTAGAATCCGGTACAGAAACCTTTCTTGTAATCTGAAAGATAAGTAAGGAAAGAAATATGGATAAAACAAATATCCACATGTAATATACAGGATTAGACAAAACCTGAATAATACTTTGTTTTAAAAAAATCGAATACAAGGAACAAACAATTCCTCTGCTGCTATACAAAGAAAATATATATAAACTTCCCGCATACGTCATCTGAAGCCAATTCACGTAAAACAGGACGCAGAAAATTATATTAACCGATAACATCATCAAAAAGATTGCAATCCGATGATCCAGATAGCGATAAGCAAAAATTGTAACGGTCAGGTTGAATGCAGCTGCTACAAAATAATAACCAAATCCTTCGTGTCTGGCATGAAACATCCGCCTGAAATAATGTAAAATATAAATATCATATAGCATCATCAATAAAATATAAATAAAATATTGCATGTACTTTTATCCTCTACTTTGGTACATGGAGGCTGATCCGGCTGATATAATCAGAAAAAGCCTTCCTTACCTGCTTTATGTACGTAACCCCCAGGGGGATTACTGTTCCTGTCTTTAAGTAAACAGCATTTTGTTGAAACATTACAATATAAGATAGATTTACAAGATAGGACCGGTGTACGCGTACAAAGCCCTTTCCTGACAGCTGATTTTCTATATTCTCCATAGAAGAGTAAAAGCTGAATTCCTCTGAACCGTTATATTGAACCGTTACAATTCGTTTTGTTATTTCAAAAAAAGAAATACTGCTTACAGACAGCACTTTCTGCACTCCCTGTGATTCACACAAAAATATATCGCTGCCTTTCTTTTGAATTCTGGAAATGGCCTTAAGAAATACCCTCTCAAATCGCTCCGGTGTTGTTTCTCCTTTTAGTAAATACTGCACAGGAGTGACATCAAATGCTTCAAATACATATTCGTCACTAGTAGTCAGAAAAATAATTTCTGACTGGCAGCCTGAATCCCTTAATCTTCTCGCAGTCTCAATCCCATTTAACTGATGCATGAGTATATCCATATAAATGATATCCGCCTGACCCGGACTGTCAGAAAGATGAAATAAGAGCTGTTCTCCAGAACTAAACGATGAGATTGTGACTTGGATTTGATTTTTTTCTGCAATTGATTTAATAAGGTTTGCGTACTCATCAAGGGTTTCTTGAATATCGTCACACAGGAATATGGTATACATAAATGATTCCCCTTCTTATATATCTAAATATCTTATGTCCTGATCCCGTTGTATTTCTCCTTCCATTTTAATAAATGAATGCAACAATTACAAGAAATTCTTTTAAAAATAAAAAAGGTGTAATCAAAATTGATTTTAAACCGGCAAAAACCCCTGACACAACGTCAGGGGCTGCAAAAAATAAACATGTAATTGAAAAAAATTATTTCAGGAAAAAATAAAGCAGAACAATCATGCCAAGTATTATGCGATACCAACCAAAAATTTTAAAATCGTGTTTCTTTATATAACTCATCAGAAATTTTATAACCAGTATGGAAACAGCAAACGCAACAGCCATTCCTGTTACCAGAATAAATAGTTCTTCCCCGGAAAAGGTCAATCCGAATTTAAGTATCTTGATCGCACTTAAGCCAAACATCACAGGAACTGCCATAAAAAACGTAAATTCCGCTGCCGCTGTCCGGGATACTCCGATGAGCAAAGCACCGATTATGGTTGCACCAGAACGTGAGGTGCCAGGAACAATGGAAAGCACCTGGAATAATCCGATAATAAATGCTGTCTGGTAATTAATATCTGCTATTTTAGTTATAGCTGGTGTTCGACTCTTATTCCAGTTTTCAATCAGGATAAAAGCAACTCCATAAAAAATCAAAGCTGCTGCAATTACCTGTGGTGTCTGAAACCGGGCGTCAATATAATCATCAAAAAGAATGGTTACAATTGCTCCAGGCACACAAGCAATTACTACCTTGATCCAGATAAGAAATGTTTCTTTTATAAGAAAAGGGCTGTTTTTATCACTCCACTGAAATGGAAACATTTTATTCCAAAACAGGATCACTACGGCAAGGATTGCCCCCAGCTGAATCACAACAAAAAACATTTCCTTAAACCCCTCGCTCCCACTGATCTGCAAAAACTGATCCACAAGAAGCATATGTCCGGTACTGCTGATTGGCAGCCATTCCGTAATTCCTTCTACAATCCCTAAAAATACAACCTTTAAAAACTCTGTTACTATGGAACCCATTGGTCTCATTCCTCCTGCTTTACCTTTTTTATTTCTATCCCCAATCTTCCTCTTTTATGCAGAAAAAAGCAAGACACCTGACGTAACTTAAAAGAAAAGCCCGTGACACGAATGGTGTCACAGGCCTGAAACCTGGTTTATACTACTTTATCTGGCAGGGCCTTTTATTAACAGCACCACTTTCCCCATGAGTAAGAGGAAGAGAAATGCAGCCACATACAACTGGCGGAATGCGATAAAAAAGAGGACTGCCATGGAATGGACCAACAGGGAAAACTGGTTCATCCTCTTTCTTAATGTCTCGTGGTCCTTCCTCTGTACAATCAGTTCTATCACGCCAATCAGTGTCAGGCACAGAATAAAACAGGCAGACAGCAGTATCCCCCATATGGGATTATTTGTAAATTTAAAGAATGGCACTGAGAAAAAATGTCCCCCTTCTTCCTGTGTAAAAAGTGGAAGTACCAGGAATGATACTGCCATGAAATCAAAAATCCCATAAGCCAGATTAAAAATCTGCTCCAGATTTCTGCGGTTCTCATCTTCAGCAAGGGTAATGAGCTCCTCTCCCATTAACAGCTCATCAATGGATACACCAAACAGCTTTGAGATGCATTTAAGGGAATCAATATTGGGATAGCCCTTGCCGCTTTCCCATTTTGATACTGCAGTTCTTGAAACATACAGCTGGGCTGCAAGCTGTTCCTGGGTCAGATTGTTCTGTTTTCGCAGTAACTGCAGTTTTTCACCAAACTCCAAACCCTTACCCCCTGATCATTTTATTTATTTCTCCTGGCCAATTCAAATTTGGAAACCAGACTGGTCATAATTAAGGATTGCCCGGACAGCTCCTGTGCATACGCTGCACTTTCTTCTGCTGTGGCAGCATTGGACTGAACCACTCCGGAAACCTGCTCTATGCCGATCTTTAATTGGGAAACGGCCTCCGACTGCTCTAAAGAACGATTGGAGATCTGGTTGACCAATTGGGAAACCTCTCTCGTACTTGTCACAATCTGTTCCAGAGAATGGGAGGTTTCTATGGCAATTTCATTTCCGTTTTTCACTGCCTCTATGGATTTTTGAATCAAAGCAGCCGTATCCCTGGCTGCATCTGCACTTTTTCCAGCCAGATTTCGTACTTCGTCTGCCACTACAGCAAACCCTTTTCCGGCCTCACCAACTCTTGCAGCTTCCACAGCTGCATTCAGAGCCAGAATATTGGTCTGAAAAGCAATGTCCTCCACTACTTTTATAATCTTCCCGATTTCCGTTGACGTTTCATCGATCTCATTCATAGCAGTTACCAGTTTATCCATCTCCTGCTGACCGCTGCTGACCTGATCTACCGCCTGCAGCGATTTGGTTCCGGCCAGTTCCGCATTATCGGCGTTGGAACTGATGTGATGTGAAATATCGGAGATGGTTGCGGCTATTTCTTCCACAGAACTTGCCTGCCTTGTGGCGCCCTGGGATAACTGCTGGGAGGATTCCGCTACCTGTTCTGAACTGCTGTTTACCTGTCTGGCTGAGATTATAATTTCACCAAATGCTTTGTTCAACTGATCTGTGATCTGGTTTAATGATGTCTGTATTTCTATAAATTCGCCTTTATATTCAATATCCGATGACACGCTTAAGTTCCCTGCAGATACCTGCTGCAAAATATAGGCAATTTCCTGAATATAGGATTTAAGGGAACTTACCATATCGGCGATACTTCTAGTCAGTATGCCAATCTCATCCTTGCTGTTATGAATATAAACTTCACTTTCCAAATCTCCTTCAGCCAGAAGCTCCATACGTCTGGTAATTTTCTTAATTGGGTTCGACAGGCCGTTTGCCAGCATAACGCTTGCAGCAATACCAACAATGATTAATACACCAGAGGAAACCAGGAGCAATACAATTGTGTATATAATGGAGGAGGTCATCTCCTTAACAGGCGCCACCACTCCGTAGGACCAGCCATCGGAATTGCTCACAGGGCCAAAGGCACAGATTCTGGCACCTGTCTCATATTCATATGTATCTACTCCCTTATCCCCTTTTATCATCTTGCCATATACCTTTGACGCATTAACAAGGGAAGGATCTGTTTTCGCCTTTTCAATAAAATTCTGTCGTTCTTCCACCAGATTGGGTCTCTTATTGGCTACAAAGGTACCGGTACTGTCAAGCATAAATACATTGCCTGTCTTACCAATTACAATTTTTTCGATAATATGGCTGAAGTAAAGGCTGTCCAGTACACCGATCACCACACCTGATTGAGAGGGCAAAGGAGAACAGACATAAAATACCATCTGACTGTCCAATGCTTCCGTTGAGGAGATTGTAGTATTTCCTTTTAAGCTGTCAGAGAAAAACGTTTTGGATGAAAAATCCTGTCCATTCAGGGTTTGATCCGTACTGGACAGCTTTCCGTCCGGACCTGCAAATGCCAGTGCTTTAAATTTTGTGTTTTTCATAGCCATATCCAGAACATTCAGTTTATTCCCCTTATCCCCTGACTGCACCGTTCCCAGCTGGCTGGCAAGACTTTCTGCCTGTTCCTTTAACAGACTAATTTCCGCAGCCAATGCGGTGTTGGCAATCTCTCCCATAGCATTCATATCACTTTTAGTGTTCTCGGTAATACTGTAATAACTGGCGCTGATCCCTGTAATCACGTTAACCGCTGAGGTCGCAAATAACAAAAGAAATATAACAAAAAACAGTTTGCTTTTTATTGTCTTCATAGAAACATATCCCCCTTGTCATAGTAGTTAAATCTATTATACATTGGGATTGTTTATTTTACAAATATCTATTTCAAAAAACGACGAAATTTTACAATTTATTCCTTTATGAAACTCATTACATCTCTTCTCATGGAATTTGGAGCAGGTGTTTCCGGTTTCCCAATTCGTAAAAGCATCTGTACGGTCTGGTCCTTGCCGGCATAATCGTTTCTGAAATTATCATAGGGCTCTTTCATCTCCGGATATTCCTCAAGCACCTGGCTGAGAGGCTGCATGGCAAGCCCCATGGTATGGCCCGTAAGAATCAACCTGCTGTATAGCATACCGCTGAGCACCTGATCTGTCCGTGTGTTTGCGCTGGTTGTTATGACCGCATAGGCGGCAGTATGATCAACAGCTGTTTTCGTATAATGAATGAAGTTTTCAGATGCACCTTTTCCTTCATTAACAGAGGGAAACATGGTGATTAATCCCTGAAGCAGATACCGTTTAAAGCCGGAAGCTCCCTGTCCTTCCACCGAAAAGCCCCATCGGTATTTGTTTTTTTCCTTTTCGTTTGCACGGAAGATTGCATTGGATTCATCCATCGCCCTGGTAACCCCGGCTTCGATTGTTGCACTTTCCATAACGTAATTGCCGATTTTATTAAGATCATCATGATCGGTATATAGCTTTATGGACAGACTTTCCTGATCCGGTAATTTTAATATTTGGGAGATCTGGGAAGAATCAGGAGCTTCCATCTTATAATTTCCCCGGTTTGTATCTGCCAGATATATCCCACTGTAAAGTGGACCTTCTTCCTGTTTGGAAGGTAAAAGAGTTATCTTAGCTACCGGCTTTTTATCCATGCTGCTTAAGATATCATTTTCTTCATATTCACCTTCTGGAAAGATAACAATCTCTGTTTGAAATCCTTCCTTTTCTCCCGCCACTCTTACATACTCTAAGAATGTCCCCTGGGTGATCATCATCTGCCGGTAAAGAGGATCTACCTCTTTGGTTGTCCTTAAGCTGTCTGCAAATAAGTAAAATACCCTGGGATCTTCTTTATCCAGTTTCACTTTCCACGGCTGCATATTGTGGTTGTTTGCCGCCAGCAGTCCGGCAGCAGTCAGACGCAGCCGGGGATCTGTAAACTTCGATGCATAATTTTTGTTCCACGGTTCTAAATATGACTGCTTCATAAATCCTCCGCCCAGAATAAATAATACAAACAACAGGAAAATAATGAAACTGCCTGCACAGGCAATTATCTTTAAAAAGACTTTCATACACCAGTCTCCTTTGCCGAAACCAGCTGTATCATCAACTGAAAGGACTCCTCTAAGAAATCCTCCACGGAAGTATGGTGATAATTCTCCAGATATTCCTTTTTCCTTCCTCCTGCATTAAAAACTCCGATTGTAAATGCCCATAAAATCAATGCAGTTTTCTCACAGTTCATATCCCGTTTAAAACTTCCATCGTTTTTCCCTTTTTTCAGCGCCTCTAACAGAAAGGAAAGAACTTCCTCACCCAGGCGGTAACACTCTTCTTTGGAGTCATCTGTGACGCCGCATTGATACCCATCATCCTTCGTTTCATACTCCATGATTGCCTTAAAGTAATCGAGATGTTTTTCCCGAAAAGAGAATAAGGTGTAAAAAATGCAATGAAGCTCATCCAGTGCACTGGCCGGTTTTTCTTTTCCAAACCTTTCCTCCATCATTTTTAACAGCTGTCTGTAACCTCTGATCATTATTTCAAAATAAATCTGTTCCTTACTGTTAAAATATACATAAACGGTCCGTTTGCTGAATTCCGCCTTTTTTGCAACTGCATCCATGGAAGAATTCTCATAACCGTTTGCAAAGAAAACTTTTTCTGCTGCGTCTATGATATCCTTTCTCTTAATTTCCTTTTCCTGTTGTTTTCGTTCTTCCGCTCCCAATTGTAATACCTCCTGTATCCCATCATTTTAATAAGTAAACTGGTAGTTTACTTATTTTATAACAGTTTACAGATTATGTCAATCCCCACATATGATTTAATGGACCGCTGCCTTTCCCGATGTTTAACTGATCATATAAAGCTCCTGTAATATACGCTTTGGCATTCTTAACGCTCTCTTCCAGAGTGCAGCCATTGGCCAGACTGCAGGCAATAGCGGAGGATAGCGTACAGCCAGTCCCATGGGTGTTGGGATTATCAATGCGTTTTCCTGTAATCCATACCATGTTTTCTTTGGTATAGAGAAGATCATCAGAAGTCTCTGTCAGGTGACCTCCTTTTATTAAAACTGCGCAGCCTGACTTTTGAAAGATTGCCTCTGCCGCCTTTTCCATGTGGTCTTTGCTGGTGATTTTTATATTGCAAAGGGCCTCTGCTTCCGGGATATTGGGCGTGGCAAGAAGTGCTGCAGGCAGCAGTCTGCCAATCAGCGCATCCATTGCAGTTTCAGAAAGCAGCTTAGAACCGCTGGTTGATATCATAACCGGATCGACAACCAGATTTTTTACCTTATATTCCTTCAGTTTCGTGGCAATAACTTCTATAATTCCGCTGTTTGATACCATTCCGATTTTCACCGCATCGGGAAAAATGTCAGTAAAAATACAATCCATCTGTTGCCCTGCAAATTCAGGTGTCACATCCATAATCGATGTGACACCTGTGGTATTCTGGGCGGTAAGCGCTGTAATTACACTCATTCCATATACCTTATGTGCAGTCATTGTCTTCAAATCTGCCTGAATACCAGCGCCGCCGCTGCAGTCAGAGCCTGCAATCGTCAATACTTTTTTCATGAAACCGCCTCCTTCACCAATGATAAAAGAGTCTTTACTGCTTTTTCCTTATCTTTGGCAGCAAATATTGCAGAAATAACTGCTACTCCGTCAATCCCGCACCCTTTAAGTTTTAAAATATTATCCTCATTGATTCCGCCTATGGCTATTACGGGAATGGATACGCAGCTACAGATTTCTTTTAAAGCCTCAAAGGTAACAGGATTGGCATCCGTTTTGGTGGAGGTCTCAAAGACGGCACCCACCCCAATATAATCTGCACCGTTTTTCTCGGCCAGAAGTGCCTGCTCTTTTGTCTGGGCCGATACTCCAAGTATCTTGTCTTCTCCGATCAGCTCTCTGCATTTTTTTGCCTCCAGATCTTTCTGCCCTACGTGAACACCATCTGCTCCTACAGCGAGAGCTACCTGAATATTATCATTTATTACAAAGGGTATTTTATATGTTTCAGTGATTCTTCTGATCTCTTTTCCCTCTGCGACAAAGCTGTCGTGATCAAGATTTTTTTCCCGAAGCTGAATAAACGTAGCACCTGATTTAATAATTTCCTCCACCTGTTCATGAAGTTTGTTCCCGTTAAGCCAGGTCCGGTCGGTCACCACATATAAAAGCATATTTTCTTTAGATACATTCATAATTTCCACCCTCTTCCAGCATTTGTTCATTCAGTCTGCTCATTTCATCAATCAGCAGCATACGGTATGTACCGGTGCCTCCATGAAGCTCGCAAAGCTTCCTATATGCCAATTCCCCACACAGTCCCATCCCGCATACGGCAGCTGCAGAGGCCTTTAAAATACTGCCGGGATTAGCTCCCACATAGCTTCCGGTAACAGCAGCGAGCATGCAGCCGGTTCCAGTGATTCTGCTCATCATGATATGACCGGTTCTGATTGCATACCCATGATTCTCATCAGCAACCACATCAATGGCTCCTGTAATCGCGATGACGGAACCGGTTCTATTTGAGAACTCTTTAGCAAAGTCTGCCACACTTTTTAAATTGTCCTCCGTCACTTTATCCGCTTCACAGGCATCCACACCTGCAGTCTTTCCTTCTCCTGCTGCCAGAAATTTAATTTCTGATATATTGCCTTTTATTACGGAAAACTGGATCTCTTCCAGAAGCTGATATGCTATTTTTTTCCGAAATGCCGATGCACCGGCTCCCACAGGATCAAAAACAACAGGCAGACCGCACTGATTTGCCTTCTTTCCTGCTGCCAGCATAGATATGGCGGTACGTTCATTCAGGGTTCCCATATTGAGTACAAGAGCGGAAGAAATAGCGGTGATATCAGTAACTTCATTGATATCATCTGCCATAATCGGAGATCCTCCGCTTGCCAGAATGATGTTGGCGCAGTCGTTTACAGTTACATAATTTGTAATTGCATGGACCAGTGGAACATTGTTTCTTACGTTGGTAATAATTTGTTCAAACATTTTCCTTACTCCTTTTCCTGTTTTGAGGGAAAAAAATGAGATATGCCCATAAAGACATATCTCATGATAGTTCGTAAGAGTGGCTGTCCCTACGTTGGCATTACCCAAATCAGGTTATAAGGGTCGAAGTTCTTTACTTCCTCTCAGCCGGGTCACCAGCTCCCCAAAACATTATTGAATTTTCTCGATTTTAACACAAGGGGCAGATGCTGTCAATTCAATCCCTTCATATGGTTCACAAAAAAATCAACCAGCTCCGGGTCAAACTGCTCTCCTGAACCACGAATCAGTTCGTTTTTTGCAAAGGCAGCAGGCAGTGCCTTCCGGTAGCTTCTGTCACTTGTCATGGCGTCGTAAGCATCCGCTATAGTGATAATTCTTGCAAACAGCGGAATGTCTGTTTTACTCCTTCCTTTGGGATATCCCTTCCCATCCCACCGCTCATGATGGCATAAAACAATCTCCGCTATCTCCGACATATTAGGGGAAGTGTTTAAGATACGGTATCCGATCTCTGAATGCTTTTTAACCTCCTGATATTCATCATCTGTTAAAATTCCTGGTTTATTTAGCACCGCTTCCTGAATTCCAATTTTCCCAATATCATGAAGGAGACCGGCTGCCTTAATCTTATTTACATCGCTGTCAGGCAACCCCATCTGTTTTGCCATTGTCTCACAGATTTCTGCCACTCTCTGGGAATGCTGCTCCTCTCCCTGATTCTTTTCATGAAGGGTATTTAATATAATATCAATGGTTTTGCTTCTTCTGCTACTGGCCTCATATAATTTATTCTGATACATCTTATCTTCTGCCAGCTTTACCGCTTTTTGAGTCGGCATCCCGGATTCCTCAATAATGTGATATCCGAACGAAACCGAAAGCTCGATTCCGTTGATGGTCTCCCTTGTACATTTTTCTTTTAATTCCCGGATATACCGGTCTGTCTCCCCTCTTTCGGTCCTTCTTAAAATAATCGCAAACTCGTCTCCGCCTACACGGCTGATTAGCTCCCCTTTCTTTCCTGAATCCGCCAGGATTTCGGCAAACCGCTTCAGCATATAATCTCCGTATTCGTGACCGAACGAATCGTTTACCACCTTCAGTCCATTCAGATCCGCGAAAATCACACTGATGGGATAATTTTCTGACTGATTCAGTTCCTTTGATACCTGGTCAAAATACCTTCTGTTGTGCAGTCCTGTTATATGATCATGATAACTGATCTCTTCAATTTCCTTAATATAATTATGAGTTTCTGTAATGTTTCTGGCAATTGCAATGGCTTTGTCATCAAACCATTTTACAATCCGCAGTTCATGATATTCTGTAATCCGTGCACTGGTCCACTCATACTCGATTTTCTGGTTTTCACCAGTGAGAAAAACCTGATCGATCAGTTCCCTGCCCTTTGCAGCAATCGATTGTGGCATTACATCGGCAATATTTTTACCAATAAAACGTTCCCTTTTAAAAAACAGATGATCCAGATCTCCAATGCAGTCTAAAAATACCCCATCCCGGGAAATAACAAATACTGTGTCTGGAATCGCTTCCATCAGCGAATGGGCATATTTAAGGCTGTGATACATCTGGGTCTCCCGCTCTGTTAAAATCTGATTCTGCAAGATTAATTGTTTCTGGGATTCCACATTTTCTCTCAGAGAATGCTCCAGCTTTTCATTGCTTTGTTTTAACTGCTGCTTCATTTCATCGAGAGATTTTCCAATTAATCCAAATTCATCCCTTCTTTTTACCAGTTCCCTGCTGACTTCCTGGTCAAAGCTGCGATCTCCTATCTCTTTTATTTCTCTTAAAATAGCTTTTACCGGATGGTCAATGATTCTGCCGGTGAGAATAAAAACGGTGATGAACATAAACAAAAGGGAAAGTCCGAATATCCATATGAATGTATTTGACAGCTGCCCTATGGGTTTATTAATGGAGTTCTCCGGTATTTCAAAGACAATTTTCCAGCCCAGATCATTCAGTGTCTTATAATACAGAGTAATCTCCTGTTTATTTTTAATATAAGATGTTCTCCCATTGTCATTGGAAATAACTTCTGAAACAGCAGTAAGATAGGACTGATTATTGGAACCGTATACACTACCTTTTGCTTTCACTGCAGCTTCGCTTTCCGCAGCAAGGTAAGTTCCTTCCCTATTGATAATATAGGTAGTACCATCATGACTGGCTATGTAATCGGAGATAAATTTCTGCATGGAAGACAGTCCTACATCCACAGTTACACAACCTGTAAATTTGCCGTTACCATCATAGACAGGCTGGGAACAGGTTATCATATATAGATTACTGGTCTGATCATAGTACATATCCGTCCACACAATGTTATTTGTTTTCTTCGCAAGTGCATAGTAATCCTGAGAAAAGTAATCATAGTCAGCGTTGCTGTAATCAAATGTTGATATGATCCGGTCGCCATCCCGGTACACATAGGGTCCCATATATTTTTGAGACTTGTCATATGCATATGGTTCATACCAGATTCCTGCTCCCAGTATAAACCGATTATCCTGGACAACTGGTTTCAAAATCTTAATGAAATAATCTGGTGAATAATCTTTGCAGCCATTTCCTGCAAACACGGCCAGAACCCTGGAAATTTCAGCTGCATCATTCATGTTCTTTTCGATGATGTTTTTCTGAATCTCTTTCTCTGCAGATATTCGTTCACTGGTTTCATGATCAACCAGCCTTTTTGCTGTCTTTACACTGGCATGATAGCTCAGCATGAGGACCACACATAATATGGGAATAACGATCAGAAGCATTTTCATTCGAATATGACTAAGCATACCATCGCCTCTATCATACGTATTCTTTGATCAAACTATATTCTGTCCTTCCACTCCAGCTATCTTTCAAATAGTTTAAATATATTATCGTCAGGTTGTCAAGCTGAATTAAAGTTGTCTGAAATAAAAAAAAGTAAGCCATAAATGATCGTTCTTCATCTATGGCTTACTTCTGACAGGTGTCTGGACGCATTTAAAAACTGGATTGTAAGCATTGGAGCTCCTGTCACACTGGAAGAGGTTCACATTTCTAAGAAAGAAGTGGATAAGCTTGCAGCTCACATCTTCCGCACAATAGAAATGGCCAGAATGCAGGAACTTTATCCTCTTGAAACTTTAAAAGAATTATTAAACCGCATGTAATAAAAAAGTAAAACAAAATCCGTCTGCAGATACTGCTTTACATCTGAAGACGGATTTTATATGTTTATTTATTGATCAAACTTCATGAACCTTTTTATAAAGAACCGGAGTGGTTTATAATAGAATCCTTCCATTGATTTGCTTACCTGAGTTAATTCTTCACTGATTTTAATATGCTGGGGGCAATGGGATTCGCATTTTTTACATTTCACACAAAGAGAAGCATTGTGGGGCTGGTTCTTAATGCCGGTCTGCATGACATATTTTCCGATGGAAGCCAATTTCCCTTCTATCTCCATGTCATTGTAACAGGAAAAACAGGTCGGGATATCCACTCCTTTCGGGCATGGCATACAGTAGTTACAACCGGTACAGGGAACCTTAATTGTCTTATCAAGAATTTCTCTCACCTTCCCAAACAGCTTAAAATCTTCTTCTGTAAAAGCATTTACTTCCGTTTCAGATGCTACTTTGATATTTTCCTTTATCATCTCCATGGAATTCATTCCTGAAAGCACAACAGTAATCTCCGGCTGGTTCCAGAGCCACCGAAATGCCCATTCTGCCGGTGACCGTTTCACATATGCGTTGTTCCAGACAGACTCGGCTTCTTTGGGAAGATTGGTCACAAGCTTTCCGCCCCGCAGCGGCTCCATAACCATAACCGGGAGCCCCTTGCTGGCAGCATATTTGATTCCTTCCTTACCAGCCTGTCTGTTTTCATCCAGATAGTTATACTGGAGCAGACAAAACTCCCATGGATAGATATCCACCAGCTGGATAAATTCATCCCTTCCTCCGTGATAGGAAAAGCCAATGTTTCGGATCTGACCTTTTTTCTTCTTGTCTTCGATCCATTCATTGATCCCCAGCTTAATCAGCCGGTTCCATACTGTTGTATCAGGCAGCATATGAATTAAATAATAATCAATATAATCTGTCTGAAGCCGTTCTAATTCAGTTAAAAAGATCTTGTCAAAGTCTTCATACTTTTTAATGGCATGGGGAGGCATCTTGGTGGCAATGTTTACCCGATCTCTGTATCCCTTGGAAAGTACCCTGCCTAAAATCACTTCGCTGTTTGGATAGATATATGCCGTATCAAAATAATTAACGCCATTCTCTATGGCATATATAATCTGTTTTTCTACTTCTTTTTCATCCCGGTTAAATCTCATACAGCCAAAACCCAGCGCTGAAAGCTCCTTGTGATTTTGGGGATTGATCCGATACTTCATGATTGACCCTCCTGATTTTATTTTTTATTCTTATTATACCTATTTATGATGTTATATCAAATAGCAAAATCACACAATCAGTAATTGAGACATAATCATCTGTAATAAGAACAGGGCTTTATCATTGTACTCCATATTCTCCATATTCGCAGCCTGTATTTTTTATTTCAATCCGATCAGCCAGACGCATTTTGTTTCCGTACTTATGATACAAAAGTATAATACCGCTTCCTGTGCCTCCATTCCAGAGGCGGTTATGAAGCTTCTTACCGTTTGGTGCCTCATAATTAATAAATAACATCTCTTCAGCCGGGCATTTTAAAACCAGTTTCAAAAGGGATTCTTTGTTCTCAGCTTTTATCTTCCATACATTGACCCCTTTCCCTTCCTTAAATTGGTAAACAACCTTTGACTTAGTCCAGAAATAAGAAAAATTGTAGTTATACATTCTTCCTTCATAATAGAGCCCTCCCAGCAGCCTTCGCCCCAGTGAAACTCCAAAAACCTTCGGTCTGCCTCCCCCAAATTCTACTGCACTGTCATCAAGATGCTTACCTGTAATAAGGCTTTTCATATTACAGCTGCTGATCCAGAGCCAGGGAGAGGTAAAATCTGATCCCCAGTTTTTATCCGCATACCCATAGGATTTCTCCCCTATGATATCATACACTTCTCCATCTAATATTACTTCTCCTGAATATTCTGTCTTTATTCCTTCTGCATGCCAGAACATATCAAATGCATTGACAGACCGGAAAAACCGGGAAGCACCATACCCTGCATGGTAGGCGATCTTCTTATTAATGTTAATCTTCCAGCTCATTTTTCCTGCATCAGACATGTATTCCGGATGATTGACAGACTGTTCTTCAGTCACGGCACAGAAGCCCTCCATGTAGTGCTCAGTAAGTACGGATTCTCCTATTCTAATATTCAGCTGTCTGTCTGCATGCAAAAATTCAGAAACCGGGTAGAAATTATTCATCTGTTTTGCCCCTTCTCCCCATGTCCCCGCCTTAATCATTGCATAGGAGGGACGAACCCCCAATGACTGGTTCTCTGGAAGCTGTCCCAGAATAACCTGATTTCCCCCCATAAGTGGATTGCATATAAAATATTCAATAAAAAAAGATCTCTGCTCCGATCACTTTTGTTCATAAACGTTCACTCCTTTTATCATTTATTCTTAGTCTTACCAGACCTTTCACAATCATGTAATTAAGGTCATCATAACAGAATTTATACCGGAAATGAAATGATCTGAACAAAAGAAGTACGGGGATGATTTCACATGCCCCGTACTTCTTGTTATATTCTTTATTAAGATATTATTTTACTACCCCTTTTTTCAAAATGATATTTGCATACAGTTCTTTTTCTCCCGTCATAATGACAACGGAAGAATGATTCTTTGTCCGGTCGTAAAATTCCCACTTGTCAATTTCTTCAAAGCAGGCAGCCCCTCTCTCATCATGCTTTGCCACAATTTCCTTATATTTGTCCCAGATCGGAGTCTTAACGTCATCACCGGGAACTACTCCCATCAGCGTAACCGGATGATCCACATAGGTATCAAGGGGAAACAGCTGTAAAATTGCATCCAGTATTTCCGGCACTCCGTGGCCATCCAGACGGATCACCTTTTTGCCGTATGTATGGCCTGGAAAGTTTCCGTCTCCAATGGTAAGCTCATCGGTATGACCCATTTCACATAAAATCTTTAATAACTCGGGGCTGATAATTGATGGTATTCCTTTTAACATAATATTTTTCTCCTTTTTTCAAAGAGCGCTCTCCTATCCAGGAGAGCGCTGCATCATTAATCGTATAAGTTTTGTGAAATATCACTGCTGTCCATGTTGTCTTTGTTGTACCACTGGCTTCCTGTATCAACATCTGCAACGGATTCTCCCTTTGCAGCTGCAACTGCCAGTTTTACAGTCTGATAACCGATTTCTACCGGTGCCTGGGTAACAGCGCCTGCCAGTTTACCGGATTTGATTGCATCTTTAATCATGGTTCCTGAGTCAAATGCAACTCCGATAACATCTTTTCCTAATCTTCCTAAATTCTCGTCGCCGGTAATCAGACCTTCGCCGGTCTTTTGGTTGGAAGCAAAGATACAGATGGTATCTTCTTTGTTTAAAATAGTCTGTGCATCGGTCGTCATTAAGGAAGCTTCTACCTTGGAAGGAACGGCAACATCAAGTATGACATCTGCTGAGTTTCCTTTGTCTGTCTTAGAATCCGTTACAAACTTATCATTGCCGGTGATGCATACGGTTTTTCCGTCTGCCTTTATTAATTCTGTAATTTTGTCAATAAAACCAAGACCACGGCTGATAATAGACTCTGAGGTTGCATCCTGGTTCAGTACGCCGATGCGGACGCTTTTTGATGACTTTGCAATTAAGTCTTTTATGAGCGGATAGGTGTTTTCTGCCGCAACTTCACCTGCCTTGTAATTATCCGTAGCTGCATTGGCAACAACAGCACCCTTTGGTGCATCCGGAACACCGGAGTCAAATCCGATAATCGGTATTTTTGCATCCTGGGAAGATTTAATGCTGTCGTTAAGGGCTGAAACATCAAGAGCTGCCAGTCCGATTGCCGCCGGTTTCATCTGAACTGCATTGTTCATCATCTGAACCTGTTGTGCTATATCAGATTCTGAATCCGGTCCCTGAAATTCCAGATGAACGCCCAGTTCTCCGGCTGCCTTCTGCGCTCCCTTATAAACCGCCTGCCAGTACTGGGACTGAAAGCCCTTTGCCACCATGTAAACGGTCATGTCTTCCTTGCCTTTAGCTGCTTCAGCAGCTGCCTGGGTACCTGCCTCTTTTGTTTTGCTTTCTGCCGCTGCTGTGGTTTTCACATCAGTGGTAGAAGAACTGCTTGCGCAGCCGGCAGTCAGTGATGCCATCATAGCTGCTGTGATTAAAACGCCCCATACATTTTTCTTCATTTTTGCTTCCTCCTGATTTTTTTATGTAAATTCTTGCGAATTACACTGCGCTCAGCTCTTTCTCCTGTTACGGTACACATCGGCAAATACAGCAACGATGATGACCAGACCTGTGGCAACCTGCTGGTAGTGGGTCTGAAGTCCCACAAAGGGCAGCCCTGTCTTTAATACAGAAATTATAAATACACCGATCATGGTTCCGGCTATGGTTCCGATTCCGCCTGACATGGAAGTTCCGCCAATTACGACTCCGGCTATGGCATCCATTTCAAATCCGGCTCCGCCTCCCGGCAGCAGCGTGGAATAAATGGTGGAATAGGCAAGGCCTGCAATCCCGGCAAAGGTACCGCTGATGATATAGGCAATGATTAAATATTTATCCACATTGACTCCGGATAACCGGGTTGCTTCTTTGTTGCTTCCAAGTGATAAAATATAGCGTCCGGCTTTGGTTTTGTTCATAACCACTGCCATGACAATGGCAGCTGCAATGAGGAACAAAAATCCGGTTGGAATTAAAAGCCCGCTCTCTGTTTTAATTTTAAATATGGCGCGGTACCAGCCTTCCGGATCGGAACCTGATTTCCAGGTGACGGACTGGGCACCTGTAATGATGGAGCCGATTCCTTTCGAAAGCATCATGGTTCCAAGTGTTGCAATAAATGGTGGAAGTCCAAGTTTTGCCACCAGCAGACCATTTACAACACCAAAGGCAGTTCCGATTAATATACAGATAATGATCACCAGCCATATGGGAAATCCCATATTTACGCTTAAGTATCCTGCCACAAGACCAGACATGGTCAGCACGGTTCCGATGGATAAATCAATTCCGCCGGTTGCAATTACAAAGCAGATGCCGATTGCCATGAATCCAATATAATAGGAGGCATCAAAAATGTTCACCATGGTGTTATAGGTTGCAAATCTGGGATTCATGATTCCAAATACCAGGTAGATTACGATGAGCGCCAGCAATGCTACCAGCCTCTGGGTTCCGATCGCCTTTATAAGCGGGTTATTTTTCAGTTTTTCCATTGCTGACCTCCTGATTTCTCATGGTAGCAGAAGCCATGATCCGCTCCTGCGACACCTCCTCGATTGGGATTTCATCGGTAATACGTCCTTCACACATTACGATGACCCTGTCACTCATACGCAAAATTTCAGTCATTTCCGACGAGATCATAATGATGGATTTCCCCTGTTTTACCAGCTCATTCATCAGTTGATAGATCTCGCTTTTTGCTCCGACGTCAATTCCTCTTGTGGGTTCGTCAAAAATAAGAATATCGCAGTTTTTAATCAGCCATTTGGCAATTACCACCTTCTGCTGGTTTCCTCCCGACAGATTCACCACCATCTTGTCTACGTTCGGAGTCCTGGTATTTAACAGATGAACATAATGCTCTGCCTGCTGATGCTCTTTCTTCTTATCGATGAATGCGCCTTTCATGAATGACGAGAGGGAAGCCATGGTGGAGTTTTCCGAAACGGATTTAAACACCACAAGTCCAAAGCGTTTCCGGTCCTCTGACAGATATCCGATTCCCTGATTGACCGCATCCTCTGTTGTCTTTATCTCTGCTTTCCTGCCGTTGATGAAGATCTCTCCCCCATCTTTTCTATCCGCTCCGAAAATAGCTCTGGCTGTTTCTGTTCTGCCCGCTCCCATTAATCCGGAAAAACCCAGGATTTCACCTTTTTTCAGCTCAAAGCTCACATCTTTCACCATTTTACCGGCGCTTAGATGTTCCACTTTTAAAACCACCGGGGCATCCCCTTTTACACTGGCAGTCTGTTTCGGCTCTTCGTAAATTACCCGGCCTACCATCATATTGATGATGTCATCCTTGGTACAGTCTTTTGTTGTCAATGTGCCCACATAGGTTCCGTCACGCATGACAGTCACCCGGTCTGTAATCACTTTAATTTCATCCATCCGGTGGGATATGTAGATGATTCCCATCCCCTTAGACCGCAGATCCCGGATAATTTTAAACAGCTCCTCTATCTCTGTTTCCGTCAGTGCTGCGGACGGCTCATCAAATACAATCAGCCTGGCATCTCTGGAAATTGCTTTCGCTATTTCACACATCTGCTGCCGCCCCACGGTTAAATTCCCCATTGTCTTGGAGGGGTCGATCTCAATATTGAGACGCCCAAACAACTTCTTTGCCTCTTTATTCATCATGGAATCGCTGATAAATCCACTTTTCATTATTTCCCGGCCAATAAACAGATTCTGGGCCACTGTTAAGTGATTCATCATATTCAGTTCCTGATGGACAATCGCAATTCCGGCTTCCTGGGCCTTGGCTGGAGTGGTAAAATTCACTTCCTGACCCTCAAATTCAATGGTACCGGAATCTTTGGAATAGATGCCTGTAAGGATTTTCATCAGAGTGGATTTCCCCGCTCCGTTCTCCCCCATCAGTGCATGAACCTCTCCTGCCTCTACCTCCAGATCTACGTGATCCAAAGCATGTACCCCTGGAAAGGACTTGTCAATTCCCTTCATTCTCAGCATAACCCTGCCCACATTCTCACTCTCCGCTTCTTTTTGTCTGGAACACTTTGTTTTGTTCTCATGAGTCCATTATATCTGAATAAAAAATTTCTAATATAGAGGATCTTACAAAAAAAGAAGAAGATTTTACTTTCTTAAAATGGGAAGAGCAGCTTTTGATTCTCATCGGTATAAATGTTGTCTGCAGTGATCACCTCTATGTCGCAGTATATATTTTTATCAGGCTTTTTCCCCCTAACGGATTCTACCGCTGTCTGGATCCCGATATATCCCATATTAAAGGGCTTTTGTACAATCAGGGTATCTATAATCCCTTCTTCTAAATACTGAATTCCTTCAATGTCATTATCGAAGCCTACCACATGCACCTTCCGGCTTAAATTCATCTCCCGGATGGCTCTGGCAACCCCTACCGTGGAATACAGGTTAAGCCCTGCTATCAGTGTGATGTCCGGGTTTGTCCTCATCAGTTCTCTTGTTTCTTCGTATGCCTGATTATAATCAGAATTGCTGTACAGGACCATTTTAATCTTGCTCTCGTCCTCCGAAAGCCCCTCCCGAAGCCCTTCCTCCCGTTCCATTGCGGTGGAAGAACCTTTTACATAAGAAACAACAGCGATTTTTGTATCCGATCCCACATATTCCCGCATTTTTTGACCCATTTGTACACCTGCGTTTCGATTGTCTGTACCAATGCAGCTTTCCTCCAGGTTCTGATCCAGTTTGGAGTCGATCAAAATAAGTTTAATTCCTGCATCTGTCACCTGCTTCACGCAGTCCGTCATCTCCGAATACCGTATGGGAGAAAGGGCGATGGCATCCGGCTTCATCTTTACTGCCTCTTCAATATATTTTTTCTGGGTCTCATAATCATTTTCCTCATCGGGTGCCAGAATCACCAGATTGGCCTGATATTCCTTACCTGCACTTTTTGCGCCGGATATCATGGACATCCAGAAGTCGTTTGTCTTGTCCTGGACCTTGGGTATAAAGACGATTTTAACCGTTTTCTTTTCACCGAACTCATCCAGCAAAAAAACACCTGACAGGAACGAAACAGTCAGAGTTAAGAACAGAATTCCTAATAATGCAGTTTTATGTTTCTTCATTGACATCCTCCATCCGCCGGTAAGGGATGGTGATGGTCACAGTCGTTCCCTCCCCTTCGCTGCTGTCCACGCTTAAACCATATCCGGGTCCGTAATGCATGTTAAGGCGGTCCTGAATATTTTTCATTCCCACACCGTTATGCTTCTGATCTGTTTTCTTTTGAAAAATGCAGTTAAGAGCTTCCCTTGTCATGCCAACACCATCATCCATGACCTTTAATATCACGGTTTCATCCTGCCTGTATCCGAAGATGAGAATATTGCCCTGCTCTGCTTTGTACTTTAATCCATGGTACAGGGCGTTTTCCACCAATGGCTGTAAAACCAGCTTGACAATGGCGCACTCCATAACCTCTGTGTCAACCCGGATATCGAAAGCCACCTTATCTTTATACCTCATCTGCTGGATCAGCAAATAGTTTCTGGTATATTCAAGCTCCTGCCACACCGTCACATAGATGTTGGAATTGCCAATAGCCTGGCGGAAAAATCTGGCAAGAACAGAGGTCATATTGATAGCCTGTTCGGAATCCTCCGTTTCGATGAGCCAGATAATGGAATCTAATGTATTGTAGAGGAAATGGGGGTTGATCTGAGACTGCAGCGCTTTCAATTCGCTCTTTCTTTTTTCCGCCTGCTCCTTGCTGTTTTTCTTCAACAGCTCATCGATTCGCTCCGTCATGCTGTTAAAGGAATGGGTCAGGCTGGAAATCTCATCCTCTCCTGCCGTTTCAATACTCACCGGTTGGAATTTTCCTTCCTGCACCTCCTTCATGGCTGCCTGAAGCTGTTTGATGGGCCTTGTAATTTTAGCCGACAGAAAGACTGCAAACAGGCATGCCAGCAAAATCAGCAGAAATGCGGCTCCCGTGTACATGGTTTTCATGGCCACTTCGTTGCCTGCCAGCTCTGAGGTGTAATTCACGCCAACTATGGTCCAACCTGTTTTTTTCGAATGAAACGGGGTATAAATCTTATTCTCTCCGTTTTCATCAATGTGGGTAAGACTGGTTTTGCTGGCTGATACTTCTTTTAAAAGTTCTTTTTTTACCCCGCTTAAAATCAGCTGCTGCTGAGGGTGATAGACGATTTCTCCTTTCCTGTCAAGGATATACACATACCCCTTATTTCCCAGGCTGATGGATTCACATAAATCGTTAATAACGTCATAATTTAAATCAATGACCAACAGCCCTTCCACACGTCCTGTAGCCGGATTGGTAATGCCCCGGCTTAGGGTTACCACCCATTTATAATCGTTCTTTACCAGATTCTGTACGTGTGAAGAGGAAATAAGGATCTTACTTTCCGCCATTTTTGCATCCTGATACCATTCTTTGTCCTTAAGCCGTGCCCGTAAATTTAAGCTGTCACTTCCATTGTTGATAAAATATTTCCCATTGTCTCCAAGAACGGCAATGTTATAAATATCTGTCCTGGCATGGAGGATCGTCTGAAAGGCTTCTTTTAAGTCCTCTCCCGTTTCTGTCCCGTCATCGAACAAATATCCTGTTATATCCCGGTTGTTCATAATCACCTGAGAGATATTTTCCATGTAGTCAATGTAATTTTCAATGTTAAAATTGACCTGCTCAATCAGCTGCCTGCTGTTTTTTTCCGAATTGTCCATCAGATTGCTTTTGGTAAACCGTATGGAGAAGAACAGGAACACCGTTACGGTTAAAAGGACCAGAAGAGAGAAATAAATGATCATATTGGTCCGTATACTTTTAAACCTGACTTCAATTCTCATAACTGCCTTTCCGGTTCCTTCTTAAGCCCGCATATTCTTTCGGTGTCTTTTCCGTTGCCTTTTTAAAAATGGCGCTGAAATAATTGGCATCGTTGTATCCGCATTTTTCTGCAACCTCATAGGTTTTTAAGGATGTATTTTCCAAAAGTTCCTTCGCTTTTTCCATCCGCTTTTTTGTCAATGCTTCCACAAAGGTCATCCCAGTATAGTTTTTAAAGGCAGAACTGAAATAGCTGACGCTGATGGCCAGCTTTTCACATATCTCCTGGAGAGACAGGCTGCAGTCCGAATAATGGCTGTTGATGTATTCCAGTGCTGCTACTGCCTGATGATCCCCGTAATTGCCCCGGTTGCTGTTTACAATCTCCAGTGCCGTATGAAAAAAGTCCAGCACTTTTTTTTCCATCTGGGAAATGTAAGTACAGCCAAACAGTCCGGATATAATCTCCTGCTCTTTTAAGAAAAATTCGTCCTCTACAAGATTGAGCCGTTCCAGAAAATTCATGACTGCAAGAATCAGACTCTGGTAGATCACCACAACTTTATTTCTGGTAACCCAGTTGACCTGGCATTCCATTCTGATCTGTGCAATCTCCGTCTTAACTTCTTCTGCCAGATTACTTCTGACTGCAAGTACAATCCTTTTTTCCCGTTCTCCTTCACTCAGTAAACCCCGGGCGCTGAGTCTGTACTTTTGAAACCTGTCCCATTCATAGATTCCTGGCTCCCGCTCCAGATAAAGATACTCTTTCATCTCCATGGCCTTTTCATAAGAAAAGCTGAGTCCGCTTAAATTAAATACACAGGTTCCCACCAGACAGTAAACCGTTTTTCCCATTTTCTTAAGAATTATGTCTGCAGACTCATTGCAGATCACTGGTATTTCCTTTTTCATCTGGGAGCTGTTTATCTTTTTCACGTAAAGAAGAAGCTGACCGTCATCATCTTCTGTCACAAGCACATCTTCACTCCATTCCTTCCGGAGTAAATCTGCCATCTGGGAAATTTCCTTTTTTTCTGCCTGATTCCTTGGACAAAGGATGGCTGCGCAATAACATTCTCCGGTAAAATCAATGTGAAATTCTTTTAGTTTTTCCCCAATCTGATCCTCATGAATCCGTCCCTGCCCAAGCTGAAGCAGAAACTGGTTTTTTAAAAGGGGGTAACTCCCTTCATAATAGGTCCTGACCTGGAGATTCTCCGCTTCTCCATCCAGGATCCTTTTTGCCTCCTTCAGCTTTTCAATCAGTTCCCCTGCAGTAACCGGCTTCAGCACATAGGAAAGTACATGGTATTCCACCGCTCTTTTGGCATATTCAAATTCATCGTAACCGGTTATAATTACCGCTTTTGTACATTTCCTGTTTTCATATAAATACTTCGCCAGTTCAAGACCATCTACATAAGGCATGCAGATATCCGTAAGCACAAGATCCACCGGCTCTTTCTCCATAAAGCCGATAGCTTCTTTTCCGTTTTCGCAGGTTCCTGCCAGTTCAAACCCCAGTGATCCCCATGGTATTCTCTGTGAAATCCGTTCTCTTATCAAAATTTCATCATCAACCAACAATACCTTATACATAGAACTATCCCCTCATATCTCCAATAAGCACTACAGTCAGTATGCGCAGTTTCCAGAAAAGAAAATAGCAATAAGGCCGGAATTTCTGAAGTTATTTGCCTGTGCTTCAAAAATTCCGGCTGTTTCATAAGTACCCGGTTATTTTACAATAAACCCATCCTCATCCCAGAGATCGTGCCAGTCATTCGCACTCTCCCAAAGAAATACCTGCCCTTTCACCAGACGGTTATTCCTTTCCAGGGTTGCGATCCGGCTCATCTCCTCTTCTGTAAGCGGATCTTCTGTCATTGCCCTTAAATTGCTTACGTATTCCATTTCATGAATGGAGAAAGGAATGGGGATCTGTCCTCTCTGACGGGCCCATTTAAGAGCGACAACTGCAGGGTGTACGCCGTGAGCCGCTGCAATTTCCTTCATTTCCGGTGTCTGTAAATCTGCCACATCCTCCGGACACATATCTCTTTCCGGTCTCTGTGGTGAGCCTAATGGCATGAAGCCGATTGGCTGAATATTGTGGGCAACCAGATAATCAAACAATTTCTGCTGCTGGAAGCAGGGGTGAAGCTCCATCTCACAGGCAGCCGGCTTTATGTTCATATGAGGCAGGACTGCCTCCAGCTTTGGAATGGTCATATTGGAAATGCCGATGTTGCGGATCAGTCCTTTTTCCACCAGTTTTTCACACTGATGATAGGTTTTTAAAAATTCTTCCGGAGAAAATGGTCTGGAATCCGGATTGCGGGAATCTACATCGCAGTGAGGTGCGTGGTAATTTGGAAATGGCCAGTGAATGAAGAACATATCCATATATTCACACTGTAAGTCAGCAATGCTCTTTCTGCAGGATTCCTCTACTTTGTCATGCATGTCATTCCATACCTTTGTCATAATGAAAAGGTCTTTCCGCTCCACGACTCCCTCTTCAAATGCATGATGGAATACCTCTCCGATCTGATCCTCATTTCCATAGCAGGCCGCACAGTCGAACATACGGTATCCACAGCGGATTGCACCTCCTACAGCTGCCGATACTTCATCAGGAGTAAAGCGGTCGGAACCAAAGGTTCCCATACCCACACAGGGAATCTCCTCTCCTGTGTATAATTTCACTTTTGGTACCAATGCCGGATTTACAGATTCTTTCATTGTCATATTCTCCTTCTCTTTTTATAGAATTGTCACTTGATAGCTCAGCCGTTTTTCTTCCCCTGGCTTTACAATTGCTGCATTTCGTTTCTCTTCAAATATATTGCTCTCATCGCTGCAGGTGGATAACCCTGTCCAGGGCTCCAAAGCAAGAAATGGTCCGTCATTGGCCGCTGACCAGATGACCAGATAGGGAAACGATCCCACCTCCAGCTCCACTCCATGTCCGGTCTCTTTATGGCAAAGTGTTACTTTTTTTGATTTCAGTCGGTCGAAGATGATTCCGTCTTCGTAAAACAGGGAGTGGGCAAGGGGTAAAACAGTACCTGCCAGTGAATTTTCTTTCCGGTGTCCCATATCCACCAGTCCTGTTTTCAAATCCGGTATGGGAGCGGTTTTTTCTTCTTCTGCATCAAAGACAACCTGATAATCCTCAAAATTCTCTGTTGGTAAAAGAGGGCATCGAAACGCCGGATGACCTCCTATGAAGAAAGGCATATCCTCTGTGCCTGTGTTTTTAACTCCATAGGTTACAAGAATGCTGTTCTCTTTCAGACTGTATTCCATGGTGAGGGTAAATGGATAAGGATATTTTCCCATCATCTCTTCATTTTCTGAAATGGAAAAACAGATGCTGTCCTCTTTTTCTGACTCCAGCTTAAATTCTTCCTTTCGGACAATCCCATGCCTTGGCATCTGAATCTGCTTTCCGTCTTTTGTGGCTGCCTTGTTGTCCCTTAAACTGCCGCAGATGGGGAACAGAACAGGTGCCTGCCCGCTCCAATACTCAGGATCTCCCTGCCATAGATATTCCGTACCATCTTCGTTCTTTATGGAAGTGAGAGCTCCACCAAGTGAAGTGAACCCCACTTCCAGCCGGTTATTCTTTAATAAATATTTCATGTTCAACCCCCAATTCTTGTGATTTCTATCTGTGGCTGCAGTCTTTGCATGTCTTCCATCAGGAAAAAGCCTGTTTCCTCTCTTAATGCAGAAGCTGCTGAGACAGCACTTGCATTTCTTAATATCTCTTCCATGGGAAGCTGTCTGGAAAGACCAAGAGCAAAACCTGCTATCATGGAGTCACCGCATCCCACCGTGTTCACTGCATCTATTTTAGGTACTCTGGCTCTGTAAATACCGGAGCTGCATACCACGAAAGAACCCTCTGAACCAAGGGAAACTGCTACAATCTCCACACCCCGTTTATGAATGTCCTCTGCCGCTTCGATCATCTCTTCCAGGCTGTCACAGCTTTTTCCTGTCAGCATACGGATCTCATCCAGATTGGGCTTAATCATGGAGGGAGCGGCTTCGATGCCCATTTTAAGCAGATTCCCGCTGGTATCCAAAATCACCTTTTTCCCCGCTTCCTTTCCGATCTTTACCATTCTCTGATAAGCAGTTCCGTCAAGTCCCCTTGGCACGCTTCCTGATATGGCAATCACTTCTGCTTCATATGCAAGCTTTTTAAAATGTTCCAGGAACGATAGGAAGTCTTCTTCCCCCACTTCGAAGCCAGGTTCCAGAAATTCTGTCTGGATCTTATTTTTTTCATCCCAGATATTAATACAGGAACGGCTCTCTCCCTTTAAATGGTAAAATGCGCTGGTGATCCCAAAGGTGCTTAAGGCTTCTTCAATGTAGTTACCTGCGTGGCCTCCCACAAAACCGGTTGCCACTACGCTGCCTCCTGCAATCACTGCAGGCTTCGAGACATTTAAACCTTTTCCACCCGGCGTATAGGAACATGATTTCACACGGTTTACTTCTCCCTGTGAAAATCCATCAACTACATACCGTTTGTCAATGGCGGCATTTAATGTTACGGTCAGTATCATAGGTACCTCCTATTCGTTTACCAAAAGGATCTTTCCTTTTACCAGACCCGGTGTCTTAAACAGCTGGAACGCCTCCTGCGCCTGGCTCATGGGTATTTTTTTATAGACGAATCCAGGATCAAATTTCAGCTGTCCTGTTGCAAAGTAATGGGCGGTCAGTTTCCACTCTTTACCCGGAAACGGGGAACTGTAAGACATCCAGGATCCGGTTAACTTAAATTCTTTCCGGTTCATATTTTCCCACATGGAAGGAGTAAAGGATAAATCAACATGGGGTGTTCCGATGAAGCAGACGCTGGCTTTATTGGCTGCCAGTTCAAATGCCATCTGCATGGTCGGCACCTGTCCCGCTGTCTCAAATACATAGGAAAAGCCATTTTCTTCTGTCAGAGCCATTGCTTTTTCCTTAAAGCCTTCCTCGGTAGTATTAATTGCTTCATCTGCTCCCAGTCGTTTTGCCAGCTCCAGACGCTCTTCACTGATATCAAATACAACCACTTTTTTTGCTCCGAAGATCTTTGCCCACTGCATGGTAAACATGCCGATGGTTCCGCCTCCTAAAACGGCCGTATACTCACCGCCCCGGTAGTCATTCTGGAACAGACCGTGAAGGGCAACGGTAGAAGGCTCAAACATTGCTCCCTGCTCATAGGAAATGCTTTTATCAAATACAACCGCATTCTGCTCTGGAATCACCACATAGTCTGCGTTGCTTCCCTGCTGTCTGGAACCGATAAAGCTATAGTGTCTGCAAAGAGAAAAGTTTCCATTCTGACAGTCATCGCATTTCATACATGGGATCAAAGGTGCTCCGGAAACCCGGTCTCCCGGTTTTACTGAAGTAACTCCTTCTCCCACTTCTACTACATCTCCGGAAAATTCATGTCCCAGTACAATGGGATAAAAATGTACTCCGTTATGCAGTACTCTTGGAATATCAGATCCGCAGATACCAGATGCCTTTACTCTGATTTTCACCAGTCCGGGACCTGCTTTCGGCTCCTCATAATCCATATACCTTACGTCCTCATTTGCACAAACAACTGCTGCTTTCATGACTCATTTTCTCCTTCCTGAACCATCATATCTTTTAAATGCTCATATAAGCTTAAATATTTCCGGTAATTCCGGTCATAGATGTTACGGTCTGCCTGGTTGGGAACATGATACCGCTTATTTTCCACAGTCAGTTTTACTGCCTCTTCAAAATCTTCATAGATTCCAACTCCCACTCCCGCCAGGATCGCTGCCCCTAAGGTAGTGGCTGTATCGGAAGACGGAACAATCACAGGCTTGCCTGTCACATCGGATTTAATCTGGGTCCATAAAAGAGAATTTGCAGATCCTCCCATGGCCCTTAATACATCGACGGTTGCGCCTGCCTCTGCCGCCACTTCCAGATTATGCCTTAAAGACATGGCAACCCCCTCCATGACCGCACGTATGAAATGACCTTTGGTCTTTCCAAAATCCATTCCGTAATATACGCCTTTTGCATAGGGATTCCACAAGGGAGAACGCTCCCCTGCCATATAAGGAAGGAAGATCAGTCCATCACTCCCTGGAGCAACATTCCCGGCTGCTTCATTGAACAGATCCAGAGAGCTTTTCCCTATTCTTCTTCCCTCTTCTCTTTCAAATGTGCCAAACTCCTTCTCCAGCCACCGCATGGCTCCGCCGCCTCCAGTAGTTCCGCCCTGTAAAAGCCATTTGCCAGGTACTACATGACAGCTTAAAATCAGTCTGGGATCGGCTTTGTAGCTGTCGATGCAGATACTCATTCCGCCAGCCTGGCCTCCCTGTTCCTGGGTTTCCCCGGCATGAATCACCCCGGCGCCAAGTGTCCCGCATGCTGCGTCAAGACCACCGGCTACTACAGGGGTTCCCTCTGCCAGTCCGGACTGGGCAGCTGCCGCTTTTGTCACTGTGCCAATCACTTCATGGCAGGAGTGGATATCCGGAAGAATGTGAGCCGGAATTCCAAGCGCTTCGCACATTGCCAGATCCCAGGTTCCGGTATGCATGTCAAAGCAGTGAAAACCATATCCCTGGGAAAGATCCTGGGTCATCTGACCGGTAAGTCTGTAAGCAATGTAGCTGTTGGATTGCAGTACCTTATCAATATTCTCATACACATGGGGCATATTTCGCTGGTACCAGATGATCTTAGCCGTGCTGTAGGAAGGCTGCAGGGAATTACCGGCCACTTCAAATATCCGATGTTCCCCCACCTTCTCACTGAGCTCCCTGCAAATGTCATCGGCCCTGGTATCCATCCAGATAGGCGTGTTGGTTAACACGCTGCCCTTTTTGTCTACCGCTATGGCTGACCAGCTCTGTCCGTCGATTCCGATTCCTGCGATTTCTTCCGGCCTTATCTGGGATTTGGAAAATATGTATTTCATGGTGCTGCAGATCACCCGCCACCATTCATCCGGATCCTGCTCTGCCCAGCCTGTCTGAGGATAATAAACCTCATATTCCCCGGTTGCAGTCTCTAATACGGTTCCATTTCTATCAAAAACGGCGATCTTACAGGCGCTGGTTCCTACATCAATCCCTAATAAATATGGTTTCATGTTTTCCTCCTGAACCAATCAGTCCGCTTTATGGTCACATCCGCAGACCAGAATTCGGTTCTTAACAAACTGCTTCACCGCTTCCATTCCCACTGTGCCCAATTTCTTTGGATCAAAGGTGTCCGGATGCTCTTTTAAAAGCTTCTTTCCTGCATCAGTATAAGCCACTCTTAACTCTGTTGCAAAATTGACCTTACACATTCCTCTGCTCACACATTCTCTCACATCTTCGTCGCTTAAGCCAGAGGCACCGTGAAGAACAAGGGGAACAGATACTAACTTTTTGACTTCACTGATCCGCTCTTTGTCTAAAACAGGAGTGGTTGCATAAAAGCCGTGGGCAGTTCCGATTCCGATTGCCAGGGAATGAACTCCTGTCCGTTCTACGAATTCCTTTGCCTGCATGGGATCTGTGTTGTTGTCCGCTTCTGCTTCCAGATCATCTTCTTTGCCGCCAACCTTACCGAGCTCGCCTTCTACTGTGATATTGCAGGCCCTTGCCGCATCTGCAGCCCGCTTGGTCAATGCGATGTTGCTCTCAAAGTCCAAGTGGGAGCCATCAATCATAACAGATGTATATCCGGCACGGATTGCCTGAAGAACAAGCTCGTAGCTGCTGCCGTGATCTAAGTGGAGACATACCGGTACGGTTGCCTTCTCAGCCTCGGCTGCTGCCATGGCGTAATATGTTTCCAGTGTTCCGTATTTCACCGTTGACGGTGTGGTCTGAAGCATAACCGGAGCCCGAAGCTCCTCAGCTGCAGCTACCACAGCCTTCAGCATTTCCATATTCTCAACATTAAAAGCTCCTACTGCGTATCCGCCTTTTTGAGCATCCAAAAGCATTTGTTCCGATGTAACCAGTGACATAATAGTTTCCTCCTAACAATTTTACGATCATTTGGTTCTTTACACTTACCATTATACCGTTTCTGTTTCGGAAAATTAGAGGGGAACCAGACAGAAGCCAGGGCTGTATGTCGTGTTATCGAACATTCCTTGACTTGCATCAATCATGCTGATAAAGTAAAATATAGGATAGAGATCGGAGGGGATACCATGAGGACGGGATATAAAGATTTAAATATAAAAATAGGGATCGATGATACCACGTTTTTAGTCTTAAACATCGTTTTTGAGCGTTTTCTCCGTTCCATGCCAAGACACAGCCACGGGAATAACAGTTATGAAATCCACTATATTCCCTACGGTCATGGCAAAGTAAATATTGATGACCAGATTTATAATATTACGCCCAATACCCTGTACATGACAGGCCCTCATGTGGAGCATGAACAAATACCTTTAAAGAATGATCCCATGGCGGAATATTGTATTTATTTTAAGCTGCAAAAAAATAATACCCACATCCAGCCTGAGGTGGATACGGTAGGTTATAAGTTCGAGAAAACCCATTTCTGGTTTGGACAGGATACCCAGGAGCTGTATCCGCTGATGCAGCAGATCTTTTTTGAACTGGAACACCGTTATACGGGGTATATGATTTTAGTGGAGGCCCTTCTCCAGCAATGCGTAGTTAAGATTGTACGGAATTATGAATATAAGGCCCAGTCCAAGGTTCATTTTTCTCCCTCCAATCTGGTGGATAGTAAATATATTATTGTGGAAGAGTGCTTTCTTTATGAATATGAAACCATAACACTGGAAAATCTGGCGGAAAGGCTTGGTTTAAGTGTACGACAGACGGAACGGTTTTTAAAGGATTATTACGGCAGAACCTTTCTTCAGAAAAAAACAGAAGCCAAGATGTCCATGGCAAAGATTTATTTAAATGATGAAACGATTAATATATCGGAGATTTCTGACAGGCTGAACTACTCTTCCATTCAGCACTTTTCCTATGCATTTAAGCAATATTACGGGATCTCGCCAAGTAATTATAGGAAGAAGAATATGATACCGTAAGCTACCTTATCTATGACGCCCAATACTCAATCAGGTAATGGGATGGATTAATAGCAAACTAAAAGGACTGAGCCCTGTAAAATATAGGCTTCAATCCTCATTAGCTGTTTGATTTAATTTTTATCTATCTTTCTGGGGTCAGATCATATGATCTCGGTGGTTTTTGCTTTATTTACAACTCACAAAACATAAGAACTAATTTTAAAAACATATCCCTAATACACTATAAATTTATTCTTTTTGTGATATTAATATCGATAAAGTTTTGATGGGTAATTAATATAAATGTTTTTTCTTGATGATTTAAAATATATTTTTCTACGGATTTCTTTGATTCTATATCTAAAAAAGTATCTACTTCATCAAAAATTATTATTGGTGCATCTGATACTAATGCTCTTAAAATATTGATTTTTTGAGCTTGTCCTCCAGATATATTTCCACCTTTTCCCATAATAATACTACCAAGATTTAATTTCTCTGTATTGATAATATCATCAAAATTCAACTCTTGAGCTAAGATTTTTATTTTTTGATCCGGAAAATTTTTTCCCAATAAAATATTATTTTTTATACTATCATCAAAAAAATGGTAATCTTGTGTTACAACACTTATTAATCCTTCAAGATCAATCTCAACCAATGATAAATCATTAATACAAACTTCTCCTTTAACTGGTCTTATTAACCCGCATAATAAATTAACAATTGTAGTCTTTCCAACTCCATTCCGTCCAACAATCTGAACTATATCTCCTTTATTAATTACAAAATTTAAATCTTGCAACATCGTATTCATCTCATAGCCAAAATCAACATGACTAAAACATATAGAATTAAAATCTGTGACCTTCTTTTTATTCTTTTTTTCTTCGTGATAGGAGTCTATAATATTTTCATATCTGCAAACAACAATTTCATTCTGTTGGAAACCAATTGCAGATTGAGCAAAAAAAATCACTGGTGATATTAGATATCCAACATAGGAATTAAGAGCAACCAAAGTACCAATTGTTATTTTTCCTTCAATACATCGAATTCCTCCCCACAATAGAATAAAGACATTAGGTATAAAAGTTATTATAGTAAGTAATACAGTCATAATAAAATTCATCTTTGCTAACCTGTATTTATTCTTTTTTATGTCCTGCATATTGCCAAATGCATGTTTGTCAATATATGAATAATCATAGTTATGTTTAATTATTGTAATATTATTCAATATCTGTTCTAATATTGACATAAACTTTGCATTTTTTTCTGTACTTTCTTTTGAAATTTTTTTTATTTTGGGAGAAAAACACTTAGTGACTATATAAATTAGTGGTAAAAAAATTATGGTAACAATTGTACTATAAAGATCTAAATTCAACATCATAAATATGCCTGTAAATAACGCTATAATGTTTGTCATAAAATTAGGGATTGTTTTCGTATAATAATCTGCTATTTGAGGTATCTCATTAACTATCCTATTTATAATGTCACCAGATTCTACTTTTCTAATATCTACTAGTGAATTTCTTGTGGCTGCAATATAAATTTTTTTACGTAATGATAATGTCATATTTTCTCCAATAATTAAGAGCATAATACTTTGACAAATTCTACATAATTCTGAAATTATAAATATCATACAAAATAGCAAAATATATTTTTGCAAATTTTCTATGTTTCTACGCCCTATTGCATTATCAAGAATAAAATTTGTTATTTTAGGTTTTAACAAAGTAGTTAAACAAAATATTATAATGAATATGTAAGCACAAATGAATTCTCCTAAGAAAGGCAAAACAAATTGTTTAACTCGTTTTATAAAATTCATTTTATTTTCCCTTTCAAGTATTATGCTTTATATAACTCCTTTTTCTCTTAAATTATATATTAATTCTTTTTCTAATACTCCTTTCACGCGAAAGCACCCTTTATTATGGTAAGTTTGTGCTTCATTATATGCTTGTGCTGCACAGCCACCACCGCAGGAAGGTAGATAGACACATTCTTTACACTCTCTAACCATATTAGGATTGATACTCATCCAGTCTATTATACGGTATGTGTTTTCACTGAAACTACCATCTTTATTTATATGTCCTATTTTATGTTTTTCTTCTCCAACCTGTTCCCAACATTTATAAACATCTAAAGTTGGCGCTATAGTATAAGAGTTTTCTTTATTTAGCCCACAATATAGAAATTTTCTCATGGGTCTGGGCTTAACTTTAAATCCCTCATTTCGAGCTGAATTCCACAATTTATCTAATACCTGTCCTAATTCTGATTCTATAAAGCACGAGCTTGCATATCCTGCACATGCTTCGGTTCCACTTCTAACAATTCCAAAATCAATGCCACAAGTATTCAACCCTTCGTCCTTTAAATATCGTAGAAGGATTTCTGTAGATTCAATATTGTTTTTATCAACATTAATACGAATGAGAGGTTTAACAAAGTCCGATCTTTTATTAAGCATTTTCAAAGTCGAAATAACTTTATCAAAACTACTACTTCCATCCTTACTCACCCTACGTCTATCATGTATCTCTTTAATTCCATCTAATGTAATTTGCACATATTGACATCTATATCTTTTAAGAAACTCTATTTTATCTTCATCAAACAATACTCCATTTGTTATAATACTAGTATATAATTGAATATTATTTTCAATGCAGTATTGATCTATTTGGGATAGAATACTATCTGCTGCTTTCATATTCATTAATGGTTCTCCGCCAAATAGCATAATACTCACATTTTTGGGTCTTATATTATCAATATAATTTTTAATATAAGAAATAATTGATTCACACTCACTATCATTAAGTGATTTGTTTCTTACCTCACCTGCCCCCTCATAGCAATACACACAGCGTAAATTACATGCCCAAGTTAATAATATTGTAAAGGAAAGAGTATCAGTATTGAATTTTGCTTTGTTATGAAAATATTCTATGTAATAATTTTCATCAATTTCATCATCAATTATAATAGATTTATCTTTAAAAGTTTCAATCATCTCATCTCCAAGAATATAGATATCATCCTTTTCAATACTCTCCAATATATTTTCATCAGCTACAAAGCATTCTCCATACAGGGTATTAAAAAGTATATTTTGTTTTTTTTGCTCATCAAAAATAATAAGATTAAATTTCGAAAATTTCATAACATCAAATCCCCCTTATAAATATAATTTGATTTTTATTTAATAAAATGATTATTATGTTCACTAATTAATAAAAAGGGTGTCTCAAAAGTCTTCCTAATTTATTTACTCTTGAAACACCCTTTGATATTCTAATTTACACCACAAGCATCACCAAAACAGCCTTCCACTATGCAGAAGCACATCGGTGAGATATTGTCTTCCTGGCCTTTTATCTCTTTTCCGTACACATTTCCTAAATATTTTTCCATTTTAATCCCCCTATTTATTTGAAAATACATCAATTACACAACCATCTACAGGACAGACATCAACTGCACATGCCTCAATTCCACAAGCATTTCCTCCGCAAGCATTTCCTCCACATAATTTTCCTGCGCATCCATCTCCTACACACGCGTTTCCACCGCAGGCATTTCCTGCGCAGACATCTGCGCCACAAGCCATTGGCTGATTTCCTTGTCCGTAAGCATTTCCCAAATAACTACTCATAAATACTTCTCCTTTCACTCTTATTTTATCTTTATTAAGCAAAAAAAGCTTAATATGATACAATCTCATTCTTCAAGATATCTGTTCTTATATATCTTAATTATTCTACATTCACATAATAGTATCGGGATAATGAACACAAGTATTAAAACAAATAGAAATACAGTAGTTATGCTATTTAAAGATTCAAACATAAAACGTAAAAAAAATCTATCTATAAGAACTACTATACTTAATAGTGCAACTGGTAAATAGGAATTTCTTAAAGATCTGTAATAATCTAATGTATCTTCTTTTGACGTATGCAGCCTAAAAGGCTTCTCATCTTTTCTTTTTTCTACAATTAGAATTTCTTTGTTATACTTTCCGGGGTTGGTGTCTATATGACCTAATTTACTTCCGCCTATTCTCCATTTCATTTTACCCGCTGATATATTAAAATTAATACCTGTTTGAAATGTTTTATATCCAATCTCGTTTAAAAAATTAATATATTCTTTAGCATCAAGAGTACTTCTTTTTATAATGCAATCTACACAATAATCAAATTCTTCCGGTTTACATTTAATAAAACTATACCTATGCCCCTGAACTTTATTTAAACGCCATCCTTTCTTTACCATCAAGTTAAGCCATCTTTCCTGTAAAATCAAAAAGCCTCCGAAAAACCTAATTTTTTTCAAAATCTCCATCTCCTATTATATTATAAGCTAATGTTATTATCTCTCTCAAACGCTCTAACTCTTTATTTACAATTGTTTTACCCTTCTCTGTTATGATAAATATTTTCTTACCTTCTTCAGTAGTCTGTACCTTTTCAATCCACTGTTTTTTTTCCAAAGTGTTAATTGCTCCATATAATGTTCCAGCTCCTAAATCTACTCTACCATTTGTTTTCTCTTTCACGAATTGCATAATTCCATATCCATGGTTTGTAGTATACAGCGCAAGTAATATCAGTAGAGTTGTTTCTGTTTGTGCGCCTCCTGCTATGTTGTCTCTTATTTAACTCACCTCATTTAGTACGTTTACTGTAGTATATCATTTACTGTAATATCAGTCAAGTCCTTTCTGTTTTTTACCCTCCTCTTCTAATCACATGCTCATTACCATGTGAAGTTTTCGTTATTTAACAGAAAATCTGGTTTTACGCTAACTTCATCCTACACGGATCTGTGCATCATGGCTGCCTGAAATCGGCTTTGCAATGTCAGACAGCCTTCTCCTTACTTTGTAAGAGTGAGTTCACAATTCTCTGTTGTGTTGTGAACTTAACAGAGTCCTTACAAGCTACAAGGCACCCTGCCAATGTAAAACGCAGAGTGCCTTTTCTAATTATAATCAAATCCATCAAATATGTTTGCCAAGCCACAGTAAAATATCCGCAATAATCTCATCTCTGCACGGCTCATTTAAGATCTCATGAAACAGGTTTGCATAGATATGAAGGCTCTTATCCTTAGAACTTATTTCTTCAAATAAATCCAGGGAATCTTTTGCTGCAACCAGGCCATCATCAGCTCCATGAAGAATCAGAACCGGATCGGAGAAGCTTTTTATATTAGCCTTCAGCCACTGGACGCCTGCATATATCTGGTTAATCAGTCCGGTGCTGATCTCCTTTTCCACCAGCGGATCCGAAACATACGCCTCAATCACCTTTTTATCACTGCACACTCCATCTCCAAGCTGATTGGGCAAATAGGTATCATCCGGTGCCTCAATTGGAAACTGATCTCCCATAACAGGGTGATTGTAATGGGTCAGCGCACCAGAAGTAATAATTCCATCTGCCATTCCCGGATTCTTTGCACCAAACAGTGTTACTGTCTCCCCGCCCATGCTGTGACCAAACAGGAAAACTTTTTTATCCTCGCTCTCCTCTCTGGCAAGAGCAAGGATCTCCCCCAGATCGTCAGGCATCTCATTAAAATCTTTAAAATAAACCTTTTTCCCCTCTGATTTTCCATGTCCCCTCTGATCATACCGGTAAACGCTGTAGCCATTTTCGTTAAGCTTTTCCGTGAAATAATCGTACCGGTTTAAATGCTCACATAAGCCATGAGCAATGACAATCAGTGCTTTGGGATTCTCCACTGCATCTTTTTTAAATCTCAGTTTCGTGCCGTCGAAGGAAATAATCATTCTTTCCTCCTGTATTCTGTTTTCCCCATTCATAATACCTTCTCCTTTCAAATTTCCATGGATTTTAACGGTTGTATATCAGTAATTTCATCATACTACAAGGACTGCTTCATGGCAAGATCATATGATTTTACCCCTCCAGCCCAGTGAATTTTATAGCTCCGAAACAGGTTCGTCCATAGCTCAGAGAGCCAAATCCAAACATTCCCCATTCTACAGATATTTAACAGCCGCCCCCTATCGGATTCTATCCGGCAAGGGCGGCTGTGCTTACTTTTAACATTGACTATCTTCTCTGACCCACACACGCATTTCATTTTCGCCTCTGTTGGCCCAGCTGTAATAAGGAATCCATTTGATTTTCGTCTTCGTTTTCTTTTCTGCTGCATTACTCTTTCTATATAGCCCTTCTGGCTCACATTCTGCTTCTGTCTTCCAGCCGGAGGCAGTGAGTATTCCCACGCCTCCAAGCATGGCTGCATCAAATTCGTACTTAAACTCCTCCTGTTTTTCCACGGACAACAGGTGCAGATTCGTTCCATTATCCGCTTGTTCCATACAATACACAAGGGGGCCTCTGGAGACTGCAAATTTCCTCAGATCGTTTTCCACCAGGGGATTAGCATACCAGCGCTTTGCCTGCATATCCAGTTTCAATCGAATCGTATCTTCTTTAAATACCTGATTCACATAGATAAATCCGTCCTCTGCCTCAAAAACTGCACGTTCCTGATTGATCTCCACATCAAAAGTATCGGACCATGACGGTACCCGGAGTCCCAGACAGACACTGGCGGTTCCGTTGTAATTTAATTTTATGTCCACACAGCCCTCCCATGGATATCCGGTCTTTAATTCTATCTCCAGAATGCCATCCCCTATTTCAAATCTTCCCTTGCATTCCACAAAGAGGTTGACTAAAAGCTTATCTTTCTTTTGTACAAAAACATACTGCTCCACAGAAGCTAACAGCCTTGCAAGATTGGGAGGACAGCACGCACAGCCAAGCCACTGGGGACGAACGCATTTAACATGGCTCTTTCCGGGATCCTTTGATGATTTACCAGGAACCACCTCCAGAGGATTCACGTAAAAGAAATGTTTACCATCAAGAGCCACTCCGCCCAGCACTGTATTATAAAGTGCACGCTCCATTACATCCCCGTATTCTCCTTTTTCTTCTGACATCAGCATCCGGTATGCAAAGAACACCAGACCTACCGATGCACAGGTCTCACAGTACATGGTATCATTGGGCAAATCGTAGTCCAGAGTAAATGCTTCCCCGGAAACTGTGGAACCGATTCCCCCGGTAATATACATGCGCCGGGTTACAATGTTCTTCCATAACCGCCTGCACGCCAAAAGAAGCTTTTCATCTCCTGTCTCGCCCGCAGCATCCGCCATTGCAGTGCAAAGATAGACCAGTCTTACTGCGTGTCCCTCAGCAGTATCCTGCTTCAGCACAGGAAGATGAGCCTGATAATAGGTCAGAGGAAGATGCTTGGAATTCATCCCATCACATTCTGTTCCCCGCACCAGTAAAAAGTACTGAGCCAGTTTTAGATATCTTTCATTTTTTGTCAGCCGGTATAACCGCATCAGACCAATCTCAACCTCCTCATGACCGTCATAGCCATGAATCTTTCCTTCCTCATCTCCAAACACAGAATCGATGTGGTCAGCCAGTTTGCATGCAGTTTCCAAAACTTTTTTATTTCCCACTGCTTCATAATAAGCCACAGCTGCCTCCATAAAATGTCCGGCACAATATAACTCGTGGCTCTCCCACAGGCGTTTGTATTTCTGATCAGGTTCCTCAATGGTGAAGTATGTATCCAGATATCCGTCTTCTTCCTGGGCATTACTGATTAAGTCCACAACATCATCAGCCAGACACTTTAATTCTTTATCCATCTTCTCCCGTAAGGTATAGGCAGCCGCCTCCAGCCATTTATAAAGATCGCTGTCCTGAAATACCCAGCCATAGTGGTTCCCTTTTTTTCTTCCGGCCGCAATCCGGAAATTTTCAATCACATGGCTCTTTTCATTGGGAATGGAATCGTCGTTGCGCTCCCGCTCAATGTTGATTACTATTTCGTCATTTAAAACACTCCATTGATACGGAATCATCTCTTTCCGGATTAATTCCTTGTATCTGCTGAAAAATCTGTCCTGAATTTCTACCTGATTCATACTGCACCTCCTGATTTACCCTGCAAAGTGACGTCGGCATTATCAGCCGGCGCCACTTCTTTATTATATGTATTTTTATTTTTTAATAATACCATCAATCACAGCCTGGGCTTTTGCTGCAGCTTCCTCTGGCGTGCTTGTATCTGTCATTACCTCATTAAATGCCAGGGATATGGCATCCGAGATGTCCGGCCATTCCGGTAACGGACCTCTTGCATTTGCATACTGCATTTCCTCAACAAATGCGTCATATACCGGATCTCCCTTAAACTGCTTTTTAGCAATAACGGAATCAGAAGAGATATATCCCATTGCATTCATCATATAGAGGCAGGTCTCTTCGCTGGTGGCATATTTGAGGAACTGAACAGCGCCTTCCTCGTTGCCGCCTTTAATTACTGCATAGTTTTCTCCGCCCAGACCAGAAGCCTGTTTTTTATCCATTGGAATCGGAGCAACGTTCCATTTTAAATCAGGAGCTTCCTGGCGCATGGTAGGAACCTGCCAGGTTCCGTTAATCATCATGGCTAAGTTCCCGGAGATAAACTGATTCATGGTATCTCCCTGTGTCCAGTTGATTGCTTCCTTGGTCATGGCGCCGGAATCAACCAGTTTTTTTACCATGGTCAGTGCTTTGATTCCGCCTTCTGAGTTCATTTCGTAGGATGTTGCACCGGTTGACCATACCCAGGGAAGGAAGTTAAAGGTGCCCTCCTCGTTTTGCAGGCTGCAGTGTGCAAATCCTGAAACCTGGCCGGTTGTACAGGCTTTCGCCGTGGTAAGCAGTTCATCCCATGTGGTGGGAACCTTGCTTCCTGCTGCCTTTAACATATCCTCATTATAGAAAAGGAGCAGACAGTTGCTTCCGAAGGGAACTCCATACAATTTGCCGTCTAACGTACAGGAATTGACAGGACCGGGATAATAGGTGCTTACATCAAATCTTCCGGTTAAATCTGCAAAGATTCCCATGGCTGCATAAGAAGCATGATCCGGATTATCAAGAATTACCAGATCCGGAAGTTCATCAGCCGATGCACCAATGGAAAGCTGCTTTTTAAAATCAGCAAATGGTACGTACTTTGCCTGTACCTTGACTTCTTTTTGTGATCCGTTAAATTCTTCAATGATATGATTCAGTGCTTTCTGATGGCCTTCTGTCTCCCAGTAGTACCAGATTGTCACATCACCTGCGGCTTCGCTCTTTTCTGTCTCCGAAGCTTTTTCACCTGCGGTTGCTGCCGCTTTCTCACTGCTTTTTGCTGTTTCCGTTTTACTTTCCGTCGCTGACACCGCTCCGCTGCCAGAACTGCATCCAGTCACTGCTCCCCCAAGCATCGCCGCAAAAAGTAAGGCTGTCATTAACTTTTTCATGTTTTTCCTCCTTTTATTTTTTTGTTTCAACGACTTCATTATAACGGCAATGAAACCGGGAAAAAACTCAACAAATCTTAGAAAGGGTAAATTTTCTTATGTAGGAATTCGTAAAACAACTTCAGTTCCTGAACCTTCTGCGCTGGTAATCTCAATTTTCACCTCTTCTCCGTAATACATCTGAAGTCTGGTAATGGCATTTTCCATACCAATGTGAGACGCAGCATCTGACTCCCCAAAGATCCCCCTTCTGATCAGTTCCAGTTTATGACGTTCCATACCTTTTCCATTGTCACGAATCAGAATCCGTAATTCTTTCCCCTCCCTGCACATACTTACTTCCAGAACGTGATTGTTCTTTGTTCCTTCAAAACCATGAAGAATGGAGTTTTCAACAAATGGCTGAAGCAGCAGTTTGTGAATCCTCAGATCCATCACATCAGGATCTACATTGAGGCTGCAGGTAAAATTATTTTTAAGCCGAAACTGCTGTAAATAAATGTACTTTTTCAGCCAGTCAATCTCATCCCGCACAAAAACCTCCCCGCTGCTGTCCGCAATGGCGTAACGGAGTATGGTAGCGAGGGAGTTAATGGCATTGCTGATATCAAATTCATCCTGATCGATTGCCATCCAGTTGATGGTGTCCAGTGTGTTATAGAGAAAATGGGGATTAATCTGCGCCTCCATTGCCTTAAGCTCCGCCTGGCGCTGCATCTGCCCCGCCTTCTTTTCTTTTTTAAGTGCAGTTTCCAGCTTCTCCAGCATGTCATTAAACTGGACCGCTATGGTTTCGATTTCCACAGGCATTTTTCTGTCTGTCTCCACCCGGACCTTCAAATCCCCCTCCCGTGCCTTCTGCATGGAGGCCACCACCATCTTTACTGAGTCAATGAGACGGTCCAGTACCCCCAGTGTCAGCAGTACAGTGACCATAAGAAGGAGGAGACTTAAGGCTATAATCAGATAAATCTGATTGTTTAAATTCTTCATTAAGCTGCCCTGATCCATTACATTCACCAGATCCCAGCCCAGGGAATCATCGTGGTAAAGCCAGACCGAGGTATATCGTTCCTCGTACAGGTTCTCTTCCCGGATAAACTTTTTGCAGGCTTCCACTTTTGCCTCTAAGGATGTCCCTTTCCCATAAAGAACTTTTCCTATCTTTTCTGGCTGGCGGTAAGCAATAATACGCCCCGCCTCATCAATGATGAAATTAAAACTTTTCTCCTGATTCTGGGCCTGAACTTTGCATACGCTTTGAAGAAATTCCTTATCAAGACTGACAAGCACGATTCCATTTTCTCTGTTTAGATTTCTGTAATCGATAATCCGGTGAGCCAGATGCAGGAGATAGTAATCCTCATTTGCAAATCTGGTTCCGTATTCCGTGGGGAAAATATGGGTCTGATTATCCGAAGAAACCTTCCCATACAGTTCCTCCTGGGAAAGGCTGAAGCTGTTCATCCACGAATTCTCATAGGTAGACGCAGACAGCTGGTTGTACGTAATGCTAAGTCCCTTAGGGGTAATGATTGTTATGGACTTTATGTACTCTTTTGTATTGAGAAGTCCCCTTAAATATCTTCGAAGCTGGTTTTTTGCAACCGATGCATTCTGTTTCTGATCCAGCCGGTCCACCCATTCCACCACATCATCATTGGTATAAATCTGGAACAACAGATCCTCATAGGATTTCAGCCTGATGGTCAGATTATTATCCATCTGCATCAGGCTTACACTGGTCAGCTCCTGGGTATTCTTCTTTAAAGTAACTGAAATGTTGTAAAAATAGTAAAAGCTTAATACAAGAATGGGGATTGTAGAGGTCGCCCAGAAAAGACGGATTAATTTTTTCTTCAGACTCACTTTTTTCATAAGGCTCCCTCTCAATAAAAACAGATTATCCCTTCACTGCACCGCTTGTCATTCCCGATATAATGTACTTTTGCATAAACAAAAAAATCAGCGCCACGGGTATAATCGTTACAATGGCAAAGGCTGTTAAATAGCTCCACTTTGTGCCGTACTGCCCCATAAAATTAAAGATTCCCGCTGTGATGGGCCGTTTCTTCTGGTCCAGAATAAACGTCATTCCATAGGCTAAATCCCCCCAGCCGTACAGGAACGAAAAGATGGCACAGACCACCACTCCGGGCTTGGCAACCGGAAGCAGAATTCTTAAAAACGCCAGAAAGCGGGTGCATCCGTCTATGTAGGCGGCTTCCTCCAGATCTCTTGGAACGGAAGCAAAATAATTTTTCAAAATAAGAACGGAAAATGGGATTCCAAGGGTCGCATCGGATAAAATAGCAGACAGCCTGGTATTGTATATATGCATTCCCTTAAACATAATGAACATAGGTGTTAAGAGGACGGAAACCGGAAGCATCTGGGTTACCAGAAAGCACAAAAGCATACCATTTCTCCCTTTAAAGCGATATCTGGCTACCGCATAGGAAGCAGGAACAGCCAGAATTACCGCGATTAACATGGCACCCGCTGAGATAAGCAGGCTGTTTGCAAAGGAACGGAACATATTAAAATCCCCGTTTCCAACCTGGGCAGCATAGGATTTTGTATTTAAAACATGGGGATAAAAGGTGGGTGGAATCTGAAAGATTTCCTTTTCCGTTTTCAATGAGGTGATGAAAATCCAGAAAAGAGGAAACAGAAGCAGACACAGGATAACCACCGATACCAGACATAACAGGAATTCCTTTTTTCCCTTTTTATTTCCTTTCTCCATCACTCCATCTCCCCTTTCATCGTAATTTTCAAATAGACTACGCCTACCAGAAGTAAAATTACAAGCAGTACATTGGCAGCGGAAGATCCAAGGCTGTACTGGAACATCTCAAAGGATAACTTATAGGAATAGGTGGACAGTAAATGAGTGGAATTTACCGGTCCTCCCCCAGTCATTACATAGACCATATCATACACCTTAAAGGTATAGATAAATCCAAGAACAAGAAGTGATTCGATGGTAGTTCTCATCAGAGGAAGAGTGATTTTAAAGAATTTCTGCCTTCCGTTTGCACCGTCGATGGCTGCACTTTCATAAAGCTCCAGGGGAATGGTGGTAAGTCCTGTTGATATCAGAATTGTATTAAATGGAATTCCAATCCAGATATTGGCTGTAATCACTGCGGTCATGGCTGTTGACGGGCTGGTAAGCCACTGAATGTTCTCTGTAATCAGCCCTGCGCTTTTCAGGAAATAATTAATAATTCCTACATCAGTAGAAAACATAAACTTAAAAATCAAAGCAGTCACAGTCATGGGAATCATCCACGGTATCATAAGAAGCCCTCTCACCGGTCTGGCGAAGGAAAAATCATTTTGAAACAGAAGTGCCAGTGCGAAGCCAATGACAAATTGAACAACCAGGCAGCTGACCGTAAACAGCAGCGTGTTGAACATGGCCCTTAAAAATACGGGATCGTGCATCAGTTTTATGTAATTATCAAAACCAATAAAGTCTCTGGATCCACGGACCAGATTCCTGACCGTAACATTCTGAAGACTTAGAATAAGATTGCTGACAATGGGATAGCCCACAAAAAACAGCATATAAAGAAACGCCGGAAGCGCATACAGCAGCCCGATATTATCATATCGGAAAAAGCTTTTGATTTGTTTCACTGAAAATAGTCCTCCTTTTATTTATTTCCACTGAAATTATCTTACACTGTATCACCGCTTCTCAAAATACGGGAAACCTTGAAAAGGAGGAAAAACCTAAACGCTTTCCCTATTTTAAAGTCTTTCTGTAATCCGCCGGAAGCTGGCCTGTCATCTCCTTAAATACCTTGCTAAAGTATTTTGGATCGGAATAGCCTACCTTTGCTGCTATTTCATACAGCTTCATGTGGGTCCCGCAAAGCAGTTCTTTGGCCTTATTAATTCTGAAATTTTTCATATATGTACTAAAGGTCAGTCCCATCTCCTTATGAAACTGGGTTCCCAGATACTCAGGAGTGACATTGAGCTTGGACGCAATTTCATCCAGTGTAATACCGCTTTGATAGAATTCCTGTATCATGCTTCTGACCCGCCGTACAGTCAGATGTGTAACCTCTTTTTCTTCCTCCCGTGGTTTTATATAGTCAAACAGGAAATCCGCCGCTCCCTCCAGCTCTTCTCTCCTCTTTGCCTCCATAATCATCTCCAGGAGCTTTTGCTGCTTCAAAGACTCAAAATCGATACAGCCCAGTTCCTTGGCAATCCCCATGACCGCCCATAAAAAGCGGACATAACATTCCTTAATCTCCTTGGGAGCATAAATCTTACCGTCAAGAAAACTGTTATGGAATTCAGCCATAAGGGCTTTTGCCTTATCCCAGTTATCGGAGCATATCGCAACTTTTATTCTTGTTTCCAGTTCAATTGGATAGATGCAGGGCACCGTCTGAACATGGGTAATCTTCGGGTAGGAAATGAGAATTTCCTCATCAAAGGACAGATTCCAGTCCATATAGGGATTCAGACTGTCGAGCCCTTTTTTTAATTGTGCCACTCCCCCAACCTCTGTCCAGCCAAAGGTCATATACCTGGGTCTTTGTTTTAAAATCTGCTGCTGCAGCCACCGCTCCAGGTCATGGGCATCCTTGTAATGATAAAGAACCACCACCAGGGATTTTCTGTACATCAGGTCCAGAATACAAAATGACAGATCCGGATACATGGAGAAAACATGCCGTAACTGTTTCACCGCGCTTTCCCGCTCTTCCTCATGGCGGCTCCCCAGATACACATAAATTAAAATCAGCTTCTCAGCTTCTTCCATCTGATAACTGCGCTGCAGATAAGTGTTGATATCTGCGTCCATCTCCATGCGGCCGTTCATGAAATCATAGAGTATCTGCTCCAGCGTTCCGATCTTTGCCGGCTTTTCCTGCCTGTCCTTTTCCACCTGCAGTTCCACATGCTCCAGTGCCTGTGAGAAATCATTGAGGGATATGGGTTTTAGCAAATATTCTGTCACTCCAAGCTTCATCGCCTGACGGGCATATTCAAACTCGGAGTAGGCGCTTAAAACAATGGCTTTTGAAGTGATTCCTTCTTTCACCGCATTGTTCATCATTTCCAAACCATCCATCTTCGGCATTCTGATATCTGTTATTACAATATCAGGCTTTAACTCTTTTAACATCCGAAGTCCTTCTTCCCCATTCTCCGCTTCTCCCACGATATCATAATCCTGTCTCATTTTTCCTAAAAGCTTCTGGATCCCTTCTCTGATTCGTATCTCGTCCTCAACAATCAGTAACCTCATGCTTTATTCCCCTTTTAAAACTGCTTCCAGTTTTTCCCATTCATCTGTTGATTTCATATTACTTTAATCCAATAAAACTGTCAATCCTCCCCCTTTTCTGTGATGCTTTTTAATGCAGAAGAGGCCATGGTTTTCAACATTTTATGAATTAAAAACCTGGAATCCTCATCAAGATTTCTTACCCGGCCCATCATCAGCGGAATGTTTCTCTGCCATTCTGATCCGATCTGCTTGATATTTTGTGTATCTCCCGTATCCAGAACGGAATACAGCGCATTGACAAAATGTTCCCGCTCTTCATCGGAGACTGCTTCCAGCCAGTTATGCAGTGATTTGTCCATGTATTTGGCATTTTTAGTCAGTCGTTCTACATAAACGAAATGATCCCCTTCGATAATCCAGGAGAAGGGATCATGCTGCAAAAGGCCGGTTCTGTTACTTTTTACAATTGAAAATTGTTCCTGGCTCTCTAACAGCATGCCAATTACAGAGGACTGAGGTACGGTCTTTTCCACAATTTTTTGACTGCTTTCCAGTTCAAGGGCGTCTATGGCATTTTCCTTAAAACCCGGACCGTCGTGGGAATAAACCTTTACAATCCGATCCTTTAACTGCCTGTTTAATTTTGCATAAACATAAACAGCCAGATTCCCACCCTTGGAATGGCCGCCTAATAAAAGCTTTCCTTTAAAATTTGCAGCCACTTCTTCTACATAGCGGACTGCCTCCTCCTGAGACGGAACCGGGTATTTAAACGCCATGTTAAAATCTTCTTTCCACCCGACCAGAGTCGCATCTGTTCCCCGAAATGCAATATAAGCCGTATCTTCATTCAGAAAAATGGTAACAGCGCTAAACTGTTTTTCCAGAATACAGTCCTGTTCTTCCCTGTAAAAGCCAAGTGTCAGATTCCGGTAGCGGGGACTGGCAGCCATGGCAAATAATAGCCTTAAACTGTTTTCCTCATCCCAGACACGGCAAAACATCTCTCTAAAATGCTCTGCTTTCAGAAGGGAGCCAATGGTGGGAAGATTCTTATCCGGCACAAATCCCGGCACAAACGAAGAAAGACCAATATAGGAAAATTTGGAAAAAATAAGACTGTCTACAGAGTGAAATGGTTTCCTGCTAAAATCTGATAATTCGCTTTCTGCATAGTTAATGATATTTACCATTTAAAGAATCTCCTTGTTCTGTCATAGGCCGATTATTTCATTAGTATTTGCCTCTGTTTCCATTTTATGCTTATAACTCTACGAAGCGTTTATTGAAAAGATGTTGACCAGGAGCTACAATGATGTGGAAAAAGGCATCTGGCAGCCTGACACAAAAAGGAGGTGAATAAAATGGAAAGTTCAGCGAAAAAAGCGTTAAAAGACCAGTACAAAAACAGAATTATGACTGGAGGTATCTACCGCATACAATGCAGCAAAGACGGGTCATACTGGTTACGAACCAGTTTTGATATACAGGGTTCAAAAAACCGGTTTGCATTTTCCAGGGCAACCGACTCCTGTCCCGAACTATGTATGCTGAAAACCTGGAAGCAATATGGGGCAGATTCCTTTTCCTTTGAAATTGTGGAGGAAATCGAGAAAAAAGAGACGCAGACACAACGACAGTTTTCAGATGATTTAAACACACTACTGGAGCTGTGGAATGAAAAGAGAATGGAAGGAGAACAATGAACATGAAAGAAGTAAACTCCATCTGTGAGGAATGGCATACATTTGAAGATTACTTCCTGCTCCGAAGAGAACTGATAGACAGCGGCTTTCTATGCCGGGAACCCGATGGTTCCAGGTATTGGAAACCAGAATCAGAATAAAACAAAGGAGATTACAAATGTCAGACATAAACACTGCCTTTACTCCCATTGATTTTGACAGCTGGGACAGAAAACAGTATTTTTATTACTTTACAAAAATGCTGCCTACCGGATTTTCCATTACCATTGAGGCGGATATCACTAATACCTACAACATGGTAAAAGAGCAAAACAAAAAGTTTTTCCCTGCTTATTTGTATCTGGCTTCTAAGCTGATAACAGAACAACAGGAGTTTCGGATTGCCTCTATAGATGGAAAACTTGGTTGTTATGAGGTCTTACACCCTTCTTATGCAAGCTTTCACCCGGATGACAAGACCATGTCTAATATGTGGACGGAGTATGATTCCGACTTTCATACTTTTTATAATAATTACATTACGGACCAGAATCGTTTTGCCAATAGCCATGGGATCTTAGCAAAGCCGGATATGCCCCCTCAGAACAGTTTTATGATAGGAATGCTTCCATGGATTGAGTTTACAAGCTATACGCCGGTTCCTTATGCAAACAGCAGCTCCTTTTTCCCTGTTCTGGAAGCAGGAAAATTTATTGACAGAGACGGCAGAAAACGGATGCCGTTATCCATTACCGTTCACCATGCTGTATCAGACGGCTATCATGTGGGCTTATTTCTGGATAAATTTCAATCAGGTATGGCTGCCCCTGAAAAGTGGATGGATTAACTGGAAGCTTCTTTCTGAGATATATTGTTAAAATATTGCTCCAGTTCTTTGTTCCACTCACTGTAGTTTTTATCACTTCGATGATCTGTGAGTGGATAGTGGGCAGCCAGATAAGTGCCTAGATACTGGCTTAACTTTTCGGCTCCGCTTGTATTTAAGTGATCGCCTCCGTCTCTGCTGTCCTTATTCCAGTCTATCTTTATGTCCTTTGTAAAGAGGTTTAAATCAAGAAACGGAACTTTATTTTTTACGGCATAATCATTGACTGTATTATGACGGCTATAGTCCCAGTTTTTTGGGGAAGTAACCCCTACTAACAGCAGACTTATGTTTTTTTCTCTGCACAGATTTACAATTCTGTCTGTCCAAAATGTCACGGTCTGGTCTACTGACTCCCGCCCCTCTGATTGATTCATGTATTCTCCGCCCTGATAAGGCGCTACCTTTTTACTATGAAAATACCCTTTCATAACATCTTTTTGGTTAAAGTCCTGCTTCGGACTGAAATCACGGGCTGTGAGTGATTTCCACCTGTCATGATACTTAAAGACTGGCAGATAATACTGTGACATATATTCCAGTGCGTGATTTATTTCCGTTGGAACATTCCGGTTGTGATAAAATAAATCCGTTTCCAAAATTACAAGCTTGGGATTTTGCCGTTTTAACGCCTTCTTAAGCATATAATAGGCTTCCGCAGAACGCTGCCCGGACTGGCTGCAGACAAAGGATGTAATTCCACGCTCTTTCCACATTACCATGGGCGAGATTCCGGAATATCCTTCACTATCGCCCACAACAATCACATCCAGCGAATTTGCAGGTTCTGCCAGGACACCATATGCATGACTATCCCTGTTTGCAATTCCATCTTTCACTGTATTCCGTTTCGGTACAAACAAAATTGAACACAGAATTAATAATAGGAGAAGAATCCCCCAGAATCCGACAATTTTTCCAAAGTTTCTCATTTTAGCTCCACTTTTCTTTAATAACTAAAATAGATGAACAATCATCCCAAACTTCATTATACTAACTTTGCAAAAAAAATCAGCTAAATAAATCTTAACATTTCTGAAGATTATTATATCAACCGCACTGATCTGCAAACTGACTGTTATATAATTGTTGGTAAAATCCTTTTTTTAACAGCAGTTCTTCATGAGTTCCCTGTTCGATAATTGTACCCTGATTCATCACCAGTATGCAGTCAGCATCGCGAATTGTGGAAAGCCGATGAGCAATAATAAAACTGGTTCTTCCTTTCATCAGATGATCCATCGCTTTTTGTATCTCCAGCTCTGTCAGGGTATCAACACTGGAAGTCGCTTCGTCCAGGATAAGAAGAGGGGGATTGGCCAGAATCACTCTGGCTATGGTTAAAAGCTGCCTCTGCCCCTGAGATAAATTACTTCCCTCTTCTTCCAGAATCGTATCATATCCATCTGGCATAGTCCGGATAAAATGATCCACTCTGGCCGCTTTGGCAGCCGCAATTATTTCTTCTTTTTCTGCATCAAGAACACTGTAAGCGATGTTGTCCCTGATCGTACCTCCAAACAGCCAGGTATCCTGAAGCACCATGCCAAACTGTTTTCTTAATTCTGAACGGCTAAAGTCCATAATATTGATCCCATCCAGTGTAATCGTACCGCCATTAGTCTCATAGAAACGCATCAGAAGATTGACCAGAGTCGTCTTACCCGCACCAGTCGGGCCCACAATTGCCACCTTATCTCCCGCCTTTAAGTGAAGATTTACATCCTGCATCAGAATTGAATCTTCCTGATAGCCGAATCTCACATGGTTAAAATCAATGTCACCCTTAATATCCTCTGTTTTTTCCTGCCCTGCTTTATCAGGAATTTCTTCTTCCATGTCCATGATCTCAAAAAAACGTTCTGAGGAGGCAATGGCGGACTGCATCACATTCATGATATGGGCACATTCGATAATCGGCTCAGAGGAACGATCAAAGTACTGGACAAATGCCTGGACAGTACCAATGGAAAGCTTTCCCTGAATAAGATACAGACCACTCATTACAGCAATGAAAATATATCCGAAGCTGCTGATAAAACGTACCACAGGTGCGACAATATAGGTGGATACCTGAGCCCTATGACTGTCCTCACACAGTTCGCTGTTTATGATATCAAAATCCCCAATTGCTGTTTTCTCATACCCAAACGCTTTAATGACCAGCTGACCTGTAAAAGACTCTTCTATGTTGGCGTTCATATGCCCCAATGATGCCTGATATTTTGCAAAATTGTTTCTGGATCTGGTAGTGATCCATGATGTCAGAATTGCTGCAGCGCCTGCAACGGCAAGGGAGACAATGGTAAGCAGCGGACTGATCAGAAGCATCATGATAACTGCTCCTGCAACGGTCAGAAGCGCGGTGATTAACTGCCCTGCTCCCTCCCTGAGTACTTCCACCACCTTTTCAATATCATTGGTTGTCCGGCTTAGCACCTCCCCCTTTTCGGTGGCATCATAAAATCCCAGCGGAACACGGCCAAGCTTACTACTTAAATCATTTCTCATCTGAAGTCCTGCGGTCTCAGATACGGAGGACATCACGTACTGCTCTACATATTTCATAATAAAATTTATCAGATAAAGGACCATTAAACTACCAACATAACTGCCCACTGTCTGAACATTGACGTGGAACCGTGTTCCATGTGCAGCCGCTTCCTGAATTCCCATAAAAATAGAATCAATTGCTTTTGCCAGTACAAACGGTGCAGCAAGGGCTGCCAGCGTACTGAGAATGATGGAAGCCATTACAGCACTCATTCTTCCTTTCTGCCCCCCAAATAAATACAATATCAGCCGTTTTCCAGTATTCTTTTTCATAATTATACCACTTCCTTTTTAAGCTGCGACTCACTTAACTGGGAGGCCGCAATCTGTTTATAAGCGAGGCAATTCTTCATCAGCTCCTGATGGGTACCAATTCCTGCAATTTCTCCCTGATCAAGAACAATAATTCTGTCTGCATCAAGAATGGTGCTGATCCGCTGTGCAACAATGATAAGTGAAGCCTCTTTATTTTTAATTTCCTGCCGGAGAGCTTTCCTGAGTAATGCATCAGTTTTATAGTCAAGCGCAGAAAAACTGTCATCAAATACATAAATTTCTGGCTTTCGTACCAGCGCTCTGGCAATTGCAATACGCTGCTTCTGGCCTCCTGAGAGGTTGGTTCCTCCCTGGGCTACAAAAGAATCATATCCCTTTTCCATGGAAGATATAAAGGTATGAGCCTGGGCTGTTTTTGCAGCCTGAATTATTTCTGTATCAGAGGCATCTTCTTTTCCGTAACGGATATTACTTGCAATTGTTCCACGGAAAAGAAAGGTTTTCTGAGGAATAAAACCAATCCTGGATCTTAACTCCTTTTGAGACAAGTTCCTGATATCAACACCGTCAATTAAGATCTCACCCTCATCTACATCAAAAAACCGGGGGATTAAATTTGCAATGGTTGATTTTCCCGATCCTGTGCCTCCGATTATGGCAGTGGTTTCTCCTGCCTTTGAGGTAAAGGAAATCTTATTTAATACAGCCTCTTCTGCATTGGTGTAACGAAATGATACATTACGGAATTCAAGCTGTGCCCGAATCGGGGTCAAGGCGCCGCCCTGGGGCAAAGCGTTCTCCTTATCCTGTATCTCCGGCTCTAAATCCAATACTTCTTGAAGTCTTTCCCAGCAGGACTGTGCCCGTGGTATTTCCATGAACACCAGTATTGCCATTGTTACTGTAAATAAAATGATGGTCAGATATTCAATCAGCGCGAAAATGCTGCCGATTTGCATCATCCCTTCAGAGACCTTCACTCCGCCAAATAACAGAATACAGATAATTCCAAGGTTTGTTAACAATGTCAGAGTGGGTAAAAGAACAGCAAAAATTTTATTGGTCTCAATTGCAATATCACAATAATCCTTACAGGAACTGCCAAAACGCTCTTCCTCATATTTCTCCTTGTGGAATGCCCGGATCACCCGTACACCAGAGATTATTTCCCGAAGAATCCTTGTCAGATTATCCATTTTAACCTGCAGCTGGCGAAACAGAGGGATCGCCTTACTTCCTATGGAATAAGCAATTCCGCCTGTAATTCCAATGATTGCCGCCATTACCAATCCCATAGTTGCATTGGTTCGAAACGCCAGTACCAGACCTACCGCAGCCATGATGGGTGCAGGAAGAAGCATCTGCAATATCATCATGAAAGACCGCTGAATTATGGTAATATCGTTGGTACAGCGGGTGATCAGGGAAGCGGATCCAAATTTCTGATAATCGCTCATGGAATACTCCTGCGCCTTTACAAAAACTGAACGGCGTAAATCTCTGGCAAAACTGGAGGTGACCTTTGATGCATATACTGCTGACGCAATATAGGTTACACCACTTAAGACGGCGACCAGCAGCATCAGCCCTCCCATTTTGTAAACATAGGGCATATCACCCTTTAAAGCTCCATCATTTATAATCTTTGCAAAGACGCCCGGAAGATACAACACACAAATATTGTTCATCACTGTAAAAAGTACAGCACACACCGCTGTCCACTTATAAGGCTTCATCAAATGTAATATTTTTTTCATATAAACTCCTGCTTTCCCTTAAACTTTCATCATCTAACGCTCACGTCATTGACAAATTCCTTATCGTGTGACATTATAACGTATAGTGTAACCCGATAGTCAATAGGAGAAATAAAAATGATTCATGAGCAATATCTTACGACCAGTGAATTCGCCAAAGCGTGCGGAGTAACGAAACATACGCTGTTTCATTATGATGAAATCGGCATTTTGAAACCGGAATATGTGAATGAGAAAGGCTACCGCTTCTATTCTTTAAAACAATTTGCAACATTTGACATCATTGAAGTACTGCAAAAAGCAGGGACGCCCCTGAGCGAAATCAAAGAATATTTAGAACATAAAAGTCCGGCACGGTTTCTTTCGGTTGTGGAAGAAAAAAGGAAACAACTGATATTAGAACAAAAGAAGCTGAAAAGGATGGAGAAGCTGCTTCAAACCACCTATGATATGACGAAAAATGCGTTAAGTGTTATCTGCAATGTCCCTTATACAGAAAATCAGGAAGAGGATTATTATATTGTAGTACCTTTGTCCAGCAACGGTGCCGAAAATGAAGATGTGAAAAAAATGGGGGAGCATTATGAATATTGTGCCGCTCATCAGATTGAGCTCACTTATCCATTTGGTACAATCACCAGAAAATCTGATCTAGAAAAACAGATATATGACAGGCCTGCATACTTTTATAATAAATTAGGGAAAAAATGTATCGGAGAAAAAGTACACATAAAACCCAGAGGCAAATATGCTGTTATTAATCATAAGGGTGCATATGATATGCTGCCCAGATCCTATGAAACTCTGGCAGACTATATTAACAATTCTAATCTGCAGATTGCGGGAAATGCCTACGAACAGGAAATACTTAGTTATCTGGCTGCAGAAGATCCTTCCGAGTATATCATACAGATTGCCATCAAAGTTGTATCACAGGACTAAAAGGAAAGGTGCCGCTTAATTGTTAATTTTGCGGCACCACCTTCTTTAATAGTTCCCTCTGTGTAATAATCACTTATTTTATTACCTGATACTTTCGATCATATGAATCATATCTGTTTTCTCAATACCGTTTTCTCCAGGAGTTACCGTAATGGAAAATATAAAATCCCCGTTGGTCCAGAGTGCATTGCTTACCATGCCGCCATTCCCCTTAATTACAACCTCCAGGTCATCAATCATGATTGTGTTTTTTTCGTCGTATACGTTGTAGTCACCGCTGATGTCTTGGATTTCTTTGCCTTTCTTCGCCTGACGGAAAATTATTTCATTCTCACCATTCTTATATATAATCTGAACCAAATCGCCCTTAATCGCCTGAATTAAACTCTCTGTATAGCCTTCTGGAATTTTATCCGGTGCTGTATAACTAGTCAATTAATCAATGAGAGAATAGATCTGGATACTTGACACTTTCTTATTTTTTATATGAAAGTTCATTACATTTGCGTAATCTTCTTCCTCAAAGCGGAAATCGTCTTCCTCATTGCTTAATTCTCCACCTATTAAATTACCTTCCGGATAAGCTTCTTTCAATGTTTCAAAGCTGTCTCCCACTTTGACGTTTCTCACGGTCGTATATTGGGAACCGTTTATTTCAATCTGATAAATATATGACTTGTTATTTTCTCCTGCATCAATGGTTTTAATCACAAGGCCTGGATAAAGGTACTGCTTCTCTGTCTTACCTGTGAGCTGATCCATGTTTAATCCATCTGAAGAAGAATACGTATGGGTTTTTGTGTCTTCCGCTTTTCCAAGCATGCCTTCCATCTTTTGGTCATCTGTAAAGTCCAGAAGGGCGATTGTTTTTCCATTGTAAATGAAACCCAGCTCCTTTAACGATTCTTTTGTTGCATTTTCAGAATCACCCATAACAGTGGATTGGGCTGCTGTGGAGGGAGCTTTTGTGGATTCGGTTTTGATTTCGGTTTCGGTACTGACTGATACTTTTGCGGGAGCAGTTGTCTCATCTGGTGATTTTACTCTGTTCTTTCCGCAGCCGCTCAATGCACCCACACATAATACCATAAAACCGGTAATAACGGTTATTTTTATTAATGCTTTCATTGCTACTCCTTTCAATCAGTTAAGTTCTTTTTCCACTTATTGTACCCGTTATTCCCACTAATTAACAAAGGTTTTATAAATAGCCTTACAGAAAAAAACGGCTGCAGTTAAGTACCGTTCTGCAGCCGTTTTCGTTATTTAATTAATAATTTTAATCACACCAATGAGAAGGATAATAAACTTGCATTTCCATTTCCCCTGTAAGTCAGATAAATTGCCTGTTTCCCTTCTTCCAGTTCCAACTCAGCAGAGTAGTCTTCCCACACATTGGTGTACTTTATCTGTATCGTGGCAAGAATTCTTCCATCCCATGCATGTTTTACTTCAAAATACCCAGCTGCATAACCTCTCGTTGTAATGGTGATACGCTTACAATCTCCACATTCAAAATATTTAAATCCAGCTGTAACTCCATCTGTTATATTGGCAATGTATCCTGGCTCTTCGTCTCCATCCCTGCCATCCTGCATGATCTTTGGAATGGGGACTTCCGATTTTTGCTCCGTCTGAAATAGATTGCACGCCAGATAGGCACCGTAATTTCCCGACCCCGGCAGAACCCCTCCCATACCGCTGGTTGTAATCTCCACCTGTGGGATCTTTCCGTCTTCCAGAATCGTAACCGGCTCTGCGCATCCCTGGCGGCTGTACCAGGTTCCATTGGTATGCCTGTGATAAAAAATATACCATCTACCCAGAATTTCTACCAGACTTCCGTGATTGTTAGCTGCAAATGCCGTGTGCATCCTGGCTGGTTTATATGTATCAATTCCCTCATCACAATTGCTGACAATCACTCCCCCATAAGTGAATCCGCCTACCGGACTGTCACTGACTGCGTAGCACAGTTCGTGCATGGCTACGGAGGAATAGATGAAATAATAGGTATTGCCTTTTTTTCTGATGGAAGGTGCTTCAAAGAACTCATGACCCTCAAAACCGGTACCTGCACTATAAGGCTTACTTGGTGCGATCACAACAGGTTCTTCTAAAATAGTTACCATATCATCTGCAAGCACTGTCACCATGGCGCCATATCTGGTATCATCCTGGGGACCGCAGAAACCGCAGTAGAGATAGATTTTATTATCTTCTCTTAATACTCCCGGGTCGAACTGGGGCTGGTCACCCGGCCGCTCTCCCAGACGCCCCCCACTGCGATCCTTCACATATCCGTAAAACTCATATCTGCCTGCCGGAGTATCACAAACTGCAACCGATACTACCGGAACCTTATCAAGGACATAGTAAAGATAATATCTGCCGTCAGATCCCACGACCACATCCGGCGCATACAGACACATCTTTCCCTCTTTGTTCATGGGATCACTTGTTTTTGGATAAATCACACCTTCATACCGCCAGTTTCCAAGATCATCCACTGGCGCAGACCAGCAGACGTAATCTCCCAGGCAGAAAACGTAACCATTAAAAAAATCATGGGAACCATAAACATACACTCTGTCCCCAAACACATATGGTTCCCCGTCGGGAATATATTCCCACGAGGGCAAATAGGGATTCACTGCATATTTTTTCATCTTATCTCCATTTCTGCAATCACCTGTTGCTATACGAATTTTTCCTTCAGCCTGTCTAATAAAAATTTCATCAGTTCCTGCTCATTCTGCTGATTCATAGCAATTTTCTCTGTGGAAAACAAAATTCCATCTGGGTTTTCATTTGTAAACGGCTGCCACACTGGCATCGGCGTTCCATCTGCATCGTCTCCGTTTGGATCGCCAGTCTTTATAAAATTCGTCCAGTAATTTGCCATACATCTCGCCAGATCGTAATGCTTTCCTTTAAAAGGCCTCCAGCATTTTGCAAGTGTTTCAAAAAAGAACCATAAATCCACGGAATGAAAATTCCCCGGATGATCCCAGCCTGGAATATCCGCATCAAAGGTATAATAATAGCAATTAACCGGATTGCCACTTTGGGCATTTTTATGAAATAATCCCTTTACGGCAAACTCAATACTGCTTACGGAACCGGTATTTCCTTGTTCATCCTTCTTTTCATTTCCCAGCAGACGAAGAAATTCCTCTTCCCGTCCAGGAAACAGCGTTTTTATCATTTCCATTAACTCCTCATCGGAATCTAAATGAATGGAATCAAAAAATTCATCCGAGGTGTTACCCGCCATAACGGGAACCATGGCTCTCTTATTTTCCATAAAACGCTGATAGGAATTACCAAAACAAAATACTTCGTCTATGACAGTTCCCATAAAGCCGCCAAACTGTTCATACTTTTCATGCAGCAGCTTTCCGTCCATGTCCCTTGCCTGAGCCAGATCTTTTACACCGATAAATTCAAAGAATTTCTCACCAGTTTTTTCTGCATCGGTAAGTGAATGGCTGAACGGATCGGAATTTTGGTCGTATGGGCGGCAGAAAACTCCGCTTAACACGATTGCTTTTTGATACAGACCTTCACTTTTTGGCGTAGTCAGATGGGTCATTACACTGCCGCCCCCCGCTGACTGCCCTGCTATGGTTATATTTTGGGAATCGCCTCCAAATGCCTCAATATTTCTGACAACCCATTTTAATCCTGCCAGCTGATCCAGATGGCCAAAATTAGCCGGAGCCTCTGGCTGTGTGGCAGTCAGTTCCGGATGGGACAGGAATCCAAACAAATTCACCCGGTAATTAACGGAAACCACAATGACCCCTCTCCTGGCCAGTCGCTCTCCGTCAAATTCCATCTCTGCGGTATATCCGCATTGCAGCCCGCCTCCAAAATACCATACCAGAACAGGAAGTTTCTCATCTGCTTTCTTTGCTCCGGTCCAGATATTCAGATACAGGCAGTCTTCACTCATTGCTATTTCCGGATCCACATGCCATTCTCTGTCATAGATATTATCACTAAGCCCTGGCACTCCCTGCATGGATATGGGCCCAAACCGGAAACAGTCCCGGACTCCTTCCCAGTTCTCACATGGCTTAGGCTCCCTCCATCTGTTTTCTCCTACCGGCGGTGCTGCAAATGGAATTCCTTTAAATGCAGTGATTCTGGGATCTGCTGCCTCAATTCCTCTTACCAGTCCATTTTCCGTTTCTGCTATGCGAATCATAATAGCCCCCCTTCCTGGTTTTACAGTTTTCTTGGATCAATGTGATAGATCTTTTCGGGTACTAAATCCCCAAACGGACCAGGATTGCATTGATCACCCTCCAGCAGCATTCCGAAGAAATCACTGGAAACCTGTGGATCTTTTTTCACCGTTTTAATATCCTCTATTTTCATCACATATTGATGCCGTTGTCTACCCCTCATGGTATCCCATGGATACTTATCTGCAGAATGGAACTGAAGTGTATACTGCTCCGTATCCACATCGATCTGAAAGACTCCCTCCTGCCCCTCTTTATCAAACCCATAAAATTCCTGCCATGCAGGAAGGTCAAGACAGCAGGGAGGAGCCGGATATAGAATTCTTAAATACCCCCCGTTCATGGAAACATAGAGATTTCCCTCCGCCTCATTCTTTTCCGTGGGCATTTTAATGGCTGCTTCCCCGCATTCATAAAAGATATTATTTATGAAATGAGCGTCTCTCGAAGTTCCTCCCCTGAGATTGTTATGCATGCGGAATGGAACCGCCTTGGCAAAATATCCGGCACTCCGGCATTTTGCAATTAAATTATTGGCGATGTATAAATGATCCGTTCCCTCGGCGTAAATTGCGTATCCATTCACAATTTCGTCTTCTTCCATCTTATACCATCCCGAAGAGCCAGTCTCTTCCTGGACTTTCCCCGCTTCAAACCTGCCTTCTACGTTCCAGAATATATTATTATCAATGAAATTAACGCCATCTCTGGTGCATTCAATAAAAACAGCTTCCCGCTGTTCAATTCCGTCTAGGAATAAATTTTGTGTAATCCGGTTGTTTTCATTGTTACAGTCCAGCCACAGATGATCTGCCCGAAATGTCCTTGTGAAAATGTTCCTTCTGATCAGGCCGTTCCTGCAATTATGTATTTTCATGCCTCCGGCTTCCCAGGACAGCTCCATCTTCTGCCAGCCTGTTCCTTCGATGACATTGTCTTCGATCAGAAGATTCTGGGCAAATAATCCGGCAATGCCGCAGACTCCTGCATCTTTAATCCTGCAGCGACGGATAATGGTGTTTCCGATGATCTGATCCTCTGGCACACAGTGATGCCAGCATTCATTTCCCATATCAATTCCCACACCATTGGCCCAGTCCACTTGGCAGTCTTCAATGATCCAGTGATGTCCTCTGAAACAGGAGATCGAACCTCTTTGTGGAACCGGCGCACCGCCAGCTGCATGTGCACAGGTAATTCCCTTCACCTTTATATAGGATAAAAATGGAATCTCAGGTGCAAAGCACTGCTCCCTGCATGTAATCTCTATCAGATGTTTTCCCGGATCCTGGTCACCCCTTAACCGAAAATGAACAGTCTGGCCATTGGCCTCCACCCAATATGCATTCTCCTGTGTTCCCAGCTGGCCATAAAGCTGTACCTGTAACAGAGGCTTTCCGTCACAAAATACCATTCCCCGCCTGTTTAAATACGTAGTCATATCGGTTTTATCATATTCCAGAAACAGTCTGTCATGAAGAATATTTACTGCACAGAACGGATTGTATCCCTTAAAATCCTCCGGATTCAGTTTTAACTCCCAGATGGAAATTCCTTCCGCTAACGCATCACTGGAAAAATGGTTTAGCCTCCAGCCCTGGCTCCGGGTAAAATTCCTTACCTCCACAGAAGCTTTAATCCATACCGGTTCCTTCTGCCACGCCTCATAGCAGATCATCTGATCCGGACCGGTTCCGCCCATGGCAGGGTGTACACATTCCCTGTACACACCGCCATGAATCCATACCCTGGTTCCCGGAACTGCAACAGCTGCTGCTTCATTTATCGTCAGAAAAGGTTTCTGGATACTTCCGTCCTGTTCTCCTGACTCCCCGTCCTGATTGCAGTCGACATGCAGCTCCTGCCCATATCTTTGTTCCTGCTCCCAGAACGCGAAGCTTTTGCCCTCCGGAAGTATTGACGTAATATCCATAATTTCTCCTCTTTCATGAGTCTTTATTTTTTATTGACTGCCAGTTTGGCGTCTAACTCAATCTGGTACTTTTCTTTGTCAAACTGAGACAGTTCCTGGAATCCCATTCCATCCATCTGGGTACACATCTCACTCCACAGAGAATCAAACTCTCCATCATCCTTTGCATAGATCATTCTCCAGGAATAATCACTGAACAAATCACTGCACTGTTTGCGGATTATGGATATATCAGCCGGATCACTTGGCAGGGATACGCTGACATTGGGGCTGATTAACAGAATATTATTATTCTTCATATAATCAACGGGTTCTGCTGCACCGAATTTAGCTGCCCAGTCTTTCTTCATCTGCGTCATTGTGGCTGCCTTATAGGTACTCCAGTAATCTTTGTTATAGGGTTCTCCTGTAGCCGGATTTGTACTGATGGCATCCAGTATCCACTGATTAATTGCATTATTTCCGTCGTTGAATCCGCCGCCGCCGAATTCGTCTGGTACGGTGACATTATCCATTAAGGCATTGTCATTGATATATGTATATTTTCCGTCACTGCCTACCGTATAGTTAAATCCCTTCAAACCTATGTGCTGATAGTTTAACCCTTCCGGACTTGCATACCAATTGAGGAAATCCATAATTCTCTGATACTTGGCGCCATCTACCTGGGAACCGACGGCAAAAACACGTCCGCTTCCATAATAGGTATCTGCATCTGCATAATAGATCTGATCCTTAATCGGTGTATAAATAAATGCTGTGCCATCCTTTAACCGGTCCTGGGTATTCCAGAATCCAACCTGCCAGTTATACCACATGAGATAGACTCTTCCGGTCTTCATCTTATCACAGGCCGTATTCCAGTCCTGGGTACCGGAATCAGGATCCACGATTCCTCTCCTGTTTGCGTCATTTAAGAAATGAAGCATCTTATAATAGGCACCATCTTTGCTGTTTACAGGGATAAATGTATTGTCTGGTTTTAAAATATTGGAACCTTTTATTATTTCACCATACCAGGTTGTCAGCTGTGTAACATTAGCAATTCCCAACATCCCGTCTCCGCCATCCCAGTCTTTCCACAAAGACAGGGGATAGGCCGGATCTCCGGCACTGTTGGTGGGGTGTGCCTTCATCATCTTTTCCAGGATATCTAAGAGATCATCCGTATTCTTTATATCCGGGCGCCCCAGTTCTGAGTAAAGATCCCATCTTAAAAGGGGGCTTGATTTAATTACATCCTGAGAATAGGATGTGGGGGATGTATTGGTCATCTGGCATGGAATTCCATAGATTTTACCATCTTTATTTTCCGGCAGAGCCTTATTTAATACAGTAATCTGATCGTTATATGTCATTAAATCAGGATAATTTTTGATATCTGCCGAAATATCTTTAATTAATCCTGCTTTTACACAGTCAGTAAAATCCGTGCGTTCCAGCAAAACAATATCACCTAAATTCCCCGTACTGCAGCGGGTCTGGTAAATTCCATTACCGGCCACCTGAGGCGATATCATGTTCAGTTCGATGTTAAACTTATCCTTTACCACCTTTGCAAACCACCCAGCCTGGGTTCCCTGATAATTTGCAGCAACATCATAAAAATCAAATGTCATTGGCTCGTCATAGTTCCCTGTTCCTGTTCCAGCTGCCGCTGCTGTTTTTGTTGCCTCCGTCGCTGTCGGCCCCGCACATCCTGCCACCATAACTGCCGCCATAGCTGCTGACAGCACCTGAAACGCTCTCTTTTTTACTCTCATACACTGCTCCCTTCTTTTATTTGCATTGTTATTATCCTTTTACAGCTCCGATCATAATTCCTTTTACAAAAAATTTCTGGAAAACCGGATAAATTAATATAATCGGTGCCACTACTACAATCGTAACGGTCATACGGATGGAGGTTGAAGTCTGGGAGTGAGCCAGGCTTGCCGCCATCTGTGCCGAAGAAGCATTACTATTGGCAAGTGACTTCAAAGAACTTGCCTGATTAATGTACTGGTAAAGGGTAAACTGAAGCGTATACAGGCGTTTATCCGTTACCAGAAGCAGTGTATCCTGAAATGCATTCCATTGGTTAACTGCGGTAAAGATTGCCACGGTTGCAAGGATGGGTTTTATTAATGGGGTAATGATCTGAAAGAATATTTTAAGCGTACCGGCCCCGTCAATCTCCGCCGCATCCTGCAATTCCCGGGGAATGGATTCCACAAAGGTTTTGCATAAGACAATGTAAAAGGGTGATACTGCAAGCGGCAGAATATAACCCCAGAAATTATTGGTTAAATGAAGATTCCTCATTGTAATATACCAGGGAATAATACCTGCATTAAAATACATGGTTGCTACCACAAAGCGATACCAGAATTTCCTTTTCCACATGGATTCCTTTGTAAACATATATCCCAGAAACGCAGCAATAAATACCGTGACAATTGTCCCGATCACCGTCCTGGCAACAGAAATCTTAAGAGCCGAAAACAATCCGGGAATCTTAAGAACAGAAACATAATTGTTAAAATGGATTCCAATGGGCCAGAAAAGAACCTTCCCTCTTTCGCTTAAGTTATTGGCACTGATGGTATTAATAAATATGTAGTAAAAGGGATAAACACATATAAATGTAAAAAATAAATAGACAATACAGGTAATGGTATCGATAACATAATCTTCTAAACTTTGTTTTCTTTTATGCTTTTTAACGATTTCTCTCATTTCTTCCCCTTTCTGCTTCATTAAACAAACCCTTCCCCTCTTACCATCTTGGAAATCTGGTTTGTCGCACACAGCAGCAGTACACTTACAATACTTTTGAACATACTGATGGCAGTTGACAGGGAATATCCCCCGCTTCCCATAGCAATATTGTAAACATACAAATCCAATACCTGAATGTAATCTTTATTAAAGGCATTTTGAAAAACGTAGTATTGTTCCAATCCGTTTGTCAGAAAATTAGCGAGATTGAGCATAACAAGCACAAAAAATGTGGGAATTAAACCAGGAATTGTGATATGCCAGATCACCTGCATTCTGCTGGCTCCATCTACTCTGGCGGCTTCCTTCAGCTGTTCATCGATTCCGGATATGGCTGCAATATACATAATCGCTGCCCACCCTGCGTTTTTCCAGGTAAGCCACAGCCACATTTTAAACCAGATATGATTTGCAGACTGGAGAAACAGCTGGGGCGTCTTTAATATTCCCAGATTCAACAGCAGGCTGTTTAAAACACCGGTACTGTTAAATACGCAGTATGCAATGGAATACACCAGAACCCAGCTGATGAAATTCGGCAAAGTCGTCGCAGTCTGGACAAATACTTTAAATGGTTTCCATTTAATTTCATTGAGAAAAACTGCAAAAATCATGGGGAACCAGGAAAACAAAAGGCTGAGTCCGCTGATGGCAAAGGTATTTCTTAAAACAGCCAGCAGCTGTTTTAGCTTTACATCATTGGTTAAAAGAGACGTAAACCATTTGAAGCCTACAAACTGATTCATACTAAGTGGAAACGGCGGCTTATAATCAAAAAATGCATAGACCCAGCCATATAACGGATAATACGAAAACACAGCAACTAAAATAAGAAACGGTAACACGTACATAAATTCTCTGAATGCCCTTGCTTTCTTCCTGTCATTAAACATTCTCATGAAATCATCCTTTCCTGTTCTTACAGTTTCTTAACATGTTAAGGATTTGTATCCCCCTTTGTAAAACGTTTTACCTATTGAATAAAATTATATTCCAACCCCTGGATATAGTCAACTAATATCGGTTTTATTTTGTGTCATTTGTATGTTTTAAACAACTATTAGTTCATATATTTATACTTAATTACTATGTTTTTTCTTTTTTATTTATGTATAAAACGTTTTACATTAAATCAAAAAAGCAGATGCGGTCTGTATGACCTGGCATCTGCTTTTTATCTGTGATGATATCTATCTTATATTAATTTTTTCACTGATTTTCTGAGAACCATAGTACATGGCAGCGCTATCTGACTCATCTGCTGCTCTGTCTCTCCCTCTTCTTTGTCTAATGTCTGGATTAATAACTCCGCCGCCTTTTTCCCAATCTCTTTCAGGGGAAGGGCTGCCGTGGTCAATGAAGGGCGGAAATATTCGGCTATCACCTGATCATCAAATCCCACCACGGATACATCCTCCGGTGCTTCCAGTCCATTCTCTTCCAGATAATCATAGACTCCGCCTGCGATCACATCCGAAAAGCAGAATATGGCTGTAACGTTCTTCCTGATCAGTGTGTCAGTCCCTTCATAACCACTCTCCCGGTCCCAGTTTCCATAGCATACAAGATCTGGATTGTAAAAGATTTTTCTGTCATATAAGGCTCTCTGGTATCCAAGAAGCCGTTTATCCATATGGATGTTATCTTTTCTTCCACCGATCACTCCGATCTTTTCGTGCCCCATTTTCAGAAGATAATCTGTCATATCATATCCACCCTTCTCATCATCAATTACGACGGATGGGAAGCGGGGGGTATGGGGATACCCGTAGGTCATGACTGCCGGAATACTAAAATCGTCATCAAAACATCGCATATTTCTAGCGTGCCCCGGTACATAAATAATCCCATCCACTTTAATTGACAAAAGCTCCTGAATTGCCGGATTTAAGACAGAATAATATTCCTCTTCATCCTGATACCATTGTTCATTCCATCTGGCATACAAACGTAGATTTACCATAATTGTTCTGTAATTTTTCGACTCACAATAAGACATGATGCTTTCAATAATAATCGGAGCAGAAAAAAGCGAGATATCTTCAGCAATAATCCCAATTAATTTGGTCTTTTTCTTTCGCAGACCCTGAGCAATATAGTTGGGTTGATAACCGGTTTCCTTTATCACCTGTAATACTCTCTGCCTTGTATCCTCACTTACTTTTGGTATCCCATTTAAAATGTTGGATACCGTGGATACGGATACGTCACATCTTTTTGCTATTTCCTTTAATGTCACCATGGCATTTTACCTTCTATTATTACTTCCTGGAGCGTTCTGCAAGACCCTTTAAGAAAACTCTGACATAACGGTCCCCGCAAACCTTATAATTGCGTTGGCCTTCTCTCCTTAACAGTGCACTTAATTCTCCGTTTGACAGTTCTGCTCCTCCGGCTTTAAAAATTGCAAGCATATCATCACCGGTAAAAGCCAGTGCTATTTTGACCTTCTTCAGAAAAATGTTGTTTACATTTCTATAATCATTGATCATAAAATTCTTATTATCCCCGGATTCCCCTGGTTTTTCATCCTTTGCTCCCCGTTTAAAGATAATGAAGCCATTTAAAAATGATTCCAGCATACGATAATTACATATCTGATTATTGCCATCATTGCCCTCATTGGCTTTCAGCATATCCTGTATATTGGTTTTTGTAAGAACTACTCCGCCCAGTTTAAAAATTTCCATCATATCACTGTCCTTGATATCCAGTGCATATCTTAATCTCTTCAATATATCAATATTTTCCATAGGAGCCCCTTTTGTGTTTCATTTTATATTTTAGCTTTACTATAACACGCCGTTAATATTTATCCAATGCTTTTGTTACCTTTAATTGTTTCCCGTTGATCGGAGTGTGGCTCATGGTTTCCAGCACCATGGGACCTTTCCCATTTAATATCTCCACATAGGTAAGGGTATCCTGAATTGTTATGATTCCGATATCTTCCGCCGACATGTTTTCTAAATTGGACAGTACTCCTACGAAGTTGGTTGCCCTTAATTTCTTCTTCTTACCACCATTAAACCTGAGTTTCATAATTCCTTTGTTTAACTGATCGCTTTTTAACTGTTTTATCTCAGGAGCTGCTTTTATTTTTTTATCAAAATTAAGCCTTGCCTGGGATACCTCTGCTTTTTCATATCCTGCCCTCTCCCGAATGGGAAATCCGATGAATTCTTCAATCTGCCTTACGAATCGCGCCTGTGAGGAAGTTACCAGCGAAACCGCATTTCCGTTCCGCCCGGCCCGGCCTGTCCTCCCTGTCCGGTGGACATAGGTTTCCGCTTCCAAAGGAATATCATAGTTAATTACCAGGGATATGTCATCCACATCAATCCCCCTGGCTGCAACATCCGTAGCCACCAGATACCGGTACTGCCCTCTTTTAAACCGCCTTATTGCAGAGATCCGGTCTGTCTGTTCCATACCGCCGTGAAGCTTCCGGGGGTGGTAATCCATCTGTTTTAGCCGCTCCCATACAAGATCTACCCGGTCTTTTGTGCTGCAAAAGATGATACAGCTGTCGGGATTTTCCATAATTGTAATATCCGTAAGCAGTTCAAATTTTTCTTCCTCAGACGTTAGAAAAAGAGAGTGATCAATATCTGCCGCTGCGTTATTGTCCTCATCAATATCAATCTGAACCGGCGTCTTGTGCTCACTTAGTGATATCTCTTTTATCTTCTGAGGCATTGTGGCAGAAAACAGCATGGTGACTCTGTCTTCTGGCAGTTCTTTTATAATTTCTTCCACCTGATCGATAAATCCCATATCTAACATCCGGTCAGCCTCATCGATCACCAGACAGCTGATTCGGCTTAATGGCAGAGTCCCTTTTCTGATGTGATCCATCACCCGGCCCGGCGTTCCCACTGCCACGTGGGTCTTTTGCTTTAATTCTGTTTTTTCAATGGCAAATGGATGACCGCCATAGATTGCTGCTGCCTTTATCCGTTTGAATCTGCCAATGTTGGTGAAATCCTCCTTCACCTGAACCGCCAGCTCCCTGGTAGGTGTGAGAATCAGTGCCTGGGGTTTATTTTCCAGCCAGTCAATCATCTCGCAGATGGGAATTGCATAGGCAGCGGTTTTCCCGCTGCCTGTCTTTGCTTTCACAATAAGGTCTTTTTTTTCTAACGCCTGTGGAATCACACGTTCCTGAACTTCCGTGGGTATTTTATAATCCAAAACGCAAAGTGCCTTTTGAATATCGTCGCTCAAAGAAAAACTGCTGAAATTGTTATGAATCATGATTGTTCCTCTCATTCCGTTAATACGGTGCAGTCACATAGGTTCAGGACTGCATGTAACATTCTATCATCTTAAAGGGAAACTAACAACTGCAACTTGATTCCATAGCTGTTTTTCTAGTTTTCGTTCTACTTAAAAGAGAAAGCCTTAATAAAAAATCTGTATTTACAGTCTTTTATATGGTACAATTCCTATAGAGTAAAAATGAAAGCAGGAATTTAAATTTGAATTCAAAGAAAAAGATGTTTATTATTGTACCTTTATTAGTTTTATGTCTTATTTGCGCCAGTTACGTCATAACAACAAAATTTATAACTTTCAATCATAATTCTGTACCTGCAGAAGAATCTGCCAGCACAACAACTGAACTGGAAGAGGTTCCTTCTGCTCCAGAATCTGCTGCGTCAGATTCTGCCGTGCCGGAATCCACTACCGGAGTACCTGTGGAATCTACCGAAAAAGCGACTGGCGATGCGTCAAAGATTCAGGATATCATTAGTGACCAGACTACAAGCATATTTGACGGGGCGGTTGGCGAACAGAATATTGGGATGGCCATCTATAGAAACGGCAGCGAATTAACAGCTGCTCTTTTTACAGCGAATGAAGAAGATCCTGAAACCAAATTACTTGGTACACTAAATAGGAATACTTCCTCTTTTCTGTTGACCAGCGAAAACGGCGGTATCACCTTTGAAGGGTCTTTAAGCCCAGATACGTCAAAAGGCGACCGATTGACAGGCTTGTTTAAAAAAGCTAAGGATCAATCAGAAACTGAATTCCACTTAACTCTGTCTCATTCAGTTGGCAGTCCCTTAGAGGGACGTTATCCCCTGGTTGATGCAGATGCATCTGACGTTGAAAATTTCGCAAAACAAATAAAGTTGAACATAATGGAAGATAAAAGACAGGAGCTTGCAGATCTCATCAATTATCCAATCAACGTAACCATAAATAATAAGAAAACAAGCATCAATTCTTCTGAGGAATTGATTCAACACTATAACGAAATTATTACATCCGATTTTAAAAATAAGTTATCAAACAGCTATACGAAATATCTTTTTAGCAATAGTATGGGAGTAATGCTTGGGAATGGAGAAATATGGTTTGATAAGTTTAATGATCAGGGATTTAGAATTTATGCCATCAATAATTAAATAGGAACGCCATAAGAAATAAGCACCCTGCCATCATCCGGAACAGGGTGCTTATTAAATTTGTCTCTTATGGAGCTGTAATCTGCCACTGCTGATTATACCCGTTGTTGTTGCTCCACTGAATTACATTTCCGCCATCATCTGCAGAGCCTTTCTCCACATCCAGAAGCTTTCCGCTGTTACCATTTACAAGATTGTAATAGCCATTTCCCAGATCGATTAAATTCCATCTCTGGTTATTCTGTCCGTTGTCCGTCCACTGGATCACGTCTGCCCCGTCTGCAGTGGAACTCTTATAAACATCCAGAACCTTACCGCTCTTTGCATTGCTCAGCTTATATCCATTTCCGGTATTGGTTATAATCCATTTCTGATTACTCTGACCGCTATAGCCCCACTGAATCACATCTGCTCCGTCTGCGGTTGATCCGTTGGTCACATCCAGGGCTTTCCCGCTGCCCCTGTTGATCAGTTTATAAGTCCCACCAGAAACAATTCCCGTATTGGTTCCGGTACCAGGAGTAATATAGATCCGATAACCGGAGCTATTGTTACAGCCCGATACAGTAACGGAAATCTGCCCGTTTACCACAGGATAATTGGTTGTAGACAGAACCTCCGGCCCTCTGGATACAGTATCTTTGCTCACCCAGTCGATCTTCTCTACTTTTACAGTTGCAGAGGAGCCAATAAAGGAAGGAATATTTTTAAAGGTTGTATTAACAGTTCCGTCACCGGGACCTCCAAAAATAAAGCTTACGTATTTTGCATTGGAATCAACGCAGGCTGCTCCATCCACCAGATCGCTGTCATCGTTTGGGGGTGTAACATAAACCATGTTTCCGGTCATATCTCCGTACCATTTATAAAAATACCAGCCTGCACCTTTTTCCGTATTAGTTGCAAGGAGACTGCCAAGTCTTCCGGGAGTGGGTACAAACCACCAGGTAATACAGGCACTTTCAATCTTGTAACGCTCAAATTTTGCGATAAAACGGGCTGAAGAACCTGGCTGACCTTCCAGATTATGGTCCGGATCGCAGTATTCATTGATGCTGATTGGCAGCGGCGCGATACCAAGGGAAGACTCTAATGCCCGGTATGTTCTGATATTGGGTGCAATTGTCTTCGGTCCGCCAGACAGTTCATGCCAGCTCATGATATCCGGAATGCAATTATTTGCTTTGCAATAGGTCAGGAACTCTTTCATGCGGGAATTGTTGTAATAGCTCTCACAGGGACCTATAATTTTGGAGCCTGGATCATTGGCGCGGATTACATCATAGGTCTGCTTCCACATGTCATTAAAGCTGCCGTTAGACGTATTCCAGGTTCCTCCCGGCTCATTCCAGATTTCATAACCATAATAATTATTGCGGCCGGATGCTTTCTTATCCTTAATAAATGATTTTACCTGATTGAGCCAGCTGGTCATTCCCGGCCACCGGTAAGGCCAGCCTGGAAGCATATCTGCCAGATCAATGGATACTCTGGCGCTGGGCACAGATGAAAGCTTCTGGGAAACCAGAATTGCATCTCCGAAGGGATGCTGGTTCCCGTTTCCGCCCCTGGCGGGATTTCGTAAAACATAGGGGTTTAATGGTGCTACAAGACCATTTACATCTGCCGGAATACTCTCTGTCATCCCATACAGAGAGCCATTGGCACAATGAGTTACTTCTCTGAGTACATTGGCACAGTCTACTGTCATTGAATTTGCTGCCAGTGCCGGTATTTCCGGCATCATGGATAATACCAGCATAACACTGAGTACAAAGGCCAGCACTCTTTTCATTTTCAACATAAATACTCCTCCTTCATTTTCTGCTTGAATGCATTCGCTCTATAGAAAGTGAAATATGTTGAAAATGTAAACTGAAATTATTTTGATTTTACATACCATCTCCATAAATAACTGTTTTGTTCTTACCGGTAGACTTGGCCTGATACATTGCCTGGTCAGCGATATGAAATAAATCCCTGGGTTTGCATTCGCTCTGAGAAGTCTCTGCAATACCACAGCTGAATGTAATGCTTCCATTTTCAAAAAACTCAAACTGATGATTTTCAAATATACGCTGTATATCTTCCACTAAGAGTTTGGCCTCTTTCGATGATTTGTTTGGAAAAATAATAGAAAATTCCTCTCCGCCATAGCGGCATACCTGTCCCATGGCCGAGCAGTGAGCCCGAAGAAGCTGGGACAAATAAATCAGAACTATATTTCCATTGTCATGACCCCACGTGTCATTGACCCGTTTGAAATTATCAATATCGATCACTGCCACTGCCAGCGGAAATTGTTCTTTTTCGATTGCCATAGATAACAGATTGAAAAAAGTACTCATGTTATATAAATTTGTCAACGGATCATATTTTAACTGTTCCTCAAGCTGGGACTGCTTGATAAAGCTTTCTTTTATCAGCATGTTTTTTTCATATTCCAGCCGGAATAGATATCTTGCTATAAAATAAGAGCTGATAAGCAGATCCAGGGTGATAAATAGATCAACATAGAGCAGTTTATCATCTGCTCTGCCGTCAATGGAGCCAAAATAAGTGCTGATGCATATGAGGAAAAAAGATATGACCGTAATATTTCTTGTCATTTTTTTATCCGAAAACATGATGGTTATGTAAACAGGGAAACAAAGACTGCAGGAAAGAACTGCGTAAACATTATGTGCACTGGACATAACAAAACAAATTCCAGTAAGCGTCAAAACTGAAATATAGTTTTTAGACTGTTCCGAAATATGATCGGATTCTATTTTTAATTTACCAAACATACATATGGCAAAGTTCAGGGAAGAGGGCAATACGATATACAGCAGCAGGTATGGTACAGAATCCAGTTTTATCATCCCTGGATACTTTACCATAAGTAGATACGACATCACGATTTCTATTACCAAATTTACAGAAGTAATAAAAAACGCTATCTGAATAAATGACTTTCTCCATTTTTCATACAATGTGCCAAATTTGTCCATAAGTATTCCCCTCAGGTTGTCTGCTTTTCTCATTTACTGGGTTTACTGTAAGTAAGTATATTTTCTTATTATTGTATGTTAGCAAAGGAAATGTTTCAACAAAAATTTCTAAAATAATACAAATAGTTTAAATTCTTTTTTCAGCCCTCAAAACCAAAGAAAAACCAGGAGAGCCATTAATAAACCGGACTCTCCTGGTTTCAAAGCCATTATTATGTAATAATCTGTAAGAAGCTGGGTATCATCTCTCCCTCATAATAGAATAATCCCCTTCCCAGTTGTTCGGAATCCCAAACTCTCTGGGGGTTATCCGGATAAGCCGTATATCCGCCTGCGTAAACTTCAATCCGGTTGCCTGATGGTTCCCAGAAATATATAGTCTGACCGCGGGTAATCGCGTGACGGGTCGGTCCGATATCCTGTTTTAAATGATGGATTGCCATAATATCTGCCGCATGACCAACATCATTCCAGTCCTGAAGCAGGAAACCTACATGGTGCATCTTTCCCGGTTTATCGTATTCCACGAAAGCCAGATCATGAGGTTTGTTTGAGCTGGTTACCCAGGCTGCAAGCCGTTTTCCGTCAGGCGTATTGCAAACCTCCGGCACGAACATTCCAAACACTTCCTTGCAGAAACGCTCTGCTTCTGCAATATTGGGACCGTAAAGGAGGAAATGATCCAGTCTCTGAGCCCGCATTCCCCTGGGTTCTTCCGTCCAGATATTAGGGTTGCGTGTCTCTGGAATCTGGGGCGCCAGTTCCACATCTGCATAGATTTCCAGACGGTGTCCGGTGCTGATGGTAAAACCGATCCGCTTTCCAAATCCCGGCTGATTGGTATTCGCAGGAACCACATCTGTTTTATAGCCAAAAGCTTCCACTGCCTCTGCCATTTTTTCCAGAGTTTCCTCAGAATCCACCTTAAATGCGGCATAATCAAAGCCGGGTTCCTCTGCCAGTCTCAGTGTAACAGAGTGGTGATCAAATTCGTCGTATGCCTTCAGACATACACGTCCGTCTTCCGTACGGCATACTTCATTAAGCCCGAGAATATTTTTGTAGAAATTCAGCGTCTGGTCTAAATCCAATACCCGAAGTTGTATTAAACCTGGTCTTAAAGTTTTATTCAGTGCCATATTCATACCTTCCTTTCATACATTGTTTGTTGTTTGCTACACGTTCCCCAATCCGTTCTTTCCGGCTTTTTATTTTCAGCCTGCCTGTTTTTTCAGCTGATAGGCCACACTTAAGATCATATCCTCCTGTCCACCTACCATCCTTCTTTTTCCCAGTTCAATCATAATGTCTCTTGGATCTAAATCGTACTTTTTTGCTGCATCGTAAACATGAAGCAGAAAGCTGGAATAGACTCCTGCATAGCCCAGCATGAGAGATCCGTTATCCACTGTCTGCGGTCGCTGCATCAATGGTTCCACACTGCGTTCTGCCAGATCCATTAATCCATAAAAATCCAGACCGGTATCCAGACCCTTGCGCTTTAGTACCCCGGCCAGCACTTCAATCTGAGTGTTTCCGGCACCTGCCCCCAACCCCCTGAGGGTGGCGTCAATGTACTGAGCTCCTGCCTCCACGGCAGCCAGTGAATTGGCGATTGCCAGATTTAAATTGTTGTGGGCGTGAAAGCCTACTGGAATACGGACTGCCTCTTTTACTGCCTTAACCCGGGCTGCCACATCTTCCGGAAGAAGAAACCCGGCTGAATCTGCCAGATTGATATAGTCCGCCCCATAGCCTTCCATCTTTTTGGCTTCCTCTGCTATGACCTCTGGTTCTGCCATATGAGTCATCATCAGAAATCCCACTGTCATCATACCAAGCTTTCTGGCTGCTTCGATATGCTGGGCGCTTACATCTGCCTCTGTTACATGAGTTGCCACACGGACAGCCTTTGCCCCACTGTCATGAGCCTTTTTTAAATCCTCGATGGTTCCGATTCCCGGAAGCAGCAGCACCGTCAGTTTTCCGTTTTTTATCTGCTTTGCCGCCGCTTTTAATAGGAGAAATTCATCTCTTTTTGAAAATCCATAGGTATAACTGGAACCACCTAACCCATCTCCATGGGATAACTCGATGAGGGGAACATGACAGCGGTCAAGTCCGGCTGCAATTGCAGAAACCTGTTCTTCCGTGAAGCTGTGCCTGACTGCATGGCTTCCATCTCTTAACGTGGTATCTACAATCTGTATCTTCTGTTCCATATCAACCGCCTCCTTTCATCAGCATATCCCCGGCAATTTCTTCGGCAGCCGCTATGGCAGCCGCATTAATGATGTCTAAGTTCCCTGAGTATTTGGGAAGAAAATCTCCCTGGCCTTCAATCTGCACAACCACTGTTACTTTGTCTCCCTGCTGGATTGGAGGAACCAGAAGCTGGTATCCCGGTACATATTGCTTCATTTTCTCCACCATATCATAAATGGACTGCTGGATTTTATCCATCGTGACACTGGTATCCTTCACTCTCATCATAATGGTATCGGTCATCATAATGGGTGGAACAGCTGGATTGAGAACGATGATCGCCTTCCCTTCATCGGCGCCCCCCACAGTCTCAATGGCCTTTTTGGTTGTCTCAGTAAACTCATCCATATTGGCTCTTGTGCCAGGGCCTGCACTTTTTGATGATATGGCTGCAATAATTTCCGCATAAGCCACTCCCGCAGTGCTCGCCACTGCATGGACGATGGGAATTGTTGCCTGACCTCCGCAGGTCACCATATTAATGTTGGTTTCGTGCTTTAGCTGCTCCAGATTCACACTGGGTACGCAGTAGGGGCCAACTGCGGCAGGTGTCAGATCAATGGCAATTTTACCTGCCGCTTTTAATAAGCCACTGTTTGTATTGGCGTGGGCAGCCGCGCTGGTGGCATCAAATACAATTCTGATATCTGTTTGTTCGGCTACCCTGGTTACTCCTTCTGTCGTAACCGGTATTCCAAGGGCACGTGCTCTTTTTATTCCTTCCGATTCCACAATACCAGCCATCATCGCCATCTCTAAATTCCTGCTGCGAAATATTTTATACATGAGATCACTGCCGATGTTTCCCGGTCCGATCACCGCAACTTTAATCTTATCCAAGGCCTTCCTCCTTTCTTTTGGCATTTTATCAAATCAGATAAAGCTGGCTTTCACTGATCCAAGGGTTGAAAAATGGGCTTCAAAAACATCTCCCCGTTTTGCCTCCGGAGCTGCGCTGAAGGCTCCGGATAAAATCACCTCTCCTTTTTTTAAGGTAACACCATAATTCCACAGACAATTGGCAAGCCAGGCCACGGAATGAATGGGGTTACCAAGAACCGCTGCTCCGGTTCCCTCTCCTACAAGTTCCTCTCCATTTTTATACAGTTCCATCTTAACGGCTGATAGATCAACCTGATTTAAAAGGACCTTTTTCTTACCCAGTACGTAGCAGCCAGAAGAGGCATTATCCGCAATGGTATCTGGCAGTTTGATTTTCCAGTCTGCAACACGGCTGTCCACGATTTCAAAGGCACATACCACATAATCGGTTGCCCGAACAACATCTTCTGGTGTGACCTCGCCGCCTTCTAAATCATTTTTTAATATAAATGCTACCTCTGCTTCTATTTTAGGCTGCAGCAGCCGGTCAATGGGTACTTCCAGCAAATACTCCATGCTTTCAAACAGATGTCCGTAATCCGGTTCATTCACCCCCAGCTGTTTTTGAATTCCCTCAGAGGTTAATCCTATTTTTTTACCCGAAACAATCTGACCAAGGCTTAATTGCCGCTTCACATTCTCAAGCTGTATGGCATATGCATCGGAAACACTTAATGTGGGATCTGCCTGTGTAAGAGGCAAAATGGGAATCCCAGCCTCCTGAGCCTGAAACAGGTCATCTGCAAATTTCTTTATTTTCTCTTCCATATCATTCCTCCTCGCATCACTGTCTGGAATAAAGAGGATCAATGGTCAGGAAATTATGTACCAGAGCAGCAAATTCCTCTGTCCGTTCAATCTGGGTCCAGTGACCGCATTTGCCAAACACATGAAGCTGGCTATTCTCCAGACACTGGGTCAGCTTCATGGATGTTTCAATTGGAATCACCCGGTCTTCCCTGCCATGAATAATCAAGGTCTGGTGGCGCACTTCCCTGAGGTATATTTCATATTTTGCCATTGCTTCCACACCCTTTTGCCTGGGCTCCGGAAACATGGAAGAAAAACTTTCCTGAAATCCCGGCTGGATACTCCCCTCATACCGTGCTCCCGCCAGTTCCTTTGGCATCATCCCCTGATTATAGGCAAATATGCCAATCAGCTCCTGCATATTTTCCAGTGAGGGCTGGTATCCCCAAACCCGGTCAAGACCGTAAGTAATAGGGAATGTAACTCCCATGCTCCCCATGAGCACCAGCTTGCGGACCCGCTTCGGATTGGTGATTGCAACGGCAAGAGCCAGTGCTCCCCCAAAGGAATTCCCCACTAAATCCGCCTGTTCAATTTCAAGGGCATCCAAAAAATCAATGGTCTGTTTTACCCACACATCCATACCGTAATGAACTCCCTCCGGCCGGTCCGTATATCCAAAACCAACCATATCCGGTGCCAGAATCCGATGATTTGGTGCAAGAAGAGGAAATACTTTATTCCAGTTTGCCCAGGCAGATACTCCTGGTCCGGAACCATGAAGCATCACAAGGGGAAATCCCGCTCCTACATCATGGTAATTTGTTTGAAATCCTCCGGTGATAATTGAATTTGCTATCTCAGGTCTTTTTTCCATCATTTCAATCCACTCTCCTTTTTGAATTAATCCTGTTTCAGTTTCCTGTAGCCCATGGCAGATGATATGGAATCTGCGGTTTCTTTTACCAGAACAATTACTCGTTCCATTCGTTCCCCGTTCATCTGGCTGCATAAGCCGGATACGCTGACTGCATATTTTACCTGTCCCCTGCTGTCAAAGATAGGTGCTGCCACACAACGAAGCCCCATCATAACTTCCTGATCATCCACTGCGTAACCCTGGCTGCGGATCTGCTCCAGTTCCTTTAAAAGAGCTGGCAGCGTGGTTATGGTTCGTTCCGTAAAGGAATGCATTCCATGCTGACGTATAATCTGCCTGACTTTACCTGCCGGTAAATAGGCCAGTATGGATTTTCCCAAGCCGCTGCAATGCATGGGAAGACGTCTGCCGATTTCCGATACAATTCGTATCAGGTGATGGGAATCAATTTTATCCAGATAGAGCACTTCCCCCTGATCCTCTGTGGCAAGCTGTATCATGTCACCCAGCTGATTATTCAGCTTTTGCATAAACGGCTTTGCAATGGAACGGATATCCCAGGAATGACCAATCTGATTCCCCAGTTCAAAGAAACGGATTCCCAGACGATAGCAGCCGGTCTCCTCCGACTGATCCACATACCGGTAATCACGAAGAGTGGAAATCAATCCGTAAACCGTGCTTTTCGGCCAGTTTAACCGGGTTGCAATTTCTGTCAGCGTCATCTCACTGTCTTCTTTCGCCAGTAATTCGATTAAGAGAAGTGCCCGCTCTACCGATTGTACATGTGAAGATTTCTTTTCCGAAGGTTTACTGTTCTCCATTGCTCATCAATGCCTTTCTTTATTGTTTTTTTGTTTATTATGATCAAATTAATGTTGTTTTTCATGCTTTTATAATAACATTATGACAAATACAATTCAACTATTTTGTTCCCATATACCGAATAGTAATTCCCATATACCGAACAAATTTTAAATTGACCATAATCCAGACATGAAATAACGCACAAAAAAGGAACAGTTGCTCAACGAACCACACTGGTTTTGCAACTGTTCCTGATAATTTTATTTATTTGTACAACTTTATTGTATTGGTATCATTTAAATGACGGAGCAGGGAAAAAAAGATAGGAAAGCTGATCATTCCCATAATACCAAACAGCTCAGCACCTACAAACATACTGAGCAGTGCTACAATGGGATGCAGACCGATTTGGCTGCCTACAATTTTAGGCTCCAGAATGTTACGAATCACGGTAATAACCAGATACACCAAAAGAAGTCCCATTGCTAACGGTCCATTCCCCTGAATAGCAGCAATCATCATCCACGGGAGCATAATCCCGCCGGTTCCAAGCACCGGAAGAATGTCAAAAACTGAGATTGCAAGAGCAATTAAGATTGCATTTGACACCCGTATCATTGTAAGTCCAATGGACAGCTCCACAAATGTAATTGCCATAATGAGGGCGTAGGAACGGATATATACAAACAATGTATCTACCATAAATTCCTTTATTTGCCACAACATTTCCACTGTCTTATGGGGTAACTGGCGGGTAATAAATTCAACCATAAGATCATAATCTCCTGCAATAAAAAAGGTTGAAATAATCATTAGCAGGATTTTGAGAAACATTCCAGGCAACAGGGAAGCGTAGCCGGTAAGTTCCCCCACTATCCTTACGGATAAGCTGGTAACAAGTTCGCCCACAGACTGGACAAACTGGGAAAACAAGCCATTAATCGTTTTTACAAGCGCAGCATCCATATGGGAAACAGTCCGCTCAATCCCTTTAAATATATAACCAAAAGCAGGTTCTATCTGATTGGTATAGATTGACGGCAATGCCATTACCATATCAACGGTAACCATCACCAGCTTAATCCCAAGCAGGGCAATCAAAATACCTGCAGTACTGTAAAACAGAAGAACTAACAGCATGGCAGTCATTTTATAAGGAAGATTTGTTTTCTCAGCGATTAATTCCGCCGGTCTTTTTAAGAGGTAAGCAATTAAAAATGCTGCTAAAAAGGGAGAAACAAGCCCCAATGCATATCGGATGGTAATGGTTACTGACAAAAGAATCAATCCACAGTAAATCAGGTTCACTATAAATCGTTTTTGTTTTTCGTAGTCCATATGTTTCCTTTTCCCATTGCAAATCAGTTATAGTTAAGGTTCAATTGCAGAACAACCTTATCAAGAAAAGCAGAAATCGTATCCCGATCAGCCTGCGAACCATAAAGATTGACACTTAACACAGGATTATCATCAAATGTTGAAACCGCAAGCTGGAAATAGGGGCTGTACTTTATGGAACCGGTCATAAAAGCTTTTGTGATCTGCAGCTCATCGAAGCAGAACTGTGTTTTATCAATGATTCCAATATTGGTGAATGCAATCAGCGCATTATCAAAACTTTTATTTACCATACGTTCTGCCAGTTGATAAGGCAATCGGTCATATACGTTCTCCAGAATGAACATACTTTTTATACAGGCAATACTGGATTTTTCTTTCTTCATACTTTCCCTTACTTTTAAAAGAGTATCTTCAAATGATGCTCCAATATCGGATCCGATGTCACAGTTAAGATTGGTACAGAGATTACAGATCCCTTCGGCTTTATGACCGGGTAAATATTTCCTTAAATCCACAGTGCTGGGAATTGCAAAAATATAACCAAAAATTTCATAAAGAGTGCGGATATATGCAGTAAGTATCATGTCATTTATGGTAGCATCATGATTCCTGGCATATTCTTTCAGATTCAAAAAAGTCTCTTTGGTAATACTTCTGATCTCGATAAATGGACTCTTTAAGTCTCCCTCCAGTTTTAATTGTGCAGGATCATGAGTGGACATATCATTCTTACAAAATAGAATTTTAATTTTTTCTTTCCATGAAAACATCTTAGTGATCTGGGATAATCTTCTGCTTCCCAATGCCGGTGGATGATAATTTGCATCTTCCCTGACTTTATTGTAAATGCTGCTTAACAAATACAGATAGTCCTTAAATCCTGCTGCATCACACAGCATATGGTTCATTAGTATGACAAGAGTATCCGCTTTTCCATTCCGGATCACCCACAGCTTTATCTGAGGCCCTGTGGATGTATTGATTTCTGAAACAAGGAACTGGTTTACTGCCGTTTCAGCATCTGCCGTTTCAATTAAAGTCAGCATTTCATTTGTAGTATTGCTGCGGCTTTCCCAATATGGGCGTCTTTCTTCTTCATTAAAACCACATTTGAGCAAAGGGAACGCTTCTACTGATACAGCGACGGATTTACGCAGCCGGTTCATATCTAATTTACCTTCAAACGATACGAGAAAATGTAATATATGGTCATTTATCTTCTTTATCTGGAACAGATGCTGTAAGCTGTCCCACGCTTCAACTTTATACCGGACATGCGCTTCCCTCATTGACGTTACCTCGTAATTTCCCTTTCATCGGACTTCCTATATTTGTATATGCTCTTTTTCCTGATTATACCACGTAATTTGAGTTCTGTTCCTTAATTTCTACATTTCTTCTGGACATGTCATACCAAGCAGACCGCAGGCATCCAATATGACGCGCTGAGTCAGATCTGCCAGAACAATCCTTGCCTGCCTTGTGTTTTCTTCTGCCTGTAAAATAGGACATTCGTGATAAAATTGATTAAATGCCACTGCAACAGTTATTAAATACCTTGCAATAACAGAAGGTTCATAACGCTCTGCCGCCTTTAACACAGCATCCTCATAGCCGGAAAGTGCTTTTATCAGGGCGTATCCCTTATCTTCCGTCAGTGCATGAAAATCCATATTCTCATAATCAGCTTCTTTCTTGTTCTTTCTTATTATGCTTTTGGCGCGTGCATAGGTATACTGAACGTAAGGGCCGGTCGTTCCATCAAAGCTCAATACGGCTTCCCAGGAAAAATCAACATTTTTTATCCGCTGATTAAACAAGTCATGAAAAATAACTGCGCCAATTCCTATTTTCTCAGCTGCCTGCTCTTTCTCTTGTAAATCCGGATTTTTATCCTGAATTGCCTGTAATGCACGTTCCATGGATTCATTCAGGATATCCTCTGCGTAAATAATATTGCCGCTTCGGGTTGATAACTTTGCTCCTTCCAGGCTTACTAATCCGTAAGGAACATGAACGAGAGTATCCGCCCAGTTGTATCCCATCAATTCAATTGCTTTAAATACCTGTTTAAAATGTAAACTTTGCTCCAATCCGGTCACATACACACAACGGTCAAAGTGATACGTTTCTTTCCTGTATAAAACAGCAGCGATATCCCTGGAATGATAGATGGAACTGCCATCACTTTTGGTTATGAGACATGGGGGCATGTCATATTCTGACAGTTCAATGATATCTGCTCCCTGGCTCTTTTTCAACAGCCCTTTGAGCTTCAGTTCTTCTACTAAAGCAGGTACTTTATCCCGGTAAAAGCTTTCGCCGGCATAAGAATCAAAGGTGATTCCCAGCAGATCATACACACGGGAATATTCCTTTAAACTGATCTCCTTAAACCAGTTCCATATTCCCATTGCTTCCTCATCGTTGTGTTCCATCTTTACAAACCAGTTTCTTGCCTGAGAAAGCAATTCCGGATCTTCTTCTGCCTCTGCATTAAACTTCACATAAATTCGCAGTAATTCCTCTATCCCCTTTTCTTTTACAACTTCTTCATTGCTCCATTTTTTATATGCCACAATCAGCTTTCCAAACTGGGTTCCCCAATCGCCCAGATGATTGATGCGCACAACGTCAAATCCCAGTTTTTCATAAATTCGGTACAGGGAATTGCCAATGACTGTGGTGCGTAAATGTCCCACATGAAAATTCTTTGCTATATTGGGTGATGAATAATCCATACAGATGGTTTTGCCTGTTCCGGTCTTTGTAAGTCCGAAATCCGGACTTTTCAATTTATTAATCCAGTGCTTTACGTATTGATCACGTTTCATAAACAGATTTAAATACCCGTTTACCGCCTCTGATTTTTCAATCCCCAGTTCTTCCTGTACTTCCTCCATGAAAGCTTTCAGCTCTTGTGCAATCCAGACAGGACTTTTATGCATTACTTTCGCAAAAGAAAAACATGGTAGTGCGAAATCTCCCATATTTTCCTCAGGAGGAATTTCCATAATTGCGATCACCTCCTGTTCACTTACATTCTCCAGACTTTTTGCAATCCATTTGCAGATTTCTTCTTTCATAATTAACCTCCTTTTTTTCATTTTTATAAAAGAATAAAAAAAGAACCGCAACAGATCAGCATATGCTGAAATAATTACGGTTCTGCTATTAACTATGAACCGCACAGAAACAAGACGTATCAATCCTGCAACCATGCGAGTATTCTTTGCATCAGTTACAAGAATTTACGTCTTTCTCTGCGTCTTAAGCTGTTCATGTAAAATGTCTTCATAGTTAAATTCCTCTCAAAAATGTTGTTTTCATTCTACTTTAAAAAATCTTTTTTTGCAAGTACTAATATAACGATTATATTAACCCGTCTTTCCTCGCCTTTTCTACAGCCATCATACGGGAGGAAACTCCAAGTTTTCCAAATATACTGAGTACATGGGTCTTCACCGTGGCCTGGGATATACAGAGATTCTCTGCAATCTCCCGATTGGTAATACCAAGAGACAGCTGGCTTAATACCTCTTGTTCACGGGCGGACAGCATCTCCGTACTACTTTCCTTAAGAGTCTGCCCTCCGCAGATCACTATGATGTCACTTAAGAATGAGGCTTCCTCAGGACTTAAAAATTGGTTTCCCGCTGTTTTCTCATATAATTCCTTCATCAAAGGCAGCAGTGTAACTCGGTCTAAGTAAAACGGCATAAGGATCCGGTCTTTGTGAGAATAATGAATCGCTTCAACCAGAAGATTATTGGTTTCCCGCTGGACCCCCTCTTTCTTCGGCATTTGGGAAAGCATCACTATTTTCAGAATGTCAGCTTCTGCCAGGCGAAGCTTATTATGATGGAGACGGGAAGCAGCCAGTATGTCCTCGGTTTCTTTGAAAGCCACTTCAGTTTCGCCGCGCTGAAACAGGATTCGGGCACGGAGCAGTTTCATAAACGGCTGCTGCCTGTATTTCTTTGAAACTTCCAGCTCATTTAAAAAGCGTTCAGACAGATCTTCCGATAGCTTGTTAATACAGGCAAGCTCATAGAGCAAACGTCCCAGCGAGAGTACACTATAGTTGGGATATTCCGATAAAATCCCCTCTACATAAGAAACCGCTGTATCATTTTCACCGCACAAAAACTTCATTTCCGCCAGATGATAGGCCAGTGTCATATCGGTAATCCCCGCATGAATATGGCGTTCAGTCAGGATCTTCCCGGTTTGTTCCAATACGTCCTTTGCCTGATCCAGCTCCATTCTACGAATATAAACTCCTGCCAGTCCGAAATAATAGTTGGTATCAATTCCCATTAAACCACTGACTGTTTTCATTATCTCTTTGGATTTGGCATAGCAGGAAAAGCTGTCATTCAGACGTCCCATTTCTTCATAAACCTGACTCAGCTGATTATAAGCAAAGAAGATAATAAATGAATTTAATCCGGCAGCAATTTTAATCCCTTTTAAGATGCAGGCTTCCGCCTCCTCATATTTCATTCGATCCAATAATGCACCAGCATTTTCAATGAGCAGCACCGCTTTCATAACGGGCCCAAACGGAATTTGTTCCATTTGCTCATCCGTCAGCGCAGGACACTGAGGCAAAATCCCGTCTTTGGTGGTAAAATAGATTTGAGCGAAGTCAACAAAACGAAATAAGTCAGAATCCTGATACAGTTCTTTGAATTTATCGTAAATATCATTGCATCGTTTGGTATTGATATTTCCCAGATTATAAAGAAAGCACTGGGCAGCAAGATCTGCATCCTGGAATAACAGCTCTATGGGAACACGGTCAAGATAACTCCATGCTTCTATCCTTCCTTCCATCAATTTGGTGATACGAAGGACTTCATTATAATTGCCTGCCTCACAGTGTTCCTGTAAAGCTTCCTCATAATCGTTTCTTTTTTCAAATGCTTCTGCCGTTATTTTGTAACATTCTGCTCTCTGCTCATCTGGGAGACATAAAAACTGCTGCTTTAAGTATTCCGATAAAATGTTGTGGTAACGATAGATTCCATTCTGCTCGTCCAGGCAGATGATAAACAGATTTTTTTCCATGAATCGTTCCATAAGCTGGTTAAAATCCTGTTTTGTAAGGTTTTGAAACAGCTTTTGGCAAATCTCCGCATCAAAATAGGAAAGATATCCCGTTTTAATTAAAAACTCCTGCTCCTGTTTCGTCAGAGCACCGATAATTTCATGAGTCAGATACTGAGAAGCAATTCCTCCTCCCGCACGCAGCAGCTGCCCGGAATATTTACCGGCTGCCTTTGCTGCAGCCGCAAGCTGCAAACCTCCGATCCAGCCTTCCGCATAATGATTTAACTGATTCAGCTCTTCCTCGCTGCCTGCCAGCTTCATCGTATCTTTCAGAAAAGCCATCCCCTCTTCCATGGTCAGCTGCATTTGTTTCCCATCAATAAACAGCAAACGGCCGGATACCGCCAGCGGACCTAAATAGACAGGCGGGTCCTCCCGTGACAGCATGAAAAAATGAAAATTGGCTGGCATTGCTTCAATAAAAAACTCAAATGTTTTAACAAGGGCCTCATCACCAATGCATTGGACATCATCAAGCACCATGTAATATTCCTCATCACCCCACAGCTGGTTGATCATGGGAATCAGCAGATTCTCCATATACTTGGTATCCGGATTTGTTCTTAACAGATTGAAAAGACTTCCTTCATCTTTTAAAAAAGGATTGATTGCAGCTGTAAAATATAGCCAGAAGGAATACACATTGGTGTTGGTAGAATCCAGTGACAGCCAGCATATATTTTTCAGTTTCTTCTCTTGTATAAAGGATGAAAGCAGAGTTGTTTTGCCTGTACCGGCACCGCCGCTCAAAAAAATAATACTCATATCCCCACACTTAGAAAGCTGTTCAAGTAACCCCTGACGCAGGATGTAATTTTTCCGGGGGGCGGGTATTTTTATTTTTGTAGTAAGAAGTAATATGTCTGAGGAATGCTCCATTGATTATTCACCTGTCATGTATTTGTTTCTATTATTGTAATCCAGGTCGTCCGCTTTGACAAGAAATGTCTTGCAATCATACCCTTTTTATATATTTCATCCGTAAACTGACACAGGAAATCACAAATAAAACCATAGAAAAAGCAATTACATATACAATACTAAAGCCGTGACGCCATGCCTCCCCCCGTTCCAGGTATTCAACAAAATCCATCAGCTGCTTCTGAGGCAGTAATTTAATGATTGTATCCAATATTATATTCTTTTTACCGAAGAAATAAAAAGTTCCTGCAAGCATGGATGATAAGACGACAATGGATCTGCCAAGCATGGAAGCATTATCTGGTTTACTGATCAGTGTATTTAATAGCAGGGCGAAGGAAATACCGAAAAAGCTCATTACCAAAATCAGACCTGCGTACTGCAAAAGGGTAAAACCAATGTTAAATCCCCCGAATTTTAATAAAACAAGCAGAAAATATTCAGGCAGAAACATGGACAGGCAGAAAATGCAGTGAGCCACGAGATAACCGCTAAAAGAAACGGGCGCTGCTGTGATCCGGCGCAACTGTCCCTGCTCTTTATCATCTGCAAACGCAAACAGATTGGCAAAAACCTCCATTAAAAGAAACATCATCATAAATCCAATTATATTAGCGCCAACACCACGGGCGGGTTTACTCCCTTTTAAGGGGGCGTCCGGATTACGCAGCATTGCTTCAACCATATTTTTATAATCATCACTTCGAAGTGTCTCGATCTCATAATCACCATCTTTGCCAATTGTCACATAAGCATCATATTTCTTCTCTACCAGTGCGGAAACAGGGGGCTTTACTGCCGAAACGACCATATCAAATTCTTTAGAACCTTTAGGCAAATCCCAGTCAGATTTGTCCGTTACCAGAACAATATGACCTTTCACCTGTTGTACATCCGTCAGATGAACTGCCAGCACCATGGAGGCAAGAGTAAATGCTGTTAATAAAACAAACATAGACAGGCGGGGAATTGTCCGCTCATAAATATTTTTAATGGTGGTGAAAAAGGTTTTCATATATAATCCTCCGTTCTGAAACATAGTTTACAGCCTGCTGTCAGCAGTGCAGAGAGCACCAGCGAAGTAATAAAGACCGGCCAGAAATATTTAAGACTGCTGTCACAGGACAAGGTAAAGAAAGCTTCATTGAGCCATCTTACCGGTGATATTTTCGTAATAAAGGCCATCAGACTTCCCATTCCGTCAAGCGAGAAGAACGTACCTCCCAAAAAACAAAGCAGGTTGATTACGGTACTCAGCAATGTGCTGGTAGTTTCTTCACAATGGAACACACAGCAGAAAAAGATTCCAAAGGCAGATGCCGCTAATTCTACCGGCGCCATTAAGAGAACAAAAAATACCGGATTACTTCCAAGGCTCACATGGACAATCGGGCACAAAACCAACAGCAGCAATGTATGCAGGGCATAATTAAAAAGAAAGGACGCTGCCATTTTAGAAAAATAAACCAGGAAACTCCCCACTGGGGAATAAATAATCCGAAGGTTGGCCCGCTTGATATCCCGTTCCATGAAACAGTTGGAGGCAGTCATTGCCCCATTTAGCATGCCATAGACAATAAGAGAGACTGTATAGTACTGATAGGCAGTCTTACTCTCAGAATAATCCCCTCCGCACAAATAACCGAGAATCAATATTAACAAACCTGCAAAAACAGTGTTATACCCGACCAGAACCGGATTTTTAAATAAATTGACCAGATCCATTTTTAAAATTGTTATAAAACGACGCATGGAAACTCTCCTCTCTCAGTCCCGCAGCTTGCGTCCTGTCAGTTTTAAGAAAACCGTCTCAAGACTTGCTGCTTCGCTTGTAATATTGCGTATTTTTTCACCGTGATCACTTAACAGGGCGATGATCCGGTCAAGATTTTCTACCCCTTTTAGAGATGTGATCTCAAACGTATTACCATCTATTTTTACAGACTTAACACCTTCCACAGAAAAAAAATCATCATGTCCCATGGTTCCGTTCTCCTCCACCTCTATGATGTATCTCTTTTCATTCTGAATCTCCTCTTTTAAACTCTCTTTGGTTCCTTCAGCAAGAATGGTTCCATGATCCATAATGATGATCCTGGAAGAGATCACTTCCACTTCTTCCATGTAATGAGTCGTATAAATAACTGTCATTCCCTGATTCTGAAGCTTTTTAATGGAAGAAAGAATATGATTCCGGCTTTGTGGATCGATTCCAACTGTGGGTTCATCCATAATGACCAGCTCCGGGTGGTGGGCGATGGCACATGCAATATTAAGACGCCTCTTCATTCCCCCTGAGAATGTCTTCACCTTATCCTTTCTGCGATCCTGCAAACCAGCAAAGAGAAGTGCCTCCTCTACCGCATCGTTTAGTCTGCTGCCATAAAGTCCATAAAGAGAAGCAAAGAACCTTAAATTGCTTTCTGCGCTTAATTCTTCGTAAAGCGCTATATCCTGAGGGACAATACCGATGGACTGTTTGTAGCTGCGCAGTTTCTTACTGATTCTATCACCTTTAAAGCGAATATCCCCCTCATCACTTCCAAGTACAGCGGTGAGAATGTTAATGGTAGTACTTTTGCCCGCACCATTGGGACCTAAAAAACACAGCACCTCTCCCCGGTGTATCTCAAAACTGATTCCTTTTAAAACAATATGATCTTTAAAACTCTTTTTTAAATTGCTGACTGTCATTAGATGATCCATAGCATTTATCTCCTTTTTATTTGCTATGGAAATCATACGGGATTGCTGCAATAAAAAAATCAACCGTTTGGCTGATTGTACCGGTTGATTTTTTATTGTTGTGTAACTCTTATATGACTCATACCATGATGAGAGCCTGGCAAATTCCAGATATGAAACATAATGAAAGGATAGCTACTACAGCCAAAAGAACAATCTTCCCTGTTAATATAAATACCTTATACATTAAAACATCCTCACTTATCATTACACATCATATCCACATCGTAGAAATTTGCAGGGTTCTCTGTCATCATACGGATTATTTCCTGCCGGCTCATTCCGTTGGCAGTGCAATAGGGAATAAATTCGTCAAAGATGGATGTACAGGGATGATGATCCAGGGACTCTTTCCCTTCTGAATGGAAGTCGTAATCCTGGGATAGAAGCACCTTATGACTGTAATTAAGTGAAATAATATCGTTTAACAGCTCAAACTCCCGGGCACTTGTTCCTTTTCTTATATTGTCAATGCCGATCCACATACCCTTTTTTGCTGCCAGTTCCACCGTTTCTCTGTTCGCATCCCGATCTGCATGCGCCCAAAGAAATTTATTGTAATCTGCATTTACCCCATCCAGGACCTGTATCACTTCATGAACCATCTCTGCCTCCAGGATATGGCAGTGAACAGGGATACCTGTCACTCTGCTGGCTTTCACCGCCGCAATCAGCATAGCCTTATCTGCGCCAGACAATTCCCCCTTGTCAAGCAGCAGTTTGATATGTCCCGGACGTATCACAATGCCATCTATGGTATCCAGACCTTCTTTAAAATCCTTGATCCATCGGTTTGCCAGCTGTTCTTCAAAATGATCTGGGAACACATCGTAAAGCTGTTTTGTCATATTCCAGCCCGTGCACGGAATGATATGCATATCTGTCTGTTCTGATAACATTTTTAACAATCTGACATTCTGCCCTCCAATTGGAGGTGACGTTTCCACAATACTCTTTCCGCCTCTTGCTTTAATATCAAGCATAACAGGTACAATATAGTTCCTGTCTGATTCCATGTTTTCCTCCGGATACTTTTTGTCAAAATACATGGTGTTTGCTAAAAACTCATCTGCCTCCCACTTAATATGTTCATGCCCCAAAGTGATTCCAAGTTCTTCTTTATAAATAGGTCCTCTTGCCGTAAAAATCATATAGATACCTCCCGCTTGCCTGTATCGGCATTTCTTTTTGTTACGTCAGCATAACAAATAAACTCTGACATAAGAGTGTCAGAGTTTAAAAAGATAGTTCAATATTTTGTGTTTTTCTTATTTTTTTAAATGAGTTGATATAAATTCTTTTGACAATTCAGCTATTTTATCAGCATTGGACCAGTGCAGATAATGTTCCCCGGCAAGGGTTTCTACTTTTTGTATGGAAGGATTGGTTATTAACTGTTGATGAAGCGGGAGCCAGTTTTGATCGGTATCTTCGGAATCCTTGGCTAAAATAGCAAGAACAGGGAGATTATCCGGATATTTTACATCATATAATTCTTCTGTGTTTTTATTTACACTGTTAAATTCATTTATTACAGATACATTTACACTGTTCCACGCTGTGGCCATTTTTTTTATTTTAATCTGATCTTCCGTGTAATCCTTATTTTTATTCTTTGTATCCTCAGCCTCCGGCAAAAGATATGTGACGTCCCTTATGATGCCAAATGTGTTAAGCAAAGTTAAGCTGTGAGACATATCGGGATCTTTACTAATTTTTGTCTGATTTGGCACTGACTCATCAATTCCAATGATTGCCTCCACTTCATCAGGGTATTTCATCGCATAATACATAGAATAAATCCCGGATATTGAGTGAGGCATTAAAATATATGGTCCCTTTATTTCTAATTGGTTCAGCGCAGTCCGTATTTCAGTTACAATATTTTCATTGGAACGCTCTGCTTTTGTTGTATCACTGAAACCATAACCAAAGTATTCAAGAATTACAACTTTGTAATCCGTACTCAATCGATCTGCCAGGGGCATAAAATCTGCGATCGGTGATGCAGTTCCCAATCCGCTTAATAAAACAATGGTTTTTTCTCCCTGGCCGGTCACATATGCCTGCATATGCTTTCCATCTATATCAATGGTTTTTCCGATTGTGTATTTCTTTTTTTCCATTGATGTAAGAATATTGTGAGTTAACGCTGAGATGATTAAAAGGCCAGCGATGATTATAAAGAACCATAGTATTATCTTCCCGGTTATTCTAATAGCTTTCTTCATCTGATAAGCTCCTCTGTGATACCTACTGATACTTTTCGGATAACGCATTACTTAACTGCTTTATTTCTTCCATGAATTCTTCCGGCTTTAAAGCAGTCACCTTTTCCGGATGGCATAGAACCAGTTTACATATTTCATCCTTATAAGGAGTTGTGACCGTCAGATGTATTTTGCTGTCCATGGATTGGGTCACGGCATTCTGGAGATAAACATCATCCTTGATAATCCTGTAAAGAGCCGGATCTATAAGCAGTTCATACGTATTCCACCGAAACTTATCGTGCTCTGGTACAGGCAATTCCCTGTTTATAAAATGATTTTCTTCATCCACGCATGTAATTGATACGATTCGGTCAAGCCGGAACGTTCGCTTTTCTTTTCTCAAATGACAGTAGCCGTTTATATACCACCCTCCATCTCCAAACTGCAGCTCTATGGGTGAAAAACGCCTGGACTGTGTGGTGTTCCGCTCTGGATGATAATAACTAAGCTGCAGATCACAGGATTTCCACAATGCCTCTAATATGGGCTTTAGAACATCGTCTGCGTAGCCTTTGGGTATTATCCGCAATATATCAAAATTTATGTGTGATATAGCCTGGGAAGCCTTTTGCCTTTCATCATCCGGCAAAACATTCAGCAGCTTGCCGCTTAGCAGGTTATAATCGGCTGCCATGTTTGGGATACGAAACTCTTCCCCTGCCTTTAACACCATCAAAAGCATTAATATTTCCTGCTCACTAAGTTTAATACTTGGCATAAAATAGGAGGAATCTATTTCATACCCCCCTCCCAGTCCCTCATAGGAAATAATGGGGACACGAAGCTGACTGAGCGCATCAATATCTCTGTAAATTGTCCGCTCACTCACATCAAAATAATCAGCCAGCTCTTTGGCCTTCATTTTTCTACGCATTCGTAACAAATGAATAATTCCATTCTGTCTTTCTGTTTTTTTCATTCAATATATTCTTTCTATTAATTTAATTGAATCAGTGGAATAATACATACGTATCACTTCAAACAGTATATTACAGATGCAGGAAATGTCAAATACGTTATTCTGTAATCTGCAAAAGTCTTGCTATATTTCCGCCTAAAACAGCATCCGAAATCTCAGTCGAATTTGCAAAGCGTAAGATTGTATCTTTTGATATTTGTAAATCTCCAAATGGACGGTCCACACCGAAAAGGCATTTGTCTGGCACTTCATTAATAACAGCGCCTAAAACAAATGTAGAATAGTAGGCAGATGTATCAAGATATAAATTAGGTATTTCTTTTACCAGATTTATGGTTTCAAGCCAGTTGCACCCGCCCAGATGTCCCAGAATCACCGGAGTCTTTGGATATTCAAGGGCAAGGGCTGCAATTTCATTAATATCCTGAAAAGTCAACGGAAAAAATCCATGAATCCACACTGGCAGGTTATTAAATTCCAATGAGGCACGGAAAATATTCCTCATTAAATGAATCTGCCCGCTGCCCGGAGTAAATTCTCCCATTCCGGCCAAACTGTTCTTACAGATTACATCGTTCACATATTGCAGTGTCTCCTGCAAATCCAGACCAATGGGAACAGCACCAAAACCGATGTATCTGTCCGGATACCGGGTGATTGCTGCTGCAAGCTCAGATGCGGCCCTTTTTCTTGCTTCTATCATAGAACCTTTTTTACCAGCCAGTAAATCATTTAAAAATTTTATTGAAGTACCCACCTCATCGAAATTTTTAGACGTTTCCGGATGAAATGTAGTAGAAAATAAAACCGTTTTATCAACTCCTGCCTTATTCATCGCATTAATATGCTCCTCAACCGGTAAAGTTACATGGGAATGTCCATCAATAATCATAGTTTCAACCTCTTTCCTTATACTTGATGTTATCATCAGCTCCTATTATAATGAGTTTATATAATAAGAAAAGTATGCACTTATTTGTAGTATACTTACGAAAAGGAGAGTACTCAATGACCGAAAAAATGTGTTTCGTAGGCAATAAAGAGCCATTTGAATACACACTTTCCATTGTAAGCGGCAAATGGAAATTAAAAATCATATACCTTTTGGCCTGTACCACACCGGTCAGATACGGAGAATTAAAAAGGAGTATATCCGGTATTACGCACAAAATGCTGAGTACACAGTTAAAGGAACTGGAGAAAGAGAATATAATTGAACGAAAAGAATATCCCCAGGTTCCACCCAAGGTTGAATACTATCTGACAAAAAAGGGGAAAGCCTGATTCCCATCGTACGCTCTATGTGCGAATGGGGAAAAGAAAATATAACCAGATAAACGAATTAATTGAAATAATTAATAAAAGATGGTATGCTACCAAAGGTAAATTCACACATGGAGGACTTACATGATAAAATTTGATAACCTGTCTTACTCATTTCCGCAGAAGGATTTGTATCATAACATCTCGTTCAATTTAGAAGACGGCCAGCACTGCGCCTTTATCGGAACCAGCGGAAGTGGAAAAAGTACGCTGATTCATATCCTAATGGATCCTGATAAATATATGTTTGATGGAAAACTGGACATATCTCCCAATTGCAGAATTGGATATGTAAGCCAGTTCTATGAACGAGACGATGCAGAGGATATAACGGTTGCCCAATATATAGGCGCGGAATTTACAAAACTGCAAAACGAAATAACATCCATCTGTACTGAGATGGAAACTTCATCAGACATCGATAAACTTCTGGAAAAATACCAGCAGGCTCTGGATGCCTTCCAGGCAATTGACGGAGATAATTTTGAAACCAACATGAATAAGCAGTTAGGTCTGGCAGACTTAGGTAAGCTGGAAAACCTGCCTGTCTCTCAGCTTAGCGGGGGCGAGTTCAAGCTGGTTCAGGTAATAAAGGAGATGCTGACTCAGCCTAATTTAATTATTATGGATGAACCCGATGTTTTTCTGGATTTTGAAAATTTAAATTCTCTTAAAAACCTGATCAATTCACATAAGGGCACTTTGCTGGTTATTACCCATAACCGGTATTTATTAAATCATTGTTTTAACAAAATTATTCACCTGGAAAATAAACTGCTTCAGGAGTTTGACGGACGGTATATTGATTATAACTTCACTTTGCTGCAAAAGAAGATTGAATTACAGGAACTGGCAGTGGCTGACACAGAAGAAATCCAGAGAAATCAGTTTATCATTAACAATTTAAGATCACTGGCTACCACACACACAGAAGCAGCCAGAGGAAAATCCTTAAAAGCGAGAAAGAAAATCCAGGAACGGTTAATCGCCCGAAGAATTCAGGCACCATTTGTGGAGATCAAACAGCCGGATATTCACTTCACCGTTGCCAATGAGCTTAAAGATGCAATCGTATTAACTGTGAATGATTACAGTGTGTCATTTGATGAAATGCTTCTGAACAATGTTAACTTTGAAATCAAATCCACTGATAAAGTTGCCCTGATCGGCCCCAATGGAACCGGAAAAACTACATTACTCCGCGATATCTATAAAAACAGCAAGGATTCCATAGAGATCAATGAAACCATTCAGACAGCCTTTTTGTCCCAGCTTCAGGGTGAAATGTTAAATGAGTCTGAAACAGTATTGGATGATTTTTTCAGCCTTGGGTTTCAGACATACGATGAAATCAGCTCCTATCTTTCCAACTATACATTTGATGAATCGGTCCTTCATCAAAAAATTGGTGCCCTGTCCGGCGGCGAAAAAAATATACTTCAATTAGCTAAAATTTCTGCGGGTAAAGCAGACCTGCTGCTGCTTGATGAGCCTACCAGCCATCTGGACACCTACTCACAGATAGCATTGGAACAAGCTATTGCAAACTACAAGGGTGCAGTTTTGATGATCTCTCACGATTTTTATACCATCGTAAACTGTGCGGACTATGTTTTAATCATTGAGGATAAGACAATCCGGAAAATGAGCATGCGTAAATTCAGACAAATGATTTATGCCAGACATTTTGATAAAGACTATTTAGAATTAGAGCAAAAGAAAAAGGCAGTGGAGACAAAAATAGAGCTGGCCTTAAAAAACACCGATTTTGAACTGGCAAAGGGCTTATCCGAAGAATTGGAAGCTATTATTGAGCTCCTATAAATTACTGCCACGCTTTTATTTCATATGCTCCTGCCCCCATTGATACATCAGCTCCAATTGGGATCAGGGTGCGGCCTTCTTCAGTCAGAGAATATTCCACGCGGGGCGGTACTTCGTTGTATTGCTCCCTGTGGATTATACTGCTGGCTTCCAGTTCTTTTAGCTGCGCGCTTAATGTTTTATGTGCAATCGGGTGCAGTTCTCCCCACAATTTATTATATCGGATTATTCCCGCCTCATAAATCTTCCACAAAATGATCCATTTCCACTTTCCTTCTACAGCCGACATCGTGTAATACATGGGACAGCTGCTGTAATTTCCTTTAAAATCCGACATTCGTTCCTCCCTGCTAACAAAAAAGTTAGTATCTAACAACAATGTGCATACTTCTCTTACTGAGTATAAGGATATATAATTTATCTGTAAAAATCAAGTAGGAGGATATTACTATGAAAGTGATCGCAATCAACGGAAGTCCCCGGAAAAATCACAATACGGCTGCTCTTCTAAAAAAAGCACTTGAGGGTGCCCAGGCAAATGGCGCGGAAACGGAGCTCATTCATTTGTACGATCTAAACTATAAGGGCTGTATCAGTTGTTTTGCCTGTAAGAGAAAAGAGGGACCATGCTACGGAACATGTGCCTATCAGGATGATTTAAGTCCCATTCTTTTGAAAATCAAAGAGGCTGACGCCATTATCCTGGGATCACCCATCTATCTTTGCGATGTAACCGGACAAATGCATGCCTTTTTGGAACGCCTTATTTTTCCTTATATCACTTATACAGAGGGATACAGAAGCCTTTTTGAACGAAAAATCAAGACCGGATTTATTTATACCATGAATATGACTGCCGAACAGATGGAAGAACGGGGCTTTCACCCAACATTAGACGGTATTGAAAGTTTTCTTAACAGGACCTTCGGGTATAGTGAATCACTGTTCTCCTATGATACATACCAGTTCGATGACTATGAGAAATACGTTGCTCCCATTTTTGATGAGCATCATAAATCTATGGTCAGGGAGAACCAGTTTCCAAATGACTGTGCTATGGCCTATGATATGGGAACGCGTTTTACCATACAGTAAATATTCGGTGTCCTCTTGTTTTATTAGACATTATATTGACTTTATTCCATGACTGGAGTATTCTATTATTAGACAGTATATTGTCTATTCATCATAAGGAGGATTCATCATGAAAGTAGAAGTAGAGAATCAGGAAGCATTGGTAGATGAAAAAGTCAGGATCAGAATTTTCGATTTACTCCCATACAGTCAGTTAAGGGTAAGTTTAAAAATGGAACTCCCCTGGTGCAGTGGGGAAGAATTCTCTTCGTATGCTGTTTTTATTGCTGGCGAATCTGGAGAAATTGACCTGGATACTGCAATTCCTATAGAAGGAACCTACAAGACGGCTGACAGTATGGGACTTATCTATTCATTAGAACAAAATAAATCCGAAGGAAAGAATATTGGTGAACATATCTCGGTAGACAATCCCATTCTTATGAACCTGCTATTTGAAGCTTCTGCTGAAAAGAAAGAGATACAGTTAAAAAGATGTTTTAAAACAGATGATATTCAGATTAAACCGATTCACGGCGATTTTACGGGTCAGCTCTTTTATAAACAGAACTCGGGTAATAAAACTATTTTAATGCTTGGCGGATCTGACGGACATATGGAAAGCCTGTATCTTATGGCGGCTCCCCTTGCCTCAAAAGGATTTAATGTACTGACTGTATCCTATTTTAATTCTGAGGGATTGCCGGAAAAACTGGAGGAAGTTCCGCTGGAATATTTCGAGAAGATTTTTAACTGGTTAGCAACCAGTAAAATTACTGATACAAAAGATATTTATATTCACGGTACTTCCAAGGGGGGAGAACTGGCTCTTCTATTGGCTTCCAGGTATAAACAGATTAAAAAAGTCGTTGCAGTGGAGCCTCATACCTATTGTTTTCAGGCTCTTGACGGATTAACCAACGGAAAAAATGTATCTTCCTGGTCCTATCACGGAAAATCAATTCCATTTATTCAGGTAGATAATGATATCTTCTTTGAGGACCGAAAAAAAGACATGGAAAAAGGAATTCCGTTCGGTTTTACCAGCACTTACAGAAAAAGTATTGAAAAAGCAAAAAACCGCTGGGAAGCACGTATAAAAGTGGAAAATTCACAGGCAGATATTCTTTTGATCTGCGGAGAAAAAGATAATATCTGGAACAGCCATGAAGCATGCAGGGAAATTATCAATCATTTAGAAAACAGTGATTACTTTCATCATTACGAAATAATGTCCTTTGAAAATATGGGGCATCCCCTGCCCATCCCTTATATCATTCCATTAAACTTCACTTTAAGTATACCAATGGATGGCGGCGTTTTTACTTCTGGGGGAACTCTGGAAGGAAATGCCGAAGGCCAATATGCGTCCTTTCAAAGAACAATTGAGTTCTTTCACCAGAATTCTTGACCGCTGTCTCCCATGGCTATATAATAATAGACAACATATTGATTATATACCATAAAAAATGTTAGTGAGGTTATGATAACTGCCATGGATTACGAGAAAGAATTTAATCTATTATATCTGATGGAACAGGTTTATTCCTGTTTGATTTCTGTTTCAAACAAGCTGCAGGCAACCGGTGATAAATATAGCGAGCCGTTAACATCCAGACAATATATGACTGCGCTTGCTATCCTTCATTTGCCGGAGAATGAAACAACAATCAATAATATTGCCGGTAAATTAGGGGCGACCAAACAAAATATGACCCAGCTGGTAAACAGCCTTTGTAAAAAGGGCTTTGCCGAGATTATCCCCAGTCCCAAAGACAAAAGAGCCGTGAACGTGCATTTAACTGAATCGGGTCTCAAAACCTTAACAGACTGTGGCGTCAGCGTATCCATTGATTTTATGGCAGACACTTTTAAAGCTTTTGATGAAGAAGAACTTAAGACCCTATGGAAGCTGCTGAAAAAATTATACCGTTTTGACGGCGTGGAACTTGATGGGCTGGAAGAGAATGTAAATGTGCCAAATGCGTTTAGCGAAGAGGAGATAAAATCCGCAATAGACAGATTCTCCAGCAGAAGAAATACTCTTTAGAACACGGAGATTATCTCCAACACCATTTTGTCCCTGTTTCATATACTATATTGAGGCTTGTTTATTTATGATCATAACGGCATTGTTAGCGACTGTAACGCCAGGAGGAAAACAAATGCAGAATGCGTATCATAACCTCAATGATTTTTCAGGCAGGCCCATTCGTACTTTTAACATAAACGCCCACTTCATCGCGTCGAATCCGCCTACCTCCTTTAACCCCAGAAGCATCTACCCCCGCATACACAAAACTGCTTATGTAGGACCATTCTCATCAATTATCGGAGATGTCTCAATCGGGGAAAATGTTTTCATCGCACCTAATGTGAGCATACGAGCTGATGAGGGGACTCCGTTTCATATCGGTTCCAATACAAATATACAGGATGGCGTAATTCTGCATGGTTTGGAACACGGAAGAGTCCTGCACGACGGAAAAGAATACTCTATTTATATTGCAAATGAAGTCAGCTGCACACACGGCTGCATCATCCACGGACCATGCAAATTGGAGAACCGGGTTTTCGTAGGCTTCCACGCAATTGTACTAAACGCAATTGTGGGAGAAGGAAGTTATATTTCTATCAACGCCCTTGTAACCGGAGGAATCCGGATTGCTCCAAATCGTTTTGTTCCACCAGGAGCCATTATAGAAACGCAGGAACAGGCTGACGCACTGGGACCAGTACCTGCAGATCAGGAAGAATTTGCCGAAGAAGTTCAACACATCAATCAGCAATTCCCACCTGCCTATTCCCTTCACTTCGGTTCCACCAGATGCAGCTGCGGACTTGCTTGTGACTGTCATAGCGTAAAAGCTATATTAGACTAAATTAAGCTCTCCTGATTCCATATCATGGAGAGCTATTTACTTGTCAAGATCCTTATTTCTCTTCTTGATCCGTGAAGCCACTGCACATACGAAAAGACCACCCACCATTGCAGTATAGTCAAAAATACTTTTATAATCTCCTAAAAAGCTCATGAATTTAAACTGAAGGTTCAATGTAGAAAGAGCAATTGACATAATTCCTATTAGGAAAAAGCAGGCACTTCCCGTAATAATCTTATCAATCATAGACATACTCCATTTCTGATTTTAAATATAACAGTACTGTTCAAAGAAAGCCTTCAAGACCTCGCTGGCAGCCTCAACGCGAACTTCCGTTGTAGTTCCATCTGCCATAACAAGTTCCACGATACTTTCAGTAAATCCTTTTGTTCCATTAAAGCCGGAGATTTCATCTAAATTAATACAGCATTCGTATTCATCAAGATAAGAAATACAAAGTTTATCAGCAGTTAATACAGCTGCCGATTTCATATTGTTTAAAAGATCCATGGGTATGGCGGCAATCACTTCATTCTCCTCAATCCCCTGCCTGTCCAAAACACACGCTTTTAAATTGGCCATCTTTTTTTCATCAATTTCCCCAACCAGACAAAGCTTTTTAAAATGATTGAACTTTTTTAAATTGTTTATCACTAACCTGACTTTATTGGTATGTAACCATTCAACATCCGGAACCCATTGGCCATCCCTTGGCCCGCTCATATAATTTTTCCTAAATAAGAAGCTTAAAAAGGAATTGGATATCAGAGCATTATTTGATCCATCACCAGCCATTCGCTCCGCATATTTCGAAATAAAACCGGTAAATTGCATAAACTGATTTAAGCCCGATCTTTCTGAAATAGTCCCATATCTTCCAGTCTGCATACATACTAAAGTAAAATCTTTATTTACTGCACACGCCTGAAGCGTCCAATCTAAATTAATCAGGGTTGTTCCCGTCTGCCAAACATGGGATAACTCTTTCAATAATGGCAGTTTAAGATTTTTTAGATTGGCCGCTTCACTGTCCACCTCACAAATCCATTCACAGGCCCGAATCTTTTTTAAACTAATAACCGGGATACTGTCCATGATAAGTTCATACATACCATCTGAAAAACTTTTTTTTCTTTTTATTCCATACTGGACAGGATGTCTCAACGAACCAGGAATTACCTTAAAATGCTGCCCTGGAAGCGCAGTCAATCCTCCAAACGGCTGAATGAAATACTGAAGCTCACCTCTATGACGCATCGTATAAATCTGAAGCAAATCATATCCTGCTTTTCCTCCTATGAATGAGGTAACAGTTGAACCGATGGAGGCCTTTACAGCGTTGACCTCTTGAAGAGTAATACTTTTTACATCTAATAATTCGATATTCTGGGCTTTACATTCCGCCGTAATCTGATCAATTCTGCGATCATATGCAAAATCTATGCTTTGATTAAAAATATTTGCCATGAAACACTTCCCTTCCACAAATTTCTAAAAATTTTACATTATTGTGTCTTATTATGGAATAATCACAAAAATTATATCATATATATTGAGAAATAAATATATAAAATATTAGCATTTTACATAATTTTCCATCTAATTACGAAAGTGTTTCAGTTACTTTCTGGGGAAACAGATTAATCCTTTACTTTCCCGGGGAATATGTTAATCCATAACCCACTGGATACAGAACCTGATCTGTTCTGATATCCTCAACCCTTGAGTAGTAAGGCATTGGCAGAGTCCCTTTAAAGGCTTTCTTCCCTGTCAGCACATTGGCAATACCATCACCTTCACTTCCTGGAAGATAACACATAACAATTCCGCCCCACTGTTCCATATAGTCGCTGATGATAACATTTCTGCCAGATACAATTAACGCTACTGTGGGGTTCCCCAGACTTTTTGCCTGGTCAATTGCCTTTTTATTATCGGTCAGACCCAGACTGCCGGTTATATTGATGTCTGCACTGTCACCTTTCCATTCTGTGTATGTCTTTTCTCCCAGACACAATAAGGTCAGATCAGCATCAGCCGCTTTCGCCGGATCAGTAATAATGGTCAGATCATATTCATCTGCAAGTTCCTTCAATCCATCCAGAATTGTTTTACCTTCCGGGATCCATTTGCGTCCATGATTGTCTGCATCTGTACTTCCCAGCCAGGTAAACGTCCAGCCACCGCACTGAGCCCCTACATCATTTGCGGCAGGCCCTGTAACATATATTTTGGTTCCCTTCTTAATTGGCAGTATGTTATTGTCATTTTTTAATAATACAAGACTCTCTTCTACCAATGTTCTGGCTAAATCTCTGTATTCTTGTGATCCCATACTGCTCTCTTTCGTGGTTACCTTCTCCATCATAGGATCATCTATAATTCCCATTTCCTTTTTAACCGTAAGAATCCGGCTGACTGCATCGTTTACACGGTCCATAGAAATTTTGCCTTCATTGACTGCATCAACAATATATTTCCGGCAATTTTCAAAATTGGAGTCTTCCATCAGCATATCGATCCCTGCATTGACTGCTGTAATTGTCTGATCTTTTAAGTTGTCCCCCGGTATGTTATGTATGGAATTCCAATCGCTTACTATGAAACCCTGAAAGCCCATATCTTTTTTTAGTATGGATATGTATTTTTCATTGGCATGCATTTTTATACCATTTACGCTGCTGTGACTGATCATAATAGTCTTAACACCAGCATCGATTTGTGCCTGATAAACCTTTAATAGATCCTGAATTTCCGCCTCTGAAAGCCTGGCATCACCACGGTCAATCAACCGCTTTTCTCCCTCTGAATTTTCACCAGTTCCGTATAAAACATTACCGTCTGCAAAAAAGTGCTTTGCACAAGGGAGAAGTCCTCCATCAATTAATCCCCTGGTATACGCTGCTCCCAGTTCTGCAACCATACCGGTTTCAGAAGAAAAGCTCTCATAGGTACGTCCCCATCTTGGGTCCTGCGCTGCAGATAAACACGGCGAAAAGCTCCAGAGCATCCCTGTGAGTTTTGCCTCGTCTGCCACTGCCAATCCCATCTGATAAGTTAGTTCTTTATCATTGGCGGCTCCGATCCCTATATTATGGGGAAATATAACGGCACCTCTGCAGCCAGCAAGGCCATGAACCTGATCATTTCCATAGATATAGGGCACGCCTGCCTCAGAACTTATGGCTTCCTTCTGATATTTCAGGATCATATTCTTCCACTGCGATGCGCTTAAGAAATTCTCACCAAATGTGGATAGAATGCTTCCGTAGCAGTTCTCCTTCATCAGATTATCCGGCATATTATATACCGCTCCCTGTACCATCTGAGCCGCCTTTTGATCAAGTGTCAATCTGTTCAGGATATTTTCCACCGATTTGCTGTCAGTCTTGCTTTCTGTTTCAGCAGAAGTACTTACTTCCGTTCGGCTTACGTTACTGGTCTGATTACCCACGCATCCTGACAATACCATCATGAAAACCAGACATGCCCCTGTCACGCCACTTCTCATCACTAAATCCCCCTTATAATAAATTTGCATACCGTTATCAACAAGTTTACTCTTGTTAATCACGATATGCAATATTTATCTATCCCCGGGGCATAGAACTTACTTTTTCAAATCATCCCTTTCACTGGCATAAGTAATCAGCTTACGAAACGATTCTTCAAAATGTCTGTCATCTTCTTTTGTTCTTTTTGAAGGTCCACTAAGATGATTTTTTGCCTTTGCTCTCCTTGCTTCTTTTGCGATATGCCGTTCCATCAGGAGCTGATCAATATTATCATTGGTATACCACTTTCCCGACTGATGAATTCCATATGCACCTTTTGAAAGTGCCATAGCTGCTACTCCATAATCCTGTGTCACCACAATATCACCGGCTTTGCACAGGTTTATTAACGCAAAATCAACAGCATCCGCTCCTGCACCAATGATCCTGATCTCACTGTAATCAGACTGTAATACATGATTGGTATCACAGAGGAGGCAAACAGCTGTTTTATTATCTTTAGCTGTTTTTTCCACAATTCGAACCACTGGGCAGGCATCTGCATCTACATAAATTGTCATTGGTTTCTACCTCATTTTTTGATAGGTATTTAGTAACTCATCATTAATTATATATGCCTTACCATCTGCAGTCAATTTGGAATCTTCGTCTAATACCCGTGCCCGATAGGTCCAGCCCGCAGGAAGATCCAGTTTATCACCTAAGGTTTCCAGATCATCGATAGTTAAGCCTGGATCTACTTGTTGGGAATAGGACTGCATTCGATACACATCACCAGCGGGGGAGGTTAATTCATATACCATATTTCCTCTCAGGTAATAGTACGTTGTTTCTCTGTTTACTACATTTTCGGTATACTTTTTACTTCCCAGGGAACCTTGAAATATTGTTGTATGAAGCTTTGCCCTCTGAGTCATTTCAATACCACCAAAATTTGCAATTTTCCCATCCTTTGACATGGGACCCGCTTCTATTTTATTTACCACCCAATGCCTTGGTCCATTTGCCAGTACTGCCATTGCACCATACTCTTTTGCCAGGGCATCTGTATCAATCTTCTCCCAGAGATCCTCGGGAAGTTCATTGGAATTGACGGTATTGTACACTTCCATAGAAAGCTTAGCCCCTTTTCGGTAAACAGCTATAATTTCCCCGTAGCGGTGATCTCTCCAATCATCGCCAGGATCCATAAACTGTGTTTTTTCAACAGAAGGTATTCTGTCTTCAAATTCTTTCATATTGCCGCAAAACAAATAAATCAATGCAATGGCAATTATCAGTAATGCCAATATTATTATTTTCCAAGTCTTTGATTGAATCATTGTTTTTCCTCCTTTTAATATACATTGTTTTTATAAAAATATTTTAATATACATTTGTATCGTAACTCATTATATGATATAATCGAATGAAAGTAAATGATGTTCAAAGATAAGAGACAGGAGGCCTTATTTTGTATCATATAAAAGAAGACAAACGTTCCAAACAATCATCAAACCTGATTTTCAATGCGTTTCAATCTCTGCTTTATGAGAAAAATTACTCCGATATTAAAATAACAGAGGTTATAGAACGGGCTCAAGTCAGCCGGGCGACCTTTTACAGAAATTACGATACACTGGAAGATATTTTAAGATACGAATGTGATCAAAAGTTTATTGCATTAAAAGAATATATTGCTGGATATTATCTAAATCAGAATTCGGAAAGAAATACCCATCCACTGGACCTGCTAAAACCTTTTTTAAGATTCTGGTATTTAGATTCAGGTATCATTGAATTATTAATCAGGATCAGCAACAAAGAAATATTATATAGTAATATATCAGACCTGGTTAAGAAATTAATAGACAGAGTAAAATCAAATCCTGACAAAGACCCCTTTTATGAATATAGTTTAACCATACGTTCCAATATCATTATGGGAATCCTGGAAGTCTGGATATTAAACGATAAAAATATGGCTCCCGATACATTGAGCATTCAGGTAATGAAACATCTTTCAGAATCTTTGAAATACAAAGTTGATATCAGCAACAGCGATATTTAGCCGTGAACAGACATAAAAATAAGGCGGCTGTTTTTCTTAGAAATGTAAGAAAAATCAACCGCCCGTTTTGTTTTAACCTCTACAACCATTTTTGGTATAAAGATAACTATATAAAATCCCATGTCTGAGTTCATCCGTTATGATTTCAATCATCATATTAATATGCTCACGAAATTCCATAGCGTAGAGAATGTTACGATATCTTACCACAGCATTCTGCTCTCCTAAAAGAGCACGTGATAACCCCGCACAATAACTTTCCGGAATAACGAACTGCTCTTCCTGAACCTGTTGAGGCATTATTCCGGTGATTTCGGTAAATAACTGCTTAAACAAAGCATAATGACCGATCTCATTATCACGAATTCCAGATATAATTTGTTTGTCTTCATCCGATGGGGCATTTTCTATTAACCAAGAATAAAATAGTCTGTCTTCGGTTTCACCTGCAAGTGCCTGCTGAATCAAATCCAGTGCATTGGGCAGGTTTTGCGGAAATGTAAATATATCAGCAGTTTGTTGTCCTCCCTGCATGTTTGATGCGTTCATTGCGGACATATATGGAGTTGCATAACCATAATTATAGGGAGCGTAGCCACCGTATTCATAATTACTCATTATTTCTCTCCTAAGAAGATACTCTGAATAGTATATGAAGCAATACAAAACCGGTGTCTGTACTCCGTCTGATTTTTAATTATAAAGGTAATACCGTCTTTTTAAATTCCTGGTTTAAAACCTGTCCCACTGAATTATAGATAGCAGATACACCACAGAAAATCCCCACATATCCGGCAATTGTATGTATGGATTCGGCTCCTGTAAAATTAGCCAGTGACAGCAGGAAGAATAAAACGGTCAGAGAGCCAAAAACAACCTGGCTGGCGCGATTATGTTTTAAAGTTCCAATAAACATAAAAAGTGTGAACACACACCATAAGCCTAAATAAAATCCCATGCTTTTGGGATCAGCAGCTTCGATTCCTTTAAACGGGTTAATCCAGATTAAAATCAAAGACCACCAAAAGAAACCATAGGCTGTAAATGCTGTTGCACCAAACGTGTTGTTTTTCTTGAATTCCATGATACCAGCTATGATCTGTGCGGCACCACCTAATCCAAATCCCATTGCTACAATCACAATGGATAAAGGAATCAATCCTGCATTATGGATATTTAGCAGGCAGGTAGTCATTCCAAATCCTAAAAGTCCAAGAGGAGCCGGATTGGCAATGGAGGGAGTGGATGGGGCTGTTGGTGTTGATTGAATTACTGAAGCTGTTTTGGTTGACATTAGTTGAAAATCCTTTCGTTGTTGTATATGCGAAAACGCACCTGGCATATAATATCATCTATTTTAGAAAAACACAACAAAAATCTTATCTTCCGTTTACAAAATGGAGGATTGTTACTTTTTTATATTCAGAGGCACACATAAGATGGCCGCGGTATCTTATAAACGCCTCAAACCTATAAGAAAGAAGGATGAAATATGGCAGTGAAAACCTATTCGCTTTCCAAAGACGGCGAGACTCGTCTGAGCACCAATTTTAAGGTTAAGGAATTTGCATGTAAGGATGGAAGTGATAAGATTCTGATTGACGGAGATTTGGTTGCCTATTTACAGAAGATCAGAGACTGGGCCGGAACCGCTGTAACAATTAACAGCGGCTACCGGACAAAAAGTTACAACGAATCCATTGGCGGCGCAACCAATTCTTATCATGTGAAAGGACAGGCTGCTGATATTGTAGTCAGCGGTAAAACCACTTTAAATGTAGCCAGAAAAGCAGAAGACCTTGGTATGAAGGGAATCATGCAGTATATTACAAGCGGTTTTGTCCATGTAGATACGAGAACATCAAAATATTTTGCTAAAGTACAAAACGGGACAACCACTTCTGTATCCACCTTTGATTGAGAATAGATACAAACATAATTATAGCGCCCTGCTTCATGTTCCTGAACCAGGGCGCCAAATAACGTAAAGTACTGTCAGATTACATCAGCCGGTAAATTCAATGGATGATATAATTGAATTCAATATGTCTTCATAATCATTGCTTAAATCGAATTTATAGGTACAGTTAAATTGAAAAGAAACAGGTCCAACTATGGTTTCATACTGTGTCATAGTATATTCCACATCATCGGCCTTATATTGAAATACAAACTTAATCGCTTCATTGCCATCAATGGTTGTTTTTGTTAAATCTGTTATAACCACGTCTTTATAGCTTTCTGATAAAAGTGCTTTGTAATCTTCTTCTGTTCGATTGAAATCCGTGAGCCAGGCTTCCCCTCTGGAATACCAAAAAACAGGATCACTCCCTGATTTTGAATCAAAAAAATTAACATAAGATATATCTTCCCCAGGGTTTTCCTCAGATGTCCAATCTGCCGGATAATTGAATTTTATTACTTTATTGGTATAACTGTTTATCTGGGGTAATGACTGCGCTATTGCAGATGACGATGTTTCTGCTTGTATCGATGTCTCATTTGCTGGAGATGACGATTCTTCTTTCAGATATTCTGGCTGCGTTTTATTTTGGCAGGCCGATAACAATAACATTACTCCTGCAGCAAGTGCAAATAAACACGAAGTATTCATTCTTATAAATCTCTTTAACACAATTCACCATTTTCTTTCTATTTTATTCCTGACTATACACATGCTCCACAAACTTAAAAATCCGTAACGTTTCAGCCGCTGCTTCCTGATTAGCCTGTTGCTGCCAAAACGCGACATGTAATTTTTTAACCCGTAACATCAATGGAAGACGTAGTTCCTCCATTTGCTCTTGCCGCGCTGTTCCACGCCTGATTGTATATTCCCCACAGTTGGGATTCCCGGGCATCTTCCGCTTTCGATCCATAGGAAATCCATCTGCCATTGGAAAAAGAGGCTACCATCTCACCATTACTGTCGTAAAATTCGGCGTAAGAAACATCATCTGCTTCTTTGCTATACTTTACAGAGCCAAACATATAATCCAACAGATTAAAGGTTTTCGGTTCCTGTCTGGTATTTTTATAAATCGCTTTTAATCCCTGTGAAATAATACTTTTCCTGTCAGGGGAGACCGCAGAAACGTAACTTTTTACCAGATTTCTAAATCCGGCTGAATCGGACTGGAATTTTCCGTCTGCCTGATCTTTTTTTGCCTGCTCGATGATAGCTGTCTTATACTTTTCATCGCTCATTGCCGGTGCTGTCTTTGTGTTAAAATGAAAATCGGTATAATCCGGGGAAGGCACACTCCCCCGTTTTACTGTACCGGAAAGCTGGCGGCTTTGCACCAGGGATTTATCATTTCCTACGCGCATCTTTTTTCTGCTCCTTTTCTTTTTCAGGAAAGACTTCCATATGGGCTGGTCATATGAAAATCCTTCCCGTAATTTATACTTAGATATCTGGTTAGAAATTAAAAGGAGTCATCCCAATAAATTGTAATATAAGGATTGGAATATGATTTAGATCCAATGTCTAATATCATACCATGGGAAATCGCGCCGCTGATACAGGTAGCGTTAAAGGAAATTGTATAGGTTCCATTGGCTTTGGAAGCCAAAAAACCGCTTGTTCTCAAAGTTGTATTTTCCTTACCGTTCCAAGTCACTTTCTCTGCTGAACTTCTGTTACTGCTGGCCACTGTCAGGTAATTGGTAAGTACAGCTCCTGAATATTTCAGCGAACCCGGATTTACCTCAAGCTTTGTAATAACAGCATTTGCCGGAAGACCGGAAACACGGAATGTAACTTCACTGGAATTGCCGGTTTGACCCTTATTTAATGCAAGACTCATGGTGCCGGAAGAAGTCACTTTTTTGGTTCCTGTTGCAGCATATGCTGAGGTAGTTGCTGTAAATGCCATTGTTATAACTAATAAAGCACTGAAAAGTAATTTTAAACACTTATTTCTACTCATAAAAATGCCCCCTGTTCTAAATTAGTAAGAAAATTCCAGCAACCAGCCTGCTGCATCCCTTATTATATTTATCGGTTTCTTTGAGACATTTCTAAGATTTTATTCATGATTTGATATTCCATTTCAGCATAACTGTTAAAATAGCCTTATTCTCTTATATTGAGAAATGCATCTTCCAGTACTTTACCATCACAAGGCCCGAAGTCAACACCAAGAATGGAAGCTATGGTTGGGGCAATATCGACCATATGGATTTCTCCCAGCTGATATCCTTTTTTAATCCCTTTTCCTGACACGACAAAGCAGCAGCCATATTCTGGCTTCTCCGGAGAATATCCATGAGTGGCATAGGTTTTATTCTCTTTTTTTAAATCCGTTACAAGAGAACCAGAAATTCTGTCATCAAAGCTATATCCCAGTTTTGCTTCCAGCATACAGCCAGAAACCGGGAAGGCATGGAACCGTTCCAGTTCTTCCCCGGTATAGATTTTCTCTACACCTAAATTTTCCTCTCCTGCCGCTTTTCGAAGAATCCGCAGCGCGCGCTGCTTCGCCTCGTCATCATTTTCCTTAACGTGCAAATAAGCTGACCCGCCTGTGGACTGCAAATATGCCCTCCAATGCAGGCTCCCATGTTCTTCATAAATAAGACCGTCTTCTTTGAGTAATTGATTCAGCCTCACCTTATATCTGACATTTTTCTGACCATGATCACCCAGTACCATGAAGACTGTTTCCTCTGAAATATCTGCCTCAGCAACAGCATCCATCATCGTTCCGATTCGTTCATCCATGCGCAGGAGAACCTGATCAATCTCAGTACTGTCTGTCCCATAATGATGTTTTGCATCGTCCAGATCAATGAAATGAATCATTAAAAGCTCCGGTTTCTTTGATATTATCGTGTCTGTACCGCACATAACCGTAAAATCATCCAGGTAGGGCTGCTCAATTCCTTTTCTTATTTTTCCATATTTTCTCTCAAGCCCCATACAATAAAGGGGATTTCCGTTTTTTAGTATTTTAAGAGCCTGATTTTCACGTCCGATTGCTTTTATCTCAGGCATATTATAACCAATGGAGGCCTTTCCTGTGACAGGCCATAAAATTGCGGCTGATTTCATCCTGTGCTTTTTTAATGCTTCATACACGGTGGGTACCCTGATATCTTTTCTGAACCAGAACCATGCCTGCTCTTCTTCTCCAACAAAAGGCTGGAGCGGGTTATTATGATAAATTCCGTGTTTATTCGGATAAACTCCCGTCATCATAGTGGTATGGACAACATAGGTAAGAGTCGGATACACACTTTTTAATTTCGTACTGTAAACCCCGTTTTCTATTAAACGGGAAAGATTTGGAAGCCGGCTTGCTTTCTCCCAGTTATCTTCAGAAAATGCATCATAAGAGATTACGATCAGATGCTTTGCTTTTTCACTGCTCATTTTATCACCCCATCCTTCATCCTATTTTTCTTCCACAGGAAGCTTGATAAATATAATAAATCCCACTAAAAAGAGGGGTATAATTCCAATAATACTCCATCTTGCATTGCCTGTAACTGCGGTTGTAAGGGACATCAGAGTAGGGCCCATTATTGCTGAAAATTTACCAAAGATATTATAAAACCCAAAGAATTCGTTGGATTTTTCCTTTGGAATAATCTTAGCAAAATAGGATCGGCTCAGTGCCTGAATCCCACCTTGTGCAGAACCAATCATGGCACCAAGGATGAAGATGTGCCAGACGGAAGATATAAAAAATGCAGCAATGCAGGAAATGATATAAGTGAAGATTCCTATGATAATCATGGTTCTGGCAGAGAATCGTTTTGCCATATTTCCATAAAAAATCGCACATGGGAAAGCAATGATCTGAATAATCAGCAGGATCGCCAGAAGGGAGAAGGTATCCAGTGCATCGTTTCCCATCACTGCTGTGGCATAAGGGATTACCATCTTAATAATGGTATCCACACCATCAATATAAAAGAAATAGGCACCAAGAAAGATAAATACAGCCCGATACTGTTTCATTTGTTTAAATGTTTCTGCCAGCCTTTTAAAACTATTCTTTATGGTATCCTTCCCGGGTTCCACATAATGAATCTGTTTTACATCTCTTATCATGGGAATGGTAAAAAGTCCCCACCATAAAGCTGTAATAATAAAACCAATCTGATATCCGATGGATTTTTCCATTCCCAGAAGAAAGATCAGTATCAGACTAATACCAAAAGGGATGACACTGGATATGTAGCCGAACGCAAAACCAAGGGAGGATATCTTATCCATTCTTTCATCACTGGTGACATCCACAATAAATGCATCGTAAAAAATATTAGATCCTGCAAAGCCAATTGCTGACAGAATAAAAAACAGAATTAAAAGCTGCCATTGCCCGCTGGAAGGAGGGATAAACGCCAGTGATGCTGTTGACAGGACTCCCAGACAGGTGAAGAATACAAAAAAACGCTTCTTTTTGTCCTTATAATCGGCTGCAGCGCCCAAAATGGGACTTAAAGCCGCTACCAGGATACTGGCAATGGAGTTGAAATATCCCAGGTCCATGCTGCGTTTCACATTATCAAACATTCCGAACATAATCGGAAGTAGCGCGGTTGTGACAGCCATGGAATAAGCTGAATTACCGCAGTCAACCAGTATCCATGATTTCTCTTCCCTGCTTAAATTCATGATTGAATCCTCCTGTTACTGGTCCACGCCTCCCTGTACTCTCCCTACAATTCCGCCTTCCAGCATTACTTTAATGCCTCTTGGATGGTTGGGAGAATTGGTTAGTATTCTCTGGACTACACCCTCAGTCAGTTTGCCTGTTCTCTGATCCTGTTTTTGCACCACCATAACGCGGTCGCCAATTTTAATGTTTTTTCTTACTGTTCCGTCCATTTTTGTCTCCTCATACCACCAATTCCAATTTTTATATTTTAACGTAATTGAGAGTCATTTCCTGCTGCGCAGTCAATTGTAAAACCAGCTGTTTCCTTTCCTCACTAAACGTAAACTTAAGTTTTGTGTTTAGTGGAGTCTCATAATGCCAGATGCAGGCAGCAAACTCCTCATGATTCCACTCCCCATAGCAGACCGCTCTGTAAAAGGATTCGGCTTCCCAGAATGGCTTTGTGGTCCAGACCCATTCTTTCTCTGCAAAACGAATCACAGATAAAGGTTGGGAGTTTTCCCCCTTATACAGTGCAAGCAGACATTCACCATTTTCAAAATTAAAGCTGATCTTTTTTATATTGAAATCTTTCTCCTCTGCAATGCCAGAAGAAAGCCGGTAGGACGCCCGAAATAAGGGATAGGATTCTGAATTTTCGTTCACCTTCAGATGTGTCTGGCCTGACTCAAACTCAATTAGTTTACTGTTATCATCACTTTGAGGCAGAGCCCCTTCCCCTCCAAGTGCTGGAAGAAGATCACTCCAGACCAGTTTCATAAATTTACCCATGTCTAAATTGCTTGTTACTGCAACAACGCAGTTATATTCAGGCATAACGATACAGTATTGTCCATACATACCATCTGCGCGGTACACTCCTTCGGGCACACATCTCCAGAACTGGTATCCATAACCCTGAGCCCAGTCATTATCGGCTTCGTCTCCGTTGCTAATCTGTTTGGAGGTTGCTTCCTCAATCCATGCAGCTGGTACCAGCTGCCGCCCATTGTATTCACCTTTTTGCAGAAGCATCTGTCCAAAAACGGCGATATCCTCTGTTTTAATATTCAGTCCAAAGCCTCCAAAGCTGATACCCTGATTGTCTTCTTCCCAAACGGGATCAATTCCCAGTGGTTCAAACAGCCTGGGCATAAGATAGTCCACAAGCTTCTGCCCGGTTAATCTTGTAATAATCGCAGAACACATATAGGTACCCATGGTATTGTAATAGAACGCGCTTCCCGGCTCATTCTTTACATGGGAGCTTAAGAACCCCAGAATGTTATTATAATTCTCATCATCCCAGTTCCAGTTCTCATATGTCATTCCGGTTCCCATTGTCAGGAGGTTTTTCACGGTCATTTTCTTGATTTTACCGTCAACCTTTTCCCCCAGTTCTTTCATTTCAGCTGTAAAAATATCAGCAATCAGCGTATCTGTTGTCAGAAGTCCTTCCTCTATTGCCAGGCCGATTGCGATGGATGTAAAGCTTTTGCTTAACGAAAATAATTGGTGTCTGTACTGGGGTCCATAGGGCTTCCACCAGCAATCAGCAATATTTTTACCGTTCTTAAGCAGCATAAATGAATGAAGCTCTAATTCCTGTTGGTTTACTTTGTTTAAAAATGCCAGGATCGCCCGGGAATGAACTCCCTGTGATTCCGGTGTGGCTTTTTCAAGTCTCATACACTACCTCCCAAATTTAATCATATCATTTTGCATTTAACATCATTGTATGACAAATTGCCAAATAATACAATTAAATACTTGCTAAACTGGAACCCAAATACTTTAATTCTCTGCATAAGTCTTCTCTGTCATGGATTGATCCGTTTCGTAAATCAGTGACAACAGGAACCTCCTTTACATTAAATTCCAGGGTTCGAAACATTTGATTTGTATAGTCGATATATGGCTTAAACAGATCTGCATTGGGATTGCCCTGGTTAAAAGAAAGAACCATTTGTTTCTTAACAGCATTTTCTTTAAAGTAAGGGGAGAACCTTGGTGAAAACCGTGCAAACAGCCTGTCGGTGAATATCTTTCCCTGCCCACTCATCTGACCCATGTAGATTGGCAGGCCTAAGATGATAACTTCTGCATCCTCTATGGCATCATATATTTTCTGCATATCGTCATTAATAACACAGCCCTGATCTCCCTTATGGCAGGCCCAGCATCCCCTGCAAGGTTTTATATTAAGATTGTTAAAACTAAAAGACTGAGTTTGGGCACCCTGTTCTCTTGCACCCTCCAGCATTTTATTTACAATAAAGTCAGTATTGCCCTCTTTTCGCTCACTGGCGATAATTCCTATCATATTCATTTGAATCCTCCTTTTGAGTTGAATAATCATTCGTTTCTTTTTGTGTCCTAAGACTCATAATTACATGGTAATACTTTTTTGTTTCCTTGTCAACAATAATGGCATAATAAAAAGCAGCCCTCTTTTTCTTCCATAGGGCTGCCTCTGTATCAGTTATAATTTATCACACCAGCCAGACGTAATATCCACCCCCAGCTTTTTTATCTCTGCATCTAAATGTTGATTAAATTTTTCCGTAAAACCAAGCATACTGTCATACTGTTCTTCTGTTATTTTATCAAATACCGTTTTATCCCGCTCTATATATTCCCTATGCAATTCCTCATGTACATTGAATATCTTATCGCCCTGTTTTGTAAGCCTGAAATATACTTCTTTCCTGTTATCTGGTTTCTGATAACTTTCAATCAGACCCTTTTCAATAAGCTTCCTGGTCAGCTTACTGATTGCACTTCTTGTCATATAAAACGTCTCAGCAAGTTTTGTCACATTGGAATCTTCATTTCCACCAATGTATTCGATACAATGTACTTCAGAAGGATTAAACCCTTTCAGTCTGGTTTTCATTTTAAAGCTGTCAAGCCACATCTTCTTATTAAATAAATCCCAAAGTTCTGACATAACCTGTTCTTCTTTGCCCACAGCCTGTTCCTCCGTCCCTTCCATTTAGTCATGGGGAATTATAACCTTTTCATATTGATACTGCCCCCCATCCACAGTCATCCAGCTCATTGTAAGCTCCATATTAAAACGCCGCTTACCGCAGCTGCCAGGATTGAGATACAATACACCATCTATCACTTCAGAGAAGTATTTATGAGAATGCCCATAGATCACTACGTCCACTTCTGACAAATGTCTGGGGACATCTTTTCTGTTATGAACGATGAAGAATCTGACACCTTCAATGGTGACAGAAATGCTGGCCGGCAGTTCTTTCGCCCAATCCATGTCGTTATTGCCGCGCACCATATAGGTCTCTCCCAACATTCGGACAGCATCAGCAATGGATGGGGTATCAATATCTCCGGCGTGGATTATGCAATTGGCCGCATCCAGTTCAGTCATGACAGGCTCTCTCAGTATGCCATGAGTATCCGATATGATTGCAATGTGTTTCATTGGTTTTACTTACCTCATCATACCAGCAAATCGTGTTATGTTATCTTCAGCAACCTTCGACTGACTCTGTTTCGAACCGGTTATCTTCTTCATAATAAACTTCTCCAGAAAATTCATTTTTTCATAATTGCATTCTCCTCCAAAGAACCCTTTTGCAGCACACACTGCCAACAGGTCCTCAGGGAACGAGGAGTCAAGCTGCTTTTGTGCATCTTCTTCCTTTGCCATTCCGCATATAAAAAGCCCCAATTTTTTTCCTTTCAGAGTACTAAGATTGTCTGAGCAAAAACGCATTACCGGCTTTCTGATCTTTCCTGCATAGATGGAACCGCCTATGATGACTTTATCATATTTCATCAGGTCAGGAAGATTACTGTTCAAATCATAAATATCCACGTTTTCACCCAGCCTTTTTGCAAGAATATCAGCGCACGTTTTTGTAAATCCATATTTGGTTGCATATACGATTAATGTTCTCATTTTTAATACCTCTCCTATTAAATTGTAATGTTACACTCCAGCCGCCAAGCCTTTCATCGTAAAATCCGTGAGGTAATCCAAAATCTCCGGAAAATACTGTAATCCAATTTCTTCCTTATGAATCTCAATTGTAATGATAGATGTAAATATGGCCATAATCATTGTGCTGTCAATATCGTTCCTTATTTTCCCCTCTTCCTGCCATCTTTTTATGATTTCAAAAAAATCCTGATACATGAAGTCAAGCCGGTTAAGCCCCTTCTGTTCACGGAAATAATTCTCAATTTTAACAGATACCTCCTTGTTGTACCATTCTTTCAGAATCGGATTTGATTTCATACCTTTTAAATTTAATAGCATCAATTCCTTAACTACACTCCCTGGATCCTGGTCCATATTAACTGATTTCATTATTTTTTTCTTAAGCTTCTCGTTTTCTTCCAGATATAGTTCCATGAAAAGTTCATCTTTTGAGGAATAATAATTATAGAATGTGCCTGTTCCTATTCCTGATGTTTTCGTTATAGCCGAAACATTCGTATCCTTAAACCCGTTCCGGCTGAACAGTTCCTTTCCGCAATGAAACAAAATCGTTTTTGTATCTTTCAATATAAAGTCCTCCGAAAATCCTATATTAAATAGCGACTGGTTTCTAATTCATCCCCGCCATTCGATGTCCTATGTAATCAAAAATCCGACCCATCATCTTTTTAATGGGATTTAAGGATACCTCGTAATAATAATCCGATTCAAACCAGCCATTTTTCCTGTAGTACTGGTAATCATAATATTCATCGTTCAGCATTTCTTTCATGCTTGATCTGGACATTCTAAACATCATCAGCCTGAAAAAAGATGGGGATGGCGCCGTTTGACGCATCAGTACCTTGTTGAACCTTGCAGCGGCCTTTTTTATTTTAAGTGAGTTTTTTTTCTGTACATCTTTTGTGACCGGCTCCAGAGTTTTTAATACACAGCCTTTTGAAGTACTATATCCCAGATTCTCGCCCATATTTTTGAGGTACTTTATAATAGAGTTTCCCCCGTAAATTCCCTGAGTAACAATGGATGTAAATGCTTTTCCAAAAAAGTAAGGCCGATGCAGGAAGAAAGCTGTCCGATCCAACAGATTCTTCATGGAGGCCGAAACATGAAAAGCATAATTGGGAGTAGCAAATATTACCCCGTCAGAATGGATCAACTTATCAATAATCAGATCTCTGTCGTCGTGTAAGGGGCAGAATTTTTCTCCCTGATTGAAACACAGCTTGCAGCCTCTGCAAAACTCAATTTGATAATCCGCTAAAAAAACATACTCCAGTTCAATCTCCGTATGGGATTTTAAATTTCTCTCAAATTCACGGACTGCTTCATAAGTAGCTTTTTTCTGGGCACTTCCTATCAATGCAGTAATCTTTTTCATATAGAGCCTTTCCGTAACGAATAAGATGTGAATGAAAATAATATTATTCATTCACATCTTAGCATTTTCACTCCCTTACGTCAAGTTTAAATTCTGGCATTTTAATGCATAGCTCAGACTGTTATGGTTATTTCATCACAACCATTCATAACTCCATTTTGCAATCTCAGCGATTAGATCCAGCGGAAGCGTTTTATCATAAGGAAGCTGTATCGCACCCTTACTTGTTTTATACTCCGTCAGCCGTCCTGCAAAATGGACCATCGCATTCTCACCGGGATACACTCCCATATGTTTCTTAAATGCCGCAAAATGAATGATATTATGTCTTTTCCAGTATGTGGGCATCTTCCATGAAATACGTTCCTCTGCATCGGGCAATGCGGTTCGGATTGTATTCCGAACCAGATGCAAAAGCGGCTGAACCTCTTTTGCCTGAGCTTCAATATAGGCGTCTATGGTATTTGGCGCCTCACTGCAAAAATGATTTTGATCCTGATTTTTAAATTCCCGTCCACATTTTGGGCATTGCCACATATTAGATTCACCTTGTCCTTTCCCTGATTACCAGATCCTTAATCTTATCCTTCCATACCTAGTATCACAATACCAACAGCTGCGATGGCAATGACAAGATACTGTTTCCATGACAGCTTTTCCTTCAATATAATTCTTGCCCAGACAAGTGAAAAGATACAGTAAGATGAAATTAACGGAGCTGCAACAATTGCATTATCTCCCAACGCGAAAATATATGCAAATTGTCCTGCCGTTTCAAATACGCCTGCAAGTATCTTTGGTTTTTCAGCGGAAAGGCTGATTTTCTGTTTTTTAACAATCACCACATAAATAAAGGCAAAAATGGCCATCAGCAAAAATGTAAATTCGTATGCAATGTTGGCTGATCCTTCTCCGATATACCGGTCAAGAACCAATGCATCTGCAAACGTACCAAGTCCGTCAATGATACAGTAAAAAACAGGAAAGAAAACAGCAATGAAGCTATGTGTATATTTCCGATCCGGAACTATACCGGCCTGCATACGCTCTGCATCCTCCTGTCTTTTCTCAAAAACAGAAAGAGAGAAAATACCGATACATACCAATGCGACTGCAAAAAACTGTAAACCGCTCATTTTCTCTTTCAAAATAAAGTAACACAAAAGAGCCGCGACTGCACCTGATGAATTACAAATGGGTGTAGAGACAGAAAGGACCACATACCGTAAACCCACATAACCAAGTATCATTGCGAGAATATATAGAAATGATACAGGCAAATATGTAATAATATCTGATATTTGAAACTCTGCACCTCTGCTGAGTTCAATTACAGCATGTATTCCCATAATTGTACCAACTGCCATAATCATTTTCCAATGGCTGTATTTATCATCTGGTCTGGAACCTATTTTTGAAAAGAGGTCAGAACCACTCCAGAATAATATTGCTATCAGTGAAAGTATAAACCACATTGTTTTTCTCCTGTCTTTACCATTTCATAACTTTTTATTTTATCATTAATCCCATAACTACAGAATCATAATAAACTCCATCAATATACGTTTCGTTTTTCAGGATACCTTCTGTTTCAAAACCAAATTTTTCATATAATGCAATCGCTCTGGAATTATCTTTTCTTACGGTCAGACTTATTTTAGCTGTTTCTCCGTTACTTTTACACCATTTAATTAAATAATCCATCATGATTGTTCCAAGACCTGCATTACAATATTCTGCACTTATAACAATTCCCAGCACTCCAACGTGCTTGATTTTTGACCGTTTATTATTCGATGAAATGGTTCCAATGCCTGCTATTTTAGAATTTATCATTGCAAGTATCATCATATTATTCCCTGATGCATTGATCTCTTTAATCATCGCTGACTGCTGTTCCTCTGATACCTGGTATTCACCCTCACTGAATCCCAGATATGTTGTTTCTTTTCCAACCTGCTTATAAAACTCTATTATTTCTTTGGCATCTGCCTCTTGGGGAAGTTTTAGCATTACTCCGGTTCCATTCTTTGTCTTATCAGTTGTCATTTTTTTCCTTTCATTATCCAGAATGAGATATCTGCTATTATACCAGATGCTTTAAGAAGTGGATATGATTTCTATCAGTATTCTGCGAAAATAAAATTCAGGGTACCTGGCCCACATTGCGCCTGACACCCTGAGTTTCTAATTGTTTATTTACTTACGCTGGCTGCTATATCAACAACAGATCCGATACTGTGCCTTTGCCACAGCTGTGCCTCCGCTTTTCTTTTGGATACTCTCTTAAAATGATTCAAATAAATAGCTGGTCATAGATAAGGACCCCAGCATACAGCTGTTGTTATATACAGTTATCTTATCTTCTTCATCCGATGCTCCGAGCAAATATAAGATCGGGTTAAAATGATCCGGCGCAGGTACCGCTAATTTAGCCGCCTCACCCTGACTCATGTAGTGGAGGATATTATCGTGATTTCTGTTTTCAATGTTTGTTTTAATATAATCGTCAAACGAATAAGCCCATTTGAAACCATCATCTTCCATCCCCCAGTCCAGCATTCTCAAATTGTGTACAATATTTCCTGTGCCAAATAAAAGAACGCCCTGATCTCTTAAGGATTTCAATTCCCTTCCTATCTGATAATGAACCTGCGGCGGGGCAAAAGCATCGATACTGATCTGAAAAACCGGGATATCCCGTTGGGGGTACATATGAGTCAGAACAGACCATGTGCCGTGATCAATGCCCCAGGTATTGTCATATACGCTTTGTTTGCTGATCATATCTTTTACACTACCTGCAAGTCCGGGATTACCGGGTACATTATATGAAATCTTATATAACTCTTCAGGAAATCCATACATATCATAAACAGTCTTTGGATTTTCCTCATTCATAATCTTTGTACCTTCCGTATACCAATGAGCCGAGATTGATACAATTGATTCAGGTCTTGGGATTTTCTTTGCCATTTCCCTCCACTCTCTGGTATACCGATTATCTTCTATGGCGTTCATCGGTGATCCATGGCCTGCAAATATCATAGGCATTTTAGACATAACGTTAACTCCTTTCCCTTTTATATGCATCAGTCAATATCTGATTATCATTACCATAATTAATCAACATTCAGTAATTTTTGAATGTTTTTACTGCATACGAGTTCAATTTGATCATTATTCATTCCAGCTATACGCATCTGATTAATTGCCAGATTTAGATTATCTGTACCATAAGGAGCATCACTGCCAAGCAATATTCGTTCAGCGCCAAAATTATTCCATGCTTTTATCAACATTTTAGTCGAATGTAATAATGGACACGAAATATCAAAATATACATTTTCACCAATTGAGCTGTCAAACTCTTCTATTCCAATTAAATGTGCAAGTATAAACGTTACTCCAGGATACTTTTTTGTCAGAGATAGAAACTTTTTCACCCGACTTCTGGATTTTAAATGAATAAATATTGGTTTTTGTTTCAATTCTGCCCATTCAATAACTTTAGCAATCCTTTCATCCCCGATGTCAAACTTTGTCCAGCACTGATGCATTTTTAACATGCAGAATGAGTATTTTTTAGAAAACAGTTCAATTTTTTGTATACAGTCCGCTTCAATAGGATTTATCCAATAAGTATTTAAAATATAATCTGGAAATTCCTGAGCCATCAATGCAACCGTTTCATTTCCCTGATCTATATGCCTGTTCATTCCACTGATTCCGATTATCACAGAGGTCAGAGCATTATTCACATAAATCAGCCTGGAACCCGGAAACAATTTAGCTAAATAGGGGAGCTTATATACCTTCCTGCTATTCGGCTCTCCTGCAGTAAGTATTATTTTGTAGATATTATTTAATTTCATATAACTCACAGTATCAGCTGCATTTAAAAACATCCCACATGCATGGGCATGTCCATCTATAATTCTCATATTTTTCCTGTTCCCTAACGCTAATCAATTAGAAATTCCCATATCCAGTTTTAACCTTAATATATCCAGTCCTGATCATATAGTCAAGCATTTTTAATAACAACTGATTACTCAGTTATTTTCCTCGTATTCTAAAATCACACATAACTAATTCTCCCTCTGTTTATCAATGTTTTTACGGTATTCTTTTGGTGAAACGCCTGTCACCTTCCTAAACTGTGCATAAAATGTAGAAAGGCTCTCAAAACCGCTTTGCAGGGAAATTTGCAGAATACTATTTTGCGTATGGACAAGCTGATCTTTTGCACTTGCAATGCGCAGCTGGTTTAAATATTCTGATGGCGTTATCTGATATTGTTCTTGAAACAGCTGTATCATACGGTTCCTGCTCAACCCCAGCCCCGCAAGCTTTTCTTTTAAACGGCTGCGATCTGTAAAATACTGGTCACATACTTCCTTAATTTTATCCGCTAAATCTTTTAGAGGCTGAAATTCCAGCAAATCCGGGCGGCAGCGTTTGCAGGGACGCAGTCCGCTTTCTGCAGCCTGCTTTGCGGTGTCAAAAAAGAGGACGTTTTCCCGCTTTGGACTTTTTGACTTACAGGAGGGGCGGCAGTAAATCCCAGTTGTTTTCACACCATAAAAAAATCTACCGTCATAAGCAGGATCACAGGTCTGGGAAGCCTGCCATTTTTCATCATCTGTTAATTTCACTTCGAGCATTTTATCACCTCTTTTTTCTCAATTGACATTGAGTAAAGTTCCCATAAATAGATAGAAGCTACCGAGCCATAAGGCGAATATTTATTTCTATAGGAATCAAACTGCTCTTTTGTCAGTTTGGGATTGCCGTAGAGTTTTTCCATTCCACGGCGAATGGCAATATCACCAAAGCTGATTACGTCAGGTCGTTCCATATGAATAAGCAGCATTTGTGCAGTCCATGGACCTATTCCCTTGATATCCGTGAGGATTCGAATAATCTCGTTGTCCGGCTTTTTCTGCAGACAATCCAGACACAGATTTCCTTCCACGATCTCTTTTGCCAGATCGCAGATACAGATGGCTTTTTTCATAGTAATGCCACTTTGTCTCACCTCTTCCGGGGTAAAGCCGGAAAGATTCTCCGGAGTGATTTCACCTAAGAGTTCCTGCATTCGTTCCCATACAGTTTTTGCAGCGCGGGTTGAGATCAATTGACCAATAATCCCATTGATCAGCGCTGCGAATGGGTCGGGAATCACCTCGCGCTTTACGTGTCCAAGTCTTACCATAGCTTCACCAAGCACAGGATCAGCTGCGGCAAGATGTGCTGTTTCTTTCGTTCCATAATGAAAATACTTATATTCAACAGCTGACATGATCTTTTTCCAATTCTAACAGGGTTTTCTTTATTTCCAGACCACCGGCATAACCTGTTAATTTACCATCTGAACCGACGATACGGTGGCAGGGTGTCAAAATAAGTATGGGATTTTTGCTATTGGCCATGCCTACAGCGCGGGAAGCCTCAGGCCGGCCAATCATTTCAGCAACCTGTTTATAACTGCGGGTCTCGCCATACGGAATCTCCTGCAATGTATCCCAAACCGTCTTCTGAAACTCCGTTCCCTGGGCTGCAAGCTTTAAATTAAATTTTGTGCGGTCTCCTGATAAATATTCCAAAAGTTGCTTTTCAGCTTCTTTTAACAAGGGTGTGATCTGGTTATTTCCTCCGTCCGGTGAGTCCTTAGCAAAGATAAGTTCCGTAATAGCTCCATCTTGTTCCGATATAACAACTGAGCCCAGGATCGTCTGAAATACAACTGTATTTTTCATAAAGTCAACCTCCTTTGTTGGTATTAGTTCAGTTTACTCTGTTTTTTCCATTATATCATCCGATTTTGCACCATATAATTTTAGATAGCAATATGAAAAAACAGCGTTTTCAAATTACGCTGTTTTTTCATATCTGCTCAGGATTGTATTTTAGTATAAATCAGTTCAGCAAATTGTCCGTATTGTTTTACTTCTTTCAGATAAAAACGTTTTAATGATTCCTCCTGGGAAAACAGCGGAATTCCTTTTCCTAATAATACTGGAGCAATCTGTATTATCATATTGTCTATCATATTATTATCCAGCAAAGGAGCCAGGATTGTGCCTCCTCCCACAATCCATATGTTTTTATCTTTATCAAACTGTTTCACAAATTCTACAACATCACAACTGACAGGAGTAAATCCCCGTACTGAAACACTTTTTGAATGTGTTATTACGTAATTCTCAGTCGTAGAGTAAATACTGTCTGCATCATCCATTTTTTCAATTTCTTTAAATGTTCGTTTTCCCATAATAGTAATATTCATAGAATTATAGAAGTTCTCATAATCTGTTTCTTCTGCATCTCCAGTCTGGTAAAGCCAGTCCAGGTTATGATTTTTATCAGCCAGATAGCCATCCAGAGTAATACAGCCATAAAAAAATACACTCATTTTAACCCTTCTTTCAAATATTATTTTTTTTACAATTCAACTTCTGACAAAATAAGATTCCTTGCATTTCCGCCCACTCTGACCTCATGAATTTCGTTTTCCTTAACCGTCAAAGATACCAGAATTTCAGAGGGTCTTTTCATGGAATACCCCTGTTCAAACACAATGTTGGATTCCTGCCCGGCGTTAATTTTGCCATAGTGGTAAAGATAGCATCCCAGAGCACCGTTTGAAGTTCCCGTTGCTGATTCTTCCGGAATCTCATATAACGGAGCAAAATTTCTACAATTAGCGTTTGCGCCATACAGGGATTCCAGGGCAAAAACATGGTAACCAACTACACCATATTTTTGACTGATTATTTTAATTTTTTCCATATCCGGTTTCATTGCATTTAATATTTCCATACTTTTTACAGGGATCAAAATATCCCGAAGTCCTGTAGAAACGATCTGTGCCGGTAAATCTTCCAGCATATGCGAAGCATCAATATTTAATGAGTCCGCAAGTTCATTCTTCTTTATTATTTCAGAAAACGCAGGAGCTGACTGATTCATCATTACGGAATGATCTTCTTTTATTTCAATTCCCAGAATTCCGGCTTTTGTCTCCTGTTTATACTTGCCTGGTTTTAGCAAACCCAGGTATGACATGGTATAAAAGGCTGCAATTGTTGCATGACCGCATAAATCAACTTCTTCCTTCGGCGTAAAGAATCTCACTCTGAAATCTGCTATCCCTGACTGCATTACAAAAGCAGTTTCGCTGAATCCCAAAATAGCAGCAATTTTCCCCATTTGCTTTTCCGATAATGAATCCGCGTCAAGTACGACGCCTGCTGGATTACCGCCTTCATTTGTTTTAGCAAATGAATTTAATTGATATACGCTTACTTTCATAATTGCTTCTCATCCCTTTCATACCACTGTGCCTGCGCCGCCCACATATCAGCGTATTTGCCTGGGCGGGAAAGCAGCTCGTCATGTGTCCCCATGTCAACAATCTCTCCAGCCTCCAGCACTACGACGCGGTCAGCCAGCTTTGCAGAGCCGAGGCGGTGAGTCACTATGACGGCACATTTGCCTTCTGCCAGCCTTTGAAATTGTTTATATATCCTGGTCTCCTCAATGGGATCTATGGCGGAGGTGGGTTCATCCAGTACAATAAAGTCATTCACCCGGTATAACCCTCTGGCTATGGCAATCCTCTGCCATTGCCCTCCTGATAAATCAATTCCGCCAAACTCTGGTGAAAGCATATCCTCCATCCGGATACTGCCCTTTTCAAAACCGGCTTGGCGAAGGGCCGATTCCGCCTGATCCGAACCGGCTTTGGTCAGACTGTCACTGATAGCCACATTCTCTTCTAGCGTCATTTTGTACCGCTGATATTTCTGAAATACGCCAGATATGCCCTTATATAAAGAGAAAGGAGCAATCTTTGCGGTATCAAGGCCACCGATTATAACCCTGCCTTCTAATGGGCGGTAAATTCCGGTCAGCAAACGCACAAGGGTGCTCTTCCCCGCACCGTTTTCCCCCACAATGGCTATGGTCTCTCCCTCTGCCAGGTTCAGTGATACGTTTTTCACCGCCGGTTTCTCCCTTCCCGGATAGGTATAACAGATCCCGTAAGCAGCTATGCCTTTGGTAAAATCCGGTATCCCTGAAGAACCGGTGCGTTCCGGCATGTCAAGCAAATGCAGAAAGTTGTTAACCTTGCCGATATCCCTGTTCATACTGCCCATGTGTTTTCTTACTATTTCATCCATAATATCGAAAATCTGCCCCAGAGCCGCAAATACAGCGGCAAACATACCAACCGTAATTTCCCCATCCATGGTTGCAGTAAAGAGCAGGTAAGCCGATGTTCCCATACCTGCAAATGTAGTTATATTTAATACCAGCTGCAGCAGTGCAGTTTTTCGCTCTGCCCTCCATATCTTACTGGTAAGGAGCTCCAATGTGCCAGTAAACAGCTGATTAAAAAATGAAAACGCTCCCAATATGCGGGTTTCTTTAAAGTACTCTCTGTCACAGATTGCCTTCTGGTAATATTCATGCTCCCGGCGCAATGGTGCGCTCTGCTCTTCCAGCCTTGTGAACACCCGGATATGAATGGTCTGTGCCAGTATAGCAGGAAAAAAAGCTAACAAAAGTGTAATTAACAGCATGGGCTTTAACGTAAACAGATAGGTACCGATTGACAGGAAATACACTCCATAAAAAGAGACACATAAAAACAAAATCATGCAGAATAAAGGAATTGCCTGAATTCCCTCCCTGGCTTTGTTAAGGTCATCTAAAAAATCTGTGTTTTCAAATTGGGCGGGATCAATAGTTTTAAGTTTCTGGTGAAGTAAAACAGTCAGTTTTCCTGATGATTTTGGAAAAAGAATGCCGGTACCGTGAAAGTTATGAATCCCGTTTAATAGCTGCTGCCCGAACGTTGCTCCAGTTAATAAAAACAGGGAAACCAGACAATCCGAAATGCCCGCTTCGCTGGCAGACGCTTTGGAAATCGTATCAAAAAGATGCTGGGTTGCCACAACTGTCAGGGAAAATGACAGCCCGTGCATAATGGCCAGTATATTTTCAAGGATACAATTGAACGGTGCTGCCTGAAACTGCATTGGTATAATACGGGTAATGACTGGAAAGAACGTATACTTCTTCTTTTCTGTGTTCATAGATACCACCCCCTCTGAGCCTCAAACATCCCTGCATACGACCCGTTTGCCGCCATCAGCTCATCATGGGTTCCACGCTCTATAATCCCCCCTCTGTCAATGACCAGTATCTCGTCAGCCAGCTTCGTTGAACCAAGACGGTGACTGACAAATACCGTAGTCTTGCCCCTCATCAGCTTCTCAAAATCTCTGTATAACAGACTCTCGCTGATGGGATCAAGAGCAGAGGTGGGTTCATCCAGGATTTTAACGGGAGCACGGCTGTTCAGTGAGCGGGCAATGGCCACTCTCTGCCACTGACCGCCGGAAAGATCCTGTCCGCCAGTCATAATTTTACCCAGTGGCGTATCCAGTCCCAGGTTCAGGCTGCTCACGGTCTCATCTAACCCAGCCAGATGCGCTGCCTTCATCTCATTCCCTTTTCTATGTAAATCGCCAAGAGCTATGTTATCCTTTAATCGTATATAATACCTGGCAAAATCCTGATATACCACAGAAAACAGTGCCTTGACTGCACTTGCGGGATATTCCCTTAATTCTTTCCCATTTATCAGTATCTCACCCTGGTATTGTGGAAACAGACCTGTTAACAATTTGGTAATTGTTGTTTTGCCTGCACCATTTTTACCAACGAAGGCATAATGGCGCCCTGCCTCCATCTTAAACGACATTCCATCCAACACCAGCCGTTCACTTGTCGGGTACCGAAAGCAGACATTGCGAAATTCCAGTGATTCAAATTCCATGGGTTCGGCATCTGGCTCAGTCAATGCGTCTTTCATCTGACTCATTGCCGCGAATGCAGTTAAATCCTTCATATACTCCCCGACACGTGATATATTTTCCAGGGAACGGGACATCTGGAAGCCAAGTTTCTGGATCATTCCAAATACTGCGCTTACAATACCCATAAACCAACCTGCTGTCATCTGACCGGTTAACACAGGTCTGATCAGTGTCAATGCCACTAACAGAGAAATCAGAACCAGAAGCAGACTGGACCCCTTAATAAAAAGGAACATTCTGGCCGTTACCTTAAGCTGTAATTTCCGCCCGGCTTCATACTGATTCTGCCATTTGCCACTGATCTCATCGCTATAGCCGAACAGGGTACGCTCGTCCACATTATCGCGCCCCGTCAGCACTTCTCCCAGATACTCCGTTCGCCGGTTGAATTTCTCAGCCTCACGACCGGCCTGGTAGACCTTTCTCCCCGCACGCACCGACAGCCAGAACATGGGGGCAGAGAAGATTAAGATAATAATTGCCGCCCACCATACCCGGATTACAATCAATATCAGAACGGAAGCCAGGGAGATGATAATCTTCAAAAACTCAATATACGCCTCCACACCCTCCATAATGGAATTAACCGGGTCCCTGGATACCCGTGAGATCAATTCCCAGCTGGTATTATTTTCTATGTGCCTGTAGTCCAATGCTGCATAAATCTTCACTACAGACGGAATCAGTCTGCGTTTAAGATTTAACCGGATACGAGAACTGGCCAGCTGGATCAGCGAACCAATAATGGTAGTCACCCCCAGCGTCACTAACAGCAGTACCAATGGCAGATAAATATCATTACTGGGACGCGCTCCCTTTAATATTGCAGATGCAGTGTCCACAAAATAAGCTGTTACCAGAGCCAGAGCCCCCGTCTGCAGGATGGATTGGGTAACAGACAAAAGTATATCTGAAACCATGCAGGCAGGGGACACTGCCAATGCCAGCTTCAGTGCGTCAAATGAACGATAATTTTTATTGATTTCAATCATACCCAGCTCCCCCAGTTTTTGATCAAATCTTTCCTTCATTACTACGGTACCATTCACCATGTTCTACCATAAAAGAATGAGTACCCGTCAGATTTACCAAGTTGTTCTTTCGGCGTTTTATCCACCATGATTGTTGCTTTTAACAGAGATTTCACCTGTTCCCTCATTAAACTGACGTTAAACTTGTCTCTCTCTCTGTTCTTGCTGTCAGCCATTAGATAATCTGGCATCTGAATTAGTCCAATGACTGGAATCCCTGCTTCAAACAGAGGCTGGCTTTCCCCAAATTCAAACTTGTTGTGGCCTCTGAGTGTGACAGTACGGGTTAAACTTCTGTCCTTGACCGCCTTTTCCCAGATCTTCCCCATCCGGGCATTTCCCACGTATGTGTACTCTGTCTGGATGTTTCCAGTTGCCTTATATTGTCCGTCCTCATTCTCTTTCCACTCCATGCTGCCCAGATGTTCCACCGTAATTCCTGCTACGGCTTTTTTATTACCGTTTTTTCCATCCCATAGTTCCGGGTGGTCCAATAGCCAGGTTGAGGTTGCCTGTGAAGTTCCTTTAAATACCGGTAAACGAAAATGTCCGGTGACAAACGAAAATACCATGGTACGATTCAGCTGTTTGTTTTGTAAATACCGAATCATGGAAAGCATACCAATTGCACCATTCTCCTCCACAACATTAATTCCGTCCGTATGTGTATTAATAAGAATGGTCTCTTTCTTATTTTTCCCTTCCAGTATTACATGAAAACTTTCAGTTGGAGCATTGACCTGTTTGTCTGCTTCCAATATCACAGTCCCCTGTTCCTGTCTTTTCGCAGCCCCAATCACCTTTTCCCCTTCTGTTTCATTCACCCATACAGCCGGAATCCCCATATATTCGTCAGTAAATGGCAGATACTGATCTTCCACTTTTTCATCCGCCACGCCCTTCCAGATTAATACAACCGCTTTTACTCCCTTCTCCTTTGCCTTCTTTAAATCAGGATTTCTTAACACAGAAGTAAGTACCAGATCACCGTCACCTGCAGCAATTCTGGTGCCGTCCGGAAATGCCTTCCGTTTGTTCATAATCAGTCCAATGGGAAGTTTTTTTATCAGTTTGATTTCTACAACTGCAATTTTACCTTTTGCCTTACTATAATCACTGTTTTTTATATGAATCAGTTCTCCTGTTATTCCATTTTCATCTGTTTCTCCGGAATATGGATAGGCTGACGATACAGGAATATCTTCCTGGTTTACTTTTAAAGCACAACTCTTTTCTTCCCATCGCTCAAACGAATGGAGGTCGCTATAAATAGGAAGCTCCATATCTTTCAATTGCTGCTTTAGCCATGCAATAAACTCCTGATGACCTTTTGAGCCGGTTGCCCTGCTGCCAAACCCATTCATTATTTCTATTTCTTTCCTCATAGCCTCTTCAGAATCTAATCTGCTCTTTTGTATCATGGCATACTCCTTATATCATAGCTTTTATCTCAACATCATTTTCTGAAATTTTCTTACTACTTCCTTTTCATAATCGGGATCACTGTTTCCCCTGCCAATGCGGTCACAAAGCCCCAGCAGGGCAACTTCATTAATATCCGTCTCCTGTCTCATTTTTCCGGCATCTCCAAATGGAAGTTTTTCCGTAATATACAAAATGTGCATATGATACTTAACCAGCTTTGCCACGGACTTAATCCAGGAAACATCGCCGGTAAAACAGGATAAAAAATCTTCTGTCAGCTGTTCTCCCTCAAAATCATGATTATAGGAGGTGATTTTTTCTTTCTTTATTTTTGTGGTCCCCGGTTTGCCAATATCATGAAGCAGCGCTGCCCACATCAGGGTTCGTTCCGATTTACTCTCCCGTTTCCGCTTTGCTGCTTCATTTACCACCATCATTGTATGAGCCCACACACTGCCTTCCGGATGGTAGCGTTTTGACTGGGGTGTATCCTTTAGTTTAAACAACATGGAAAACGGATACTCAGAAAACCACGGTTCTCCGCTGATTTGTTCCAGATATTCGGATGGACAGTTATCATGGAGCAGGTGATCGTCTATCTTAAGAAACTGCTCTTTCCTATATTCTTTATCTGACATGAAAGTTTCCTTTCTTCCTATTAACTGCCTTTTTAATCATACCATAATATAATGCTTTTCTCCATCATCTTCCAGTACAATTCTGTTTCCCTGAATCAGCTTATCGTCTAAAATAATGGATTCCGTTGTCAGTTTCCCCTTGCTTCTGCTCTCAACTCTGATTTCATAATAAGAGCTTCCATATTTATATTGGATGGTAAAATCTCCGAAATCAGCCGGCGTTGCCGGATCAATCACCAATTCATTCCCTTCCTTTCGTATCCCCAGAAACCAGTTTAACAGCCCCTGATACATCCAGCCTGCGGAACCGGTATACCAGCTCCAGCCGCCCCTTCCAGTATAAGGCGGGCTTAATGATATATCAGCTGTCATCACGTAAGGTTCTTTTTCGTAACGAAGAACCTCTTTCTTTTTTTGTGTAATATAAATGGGATTCAGAATGGTAAACAGGGTCTGTGCCATGTCATAATCGTGCTCCATTGCTGTTGCAATCGCAAGCCACACTGCTGCGTGAGTGTACTGACCTCCATTTTCCCGGATGCCTGGAATATAATTTTTGATATAGCCCGGATTTTTACTTGTTTTATGAAAAGGAGGTGCAAGAAGTAAGGAAAGGGCATCCTCCTCCCGTACCAGATAACGCCATGCCGACTGCATCGCTGTCCTGGCACGCTCTGCACGGGCTCCTTTTGAGATTACACTCCAGGACTGGCTGATGGAATCTATTCTGCATTCATCATTTTCCTTTGATCCCAGCTTCGAACCATCGTCATAAAAGGCCCGCAGATACCATTCCCCATCCCAGGCATGTTCTTCGATGCTTTGCCTCAGAGTTTCCCGTTTCTTCTCCAGTTCCTGTCCGTAGGCCTCATCCCCTTCCTGTTTGCATAAAGGAATGAAATCTCCTAATACGGTATACAAAAACCAGGCAAGCCACACACTTTCGCCCTTTCCCTGTATTCCTACCTCATTCATACCGTCATTCCAGTCCCCTCCACCCATGAGGGGAAGTCCATGCTCTCCGAAAAATGTCCGGTCAATCGTCTTTTTGCAATGTTCATAGACGCTTCCGGATTGCTGGGATACTTCAGGAGTAAACATAACATCATGCTGATCCTCTTTAAGTACCGGACCTTTAATGTAAGGCACTGTTTCCTTTAAAATAGAATAATCTCCAGTGTTTAAAATATAAGCAGCAGTACAATAAGGCAGCCAGAGCAAGTCATCGGAGATTCGTGTCCTCACCCCGATTCCCATGGGAGGATGCCACCAATGCTGGACATCCCCTTCCTCAAACTGTCTGCTGCAGGCAGTGAGTATCTGGCTGCGCAAAATACCCGGATCGGTAAAAAGCAGAGAAAGGGTATCCTGAAGCTGATCCCGGTATCCATAAGCTCCCCCGCATTGATAAAATCCTGCTCTCGCCTGAATCCGGCAGGATAATGTCTGATAGAGCAGCCAGCCGTTAACCAGAATATCAACTGCCCGGTCCTTTGTCTTAACCTGAATGGTTCCTAATAATTTGTCCCAGTGGGCTCTGACCTGTTCCAGTTCTTTTTCTGACACATTCACATCTCTGTATCTGTTTCTGATTTGATTGATCTCATTTAAGCTGCAGCTCTGTCCCAGTCCAAATACCACCGTTTTACTTTCCTGAGGCTGAATTGCTATGGATACCTGTATTGCACCGCAGGAGTCATAGCACACTCCTGTATTGCAGGTGAGCTTGACTTCTGCTCCCCTGGGTTCTCTGATACTGCCCTTTTGTCCCAGAAACTCCTGTCTGTCTCCGGTGTAACCCACAATTGTCTCATTGGAAAACAGGTAGGCATAGTTATTTTGAAAGTTCATGGTGTAACTGTTTTTTGCGTACAAATATTCATGTTCATTGTCATAGGAGGTGAGAATATATGGATCGGTCTGCTCTCTTTGGGTTCCCAGCACCCATTCTACATAATAGGTCAGGCTTAAATACTTTACTTTATCTGACTGATTCTTAAGGGTTAAGTTCCACAGTTTTAATGATTCATGAAGAGGGCAAAATACAGTCAGCTCCTGCTCAACCATTGATTCCTCATGAAGGAACCGGCTGTATCCAAACCCATGCCTTACCCGGTATATGCCTCTGTTAAATCTTCCCAGAGACATAGGCGTCATTACCTCTCCGGTTATTTCATCCATAATATAGATTGCCTCCCCCGCCCTGTCACTGACCGGGTCGTTGGACCAGGGTGTAAGCTTATTCTCACGGCTGTTAATGCTCCAGGTAAAGCCTGCCCCCGACTCTGATATCTGGAAACCAAAGTCCTTGTTTGAGATCACATTAATCCAGGGTGCCGGCGGCCTGTTATTTCCGTCCAGCAGAATTTCATATTCTCTGCCATCACAGACAAATCCTCCAAAGCCATTAAAAAACTCATAATTTTCCATAAGTCCTAATATTCCTCCAGCAGCTCCAATTGATTTTCTTTCCGTTTTGCAAAATAAATACCTGTTTTCTCTGAAAATACCACCCGGGCAACCGTATACAGCAAATCAATCTCTGCCGGCAGAAGCTCATACGTATGCAGGGTAAAGAAGCTGGTCTTACCGCTTCCGGAATCATAGATACGCAGAGAACTGGTCAGATCATTGATTAATTGATCCACCTCCTGAAGATAACCATATTTGGAATCCACCAGGATAACCAGATCTACCATCACAAGATTTACCCTTAAATATTCGTAAGCCTTTAATACATCCTTGATGATTCGCTCTTCTTCAATGGACCGGACTACAAAAAGCAGAATAGGATTATCTCCGGAAATGCCGAATTTCCATAAGAAACTCTGATTCTTAAAATTTCTCCGGATATTTTCATGAGGTCCCCGGAAAATACCGCAAGGATAAAATATAGGACTAATCATATCCTGAAAGGAGTTGAGCTGTGTTTTGGTAATCTCCAGATACTTTAACTCCAGATTACTTTGAAGCCGGAATTTCTCCAGAAGATCATCAATCCGGTAACTTACATTTAATTCCTCTGCAATTTTTACTGCTTCTTCTCTCCTGCCGCATACACCGGTAATGAAAGTTAAACTGGCTGATTCTCCTGCTCCGATACATAGTTGTACCCGAATGCTCATAATGGGATCGTTGCAAAAACCAGGATCATTAAAAAAGGCAATGCTGTTTACGACACAATCCGGATTTTCTAACGTATTGTTTCTGCCGATAAATCGTTTTCTGTCATTTTCAAATTCAACCTTTTTACACCGTTTTTCATCTGTTTTTACCATATGCATGACATAAGGATTGTCGGTCTCATTCTTTTGACGTCTTTTCGCCAGGAAAATATTCTGTTCTTTCACATACTCGCTTTCAAGAAAGAGTTTATTAAACGCCGGATGGCTGATTTCTGCCATATGAGTATCGTCTACTACTTCCATATAACTGGTTACCTCCAGCTGCTTTTCCTCATTTCCATGATTGGTCAGTGTGACCTTACGAATCTCAAAATTACGATCTGCATTCAGGCTGACAATCATATGAGTGGAAATATCCCCATCCTTTCGTTTAAATTCCGCCTGGTGGGGGCTGAAAATCACCTGATACTCTTCCGGCTCGATCCGGGTGGGGTGGTAGGCAGCACTCCAGTATTTACCCTGCTTCTTGTCCTTGATATAGATATAGTTCCCAGTATTTGCATAGACATCGGATCTCCAGCGGTAAAGCATGCGGTCCTCATATTGACTGAACCCATCCCCGTCTGAGGTTATCATCAGGGAATACTTACCGTTTGATAAATAATTTACAATGGGTGTGGTTAAACCTGTACGATTGATATACCGGTTATTGTAACGATCTTCTGTAAAAAGAGGTTTTCCGATTTTTATGGTATACCCCTGTTTTGCAATGGAAATCAAATAAGACTGGCGTTTTTCTTCCAGCAGAACTTCCGTTGCCTTTATCATCATTTCCGCGTGAAACCGTTCTTTTAAAATCCCTTCATTCAGGTAGTTATTAATCGCAGCCAGATTCATCCCCTGATGATGGGCCATATAGGATTTCACGATGCAGTATGGCTTTAAATCCACGGAACTGGGCACATCAAAATCAATGGATTCATAGAAACCATACTCACCATAAGCACCTAATTCTTTCAGCCTCTTTAAATTGCTGATACATTCCTTTTCTGCTGTATTAAGTGCCAGTATTGTTGCATAAGGTGCCACTACCAGGGAATCCTTACGGACCGGCTGAAGCCTTATCTTTGGAACGCCGAATGCCTTATACTGGTAATTGGCATTTAAATCAAAACGGTAATATTGGGATTCTGATATTCCCCAGGGGATTTCTGCTTCTTTTGCATATTTCATCTGCTGGAGCACTGCTGCTTTAGAGGTCTGTTCATAGACAGAGCCTTCATATTCCTTCAGTACTAGATTCGGCATCAGATACTCAAACATGGTACCGCTCCAGGATACGAAACATGGAATACCCTTTACTACCGTTAACGGCCTTCCCAGTTTATACCAGTGTTTTAATGGTACTTCACCCATCGCCACGGCAAGCAGACTTGTAAGTGACGATTCCGATGCCATCAGGTCGTAGCAGCCATCGTCTAATGTATGGGAGGAGACATGATATCCGATATGAAACAGCATTCTCTTTTCATCAAATAAAAATCGGAAATCCACATTTGCCAACATGCTGTCTACTTTACTGCATATGGTTCTGATTCGGGCTGTCAGCATCTCATCCGGGCTTACTGGCTTGTCAAGCTGCTCTAACAGACCATTTTTTAGTGTAATCATGTGCCCCCAGAAATTACCGCTGTCTACCGTAGATATATAGGCAGGATTAAGCACCTCCAATGTCTCAATGTGATACCAGTTATAGAGGTGTCCCTTCCATTTCTCCATCTTCTGCACTGTCTCCATCAGGTTTTCGATTGCTCCCACTGTGGAGCTTAAGGTCTCAAATCCAAGATCCATGGCTGAAAGAATTGACAGAAACTGAAGCCCGATATTGGTGGGCGATGTTTTATCACTGATTTTTTCAGCTTTTGAGGCTTTATAGTTATCCGGACAGAGCCAGTTCGTCTTCTTTGTGGAAAAATCCTTAAAAAACTGCCAGGTTCTGCGGGCGGTATCCATGAGAAGTTCCTGATTCTCCGCCTGATCCTTTTGATGGTGTATGATCTTTTGCTGGCTGATCCGGTAAGCAGTTTCAAAAGCCAGAAACCAGTCTCCCATGACAAGCACTGCCAGACATATTCCTGCCAGGGACAGATTGCCAGATAACAAAAGTAATAAAAGGCAAAATGCCGGGAGAAGAGAACTCCACATCGTGAGGAAATAACCTTTTCTGGTATTGATCACGGAGGCATCCACGGATTCGGCCGTATTCCAGCAAAGCAGATTTTTCTTGCTGATCATTAACCGGTACAGAGTTCTGACAATTGCATCCAGTGCCACATAAGCGCGGTAAGGCATAATTGTAAATTCCAGAAATGCTCTGACAAACATCACAGACAGTTCTTTTAAAAATCCCTTATATACAAACGCAAGCTTTGGCCGGATGATCTTTTGAGTGATCACTGCCAATAATAAAATAATCAGATTAAACAGGTCATTGAAGAAAACAAGAGGCAGCCAAAGATAATATGCATCTGGCAACCACAAAAAATTAAGGAGTATCAACAAGGTTTTACTGAACGGAACCAGGCTTCTTCTTAAGTTGTCAAAAATTTTCCACCTGGATAGAGGGCTTAAGCTTCTGCCATCCGCCGTTTTACTGATAAACAGCCAAGGCACCAGCTGCCAGTCTCCCCGCAGCCAGCGGTGTTCTCTTTTTGTAAATGATAAAACGCTGTTTGGGAAATTATCCATAATCCTGGCTGTACTGGAAAAAGCCGTTCTTGCATAACAGCTTTCAAAAAGGTCATGGCTGAGAATCCTGTTTTCCGGTACCTTGTTATGAAGTACCATACGAAAGGCTTTCCTGTCATAGATTCCTTTCCCGATATAGATTCCCTGGTTGAAGATATCCTGATAGATATCTGATATTACAGTTCCGTAATGAGCGAGTCCGGTTTCTCCGCCAAATATTTTTGTAAACCAGCTGGCATTCTTATCCGCAATATGATTTCTGACAGAAGGCTGAATGATGACATAGCCTTCCTCTACCTTCCGGCCTGACGGATCAAGAACCGGTCTGTTTAACGGGTGATCAATCAATCCCACCAGTTTTGCCGCATTGTCGCGAATCAGATTAGTATCTGCATCCAGTGTAATCACATATTGGAAGGTGGCGAGAAGATTTTCATCACAATAAACGTCTGTAAATGTGGTACTGTCTTTTCCTGCCCCGTCTAAAAGGTTATTAAACTCTTCCAGTTTTCCTCGTTTTCTCTCCCAGCCCATATAGCAGTTTTCTGCCTGATTCCATTTACGGCAGCGAAAGAACAGGGAAAAACGCTGTTCCTTTGACGGGTAACGCTCATTTAACTCTTTCATGCACTCCACAAGGGCACTTCGGATTCCGTCATCCTTTGGCACAGACTGATCCTTAGAGTCTTCAAAATCAAGGAGCAATGCAAAAAAAAGATTTGCCTGCCGGTTTGCAAGATAATGCTTCTGCAGACGTTCCATATATTGAAGTCCCTGCTCCCTTGAGGATACAATAACCGGCATGACTACAAAGGTTCTTGCATCTTCCGGAATTTCTTCCAGATAGTCAAGAGCAGGTATCTTTCTCACCGTTATTCTTCTGGTAAAAATAAAATTAATTATTTCCATGGAAATGCCCATTAACAGCGGCATAGCCGTCAAAACAATAATCACAGACCTTCCTGCAGACCATAAACCGCCAATATTCCTGAACAGATACAGCAAACAGGCCTCCAGTCCCAGAAACAGGAGAATCAGGCATAAGAAATAAAGAAACCCTGCTGCATTCCATTTTTTCCTGATCTTTTGGGGAATTGGTTTTCCTAATACTTTTGCTTTTAAAAGGGGATATCCCTTCCCCAGGAGATAGGCCCCCACGTGATGAGAACAATGGAGACCCTCCTGCCCCCGAACCGCCAGCTCCAGACATTCTTTTGCAATCGTTTCTTCCAGCAGCCGGTAACGGAGAGATAATTTAACGATTATCCCACGGTACATCCCTCTGGACTCCAGATCCATTTTTGAATAAACACCTGCCGGATCCTGGGATAAAATCTGTTCCAGTGCAGAATAGGTTTCAAAAAACTTTTCCTCATCGACTTCATTGATATCTCTTAAGCTGACGATTAACGTCCTGATATTTGTTTCAAGAAAGGATTGTATTCTTCCTTCTTCCTGGTATACAGAAGAAGTCTTTATCTGTTTGTCCTTTGAAGCAAAATGATATTTTAAATATTTTTGAATGGAAGCCTCATCAAAGGACATATTCTTCATCAGATAGATCACGTGAGCGTGAAATGAATAATTATGCTTTAAGTTATCCTCTGTTTTGCAAAGCAGCGCTGATAAATCGGCGGATCCCCGTTTGCGTTCCAGCTTTTTAGTTAGAAATTTTTCTGCCTCTGATTTTACATCGATCATGTGAAGAATTTCATCCGCAACTGCTATGATTTCTTCCAGAATGCAAAAGCCCAGCATTTCCGGTAAAACCCATATCTCTTTGTCCGTAAGCGCAATCGTTTGCTGATAGGCATTTAACATGACCGAGATGTTTTCTTCACTTAGATGCCCGCCGGAAAGAGCCACCATCTTTTTTGCTACAATATAGATCCGGGGGAAATTATGGTATTCTTTCGCCTTCAGAATTGGCAGCACGGCATAGCTGGTTCCGGAAGTACGTACTTTTTTCATCTCCCGGTACATTAACTGGAAATTATCATAGAGCCAGCGTGCAGCTGGAATCAGGGAAATAATGCCTGGAGACAGCGCAGAAATTCTGTCTCTGATCCAATTCAGTTTTTTATATGCAGCCTGATTATAATCGTTTAAAACAAAACTGTTTCCGGTAAGCCGGATCTGGCTGTGCCCGTTAGCCAGTTCAAGCATCTGCTTTTCCCATTCACCCGGTCCCGGCTTATCTCCTGTTACCTGAAAACAGGAGGGGAAACATACTTTTTTATCAAAATGATAGAACCGGTAATACAGCATAAATAAAATAAAACAGATTAACAAACTCAGTATTACTAAAGCCACCGGAAGAAACGGTGAATTTATATTGAAATTAATTTTTTCCATTAAGATCTGCAATAGAAGCGCTCCTCCTTATTTAAGAATCCTTCCCATATGATGGCATCTCTTTTTACATAGTTTGCCTGTTTTTACAAAAAAAATGTCACAATACAATATTGTGACATTTTTTACGATTTTTATAATCGTTACCGTATTATATTTTATTAAATTCAATGCATTTGCTTGAGTCCGGCTCTGATTTTAATTATTTCTCATAATTTCCAAGTGTTATGACTGTGTCGGTAAAATTCTCAACCGATGTACTTTTTTTATGAAACCGGACCGCATTTTTTAAGATTCCCTCAAAGGAATAATAACCATCTTCCGGCATGATCGGAAGCTTTACCCTTTCTTTTAAACAGCCGGCTTTGTAGATAGCTGTAATCAGCTCCACAGTCTTTCTCCCGTCTATTCCGGTAATCATAGGTCTGGTTCCGGTCTCTACTGCACGAAGGATATCATTTATCTCTCCAGTATGCCCTTCATATAAAAGATCCGGTATTTCCTCGTAGAAGGCCTGGATTTTGTCAAGCAGCTCCCGATTTCCCCCTTTCTCCGGGAAGCCATTGGCCTTTGAGATTTCTGCTTTTAAATCCCACGGTACCGAAAGCTTTGCATCAGCGCACTGCAGCTCTATCCCCTGTTGTTCTCCGTGATGTACCACAGAACTTGTTACCTGCCCCAGACTTCCGTCCTGGTATTCTAACATGGCAAGAGACAAGTCTTCTACCTCTGAATTGTCATGCATCACGTTTGCCAGCATGGCCATGACTGCCTCCGGCAGTTTTCCTTCTAACCAGTTAAGCATGTCAATATGGTGTACCGCATGATTTAAGGTAGGACCACCGCCTTCCTTTTCCCAAAGCCCTCTCCACCACAAATCATAGTAGCAATGTCCTCTCCACCAGCTGGAGTTTACATTGACACAGCAGATCTTTCCGGCGATTTTGCTGTCAACCACCTTTTTTAATTTGTAGATCTGGTTACGAAAACGGTTTTGTGCAATACACGCCATAGTCACATGATTTCTCTTTTCCGCCTCCAGCATGGCGTCACACTCCTTAAGGCAGGCAGCCATAGGTTTTTCCACCACCACATGACAGCCGGCATCCATGGAATGAATGGCGATTTCCCCATGTACGTAAGGGGGCGTGCATATGTGCACCACATTAATATCAAGACCGGAATCAAGCATTTTCTGATGATCATCAAAAACCCTGCAGTCAAGATGAAACTTCTCCTTTAAAGCTTCCGCCTTCTCCGGATAAATATCGCACAAAGCAACGATCCGGCATCTGTCAGGAAACGTAAGAAGACCTTCGATATGCGCCGGGGCGATATTTCCCGTTCCAACAACCGCGATATCTAACATGGTTTCTGCCTCCCTGCTTCCTCTTGTATATTAATTGCCTGGTTCTGAGCTCTGACGCACAGCTCTGCCGCCTTGAAAGCATGTTCCTGAGTCATGGCATTCTCCGTCCGGTTAATACAGTCTAAAATCAACTGCCCGAAGAACGGGTACCCAACCTTTCCGGTCACTTCAAAATGCTGCTCCCCTTCCTCATTGACCAGGAAGACATGGTTTGAGCTTCCGTCGCAAGCTCCGATATTTACGTATTTGCGCAGCTCGATATAGCCCTTCGTACCAAGAATGAAGGTTCTTCCGTCCCCCCAGGTAGAAAGCCCTTCTGGAGTAAACCAGTCTACCCGAAAATGCTGGGTCGCCCCATTGTCTCCCAGAAGCACCGCATCCCCGAAGTCTTCCAGTTCAGGATAATCCGAATGCCCGAAATTCCCCACCTGGGAATACTGTACTTTTGCATCCTTTACCTTACAGTAATACAGAAACTGTTCAATCTGGTGGCTTCCAATGTCACACAAAATGCCGCCGTATTTTTCTTTTATAAAAAACCAGTCCGGTCTGCCCTTAGGATCTCCCACTCTGTGTGGACCAAAGCCGTCAATATGTATGGGTGTTCCAATTGCTCCCTGCTCAATCAGCTGTCCGGCAAAAACCGCTGCCTCCACATGGATCCGCTCACTGTAATATACCATATATTTCTTCCCGGTTCTTTTCACCATTTCCTTTGCGGCTGCCAGCTGCTCCAAAGTGGTAAGAGGTGCTTTATCTGTAAAATAATCTTTTCCCGCTTCCATTACCCGAAGACCCAGTGCACAGCGCAGGCTTGTTACTGCCGCGGAACAGACCAGATGCACCATGGGATCTTTAAGGATCTGCTCCTCAGATTCCGCCACCTTAGCCTCAGGAAAGGCTTTGACAAAGCCAGCCACTTTTAACGGATCGGGATCGTATACCCATTTCAGTACCGCCCCTGCCTCAGTGAAACCATTGCACATCCCATAAATATGTCCGTGGTTCAAAGCAATCGCCGCTATGAAGAACTCCCCTTTTTCAACCACAGGCTCTGGCTTTCCTTTTGGCGCATAATTCATACCATCGTTTCTACTGTACATCTTCCTGTCTCCTTTCACGTTCTGTCTGTTTCCTGCAAAACTTACTTCCCGGCAAATACACCGTCATAATAATCCGTTCGTTCTTTGATAATCTGGTCATATCCTGCTTTTTTTAGTTTATCTTTAAACTCCTGTAATGTGGCATCAAATTTATCCGGCTGACAGGTAACTAATTTTACGAAATACTCTTCCCGGATTACACTGATCTCCGTATTTTTCTCTGTAGCGGTCGGTGCAGTAAACGTAGGATCGTGTCTTATTATTCCAACAGAAGCATTTTTAAAATTATCGAGCACATAGTTTTCATATCCAGGACATTCCTTGGAGGTGGCTAGTGCGAATTCATCGGCAGTCTTATAATAACCCTGATTTCCAATTATAAACAGATCATGTCTGGTCCAGTCTTTGTCCTTAGTATTATAACTCGCATCAAGAACACAGGGAACCCCTGCATCATCATATTTGAAATGTTCTCCTTCAAATCCGTGGAAAATTGTAAATCCCCCTCCTTGTTAGCAAGCCAATCCAGATTAACAATGACTTCGGGAGAATACAGAAAGCCTCAGGCTCCCAAATTGCTTTAGTAATACCCACAAAAAAATGAGCAGTTCAACCTGCTCATTTTTTAACTCTGCTGCCTCTAATTTATTTCCTTTAATTCACCTGTAATCATATAGATGGTTCGTTCACAAATGTTGGTGGAATGATCCGCTATTCTCTCAAGATAACGTCCTAAGAACAAAAGCTTCGTTCCCTGTTTTGTAAGTTCTCTTTTTTCTGTAATAATATTTAAAATATCATTAATCACTGATTCATAGAGGCTGTCAACTTCTTCGTCTCTCTCCGCCGCCTTCTGCGCCAGGGAAATGTCCTCATTTACAAACGCATCAAGACTCATCTTCAGCATTTTTCTGCCGATCTCTGCCATCTTTGGAATGTCGATAATGGATTGAATGATTGGTTCTTTTCCTATCTCAAGGGTGACCTTGGCAATATTGACTGCATTGTCTCCCATTCTTTCCAGATCCGTTATAATCTTTAAAACTGATGCAATTGTTCTTAAATCCTTGGCAAGAGGCTGCTGAAGGGCAAGAAGCATAATACATTCCTTTTCAATTTCCATTTCTAACTGATCGATTTCATCATCCTGTTCATTCACTTTCCTTGCAAGTTCAAGATCCTGTGTCTGTATGGAAGTCACTGCCGAATCAATAATATTATCAACGAGAGCTCCCATTGTTAATACTTTTTGCTTCACTTCAGTCATCTTCTGTGTAAAATGTTCTCTAACCAAAATATTCGTCTCCTTTTTAACCGAATCTACCGGTGAGGTAGTCGTTAGTCCTCTTATCCTTAGGGAATGAAAAAACTTCCTGGGTGTAACCTTGTTCGATTAAATCACCCATCAGCATAAACGCTACCCGGTCTGCAATACGTCCCGCCTGCTGAACCGTGTGGGGAGCGATAACAATGGTGTACTGCTCTTTCAGCTGTACTAGAGATTCTTCAATCTTGGCTGTTGATATAGGATCAAGAGCGGAACATGGCCGGTCAAGTAAAATTACCTCTGGTTCAAGTGCCAGCACTCTGGCAATGCACAGACGCTGCTGCTGACCGCCGGATAATCTGGCTGCAGGCGTATCCAGTCTGTCTTTGACATCATCCCACAGAGCAGACATCCGAAGTGATGTTTCCACTTTTTCTTCCAGATCAGTCTTTGACTTCATTCCACCCATACGGGGTCCCAAAGCCACATTGTCAAAAATGGACATAGGCAGAGGTGTCGGAACATCAAAGACCATACCTACCCTGCGGCGCAGTTCTGTTACATTAACATCTGTATCAAAGATATTCTTCCCGTCTAACAGAATCTCACCATCCCGACGGGCTTCTGCAGTTAAATCACTGAGACGGTTCAATGTGCGAAGCAGAGTGGTAATACCACTGCCTGCCGGACCAAAAACACCCAGAATCCGGTTTTCGGGTATTTCTAAGTTTAATTCTTTAATAACCTGTTTTTGTTCAAAAAAGAAATTTAATCCCTTTATATCTATTTTTGCTTTCTGCGTCATTTTTCACCTCTTAACGGCCCTTCGCTATAAAACGATTGACCAGCATATTAAACCCTACATTAAGCAGAAGAATCAGAATAATGAGTAGCGCTGCTGTTCCGTAAGCGTTATCCATGGATATTCCCTCCCTCGCCAATATATAAAAATGTACTGCCATCGTCCGGGTCGGGGAAAACAGTGACTCAGGCATACGAAGTGCGGAACCAGCCGTTAAAATGACAGCTGCTGTTTCAGCTACACATCTGCCGATACTTAATATCAATCCATTTACAATGCCAGGGAGGGCTGATGGAAGTACCGTCCTGGTTATTGTCTGTAATTTCGTCAATCCCAGAGAGAAGCCTACCTCCCTGTATAGCTGGGGAACCGTACGAATCGATTCTTCCGATGTACGTATAATCGTTGGCAAAATCATAATCGCCATAGTTAACCCACCTGACAATATTGACCAGCCCATATTTAAGTATATCACAAAAAAGATAAATCCGAAAAGTCCATATACGATAGAAGGAATCCCCGCCAGAGATTCGGCGCTGAAACGGATAATACGGGTAATTCTTCCCTCTCTTGTGTATTCCGTAAGATAAATTGCTGTTCCAATTCCAAATGGTGTTGCCACAATCACTGCCACCGCAGTTACAACCAGTGTCCCCACAATGGAGGAGGAAATACCGCCGGAACGGCCCATGTCCCTGGGAATATCCGTCAAAAACTCCCAGCTGAGCATAGGGATGCCCTTTACCAGAATATATGCAATGATGGAAAAAAGAATGGCAATAACAAAAAGAGCTGCCGCCCAAATCGTAAACTTGGCTATCTTTTGAGAAGTGTTTGCATTCATTTTCATAGTGACCTCACCTCTTTCGTGTAATGTACTGGGCAGTGGCATTTAAAATCATGATAATAACAAATAATACAATACCCGTGGCAAAAAGCGCCTGCTGATGTTCACCGGATGCATATCCCATTTCAATACCGATATTGGTGGTCAGTGTTCTGACTGGGTCAAGTACGGAATGGGGAAGTGCAACCGCATTGCCCAGAACCATAATTACTGCCATTGTTTCACCAATTGCTCTTCCTAAACCTAAAATAACAGCAGCTACTATACCAGACTTGGCAGCGGGCAGCAACAGGGATCGGATGGTCTGCCATTGTGTCAGTCCCAGTGCAAGTGCGCCGTCTTTATAATGGCGCGGCAGTGCAAGAAGGGACACTTCAGTAATGCTTATTATGGTGGGCAAAATCATAATACCCAGAATGATGGAACCTGCCAGTATGCTAAGGCCCGGTCCTCCCAGATATTTACGGATCGCAGGCACAACGAATAAAACTCCCCAGAATCCATATACAACAGAAGGAATGGCAGCCAGTAACTGAATGGCAGGCCGGAATATATTCCGGAGCTTTGTCGGAGCAAACTCAGCCAAAAATATACTGCAGCATATAGCGATGGGTACTCCTACGATGGCTGCTCCTATGGTAACTGATACTGATCCAACGATCATGGGGAAAATACCATAGTAGCCCTGGCTGGGTGCCCATTTCATCCCAAAAACAAAGTTGATAATACCTACCTTGGCAATGATGGGCATACCTTTTATAAATATAAAAACAGTGATGAGCGCCAATACCGATAAAGTCGAAAGAGCGATTAAGAGAAACACACGCTCCGTTAATTTTTCCTTAAAACTTTTCATTTTGATGCCCCCTCTGCTGACGGGATAAGTCCCTCTTTGCTCAGTAATTTCTGCCCTTCCAAAGAAAGGGTGAAATCAATAAAACTCTTTTGTATTCCTGTTGGCTCACCATCGGTGACAAACAAAAACTGTCTGGACAGCTTATAGCTGTTATTCATGATATTTTCCCGTGTGGCTTCAACGCCGTCTAAGTTAAGCGCTTTTACTTCATTGGAAACCAGCCCTAACGATATAAATCCTATGGCATTGGGGTCATCTGCAACCAATTGGCGTACTGCGCCATTGGAGTCCTGAACAATGGATTTGGGAGTTATCTCTTTCTTGCCCATAAGCAGTTCAGTAAACGCACTTCGTGTGCCGGATCCTTCTTCTCTTGCAATAATATTGATCCTGGCTTTTGTGCCCCCCACCTGACTCCAGTCGGTAATTTCAGCTGCATAAATATCGCGGATCTGATCTGAGGTAAGGTTTTTTACAGGATTTTCCGGGTTCACAATAATTGCCAGACCATCCCTGGCAATTTCCACGCTCCAAAGGTCCTTCTCACCCTCTTCCAGAGAACGGGAAGACATACCAATATCAGCACTATGAGTCTGGGTTGCCGTTATACCAGCGGAGGAGCCTCCTCCCTGAATATCGATCACAGCCTCCGGATCTTTGGCCATAAATGCTTCTGCCAGAATCTCAGCATATGGCTGTACCGAAGTTGATCCTGCAACGATGGTGTCTGACTCCGTCTCCTGGGTGCAGCCAGACAGCAGGCCCATAGAAAGGGTCAGTATCACTGCACAGGCAGATATTTTTATTCTCTTTATTAATTTGCATGTATTAATCCTTTTTTTCATATCTTCGCAAAAATCAAACATTCAATTCCAATGTCTGATTTCCTCCATTTCTCTGAATATAGAAATAACCAGTTTTCATCCAAATCTGCCTGTAATATAATCTTCGGTGCGTTTATCCTTGGGATTAGCGAAGATCTGTTCTGTAGGAGCATATTCCACCAGAGTTCCTGCCCTGTCCTCATCCATCATCATAAACGCAGTCATATGCGACACTCTCGCTGCCTGTTCCATGCTATGAGTTACTATAATAATTGTATATTTTTTAGCAAGCTCTTCCATTAATCCCTCAACCTGCATGGTGGATTCCGGATCCAGCGCACTGCAGGATTCATCCATTAACAGAACTTCAGGCTCTACAGCCAGTGCACGGGCAATGCAAAGCCGCTGCTGCTGTCCCGGGGAGAGGTCAAAAGCGGGTCTCTTCAGTTTGTCCTTCAGTTCGTCCCATAAAGCCACCTGGCTTAAGTAGCTCTCCACAATCTCATCGAGACGGGCTTTTTGCTTTATCCCGTGATGTCTGGGGCCAAAAACCATATTATCATAGACTGACATGGGAAATGGATTCGGCTTCTGGAAAACCATGCCCACTCTTTTTTTCAGCGCAACAACATCCATACTTTTATCATAGATCGAAGTATTATCAAGCAAAATTTTACCTTCTACCCTGACTCCCGGTATCGGGTCATTCATACGGTTAAACAGACGCAGAAGTGAAGATTTACCGCAGCCTGAAGGACCAATGATTGCTGTAATCGCGCATTCCTGAATATCCATGGTAACATTTTTAAGAGCCTGGAAGCTGCCATAAAAAAGGTTTACTGCATCTGTCTTTATCTTGGCTCTCTGCCCAGACTTTAATATAAGATCATCCATACGTTTGTCCTTTACTATACTTTGATTTTACAACTTCTTTACACCGATTATTAATTATACATGAATTAAGAAAAGTTAAAGCATTATCTATGTGAATTATACGTAAAATTTTTGTAAAATTTTTTCTGTCTCAAAATACCATAAATTTACCAATAGAAAGCCTACTAATGTATATACTGCCCAATTTCCTGATATTTTTATGTTTTGCAATCCATTTTTAGAGATTAAAATTTATTTTCTTAATTTTCTTTCGTATTTTATAAAGTATGGAAAGAGCAAAAAGTAAAAAAAGAGAAGCATCTGAGCGCCCCTCTTTCTTCATAATTAGTTCGTTGGATTTATTAACCTGTATTCCTCCAGGTAACATTGATTTCTAAAATGTCTATTATAATATTCTTTCATTAAATCCAAATCTTTTTTGTACTTCTCAACCTCCATAGCGCAAACTCTCATCCATAGAAGCCTGTCTATGGATACAACTAAAACATTTCCTTCATCAACAGCATCTTTAAGGAAAAAACCATAGTCAATCAGTGCAATGCTTCGCCAGATCTCAAATTTATTTATGATAAAGCCTAAATCACCATAAAGATCTTTTTTGTTATCCGGATACTTTTCAGAAAGTATATGATAATCATCTTGTGAAATGATTAAATCCATATCCCTGCCTGCCTTACGTATTCCATAATATTCCATAGCCATGCCGCCTATTATGATCGGTTTATTTATAAAAGACAAAGGAATCTCATTCAGTTTTTCATTTACATCTATAATCACTTGATTCATCAATATTTTTCACCTCATATCCCGCAACTGAACTGATTCGTGATTATCCTTTGCTTACACCAGTTACATTACCATTTTCGTCTGTAACATATCTGCCCTTTGTCATGTCCAGTATCACATATTTGTTATCCCATTTATCAAGAATTACTGCACAGCGTCCAATAGGAACGTCAAACGGACCATATTCCACTGTTCCGCCTGCTTCTTTGATTTTTTCTATGGATTCATCCACAGACTCCACTTTGATATCAACAAGAACCTGTTTTCTCTGGGATTGTAAAACGATCTCGGTAATATCATGTTCCATTCCCAGCCCAACCATATCCTCATTCCGCCAGAGAAGTTTTAACCCCATACTGTCACAATAATATTGTATCCCTTCATTTATATCAGAAACATAAAGCTCAATACAGTCAATATTTTTAAATATCTTTACCATGATAATACTCTCCTTTTTATTTTTTATATCATATAATTGGAATCAATAACCGGAATCTGTTCACATCCGGATTCTGAAAGATTCCATCATATACCTCAATAATATCGTTGTCTTTTAAGGCATACCCCAGACTTCTCGCATAACCAATTGCGCCAGCATAAGCATCCGGCGTGCTGATACAATCAGGAACACTTGCCTGAAAAAAGTTTTGGGGTGATATGAATTTTTTAGTCATACCAGACGGTATATCAGTTCCAGCATCGATACCAATGGCAGCCATATAGGTGAAATTTTCATTATTGCAGGTTTCCTGTTCACAAATACCATACATGGTCACTTTATCTTGTATCAGTTGGATTTTTTCCAGACGTGCCAAGAATTCACTCCATAATTTGCCCACGGCTCCATCACTATCCCACTGCACAGCCCTGCATTCCAGTCCTGCAACGACTAAACCTTCCGTTTGCAGCAGGCTAAACTTCATTTGATGTTCATCCATCACAGATTGATCGCTTATGGCTGTCAATCTTTTTAAAGGCACTGAAGTAATACTTTTACGGTACTTGCTTGGAGACATTCCATACACTCTTCTAAATGCCCTGGTAAATACATCGTGGGATTCGAAGCCATATTCAAATGCTATACTTACAATAGATTTATTACGATCTACCAAATCATTTGCAGCCATGGATATTCTTCGCCTTAATATGTAAGCACCAACGGTGTCCCCTGTTAATCTTTTAAACAGCCGGTAAAAATGCGGTACTGAAATACCGGCTTCCCGTGCTATATCATAGTAGCTGATATCTTTGGTCAAATTTTCTTCAATATAATCCATAGCTTTTTGAAGAGACTGTTCCTTCGCCATACTGACACCTCCTCATATAATAATAGCATTTATTTGAATTTTTTCTCGACTATTCTTATCAAATTTTGTCCGCATGTACAGAACTGTACGTCCATATATAAAAAGGCAAAAACCATCTTACGTGTGTTTTTGCCTTTCATTATTTCAATTACTGTTTTTTCAGTATTCGTGCTAAGCTGGCCTCATCTAATAGGTTTACGGTCTGAAATTTACCTTTATAGAACACACCCCAGTTGTTGAATACGCAGGGCAGTTCTTTCGCTTTTTGCAGTGTATCCACCGGAACGACACATACCGGAATTTCTTTTATATCGCAATACTTCTTTACCATCTCAAGGTTTTGATAGATATAGGGGCATTGCATATCATAATAAATGGTAAGCTCTTCCCCTTTGATTCCCTTATTTTTTACATTTTGAGCAAACCTGGGAGACGTTCCGTCAAAAGAAAGGGCAAGTAATTCATATCCCTGTTCAGTAGTATCAACAACTTCAAAACCGAACTTTTTCGCAAAGGTCTGGTCAGAAAGCCAGGCTTTCTGCTTATTTGATCCAAGCATACAAATACCGGATTTGCCGTTTTCCCTGGCATCTGCAACGCAATACTCCATCAGCGCTCTCCCATACCCCTTTCCTTTACAACTGCCTGATACCCATAAGCAATACACATAATAATAGTTGTCACCAGTTATGGGGACCCAGGCTGTTTCCAGAGGAGCATATTCAATAAATACAGTTGCCTTTTCATTTAACTTTCTAAAAACGTGTCCTTCCTTTAGCCGTTCTGAAAGCCATTGCCTCTTTGCTTCGATTCCGGGATGAGTTTTTTTACTTCTGATAATGCAGCATAAATGCTCTTTTTCAAGGTTTTCTGCTGTCAGATTTACAAAATCATTGCTCATGTTTACCCTCCTTTAAAACCGCCTTTATTCGTCTCACGCCTGCCGAAGAGGCCTCTTCTTTAACAATTTTAAATGAGCCTAACTCTCCGGTATTGCCAGCGTGTGGACCACCACAGATTTCGATTGAATAATCGGGTATGGAGTACACTTTAACAGTTTCTTCGTATTTATTTGTGAATACTCCAACCGCATCTAATGCATAAGCTTCATTCAGTTTCATTTCCTTCATGGATATTTCTATTTGTTTATCAATTGCTTCATTAACAATGTTTTCTACTTCTCTAAGTTCTTCCGGTGTCACTTTTCGATGAAAGGAAAAATCAAACCGGAGTCGCTCAGGGGTTATATTGCTGCCTCGCTGGGAAATCTCGTCACCAAGCACTTTTCTTAACGCAGCGTTTAACAAATGGGTTGCTGTATGAAGTCGGGCAGTTTCAATACTATGGTCCGCCATCCCTCCTTTGAATTTTTCTGCTGCCCCTTCTCTGGACTTGTTTTGATGGGCTGTAAACTTTTCCCGAAATGATTCCATATCAACAGAACGCCCTCTTTCCCGGGCTAATTCGCAGGTAAACTCGATTGGGAAGCCGTATGTGTCATATAACTTAAATGCTAACTCTCCGCTTAAAGCAGTGTTTTCATCTGTTTTCGTCAGATATTGATCTGCTTTTTTTAATCCCATATCCAGGGTTTTTAAAAACAAATCAGATTCATTTTGTAATTGCTCCTTAATAAATGTTTCGTTATCGGCTAATTCAGGATATGCATCCTTATATTGACGGATAATCACTTCTGCCAGATCACATAAATAATTCTGATTAATTCCCGCTTTTTTAAACAGCCGGATCATTCTTCGGATCAGACGTCTTAGTATATAGCCCTGTTCTGTATTGGATGGGCATATCTTTTGAGGATCACCCAATATGAAACAGACTGCTCTGATGTGCTCACAGATAATCCGTTTATCTCTTATGGACATTTTGGCATCTAACGCTCCAATAATGTTGTTTAACTGCGTCATAACCGGAATAAATAACTCTGTATCATAAACATTGGTTTTTCCGTTAAATATTGTCAGGACCCGTTCCAGCCCCATGCCTGTATCCACATTTTTCTGCTTAAGTTCTGTGAAACTTCCATCTGCCTCTTTATTAAATTTCATAAATACATTGTTCCATATTTCAACGTATTTTCCGCATTTGCATGCAGGTCCGCAATGATCACTGCATTTTGGTTTGCCCATATCATAAAATATTTCCGTATCGGGACCGCATGGTCCTGTCTGGCCAGGGGGCCCCCACCAGTTCTCTTCCCGGCCATAAGCGTATATCTGACTCTGCTTTAATCCTTTGTTCTTCCAAATGTCTTCCGCTTCGTTATCCCGAGGCACCGTCAGGTCTCCTTCGAATACGGTCACTGCAATTCTCTCAATGGGTATATTTAAACTATTTGTTAAAAAATCAAAGCTCATGGAGATTGCTTCCTCTTTAAAATAATCTCCAAGGGACCAATTTCCCATCATTTCAAAGAATGTTAAATGGGTATCATCACCTACCTCATCAATATCCCCTGTCCTCAAACATTTTTGAATGGCAGTAAGACGTTTTCCCTGTGGGTGGCTCTCCCCTAATAAATAAGGTACCAGGGGATGCATTCCCGCTGTGGTAAATAAAACTGTCGGATCATTTTCTGGCAAAAGTGAAGCAGACGCAATTAATTTGTGCTCCTTTTCTTTAAAAAAATCCACGTACATCTTCCTTAACTCACTTGCTGTCATAAATATAACTCCTTTCATTTATTTACCCAAAACAAAAAGCCCTAAGCCGACTTGTTGTCAACTTAGGGCGAACGATTATGTCCGTGTTACCACCTAATTTCAGATTTCTCTGCACTCTGTCAATACGGGTTAATTCCGATATTGCTTCCCAAATAACGGTGGAACTCCGTTGAAGCCTACTTAGATCTTTCTGTTCGGTCCACAGCTCCGTGACTGCTTCCATATTAGATCAATGAAGATTCGCACCAACCATCTTCTCTCTGTAAGATCCCTAATACTTACTATTTCACATCATAGCCTTTTTGTTTTAAGTTTTATTAATGCTAACATACGGGGTCTGCAATGTCAACTAAAATAGGCACTATTTATTAATTAAAAAAAATCCCATAATGTATAGAACAACACCCATTAACTTCTTTATTGTGATTCCCTCTTTAAATACTAATACACCAATAATCAGAAGAATGATTGCTATACACATGTTTGATAGTAATGAACCTTTGCTGATTTCCCAACCACTGCGGTACATAAGAATATAACCACCTTCAATACCAACTACAACCAGCCCTAATAGAATATTGGATATACTTACTTTAGTAACTTCCTCAATAAAATAGTTTTTTGAAGTAATAAAAAATGCAAGAGCACTTATTAGGCAAGCAACTCCATATGTTATAATCAGACCCATATATGTATTTGTAGTACTTGAAATATTCTTACTAATCAAGTGATAGCAAACATTACATATGATTACAACAAGAAGTGGCATGAGATAATTTATATTCATTTATCCACATCTCCCAAATTCTTTTTCATCCAGATATGCGGACAATCCTCATCCAAATAGGCTTTTCCTTGCTTTTTGTACCCTTGCTTTTCATAGAATTCTGCAACTCGTACTTGTGCTGACAACATTGCACTTTTTCCACCATCTGTTTTTATATAATCTTCTGCAATATTTATTATATTAGTCCCAATGTTTTTCCCCCTCCATTCCTTTACGACAGCGATTCTTCCGATGACAAATGATTGTTTTTCACTATTGAAATAAATTCTGCATGTTGAGATTGGCTGTTCTTTTTCATACAAAACTATATGCTTGGCTATGCCGTCAATTTCATCAAACTCTTCAACGAATTTTTGCTCTTTTACAAATACCTCATTTCTTAATTTTATAGCTTCTTCTGGTAAGTAGTTATACTCTTTGATAATCATTTTGACCTCCTTAAAAATAAAAGACACCCAAAAGCTAACCTTATAGTGTGATAACACACCGTACCTACGGTTGGCTTTTGGATGCCTTATAATGCAATCATCCGGTGATGAAAGCATAAGCTCTTATTTATTTTTGTTAAATTATATCTAATAAAATATTAGAAGTCAACAATAAATTACGCGTCTGTATACACAACTAAAATAGTTAATTATCACTGAAGCGGCTCTTTATACTGATATCTATCCCTTTTAGCAGTAAATTTCCCATATTGAATGGCTGATTGTCTGCAGTTATGAATGCACTTTAGACAAAAGGTGCAGTCTCCCGCCCAAACAGGTTTTCCATTCCTCATATGTATGGCATTGCATGGACAACCTCTCTCACATTCTTTACAACTTATTTCTGTAATGCTCTCTTTGCTGGCTTATTTCACACTCATCAAATCCCAGTGATTCCAGAAGATTTTGATGCTGCATAGGCGAATGTTTTTCAAACTGAGAATGCCATTCCTGCGCTGTTTCTTTTTTTATACCTGCCGAATTCAGGATTGCCAGCCACGCCCCTTCATCAATTGTCTTTATATTTTTATACACAATACTGTTTTCTAATAGCTTTATGATTATATTCTGTTGCTTTTTTATTCCTTCAATTTCTTTATTTAGTTCTCCCAGCCGCTTTAAGAGCAGTGCTGTTACTTCCAAATTTGCTGCATTTAAAAGATTTGATATTTCAGCCAACGGTACTCCAGCTTCCTTAAAAATCATAATCTTGCTTAGTCGCTCCACATCTGCTTCACTGTACAACCGATATCCTGCCTCATTCCTTGCGGATGGTTTCAGTAAGCTAATTGATTCATAGTATAATAACGTACTTCTGGAAATCCCAAACTTCGCTGCAAGTTTACCTACAGATAATTCCATACATTCCTCACCTCTGATCATTAAGCGGTACTACTGTACGCTGTCTGTTAAGCCATGATAAAACAGAACCCAGAATCATTATTATCATTCCACACAATATCAATAATCTCCCATATTGAAACCGATCTAACAACACTCCAAATATGAGCATTGAAATAGGATAGGTGAAATTGCCTACTGATCCAATTATGCCAAAGACCCTCCCTGCCATGTCATTCTCTACATTCTTCTGCAAAATTGCACGATAGCAAGTGCTGATGCTGCACAAAGACCCCCAAGCAAGGGACCAGCAGTAAGTGCAATACCGTTTAAAAACTGACTTTTTGCATTCACTTCGGTCAGCTCTTCCTTTTCCACAATCTGAGGAATTACTGCCTGAACTGTAGGATCAAAAAATGCAGAGCATATGGAAAGCACTACTTCTTTGCTTATGATGACAGACAGATTTAATACTCCTGTATAATAAGATGCAGCTACCCCAGTTACAACAAGTCCTCTAATAATATCAGTATTGACCAGAAGTGTTTTTCTGCTAAAAAAATCAATAATTCCTCCTGAAAGAAGGCCTGCCACAATCCCAGGAGCCATGGAAAAAAACAGCACAATTCCCATTATGGAAGGTGAGTGTGTGGTCTGAAGAACCCAGTAGGCCAACGCCAACGCATAGAATTTATCACCGATTTGTGATATGAACTGGCCGCATAGTAACAGGTGTAGATTCTTATTGGTATAAGACATTTTCATAGTTATATTCACCCCTAATAGTTTATATATAAATATAAACTATTAGGTAATAGACGGGTCAATAATAAATTTTTAAACACCTCAATACTATGAATATACTCCCAACCTATTTTCTGTTTACAAATCCTTCATCAGGAGCCTCCCTTATCTCCCACGTTATTAATATTAGATACCAATTCATCAAAATCAGCATCTCTGGCTCTTTCCGCCATAATACGAAGCTTATTAAGTACAAATTCCTGAGTTTCTTTATCTATTCCATCTGAAATATAATCAAACCAGTTTTCTATCAGGCTAAAAATATGATCTTTATGTTCCTTTCCTTTATCTGATATATAAAGGTTTTTAGCTCTTTTATCGGTTTCACAAACTTTTCTTATTACAAAGCCTTTGTTCACCAGTGAATTTATCGTTTTTGCTGTAATTGATTTATCCATTAAAAGTATGGAAGAAAGCCTCTCTTGATTAATTCCCTCATTCTCATATAAATTTACAATAAATATACATTCCCAGTAATCTAAATCCAATGCTTTAAAAGCAACATTAATATAATTATGAAGTTGTCTGTTTAAAATCCCAAAAAATCTTGCATCATGTCTTATATTCATTTCTTTCACATATAACCCTATGAACCGTTTCTAAGTTGACTGAATTATATATTCCTTTCTTTTTACTATTTATACCGCTTAGTCTTATACTCCATAATAATTCTTACGAATAAATATCAAGCGAATATTTAGTTGTTATTTTCAACTATATTATATGTATTTTGGTCCGTATTGTCAACTTATTGTCGTAATATTGATTGGTTATATTATAACCATAGGTATTAATGTTAATTAAAACTTAAATAATTCCAAGTTTATAATAGTAGATTTTTTCAACTATTATTGTTATAATAGCATCAACCATCAATAATATAATTTTATAACTTAGAAAGAAGGTTTTTCATTATGCCACTAAATTTAATATTTAAAAAATTATTGGAAACCGATTTTGACAATATGTATTCCCTTAGCCTTGAGGAACTGAGAGACTATTACGAAAAAAGCTGGGATGATTTTAAAGGAGAGATTATTGATGTAGGAACTGTAATCAATCGCACCCTTAAAACGGCTAAAAGAGATACTCCAATCAGAATTTATAATCCAAAATCCAAGGGAATCCACCCTGCATTTATATGGATACATGGGGGTGGATTCATTTTTGGAAGCATGGAAGTATATGATTCTATATGCCGCAAAATAACAAACAATGTGAACTGCACTGTAATATCCATCGATTACGGTCTGTCTCCTGAATACAAATTTCCAGATCCCGGGGAAGAATGTTATTCCGTAATTAAATGGGTATATGAAAATGCTGAAGATTTAAATATTCAGCCAGATAAACTTGCAGTAGGCGGTGACAGTGTCGGCGGAACTCTCACGGCAGCAGTTACTCAGATGGCAAGAGAAAGAAAAGAATTTACAATTACTTATCAGGTATTGATAAATACCATGTTTGATTTGCTTGGAGTAACAAAGCCTTTATCCAGAGTAGAAAACGCAAAGGGATATAGACTGGAAACACATGCAATTGAAGGATGGTATGTCCCTAAATATTTAAATGTCTTACATGAAGCTAAGAATCCTCTTGCTTCCCCATTGCTTGCAGAGAGTTTTAAAGATCTTCCTGATGCGTGCATCATCACATGCGAATATGATCCATTAAGAGATGAAGGGGAGCATTATGCAAAAAACTTATCAGAAGCTGGTGCTGACGTATATCTTAAGCGGTATGACGGGATTATTCATGGCTTTTTTAATATGCAGGGAACGGTTGAGGAAGCACGGGCTGCTCTTGATTTAGTATGTTCAAAATTAAAAGAAGCTTTTGACTTTATATGATGAAAGGAAAACGGTTGATAAAATATGAATGAAGGAAACCCTAAAAAACTGCCATGGGTAATATTATTTCTTGGCATCGTATGTATTTCGATATCTGCATATTTCGTGAAGAAGGCTAACGTTAACGGCATATCCGTTTCATTTTACAGGGTGTGTTTTGCAACGTTATTCATTTTACCCTTTTATATTCAGGTAAAAAATAAAAATATGAGTTTAAAAAGTATCTGCCTTTCAATACTGGGAGGTGTATTTTTCGCATTTGAACTGATCTTCTGGAATACTGCTGTAATTATATCCAACACAACATTTCCTACATTGATAGTCAACCTTTCTTCCGTATGGGTCGGGATTGGGGCAATGTTCCTGTTCAGGGAAAAATTGAACCGCTTCCATTGGGCGGGAAATATGATAGCGATTCTTGGGGTTGCAATAATCATTGGAATTAATAATATCATACATATGAAAATTGATACCGGTTTTTTATTCTCCATTATAGCCAGTATGTTTCTCGCCCTATACATTTTATCGGTAAAAGAAGTCCGACAAAAAAACAGCACGATTCAGGTCATCTTTTTCACATTTCTTGGGAGCACAATTACTTTATTGATTTGCTGTATCGCTACAGGAAGCGCATTATATGGTTTCTCCCTGCCTTCCTGGGCCTATTTGCTATGCCTGGGTCTGATCACACAGGTTGGCGGATACTTTTCAATTAATTATGCTCTTGGTTACATTGATTCATCCACCGTATCAATACTTACATTGCTTCAACCCATACTTACTGCTGTATTTGCCGTAATTGTCCTGGGTGAAGCCTTTACTGTCCACCATATTATAGGCGGTTGCCTGGTGCTGGGAGGGCTTATTATCGCTTTGCTTTTTAAAGATAATAGCCATCTCATGAAATCTAATTCAAAAAGGAAGTATCAGTCTTATTTCTAACGACACTTCCGTTTCTTGTGCTATTTTATTTAAGTATAGGAGTTATATCCTCCTCTTTGACACCAGAATATATGGCATTACAATGATTTAAGCAAGCCCAATAACAATCTCCATAAGACCAGTGCCACCATTCGGTTGGGTAATTAATAAATCCCGCTCCCTCCATACATTCAATCAGGATTTTACGATTTTCTTTTGCAGTGCTGCTAATAAACGGAGAATGCAGATAGGTTAAATTCTCCGGTTCATACGGTATATCATTAAACTCAGTCCCCATATCAACTTCTGTTCCATCTTTAAATAAGGTTATATCGATTGCCCCTCCCGTAGGATGCCCTGCCACTTCAATTGGGGCAACATATTGGCAGGTTAAACGATAGATTTCCTCCTGGCTCTTTAATGGATATTCAGATTTATAGCTTTCAAAGGCCTCTTCAAAAGACTTCTTTTGACGGGAAAGGGGTCTGTATGCCTCTTTCACCAAGAACTGATAACCGACTGGTAAACTGTCTGCAGCTTTTTTCAGTCTGTTTATTACTTCTTCCCGTGCATAGCAAAATAAGTCAGACTTGCTTGATATCTGGCTTCGAGACTCATCGATCAGCACATCTTTATGTATCTTTCTCAGGATTACCATCCGCTCTTTATTATCAACGCAGTTAACATTTGCAACTCTTTCATCATCTAAAAGTATCATAATCTCCATCTTCGCTCCATTTTCTTTATAATTTATCAATCTCTATTGAAAGCTGTTCCGCCTTTATTCCAAAACTTAAATAATTCCTTCCTTCATGCCAATAAACTCCATCATAAATTTCTTTATTTCATCAGCCAGTAATTTTGATTCATAATGATGTATATAATGGCCGCATGGAAGCAATATCAATTTACCATGATTTTCATTAGCAAACTTTTGTTCACATGGTATCCAAAAATCTCCTATTTCAGACCCACTGGATACAAACAGAAGGAGGGGCACATAAATATTGCCGCCCTTCTTCACTGATTCTGCATTTGCTTTTACTTTCTCTGATTCTAAGCGAAAATTATGATTCATACTATAATTGTTTAAAAGTAATTTTTGCTGCTTTTTTTCAACAGCGTCAAGTTCCTCCGTATTCAATGGATACACTCGCGGTATTCGCTGAATTCCTAAAAAGCATACAATTTTTAAAATCTTCATTGTTCTTAAAGATCGATTTATATCCATCTTCTCATATACTTCCGGCACTGCCATATCCAGTCCAATCAGCCCCTGTACCTCATCTGGATAATTCTGGGCCCAATAAACAGCCTCCAATCCCCCCATTGAATGAGGAACCAGAATATATGGACCATATTCTCCTGCATTTTGGAGCGCACTTCTTTCCTCCATAACGATAGAAGCTACATCTCGATCGACATTAGAAGTATCCGAATACCCGTAACCGTTTTTTTCAACTACTACTATTTTATATTGATCGGTTAATTTATTGTATAGCGATTTAAAGTCATACACAGGTGCTACCGTTGCTGAACCGGACAGAAATACTAATATTGGCTTGTTACTTTGATTTCCTTGAGAATATACATGTACTTTTCTTCCATCGACATGAATCATACTTCCATTGGGAGTCAAATCTTTTCTTTCCTTCATTATCATCAAATGATGATAAGCAGCCAAACATAGCAGCAGAAATAAGATAACCAGAAAGATAGAAAATAACAACTTTACACATATAAACAATACATTTATCATTTATCTTCCTCCTCAAATAGTCAATATATTTACTATATCACTTTTTGATCAATATGGATACTGGTCAGCTTAGTATTACAGATTTTTGTACAATAATGAAAAAAGAGGCACTCATAAGAGCACCTCAAAATAAAATTAATTTTACCCCTTCACTCCTCCTAACACAATACCTTTCACAAAGTATTTCTGCAGGAACGGATATACCACTACAATGGGAAGGGAGCCTAAAAATATCTGTGCGGATCGAAGCGTCCGGTCTGATATTGCTGCCATCTGCTGAATTTCCTCTCTCGTCATCATGCTGAAGGAACGCTGAACGGCAATGGTTTGTATATAAGTCTGTAGCGGATAATTATCAGGATTATTCATGAGAATCAAACCATCAAACCAATTGTTCCAATTTGTTACCAGAGAGAAAAGAAGCAGTGTTGCAAGGGCTGGCTTTGACAAAGGTACATAGATTGTTAATAGAGTGCGCCAATGCCCTGCCCCGTCAATAAATGCCGCCTCCGCAAGTTCCTTGGGCACCTCACGGAAAAAGTTAAGTAAGAGTATCACACTAAAAACAGGTACCGCGCCTGGAAGGATCAACGCCCAAATACTGTCCAGCAGGCCAAATTGCCGGATTACCATATACCAGGGGATCATCCCTGCATTAAAAATCATTGTAATAAAGAAGAACCATGCATAAACGGTCCGAAACCGAAAGCTTTCCTTTGGCTGAGACAACGGATACGCTGCCGTAATCGTAAGAAGGATGCTTAAACCACCGCCAAGGATAATCCGTATAATTGAAACTTTCATCGAACGCCAGAATGCAGGACGCTTCGCTACAAAGGCATAAGAATTTGTTGTAAACTCCTTGGGCCATAAAGATACACTTCCTGCAGAAGCCGCCGCACTGGAGCTAAAGGAAACAGCAGCTACATGAATAAGCGGTATAATGCAGATCAATGCCAGCATGAGCAGTATGGCAGTGTTAATGATTGGAAACCACTTAATTTTCTTATTCCTTTTCATATACGATTCCTTTCTTAAAACAGCTGATAATCTGCGAATTTATATGCAAACCAGTAGGAGACTGAAATCAAGGTCAGCGAGATCACTGATTTAAACAAGCCTACTGCAGTGGCAACTCCAAACTGAGTTTCTAACATACCAATCCGGTAAACAAACGTATCAATAATATCTCCGCTTGCATACACAGGAGGACTATATAAGTTAAATACCTGGTCAAATCCGGCATTTAATACATTACCAAGACTTAATACCATTAACAGAACAATTACCATTCGCATTCCCGGAAGGGTAATATGCCATATTTGATTCCACCGGTTTGCTCCGTCAACCTGGGCTGCCTCATATAAGCTTAAATCAATGCCTGTGATTGCCGCTAAATACACAATTGTACCGTATCCAAAGGATTTCCAGCTTTCCGTAACGATTAAGGTTAAAGGAAACCATTTATTATCACCTAAAAAGAAGATGGGCTGCCCCCCAAATGCTTTTATAATCTGATTAATCAATCCGTCGCCTGGAGCAAGTATATCGATAAAGATACCGCCTAATACTACCCAGGATAAGAAATGTGGCAGATAGATTGCTGTCTGAATGCTTCTCTTTAACCCACTGTTTCTAACTTCATTAATAAGGATCGCAACTACAATTGGGATTAAAAGTCCTAATATAATTTTCATAATTGCAATGAAAAGAGTATTCCAAAGAACACTTACGAAATTCGGCAGCTGAAACAGATAAATAAAATTATCAAAGCCAATCCATTTCTGTTTTCCAAATAATCCTTTTGCCGGTATAAACTTCTGAAACGCAATGATAATTCCTCCCATTGGTAAATAGCTAAAGCACAGCAGCAAGATCATGCTGGGCAAAATCATCAGATGCAATGGCAGTTCCCGCTTACGTCTATGTTTCATAAACAGACCCCTTTCTTCTATGAATAAAAATGAGAGGATTAGTTTCTGTCAAACCTCTCCTCTCATCAATCATTTTCTATTTTTTAACAGACTGATACCATTCGTTTACTTCCTTTGTCATCTGGGCTCCGCCTAACGCATTCCAGTTATCAACGAACTTATCAAACTCATCTACGGGAACATCACCCATAATAATCCGCACAAACATCTCAAGCTCCATGGTACGAAGAGAGGACTGTTTATCTACCATAGTAGGCGTAGGCGCACCTACAAATTCTTCTCTCATGACCTGGCCATTTTCAATATATCCGTTTAAAGCATTGAAAACCCCGTCAGGTCCGTATATCTTTTCCCATCCCCACTGAGTTGTGTCACCGGCATAAAACGCTTCCAGATTCTTTTGAATAATAGCCGGTTCTCCTTTTAAAATGCTCATATCCCCCAGTTTGCGGGCTTTTTGAATTTCATTAAATGCCTCAAGGTTTTTATTGGTAGGAGCCGGAGTAACCGGTGAGAATTTCCACACACCTTTTCCTTCATTTTCAGCAGGCATATAATAATGATCAAATTCGTTTTTTTCGCCCCAGTTTTTCTCCAGGTGAAGATTAATTAATTTAACCACGGCTTCGGGATTGGCATATTCTTTCCGAACGGCATAATACCACTGAGTACGGAATTTCTGGGGAATTTTAGGTAATGTATCATCAGCAGATACAATCGGATAACCTACCCAGTCCGCGGTGGGATCATTTTGATAATTACTGATCAGTGGATACATGGGATTCCACTGTTCACCAAAGTCGATTCCCAGTTTTCCTGCTGCAATCAGTTCTGCCATCTTGGCACCGTCTTTAATTCCGAATTCCGGATCGATTTCCCCTGCTTTATACATTTCAGACAGTGCGCGTAAGGCATCTTTTGTTTCAGGGAGTACACTGCCCCAGGCCAGAGTACCATCGTCCTTTTTCACCCACATATTGGGATAAGAATGATATCCTGCAAAGTAACCTTCTACACCCATGGCTCCGTTATATAAATTTTTTGTAATTGCCATTGCATAAGTATCATTTTTGCCGTTTCCATCTGGATCAAGGGTAGTGAATGCACTGGCTATTTTTCTTAAATCCTGCATTGTTTTAGGTGGTTCCAGCTTAAGTTTATCCAGCCAGTCCTTACGAAGCCATAGATACTGGGTACTTTCAACAGATGCATCTGCATAAGGCACTGCCATTAAACGCCCGTCAAATGTAGCTGATTCAAGAATACCAGGACCCTCAGAATTATAAACCTCTTTTGTAAGCTTACTGGCATACTGATCAAAATAATCTGTCATATCTACTATCATATCTGATTCAGCCAGCTGCTTCAGCTGGGTACGATTTACAATCAGTACGTCTGGCAAATCTCCGGAAGCAATTGTAACGTTTAACTTCTGTGTATAAGCATCATCATTGAGTCCGCCCCTTACAGTCCAGGCATAGCTGATATCAATTCCTAAATCCTTTGAATACAAATCCAGCCACCGGTTTTTGTCAATTGTTTCACCCGGAGTTTTCGGCAGTATGTTGTCATTTAAATCATTATCTACCGTTCGGGCAAACGTCATCTTAACAGATGGTTCGTATTTGCCGAATGGATCAGCATTTTCTGCCCCCGCAGAATTGCCTGTTTCAACAGCAGAGCCTGTTTCGCCTGTACTGCTGGTTGATGATGAAACCCCAGTCTGACTGCTGCAGGCAGTGAGCAGCAAGCCCCCAATCAGTATGGCAGATAAACCAGTGGGAATAATACGTTTTTCCATAAGATCCTCCTTGTTTTTATGCTTTATAACCAACTCCTTTTCCTATTATACCGATGTTTTTCGTCGTTTTCCATAAACATCTTTTGATTTTCTTGGCATTTATTTACCATTATCAAATTCTGTCTTATCCTTTATTTACATTGATATATTATGTATTACTGATCCGCCTTTTTTCTGCAATTGATAAATCACGATATTCCTGGGGCGATGTTCCCTCTGCTTTTTTAAAGAAGCGGGTAAATGAGGCTGCTGTATCGTACCCTACTTTCTTTGCGATTTCATATATCTTTTCATTGGGATTTCCAAGTAGTTCCTTTGCTTTTCTGATTCTTGAACTCTCGATAAAACTGGAGAGCTTGTGTCCGGTGGTCTGATGATATAGCCTGGAAAGGTAGGAGGGGTTCAAATAAGTTTTTTCCGACAGGCTGGTCAATGATAAATCCTCAGACAAATGAGTTTCAATATACTGCTGGACAAAACCAATGGTATCATTTGTCCTCTTGCTCTCTTCTTCTTTTTTTAAATCAATCAGCATCTGAGACAATTGGAACAGATGCCTGGCTGCCTCTTTCCAGGTATTGTAATTTCCACTATGGTACAGATCGTTGATATAATTGGATTGTGTAAACCTCCCCCTCAGCTGAAACCGGTTGATGCAGGAAAGAAAAAAAGTAAGGATCGTCTGATAGGCTTCCAAAGCAATTACATTGTTTTTGTCCTGTATCTCCCCAAGTGGATCCAGCCAGTCTTTCAGGAAATCATAAAAATCCTGCTCCTCCCCAGTCTCAATGGAATGCTGCAGATTGCAAAAATCCTTCCGGTACAGAAGTCCCTGCAATAAAGTAGTGGCATTATCCGAACTAACGGCAGAAGACTGAATAAATGTCTGTCTTTGTTTCCGAAAATCTCTTTCATCAATAATTGTTTCCATGTCATTGCTGACATGATAATTTAACAAATCGATGAGGGATACATACTTGTCAGCAATTTCTCCCCAACTACACGGTTTTTCTGCCAAAGCAAAACTGACTGGAGCCTGAAGTCTGTCCCTGCAGGCAGACTGAACGATTTCCAAAGTCCCTTTTAAAAATACATTCATACTTCCATACGGATTTTCGGAATAAGATTGTGTCTTTTGGGGCTGTACAAATACTGCAAGTTTTTCACCCTTAAGGGGAACCACCAGGCTATTGATATGCATTGCAAAATATCTGACGATCAGCTGCTTAATGGAATACATAATCTGATTCTTCTCCCAAAAGTCCACTGACTTAGGCAAAATTAATATTTCGCCTAAAATAAGCATGACCGGTTCATCTGCGTTTAAATGGATAAAGAGCCGTTCGAATTCTTCCCCATTTATTTTTAACGAATGGTCGTTATTAAGCAGTGCATAGAAATACTTCTGGCAAAACAAATCCTGGGCAATATTAATCTGATTCTTTGCATTTTGTATTAATTCATTTGTCTGATTTTCATCTACTAACTCCTGTATCACGTTTTCAACTGATTTAATAATCTTACCATATCCTTCTGTCTTCAATATGTATCTGACATTGCTAAACTGAATTGCTTTATATGCGTAGTTAAATTCACTATGTCCTGTGAGGAAAATCACACGGCACCATGGCCAGCGTTTTTTTATTTCCTCCAGCAGATACAGACCATCTATTTCCGGCATATTAATATCAGTCAATACAATATCCATTCTTGTTCGACCCAGCCACTGAATTGCCTCTTCTCCTGAATACGCTTTATAAACATCCAGATCCAGATTCTCCATACTGGAAAAAATATCGTATAACCCATTTACGATGATCTCCTCATCATCAACAATTAAAAGTCGATACATATTACTCCCTTCTGGGGCCTAAAATCAGTTCAACCCCAAGTCCACCCAAAGGACTTCGCCATAGTACTACTCCGCTTAACTCATCATATTGCAGCTTCAAACGCCTGTTGATATTAATCAATGCCGTAACCTCTCCATCATCTGGCTGTAATTCCAATGTTTTCTGCAGCTTAATAAGTTCCTCATCGGACAGGCTGGTTCCATTATCTTCAACTGTTATATGTAGTCTCTCCTCCCGTATTTCAAATGAAATGGAGATGATCCGATCCTTCATTCTTTTTTCCGCCGCGTGCTCAAACGCATTCTCAATTAAAGGCTGTAGTATGAGCCGGGGAACGGGATATTGTTCATATTCCTTTGGGCAGGAACCAAATTCCACCGTCAGATTCTTTGTGAAACGCATGGACAAAATACTGGTGTAAGTACGTGCGTGTTCAATTTCCTCGTGAAGCGGAATAATATCTGCAGCATTTCTGGTAAGATAGCGGTAGTATTCTCCCAAATGATTGGTGAACTCGATTAAATTATCATCTCCTGTCTGTGCCATGGTATTAATGATAAAAAAGCTGTTATAAAGGAAATGGGGTTTAATTTGTGCCTGTAGTTGTTTTAGTTCTGCACGCTGAGTCAGGATCTTCTGTTTATAAGCCTGATCGATCAGCATGTTCAGACTGTCCACCATTTTGATGAATCTGGCGTACAGATAGGCAAATTCTTTCGATTCTACGTCATCGGTATTTAAACTAATCTGCAGATTTCCATTTTCCACCTGCCGGAAAACTTCTACCAGCTTTTTTATTGGTTTGTTTATAAAGCGGTTCATGGTTAATGTAAAAATAGCAATTACCAGAATTGATACCAAGACAAATATCCAGATCCAATTGGTAAAATTACGCATGGGGGTAAAGACCAGATTTTCCGGCAGATATCGGAGCAAAAGCATATTTAAATAGTCGGACCGGGCGTACACGGAGTAATAACGGAACGAATCTATTTTTCTCAAGCTGGTCCCGCTTTGTTGAGTCGTGCTGAAATCCTCTAATATTGAATCGGACTGCAGAATTTTCCCCGTATTGGCCATTGCGATTTCTTTCCCATTGGTTAAATCAATCAAGTAAGATCCGCTGTCCGGATAAATATTAAATTGTTCCAGATCCTCCTTAAATGCATCCTGATTTAACTCAATTTCTATGACATAGCTGCTGTTCAAGCCTGTTTTATCCGAGGGATAAACGGTTGTCAGATATAGCCGATCTTTGTATCTGATAATCTGAGCACCTGTTAAGCCAGCTGCATCCCTTGTGCGCTCATAAGCCTTGGGATCCAATGGATCAACCCCTCTGGTAGAGGAGACTGTTTTATGAATGGAAAATATATGGGCGCTGACATTTTTGACATAGCTGCTGCTATAAGCAATTGTTATAAGGCGAGACTGCAGCTGTTTTAAATTACTCACTATTTCGTAATCACTCATGATACTATACTGGACTGCGAGACGGTTTAGAGATTCATCATTTAAGCATGTGTACTGCAATATTTTAAGTCGTTCAATTTCCTTTTCCAGCTGGTTTAAGTAAAATTCAATCTGAGCAGTTGATGATTTCGACAGCTCTTCCCGTACTGTACTGGCTCCCCAGTTACGGATATAGATTCCAAGTATAAAAATGGGTGCTATGACGATTAAAAAAACACTGATTATCTTCTTGAAAAGACTGATGTTCAGTTTATGAATTAATGAATGCATACTTCCCCCCTGATTTGGTATTACTTGTAATTAGTACATAAGAAATTAAAAGAAGCGGCTAAATACGAAACAATTTGTTGCAGTAAATATCTGTCAGTTAGTGATTATGTATGGGAATTGGTTGAAATTACAAAGAATATCTCTAATGGCGGTTAGCTTATCTAATTATTTATACTATTTTTTATAACACTTATCAAGTAAAACTGATTTACAATGCTAAAAAAAATAGAGACGCTCCTTGTGGTTGCTACGCCAATATAATGATCAAGTTCTCCACTTTCTTCCATTCTTTCTTCAGAAAAGTTTGTTGATGCACTGATGATACCTGTCGGTTCAATATCTGACAGGGCTTTTAGCCGTAAGCCTTTCTTTTTGTCTGTTCATCTCTTGCCTCAGAAGGCAGAATACCATGCATGGTTTGAAAAGCGCGGGAGAAAGAATCAGCTGCGTTATAACCGTATTTCACCGCAACATCAATGATTCTGGTGTTTTTATCCTTCAGATCAAGTGCAGCTAATGTTAATCTCCTTCTCCTGACATATTCTGATAAACTGATCCCTGCCAGCAGTGAAAACATTCGCTTAAAATGATATTCGGAACAATGAGCAATTTTAGCTACCTCACCATAATCCATATCTTCCGTTAAGTGATCTTCCATGTATGATAATGCTTCATTCATACTACTGATTGAATCCATAAAACGACCTCCTTTCATCAAACATAATAACATAGGATATATGGAAAGATCCGATAATCCGTGCATTATTTAGTCGTATCATAAATAATACGTACTAAGACAAAAACCCCCAGCGCACTGAGGATTTTTGTCTTAGCAGAATTCAGTATATACCTGAAAAAGTGATTAGACATTTGCGTCTGTAGCAAATGCCTCGGAACCCATTGGTGAAATGGTTACAAAAAGGCGTAAGACATCGCTGCCAATATTGATCACCTGCAAGCTTTCCTGCCCATCAACCTGCATTAATTCCCCCACCTGAAGCAAAGTCTCATTGCCATCTGTAACAACTTTTGCATCTCCTTCCATGACCTGCAGGAGAAGGGTGGATTCCATATGTGTATGCCCTGGCAGTATTTCTCCTTTAGCAATATTCAGAACAAAAGCAATTACATTATCACTTTTATAAAGCATACGCTTTGCGATCTTTTCCTGAGGCACATGATAATAATCATTGAATATAAACTTGTTCACAGATAAATTCTCCTTTCATTTATGCTTAAACTCTAATATACCCCCATTTGAGTTTCCTTACTACTTTAAACGTAATCTGACTCTTGACAGTCGTTTACCTGCCTGATATTATATGTATATACATATATTTTAATCAGCAAAGACAAAAAATCCGAGGTATCGATATGATGAGTAAAAAAAGTGATTCAGACAACTCCATAGCTAAGCTGATCCAACAAAAAGCTCTTGATTTAGGTTATGAAAAATGCGGCATTATTCCCGTTGAAATGATGACTGGCTATGAGGAGAAATTTAATGAGCGGACACAAAAAGTACCGGAATCCCAGCCCTTTTATCAAAATCAGCAACGTCTTATTCGTTTTCAGGAAGATTTTGACTGGGCAAAGTCCATTGTGGTTTTGGTCAAGCGATATTCGAAATACCATATTCCGGAATCATTAAAGGGACACATTGCAAAGCATTATTTAACGGATTCCCGCATAAATGAAAATACGAAAGAATTTCAAAACAGCACTGCTCTGGAACAATATATGCAAGAGCTGGGTTTACGCACTGCGACCAATCGTAAGTTCGGAATAGTAGGAGTACGCTGGGCTGCATTGCAGGCAGGTCTTGGCATGATAAGGCGGAATAACTTTTTTTATACAGAGTCCGGTTCCTGGATCAGCCTGGAAGCATTTTTAACTGATTGTGAGATGGAATTGATTGAAAAACCTAATCTTCCTCCCTGTCCGCCTAATTGCAACTGCTGCATGAAAGCCTGTTCCACAGCTTCTCTGTCCGATGCTTATACCATGAACCCCCTTCGCTGCATTTCCTTTTTAACAACCTTTGGAGGACGAAACTTACCCAATGAACCTCTGGCTTCTGATTTCGGTGACTGGATTTATGGCTGCGATATGTGCCAGGATGCCTGTCCAATGAATCATAACAAATGGACTGGACAGAACGAATTTCCAGGACTTTCAGAACTTGAGCCTTACCTGACTATGGAGAATATTTTAGAAATGGATGAAGACTTTTATCGTCAGAACATTCAGCCTAAATTTTTCTATCTTTCACCAGATGAATTATGGAAATGGCAGATTAATGTATTAAACTTTATGGATAACCGATATGAAGATCATTTCGCCCCATCCATTATAAAGGCTCAGGAAAGCAAATATGAACAGGTTCGTGAGATGGCTGGCTTAATCTCCACAAAACATGGTCTGGGATCCATATACTCCCATTAAATCCTTGCACACTTGACAAAGTTTCTTTTTACAACTATCTTATATGCATATACATCTGCATGGGAGAAATGAAAAATGGAACAACAAAACGAACAAAACTTAAATCTGTCGGTATGTGCATGCCGAAGTCTCCGAATGACCACTCGGGTAATCACACAGTATTACGATAAAGCCTTACGTATTTCCGGACTTAAATCCCCCCAGTTTGCTCTGTTAACTGACATCTGCTCAAGGGAAAATGGAATCTCCGTGAATGAACTGGCAAATCAGGCAATGATGGATCAGACAACAGTGACAAGAAATGTGGAGATTCTGCGCAAAAAAGGATACGTTGATGTGAAAACGGAGGATGCTGATTCCAGAAAAAAGTGTATTACAGTCAGTGAAACAGGGAAGGAAAAACTTGCACTAGCCATGCCACATTGGCAGGAGGCGCAATCCAGGTTAGAGCAGATTGTGGGGAAGGAGCAGTATGATGAACTCCTGAAAACACTTTCCGTCTTAAGGAACTTAGAATAAATTAACATACCAGGTTAGTGATAAATAGTAGCCAACTATAGGTGATATTCCATATCCCATCAGAGGAACCGGAAAATTCCCTAATAAAGTGGATAACAGTATGACTATATAGTAACATCCAATATATCTTGAAACTGACACTGCATTTTTCGGTGGAAGCAATAGGAATGGAGCTGGTAATATTGCTAAAGAAATAATGCCTGAAACGAACCAAATCCCTCCCATATCTGCCACCATCATGAGGATTCTCTCTACATAACTAACTGGTGGCAAATGATCCAGACGAATCCAGGATAAAACAATGAACAAAACAGATACACCTGTAATAAAGAAACGTATCTTTTTACTACGCGTGTTCAGGCTTAGCATAATCATCATAGGAATGGCAAATCCGGTTAATTGTGAGGCATCCGGCTGAAAAAACAGCACCAGTAATATGATGAATGCGCTGACACCCGCATACGTTAAACCTCTGATTTTTAATACTTTATATAGTTCTAAAAGAATCACGGGCAGTATAATCATAGCAACATTTAATTTTACTGCCCCGATTGATATCCATCGGTGAACCCCCTCCATACCCTGGTTTGCAAACGTAAGAATGAAAGCACATATGGCGGCGGGTAATAATAATTGATTGTATCTATTTCCTTTAAAAATAAATCTGTGAGTAATTATAAGGAAAGAAATAACGCTCATTAAAACAAGACAAACAATATTCTGGCCCCAGATAGCAATTGGAACATGGTTATGGTACATTGCAAGCACACCTATAGCAATGGAAGGTATGGTAAATGTAAAGGGTATTAGTTTTCGAAGAGGCATTCATATTCCTTTCTGCATATACTGCCATTGCCGACGTTACCTTTTTTGTCATGATTACTTGATTGTAAGTCCACTTGAATAATCTGGTTATTCGATCGGTACATCAAATTTATTATTTTTATAATAATAAGTTCTGTCTTCTTCTGTAATTTCTCTCACTATTTTACAGGGATTGCCTATTGCAATTTTATTATCTGGTATATCCTTTGTCACAACACTTCCTGCACCAATAACAACATTATCCCCTATTTTTACACCAGGAAGAATTACGACATTACCTCCAATCCAGACATTGTCTCCAATCGTAACCGGAATCCCATACTCATAGCCAGTATTCCTGGTATCCGGATGAATCGGATGACCAGCTGTATAGATTGATACATTAGGGGCAATCTGGACATTTTTTCCGATAGTAACTTTTCCCACATCCAGAACCGTAAGATTATAATTAGCAAAGAAATTCTCTCCCACTTCTATATTCCAGCCGTAGTCACAATGAAAAGGGGCTTCAATCCAAAGGTTCTCACCTGTTTTTCCTAAAATATTTTTTAACATGAAAGGGACTGATTCATTTAAATTAGGTGAAAGATGATTAAAGTCATAAATTTTCTGCTTACACGCAAATCTTTCTTCCTCTAATCCATCTAACCATGCTTTGTATGGTAATCCAGCTAACATCCGTTCTCTCTGGTTCATAATTTATTCTCCTTCCTGGTTCTATTACATTTTTAATTATAATAACGCCTCCTTCCAGAATGTCAAGTAGAAATGGGGCTTTATTAATTTCAATTAAGCAAATTCCCCGTCTTTTCAGGCGGGGAATTTGCTTATATTTCTTTCCATACAATTATGTCTGATGAATTGGAAAGATAATCTTTGGTCAGTGAATTCCATTCTTCTTCAGAAACTTCTTTATCTTCCATCATAAATACATCATAATCAGTACTTTCCGTCTTAACACTTTCATCGACGCTGTGATATTTAGAGAAATTTACTTTTGAAGTCTCCTTCCCGTTGGAATCCAGAACTAAATAATAGTAATTTATGTGAGTGGGCGCTGCGCCATCGCGTTGGTACAAGATCGCTCCGTTGTTTAGCGGAGATTCGTAATCTGGACCAGAATGCCATAAAACGATCTGTCCATCAAGATATGTAAAAATGAGATAGCTTCCGCCAACAGCAGGGCGCAGATGAAGTTCCGGTATTCCATCCCCATTCATATCAAATAATGCATAATAAGTTTTAAAGTCCGTCTCCAAAGAGATATCTTTGATCTTAACCACTCCATCACTTATCTCATGTTTTAAATCCTGAGCATTCATACTTCCTGACAGGAAATTGTTATATGCTGCAAGTGCTTCATTATATGCAGATGATTCATTTCTTTTCGAAGATGGTTCTACCGCAGATATCTGTGCAGAGCTACTGTCAGAGGGTTGTTCCGAACTCACCTTAATCAGCTCACTTGATGCAGGCAGTGTATCCGTAGTTTCCAGAGTGGTGGTACTTTTTTGCCCGCAGGCATTTAGTGAAGATAGAAATATAGTTGAGAGGAAAAGGAAAAGGGGTTTTCTGAGAAAGTGTTTGTGTTTCATGACGGCCTCCTAAGATTTTTGTTCTATACCAACTCCAGTATAAGCTGTAGTGCCAGGGTTCTTCCAGTTTTTTTCTGGTTCTTGCCTATCCTTGTATTATAAACCTGCTTATTGAGTTGTCAAGTAACACACCAATACGCCCGTAATCTACAAACTTAAATCTTTTCCTCTATTAAATCTATTAAATACCAGTAAAGATATAACGGTCAGAGCAGTCAGTATGGTAGACAGTGCAGCTGCCGTTCCATAATTCCCTCTGACCACTTCTGTATATACTGCAACGGTCAATGTCTTTGTCTTCCCGGTATACAAAATTATTGCGGTGGATAATTCACTAATCATGGTCACCCAGCTTAGAATTGCTCCTGCCAGAATTCCTGCAGACATCATGGGAACTGTGATGCGAAAAAATGCCTTCATCTTTGAAGCACCAAGTGAAATCGCTGCCTCTTCAATACTCATTGGTATCTGCTGCAGAATTGCAACGGATGAACGAATCGTATACGGAAGTCTTCGTATAATCAAAGCAATTACCATAATAAACATGGTTCCGCTGATTAGCAAAGGTTTTTTATTAAATCCATTTAATAATGCAATACCAAGTACAGTGCCCGGTACTATGTATGGGATCATTGATAAAATGTCAACTGCGTTTGTCAGCGTATTTCTTCTGCGCACCACCAGATATGCGATTACAACTGCCAGAATTACAATCACAATTAATGCAAGCAATGGGATAATAATTGTATTCTGAATACTTTTACCCAGTTTTCCAAATGCCGTCACATAACTTTTTAAAGAATATCCCGATGTAAATACCTTTCCCTCCGTTTTTTTAAATGATGTATAAATTACATAGCATTGAGGTAAAACTGCAATTCCCACAATCAGATAGGAGAACAAATGGAGGATCCAGGAAATTCCTTTCGGTGCTTTCTTTTCTTCCATTGGATGAAGCGCATTCAATGAAAATGACTTCTTATTTGATACATACTTCTGTGCCAGAAATACGACGGTTGTAACTGCAATGGCAATCACCGCAATGGCTGCTGCAAAACCATCATTTCCACTTACCTCATTGATAAACTCTGTGTATAGAACTACCGGAAACGTACGATACCCCTCACCGATCAGCATCGGTGTACCAAAATCAGCAAAGGATCTCATAAATACCAAAAGTCCTGCTGCCAGTAATGTAGGCGTAATTAACGGCACTACAACCTTAAAGAAGCACCGAATGCCTGAGCAGCCTAAATTCTCTGATGCTTCAATCAAAGAATTATCTATATTTTTCAAAGCCCCCTTGGTATATAAAAAAACAAGTGGGAATAACTGCAGTGTCATAACAAGCACAATACCTGTAAAACCATAAATAGGCGGTATAATGATTCCAATGCCTTTGAAAAATTTTGTAACAACACCACTTCTGCCCAGCAACAAGATCCAGGAATACGCTCCTATAAATGGTGCAGACATTGAGGCAACAATAATCAGAATATTTAATAATGATTTTCCTTTTATCTTAAATACGGAGAACAGATAAGCCAGCGGTGTTCCAATTGCCAGCGATAATAATGTTGCAGCGATAGATACCTTAAAACTGTTAAACAGGGTATCAAAATAGTAACTCTTTGATACGAACTTTGCAAAATTAGCCAATGTGATGACCCCTGTCTCACTGTCTATTACAGACTGTTTTATTAAATAAGCCATAGGGTAAATCAGAAACAGCAGATACAATGCAATTGTAGCAAGCGTAATGAATCCCCATACATCCATACGGAATTTGTTATTGTTCTTCATAAAGCCCGCTCCTTATCAGATTCGTATCACCTTGTTTATTGAATACATTGATTTTTTCTTTCTTCACCTGCAGCATCACCTTCTGGCCAGGCTGCAATTCTTCTTTTATGGAAGATTCTTCTACGATTTCCACCGTATCCCCGTCCTCCAGCTCAATGCTGTAATGTGTATTTAATCCTAAATAGGTGAATTCCTTAACCGTTCCTCTGATACCCATCTCATGATCTTTACAGATCACAAATTCTTCCGGACGGATGGAACATAAAACCTCCTGATTTTCTGCATTTTTTAACCCAGGAAGTTCTACCTGATACCCATCCTTAAATACAATCGTACCGGCAGCTGCCTTTGCCTCAATGATATTTGTTCTTCCGATAAACGTCGCCACAAAAACGTTACATGGCCTTTGATAAATGTCTCTGGGAGTTCCTACATGCTGAATCACCCCGTCTTTCATAACGGCAATCGTATCACTGATTGCCATTGCTTCCTCCTGATCATGAGTTACATAAACGGTAGTAATTCCAACGTTTTTCTGTGTATGGCGAATGACGCTCCGCATCTCCAGTCGAAGTTTTGCATCCAGATTTGATAAAGGCTCATCCATCAGTAATACGTCGGGGGATATAACCAGCGCTCTTGCAAGGGCAATACGCTGTTGCTGCCCGCCGGATAACTGATTTGGCATGCGGTTTGCATATTGCATAATCTGCATCAGGTTCAAATACTTATCTGTTTCCGCCTTTACTGTGTCTTTTTCCACTTTTCGGTTTTTTAATCCAAATGCGACATTATCCCGCACTGACAGATTGGGGAAGATGGCATAATTTTGAAACACCATACCAATATTTCTTTTACTTGGATCCATATCATTGATACGGGTGGTATTAAACAGAATATCTCCCCCCTCAATGGAATTAAAACCCGCAATCATTCTGAGTAATGTTGTCTTTCCACAACCGGAAGGACCAAGGAGCGTAAATAATTCCCCATCTTTTATGTCAGCATTCAGCTGCGGAATTACAGTAGTATCTCCATATTTTTTGACCGCATTTTTAATTGAAATTTTGCTCATTTACCCAACCTTACCCTTTCCAAAAAACTGTAAGCGAATCCTTTGATTGTCTGAAGCATGGGTTTTGTTCCATGCTTCAGACGTTATGCCATATATTATTTTAATCTTTATTTGCTCTGTAAATCAGTGAAAATTTCTGTGTATCTGTCAACAATTTTCTGTTTGTTTCCGCTTACATATGGAATATCCTCTTCTATTACTTTTATTTCGGATATAGGTTTCATAAAGTCGCTTGTCTTTGCATCTTTGATAACCGGTCTGTTTGTTAACGTACTTCCCCATATATTCTGTACTTCATTACTTAAAATAAAATCGATAAATAATTTGGCGTTATCCATGTTTTTCGCGCCCTTGATGATGGTTGCTGATGCTGGGAGATATACGGTTCCCTCTTTTGGATATACGATTTTAACAGGTGCGCCATCTCTTACAAGCTGTGCACACGGATCTTCATAGGAAAGCCCCACTACATATTCACCATCTGCAACTCCTTTGTAAACTGCGGAGGAGCTTTCACAGATTTTACCATCCACATTGGTAAACAGGTCTTCTACGTATTTCCACGCTGCATCATCTTCATAACCACCCATTGCCAGCAGCATATTGGTAAGCTGTGCAAAAGCGGAGGAGGAATTGGCCGGATCAGCGGTGGCAATCTTTCCCTTTAGCTCAGGATTTAACAGGTCTTTGTAGCCATTGATTTCAATATCTCCAATCAGGTCTGTATTCACAATTAATACACTGCCGTCTAATACGTTACCTGCAATAAAACCACAAGTATTTTTGTAGGCATCCATTACATTGTCATTATTGGCGGATACATATGGTTCCCAAAGATTCTTATTGTCATATGCCAGTGACCAGGAACCGCCAAAGAGGATATCTGCGTATGGATCGTTCATCTCTGACTGAATTCTCTTTACCAATTCACCTGTGCCTGCCTGGATTACCTCCACATTGACTCCATATTTTTCTTCAAACAAAGGAATGGTGGCGTTCATAAGTCCTTCGGAATTAGGTGAATAAATAACCAGATTTCCGCCTCCCGGTGCCACTTTTGCTGCGGTTGTTTCTTCTGCCGCTTTTGTTGTTTCAGTTTGTGCGGCAGTCGTTGATTCAGCCCCTGTGCCTGCGCAACCTGTAAGAGAGACTGCCGTAATCAATCCCATTAGTAACCCAATACCTTTTTTCATTATTTTGTTCCTCCCATAAAATATTGTTTTTAGATAGCTTTATCATATAAGATCTGTAAGCTGTTTCACACTCTTTATCCCGAACAAATGGAAAAAATACCGAACAGTTTTGTCCGGTATTTTATAACACTCTATTTTGATATTCTTTGGCAGAGCACCCGATATATTTTTTAAATACGTGGTTAAAATATTTGTAGTCACCAATTCCACAGAGGAACCCCACCTCTGATATGACTGTATTCTTGTTTTTTAACATTGCCAGTGCTTTCTGTATCCGGAACCGGTTCAGGTATTCGATCACTGTTGTTCCTAACGCTTTCCGAAATTTCTGGTTAATGTATCGCTCTGAATAATGCAGTACCACTTCTAAGTCAGATAATACAATTTTTTCCTGATAATGTTCTTCTATGTATTGTAAAATCTGCTGTATGACCGGATCCGGACTTGCCTTTTCTTCTATCAGAGAAATGCTCTCCAGTTCCTTTGTTTTTTCATTGCGCTCCCGTAAATAGTGTATATTTTTAGATTCTAAAACTGCCTGCTCTAAAGCTTCCTTCATTTCCTCCATATTTAAGGGTTTTAATACGTAAGTAGATACACCATTCCGAATCGCCTCCATCGCATACTCAAAATCTGAATATCCGGTAAGAATGATTGCAACATAATCAAACACACTCTTTGTATTGGCAATCATCTGAAGCCCATCCATAACCGGCATATTAATATCCGTGATTACAATATCTGGTTTTAACTCTTCGATCAGTTTTTTTCCTTCTATTCCATTAGAAGCTTCTCCAACAACATAGCTTTCACAGCTCTCCCAAGGAACGGAAGCACGAATTCCTTTTCTGATAATGTCCTCATCTTCCACTAACAATACACTATACACAATTTTCTCCCATCCACAATTTTAATACTACCCGGAAAAATTCATTTTCCTGACTCTCAATTGTCATTCCGCTTTCTTTTCCATATTCCAGTGAAATTCTTCGGTTAATATTCTGTAAGCCATTATGTTTTGTATCTACTTTCTCTCTGTTTGTGATGCTTTTTAACATCTCAATCGTCGCTTTTGGCTGTCCCGCTCCATCATCCTCTACCACCAGATACAGATATTCCTTCTGCATAGAACCGCCTATCTTAATATGTATGTCTGTTTTCTTCTGAAACCCATATTTAATCGAATTTTCTAACAGTGGCTGCAGCAGAAGCTTGGGAATAAAGAACTGTTCACACTCATTTTCAATCTCTATTGTATAATCAAACCGTTTTCCAAAACGAATCTTTTGGATAAACAGATAATCCTCAATATAAACCCTGTCCTCCTGAAGAAGTACCTTCTTTTTCGTATTGTTGATACTGTATCTTAAAATATGCGTAAAACGTTCAATCATGTTCTCTGCTTTGATTGGGTCCGACACAATCAGATATTTAATATTATCCAATGTGTTATATATAAAATGAGGATTCATTCTCTCTTGAAGATTCTGCATTTCCATTTGTCCGTTTATCTGTATTAATTCAACATTTTTATGATTCAATTCATTAATACTCTTTACCATTTTATTAATCTGTTCTGCAATCTCTTCAAATTCATCCCCAGTGCGCAGTGTGATCTCATGATTGGTATCCTGTTTTCGAATAATACGGATCTCTTTGACTAAAAGTTCAACCGATTCCGATGTTTTCTTTGACATCATACTCAGCATATGAAAGAACATAATGGTCCAGACAGCACCTAATCCAAGGATCGTAATAACACCGATTAACAGATAGGCAGAATTTTCAGGTGAATAAATAAAAGAATAGATACAGATGTTCTCATTCTCCTGATTTTTGCTTCTTCTGAAATAACGATTTCCATTTAATGTTACATACTTGCTGCCATCCGTTCCAATGTACTTATTTGCTGTGTTTTTCCCGATCAGACTGTTGTTGGAGCAATAGATTATATCACTCCTTTCATTGGTAATAATCGTATCATACTGCCCCTGTGACAGGCAATTATTCCAATCTGTATTTTTTAAGTACGCTGCCACTGTTCCGCAATAGGTTCCCTGATCGTATAGCGGGAGCATCATCAGATATTCTGGTTCATCTGTTTTGAAAAAATAAATCGTTGTATAGATATCCTCTCCATTTCCCCTGGCATTGTTTGCTGCAATCCGATTAAACTCGATTCTGTGAAGATTCATATCCTCTGTCGAAAAGTTTGTCATCACAACCTGATTTTCCTGATTGATCAAAATTAAATTAATATCCACCTTGGCTTCTACATTATATTTGCTTACTAGATAATTAATTTCCTTTGGGTTTTTTTCTTTTTTAATACAATATAGGAAACTTTCAATATTGTCATTGTGTTTTAAAAAATCTGCAGTGGACTGATATACATCAGAAAAATTTGCACTGATTACCTCCAGATGTCTTTCACTATTTATTTCCTGGCTCACGGTATTAATGACTATAATGGCAACCGAAAAAAACAGGCAGCCAATCAGAATGATGATGATGATCCTTTTGGATACCATTTTCTCCAGTTCTCTCTGAAATTTTGTTTTTTCTGTTTTTACAGCATTTCTATAATCCATGAGTTTTTCCTTTATACTTAATTGTTTTTTTCATATCGTGGTTCTCGTTTTTCATTGTACCATCGTTATGCATATCTGTCATTTGACTTTTAAAGATTATCTCATTTGCGTACTGTAATATTAAGTAACTAAAACAAAACCCCCTGTCTGCGTACTCTTAACAAGTAAACAAACAGGGGGTTTTCCTATTTCACATAGAGCTGCATTGGGTACGATAGGTATTCCAACTCATCTAATTTATCAACGGTAACATACCCGGATGGGGCATTTAGAACACTGGGAATGCGGTTTACAATGGTGGCGCAGGTATGCTCAACAGTGGCCGGTTTTGATACATAAAATGTGGTATTGGGTTCTCCTTTTATCTTCCAGTCACACATGTCCCCGTCTTCTGGTCCATATACTTTGCCAATACATTGTGTTTCGATGACAGGTCCCTGAAAGGTTTCTGTTGTAACTACCGCACTCATACCGATACAATTCCCCTTAGGAATGGTTTTTCCTAATGTTTGAGAATATAAGTCGGTGTCATAAAAATAAGGTACACATTTCTGTGATTGTGACTTAATGGTCCACCCCATCTTGGAGCAGAGAGCTTCATTGGAGTTCCATACATAGCTTGGCTCCAACGTTTCCGGATGTGCAATCTGCGCTTCAAATTCTTCCGGTGTAAGTCCCGCTCCATGAGCTTTTGCAAGTGCAAGTCCATAATCTTCTACATTGTAGCTTACAGCTCCTTCAATCCGCTCAATATTATGTACACCGCCAGCCACGCAGCCAATCATATTAATCCAGTAAATATCCTGCATACCGGCACCTACAACTGTACAGTTGTGTTCTTTGGCTAGTTTGTCTAATTTGTTGGTAAGGGCAGCCGATGTGGTCCATGGATAAATTGCTTCTTCACAGGTGGTTATTACATTGATACCGCGTTTTACACATTTCTCAAAATATGGGTAGACATCTTTCATGAAACTGAATAATGTAACCACTGCAATATCAGCATCACATTCATCCAGCACTGCATCTGCATCGCTGCGAATGGGTACACCAAGCTTAACACCCAGTCCAGCCCAATCACCTGCATCCATGCCCACAACATCTGGATTTACATCAATTGCGCCAACAATTTCTGCACCCTTTTCGTACAAATACCGCAGGATGTACTTTGACATTTTTCCACAGCCATACTGAACAACACGAACTTTTTCATGATACATAATGATAACCTCTTTCCTATGATTTTTTTGGAGGATTATATAAATCCCATACCAAAAGTATAGAGGTTATAATTACTATAATGTCAATAGCCAATTGATACTTTATTAACAAAATTTTATGGGGATCTGCAGCCTTAAATACATCCCTCTCTCATCATGGCTTATGATGGGAAGCTCCGTAATCACTTCACATAAATAATCACCGTTTATCTGGTAGCCTTTTGCTTCAATCTGCTCTAAAAGACGCTTTGCATACTCTTTCTCTTTTTGAAAAGAGTCGCAGTAAATACAAAGGTAATTATTAGCCGGGATTTTTGAAGTTAGTTCATCTGCTAAAACATCATGATCCACAAAGACAAATACCTCGGTTGAAATAAACCGGCTCTGAATCAGATTTTCCTGCCGTAATATTGTACCAGCATTACAGAAATAAATCTGAGGCAGATGAACCGCAATAAGACTTTCTTTAAATTCCCTCAATATCTTTTCATAGGTATCAATATCATAATCGTAAATATTTACTTGGGAATCGATATAATACATGGTTCTGCTTCCGATATATTCTAAAAGTATGGTTCCATCCTTAGGGGCACTTTCGTATCGCTCCAGGCTCTCAATGGTACGTTCCACCGCCCTCTTCTGATATTTAAGTTTTTCAGTTTCTTCCTCGATCTGGCGCTGTTTTTGTCTCAAAATATTTTTAATATTTGGAATGTACAGGTTATCAAGCTGTTCCTTAATATCTTTTAGCTGCATCCCCAGAGATTTCATATATTGAATCATATCAAGCTGGGCACTTTGCTTAATATCATAGAAACGATAACCGTTTTCGTCATCCCGGCTCACAGGAACCAAAAGTCCCATTTTATCATATAGCCGAAGTGTCTGTTCTGTAACATTGTTTAGTTTTGCCATCTGTCCGATTGTAAGCTGCATGATTTACCTCCCCTCCATGAAACAATTATATTTCAAAAACCTTATAGTAACAATAAGCTTTTCTAAGAAATTCTTATGGGAACCAATGTTTGGAAAAAAAGTCGGGTATTGTTTTTATTTATAAGCTATAATACAAATATAACTTGCAGGTTATGGGAACAGGAGTAAACAGACATGAATTATTACCAAAGGATCCAAAAGGCAATTGATTTCATAGAAGATCATTTAGACCAGGCAATTACCATAGAATTATGTGCAAAGGAAGCATGCATGAGTATTTCAGGATTTTACCGCATGTTCCTGTCAGTGGTTGGCTACAATGCCAAAGAATATATTCGGATGCGCAGATTGACGGCCGCATATTACGACTTATTACAGACAGAGGAAGGGGTTCTTTCTGCAGCCATTAAGTATGAATACAATTCTGCTGACAGCTTTACCAGAGCATTTAAAAAACAATTTGGTATGTTGCCTTCCAAGGTAAAATCTGTTACTTCACAACATGGCATCAATGAATTTGCGAGGTTAAATATTATGGAGAAGTATTTTGAGACAGGGAATAAAGAGTTAGAAGAAAAATATCCGGATATTAAGGTAATCAAAGAACTGGATGATATGAAGGTGGCTTGTTTTACTTATTACGGGAAAGATCCCGAACATCATGCGTTTGAGACAATGAAAAAATGGGCGAATGATAATGATGTATACTTCCATGATGTGTCCTATCGAATCTTTGGATACAATCATCCAGATCCATCCAACGTAGATGATTCTCAAGAGATTTACGGTTATGAAGTTTGTGTAACCATATCGGATGAGCAGTTTTTAAGACTGAATGACGTTCCCGCAGATTTTGTAACAGGTACATACGATGAAGTAAAACGCCGGATCCTAAGCGGCGGTAAGTATGCTGTTATGTCTGTAAGACGTGATGATACAGGTGATATTGGCAGTAACATTATAGCTGCCTGGAAGCGGTTCGTTTTATGGATCGGAGAAAGCAAATATTTATGGGGCGGAAGTCAGTATCTGGAAGAACATCTTGGTTTTTCAGAAAAAGATAATCACATTGGGTGCGTAGATTTATATATCTCAATAAAAGAGGCTCCAAAAGACATTAACTCGGAAAAGATCAAGGAGGTAATGCCTGCCTGCAGAGTTGCCATTTTTCGATCAGATGGCGCTGACAGCGAGATCATTGCCCATGAATGCTGGAAAAAAGCATTATCTTTTGCCAATGAAAACCATTTAGATGATAAAATATGTAAAATATATCAATATAACAAAGGTTTTGATAACCGACCGCCCTTTTTTCATATAATTATGATTACATTACCTGAAGAATTTGATGAAATAAATTGCAGGTCAGCGGATTCCGTTCTATTTGATGTGTTTCCTGGGGGTGCTTATATGGCAACTTATACATCACTTGAACACCTTAAAGAAACCTGGATGCTGATGGAAAAATGGCGTAAAGAAACAAAAACAAAACCAGCAAAACATCAATGGGTTGAGGAGTGGTATCTGGAAAATTGGAGTTTTCCTTATAAAAAGATAAAAGTGCTTTACCCAATTCCTTAACAGATCCAGAAACAGGGGCGAACCGTTCGCCCCTGTTTCTGTAAATCTATTATTATCCAGCTTAAATGCTTAATTAATTCCCCCGTTTTTCATATCAGTCTCATTAACAAAATCCATGTGGTATAATTTCTCCCAATGATTAATGTTTAATGTTCCCTTTGTGAGATGAATTGCTAAATAGATGCAATTCTCGTCCTTTTCATTATTGGCCATGTCATACCATTCAGAAAAAGCCTTGCGTAATTTCGTTCTTAATACGGCATTTTTCGGGTCAAGCACCCAGCCAAGGTTTTCAGCTACTCCATTGGCAGTAAACATCTCCAGGCATCCCGCAACCGAAACCTCCTGGTTTTCAGCGATTTGCTGCATTTTATGTGACTGTCCATTGGTAACAACATAGAATGTACGGTCTTCATAATAAGCGTCCACACTGCGGACAACAGGACGTGGTTTTCCATCAGCGCCAGGCTCTCGTGCAATGGTGGCCAATGATATCGCATTGTCTTTCCCGTTTCCAAATTTTTCTTCCAGCAGCTTTAGTCCTTCCTGATACATACTCATATTCTTTTCCTCCATCATTAAAAATTATCTATCATCCTCGTTTTTTAAACGGAATCCATAACTCCGTATAAACGATATCAGATTTGCTTTTATAATACATTTCAGGAAAGAAACCGTCGGCAGTTAAACCGTGTTTTTTCAGCCAGAACCGGGTGTATCTCATTGCTTTCCCCATATTAGCCACCGTCTGATCCTTGTTTTCTGATTCAAATCCACATACCACATATTCCCGTGATGGAAGCTGCCAGCGAATAAAATTATGGTCGGTCTCTTCCTTTTTAATTTCCGTTCCGATAAAGTAGCTGGAATAGCCTTCCGGCGCGTCTCCCTTAAACGAAACACCAATCTGACGCCCCTCCGGAAGACGGGGAATATTGGAAAATTCTTTATAAAATCGGCGCCAAATATCGCCAACCATATCAACACCTGTCTTTTCGCCAAGCATTTTACCAGAACGAAATGCATAATAGCCTATAACTCCCAGAAAATCTATTGGTTCATCAAGAAATTTACGATTCATCTCAAGAACTAATCCATCACTGATCAGCGGTACCCCTTCATTGATTACAAGATAACTAAGTAATAGATCAGGCTTTTCAAAATTTTGCAGGCTAATACGGTTGCTTCGGTACTGGGATGGGGTAATTCCGTAGGTTTTTGTAAAAGCACGTGTATAGGTTACATGACTTCCAAAACCGTAATTCAACGCAATGTCTATAATGCGGTTTTCCCTGCTGCGCAGCATCACTGTAGATTTTGCCAGACGGCGCAGCTTAATATAATCCCGAACCGAAGTTTTTACCAATCGTGTGAATAATCTCTGATAGTAAAATGGTGACAGCCCGGCAATCCCAGCCAGAGTATCGATTTCAATTTCTTCCCCAAGATTTTCTTCAATATGATTCAATGTTTTTTGAATGGATTCCCATGCATGCATATTGATTACCTCTCTCCAAACAATTTACCACAGACTGGAAGAAATTGCTTAACCATGTCTGCTCTTTTTATCAATGTTCTTAATTTTTACTTTTGATCTTTGATCCAGGCATCAGCCTTTTGTACCTTGGCAAATGTCCCGTCCAGTGCTGCCATATATGCATACTGAGCCAATTCTGCCGGCACTGTAACTTCTCGCCATACCAAATCTCTTGTTGCACAGGCATCTTCAATTAATTCAACAGAGTATCCGTAATTATTGGCAGATCTGACGGTTGTATCAATGCACATATGCGTCATCATACCGCACACAACCAAAGTATTAATCCCTTTTTCCTCCAGCTTATCTTTCAGGCCCGTACCCTGGAAACTATCAGGTTTATGCTTAATTATGATTTCTTCTCCGCTCAAAGGACTGCACTCTTTATAAAATTCAGCACCAGCAGTCTCTGGTATAAAAAATACTGCACCCGGGTTTATACTGATGTGTCTCACATGGTAAATCGGCAAATTGTGCTCTCTAAAAAATGTTAGAATTTTACTCGCCTGTAATGCCGCATGTTCTGGATTAACCAGTTCATACTTTCCACCCTTAAAATAATCATTTTGAATATCTACCAGAATCAGACCTACGTTCATAATAACTGCCTCTTTTCTCATAATTATTTAGTTTCTTACTGAAAGTTTACGGCTTACAAAACAAAAAGTAAATTACTTACTTTTTGGTAGGTATCTGATTGGTACAGATAATACCTTTTTGCTCAAGCAGCTCTGTCTGTCCATGTTCTATCATATAATCCACTCCTATCTCCTGCATAATAAGAACAGCTTCTAATAGTTTCGTTCCCCGGTCTGTCAGAGAGTATTCCACATGAAGAGGATACCCCACAGAAGATGTCTTATGAACAATTCCAAATTCCTGTAACTCCTTCAATTGCTGAATCAACATTTTTTCTGAGATACCCTGGATTCCATATTTCAATTGCGAAAATGTCTGTGTCCCTTTTCTTAGTTGAAATATCAATATGGTTTTCCATTTTCCTTTTACAAAATCATGAACAATCTCCAGTGGACAAGTATAATTCTCCCTGATTTTCATACACGTTTCCTCATTTTATACGCTTTAAATTCAACACATTGGAAATCACAGTACTTACACCCGCAAGCAAGCTTCCAATCCCCCATATACTGCCCCAAAATGAACCTGCCATTCCAATTATCACCAATGCAATACCTATAACAAAACCAATAACAGAACCTGTCTTTGCTACCCGTTTCGATGGATAGACTCCTCTCGCAGCATTTTTCGAAAACTCAAATACTTTTGCGTTGTGTTCCTTTAAATCCAATTTTTTCATCGTATTCTCCTATTCAAATATATCGTCAATTAAATGATCCAGCATAAAGTCAAAGACATCAAAATGATTACATACCAGCTTATCCTTACCCGTAATTAAGAATAGCAATGACGCCATAACAGACAAAGCTTTCTCTTCACTGATACGGAGTTTCAAAAAAGGTTTCTCAATCATTTGCTTTGCTCCATAAAGACTATCAAAAAATATACTTTGCTTTTCTTCCTCAGATAGTTTGTTGATAAAACTTCTAAAGTCTGCTTGTGAGGTGTCATATAAAAACGGACTTTTATCATATTCCGCATAAACTGCCTTTAATGCCTTTGCTACTCCATATTTATTTTGTTCTTCTAATAAAATCGATTCAATCAGATCGTATAATTTATTTTGTATCACACTTAAAGTTTCCAAAAAAATAGCTTCCTTTGATCCAAAAAAGAGATAGAATGCACCTTTTGAGATACCGACTTTTAAACACAATTCATCAATACTGGTTTTTTTATAGCCATACTTTTCCCAATTTTCTTTACATGCCTCAATCAGCTTTTCACGTATATTGTTTTTTTCCTGTTCACTAAATCCTTTTGGCATATTCCCTCCTCCTTGTGACTATATCTATTTTTATAGTCATATATATTTATACCTGATATAAAATTATTTGTCAATGGTTCATTTTGTTATTACGCTGTTTAGGCACTGGAAATATACAGCAGTCTATGGTATGCTGATAATTTAGTAATACTATTTCTATCAAATACAGGAGGATTTTTATATGCAGTATGGACCAGATCCCAATACGATATATCCGAATGAGGCGATTAAGAGTGTCTGCTATATTAAAAATGTGGTGACACGCCCCAATATAATCATTGGAGATTACACATATTATGACGACAAAAACGGTGCTGAATCGTTTGAAGAACACGTGACTCACCACTATGATTTTATAGGAGACAAGCTTATCATCGGGAAATTTTGTGCCATAGCAAAGGGCATTGAATTTATAATGAATGGTGCGAATCACAGAATGAACAGCGTTACCACCTATCCCTTTAATATTATGGGAGGCGGCTGGGAAAAAGCAACGCCAGCACTGGCAGACCTGCCGTTAAAAGGCGATACTGTGATTGGAAATGATGTATGGATCGGCCAGAATGTAACTATAATGCCTGGTATTCATATTGGAGACGGAGCAATTATCGGCGCTAATTCTGTTGTGACAAAAGATGTTCCTGTTTATCACATTGCAGGTGGGAACCCGTGTAAAATACTGAAAAAAAGGTTTGACGATGAACTTATTAAACATCTCCTCACGATTAAATGGTGGGATTGGCCTGCGGAAAAAATATTTGAACATCTTGATGTTCTGTGCAGTGGAGATTTAAAAAAGATTATGGAAATAAACCATTAAACGAATGAGTATAACGATAAAACTTAAAGAAACAGCTTTATAAACCCGGGCTGTTTCTTTGTACCATGCATTCTTGTCAGAAACGCTTAATAAATTCACTTGAAAATTCAATCGTTTCAGCAGTCAATATCTCACATGCATGAGGTGGATCATTTTCACTAAAGCCGTTGGGACGTAAATCAAAGCATTTCAGTGAATGATATCTATCTGTAAATTCTTCAGCAAATTGATAGCAAATCCCGGCTATCTCAGAATCAGATATCCCTTTCTGACTGAAATAAATTCCAATAAACATCAAAGCACCTTCAACCAATCCGCATTGAGCTCTATAACCTCCTGCTCCATGCAGTCCTATGGCAGCCTTTAACGTCTGTTCTTCCAGACTAACATGAAATAATTCACATAAGCAGGTTAAAGCCGTTCTTGCACAGTTAATATCATATTTCCAATACAATTCATGTACCCTTTCATTTATCGTTACTTCCATTTTAGCCACCTCTTTTTATACAATCATATTCTACTCTTATCCTGCTGGGTTATGATTTTTATCTAGTATACCACCAGATTAAGGTTTTGTATTATTTTAACGACTAAAAAGTAGCATTGTTTTTTCTCTTAAGCCACCTGGCAGTACAATCAGCAAATTATAAATTTTCGGAACTGCAATCAAATAGCGCGCCTTCAACTTCTTCTTATTAAGCTTATTGTAGATATCTTCCGCTGCCTTTCCTAAATCCGCCCGCTTTTGTTTTTTTCTATAATTCATATCATTTTGATAGCGGTCCATGTAAGGAGACCTGTTATTTTTCATTTTCTCATCTGAATTTTTAGAAAGTGTGTTGAAAAACTCCGTATTTACTGCCCCCGGCTCAAACACAGATACTTGAACTCCAAAACTCTGTAATTCCAATCTCGCTGCATCACTGATTGCTTCTATCGCATGCTTAGATGCGCAATAACTGCCATTTACATAACCAGTCAATTTTCCTGAAATGGAACCAATGTTTATAATCTTTCCAGAGTTTTGTTTTCTCATATATGGCGCTACTGCCTGTATCATACGGATGACTCCATATACATTAACTTCAAACATCTGGGACATTTCTTTTAAATCTATTTCTTCAATTGCTGATCTCACCGAATACCCAGCATTATTTACCAGAATATCAATTCGTCCATATTGTCTGATAACTGTTTCGACTGCAATTTTTATAGATTCTTCATCAGTTACATCCATTTCCAATTTGAGAGCCGCCGGGATATCATGCATTTTACTGACATCTCTTGCCGTGGCTGCTACCAGGTATCCTTTCTCAGCTAATAGAATACATAATCTCCTGCCTAAACCGGAGGAGCAGCCTGTTATTAAAGTGACTTTATTATCCATGTTTTTCACTCCATTTTCCATTTATTCTTTTTATTATGCAGATCATATCAAAAAAAACGAAAACTGTAATTGCCAAATGACAACTACAGTTCTCGTTTTATTCTGCTTAAAGAACTTGGGGTGATTCCAATGTAAGAGGCTATATATTCCTGTTTCACGCGTTCTTCGATATCAGCATATTTATTAATAAAATGAAGATATCTTTCTTTTGCATGCATTCTCTGAAAGGATACTCCCTTTTCGTCGATCCGTATAAAGGCATTTTTATATAGCACGTCAAAAAGATTCCGAAACTGCTGGTACTGTTTCATTAAATCCCGCAGCTGTTTCACTGCTATTTCTGCAACCTGACAATCTTCCAGAGCCTCTATCCAGAATTCGGAAGGACTATCACTGAGTATATTGTAAAAGCAACACCATTCTCCTTCTTTCGAGAAGCACTTTGTAACTTCCACTCCCTCTTCATCAATATAGACTCCTCTTACGATACCCTGAAGAAGGAAACAAAGTACTTTTGTGTTTTCCCCCATACTCAATATGTTACAGCCTTTTTTATACGATCTGAGTGTAAACACTGATTCTATTGTCTGAATCAAATCACTGGGGATTCCTTTCTCTTCCAGATATTGAGGTAAACTTAATTTTCTCTCCATTTATTATACTCCATACTGATAACCGCAGACTTCTATTCCAAATACTACATCAAAGTCTATGCAACTATCTTTTTTATAACATATAATAAATATCGATTAAAATCAAGTAAATCGTCATTCACCGGATACTGTGATATTTAAGTTTTTAATTTTTCCATTATAAACTGTAAAACAGAAATCCAATGGAATGGGGCTTCCTTCGAAATCACCTGAAATGATAGCAGTGACAACCGTTTCACCATTTTTTTCTGCATAATTGGTGACTTCGGTCATAACTTTTGCGCCCCTGTTTGCCTCTAGAATATGTCTGCTAACCGCTACTGGTCCATGATATGTCTCACCTTCATCTACCAGCATTGCATCCTCTGCAAAGCAGCTGGCAAGCAGGTTTTCATCAAAAATATCTGAGGCATGATAATAGGCGGCAATGGGCTGCGGCAGTGGAATTGCCCTGCTGTTAGAGGAAAGTACATTACAAAGCCGTGTGATTTTATCTCCTTCCATTGTAAAATGAAAATCAAGGTACAATGGATCAGGCAGACCAGCCTTGTTGTATTCACCATCACATTTTGCAGTAACAACAATTTCTTTGACAGCCTGAACGGCATTTATGACTTCCAGTCTTAAATGTACACCGAAATAATCGTGGTCACTCCACTCTTTAATGTCTGGTTTTCCATGATATTCTTTTCCTGCGTCGATTACAACGGCATTTTCTTCAAAAATAGAAAGGAAGGCGGCTGGGTCACCCGCGTTTGTTGCCTGGAAATGTGTCTCAACTGCTTTTGGTAATTGAAATTTATTGTTTGTCATAGTCATCCTTCTCCTTTATACTGTGCGGACAATTCCGCCATCAATTGTATGTTCTGCACCCACAATGTAGGAGGCGCGATCTGACACAAGAAACGCTGCAAGTTCAGCTACCTCCTCCGGACGTGCTGTTCGCCCTATGGGGATTCCTCCCAACGAATTCATTAAAATCTGCCTTGCATCATTATAATCGCAGCTACGTTCCTGTGCCATCCGCTCAATGAGTCTTTCTGCTGCCTTTGTTTCCGTAAACCCTGGGGCTATGCTGTTAACACGGATTCCCTTTGGTGCAAGTTCTGTCGCAAGTGCCTTACTGTAATTACCAAGCGCTGCTTTTGCTGCCGAGTACGCCATGGTGTTTTCTCCTGGAAACCGGCGCTGTATGGAAGTGATATGAAGGATTACGCCACTGCCTTGTTTCAGCATTGGAGGCAACAATCCTCGATCCAACCGAACCGCTGCAAAAAGATTGGTATCGAATGTGCGCTGCCAGTCCTCATCTGATTGCCTGAGCGCGCCGCCGGTGGGAGTGGAAGAACCGCCGACATTGTTGACGAGAATATCCACACCTCCAAAACGTTTCAGAATATATTCCACAATTTTTGCAGTGCCATCAGGTCTGCTGATATCAGCTTGTATAAATAATTCCGGCTTCGTTAATTCTTCCGGAGTGGTTCGCGCTGTTGTAATGACAGTCGCCCCAGCTTTTGTAAGGCGTTTTACAATAGCCTCACCCATACCGCCCTTCGTGCCTCCAGTTACAAGAATTCGCTTTCCCTGGAATTCCTTGGGATCAATTGATATATGGCTAAAATTCTCCATGAATGAACCTCCTTTGATTGATTTGTAAGATTTTATCAACACGTTGATTATATAAAACATAACCTGACAACATCGTGTCAGGTTATGTTTTATATCTCATGGTAATTTTATTTAATTCAAACTGAAGCATATCACGTATATGCTGTGGGCTTTTTACTTCAGCTTGGGAGCCAAAAGACAGAATATACCGGATCAGCCAATCACTTTCAGGCAAAGTGGTCATAATGGTGAACGAGCCATCCGTGTTTTTAGTAATTTCTTTCTCCTCAAATTCATCATATACGCGGTAGGCTCCATCAGCAGAAATAATTAAGCATAGTTCAATCCACTTCTGAGTTTCCTGCACCTGACCGCCGCCTGGCAATGGTTCGGGGATCATTTGGGTGAATGGATCCTCTGTTATCTGGACATCTGCCATTCTTACAATTTTAAACATTCTTAATTCATTCCTATTCAGGCAGAACGCCTGTAAATACCAGGCATTTATTTTAAATATGAGTTTAATTGGTTCAACTCTTCGGGCAGTTTTCTCACCTGAGGAACCGAAATAATTAAATTCAATAATTTTATGACTCAGAATGGCATCCTTTATTAATGCAAATTGACTGAATCCCTTATCATCACTTCCCCATGGACTAAAATCCACCTCAATCCAATTAGTTCTACTCTTGTTGAACAGACTGCTTAGTTTTGCAAGAACTTTATCTGCCTCAGGAACCTGTGTGACGGTCAGACTCTGCAGCGCATATAATATCTCATTTTGTTCTCTCTCTGATAAAACCGATTTATCAAGAACATAGTGTTCGAGCAGGGAAATGCCTCCGCCCTTTCCCTGAAGAGCATAGATTGGTATCCCTGCTAAAGACAGCGTATCAATATCACGATATATAGTTCTGACTGATACCTCAAAATGCTCTGCCAGTTCATTGGCAGTCATAAACTTTTTGTTCAGTAAAAGATATATTATTTCGAAAAGTCTGTTTATCTGCATGTTCCTTACTCCAATCTTACTTTATTATAGACGAATAACCTGACAACTGCATGTCAGGTTATTAAATAAATTTTATAAAAAATTTGATTTATAGGAATTTGCTCAGTTGATAATTTCCCCTTTGCTTTTTGCTAAATTTTCACGCCATTTACTTAATTCCGTAGTAGTAATTTTGTTCCACTCGGTCTCCTCACCAATAATTTTCAAAGGTTCTTTTGAACGGTAGGAACGTGTTAAGTTACCCGGAAACTTTTTGTCAGTAACATTGGGGTCATTTTCAAATTCACCCATCGGTTCTATTCTATAAACCCGTTCTCTTGCTTCTCCTTTTGCCAATGCCGCTGCAAGTCCCGCACCATTAATATTAGCAGTAAAATATATGTGATTCATTTGAAGCTCAGGCTTATAATTTGAAATTCCACCTGCTGTAAGCAAATCACCAACTTTTAAATCTGCCTTAGTTCCATGATAAAATGGTCCTTTATCAGAAGGGGCTCCTTTATAAGATTCACTTAATTCAGTATGTTTTTTTGCATTATCAGAATCATGCAACTCCTCATAACACCCGGAAATATCTGCATATAATGCTGTGTATGCACTCTTTACATTCTCATCATTTAAATTTCGCGCATACTGTAAGGATGTTTCCAGCCATTTCAATTTATCTGAGATATCCTTTTGTCGATGGGCTAAATGATACGCTGCAATAAATTTTTCATAGTCATCCGCGGCCTCATCCCATGCTTGCTGAAACATCTTGTCAGCTTCTTCAACATCTCCACTTTCTTCTATACTCATCCCAATTACACAGAGTTTAATGACGTTGTTGTTAGGATCAAACTTTATATTCATTTAATTTTACCTCCAAATTAATAATACCGCGGCATCATATTATTTCTGTCTGGGCATGTATAAGGCTGGTATACACAGAACCATTTTTCATCAGCTCCGTATGAGATCCTGCTTCCGCCACCTTTCCGTTCTCAAAAACATAGATCCTGTCTGCATTCTGAACTGTGGACAGACGGTGGGCAATAATAATTGTGGTTTTCCCCTGGCGTAATTCATCCATATTTCGTTGAATCTGACGCTCTGTCTCAAGATCCAATGCAGATGTTGCCTCATCAAGAATTAATACATCCGGGTCTGCTGCCAGGGCTCTTGCAAGGGAAAGTCGTTGCTTCTGACCGCCAGACAAGCTGATTCCCCGTTCCCCTATCATAGCATCATACCCAAGCTCCAGGTTCATAATATCATCATGAATCTGCACCAGCTTACAGATTTTCATCATTTTTTCATCTGTTATCCCACTTCTTCCAAACAATATGTTGTTTCGAATGGTATCCGGAAAAAAGTAAGGCTCCTGAAAAGCAATATTATAACAGGAATCGTAGTCATGTTCCTTTATCTCTTTCAATTCCAATCCATTGACTCGGATTGCTCCGTTTGAAGGCTCATAGAACCGAAGAAGCAGTCTTGCGACGGTTGATTTTCCACTTCCGCTGGACCCAACAATTGCTACTTTTTTACCAATTGGAATTGAGAATGTTAATTCATCCAGTACCTTTTGAGAACTTTCTGAATATTGAAAGGATACTTTATCAAAGGCAATTTCATCAATCTGATTCAAAGATTTTTCTCCGATCTCCGCTTCAGCACTTTCAATTACCGATCTGACACGCTCAATGCTGACTTCAAAAGAGGTCCAGCGTACATGAAATTCATAAACTGCCTGCAAAGAGGTGGTCATATTTAATGAATACTGATACAAAATCAAATATGTACCAAGAGTCATCTGATTATGCAATACCAGATATCCGCCGTATATTAATACTACAAGATTGGTTCCCCATCGAAGCGGAGCAGTCAAAAACAACTGTTCATTTATAATTTTTACTTCTTCCATTATTTTTGTATAATACTTTTTAAATAACCCATGATAAATCTTCTCTTCCCATCCCATTCGGTCATATGCAATTACTTCTCTTGTGGAAGAGATGCCCTCCTCAATATGAACCAGAAGATTGGTTCTGCTTTCTTTTACCTCTTTTGACTTGGACTTCATTCGCTCTTTGTAGCTTTTCCCTATGATAAAATATAAAATAATCATGACAGTCAGTATGATTAGTACCGAAGGACTTAAATATGCCATAGTGCCGATTAAGACAATTAGTTTAATCAGATCCTGAAGGGTAAGGGGCAAGCGGTAAACATTCTCGCCAATGGATTCCACATCATTTGTGAAATAATCCACATATCTTGTTATTCTCTCATTCTGGAACTGTGAAATGGGCATTCGGTACAATGCCTTCATTAATGCCGCTCCAACATCTACCCTCACTCCATATCCGATCTTATGAAGTATCCACTCTGACCAATAAGGGGTAACGGCTCCTGACAAAAATGCAATTGTAATAAATATAAGCAGCTTAGGAAGAAATTGATAATTTCCCTGTGTAAAAACAGAGTCAACGAACCATTTTTGAAGTCCGATCTTTGACATTTGAGCTATGATTTCTAAAATCATGATGATACAGGCACCCAGGAATGCCCACTTGCTTTTCTTAATAAATTTCCAGTACCAACGTATATGATTCATCAGCTGACTCCTTCTACGAGTTCGTAAAATAATCCTTTTTTATGTATCAGTTCTTCGTATGTGCCAATCTCAGCTGCTTTTCCATCCTGAACATAAACAATTTTATCATAATCCATAATCGTAGAAATACGATGAGCTATGGCTATGGTAGTCCTGCCTTTGCTTAACTGATCAAGGGCTTTCTTAATATAGGCTTCACTTACATTATCCAGTGCAGAAGTTGCTTCATCAAGCAGCAGAATGGCAGGATTTTTAATAAACATCCTTGCAATTGCAATTCTTTGTTTTTGTCCTCCGGATAATTTAATGCCCCGCTCTCCCACAAGTGTTTCATACTGCTGTTCCGTTTCCATAATAAACTCATGGGCGTAAGCCGCTTTTGCTGCCTGAATCACCTCTTCATCCGTGGCATCAGGGTTTCCAAACCGAATATTTTCTTTAATGGAAGACCCAAATAAATACGTCTCCTGAAAAACATATCCAATGCTGTTTCTAAGCTGGGATAAGGATAGATTCTTTAAGGATACTCCCTCCAGAGTGATGTCCCCTTCCTGGGGATCATAAAATCGGTCCAGTAATTTTAATACCGTTGATTTTCCATTTCCGCTCGCTCCCACAAAAGCGACACGCTCTCCAGATTTTATTTCCAGATTAAACTCCTTTAGCAGATCGGTTCGGTTTTGATAATGAAAAGATACATTCTGTAAGGAGAAATTTCCTGATATGTACGGAAGAATGCAAGGCTTTGCAGGTTCGGCTATATCTGGCTCAACTTTAATAAAGTCAAATAGTTTCTCTGCCTGTCCCAATAAATGCATCTGTTCCGTGAAAACATAGGATAATCCATTGATCTGACGCATAACCATCATAAAATAAAAGATGTACGCGCTAAATTCACCTACCGTCATTTCTCCATGCTTTACCAGATAAGAGCCAAATACAAAAAAACCGATATTACCAATACTGGTGGTAGCTACGCATAAGGCTGGCCGCAAAAGCCGAAAGAAAAGCGAACCAAGCCGGGCATCTTTGTAAGCCCTGAATGACTCTACAAACCTCCCTGTTTCCCACTCTCTTGCATGATACGCACGGACCTCCTGTATGGCACTTATGCTGTCATATGTCTTTTTATCCAGTGCCGTTTTTGTATCCGTCTGCTTTTTTAAAAATACCACTACTTTTTTATCAATATAAGGACCATAGGTAAAAAACAGCAGGTAGCTTCCCATAATAATCAAGGTAAAGCGGTAGTCCTTAATGGAAATGACAGCTAATGGAAAAATAATGGATAAAATCATATAAACCGTACCTGGAAAAAAGTCTCTGTATATACTTTGCACCGCAAGAACTTCTGTATTCAGCAAGGATAACGTCTCACCCACAGGTTTGCGTTCAAAATAGGAAAAACCAAGCCTCCGCAGATGGCGATACACCGAATACTGCAAATCTCTTGCCGTTTTTTCAGGCAGAGCCCTCTGCATTACATTGTTTATGGCAATAAATAGAAGCATAACTACGATTGCAGTAATTAAATATATGATTTGCCCGGTAAATGCCTCCGCATTTTGCTGCATTACCACCTTGTCAATAAAGACCTGGATAAAATATGGAATGGACATCTCACATAGAATAATACCCGATCCTGAAAGAATAAACAAAAGTAAAAGCCCTGTATAAGGCTTAAAAAATGATAATACCCAGAGATAGACTGACAGTCTCTTTTTATTATGCTGATTCATATTCCCCTCCCCATTTCTGTTCCGGATTTTTTCTAAACATTTTGCAGAGATGTGAAAAAATCGCTTAACTCAGTCTGCTCTTTTTTTCAATTTTGTTACCCCTCATTCAATACTTCTTCTCTGCTTAATCTACCCGGTTTTTAATTTCTATATAGTATACCATTAGTTTGATGAGCATACAATTATTATAAATAAGTAGAAGGCACAAATATGGGGTCCTCAAAAAAATATAGATATTATCTTAAAAAATTACTTTTAGTCATCACTTACAGCTTGTTATCTATCTCTATCATCAAAAACATTTATAAAATCAACGCGGTTTCTTCCGCACAAACCGTTGATGGAATTATAGTTCCGATCATTATGTATCATCAGGTAAAAGGCAGTGGTTTTGGCAATGATGTCATTAGCCCCTCTGAATTTGAAAGTGACTTAAAGTATTTAAAAGATAATAATTACAATACTATCACGATGACACAATTAATTGATTATGTTTATGACAAGAAAGATTTACCCCAAAATCCAGTCATTCTTTCCTTTGATGATGGGTATCTTAGTACCTATTTAAATGTTTATCCCCTGTTAAAAGAATACAATATGAAAATAGTTCTATCTATCATTGGAAAAAGTGTGGATGAGTTTTCCAAGGTAACGGATGAAAATATTGAATATTCTCATGTTACATGGGATGAAGTAAAAGAAATGCAGGAATCCGGACTGGTTGAAATGCAAAACCACTCCTATGGTTTGCATAAAATTTCAAAAGAACGCTATGGATGCAGTCAAATGGCAAATGAAACTCAGGAGCACTATGAAGAATTTATAGCGAATGATCTGAATATGCTGCAGGAAAAATTAATGGAAGTAACAGGCAGCTGCCCAACTACATTTACATATCCATATGGCAGATATAATGATAATCTGGAAAATATAATTAAAAAACTTGGTTTTAAAGCAACTGTAACTTGTAAATTTGGAGTAAATATAATAAATAATAATCCCGATACGTTGTTCAGTCTGAAAAGAATACGCAGGGCACATAATCAAAGTATTGGAACTATGTTAAAAGGGGGAATGGCTACCGTGAAAATCTCTCATAACTAAAAATCCTCCTCCTATAACAGAGGAGGATTTTCATTGTCATATGTTATCTCGATGTGTTGGAGAACAGAAACTTTTGTCCATGATCAGGAGTCCTGCTCCTCTTTGGTCTGTTCCTCTGATGAATTTAACACAGATTCCAGAGCTTGCTGGTATTCCTTTATTTTTGATAATTGTTCCTTCAATATCCCCAATACAAGCTCCTCTGTCTGTTTCTGTTTTTCAGGATCAGCATGCATAGCCGCTTCTGCTTGGGCAATCAGATCTTTTTTTGCCTCAATCTCTTTTCTGATCTTATCAGCTATATAATCCATACTTGTGACCACCTTTCCTAATATTGTATCAATAGCGTCGTTTTATTGCACACCAGGATGTTTCGAAGTGCCAGATTGTAACTGACATCAGTATCGGTCGCCAGCCCATAGTTCTGGTTGAACCGGATATTATTTTGTTCAATAATATTAAAGTTTGAAATGACTTCGATCTCATTCAGGTGTATAACCATTATATGCTGGGGCTTATCCAACGGTGAAATGCAAGCTGTCTCATTGTTTATACTTATCTACTATGCTATAATCATAAACAGATTTATAACTATGTTATATTAAGTATACTACCTAGTGGATATCAATTTCAAAGAGGGGGTAAAAGAGGAGGAAGCTTATGAATTGGGAGCCGTGGGCTGGTTGTTATCAAGCAAGTGAGGGTTGTACAAATTGTTATTTTTACGGACCGTATGGGAAACGCTATGGTCAAAATACCATACAAAAAACAGATGAATTCGATTGGCCCATAAGAAGAAATGCGAAAGGAGAATATAACATCAAAGGGAATAAAATCCTTGCAACCTGTTTTGCAACTGATTTTTTTCTTCCAGAAGCAGATGAATGGCGTAAAGCTGTTTGGGCTTTCATCAAAGAAAGAACTGATATAGAATTTTTAATTTTAACAAAGCGGATTGACCGTTTCCCTGTATCTCTTCCATCTGATTGGGGCACAGGGTATGACAATGTGAATATCGGTTGTACTGTGGAAAATCAGGAATTAGCCGATTACCGGCTTCCGTTATTTTTGTCCTATCCCATAAAGCGGCGCTTTATCGCATGTGCTCCGCTTTTAGAACCGATAAATCTAACCCCGTATCTTCATGGAGTGGAGCATGTGACCGTTGGTGGTGAATCCGGGCGAGAAGCTCGTGAATGTGACTATGAGTGGGTTCTTAATATCCGTGAACAATGCGTGAAAGCAAATAAAACATTTTGGTTCAAAAATACTGGATCGCTTTTTAAGCGTGAGGGCATAGTAGAAAAAATAAATCCGTTTAAACAAACAGCAAAAGCGAAAGAATTTGGTATTAATGTTTTAAATGGTCAAAAATTATTCTAACCATCTGATCGGCAGGTGGATTACCTGCCGATCAGACTGTTGAAAGCATAACCAATATATTTACTGATTTTCCTGTTCAAAGTTATAAAGTTCATCTTCCATACGCTCCAGTTCAATTTCAATAATTCCATTATCACGGCATACAAAATAATCCTTATCTCCTACCGCCTGCTTTCTTAAATTATTGCATTTAGGGTATATGTCTGCCAAGGTGGCATAGCAATATTTGTCTAATTTATTGACCGTAGTATCAAAACAATGCTTCTTGATAATGATCTCATCGCCTTTTTTAAAAACTGGGCAATAATTATTTTTCTTAACTACGGTCATTTTTATTACAGTTTGTGGCTTAAGTTCCATTTTTTATCCTCACTTTTGTATTATTAATATAGTCATATTCCATATATGGAAATATCTATGTATCCCTCTTCCGATACTTCTACACCTTCCGATATAAGAAGTTCTCTTTGAATCGCTGCATATCTGGCATCCGTGATTGATATCCTGCCCTTGGAGTTAATAATCCGGTGCCATGGAAGATCATATTTCTCAGTCATAGAATGGAGTATCCTGGCTACCTGCCTGGCACCTCTGTTATTTCCTGCAAACCTTGCAACCTGTCCATAACTCATGACTCTCCCGCATGGTATTCTCTTTATTATTACAAGCACTTCCTCAGTGAACTGTGTCATATCACTTCTCCTTAAAACGTCTAAATTTATACGCTATGATACTGCTCTGTCAGGCGAATCTATATTATTTTGATTACAAGCTGCCATTCCGATACTAAGCAGCAGCCACATAATGGGAGATGTAATCGGCACACTTATATTAACCACTGCCTGTGTAATATAGCAGATTATGGCAAAGCAGCAGCCTATTATATAAGGCTTTTTTACTACACTTTTCCACATTCGAGAGACTGCAGAACCCAGAAAAGTAACATAAGCGATTAAACCCATGGGCCCAATCGTAATGAAATACTGTAAATATTCATTATGGGCATTTTCAAAACGCTCTGGCATCTCTGCCCCAATTTTGCTAACGGTAAGTATTCCAAATGTGTCTGCCCCATGCCCGAATAATTTATGCATTGGCTTAAAATCTCTATATAATTCAAAGGATTTTCTCCATATATAGCCCCGGTTCGTTCCCCAGCTGTCATTAAACACCAGATACTTCCCTAATGTACCATACGTTTTTGCATTGCCTCCCACGTTTGCATGAAACATCAGAAAGACGGCCAGCAGCACGGAAAGCAACAGAAAACCAGCCCAGACATACACCAAAACCGGGCCAACCGGATCCGCCCAATTCCAACTATATTTACTCATAAGACAAAATGCAATATAAGCCCCCCACAGTCCTGCAACCACATATATCAGACCATTAAAATTAGTCAATATTTCAAATAAACTGTCCAGACCAATCACTGTATCCCCATAGGCCCGCTTAATAAAGTCAATGCATTGTATCACTGTTCCAAATGTTGCAATTATCAGCAGATAACGCCTGATCCCGTTTTTACTTTTAAATAATATCAGAGGCAGGAATCCAAATAAAGCGGCCAATGCCAGATAAGCATTATCACTCCTTCCCATGATAATTGCAAAAAAGCAAATTACCATACACAGATAACACCAGATTGCTCTTACCTGACTCTTTGTGATGGCAAACCACGCTGCTGCAACACCCAGAATCATAGCAATATAAGCTGTATAAAAATTTATATTTCCAATGGTTGAAGTAAATATATCCCAATGTTCGGGCGCAATATTATAACGGAACTTTAAAATATCCATTCTGAAATAATCGGTGATTCCAACATAGCATACCCCTATTCCACTAATTAGAAACAAATCCAGAATCCATACCTTTGCTTTCCAAAATCGGCTGATCATGAAATAGGTTGCTACATATAGTGTCAATAAAAACAGGCCGGAGTACCGTCCTTCATTACCCCAGAATGACTCATAAAAATAATCTGATTGCAACGTTGAAATAACAAGAATAATCCAGAACATAATAATCCATATGTCGGCCGCGCAAAATGTTTTCCTCCAATTCTTCGGCAGCAGTCTGGAAAAAAACAATTTTGTACGCTCCCACCCATTCTTTGAACTGTCAATTACCAGCATAATAATAGAAAAAAACAGACAAAGCGCTAACATGACCACTACGCAACCCCAATAAAACTGATATTTAAACACCAGGATATCTATATACGAGTTATTATATATCAGTGGAAAAACCAATATTAATAATATTGTAAAAAAGCTGATTACTACATTTATAACAGATGCATAAGCCTCAGAGAAGATATCACTATTCTTTTCTGTTTTTTCATAGTCTGATCTCATATTAAATCCCCCATTTTAAAATTGCTACTGTTATCCCACATTATTAATGCCAAATTCCATTACCTGACTCAGCATATCATATATCCATTACAGTATATTGGGGGATTATGAAAAAGATCAAGTGATTCTTTCTTAATATTTATGTAGATTATTTGAAGTTTTACGAATCCCTATGTAATTTTTCTTATTCTATATATGGTTTTGCAAATCTATTTTTATAAGCACCATTTTTTTTGAGATTTAAGTCCCAATAAAAATTTGTTAATCCGGTTAATGATAATATAGAATATAAAATTTGTGTACTTTTAGACAGGTATTCCGATTTTTCATATTCTTTCTTCAGGCTTAAATCCATAATTCCTTTGTCCGCATACGTTCTCCCTATTTGCTCCATCTGATCAAATAACCTCTTATTGGCTTTTTCGGGTTTCATCTGAATGCCTTCCAATCCGCCTTTTATGATTGTTCCATCAAAGGATACCCCCAGCCTTTTTGTAATTAACTCAAGATAGGGTCTCAAATAGTACGACTGACTGGTCTCAGGGAATCCGGACTGCACGAAAAATGCCATATGTACTTCTTTGTTGTGAAATGGCTTCAGCAGTTCAAAAAATTTCATTACCGAGCCTGGCATAGCATGAACATAGAGCGGAAAAACAAATAAATTATTTTCAGCAGAGCTGAAATTATCTGCCCACATTTTATGTTCTTTCGTATTGATCAGATTCCTTACCACGATATTTTCAGCCCCTTGTTCTCTCATTCCCGTCATTATCTTTTCTATAATTAACTTACTGTTGGAATGATTCCCTCTTGGAGAGCCATTATAAATCACCCATTTACCGGTTGGCTTTCTTTCAATAACTTCCCTTGCCAGAACTTCATCTGTTGGTTTTGCAATTTCTACATCAGCTGTCCGTATGCTGTTGCTTTCATATAACAATTCTTTACAGGGGCTTTGAAAATGGTATGCCATCCGCGCAAGATAATTATTGATGACCATTACTTCCTCATTACTTAATCCGTCTTTTTCAAAATAGAAGTTAATAATTGGGTATTTATCATATCTTTTTAAGTGTCCGCATTCACCATTTCTTAACTTGATGTAGGGTAAATAATGTTGTATTAATCGATCCAGAAATGTTTTTCCTTTGCCATCAATAAAACCATTTACCGTATGAAAAAGAATGACCACTTCATCACTGTTTATATAGTCTTTATATAATTTATCAGCACCATCCTTTAAAGCACATGTTCCGGGAGTCTTCCACCAGCAGCTCCAGCAACCAATGCAATCCATTATTTCGGTATCCATAGTATCATAGACAACTATCTTCGTTTCTTTTTTTGTTTCCATATAATATTTCTTAATTTCCTGAGCCAGTAATTCATTATCCTTACAGATCCCCAAATCAAATACAGACACCATTATGACTCCTCCTCAATCCTTTTGATATAATCTTCAAACCACTCTGTAACAAAATCAGAATACGCCAGACCAAACTCCAGAGCATCATTTTCATATTTAGACGGCTTATGGTTTTCTATGGTTAGCCCCATTCCCTCAAGCCGTAAATCCCCCTCAGCTCTTATATTTACCAGGTCTCTACGCATATCCTTAAAGTTATTAATATGAATCTTGATGGATTCCAACCGTTCCTCTTTGGTTAACTCATGAAAGAAAAACATTTTTAGTAATTGTGTGGACTTATACTTATCTGAACCCCAATCCTGCCTCATTAACATGCTAAATCGTTCTCTTCCAGAATCTGTAATGCTATATAATTTTTTTGTCCTGTTATTTTTGACTTCTTCCTTTGAAGTTATATATCCATTTTTCTCAAGTTTCACTAAGGACGGATGGATTGCTCCCTGACTTGTGCTTGTGAAATATTCGGTGCTTCTTTCCATTCCCTTTTTTATGTCGTATAAGGTGAGAGGATGATAATTAGATAAAAATCCTAATATGATCAGTTCTATCATGTAATTACTCCTTTGTTGGATTAAGTATAATATGTCGTTTAGACATATTACTATTTGAACACTACTCTTATTTCTGTATTTTGTCAAGTTGTTTTAAATCATTACTTAAATATAATAGATCATGAGATTCCAGATGATACAAATTATGAAAACGGGATAGAAACCGTTGTGAATAAGAGTTATAAAATAATAAATCAGATAGTCTCTTCCATTTATAATAATGAACGACTATCTGATTCGTATTTAAAGTCATTTATAGAATTCCTCATTGTCCAATTTATCCAGTGCTTGGAAAACTAAAATATCCGTAAAAGACTGTATGCAGTCCACTTACATCATTCAATATAAGTTGTCCACTTTCCGCAATTATTACACAAATAGACCGCATAGTCTATAATATCATCAGCTTTATCTAAATCCAACGTAACCATTTCATTGTTTTTAATTAAGCCTATATTTTTTTGCCAAACACTGAAATTTTCCTTCCCACAATTAGGGCACTCTGAATCACACTTTCCCATATGTTCAAAGTCATCAACAGTGATTCCATTCTCTTTCAAAAGCTTTACAACTGCTTCTTCGTAGCCAGTTTCTGAATAGCCCATTATTAAATCTTCCAAATTTAAAAATTCACCCATAAAATCCTCCTGTTGATCTTTAAATACATATCCTGATTAAAGCGTATCTTTAATAATATAGCTCAAAGGGCATAAGCATACAAGCCATAATCACTTTTATATCATATTATTCTCATAATTGTGCAGCCTATTAACTGTGGTTGCGGCATTGTTACGATAAGTAACAGTGGGGTTACGATGTGTGTATGGACTAATATGGTCCTTTGTTGTATGCTTTTGTAAAACGTTTAGAAAAGAGGATATTATATGACATTAGGAGAAAAAATCAAACGCTTGAGAACTGAAAAGGGAATTACGCAGGAAACACTGGCAGAAGAAGTTAATGTGTCTCGTTCCGCTATTGCTAAGTGGGAAACAAATAGTGGTGTCCCAGAAGTAAGTAATCTCATAATGATATCAAGAATTTTCGATGTTAGTGTTGACGAATTGGTGGATGATACAAAAATGATTGATAAAACAGATGTTAAGGCTGAAAAAAAATCAGATTGTTCCGAGTATGCAGGTAACTTTTATGATATCGAACTAAATGGGTGGAATGATGGGGTTGAAGATATTCTTATTATTAATGAGGATGAAGATTTTTTATTCTACCAAAAGCCATTAAAAAGGGAAAATGTGTTCGGACTGATTGGGAAAAAATATATTACATCGTTAAAAGCGTCGAAACCATCTGATATTTCACAAAAAGATAGTAAGATAATAGATAGAAATTATTTTTGCAGTAAGCATGTATTCGTTGAATTAGCTGTAAAAGAAGGTTTCATAAAAGGATTTTTTGATTTTCGCAATGATGATTATCAAGATGTTGTCATCCAGTCTTTTACTGATTCAAATGTTCTGTTAAAGTTTGGAAAAGAAATAGATATTAACACGATCTCTAAAATAGAGGAATTAGAGGTAATGGCTTGACCAGAATATTTCTTCATTTTCGTATGCCAGCATTGACACAACTAACCAATACGCCTTTGTTCTTTCATAATTCTATGATGTGCAAAAGCATATACAACATAGCTGATTAATAGAGGAAAATAAAAATTAACAATTCTGCTTAAGACCATAGCAGAGGGGAGCTGATCCCCTTGATAAAACTGACCAAACACGTTTAAATATGCTTTTTCTGCAATTCCTACTGAACCTGGAAGGGGGACTGCGGCAACTGCAATATTAATAAATGACTGACCTGCCATCAGATCAAAGCAATCATTCTTCCTGTAGCCGAAGCTTAAGTATACCAGGTATGATACAAGACAGTATGCAATCCATTGAAATACTGTGATCACAAATACCTTTAAAAACAAATCCGGATTTTTTATAATCAATCTGGACTTTTCACGGTAAGAAATTATTAAAAGATCAAACTTTTCTTTAATCTCTTCTGGTTTTTTAAACAGATGGAGTTTTTTGCCCAGCTTTAAAACAAGGTCAATGAGAAATGGGATAACAATTCTGGAAAACATCAATGCTGATAAAACAGCCGTCAGGGAAAGCATAACACCTGTTCCTGCAAGTAACAGCCAGATAAACCAGCGTGCCGACTTAGCTAATATATTAAATCTCAGCAACGCAAATACTCCCCCCATCAAGACAATTACAATCTGGCTGACAAAAACCATTAAAAATATTGTGATGGCAGAGATATCAACATAGATTTTATCTTTATTCATGTAATACATCTGGGCAGGCTGCCCTCCGCACGCTCCAGGAGTTATTGCGCTAAAATAATTTCCAATGTACGCATAATCAATACAATTTTTATAGGAAACCTCCTGTTTTAATCGATGCATAATCATATAGAAATTCATGGCCTGACACCCTGCATAATAAAACATCAATGCAATTCCGGTAATAAGATATAAAAAATGCACACTTCCAGCCACTTTCACTAATTCTTTAATGGAATACTCTTTTAAAAGAACTGAAATAGTGACAGCCATTAAAGAGGTCATAACTAAGATGCTTCTTATCTGGTTTTTTTTACTGATTATTTTATCCCGCATAATTAATCCCTCATGTTGAAGTTGATACTTTTTATTATTACCAGAGCAGGCAAATCCTATGTTAAATGTCTTAAATAGATTAATAACGGCTTTATTCCAAAAAACGCCAGAACAATACCAACCACCATATTCATAAATTGCATGATAATCTGCGGTAAAAAGCCGCCTAATGCACTTCCCACAAATGCAACAGCTGTTAAGAAAATTATAGTAGCCATAATACAACCAGAAGCAAAGAAAAAAAGTTGTTTTTTATTCCACTGGTTTTCTACCATTTGTGTGGAAAACATTCCGCTCCAAAAAACAATGGTCAAAGGATTAGATGCCGTAAGCAGCAATCCCTGAACAAAGAGATTCTCACCTGATACGTTGGAAAACAGTGGGATATGAGGCATAAAAGACAGATCAAATACACCTGCTATCGTGTTTGCGCCAAATAAAACCAGCACAAGACCTCCAATCAGTTTTATAACTTCATTTGTTTTTCCCTTATTGATAATAGCAGCAACGCCAACACAGGATAACGCAATATATAAAGCATCAACAAGTGCAATTGCAAGAACAAGGTGCAAGCCGTATATAGCCCCGTATGTTGTAGAGGTGTGAAACACCATTAAACAGATTGGCCCAATGGCTAATTGCAATAACATACCAAATCTAAGTCCTTTTAGAATCAAATCGTTACCTCTTTAAAAATTTATTTCTTCTTTCAGAGTGATAAGTGAAATAATAGTGTTGGAGCCTGAGACACCTTTTATTTTTTTTAGTATCTTTGATAAAAATTCTTCCAGCGCCTGCGTATCTTCGACGATAACCTTCAACAAATAATCATAATTGCCCGCGACGTGATGGCATTCTAAAACACAATTATATTGCACAATGACATTTCTAAAGCTATCAATATTTTCTGTTTCATCTATATTAACAAAGATGAATGCTAAGAGACGTTTTTCTATTTTGTTTCGATTTATTTTAATCGTGTATTGCTGAATCACCTCTGCCTGTTCCAATTTTCTAATTCGTTCGGCAACTGCTGGAATAGACAGATTTACTTTTCTACTGATTTCAGATGCAGTGGCCCTTCCGTTTTCTTTAAGCTCATTAAGTATGGCATAATCAATCCCATCCATTATCATCCCTCCTTTCGTTAATCTTATCATGCTCTTTACTATTAGTAAATATTGGTTATAAATACGATAAAATATTAAGTTTCAGACATATAAACTTAAAATTACGAAATAATGCACCAGCTTTTTATACGCTCACTTACATATCTTCAATTTAGCTTTTCATCTGCAGAAAAAAGCGACCACTATTATTGTGATCGCTCTTCGTAAGAACTTTATAGTTTTTTTGAAAGCCTATTCAATATCTTCTCCATTGGATGCAATTACTTTTTTATACCAGTAAAAAGAATCTTTCCGCAATCTTCCAAGACTTCCATTGCCCTCGTTATCTTTGTCAACATAGATAAAACCATATCTTTTCTTCATTTCTCCAGTTGAAATACTAACTAAATCAATACAGCCCCAGGGAGTGAATCCGATTAAGTCAACGCCGTCTCTGATTGCCTCTTCCATCTGTTTGATGTGTTCTCTGAGATAATCGATCCGATAGGAATCATGAATGGTGTTGTCTTCTTCCAATACATCAACTGCACCTAGTCCGTTTTCAACTACCATCATTGGAATCTGATAGCGGCCATATAAATCGTTAAGGAGGTAACGGAGACCCTGTGGGTCAATTTGCCAACCCCAGTCACTTGCTTTTAAGTATGGATTTTTTACTCCCATAACGACATTGCCTGATGTTTTCTTAGCTTCTTCATCTGCTGTTGTACAAGTACTCATATAATAACTAAAGCTGTAAAAATCAACGGTTCCCTGTTTTAGTACATCTAAATCATTGTCTTTTATTACAATTGAGATTCCCATTTCTTCAAAGATACGATTCGTGTAATATGGGTATTCGCCTCTTACCTGCACATCACCGCAGAAATAGTTCATTCTCATTTCCTTCTGGGCTAATACAACATCGTCCGGATTACAGGTATAGGGGTAGATTGCTCCTCCTGCAACCATACAGCCTATTTTGAATGCAGGATTAATTTTATGGCCAAGAACAACTGCCTTTGCGCTGGCGACAAACTGATGATGGGTTGCCTGGAATCTTTTTTGCTTCTGTTCTCTTGTAGGAACAGCTGAAAAATCCTGTAATGGACCGTCTTCGCTTTGAATTCCCCCGGACAGAATATCACCGACTCCCATCATCATACAGTTTATTTCGTTAAAAGTAAGCCAGTACGTAACCAGATCCTTATATTCTTTAAATACTGTCTGGCAAAAATTCAGGTAAAAATTAATACAGTCACGGCTTAGCCAGCCACCATATCTGTCCATTAAGTAATATGGTATTTCGTAATGTGAAATCGTTACCAATGGCTCTATTCCATATTTTCTGCATTCTTCAAAAACTTCCCTGTAGAAATCCAGACCTTTTTGGTTCGGTTCTGCCTCATCACCTTTTGGAAAAATTCTGGTCCAGTTAAGAGATAATCGAAATACCCGGAAGCCCATTTCGGCAAATAATGCGATGTCCTCTTTATATCTATGGTAAAAATCAATCGCTTCGTGAGAAGGATAATTGTTTTCGCTCTTAATTTCATTGGTAAAATAACGTGGTGTACTTACAGTCCCTGCTGTAATATGGTCGCAAACGCTATCCCCTTTCCCATCTTCCAGCCAGCCTCCCTCAAACTGATTGGCCGCCGTGGCTCCACCCCACAAAAAATTCTTTGGAAAACTCATTGTGATTCCTCCTAATTATTGATATATACTCTCGCCTTTATAAATAACCAGAGTAGTTACAAAAGTTACAATGATACCCAGAATAATACTAATAACCATAAATATAAAGTTAGAACTTTTGGGTCCCACAAAGCCTGTGATACCAAGGATCCCCGCACTCCCGCCTAAACTGTACATATACACCTTCATTAAACCTGCGAAAGCTGCTGAACAAAAATTACCAAACATAGAAGCATATAATGGCTTCTTCAATTTCATATTAATACCAAACATAGCCGGTTCTGTTACACCGCCAAAAATGGCAGTTATTGCACTGGATCCCGCGGTTGATTTTGTTGCTTTATCTTTACATTTAAATGCGACTGCTGCAGCTGCGGCACCTTGATTAATATTTGATAAAACGTTTGCAGTGGCAACAATTGGTTCATAACCAAAGGTAACTAATGACTGGAACATATATGGAAATAATGCACCATGCATACCAGTAAGAACTAATAGTGGATAAATGGTTGCCAATACTGCCACTCCAAAGAAACCGGTTGTTTTATACAACCACATAATTGCTGTTGCTAAATAATTTCCAAGGAAAGCACCTGCGGGGCCTATTAATCCTAAGGTTAATGGAAGCATAACTAATATGGTTCCAAGAGGTACTACAATTGCCTTTATTGATTCTGGTGCTATTTTTTTGAAAAACCGTTCTACATGGGACATCACATAGACTGTCATAATAATAGGAAAAATAGTATTCGTATAGCTTGCTGCGTATACAGGAATTCCAAAAATACTCATAGGTACAGAACCTGCCACATTTGCTACCATGGTAGGATGGATCATAATTGCTCCAAGTAGCATACCAAGGCCCATATTTGCTTTGAATTTATTAGCAGATGTTGCACCTAAAAATATGGGAAGGAAATAAAATCCTGCATCTGATGCAAAAGTAAGTACTGCATGAGTCGGCATATCCGGAGTTAATAATCCAGTCAGCTCACCTAAGATAATCACAACTTTCAGCATACCTGCACCAATGATGGCAGGAAGCAGAGGAATTAAACTGCCTGTAATTCCATCGATTATTGCAGCAAAGCTGATTTTTTTCTTCTTCCCTTTATCTAAATTTTCATCAATGGCTTTTTCCATCTGAAAGCCAGCTTTAGCAGCAACAATGCTGTATACTTCACCAACAGATTGTCCGATAATAATTTGTAATTGCTCGTTGGACCACTGTGCTCCAACAATACCCGGGAGCTTTTGTATTTCAGACAGATTTATAATGCTTTTATCCTTTAATTGAAATCTAAGACGTGTCATACAATGCCCCAAATAGCTGATGTTGTCCTTTCCACCAACTAACTCTAACACGTTTACAGCCAGTTCATCATATTTTTCTTTTTTTGACATATCCGTTCTCCTTTTTTTGTGTTCCTTTTCAAACTCCGAGGAAATAAAAAAACCGAGGGAACGCACAATATCAGTGCGTTTACCCTCGGTTATGCCTCCATTACGAGTGACAATCCTTAGATTAATCCTTATTTTATTAATACGACAGGTGTTCTTGTTACTATCTTGTGATTAGTATAGGGGAAAAGAGTTATTATGTCAATGTAATATATTTCATAAAATCACAAATACTATTTTGTACAATATATACAATCCTCATATTCAATTTTCACTGCCGCTAAACTAAACTTAATTTACATCACATCTTCTTTTTCAACGTTATGCACAGTAAGAAATCCGCAAATCAGGGAAACACCAAATAAAAATACGGGAAGAATCATATTTGCCCTTAAAGTCAGATCTCCTATGTTTCCATTCATAACTGAAAACAATAAAAATGAAGTAATAATAACTGCTCTCGATGACTTCATCAATTTCCCTATATATAAAGGGATAAACGCCAGAGTCACAGTAAGAACCGTCTTTAAAATGTTCTGTAAGTAAAAATTTACACTTAGCACATCATAGCCGAGAGGTAAGCCAGTCCCCACCCCCGAGGATAAGTCCAGGAGCAGGCAAATAAACAGTTTCCCAAGGAAAAGAGCCGCCGCACAGAAAATCCATACTGCCATCATCTGAGATAGTATTATTTTTTTTCTGGAGATGGGATAGCAAAACATCAGACTCTGAGTTTTATTATTATACGCTTTGATAATGAAGGAAGACAACATGGAAGAAGTAAAAACCAAAAACACGAGATTGGTAAGCAAATCAATTTGCACTGCCATATTCTCTAGCTCAGGCACTGATTCGGATGTTCCTAATTCATCAATGGGAACGTTAAAACACATTGCAAATAAAAGAAGTCCAAGGACTACAATTATAACTGCCTGTTTGATTATATATTTTTTCATAGGATACTTTTTCCATTCCAGCCTGATTAATTTCCACATTCGCTCTCACCCCCTGTGACTTTCAGAAAATACTCCTCCAGAGACTCTGTCTGAGAATGAAATCCCTGAATTTCTATCTGATTTTCCGTTAACGCCTTCATAATCTCCCGTGACGCAGCTTGTTTTGTATAGACCCTGATCAGACTGTTATTTAAAACTTTGAAGTTGGAAATATTGAGGCACTCTGTTAAAACATAGGAAGCCCTGGTTATTTCCGATGTTTTGATTTCCAGATACTCAAGCCCCTTATCCGTAAGCTCTTTCATCGAAATTTCTTTTACCAGTCTGCCTTTATGAATGATTCCTATGGTATGTGCAAGGCTTTCAATTTCAGAGAGCAGATGACTTGAAATAAGAATGGTCATCTCATACTCTTTACACAGCATACGGAACAGATCGCGGAACTGTTTCATACCAGCCGGATCCAGGCCATTTGTTGGTTCATCTAACACCAGAAATTCCGGCTTCGTAAGAACAGCTCTTGCAATACCCAGCCGCTGCTTCATTCCCAGTGAAAATTCTTTTACCTTTTTTCCCCTGTTATCTGACAAAGACAGCAGGGACATTGCTTTTTCTACACTGTCAGGACTGTAATACCCCATGTATTCACAGTGCAGCTTTAAATTCTCTTCCGCCGTCAGTTCATTGTAAAACACTGGAAACTCAATCATGCTGCCCATACGTTTCAAAAATGAATATGAATCAGGGAGCAGTTTCTCACCAAATAAAACAATATCTCCTGAAGTTGGTTTCCATTGATTGGTGATCATCTTCATCACCGTAGTTTTTCCTGCACCGTTGGGTCCAAGAAAGCCATAAATTTCTCCTTTGGCAATATGCATGTTCAAATCGGATACAATGGTCTCTGCTCCGATTTGTTTGGTTAAATGATTGGTTGTTAAAATCGTCTGCATTTTGTCACTTCCTTTCATACCCATAATTCTAGCAAGTGATTTCTTCAAAACTCTTGAATAAATCTTACGAATTTCTTTCTTGAACTAATAATCCAGCTGCTGGAGTTTTAAAGTAAATACGGTTTCCTCGTTCTGAATACTCCTTAATGTCAGTGTACCATTGATTTTTTCTGCCAGACTTTTTGCTATGGTAAGGCCTAATCCATTGCCCTGGATCTCCCGGTTCCTGGAATCTTCCAACGTATAGAGGCGGTCAAATACGCGGGGAATTTCCGTATATGCAATTCCCTTCCCATGATCAGCCACATCCACAAACACAAAGTTATCTTCCTTGCGAAGGGTCAGTCCCAGGTAATGCCCTGCATCCCCATAGCGGATTGCATTGCTGATCAGATTATTAAGAATGCGTCCCAACGCTTCCCGGTCTGCATAAACGAAAACAGGAGACTGAGGAATATCGATGCTCACATTAAAATCTTTCTCCGTTAAGATATAATAAAAATCAACAATGATCTCCCGGCAGAATTCATTTAAATCTATTTTAGACATCGTCAGCATTGTATCACCGGCTTCCAGCTTTGCCAGTGTGAAAAACTGGTCAATCTGTTCTTTTAATTCATTGGCTTTATGAGAGACCTTTTTTATCATACTCTTTTCAAATGTCTCCTGCATTAAAAGCATTTCCAGATAACCGATAATAACAGTCAGTGGCGTCTTCAGATCATGTGAAATATTGGAAAGCATCCGTTTGATATTCAGTTCTGATCTGCGATAACCGGCATTTGCATTCTGCCTGTCTTCCAGGATACGGTTAATCTGTACCAATAGATGTTTGATTTCCTTATCTTCTGTAAATAACATCACTTTTTCATTGGTATCCTCATCTAAAATACGCTCCAGTTCATCACTGACAGTCTGAATTTGTTTTAACGTTCTTCTATTTAACAGAGACATGGTTTTACTCCTTTGCACTTCCCAGCTTGTACCCGATTCCCCAAACGGTCAGGATATACTGCGGCTTCCTGGGATCATCCTCAATCTTTGTACGAAGGCGGCTGATATGAACATTGACTGCGTTTTCATCACCTAAATAATCATCCTGCCATATAAAAGAATAAAGCTGCGCCTTGGTATAAACCTTTTTGGGATTGGAAAGAAGAAGACGAAGGATTTCATATTCCTTTGCCGTCAGTTCCACGGCCAGCCCGTTTTTATGCACCGTATGATTTTCCAGATTCATTTCCAGATCTCCCAAACCCAAACAAACCTCAGGGGTTTCCATTCCGGATGAATACTGGGTAGTACGCCGCAGATTTGCCTTTACTCTGGCAAGCACCTCGGTAAGGGAAAATGGTTTTGTAATATAATCATCCGCTCCCAGTCCCAATCCAAAAATCTTATCCGATTCGGTGTCTTTAGCGGACAGAATTATAATTGGAACCACACTTTCCTTTCTAATCCGTTTCATAACCTCCAGTCCGCTGATTTTAGGCAGCATCAGATCTAAAATCACCAGGTCATAGGAACCGCTGAAAAATGTCTTTACCGCCTGTTCTCCATCAAAGGTGCCCTGGACTTCAAAGCCCTCCATCTGGAGAAAATCAATCAGCATCTCACTGATTTCCCTGTCATCTTCTACCAATAATATCTTCATCTTTCAATTTTCCTCTCTTCATAGAGCAAAAAAAGGTGTTCCCAATATTATTCTGAGAACACCTTTATATTATAACGGTATAATCATAATTTCAGACTATATTGTCCTCTACACCAACATCTTATCATAACTCTAATAGAAAGATATATTAATTTTATAAAAATATAGCTCAAAAATATAAGAAAGAAAATGAGCCAGATTGGAGGAGAATTTGAGGTTTACCCCATAACGTTATTTGATACTGAAACCCTGCTGTTTTTCATCTCAGACCATTTACGCCATACAATTAATACGAGTACAAGGGAGGATGTGATCAGTATTGCCAGTAATCGAATCTCAAAAAGAAACATGGGTCCTCCATACAATATGCCAAAGTTGATTTGAGTATTGGGGTACATAGGGGTAAAATAGCTGATCACTTTAAATGGATCCGGCATGATCTGCAGTGGCATGGTTCCACCTCCGGCGATTGTCTGGGCAAGCATCAGTGGTATATTGATAAAGATACCGTTTTGCCCAAAGAATAATGAGAATATTAAAGTAAACTGGAACGCTGTTATCTGCATAAAAACCTGCTGTAAATAAATGATTATCAACTTTTGCATAGAAATTGAAATTAAGATTCTTGCCATAATTACTCCAAACAAAGGCGCAACAACGGCGATAACACATCCTGTGATTTCAACATATTGAAAAGCCTTCCACGTTCCTATAATAGGGATAAAAGCGAGGAAAATATTCATCAGTACAATCGCTACAACCATAGAAGACGCGTAAGCTGCAATAGACAAAAATGAAGGTGTCATTACATAATCCATACTGCCGGGTGCTTTGTTGATATAAACATTATTCTGTACTACGGAATTATTCAATTGTTCCGTAATCTGCTCCTGCTCCGTAATCGTGACATTGAGTGATTTCAGTATGTTCGTTAATTTACCCTGATTGATGGCCTGGTTAAAATTATCTGTTACAGATTTGGCAACCGCCTCCATAGTATTTATAACCGTAGTCGTATTTGATTCATCAATATAAAAATCAATTGTGGATTTTCCTGTTTCCAGGTTACTCACAAAATTTTCAGGAATAACAATAATCATTTGTATTCGCCGGCTATCCAGTTCCTCTTTGCTCTCGGTTAACTCCTTATCAGTAATCACTTTACTGAATGATTTGGACAAAGTGGGCACAAGTTGTTTTTCGATTGCTTCCCCTTTATCACCATCTTGATTTACTACATTAATCGCAAGTTGATTCACCCCATTTGGCAGAACGTGATAGCCGTAAATATAAAGTCCCACCATGGCAATCTGATAAAAAACTGCCAGAATAATGGCATAGACAACACCTTTACTTAACAAAAACTTAGTAAGCTTCATTTTAACCTCTCCCGTCCCTGAATATTATCTCGTTTATGGGAATCTGCTCGTGACAATAGGGGCATTCTCCAGATTTACTTTCTTGTGTATCGGCAAAAGACTCATCTTGCTGGCTTATTGCAACTCCATACTCTGCTGCTAATTGCCTGCCTGTAAATGCAGCCACACCTTTATTGACGTCTGTTTTTTTGAAGACCACTGACGACAACGGAATCGCTTTATGGCAGTGCGGACACACACCAGGCCGGTTATGACGGGCGCCGTTAACTTCCACTTCTCCCTGTTGTGTTCTAATTCTTATATTTCTTTTCGATTCAGACAAACTTTTATCCATGCTATTTTCCATATAGATCACCTTTCCTCTCTTTTATATTTTCATACTATCACGTGACGTTACGTCGTCAGCAAGTATTTTTTTTAAACATTTTATAAAAATTCAGACTGAGGTGCATATACATAAACCTTGACATATATTGTCATGGTTCCTATACTATAATTATGACACAGGAGGTGGTTGTTTGAAAGAAAGTCGACTGTTTAAGATTATCTACTTTATTTTAGAAAAAGGACGGGTTACTGCTCCAGAACTGGCAGAAAAATTCGAAGTTTCCGTCAGAACAATTTATCGTGATGTAGATGTGATTAGTAGCGCTGGTATTCCCATTTACGTTACAACCGGCAGAAGTGGTGGAATACAAATTCTTGACAACTATGTTTTGGATAAAGCCTTTTTTTCGGATAAAGAAAAGCACGATATCCTATCCGCCTTGCAAAGTTTGTCCGTTATCGATAACACCTATGAACGAGAGCTGTTAACAAAACTCTCTGCACTTTTTAACACACAGCCAGAAAACTGGATTGAAGTAGATTTTAGCCGCTGGAGCAGCAAAACACAGGATAATGCTAAGTTTGAGCAATTAAAAAATGCAACTATCAACCACAAAGTCGTGACGATTGTTTATGTAAGTTCCTACTTCAAAAAAACAAAGAGAAACATCCAGCCTCTGAAACTTTATTACAAATCAAAAGAATGGTATGTAAAAGCCTATTGTACAGAAAAAAATGATTTTCGTCTTTTTAAAATAAATCGTATTATCGATTGTGAAATTTTGGATGAGGATTTTATTCCTGTTGAATTTCCTGAGTTACAAGATGCAGAGCAGAATGGCTATAACAAAATTGTACTTCGCTTCCCGAAGGAAATGGCTTACCGTGTCTATGACGAGTTTACTGAGGATGAAATTACTAAACAGGAAAACGGCGATTTTATTGCGGCTGCCTATATGCCGGAGGATACATGGCTGATTGGATATCTTCTTTCTTATGGTGTGTATGTAGAAGTGATTGAGCCTGCTTATTTACGTAAGGTTTTGTCTGATGAAGCAAAGAAAATTTACGAAAAATATAAACCTTGACAGATGATGTCAGAGTTTATGTGTTATTATTTTATTATAGCGATACAAACTATAATATTAGGAGGATTATTACATGGGCAGAGCAGCAACAAAGTCAGATCTGATAGCATCGGCAAATAGCAATTTTGAAAAACTGAATATGCTTATTTCCGGATTGACAGAGAAAGAATTGTCAGCTCCATTTGATTTTACAGCAGACATTAATAAGAAAGAAGCGCATTGGGGCAGGGATAAAAATCTACGAGATGTTCTGATACATCTCTATGAATGGCATCAGCTGCTGCTTAATTGGGTTCAGACAAATATAAATGGAGAAGACAAACCATTTATTCCAGAGCCTTATAACTGGAAAACTTATGGAGCTATGAATGTAGAGTTTTGGAAAAAGCATCAAAACACATCATTAGACGATGCAAAGAACTTGTATGAAAAATCACATGCCGATGTGATAAAGTTAGCGGAAAAGTTTTCTAATGAAGAGCTTTTTTCGAAAGATATTTATAAATGGGTTGGCGGAAGCACTTTAGGTTCGTATTTTGTCAGCACTACAGCAAGTCATTACGATTGGGCCGTAAAAAAACTAAAGGCGCACAAAAAAAGGTGTCTAAATATGTAGGGGAAACGTAAATGCACTTCGTGACAGCAAACGGTTGCTCACACGAGTGCATTTTTTGTGAATATAGTTGTTTTAATTGATTTACTTTAATTGAGGAAATGTTGAATGAATTATCTTACTTGCAACTTGTATAATAATGTTATTATATGACTCATCAAAATGAGACTTTGAGGCTGTAACGGCCGTAATACAGCATTGCACTCTTACACGATTTTCAATGGTATTTTCCACACAGTTAACAGACATAAGTCTGTCTAAAAGTAATTCAGTTACATAATATGGTAAAAAAAGACTATGAGTTCCTTCATGAAAAAAAGGAAATGTTTTCTTGATATCATTTACCCTGAAATCATGAAGAAATTTTTGTAAGAAACTTTCAGGTTCAGTAAAGAACTCTTCATAATAATTCAGGGAACCAATCGTATTCTCAATAAAATCCGATACAAGTTCCTGATATAGATCATAAATATCGGAGTAATGGTGGTAAAATGTTCCCTTGTTTATCAAAGCATGGGAAGCAAGTTCCGTAACTGTGATTTTTTCTATGGGCTTCTTCTTCAACAAATCCATCATAACACTTTTAATATTTCTTTTTGTCTTAATTACTCTCAAATCTTCTTTCATAAAAACCTCATTTTCTATTCAAACAGATTCTTTTCCCATGAGTTAATCAACGAATTCAAAAAATCGTTTATTATTGAACCAAATATAGTCATTGATGATTGACTAATCAACTATAGTTCAATAAAATAATACTCGCTCGCAAAACAAAAGTAAAGGAGAAAGTAATATGATAAAAACGCTGATGAAGAGTATTAGAGAATATAAAAGAGCCTCAATTTTAACACCATTATATATAACTCTGGAAATAATATTAGAATGCTTATTACCGTTGGTGATGGCTAATTTAATTGACAAAATGACCGGTTCATCATTAATACCAATTATACGTTATGGGGTTATATTAATTATTATGGCAATGCTATCCCTGTTCTTTGGATACATGTCAGGAAGGATTGGTGCTACCGCATCCTGCGGGTTCGCCAAGAACTTAAGACAGGATGTTTTTTATAAGATACAAGACTTTTCTTTTGCTGATATCGACAAATTCTCCACATCATCTCTGGTGACAAGAATGACAACGGATGTGACCAATGTGCAGAATGCATATCAAATGATTATCAGAATCGCAGTAAGAACACCACTTATGCTTATTTTCTCAGTCATTATCAGTCTGACCATCAGTGTGAAAATGTCCCTTATCTTTCTAATTATGATTCCAATTGTAGCAGCTGCATTATTCTCAATTGTATTTATAGTATTCCCTATATTTAAACGGATTTTTGAGAAATATGATGCTATGAACAATTCTGTTCAGGAAAATATACAGGGAATCCGTGTAGTGAAATCTTTCGTAAGAGAGGACTATGAACAGGAGAACTTTCACAAATCGGCCGCTGATGTGTGCAAAGAATTCACAAAAGCAGAAAGAATTATTGCTCTGAACAATCCGATCCTGATGTTTTGTATTTCGCTTGCCATCTTTCTTGTATGTTTTATTGGAGCAAAGACAATTATTAACAGCAATGCAACCGAATTAACTACGGGACAGCTATCTTCACTGATTAACTACGGGGTACAGATTCTTTCCTCTCTTATGATGTTGTCCATGGTTTTTGTTATCTGCTCCATGGCTACAGAATCTGCCAATCGTATCTATGAGGTATTAAATCATGAAAGTACGCTAACCTCCCCTGAAAATGGGGTGGCGGAAGTAAAGAACGGAAACATTCAGTTTGAAAACGTTTCATTTAGATACTCAGACAAAAGTAAGAAACCCGCTTTGATGAATATCAATCTGGACATAAAATCGGGGCAAACCATAGGTGTTCTTGGTGGAACAGGCTCCTCGAAAACATCGTTAATCCAGCTGATCTCCAGACTTTACGATGTCACAGAGGGAAAGGTCTCTGTCAGTGGAATTGATGTGAGAAATTATGATCTGGAATCCCTCCGTGATGAAGTTGCAGTCGTATTACAGAAAAATGTCTTATTCTCCGGAACAATTAAGGAAAATCTGCGCTGGGGGAAAAAAGACGCCAGTGATGAAGAGCTTGTGAGAATATGCAAGCTGGCTCAGGCAGATGAATTCATTGAGCAGTTCCCTGAAAAATATGATACCTATATAGAGCAGGGCGGAACCAATGTTTCGGGAGGGCAAAAACAGAGGCTCTGTATTGCCAGAGCCCTGCTGAAAAAACCTAAGATTCTGATTCTGGATGATTCTACCTCTGCAGTGGATACAAAGACAGATGCCATGATTCGAAAGGCTCTTCGTGAGGAGATTCCAGATACAACTAAAATCATTATTGCACAGAGAACATCATCTTTGGAAGATGCAGATCAGATCATTGTAATGGATGGCGGTAGGATCACGGAGCAGGGAACTCATGAAGAATTGCTGGCTTACAACGGAATCTATCAGGAAGTTTATCAGTCACAGACTAATGGAAAGAAGGAGGACTAACCCATGAATCAGAATAAACAACACAGTTTCGGGCGCCTGGTCCGCTATTTATTTTCACATTACAAATTCCAGTTAATTGTAACTTTAATCTGTATTGTGATCAGTTCATTTTCCTCTTCAATTGCAACGATTTTTATTCAAAGATTAATTGATGAATGTATCACTCCTGGCATGAGTCAGGGATTTGAAGCGATAGCAGGCAAATTTACATCAATACTGTTAACCATGGGTTTTATCTATATCTGCGGCACCATTGCATCAATCATCTATAATCAGATCATGGCAATTGTCACACAGGGAACGCTTAGAAATTTAAGAAATGATATGTTTGATAAAATGCAAACACTTCCAGTTAAGTATTTTGATACGCATGTACATGGAGATATCATGAGTACTTATACCAATGATACCGATGCCATAAGACAGCTCATCGGACAGAGCCTTCCAACACTTTTTCAGTCTGCTTTAACTATCACGGTAATGTTCCTAACCATGTTATACTACAGTATCTGGCTTACCCTCGTAGTGATGATCGTAATCTTCCTGATGCTGAAGATTACAAAAAAACTGGGTAGTATCACTGCAGCCTTCATGATTCAGCAACAAAAATCTTTAGCAAAAGAAGAAGGCTTTATCGAAGAAATGATGCAGGGGCAGAAAGTTGTTAAAGTGTTCTGCCATGAAGAAGAGAATAAAGAAGCATTTAAAAAACTGAATGAACAGCTTTTTAATGACGGAGAAAAAGCTAACCAGAACGGGAATGTTCTGATGCCGATTCTGGGTAATGTAGGAAATCTTATGTATGTTCTTCTTGCAGTCATTGGAGGAATTATGGTCTATTTAAAGGCACCGAACATTAGTCTTACTGGTGTCAGCATTGTTTCAATCGGTATTATTGTTTCGTTTTTAGGCATGTCAAGACAGCTTTCCCAGACCATTGGTCAGGCATCTATGCAGGTCTCTATGATTGCAATGGGACTTGCCGGTGCAACCCGTGTATTTGAGTTAATGGATGAACAGCCTGAGGAGGACCATGGTTATGTGACTCTGGTAAATGTGAAAAAGGATGCCGAAGGCAGCTTAATAGAGACGAAAGAAAACACAGAAATGTGGGCTTGGAAACATCCTCATCAGAATGGAACAGTCACCCTTACTGAGCTTACTGGAGACGTCAGACTGGAAGATGTTGACTTTGGCTATATACCTGATAAACTGGTGCTTAATCATGTATCCCTGTTTGCTAAACCGGGGCAAAAAATTGCATTCGTGGGTGCAACCGGTGCTGGAAAAACTACCATTACAAATCTGATCAATCGTTTCTACGATATTTCAGAAGGTAAGATTCGTTACGACGGAATTAATATTTCTAAAATCAAAAAACCAGCTCTTAGAAGTTCGCTGGGCGTAGTATTACAAGATGTGAATTTATTTACCGGTTCTGTTATGGATAATATCCGTTATGGCCGCCTGGATGCCACAGATGAAGAATGTATTGCTGCTGCAAAATTAGCAAATGCGGATGATTTTATAACAAGACTTCCGGACGGCTATGAAACAATTCTGACAGGGAATGGTTCCAGTCTCTCCCAGGGACAGAGGCAGCTGATTTCAATTGCCCGTGCAGCCGTTGCCGATCCCCCGGCCATGATCTTAGATGAAGCCACTTCATCCATTGATACAAGAACAGAAGCCCTGGTTCAGGCAGGTATGGATAACCTGATGAAAGGAAGAACTGTATTTGTCATTGCACACAGGCTTTCAACTGTAAAAAATAGTGACGCGATTATGGTTTTGGATCATGGGAAAATAATTGAAAGAGGTTCCCATGAAAGCCTGATTGAACAAAAAGGTACCTATTATCAGCTTTATACAGGTGCGTTTGAACTGGAATAAAGAGCAATTGATGTGTAAAAGAATTACGAACTTATATGCAGAAAAGCATAGATACCCTAAGGTTCAATCATTGCTGCACCAGACTTTACTACTAAAATAGAGGTGATTAATTAAATTAACCAACCTCTATTTTTATTAATATTCAATTTCTGGCCAGAGTTTCATATCCATAGTAGCAGCTTCTATTACATAACGAATTAATCATTATTCTGCTCTCCTTTGTTGATTATCCTTTGATCCCATCCGTTGCTATTCCATCTACCAGGTATCTCTGAAAAACTATAAAAAATATAATAACCGGCAGCAATGATATCACTGACATCGCAAACAACCCGCCATAATTATTATACGAATTGGGATCCAGGTACATATTCAATGCCAAAGGTATGGTGAATTTGCGTGCGCTGTTCATAAATATCAACGGCTGGAAGAAATCCTGCCAGATCCAGTAGAATGCAAAGATGGAAGCGTTAATAATAGCCGGCTTCACCACAGGCACCAAAATACGGAACAGAATTCCAATCCTCCCGCAACCATCAATCTCTGCTGCTTCATCAAGTTCCCTTGGTATTCCCCTGAAGAACTGTACCATAAGGAAGATAAAAAATGCACCTCCAAAAAGCCAAGGAAGAACAAGGGCCATCCAGGTATCAATCAGATTCAGCTTTTTTAAAATAATATACTGGGGTACCACCATTACCTGAGGAGGAATCATCATGGTGAGCATTACACAACCAAACCAGAATCCAGAAAATTTGAATTTTAATCTCGCTAAAGCGTAGGCAGCTAAAAGGGAAGTCAACACGCAGCCAGCAGTTCCTATTACCGTTACGAACAAAGAGTTTATGAAAAATGTAACAAATCCTACGCCACTCACACCGCCAAATCCGCTGCGGTAGTTGGTCACCGCATCCCACACTTTGGGAATAAGGGAATAAGTATCTAAAAACATTGTATCATTACTTTTAAAAGAACTGGCTAACAGCCAAAGCAGTGGATAAATCATTAAAAAACCAAGCATGCATGCTACAACATGAAACTTAATAGAATTTAACTTTTTCTTTGTATGCATTCCCATGATTTATTCCTCCTCTGATTCGTAGTATACCCAATTCTTTTGTGTTCTGAAAAGGATCACTGTAAAGACTGCTATAATTGTCACAAGGATCCAGGCCAAAGCACAGCTGTATCCCATATCAAAGAATGTGAACGCCCTGCGGTACAAATAAAGTACATAAGACAAGGTACTGTCCAGAGGACCTCCATCTGTAATAACATAACTTTCCGTAAACACCCGGAAACCATTTATGATCTGTAATATCAGGTTAAAGAAAATAGTAGGAGTAAGCATTGGCAATGTAATTCTAATAAATATATAATGAGGTTTTGCTCCATCCACCATAGCAGACTCATAAATCGCATGAGGTATCTGCTTTAATGCAGATAAAAAGATGAGCATGGAAGAGCCAAACTGCCACACCCCCATTAGGATAATGACACTTAAGGCAGTCTTTGGATTTCCAAGGAAAGACATCCCCTGTTCAATGCCAAAAACAGATAATAATGTCATTACCACCCCTTTATTTCCGAAAATCTGCTTCCAAACGACGGATACCGCAATGCTTCCACCTATAATAGACGGAACATAGTAAAGGGTGCGGTAAAGTCCAAGGAATTTATGTTTTTTATTCAACAGCATAGCGACAAAAAGAGCAAAGGCCAAGCGCAAAGGAACCAGAACAAGAACATAACTAAACGTGACCTTTAAAGCCTGCACAAACGTATCATCTTGAGTGAATGCCCGTGTATAATTAGTGAATCCGATGATTTTTGGGGTATTTAGCAGGTTAAAATCTGTAAATGAATAGTAAAGTGAAATAACTGCAGGAATCAGCCACATACCAATAAATCCCACAATCCAAGGCCCTAACAGCAGGTAAGCGACCAGATTATCCGAGAGGCTGTAAGCAGCTTTTTTCTTTTTTTTGCTTCATAATATCTCCTTATTTAACAGCAGAGAGGCACGCATGGCGTGATCCTCTCTGATTTAGCTTAATCAGTTACCTCTTGATAAGATTGCATCCGCATCTTTTCTGAATTTTGCAGCTGCCTCCTCTGGAGTGATCTGCCCATAAAATGCGCTGTATGCCGAATTCTTAAATGCCTCATTAACTTCTGACATTCCAACTGGGTCCGGGTCTGGCGTCTCTCCGCAAAGCACCAGTGCCTTTTCCAAATCTTCAAACATTGCTTTCTGCTGTACCGTGAGCTTACCTGAACTAATCATGTGTTCCCGGATATCAGAAGATACCGGAGTTCCTCTTTCAGCCATAATAAGATCATTTGCCTCTTCAGAATTTACAAACCAATTAATAAATTCTGCCGCTTCCTTCTTTACCTTGGAGGTTTCCGCTACAGAGAAAAACATTCCCGGCTTCAGCCAAAGCCCTTTGACCTGAGAGTCTGCCAGTAACGGAGGAGTAACCATCTTGATTTTGTCATTAACACTGCTTACCTTTGATGCATAATTGTTCCATTCAGACAACATGGCTCCATCGCCTGTCACTACAGGACCTGCTTCCTGCCCCAGCGCTTGGATTGCTGCATACTCATCAGGATTTGGAATAATGCCTTCTTTCATCTGATCAGCCCACATCTGGATATAATCAGAGAATATCTTATCATCCGCATACCCTATGGATTTTTTGTCTTCACTAAACAGACTTTCTCCCCGTTGTCTTACCCAGTAATTAAAGAAATTTGTATCATCCACTGGTCCATTGGACAGTCCGTATTTTCCAGTCTTCTCTTTAATTGTTTTTGACATGGTAATAAAATCTTCCCAGGTCCAGGTACTGTCTGGTTCAGCCACTCCAGCAGCTGCCAGCACATCTGGATTATATCCCATGGAAAGGTAGGAACTGGCGAGTACAAGTCCTGTCATCTTTCCATCGATTTTACCGGTATTAAGAAGCTTTTCATCTACTTTTGAAATATTAATAGTTCCATCATCAATAAACGGCTGTAAATCTGCCAGTGAATTGTTCTTTGCATATGTAGTTATATAAAGATAATCCATCTGGACCAAATCTGGCATGGAACCCGATGCCGCCTGGGTGGCCAGCTTGTCAAAATATCCATCCCAACCAGAGGGAATCGCCTCAAATTTCACATTTGGGTGAGACTTTGTATAAAGATCCAAAAGCTTTTGTGTATAATCATGCCGCCCTTGGCCACCCCACCAGGTAATCTTAAGCGTAACAGACTCGCCGCTTGCTGTCTTTGTGTCTCCTGTGCTTCCTGCTGTAGCTTCTTTTGAACTTCCTGTTGTACTGGTTTTCTTATTCCCTGAGCTACAGCCAGTCATTGAAAATACCATGGCGGCCGCCATCCCCAGAGCCGCAAGCCTTTTTAATGTTTTTCTCATAATAACACCTCTCCTTTTCAGTTGTTTTATCGCGCTGATATACTATATTATAAGACTTAATTTTGAAAACGAAATGGAATAAACAGACTAGGTTTTTGTAAAAATCCGACTAAAGCAAATAATTAATTGTAAAAAAAGAAAGGCACAGATAAAATTCATTCTGCCCTCTCCTCATTGTTATTTTTTATCATCCTGCGGTACTCTGACAGGACCATACCAGTATGCTTTTTAAATACTTTTGTAAGATATTGCCCATCAGACGGATAACCTGTCTGCTCAGCCAGATCAGAAACTTTAATATCTGTCTGGTACAACAGAAGTCTTTGAATCAGTAAAATACGGACTCTAACAAGAAATGCTGAGAACCGCTCATTCATATTCTTGGCAAAGAAACGTCCTAAATAATCCTCATTCATAAATAACTCATTTTGGGCCATGTACTGAAGATTTAAATCTGGATTTTTTATATTCCAGTAAACCATGTACAAAATTTTTCTCATACGATTTCCATCTTTCGTATTGGGAAATGAAAGATTCATATGAAATGCACACTTCTCGATCACTTGCTCCAAAAGTTGAGACACTTGTTCGCATTTTTTTAATTTCTTCTCATTCTCACCAAACAGGATCCTCAAAACGAATCCGTATACCTCTGACATCCTGTCCAATGATATTTTCTGCATTTGCATTTTAACGCAGGAACAGTAAATTTCAAATATCAAGTCCTGAATATTTTTCGCATTCCGAATTTTGGTATAATCCACCATTAAGAAAGAATCCTCCGCTTTATCATGGTACATTCCAAAATGTAAAAATTCCTGTTTTTCCTCCACCCCTCCAAAATCAAACAGTTCCTGAATCTGGCAATAAAGTCGAAAACATTCTTTTAACCTTCCTCTTTTGCTTACCGCCGAACGAAGCCTGACTTTTTTGTACTTATTATATTCGCTGTAAACCTTCAGCATCACAGAACATAATTGGGATGAAAGCGCAGCAGGCAGAAGGTATACAATCTCCTTATTTAATCCCGCATTCATATATACCTGATCTTCCCCTATAAACTCTGTTATAATATTCGTTAATGCAAATCGGTCCAACTGGTCAAATTCCTTGGGACCACGAACGGATAGAAGAATTACATCATCTGAAAAACTCTCTTTAAAAGTTGAAAGAAGTATCTTATCCGATACTGAGAGTTCCTCTTTTCTTATCAATTCATAAAAAATGCGTTCCTTGATTTGAGGAACCATCCGCTCGATACTGTTTAGATATTGCCGTTCTGATTTTAATTTTTCTTCTCTGTTCAAAAGCTCCTTTTTAACATTTAAAAGAACCTCCACGATTTTATTCACATCACAGGGTTTTAAAATATAATGTCTTATTTCCAACTCCATGGCTTTGCTGGTGTATTCATATTCCCCATAACCGGACAAGACCACAAAAAATATATTTGGATATAATTCGTGGGTCCTTTTTATTAGTTCAATTCCATCCATAACAGGCATTTTAATATCCGTAATGACGATATCAGGCAAATTAGTCTGTATTTTTTCCAGACCTTCGATCCCATTCCAAGCCATATCTACTAATTGCATCCCTATCTTTTCCCATGGGATAATATCTGCCATAGCCTCTCTTTCAATATCTTCATCATCTACAAGCATTACCTTATACATTCTTTTTTTCTGCCTCTACTTTCGGAATTCTAATGGTTACGGTTGTTCCTCCACCAGGAGTGCTGCTTATTTCAAACTCTGCTTTCACATCAAATGCCATCATCAGCCGTTCATAAATATTTTTCAGCCCATATCCATGTCCGTGGGTTTCTGCCGAGAATGAACGCACTGCTCTCAGTTCTTTTTCTGTCATTCCTGGACCATCATCTGAGACCTGTATTTGTATACGCTCCATTTCTTCTCTTATGGAAACAGTTATGGTACATGGTGTCAGCATTTTTTCCACCCCATGATAGATGGAATTCTCTACAAGCGGCTGTATTGTCATGTGAGGAATCAGATAGGCACCGGAAACATCGGAATCTATAATGAATACAACTCGTTTCCTGTATCGGAACTCCTGTATCGTAATATATCGTTTCAATATATTAGTCTCTTCTTCCATCGTAAAGAACTGTTCTTTACTGAGAGCCGAGCGTAAAATCATTCCCAACGCAACCGTCATTTTAGCTGCTTCGTCATTCCTTTTTGCCTGTATCATCCAGTTGATGCTGTTAAGTGTATTATAAAGAAAATGTGGGTTTATTTGTGCCTGAAGCATCTTATATTTTGTATCTTTAATTAGAATCTGCTTCTTATAATCTTCACGAATCAGGTTATCAATCTTATCCAGCATGACTTTAAACTCTTGTGTCAGCAGGCCTATCTCATCCTGGCGACCATTGATTTCCAGATAATTTTTCGCACCATTAAAATTTCCATCCTCCACAATTTTCATACTTTTTGTAAGATTTTCAAGAGGTTTTGTAATGATATAAGCTATCTTTTTTAAAATCAGTGCAACGACGATAAACAGTGTGAGAAATCCTCCCAATATCAGATATCTCAGATTCTGGTTCTGTCCGTAAATTTCCGTATAAGGGAACATATTTACATATGTCCAACCAGTTTTAGAAGATTTTAAATAGCACATAAAATACCGCTGCCCGTGGATTTTTATAATCTGATAGCCTTTATCACCTTGAAGCTCCGGAATGCTGTCCATCATATTAACCTGATTTTCATAAATAATCCCATTATCAGAATAAACACAAAGCGCTGAACTCTCCGCTTCTAATTCATCGATATTCTTCTCAATCACCCCTGCCACATCACTGGTAATCAATAAGCTTCCCAGATACTCAAGACTGGCATCAATATGTTTGCGGATATCCCGCCCTGTTAAGAGGAAGGGATACTCTTTCCCCGGTTCCTGTACAACATAAGCACCTTTGGCTTCATGAATCCGACCCATCACCGATTCATACTCCTCTTCACCAAGAGTGCCCGTTGCTGTCCCTATCAAGAACCGGGTCGTATCCCCATCCGTATATAAAATGTTAGAAATAATATTGGAATTGGCCAGTTCATTGATTATAAGCATTTTTAGCTGATATACTTCATATGAATATTCCGCTGTGAAATGCTTTAAACCTTTGATCTTTTCAAGTTGCTCCTGGATTTTTACATCAATTGCAATATTAAACGAGAGGTTCTCCACCTCATCTAAGTTTCTGTTTACCTGCTGTGTAAAATAGTCAAGTTCCTGAAGCGATTTTTCATACAGTTTTCCGTCATAAATGTTAAAACTGTATTGGAGTGCTGTGATACTTAAGACACAGCAGATTCCAACCATGAGGACATAAACAATGATCATTTTCTCTGCTAATTTTAAATTACAATATTTTTTATACCAGTAACCACGTTTTAACTTCATGAGCGCCGGATCCTTCCAAAATTTATGGTATTATACCATAATTAAATCCTCTGTTACAACCTGACTTCTTTTTCTTTCATTGCTCCATACAATTCTTCATCTGTCATATGGTTTTCTTCATTTAATAAAAGAAGTATCTTTCTGTCTTTCTCTGGATAAATAACCAGCCGCTGCCACTGATAGAAATAAGGCCCATCTCCCACATTCCTCACATATCCCATAAGCTGCCGTAATAGATAAGCCGTCTCTTTAATATCGGTCTGACAGTCGTTATCATAAAAGCCCTCCCATTTATCGTGACAGCAGCTCTTCATTGCTTCATCCGCCGCTATAAACAAATCGGCTGCCTGTCCCAGTTCATAAAAAGCTTTCATATAATTTTCTTCCGCATAGGCATCAAACGCATTAGTAAAGTGAATAACACCGGACAGACACCATGCGTGGATCTTTATCTGAAGCAAAATAGAATCCGCCCACAGAGTTCCTGCATTCTCGCTTATACTGATACAAGATTTCAAAAGTTCATTAAATTGGGGATATGCTTTTTTGCATTTTTCCTGATACCATTTAATCTGATCTGAAAAATGCTTGGCTGGTATACACCAGTCTAGCTCCTCACAGGGCTTTGTACCTCCGTTTTTCATAAAACCATGTATCAGGACTCTGGTAACGTAGTTGTAAAATTGTTCACCGGCACGCTCATCTTCCAGTATTCCATAAGGAAGCGTCGTATGAAAATACCCTTGAAAGCAAGCCTTCATTTCTTTTAATAACCGTTGTTTCTGGTCTTTCAAGTGATTTTCAGTTAGATAATAAGCGGTTAGATATTTTTCCAGATGTTTGTCCGGTGAATCCATACTTCCATTCCAGAGTGAGGAAATAAAGTCCAAAGGATACACATGAGGCTTTATATTGGAACAGTTAATCAACCACATATTTTTTACTCCACAGCTGTAAGCATTTTTTAATTCCCTTTCAACAAATTCCATGGAATTGGGAATCATGGTAAGTACATTGGCCGCCTGCAGATCATAAAAAGAAACATGATAATATACACCGTGGCTCTGACCCTTTAAATTTTCACCAGGAAGCGCCGGAACTCTTGGATTGTGGTTTCCCTGTCTTCTGGATACCATTTTTCCATATCCATTATCCGCCCAAATCATGATTACATCATCCGGAAGAGTCAAAAATCCCTGCTGGTATAATTCCATGGTTTCTCCATAAAGGTTGGTGCAAAATACCGGATTCTCTACATATTCCTTTACAAGTTCAACCTGTTCCTGCATAATGCTGCTAATTAAATCCCCTCTTTTTCTCGGAGTATCATATAATGGATCCTGTTCCCAGAAGGGCGTATCTCCCTGCCCCCGAAATCCCAGATTCCAGATAATCCGTTCCTTTTTCTGCCTTTCAATCCCCTCTTTCCAGAGGCAGCGGAACAGATCTGGATGCTCTCTAAACGAGGGGTTTTTATCTGGATAGGCTCGCAGGAACATCTCGGCTCCCAGAGGTTCTGCATGATGATGAGTAATCCACAGCCCCATAGCAGACGCTAAAGATGCATATCGTTTGGAATTTGAATCCGTACCAGGGATTACGACATTACCTCCACAGCGCAGGAGTGCTTCAAATGCCATCTCCCAGGGATATTCTTTATTCTTCCCTCCATCCCAGTGGCTGAGTAAAACTTCATCATTGATAAACCAGCCTCTGAAATCCACACATTTTGAGGAGGAGTTCAACTCGGACAATGGGATGACAACCCTCTCTTTTTTGACAAACTTTTGGTCATTCCAAAACCAGAACGGTTGAATTTTCATATAACACTCACTGATGTAGAATAGAGCGTAAACAAAACCCAAATCATCGGCAGCCTCAATTACAATTTCATGGCAGCTTTTCACCCGTATGAAATATTTCTCAGCCTCAAACGGTTTCTTTTCTAAAATTATTTTTCCTGATAAAGTTTCCGCACCTTTCTGAAGGGGCATAAAAACCATATCCATATCCCGGTAAAAACGTTCTATCCCACGTTTCACAGGTTCACTTTCATAGTTTGAGTGTATCGTTGTTCCCTGATCCAATATAAATCCAGCCATCACAATACAGTTCCTTTCCGGCATTTGCCTGTTATACCTTAATTTTATACGCAATTATAAAATAAGGAAATGTAATTATCCTATATTTGTTATGAAAAAAACCGACTTTGGGATATTATGATGTCAGCACAAGAAACAAACGTCTGCTATATACCCAGATTCTAAAATCCGCTTGGAAGCATCTACAATCTACTTCTCATTCATATTTTAAGGAGGTAAAAAAGTCGTCTTATCATCCTGTTTTTTACCTATCTCTCTAATCTTTTTCTATATACATAATAATAAAACCACCTCAGCAAAGGTCTGATACCAAACTTTGTAACCAGTTCTTGTTGCACAGGAACCCTGCTGAATGCGCAAACAAGTTGCAGTGCTTCATCTACTCGAATATTATCTGGCAGTGATGATGACTGTAGCTGAACACCAAGTTTCCGTCGGAGAGATCCGCCACCTGCACGTGGATCACAATCTGCCACACGGAGGCTTCCCCCATCAAATTTTCTGATTCCTTCGAGGCATTCAAGCGTAGTTGTTTTTCCTGCTCCGTTTGGCCCTAAAAGGCCGAACACTTCACCTTTTTTAATATCTAAATAAATTTCTTTTATTGCCGTAATCGATCCGTAGCGTTTTATTAACCCTTTTACACTTACAGCAAATTCACTCATTCATATCACCCCCCAATTCCAATAGATTTATATTTTCGCCGCCTAAGTATATTCTGAGTGCCGGCCCCAGGAAGCGTTCAATTGCTTCCCGGAAATCATTTGTTTCATCAGGCCAATTCCTAATATCCATCCCAGCACTAACAAGCGTTTTCAGTAGTCCCAGATCACCATCTGTGAAATTCGTAACCATCTCCCACCAGCGTTTTGCCAACTCCTGTCCTTCACGTGATGCAGGATCAGCGCCTTTTGGGTACAGTAAATTCAGCTCAGCAAGGAGTTCTTTTGTATTTTCAATAATAACCTTGCTTTTATCCTGTGAATCAGTTTTCTGGAATTTCTCTGATATATTTTTCAATTGTTCGGAGCCAAAATAACTCAGCATGAAAGCATATGGACTTTCCTGCCTCATCAGGTACATGATGGCCATGAGCTTATCCAGGCTGATTTCCTTGCCTTTCCTGGTTTCACAGATCACTGAATCGAGTATTTTAGCGATATTATTCAGATTCTCAATTTGCCCTGACAGAATATCACGCTGTTCCACAAATGCATCTTCAAGATCTGAAGCTGATTTAAACTTCAATATTCTTTCTCTTATTTGCCCAAGAGAGAATCCACAGGACTTAAAGAACAAAATCTGTTGCAGCTTGAAAATATCGTCACGTGTGTACATTCTACGTCCACCTTCGCTGAGAACTGGTTTCAGCAGATCTGTTTTATCGTAGTATTGCAGTGTTCTGACGGAAACCCCGGCTTTTTCAGCCAGATCACCAATTGTAAAAAACTTCATTTTTTGATTATTCATGTCATACCTCCCCTCCTTACGCATTTCAGTTTACCACATTACGTAACGTCACATGCAAGTGTTTTATGAACATTTACTTGCTAATGGAAAAGGAGCATACCTCCTGACTTTATTGTCCATTGGTATGCTCTTACACTTTACATATGGTGTACCATTATTCTATTTAACCTTTAAATAAATCTGGCAATATTAAGCTTTTCAAGTAAATTAATATTTCCTTTACCGAGAGTCATATGATTTTGTGTCCCATAGCATCGTGTATATGAAAATGTTTTAACTTAGTTTCATTTTGCATAATATACGGTTCATCAACATTACCGGCAGAATAAGAATGCCCAATATCCCAGGTAAGTGTAAATATGGAACTATCAAGTAAAATTTCAATTGCTTCTTTTTGAAATTCTGTAAAACCTCCTGTATTTTCTATGGAAATATTTTGATATATCCTGAAACACTCTGAAATTTAAGTCTTGCATTTTCCTCCAAACTGGCCAGTTCGATTAATGTGGGCATACCAAATTCAATACTTATTATCTCCTCCTGTCTGCCATGGATCTTTTAAGTTTATTTGTTTCTTCCTGCTCCACCGCTGCTTCCCCAACTGCTTCAATCAATGCCGCACCAAACTTTAGTAATTTCATTTTTCAATTTCTGGAAGGATTTTTACTATTTCTGAACAGGCTGAACATTATTAATATCAAAAAACTGCGGAACGCTAGAAAAAGTGTATCCTGCAATTTTAGCGCTATTATACACTACCAAATCTTTTGAATAAGAAATAGGCAAGTCAATCACGTTGTCATTTGATATGTTTAATGCAGTCGCAATGGCGTCCTTAACTGCGTTAATATCCGCAGTTGTAGAAAACTGCTTAACTGCAGCGGAGTAATCCGCAAAGTCATCTAATGCTTGAAGAGAAACTGCATGAGGATCAGCACCCAGAGTTTCCTGAAGGAATTTGTGGGGCTCTGTATATGAACCTTCCGTGTTCCAGGTAGTAATATCATAGTTGCCAGCAACACCTTCTGTCCACCAGGTCATCTGATCTTGTCCGGTGGTCACAACATTGATACCTATTTTAGCAAGCTGGGTTTTGATTGCCAATGCCATTTCCTGAGCCAGAGAGATATCTGCCCAATAAGTATAATTAAGCGTCAGCGCCTTCCCATCTTTCTCACGGAACCCTGTTTTTTCATTTAATACCCAGCCTGCTTCATCAAGCAGTGTATTGGTCTTGTCTAAATCAAATTTTCGTATGGTGTTGTAACTAATATCTGTATAAGGTGCGTCTTTACTGAACAAGGTGGTGGCCGGAGTTTCATAACCATAGGTCAGCCCCTCCGTGATTTCCTGCTTATTAATTGCATACGCAATTGCTTCACGAACCTTAACATCACCCAATACCTGGCGGGCGGCATTTAGCACCAAATTGCGGGTCAGCGTATTGCCTTCATTTATTTCACCACGAATCCCCTCCAAAGTAATTGCCTGATTGTAATCATCGTATGTAATCAGCTCTGCGCCATAAATCATATCTACTTCTCCGGTCTGTAACGCCTGTAGCCGTGAAGAAGCCTCCGGAATATATTTTACAATGACCTCATCATAATACGGTGCTTTCCCCCAATATTTTTCGTTGCGAACAAAGCGGGTGCAGTCTCCAGAAATTATCTCTTTTCTTATATAAGGACCAGTTCCTACAACATCCTTGAATGTCTGGAAATTACCAGCTTCGAAAGCATTTGGTGACATCATGCCAGCAACATTCTGAAAACAGAAATCATTTAAATAGGAGAAGCATGGAGCCTCATAATGAACAGCAACCGTGTATTTATCAATTGGCTCAACACTCTGGATATTATAAATACCTTTAATGCCACTAAAATTGGAGTTTGAACGATCAAATTCCAAAATTGCTTCTACACTATCAGCATTAAATTCTGTACCATCGGTAAATGTAACTCCCTGTTGCAGATTGAATGTGAGTACCGTATTGGTCTTGTCCCAACTCCAGTCTTTTGCCAGATTTGGAACAATTTTACCGTTTTCGTAGGCCACCAGCGTTTCATATACCAAACCGCAGGCAATATTATTTTCTTTATTCATGGTCAGAGTTGTAAGGTTATCCAGCTCCTTTGCGGTACAAATAGTTAATATCTTTGTAGATAATGACTGACTTGTGTCAGGCGTTTTTGTATTTTGCCCGCAGCCAGCCAGGCAAAATGTGAGGAGAACGCCGCTTAAGAGTGTCGAAAGTGTTTTTTTCCAAATATTTTTCATGTTATTTCTATCCTTTCTGTGTTGAGGTTTCTTTTATCAGATGCCCTTGCTCCACAATCCTTCCTTTTTGCATAATTGCAATTTTATCAGAAATTCTCATAGCATCTTTCCGGCTATGCGTTACAAAAATGCAGGAATAGCGGTGCAGTTTTGAAGCGTTCTCTACTAAGGTAAGTACGGCATCGGTTGAAATCAAATCGAGACCGCTTGTCACTTCGTCCATGATTAAATAATCAGGCTCTATAGCCATGGCCCGAAGCAACGATAGGCGGCGCTGTTCTCCGCCTGAGAGACGTCGCACTGGGGTATCCAGCAGCTTATGATCCATGTGGACAGCATCCATCAAATCATAGATACGTTGTTTTCGTTCTTTTCGGTTATAGGAAGTCAAATTAATCAGCGCTTCTTCAACATTAGAAAATGCTGATCTTGCTGGATTTAGTGTACCGGAAGAATCTTGAAATACGGCTTGTATCTTTCTGCGATGGCTTTTCCAAGTACGATAATTCCACTGTGTAATATCTTCACCATCTAACAAAATAGTTCCGGATGTGGGTTTTTCCATACCAACCAGCAATCTTGCCAACGTACTTTTACCAGAACCACTTTCCCCCTCTATCGCCAGATTTTCACCTTTCTCCAAGTGGATGTTAATATCACAGAGCGCATGAAATGTACCTTGTTTTTCACTACGATAAATCTGATTGACATTTTGTATTACAATTTCTCCCACTCCCATCTACCTCTACTTTCAATCCTGCTTAAACTAGCGAATCGGTTCATCCAATCCGTTTGCGGTTTCGTTAATAGTTGATCCATACTGCCTTGTTCAATTACCCTTCCTGCTCCAAGCACATAAACATTATCACAAAAATTTTGGAGTGCGTCCACATCATGGGAAACAAACAGAATGCCCTTATCCTGCATTTTCTTTCCCAACACATCTAACAGCAGATTACGGTTTTCTTCATCCAGTGCAGCCGTTGGCTCGTCCGCAAGGATATAATCGGGTGACATTCCTAATAAAATGGCTGCAGCCACTCGTTGCAGCATCCCTCCTGAAAGTTCATCAGGATATGCATTCAGCACTCTTTGTGTATCCTTTAAATTGACCAAATCCAGTTTTTCAATTGCCAGTGCAATTGCATCGGTTTGATTCAACTTTAACCGTCTTCGAAAAGTCTCTTGAATTTGATAGCCTATTTTCAATCGGCTGTCAAAAGCAGTCATTGGGTTCTGGGGTATAAAACCAATCTTTTTCCCACACACGCCACGATGCTCCCTGCGGGACAGGCAGAGTAAATCTGTGTCATCCATGGAAATTTTACCATCTTTAATTTGACAGTCCGAGTGCAGCATTCCAAATATACTTCGCAGTAATGTGGTTTTTCCTGAACCACTATGGCCGGTAAGTCCAATGATTGCCCCGGAAGGTATTTCCAATGACACTTGATCCAACAGGAGACGGCCTGTTTTTTCCTTTACACTTAGTTGGTTGATTTTCAACATCATGTCACCTCCATTTCTGTCAATCGCCTGCCCAGAATATTAAAACAAATCGTCGATAAAATAACGGCACCAATCGGGTACAGAATCATGGCAGGATGGAGAACCATTGCACCACGCGCATCCAGAATCATGCTGCCCCAATCTACAACACTATCTCCCAATCCTAATCCAATGAAGGAGAAAGCAGTAATTGCCAGTATCATGTCTGCACAAGATAAACAGAGAAAGCGTATCATTTCCGCAATTAAATTAGGGAGGATATGAATCATCAATATTCGTAATTTTGAAGCTCCTGAAGCAATTGCACACATAACATAGGCTTTTCCTGTTTCCATATCAATGCGGGTTCGCACCAGTTTAATATAGCGAAGAATATAGGATACGGTCAGCGCAAATAACGTGGTTTTCGCTCCACTCCCCCATGCGCCTATAAATACGATCAGGTATGCAATAGGCGGTATTGCTGTGACTGCATTGATGAGTCCGTCAATTAAAGTATTGCCTTTCATTACTGCACGGCTTGTTGCCATACCGATGATTGTCCCCAGCAAAAAGACGATCATCGATCCGCCCAGCACGATTCCAAGTGTTGTCCAGCCTCCATAAAGAATTCGTGAGAAAATACATCGGCCTAATTGATCGGTACCAAACGGGTACGTAATGGACGGTTTTTGAAATCTTGTCAAAAGATTAGATTCCATCGGATTATTAGGTGCAAATAGATATCCGATTAAAAATAACACAAGCACAAGCATGGTAATTAAAATGGAAAGACTGTGTGCTGCTCTCTTCTTTTTCACTTATGCCACCTCCTTTTTTATTTGAATTGCCCACTGAATCAAATCTGCAGCAATATTGCATAGGGCAATAGCCAGAGCAAGGAAGAACACCTCTGCATGAATCATAGGCGTATCTCGATCCAATACATGATTGACAATCAAATAACCAAATCCCGGTATGGAAAAAATCTGCTCAATTACAGTTGCATTTGCCAGCGCCAGACCTATACTCTGCAGAAAGTTAGGAATCAGCCCAACTGCGGCTCTGGGGAGAAAATGGTAAAATAAAAGTCTGCTTTCCGACAGCCCACGGCAACGGGCATAGAATGCATAGTCTTCATTACTTTCATGGTCCAGTGCATCCATTAACATCGGGATATAGAAGGAAGCACCAAATACCCCAATGCAAAGTGCCGGCGATATGTAACTGAGAAAACTGGTATTCCCTGTCACAGAAATCAGTGATTTTTTTACTGCAAAGAAATCTAAATATACCGTTGCCAAGTAAAAAGAAGGGATAGACACACCTAAAATACAAATGATCTGCAGGGCGTTTTTAGGAATCTTCCAGGGTAACAAAAATGTGGTACAGCTCAACACAATAATAGTAATAATTTGAAATACTGATGCCAGGAAAACAATTCCAAGTGTTTTGGGAAAAGCTGTTGCAATATCCTTCCAAACCTCATGTCCATTTGCCAGTGATGTTCCAAGATCAAAGTGAAGTAAATCAATTACCCAGGATCCGTATTGAATCAGTAAAGGTTTATCAAATCCCAACTGTATCCGTATTGCTTCGATTTGTTCTGTTGTTGGACTTCCTATCATTCGCTTCGCATATGCAGTTGCTGGATCAACGGCTGAGAGGCGCATCAATAGAAACGAAAGCAGCGTCACAAAAAATAATGTAAATATCAACTCAATCAGTTTTTTTAGAATATACTTTTTCATACTCTGTTTCATGTACATTCACCTCCTCAGCTTTAGTTAGGTTGAGCTAACCTGCACTCAAAAAAAGGAGCGCATTATAGCGCTCGAAAGTCATCCGCTCTCGCAGATAAAAGTTTATACAATTAAAGGTTAATTTGCCACTCTGAACGGACCATTATCCAACTATTTAGACAACTTCTTTCTATATTCGGACGGCAATTCTCCAAATTCTTTTTTAAACGCCTCTGAAAACTTACTTGGGTTATCATAGCCCATTTTCATGGCAATTTCTGTAATGCTTTGTGTAGTGCTGCGCAATAAAAGTATGCTCGCCTGCATACGATATGATTTCATATAAGAGTAGATAGAACACCCATAAACACCTTTAAAACACACTTTCATGGAAGTAAGAGAAATATCAAATCTATTGGAAAGTTCTTTCAATGTATAATGCCTATTTAAGTCCGAAATCATGCATGCTTGCATTTGTTTTATCACTTGTACCTGATTCTTTGAAAAATATCGACGTTCCTCCTCATATTCACAAACCTGGACATCATTCAAAAACATAAGCAGCTCTAATACTTTGACTTTCAAATAGTGGGCTATCATTTTTGGAGTAACTCGATACAACTCAGAAAAAATATGTTCAATATAGTTATGACTTCGCAGAACCATACAAGTATTTTTTCTGCAAAGGCGCTCCGCGATCTGACACAAATCAATGTGCAGTCCACCCAGCACATTTTCAACCTGCTTTAATGTGGTTACTGCTTTATTCAAATCAATCGTAATAGAAATTCCGTGATAATGGGATAATGGAAATGTGGTAGATATGGTTTCATTTGTTAGTCGATTGATTGCAAGGTCACCTGCTCCAATATATTGACAATCACCATTACTAAAAACACACTCAAACCTCCCTTCTCTGCAATGATTGATTTCAAGCACATCAGGGTGTGGAAGTTTATTTTCATTCTGTCCATCTTTCATATGAAAATCATTATAGAATAGTTCAATTCCATGCAATATTTCGTATCTTGTAATAACGCCCTCTCCTGTTTCATTTTGCATCTTATATACAGAACAGCCGTCTTCACTCACTGTCTTTTGTACCTCTGAATTAAAAAAATCCGTTATTTGTCTGTCATTCATCCGTTGCCTTATCCATCTCTACAAGTAGGTGCACCCGTCCATAGCGACGTATGCACCTGCAAATTTATTTCCTACTTTTTTCGTTCCAATGCTTTTTCAATTTTTGAAAGCTATCATCACATAAAACATGTTCCATAAAGCAGCCTTCTTTTTCAGCGATATCTTGTTGCACCCCTGCTTCGATGAGTACTTTTTTAAAGAATTCATGACGTTCATAAATCTTTTCTGCCAGCACTCTTCCTTTTTCTGACAATTCAAGACTTGCATCCCTATTCATTTGCACGAACTCCTTCTTACGAAGCTCTTTTATAGCATAGGATACACTTGGTCTGGAAAACTTCATAAAATCTGCTATATCAGCGCAATGAACTTCGCCTTTTCTCATTTTTAAAATCAGGATAGCTTCTAAATAGTCCTCTTGTGATCTGCCTAACTCCGCCATCATCACCTCATATCTTTATATTTATCTAAATGTAGATCTTTAAACACTCCAGGAAACAGCTTCTTGTCTTTCCCCAACAAAGCGTCTGTATATTCCATTCTGTTTCATTAGTTCCGCATGTTTTCCTTTTTGTACAATTTTCCCTCCATCTACTACAAGAATCTGATCTGCATGCCGGACTGTTTTTAATCGGTGTGCGATCATAATGATTGTTTTATTTCTGGTCAGTTCTTCAAAAGCTCTTTGTAAATGCGCTTCATTCTCCGGGTCTACATTGGCTGTCGCCTCATCAAAAATGATAATTGGGGCATCCTTTAAAATAGCTCTTGCTATAGATATTCTCTGCTTTTCTCCTCCGGAAAGTGCAAAACCCTTATCTCCGACTAACGTATCATACCCTTTGGGAAGACTGCTAATGAATTCATGACAGCACGCTTTTTTTGCTGCCTTTATGACCTCTTCCCTGGTTGCATCTGGCCTTCCAAAGCGAATATTATTTTCAATGGTATCACCAAAAAGATATACATTTTGAAACACCATGCTGATTTGGTCCATTAAGGACTCCAGAGTATAATCCTTTATGTTTTTTCCACCAATCATGATTTTTCCATTATCTACATCCCAAAATCTTGCAATTAAATTACAGATTGTGGATTTTCCAGAGCCACTTGGCCCAATGATGGCAGTCATTGTTTTGTTCTTAATCTGAAGATTCATATCTTTTAAAATCTGCCTCTTCTCATAGGAAAAATCTACATGTTCAAATGTAATTTCATGATTTTCCGGCTTTATGATTCCCCCTATTTCGTCCATTAATGGTACCTCATCCATCTGATTTGCCTGCTCGATAGAACTGCCGCAAACACGTAGAATTGACACACCATGTCCTGCTGATTCTATCTGTTCAAAAATAATAAAAGAAACAACGATAAACATCAGGGAATAAGTAAGCTGCATGGTTCCATCAAAGTAAAAATACAATGCTGCTGCCATCATGATCACGCTGAATATCCGTAATATTCCTTCCTGCATAATGGTATAAGGTGTAATCAGCTGTTCCATAGCCAGATTGGTGTTTTTACTGTTTTCTATTGCTTTATCTACCTTCTTATCATCGATTTTACTAAGATTAAAGGATTTTACGATTCCCATTCCCTGAATCGTTTCTAATATGTTTTCTACAAGTACCGCCTGGGCTTTTTGTCTTTTTGGAGCTGTATCTCTTGATTTTTTTTCCATAGCAGAAGTAATCATGCAGAACAAAAGAATACCCGCCGCTACAATCATTCCCATTCTCCAGTCAAAGACCAGCATGTAAATGGTAAATACAATGGTAGTGATAAACCCACCTAAAGTCAGAACCATGACCATTGGTGCAGTCGTTTCCACGTCTCCCAAGACCGTTGTACTGATTCCTGTAATAATCCCAAGACTACTTTGGTTAAAAATACCCATTGGTATTAATTTCATTTTGTTTCCAATAAATATCCTTTTATTAGCGGCCATAAAATATCCTGCATGTGTCTGTTGAAGCTGGGAAAAATAATTTGTGACAATTTTACCTGCAATACTAACAATCATAAGTCCCAGCACATACCATATGATAGTATTCTTTGTATCTTTTTCAACCAGTGCCTGAATGGTTAAAAAAATCGCTCCAATCTGTAACATATGAAAGATTGCATTTAAAAATCCCACAAGGATAGAGTTGCGGATATTTTTTTGCTCTTCGCCAGCAAACAGCCATATTTTACGAAAAATTTCTATCATACCAATTCACCATCCTTTGCTCCTATATGTGCATTCCACATCTTCTGATATAATTCTGATTTTTGTAATAATTGTTGGTGGGTTCCCGTATCTTGTATTTGTCCCTGATCCACCAGAAGAATCTGATCTGCATCAACAATTGTCGATAATCGATGTGCAATCATGATCAATGTTTTTCCTTTTACCAATTTTGAGATTGCTTTCTGAAGAACCGCTTCATTTTCCGGGTCAATATAAGCAGTCGCTTCATCCAGTATGACAATTGGAGCGTCTTTTAACATAGCCCTCGCAATGGCAATTCTTTGCCGTTCGCCACCGGAAAGATGCGTGCCTCCTCCACCAACTCTTGTTTCATACCCATGTTCAAGCCCTCGTATAAAAGCATCGCAGCCTGCTTTTTTTGCCACCGCTTCCACTTCTTTATCTGTTGCATGTTCTTTACCCATTCTGATATTTTCCCGAATGGTATCATCAAACAGGAAATTATCCTGAGATACATATGCAATCTGATCTGCAATCTGTGTCAGTGGAATTTCACTGATTTCTTTTCCACCAATTTGAATACTACCTGTTTCAATATCCCAGAAACCCGCAATCAGCTTTGTAATCGTTGATTTTCCACTTCCGCTGGGCCCTACAAAAGCATTAACCGTTCCTTCGCGTATTTTTAATGTAATATCAGTTAATATATTTCCCTGTTCTTTTTCGTAAGCAAAAGAAACATGATTCATTTCAATATCCATTCCTGCAAGTACAGCAGGTTCCTTGGGATGATGTTGTTCTGGTGCATTCAAAATAGTTTCAATGGACTCGATTATAGTACCGGCCTGTGCCAGGGAGTCGATAAAATTTGTAGCAGCAATAATCGGTCCAACAATTCCCATGGACAATATTATAACCATGATTAAATCAGTAGAGGTAATGTTTCCTCTTAAGTAAAACGCTAATCCCGCAGGCAATACCCCTATCAAAACAGCAGGACTGAAGTTCCGATAGCACGCCATACCAAACTGTGTACTTTTCATCCAGTTATAAAAAAATGACGCATTGGCATTCACAGCTTCCTCATAACCGGCATACGCTTCATTCCCCTGATTATAAGCCTTGATTACCTCTATTCCATTGATATACTCTACAATGGAGTCATTCATTTTCTTACCAATCTGAACTGATTCCCTATATTTTGCCGGATAAGTTTTCATCGTAGTCATCATAAATATCATGCCAATTGGGATCGTTACCATGGATAGTAATGCCAGTCTCCAATCAAGAAAGAACAGTGCAATTATCAGCAGTAACGGTGATATAATATTTGAAGTCATTTCTGGAAACAGATGTGCCAGTGTTGTTTCCATGCTCTCAATCTGGTCAACCAAAATACTTTTCCATCTTCCAACCGATTGATTCTGCAATGTTCCCATGGACAGTTTTGCCAGTTTATGTACGCAATTATTTCGTACTTCTGCCAGTACTGCAAAAGTCGCCTTATGAGACAAGGCAGTTGAAAATGTAGTAAGCAGTACTTTTCCTATGCTGCCAACTAAGGCGAGGGCAAGCCAGGGAATGCAGTCAGACAAATTGGCAGTCTGATTAAGTAACTTGATAATAATTATTCCAGCACAAAAATAAGGAATAAAACCGGACAATACCCCTAAAATTGCCATGAAAATTGCAAACTCCAGTTTTTTATGTTCTGTTTTTGCCAATGCCCATATTCGTCTTAGCGGGCTTTGATTTTTTTGTTCCATATGTCCTCCTTTTGGTTAGTTTTATCTAACCTTATGTTTTAAAAAATTGCGGGTAACCCCGCATTTCAGGCATGGATTCACTTATTTCCAATTGTAAATTTTAGCAAACCCGGCATAATAAAATTCTCTTAGCTGTTTTGCATACCGCATGCCATCTTCTCGTTTCATATCATGACGCACCATTTCAAATATTCCAGAAAAATATGCACTTGTTACAATATGGAGAAATTCTGATGTAACCATCTCATTTTTAAGTGCATCATCCTTAGTGGCTTCCATGTATTTGACGGTATACTCCATTTCAATCTCCACCAGTTCATTTAAAAAATTAGAAAATTCTGTTCCTTCCGCACATTCTAATAATAGTTTAAATTCATAATAGTGGTCATAAATATAAGCAACGAATGTTTCAGCTTCCATACTACTATAATGGAACATATTATTCTTCTGATACTGGGAATCCTTATTGTGAAATGACTCCTGAACATCTAAGAACCATAATTTTAATTCATCCACAACCGTAAATACGATGGCGTGGAACAATCCTTCTTTATTATGAAAACGTGTATATATGGACCCTGTACTGGTACCCGCCTCCTGTGCAATGGTCCGAAGAGAGGCATCCTTGAATCCTTTGCTTAAGAATTCCTTCCTCGCACATTCATACACTTTTTCATAAACGCCTTCGATTTGCTTTGCCATTAATTATCCTCCTGCATTCAAAACAGTGTTTCATAACACCGTTTTAAATATAGTGCTTTTATTTTAAATTGTCAAGTAAATTCTGTATATTCTGATTTTACTATACGCAAAATAAAATCCCCAAACCCACTGATACTTGGTTTGGGGATCTATTATGTTAAGTTTTCATTTAACAACATTCAATGTCTTTCTATTGTTTTTGTTTTTCCCTGATTTGCTACCTTCTTCATCTTTGTGGCAATCACATCAGGATTTCCTAAAAACTGCTTTTTTATAACCGAAAGTGTATCATCCAGCTCATATACCAATGGGATGCCCGTAGCCAGATTAAGCTCCACGATTTCCTCCTGGGAAAGATGCTCCAGATACATTACCAGTGCCCTCAGGGAATTTCCATGAGCCGTAATCAGTACTCTTTTTCCTGCTATAAGCTGTGGTCTGATCTGCGTTTCGAAGTAGGGAATAACCCGTGCAATGGTATCTTTCAGACTTTCTGCTAACGGTAATTCGTTTTCTGCTACATTATGATATGCTTTCTGATGCGCCGGATTTCTTTGATCCTGGGGTTCTAAAGACGGTGGCTGTACATCAAAAGAACGCCGCCAGATTTTCACCTGTTCTTCTCCATATTTTTCAGCCGTCTGAGACTTATTTAATCCCTGTAATGCCCCATAATGGCGCTCATTAAGCTGCCATGCCTTTATTACAGGGAGCCATTCTGCATCCATTTCCTCCAAGGCGAAATTCTGCGTATGGATTGCACGTTTCAGATAGGAGGTATAGCAGAGGTCAAATTCATATCCCTGCTCCTTAAACAACCGGCCAGCTTCTCTTGCTTCCTCTTTGCCGGCTTCTGATAAGTCAACATCCGTCCAACCAGTAAACAGATTTTCTAAATTCCAAATGCTTTCTCCATGACGTAGTAATACTAATTGATGACTCATATTCAATCCCTCCTATAAGGATGCTTCGTAAATCTCAATAATTGAATTCAATAATGCCGCATCAAATTCCTGCTGTGTCTGCTTTACAGAAAGGTCAGACAGAAGTGCTCTGGAAAAGCTGGCTATCAGTTTTGGATTCTGCTTCAACAATTCATCTGCCTCTTTACGGCTGTAACCACCGGATAGTGCCACAATCCGCACAATTCTTGGATCATTCATTAGATCATTGTACGTTCCAGCCACAGAAGGAATAGACACCTTAAGCATAATGTTCATTGAATCATCCAGTTTTTTCAGATGGCTTTTAATTTCTGCAACCAGCATTTCCTCTGCTTCTTGTTTATTGCTGCTATGAATATCTACCTCTGGTTCCACGATTGGTACAAATCCGGCATCACAGATTTTCTGTCCTAATTCAAACTGCTGTTCTACAATCGCATGAATACCGGTCCTGTTCGCTTCATGAATAACGGAACGCATCTTTGTTCCAAAAATGTTTTTGGCGGCCGCTCTGCTTAAAAGCTCATTCAGCTTAGGAATGGGCTTCATCAACTGAACCCCGTCCTTTTGTTCATCCAGTCCATTGTCAATTTTCAGAAATGGGACAATCCCTTTTTTCTCCCATAGATAATCCGCAGTATAAAGGTTGTCAATTTTACGCTCCATTGTTTTTTCAAACAGGATCGCCCCTAAAATATGGTTGGACGAAAATGCCTTGCTTACGATAATCCGGCTTCTCATCTGCTGAATCAGATCATACATTTCATCCTCTGTATGGTATTTAGACGTCTCAATTCCATAGTCTCTCAAAGCTTTCGGCGTGCTTCCTCCACTCTGATCCAACGCTGCAATGAATCCTGCACCATACTTCATTCGTTCTAATTGTTCTATTTTCATGTTATACATAACCTCCTTTATCTTCTAAATCTATTTAACTTCGTTTAAACTGTTAGCCATTGCTAACCAATTATATATATCAAGTATGCATCTTTTTTATTTGTATGTCAAGAATACAGTTGATATAAATTGTATTACTGACAGTTCTCCCATTTATCATATACACAATTCAGTTCTTTTTCCATAGTTTCTTTTTTCAAGAATAGTTCCTGTAAATATGAGAAATTGGTACTATTATCATTTATCTCTTGTTCCAGCTCTTTTAATGCAGCTTCTATGGCTTCAATTTCACTCTCAAGAATATCTGACTTTTTCGTATTCAACTTTCTTGATCTGTTTTCCATTCCGCTGTATTGATTCACTACCGTCCCAATGGACGGCTTTTTTTCATTAGAGAGAGCTCTGGTTTTATCATTTGACAGGTCCTCACATCTTCCCGCCTTTTGCAATTCTTCCTGATAATAAGTATAGTCTCCCGGATAAGTGATAAGACGGTTATTTTCAAATGACATGATTTTACCTGCGACTTTATTGATAAAATACCGGTCATGGGATACAAATAACAGGGTACCTTCAAATGCGGATAAAGTTTCCTCCAGCACTTCTCTGGAATCAATATCCAAGTGATTGGTAGGCTCATCCAGAATCATAAAATTCACTTTTTCAAAGGTTAAAGAACATAATCTTAATCGGCTCTTCTCCCCACCGGATAAAAATCTTATTTTCTTATGAACATCGTCCTTAAAGAATAAAACTCTTGCCAGCTGGTTTCTTGCAGCTTCATAAGTAATATTGTGAAAACCTGAAAAGTACTCAAGTATGGTCTGGTCCTCATCTTCAAAAACAACCTGTTGGGGCAGATAACCGATTTTCACCTGCGCGCCGATTTTTACCGTTCCGTAATCTGGTTTTAATTCTCCTAATATCAGCTTAAGTAAGGTGGATTTGCCGCATCCGTTTTTCCCAATAATGCAGGCACTGTCCTGATAATAAACTTTCATATCAATATCTTTTAGTAATACGGTATCACTAAAACTCTTGCTTAAGTGTTGGGTTTCCAATACCATTTTTCCGGAACGGTTTCCACTATCCTGATTAAGGCGCACCTTCCTGCTTCCAAGGACCGGCTTTTCCAATACTTCAATCTTTTCCAGACGTTTTTCCAATTCTTTTGCCCGCTTAAACATCGCTTCACTGTCTCTCATATTTCCCCAGATACGGTAGCGCTCAATCTGTTTTTCCATCTGTTCGATCTTTTTCTGCTGATTGATATAATTCCTGTAGTCAATTAAGAACCGCCTCTCTTTTTCCAGTACATAATAGCTATAATTTCCCAGATAAATATTGGCCCGGCTAAACTCTAACTCCACGATTTTCATAGCAACATGATCTAGAAAATATCTGTCATGGGAAATAATCAGGACAGAACCTTTATAATCCTCCAAAAAACTTTCCAGCCATTCTGTGGTTTCTAAGTCCAGATGGTTGGTCGGTTCATCAAGAAGCAGAATATCTGGCTCCTCAAGAAGTATCTTTGCCAGAATCACTCTGGTTTTTTCTCCGCCGCTTAAACTGTGAAATGGCAGCTGCTTTAAATTATCATTAATTTTAAGTCCTTCTGTTATCTTGTTTATCTTCGTTTCCAGCTCATATCCTCCGGCTATCTCATACTCCTGCGTGAGCCGTCCGTAACTTAACAGTGCTTTTTCAAGTTTCTCACCTGAAAAAGTCTGAAGCATCTCTTCAAGCTCTGACAGCCGTCTCTTTAAATCAGTAACTTTTTCAAATGCCATGCGAATTACATCAATGGCTTTGGTATCTTCACTGTAAACAGGGATCTGATTTAAATACCCTACCTTAACCCCTTTACGAAGATTTACCTCACCAGCCTGATGATCTTCAAAGGTTTCCTCTACATACGAAGTTTCTCCAGCCTTCACCTGCTCCGTATTCTCATTCGTTCCCTGTAAATTTAAATTACTTTCCTTAAACTTACCCATAACAATCTTCATAATTGTGGTTTTCCCACACCCATTCTTACCAATTAACCCAATCCTCTCCCCGGTTTTCACCTCAAAGCTTATTGTTTCAAATATCTTGTTTGCTCCATAAAATTTCGTTAAATTATTAATACTTAATTCTATCATGACTCTTCCTGACCTTTCTTTTAATTAAAACCTGATTCTGACTTCTCTTAAAAATAAACGCAAAAAAACCCAAAGCCAATAAGCTTTGGGTCGCAATTCTTATAATTATCACCGTAATAACAAATGAAATTAATCTGAATACTCCAAAAATCTTATATGGTTAACTTTAAATCTATTAAATTTGGACGCACTTCTAGCCTTAACCTGAAATAATGCGATCATAATAGATTCCAATTTTGCCCATTTAAGTATGGAGTTCATATTTGTTATTACCTTTCCTCGTTTAAAAATACTATATTTCTTTTATAATAAGCCAGAAAATATATCCCGTCAAGTGTTTTGAGGATTTTAGCAGATATGGGATTACTATAGTAAAGCCGTAGGTCAGTGTGATGCAAGGTGCCTGGTGTATGGTTCCAGCAGGAACAAGAGCTGCGTAGTAACTTCCTGTACACTGCAAGGCATGGAATTATTGATCCACCATTCCAATACTCCAATAAACCCGGAGGCCAAAAAATGAGTGGTGATACCATTTGAAAATTTGTTGTTTTCTGACTTTTTCCCTATAACCTCGGTTACTGTTTGTGCAATAATTACATATAAGCGACTACGGAAAAAACCAAACCCCTCGTTGTTAAGTAGCAACTTGTAGATCGTAAAATTTTTCTCCAAATATTCAAAAACACTTTGAATTGCACCGGCCTCCAAAGTGGTATTGGAACTATTGGCACAGTGATTTAGCAACAGCTCAATATATTTTTCAATACACTTGTCAAGTAGGTCGTATTTATCCATATAATGCAGATAAACAGTTCCACGGTTTATATCTGCGCGTTCTGCAATGTCATTGATGGTAATTTTCTCAAATTCTTTTTCGGATAGCAGGTCGATAAAGGTATCCATAATCAACTGCCTTGTTTTTTTAATTCTTCTATCCACAGCGTTCTCCTTCAGTCATTCAACAAATCAGTATATTATGTTGAGTTTTCAACAATTGGAATAAACATAACCATTGAAACTCCAGTCACAAATCAGTACACTAACAGTACCAAACACGTGTTGAAAAGTCAACATATGATTATTCAGGAGGTTGTTTTATGAAAATACTAATTTGGGGCCGCGGCGTTATCGGAACACAGTATGCCTGGGCATTGGAAAACGCAGGCCATACCGTTGAGTTCTATGTTCGGGAAGGCAGGAAGGCACAATACGGTTCCTATGTAAATTTGGAACTATGGGATACAAGAAAAAGCAAAAAAGACCGCATCGTTAAAGAAAAATGGGATATTGTCATGCACGAAGAGTTAAAGGAACATCACGACTATGACCTGATTTTTGTAAGCGTCAATCCCGAACAGATATCAGGTGTGGTTAAGTACCTGGCACCGCGAGTTGGAAATGCAACAGTCCTTTTTTTCAGCAACTTTTGGCAAGACCCCCAATTGGCTGTTTCGCCGATTCCGCGCAATCAGATTGTTTACGGCTTCCCGGGTGCAGGCGGCGGTTTTGAAGGGAACACGTTGTACGGCGGGTTTTACAAAACAGTTCAGTTTGGAACTTTTGAATCCCAGCCCACCAAAAGGGATTTAGAGGTTCGTAAGCTTTTTTCTCAGGCAGGCTTCAAGATCATGGTTCAAAAGGATCTAAAAAGCTGGCTCTGGAATCACTTCGCGTTCAACGCTGCAATGGAAGCTGAAGTATTAAAAAGCGGCAGTTTTAAAAAAGTAATTTCTTCAAGAGAAGCGCTGGATGGAGTAGGCCGTAACTTGAAAGAAATAACCCCTGTTTTAAAAGCAAGGGGATCAAAACTTGACCCTTTGACGCTCGTGTTAAGCAGTCTGCCGCCAAAAGCTGTAGGTTTTATTATGACTCATGTTGTTTTTTCTCCAAAAAGCATGGCCTATGCGCTTATGGTGCATAACCACTTTAAAGTTGGCCATGCTGTACAGGAAATTATTACAGCTGCGAGAAAGTACGGAATAAAGGTACCACGGCTTTACGAAGTAGAAAACTTAATTACGGAACAATAAACAAGGATCTCCTGTCGTAGGATAATAACTATGTAGTTCTTTCTTAAGGTCTGAAAGGAACTGCTTCACATCCTCTTCACGAACCTCAGGTTCACAAAAACCAACGGTAAAAGTAAGTTTACTTTGATACGTGCTGGCACCCAGCATAAAACTTGGTGCTTTAAAAACAGGGGTTACCATATAGGCAGCCTCTGCGGGGATCTCACCAAAATAAAGTGGTTCAGATGAAATAATTCCAAAATTAGATAAATTGATGGTCGACTTTCCAGAATGAACCGACTCATCCCAAGCATTTTTAATTGATGCAGTGGCTGCTTTGAAATCCATACCAGACAGCATCTCGATTAGGGCTGCACTGTGCAGTCCCGGCTTATCTTCCTTTAATTCCTTCATCCCATCTGCAACACGAGACAGAGTAGCCTCACTATTTTCCTTTTTCCTGAATATTCTGTGATTTAGGACTCCTGACAGATTGCAGATTGCTGCTCTACCCCCTTCCAGATAGCTCCGTAAATCCATCGTAACACATATCTCCATCGGTTGATCAAAAGCTGGATCAATGATTGTAAATAATGCTCTATAATATGCGGATAGTATTAAATCATTGATTGTCACCTTTTTTTCCTTCGCATATAAGAAAAGTTGATTCGTTTCACTACTGGTAAGATGAAGAATCAAATAGTTAAAGTTTTTGACATCGCTTTTTCGGTATGGAAATGCCCAGGTTGGTTTTAGCTCAGCCAAATGGGGATTTATCAGTGTAGCTGGATTTATAACGCCGAGGTTTTGAAAGATTTGTCTTGTACTACGATTTAAATTATGATTGATCTTCGGATAATAATTTGCATCTTTAGTAAGTTGTGTATATGTTTCCTTAAGTAAATGCAGGTAATCCTTTGCACCTCCTCCATCACTGCAAGAATGATTTATTTTTATACAAAGCAAATCATTTTTTGCAGAACGTAATAAATATACTTCCAGTTGGTATTTCTCCACTTCAAAAGGCTTACATAAAATAATATGCAACATATCATCTGGTTCTTCCGTTTCAATCAACTTACACCAGGCAATCCGATCCAGGTCTTTGTAACGTCTCCATATAGGTTTGTTATCATTAATAACAAATTCGCAGCCTAAGATAGGTTCTGCGTCGATCGTTAATCGAACGGCTCTTTTCAAGCACTCAAAATCTAATCTTTCTGCAAAGCTCAGCACCATCTGTATCTGTCCATTTTTATTCCACAAATGTCCGATATAATTAGCCTTATCTTGCCCATTCACAGGCATTTCTAATTGTATTTGATGACTCAATCTGATCCCTCCTTTATTTCTTATATTTAGCTAAAAAGCGTTCCACATGATTTGTGATTTTTTGATTTATGATATCTTTTATGTCCTGAGAAATGGTGTTTATTACAAGATAACGATGAAACCAATACACAATTGGTGCGTAATACTCCATTACCAACTCGTCCAGATCCATTTCTTTCAGAAAATCGATTTTAATCATCCACTCAAACAACTGCCTTTGCCCTTCCAGCGCCTTGTCAAATAAAATCTCATGGTAAATCTTCGCCACCTCTTCATTTACGCTTTGCTCTATAACAAGCATACAAATAAATTTATTAATCTTATTCTCCATAAGATAATCATTTACATAGCTTTTACAAAAAGATAGAAACTCTTTCTCTGTTACTGTGGCTGACTCAGATATTCGCTTATAATATGACAAAGCCATTTCATTTGTTACGTTAATAAAATACTGACATAACGTTTGAAAAATTTCCTGTTTATTTTTAAAATGATTATATACAGAACTTTCCTTAATTCCTACCTCCTTAGATATATCCCGAATAGAAACCCCACTATATCCTTTCTTCGAAAATAAACTAAGTGCAACTTCTAAAATAATCTCTTTTGTATTGATCTTTCTACCCATTCCTCTACCTCATTAATAAAAATCAAAGCTAACAGTTGTTAGTTTTTAGTATAACTAACAACTGTTAGCTTGTCAACACGATACTTAGACAACTTAATACAGTTTTTTTCACAATCAATGGTTATTAATTAATTTTTCGGTACTGCTTCTGTCGCTTTATCAATAAAAGCTGCAATTTTACCGGGACTTTCCTTCATACCACTATTGACCCACTTTTCTATTATGGCTATACTGCCATATGCGGTAAATGTATACCAATCATCGAATAACTTTTGATCTATCTGTTTTGCTTCATTCTTCCATTTTTCAATATTAAAATCATGGCTGATATAAAGAATACGTTCTAATAAATCTTTATTCCCATTCTCTGAGAATAATACTTTGCATATATTGCTATTTGCTTTTATATACTTGCAAATTTCATATGATAGTTTTCCAGAAGCTTCAAGGCTCATAGTACGCCCCACTACCTGTCTGATGTCTTCATATAACTCATCTTCAATACTTGATAAAAGTTCAAACTGATTCGCATAATGTGAATAAAACGTATTGCGGTTTATATCTGCTTTCCTGCATATATCTGTCACTGTAACTTTGCCGATAGGACGTTCTCTCATAAGTTCCAGTAAACTGTTTTTTATGACCATCTTTGTATATCTTACTCGTTGGTCTGCTTTTTCGTATGCCATAATATTCTCCTTAAATAAATCAGTAAACGAACAATAATTATATGATTTGTAAGATATCGAACGCATTGTTATTGTACTGACTGTTGATTAAGTAACACGGTATCAGTATAATATATTTGAACGTTCAACTCAATTATAATTTTAGCTGGAGGTAAAACAATGGAAAATATTACAATAGTTCCTGTATGGATGATACAAGATATTTTAGTTTTAATTATTGCCACTTTAATGATTTTTTATATAATAGATAATGAAGAGCGTCCAAAGGTTGTATTAATGCAATTCGTATGCTTTGTCTTTTTTTACGCGTCAGCCTTTGAAAATGTTGCTGTATTTATGGGATCCATAGGAAAAGAAGGTTTTTACTCCTATGGGCGCAGTATCCTAATGATATTCAATGTACCATTAACTGTTCCAATTATCGAGTTTCTTATCGTTTACTCAACGTTACGTGTTTTGAAAACGATAAATATACCGTCATGGACTAAACCATTTATCGCTGGACTTAGTGCTATGATTTTTGACTTTTCACTGGATCCAGTCGCAGTAAAACAGATTTTTCAAACTTCAGAAGGAATCATTGGCAGGTGGAGTTATTACCCGCTCCCTGGTGAACCTGTCATCTATGGGGAACCTGTCATGAATTTTACGGGATGGATCTATATAGCCGGATACTGGACTGCATTTATTTTAATCGGTGAATGGTGGCATAAAAAGAGTGGTTATAGTAAGCTGATTGGTTATATATATCCGGTTTTGGCTTCCATTCTTGCTCTGGTTTGTTTGGTTTCACCTATATCCAACTTCTTTAATTTTATGGGACCATTTTTCACCAGAACTTCTAATATGCAATGGGTAATGTTAGTCTCACTTTCTTTAATTTCAGTAGGAATATTAGTTTTAGCCTTAGTCAAGTACTGGGATGGCAGGTTTATTAGCTCCTTGGATTACAGAAAGGATTTTCCTATCATGTTTACTTTCCTGGGTTTTCCTTTCGCTAATACCTTATTTTGTATTATGGGTGGATACATGGAGATATTATGGCTTGTTGTCCTGGCAGAATTGTTATTATTGCTAAGCTGGATTGGAATTTATATTTTGAATAAAAAGCAATTCCCCAAGGAATGAAGGGCTCCCAACAGGTCAGATTAATATTTTGATAAGCAAGACTTAAGATCTTAATTTGGAAAGGAAAAGGCTGCTGTGACTCTCCAGTAGCCTTTTCCTGTGTTGGCGAACATCATTTACGCTTAAAAATTGTTATTGACACAGCAAAATCTATCATATATAATCACAGATAAATACAGTCTGTATTATCTTTAAGGAGGAACTACTATGAAATATACGAAAGCAACAAATTATGCTTTGCATATAATGGCCTATTTCGTTAAGCAAGAAGGCAAAGACAATTTAAGTCTTCAGCCTTTAGCCAGTCACATGGATATATCACCTACTTACCTGTCCAAGATACTTACTCAATTGGTCAAGGCTGACCTTATTCAGTCTGCACCTGGAGTAAATGGAGGTTATAGTCTTAGGAAACCTAAGACTGACATAAGCTTTTATGACGTCATTCAAGCTATTGAGGGCAGTGGAGCACTTTTCACTTGCGAGGTGGACGAGAATGGCGCTTGTAAAATAGAAAAAGTTATGAGAGACGCCGAAGAGAAAATGGTCGATTACCTTAAAGAAAAACATATTTATGACATTGTGTAAAAAATGAATTAAAAAATAGGCAGTTGCAACTGCTCATTTTTTGCCCTAATTATAGATAATTACAGTCTGCATTATATTTTTTAGGAGGACATTATGAATCACATACATCAATCAAACAAATTAGATGAGAAATTTATAAACAAAATTGCTTTTTTAGATAGCAGGCAAAGGGAGTATCTCATACCACCAGAAACACTTATTAGACAAATGCCAATCCAAAAAGAATATACTTTACTGGATGTCGGTGCCGGCACAGGATTTTTTACAATTCCTATGGCAGAAAACACATCTAATAAAGTGTACGCATTGGATCCTGACAGACGTATGCTCAGCGTTATAGAAGAAAAGGCGAAAGAAAAAGGACTTACTAATATTGAAATGATTCAAGATTATATTGAAAACTTAAGCATTCAAAAAAACAGTATTGATTTTGCTATGGCATCCTTAATACTCCATGAAGTAAGTTCACTGACAAAAGCACTCTCTAATATATTTGACGTACTAAAAACAGGAGGGCACTTGCTATGTCTGGAGTATGAAAGGGACGACTTGATAATAGAAGGTCCACCGATGTCCATTCGCATCAGCTCAGAGGAACTCAGAGAGGCTTTGTCATTAACTGGCTTTGAAATTGTGAAGAATACTAGAATTAATGATGCCATATATACTGTTTTAGCAGTTAAAAAGGAAAAGTAAATTTACCCGTGAACCAGCTCTTATTTCAGAGGCAAGTACCGGAATGCGTCTATTTTTACTAATGCTTTCCCTTATAAGTGCTCAAATAGTAGGATCAAGCTACTTTCATCTCCTGCAGTATACCAGTGATATAGGACTTTTTTCATATCTAAAGCAAATTTTCCTGTAAATACACCGAAAAGCACTGACAATTTGCTATTATAGATCAAATACACATTTGATAAACTATGGATACAAAAGGAGGTATCTAAGATGAAGAAAGAATTAATAAAAAAGATTTGTTTTGCAGTGGGTTTATCTATGGTATTTGGAACTTTTCCATTTGATACAATTAATACTGTCAGTGCAAAGGAAACATCGACTCAAAAGAAAGTTCTTATGGTGATTGCACCAAAGGACTTTGAAGACTGCGAAGTTGTTGATCCTTAGCTTTCGGATTAAAGCTGTGTGAAGAGTTAAAAATTCTTGGTAAATAAGTGAATTTTCTATATTTCTCTCCTGAGCAGTGATATAATTAAATGTATCATTGCTCAGGAGGAGTCGTATGAATACGTACTTTACAGAGGGTAAAATATTTTATCCGGAGTTTTAGTTTCCAATCTATCATACAAGTGCCAATTGCTTCTTGGATGGTGCAAATAAACGAGATCATTATAAAATGATTCTTGTTATTTCTGGCACTGGAATACTTACTCTTAATAATCGGAAGCAAATCATTGTAGCTCCATCTGCCCTCTGCCTAAATGAGACAGATACATTTTCTTTGGAATCAGAAGTATCGCTTCAGTGTACCGCTATCTTCTTTCACCCGCAAATCATTAATCAACATTTCGATTTTCCTGTACTTAAAGCATCTTATGATCAGCTATCTGTAAATGAAATACAAGATCTATACTGGTTAAACCCGTTTCTAAGAACAACAAATGAATTTACGGGTTTGCTACATCTTGGTCCCAGCAATGCGTACAGAATCCATAACATTATTGACAATATAAAGAATGCCTTAGAGATTCAACTGGATAATGACTGGCCATGCAGGAGCAGAACCTATTTAATCGAAATGCTTTTTTTGCTGTCAAGATTACTAATTATTGATGAGACCCTTGAAAGCGTGGAGCTTGATAAAGACCCCGGAGAAATCAAAGAGATCATTCTGTATCTGTACACAAATTATATGAATAAAATAACCATACAAGAGCTTACCGATAAATTTCATATCAACAGAACCTCGTTAACAGAGAGATTTCGTGAAATTACGGGGTATCCAGTAATGGATTATCTTATTCGATTAAGACTGTATTTGGCCTCTAAAATGCTCAAAGAGACTCTCTTACCTGTCTCCGAGATTATTGAGAGGGTAGGTTTCTCTGATATCACACACTTTGGGAGAATGTTTAAAAAGCACTTTGGTTATTCTCCCACCGAATACAGATCCAGCCATTGTACCATGCTGTAAGAGTTTCTTTTCAAGGAAAGTTAAGCAAGTTACTTCTTTGAATGCTCTTCCTAAATCTCTTGCTGCCGCAAGGCTTGAAAGGCCTTTAAGTCTATAACAGTGCTTCTACCTGCTCTCTTCGCTCAAATAGGACACATCCACCTTCATGTTCTTCCATCAGCATATCTTCCCTCTGTAAATTTTGAAATAGTTTAGAATTCAATGCTTCTCTGACTGATGAATCTCTGACATTAATATCCGAATATGGTGAAAACGGACATGGCTCTGCTCCACCATGGGAATTAATGTGAAAGAATCCTCTACCTGCAGCAAGGCATCCGCCAGATGTCTTCTCATCTCCAGGGAATGAAATAAATACCATCTTGTCATTTGATTGTCTGATCTCACTCAATCTGTCTTTCAAATATTCTCGTTCTTCATCTCCTGGTGCCAGCCCTGGTGCCACTTTGGTAACAGGAACAAATTCCACATAAAATACGACTTTACAGCCTTTCTCTTCAAGTTGGTAAAGAAACTCTTTTGATGTCACTTCTTTTAAATTCGCAGTTGTCACAGTAACCGATGCACCAAACAGCACTTTATTTTTCTTCATTAAATCCATTGCATAAGTTATCTTCCGATATACGCCTTCCCCTCGTCGTTCATCTGTCTTCTCCTCACGTCCTTCAATACTTAGAACTGGAACAAGGTTGCGATATTTTTTCAGTAACACTATGTAAGAATCATTGATCATTGTTCCATTTGTAAAAATAGGGAATAGTATTTCTGGTATTTCCCCCGCTGCTGTAATTACATCCTTTCGTATCATTGGTTCTCCACCTGCCAATAGAATAAATCCAATTCCAAGATCACGGGATTCTACAAATATCTTTTTCCATTCCTCATCCGTCAGCTGGCAAACCGGGGCCGAATCAGCACAAGCCTGATTCGTACGAGCATAACATCCTGTACAATGCAGGTTACATTTACTTGTAATACTTGCAATTAAAAATGGAGGAATATGCTCCCCATTTTCCTCGGCCTGTGCCCTTTTCTTTGAGGCTTCCTTGCTGCTAAATGCATATTTTGCCATAAAGATACTCTCCTGAGGATTGGATAAGGTAGCCTTTATCGCGCCCTTCACGATATTTTCAACGCCTCCTGTCAGATACTTTTCCAAATTAAAATCCGGTGCCATTTACTTTTCCTCCTGTTCTATCATTGCATCGACCTGTTATAATATTCATCGCTTCCACTCAACATATTATCATGTAAAATCACACAGACACATTCTCATAGCTGAAAACATGCCCTGGTTAGGCCTGAGCTGTAAAGGCTATATCTTTAACAAAAGAGTAAGGACTATTCCGCTTTCCATCGGTAACTTCATCAGAGTAATAGCAATGGCTTTGAGTTTTATAAGCTGATTTCCTTGCGCTCAAATACCGGAGTGTATTCAATTGGCGCATCAACTGCTACCGTCAAGCAGCCGGTATACTTTTCTCCGGTAGAGGTCAAGATCCACTCACCGGCAGGGAGATATACGTCTCTCTTGAATTCATTTAGATGAAGAATCGGCGCTACAAGATATTTGTCACCAAACATATACTGATCCTGAAGTTTCCAACATTTCTCATCTTCTGGAAATTCATAGAACATAGTACGAATCAAGGGTGAGCCATTCCTATGAGCTTCTTCATAAAGTTTTTTGATATATTCATGCATACTGATACGGATATCGTAGTATTTCTTCATAATCTTATAATTGTCTTCTCCATAACTCCAAAGCTCATTTGGCTGGCCTGTATGAAGGTAGCCGCCACCCCAGTTTCTGTCATCCAGCGGTGGAATGTTGTAGGGCCCCCTATCCCCGTGCATACGCAGTACAGGTGAATATACAGCGAACTGATACCAACGTATCAGGAGATTTCTGAAATCAGGATCATTTACATTCTCTGTCATAAAACCGCCGATATCTGTGGTCCACCAGGGAATGCCCGCAAGCCCCATGTTCAGCCCACACTGTAACTGGTCTGCAAAGGCCTCAAAAGTACTTGGCACGTCACCGGACCAAACCACATTGCCGTACTTCTGGGAGCCGGCCCATGCACAACGAAGCAGATTTACAACAGGCTTATTTTCCTTACTCATTTCGTCATAGAATAAGCGGCTGTACATCTGCGGATACATATTGCTGATACTAAGTGCCGGTCCATCACAATATCTGTAATTCTCAAAATCATATACACCATAATCCGGTTCAGAGTTATCCAGCCAGAAAGCATCAATGCCAAAATCGTAGTAATTTTTCTTGCACACTTCCCATACATACTTACGTGTCTCGGAATTAAAAGGGTCTATTTCCACACAGTCTCCCTGATAATCATAGGTTTGGCAGGCGCCACGCTCTGTCTTAATCAAAAGGCCTCTTTCCATCATCGGGCCAAAATTTTCACTCTTGCGGTCCACAGAAGGCCATACAGATACGATAACCTTGATTCCCATAGCATGAAGTTCGTCTACCATAGCCTTAGGATTCGGCCAGTACTTCGTATCGAATTTCCAATCTCCCTGTACGGTCCAATGAAAAAAATCAATGACAATCTGGTCAATCTTTATGCCTTCCTTCTGATACTGCCTGGCAACTGTCAGAACCTCATCCTGGGTTCTGTAGCGCAGCTTGCATTGCCAAAGCCCCATCAGATCTTCCGGAAACAGATCAGCATGACCGGTAACTGCAGTATAGTTTGCCAGAATCTGCTTCGGTGTATCTGCTACAGTGATCCAGTAATCCATCTCCTTTGTAGATCTGGCAATCCACTCAGTATAGTTCTTACCAAAGGTTACACGGCCAACAGCCGGATTATTCCAAAGGAAACCATAGCCGAAGGAAGATACAGCAAAAGGAACCGAGATCTGGGAATTACGCTGTGCCAGTTCTAAGACACAGCCCTTTAAGTCCATATCATTTTGCTGATACTGGCCCATTCCAAAGATTTTCTCACCTTTATTACTTTCAAATTTTACATTCAAGGAATAATCGGTTCCACCAATGATTCCCTTCCACTGGCGGTTAATCACTTTCAAACAACGGCTCTCTTTGGAAATGGTTCCATCATACATACGGAAATACTCACGAAGGAACAACTTGTCGTCTTTATAAAATGATATGATACCTACAAAATTCACAACTACTTTAATATGACCATTAGTAATTGAAGCAAATTCCCTCTGATCAATCGTTCCATCTCCTACCCAATGATTTTCCTTTTCAATTTTTATACTGCTATGTATAGTCTCAATATTTTCTGTCAATGCCCAGTCATTTCCATTAAATTTGCCAAACATGGTGGTACGTATTCTGACAGAATCCTTACCCCAGGCTTCAATTCGCCCCGTTTCGCCATTATGGTGAAATACCAATGCTCCATTGTCATCTAAAAATTTCACAGTACATCCTCCTATCGATCAATTGATTTTTGGGAATACAATGATATAATACTCTATAGATGATTACATTTCTTCTGAAATACTATATATTTCTGATACTATTCTATGATTTAAGTTGTTATTCAGATTATTATTCATGAGGTCTTGTTTATTTGTAATTTCCTTTCAAACTACTTATTAAAGCAGTACCACAGGCAAGCATGCGATATGCACGGGGTATAAATATGAAGTATTCAATTGAGGCATCTCAAGGTAATAAAGAACAGCGCCAGCACAGTTCATCACTGGTTCCCTACAGTATTTATGATTGCAATATACCGAATTCTTTTCCCAATGTACCAATGCACTGGCACGACGAATTTGAAATTGATTATGTATTGCAGGGAACGGGAGATTTTATCTGTGGAGATAAACACTTCCCTTTAAACTTCGGGGATGTGGTTATGATTTCTCCCAATATGCTGCATGCCGCCTATCCTTCTTCCAACATGAATCTGCATTATATTGCCTTTGTATTTCATGCCAGTATGCTTGGGCTGGAAAGCAATGATCGCAGCAGTACCTATTGTATACGACCCCTAATTACTGGACAACTGCGTGTAAATATGAAATATGACTTAAGTCACCCGGATTATTCGGTTATTCGTTCCCTGACAGAGACACTCATAAGTTGTGCAAACAAAAGCAATCCTTATGATGATCTTTTACTAAAAAGTAATCTATTGCAGCTTTACTGGTATTTTGAAAAAATAGAAAATCTATCTTTCTCCCGGGACAATGATATCAGTTATTCCTCCTTAATTCGTCCTGCTCTGGAGTATATGACCTATTACTATATGGATTCCATTACGATTAATCAGCTTGCAGCTCAATGCACCATAAGTTCAAGTCACTTCATGAACTCCTTTAAAAAAGCCGTTGGCTGCAGTGCAATTGAATTTCTGACCCATCTAAGGATTAAAGCTGCATGCACAGCACTGACGGAAACAGAAGATGACATATCAACAATCTCCTACAACTGCGGCTTTAACAACCTGTCTAACTTTAATAAGCAATTTAAACAACTTACAGGATGTTCGCCTCGGGAATACCGAAAACGATGAAATTCCTTACCCCACCTGTCACAGTAGAATAAGGAATTCATTCAAAGCTTACTCGTAAATTCACCTTATAAACACACAAGCTCTGGTATCTTACTCCATAAAGAACAGTGTACGTGCAGGCTATCAGTTTAAACTTCATAAAGTGCTATCCTTTACAATAGATTCAACTTGTTGAACAACAAGTTGAATCTATTGTACTTCCCCAAAGCTGAAAGTCATTTATTAATTGTAAGGATTTCATCTCTTATTACACCATACCATCCGTGGATGAGCCCAAAAAACGGGACTAAAAATCGCATTCTTTAGCCATCGTCAGGCATACATACGAACCCAAGATAATAAAAGAGTTATAAACTCTCTTGAATATCTATGCTCTAAATTATCAAAGTAATTATAAGAATAAGTACCTGGTAATAATTCACATAAGGATTTTATAGCTTCAGCAGGACAGATATTATCGTTTCCACCTGCAGTTAGTAATACAGGACAATTTAATCTTTTAACATGAGAAATGGTATCTACAAATCCCAGAGCTTGCCAGCCACCATCGATATTATCAATGGAACAAAGTGGTTCGTAGTTATAAGTAATAGCTCCCAGTCTCTTTGCCATAGGCAAATTAGTAAGGAACGGTACATCAGCCGCTACACATCTTACTCCCCTGTCTTTAAAAATCGAACCTAACAGCAAAGAGCATCCTCCGCCTTGACTTGTACCAAAAAATGAAATCCTGTCTTCTAATACTTCAGTTTGCGCCATTGCCCACTTTATTGCCAAAATACAATTCACGAGCCATTGTCTATATCCTTTTTCGGCATAGCTTGTTACCGTGTCAGCCAGTACAGGCCAAGTATTATCCCGTTGTTTGCTCTCATCTGGCCCATTTGGCGTAGCATATCCCAGTGGTGAAATGTGAAGAACATTATATCCTTTTGATACAAGTTCTGGATGAGCACTGATTTCTGCACCATAACCAGGAGTATGGATCAGTAACGGTGCTGGTCCGGACATTACTGGCTGCCAGTACCCAAAAAACTCATCCATACCTTCAGGTTTGAATTTAACATATCTAAACTCATTTTTTACATGTCTAATACCAAAACTAAAGGAAAAGCCATTGTCAGAAAGAACTTCAACATCACATTTTAATGAGTCAGCCATTTTCCATATCGATTCTACCCATTTATCTACCTCTTCAGGTATTGGATAATTTTTAAGTTCTTCAAATTCTAAATCCATTGCTTCTCTCCTTATTTACGTTGCCATAATGTTTAATCTATCAGTTCCGGATTCATAATCTCTTAAAATATGAAGCGCTTTTTCATTAAGAGCACCATATAAAACAGCCGCTTCGACTTGAGGATAGATATACTCTGCATACGGAAGCATAATCCTGATAAATCTATAATCAAGATTACCTTCAAGAATTTTCTGAAATATTATAGAAATGGAATTTCCGTCAAGAAACGGAATTAATCGTTCAAGCAAATTCTCGTTAATTGTGTCAAATGTTGCATTTTCAAGCAGTTCAACAACTGCATCATCATTTATGTATTCCGCAAGTGAAACAATGCTTGAAATATCTATTCCATGTTTTGCAAGACCTTTTGCCATTTTGTCAAGTAGACTGGGCTTTAGCAACGGTGCAATATTTACAATATCAGATATGCATTGCCCGTCTAATTCACTGCATAGATCCTGCCCTCCCACAGCGCCTTCAAAAATGGCGGCTTCCTTTTGGGTTGGATGACCGGAACCGATAAGTTCATCAAGAGTAATTTCGAAAACATCGGCAACTTCAATTAAAATAGATATATCGGGGAAACTGTCTCCGCACTCATATTTTGATATTGCCTGACGAGTCAGGTTAAGTCGTTCAGCAAGTTCCGATTGTGTCATGTCTGCTTTCTTACGAAGACTTGAAATATATGCACCAAATTTTTTTATATCAAACATAAAGATACCTCCTTCTATACAGAATATCGTTTATGCATAGGTTAATCAAGCAAAGGATAGTTGCTATTTATTCCCTTCAATTTATCAGGTAATGTCAATGCTGGCGCTTTGTTCATTTCCATCAACACCTATAATTCTATATCACTATGCCATCGCAGTGGTCCATCTCATGTTGTATAATCTGTGCAATCCATCCGGAAAACTTCTGGCACTGTTTCTTGAAATTCATATCCTGAAACTCCACCTCTATTTCATTATATCTGGTGGTATTGCGTACTCCAATCAAAGAAAGGCAGCCTTCCTCCGTCTCGTACACACCAGACTTCTTTACAATCACAGGATTAATCATAGCAATATTGGCAAAACCTATACTAACTGCTATTATTCTCTTCCTGATACCAATCATGTTAGCCGCCATTCCTACACAGCCTTCTTCATTCGCTTTTAGAGTATCAAGCAAATCCTGAACCACCTGCTTGTCCGCTTCCGTCGCCGGTTCTGACTTCTGACTCAGAAAAACGACATCCTTCATTACTGGTCTAATCATTACAAACCTTCTTTCATTTACTCAAAATAGTTTTATATATTTACTTATCCGTTATCATATGTAAATCTGGCATAACTTTTCTGCACTTCTGACTCAGGCTTTCTGCAGCAAAATTATTACCTCCACACGTGTCGTTTATCGAATATGTATTTTATAATAACACGTATCTTTACCAATTAATACTCAATATTACCGTAAATAAATAGTCAAAAGGAATTTTTATAACAAGTCATTACCTGATAAAACTTACTTTTATCTATTGAAATCCGTACCAGGTTGTCAAATCGTAGTTATTAACAACATAATGGTCCCGGATATCCGCCTCTTTTCGTGTATACATATAATACCTTTGACATCTAAAAATATGTGATTTATAATTACATAATTAAAAATAAAAACAAGATCCTCACTGGATTACTGTAGAAAGGAAAATAATATGGGAAAATTTGAAAGTGCAACAGCAATTGGTTTGAGAAATAAAGAAACAGATAAATTAATCGTAATATATCCTTTTAAGGCAGAAGGAAGCGATGAAGAAATTACGAAAAAAGTCACGGATTGGTATTATATGCAGAATTGCGCCGCAGAGGAAGAACTGAGAAATGCATATGTGGATATATTGACTGAAGCTGAATCTAAATCTATAAAATAAAGAATACCAATAGAGAGAGAGAATTGCTATGAAATATCCCCGGGTAGCGTAATAAATTCTGTGTCTCTGAAAATAAAAGGCTTCTTTCTGGAAATGATTAGATAAATAATTCATTTTCAAAAGGAAGCTTTTTCTATGGCAAATCAGATAATTTAAAGAGTTGCGAAGTACAGAAAGTTTTTGTCTTTTGTATAAATGGGCTTGCTGGTTTTAATGAGGAAATTTTTGCCGTTGTATCCGCAACGATTGAATGAATATTTATAATTTTTCATACGTGTTTTTTAGTAACAATGCATCTTTCTCCACCAACGGTCCCTCCGCAATTATACAGCCTCTAACGTCATAATCTTTTATGGCTTTTAAACACTCTAAATAGTTAAAATCGCTTTGCAATATGGGAAGATGGTTTATCTCGCCTTTTTCATTATAATTTATTCCTCCCATATGAATATGCAAATCCTCTAGTGCAGATCTTCCCAGCTTATCCATCACGTATTGCAATATTTTTGCGAAATCATCATATTTTTTTAAACAGCCGTTCTGTCTTGCGTGTATATGAGAAAAGTCTATACATAACTTACAGGAACTTATTTCTTTACAAAGAGACACTAATTCCTCAAGCGTTCCAAACTGAGTTCCTTTTCCTGTAGTCTCAAGCCTATAATCTATACCTTTATACGGAAGCTTTAATAAGTTTTCTTTTATAGTATTATAGGTATCTTCCTTTGAATCCTTCAAATAAAAGCCTGGATGAAATATTAGACTTCTTCCCTCAACCTGCGATAATGCTTCCATTGCATTTGTTATTCTTTTCATTGACTGTACTTGCTTTTCATATTCATCTGCATTTAGATTTATATAATGTGATTCATGTGCCGACAAATAAAAATTATTTTCTAGCTTAGTTTTTAATATTATGTTCTTATTCTTATCTGTTACATTCACACTTCTCACAAACAGAAGTTCCATAGCACCAAGTCCTATTGATTTTAGATAAACAATACCAGAAGCATAGTTTAACTTCTTTAATCCACTTCCTATTGGTAAGCCTGATATCCCAAACAATAGATTATCCATATTTCCCCTCACACTTTCACCTCGGTGATGAACCGGAATCATAAGTCGTTTATGGAAATTATAATTTACTAATTATACCCACTTATTCCCACCAATGCTTTATTTCTGCAATGCCAACATCCCACACTTTAGCGTTTCCGGTGACTATAATTTTTAAATCTTTTAATTTCGCATTAAAAAATGTTTTCACTTTTTGTGCATTTTTATTTTCGTCTTTATCACTAAATAATATCAGCTCATCCCCATTAACTACAATCGTAACCGAACCTTTATATTCTTTATCATCAGGAATACCAATATTGGCATAGATCCAGGGATTATTCCTGCCTACATGAAACAGGTACTCCCTGCTTGTTCCATCATTGCTGCTATATAAATTTAATGTAGGATTTATGTTTTCACCTTGTACCCTAAAAGACGAAATCTTTTCGGTAGCCGGCGCGGTTGCGCTTATTCCATTTATTGCTACAATAGTTCCTATTCTTTCATTTACATGCACAACATAATTAATTGTTTCAGAAACAGTCATAATCGTAATAAATAGTATAAGCATAGATGCTGCCGAAGCAGCAAGCCTTTTAAAAGTAATCTCTGAGGAAAATCCTACTTTATAAGCAATAAAACCTATAATTGCACCCAAAGTATTCGATATGATATCCATAATGTCAAACGTACCCAGAAAAGTTAAAGACTGCAACAATTCCAGAAAGCAAATCACTGATATAAACAATGTGATAAACTTTCTAAAACGGATACGATACAGCAACGGAATTATAATTCCAAAAGGGATAAAAGCAGCAATGTTCCCAAAATCGAATAACCATGACATCGAAAGTTCCGGGAACCTTAGGGGAATACCTTCTGGTAAAAGTATAAATGTATATTGATTATAATCTAAATTCTTACCTAATCTATTAAACCCAAGGAATATGAAGTACAAAACGAAAGCTGCATAAACTATGGTTCCTATAAGAATAAGTCTTCGTAATTTTGTATTAATAGCGTCTGAATTAACGGATAACACTTCATTGTCATTTGGTGTTTCTTTTTTTTTGCTTTTTACTTTTAGCACCTCCATTCATAAAATATTATAATTAATTTACCTCTTCAACAATAATAAAAATCATCTATTTATATCTGCCAATATATTAACTAATACTTATCGAAAAAACTACAACTGCTCAAAATAAGAGATATAAAAACCTTTATTCTCATTTTTATTCTATTTCCACTAATTCTATGAGTTGATATAACTTTTCAAATGTTCATCAAACAATTCTTTATAATCCATTGTGTTTCTTGCTTTAAACCTAAATATAAAGCGCCGTGTCTTATGGCTTCATTGGTTGCAATATGCGATGGACGGCCATCATAATCCCCAATTACACCAATTTTAATTCTTGATTTTATAATTTCTTTCATAAACCAGACCTTTCTCATAAATTAATTCATATTAAATCACGAATTAGTTCTTGAAAGCATTTCCATAACTTCTTTAATTCTCTCATAAATGCTAAAAATTCTTGTTTTTGTTGAAGTTTCTATACAGTTATTATTTATATATAAACAATAGTCAATTTTATCGTAAATCATATTTATTTTACTAAACCTGACTAAATCATACCGAAAGTTAATATCTTTTTCATTCTTCAGGAATTTTATATGTTCCTCAAGTATTTTAAAATATCTGTAGCAAAGGGGCGTTAAGAAATCTATTTCATCTAATTGAAACGCCGGGTAATCAGCATTGAAAATTTTTCCTTCCCAATAATACTCTAATGCACAAGTTGAGATGTTTTTAAAATATTTTGACAATTCTTGTTTAATAGATTTTAGCGTAGTTGCAGTACCTGTATTATCATCTATCAATAAAATATTTGTACTTTCTGGATATTGAGCACTTAATAAATGCACCTGGTCAATCAAGGATAATTTACAATAATGATTATTATCATATTTTGAAAACCTGACATATTCATACCCTGCCAAACCGGAACATCGATTCATGATATTGGTATATTTTTGCATAGATATAAAAAATGGTGGTATTAGCGCGGCCCCTTGTAAAGGTGAAATGATAATATCGTGGTCCCCAATATAATCACATAATGCAAAATAAGTAATAAACATAATAAGAATATTGTCCATCTCTGAATATTCACGGACACAGGAAATATTAAGTTCCTTCATATCTGATATTATGCTATCAATTAAGCCAAAAGATAGTGATGGGAATTGATTTAATTCTTCATCAAAAATAATTTGAGTTAGATAGTCAGTCAAATCTATTAGATATTCTTTAAGTGCTTTATAATAATTAACATCCAAAGACGTATAAGAGAATATGACACCAACTAATTTCGCTATACATGACAACATATATTCAGTGAGCGAGAATATAATATATCTTTTATTATCATACGATAATTCTAAATTTAAAATTATCGGTACATCAAAAGCTATATTTTTAACTAAATCTGTTGTTTCATCTAAATCCGTTGAATAATAAGTGTAATTTCTGTTACAGTAAAACGGCTTTTTCAGACTAAAATACTTTTTTAAAATTGGAAGATATTGGTTGTACTCTTCTTCAAACTTATCAGCCTCAATATACACCTCCCCGGCAAAACCGAACTTATATTTAGATAATACAGTTTGATTTAGGAATGGTTTAATCATTTTATATAAGTCATTCAAACTGACACCTCTCTATCTCCCAATTCCTTAGTTCATATAATAATGAATAGATATTATACAATCTGGAGGAGAAACTCTGATTATTTTAATAACCACCGTTCTACAAATGCCTTCTCAACAAAGACTTCTTTCATAACGTATTCTTGTATTATATCTCTCAAATATTCTTTGTTATATTGCTCGTCCTGATTCCTGGCTAATGTTTGGTAGCCAGTACCCCTTTGAAGATAATCAGAGGAAGCTACCGTATACCACTGCTCCATATTAAGGCTGACGCCATGAATATAAATATTCAAAATATTCCTGCCATCATGTTCAATTACTGCGTTCGATACATGCAACCTCCCCACATATTTCCCCCGAAATCCCGCACCTTTACCATCCGCATAACAATAATCCGTATCCAAGGAATTTTGCAAGGCTTCCCACAAGTCTTTTCCTTGTATCTTAAAGCTGGTTGGATTTAAAGGAGATGGACAAAGTTCTATGATCTTTTTCCTTGAAACATCACCCTTTTTAATTCCCCCGTTAATCACGCCACTATTTATAATTGCAAGATCACACACAAGGAAGTCCTGTAAGGCATCCGCAAGGAGATTCGTCATAGGGTTCTCTTCCACAACATCATGCCATAAATTTTTATTTATTGTGCAGAATGGTTCACTGAGTCTGTCAATAGCCTTTTTTTTGTTCTGTTTGACTAGTTCTTGAATTATAGTAGATTCTTCCGAATTTAGGATGTTGATATTATTTCCTTCTATCAGTTGCACTTGATTCCTGTTTACTTCGACTACAAGCTTTCCAATATGTTCTCCCTGTGCTCCTGAAGTATGGATAATCGTACCATTTACTATTTCCGGCTGGTCCATTAATATATGGAAATGGCCGCCTATTATAATATCAATACCACTTATTTTTACTGCTATTTCCTTATCCTTGTCCATCCCAAGATGTGAAAGCAGAATGCACAAATCATACTCATCCTGAGATTCATTGATCTCATGCTGAACTGCCCCCAGGTAATCGATAAGAGTAAAGCCAAGTAATTCGTTAAAAGGTCCAAGGTCCGGTGATGCCCCAATAATTAGTATTCTTAACCCATTTTTATTTATTATAATACTTCTTTTTACTTCTTCTATTTCTAAATGTCCGAGACAGCGCAGGTTACAGCTCAGCAACGGTATCTTCGCATTTGCAGCCATATATTTTAACACATCCAACCCTTGAAATATTTCATTATTTCCAACTGCCAAAGCATCGTATCCAGTAGTATCAAGCAATTCCATCGCTGCCAATCCGTCGGTTCCAAGCAATTCAATTCTTTTAAAATCCGCAAAATCTCCAGCATCAAGTATAAGAGTATTGCTATCCTTCCATTCGCTGATCTGGTTTACTATTTTAGAAAAGTTCTCAAAATTACTATGTATGTCGTTTGTATGTAATATCGTTAAGCGCATATTTCCCCCCCCACAATGTACTCATCAGATTGAAATTTATTAATTCTTTTCGGTCAATTTATGACTGCTTATAAATATAGCACTAAACTGCCAGCGCAGTGGTTCGACAACCCATAGTTTAGTATTTATTTATTTTAATCTTTCTCTATTCTACTACTTCAAATTCCTGTGGTAAACCTATAAAATAGAATCTCAAACTATTTTATAGGAGGTCATACATTCAAAGTCCATGATACCACGCTTTTTTAGCACAAAAAAGACATAACTTCCTTCTTAGCGAAGAGCTATGTCTTTCTTGTGTCATTTACTCAATTTAGTGGCAGGCTTCTAACGGAGCAAAACCTTATTTCTACCCCAACGGCCCCTCTTCTTGCCGATGCGCTTCGTTTTTCCCCAACGTCATTTTACTGCCAGCCTTTATTAGCAATATGACAGCTAAAATCATAAACGGTAGTCCTCCAATAAGGCCGGTGATTGCCGGGCCAAGTAGTGGGTTATATCCGCTCTTTGCGAAAACGATTGGCAGTGCCGCGCCTGCGTTCACCGTTGAATGGATCATGGCAGCTGGAATGACGCTTTCCAGTTTGATTGACATATAGCCTTCAATAATTCCAAGCACAACGCAAAAAACGAACATAGCCAGAATGCCGAGCCATGGATAGCCCCAATAACCGGTTCCGTAATTGTGACCCATCACGATAACGGGCAAGTGCCAGACTCCCCATATTGCCCCTGTTATAATTAACGCGGTCCTGTCAGATAAAAAAATGCGCAGTTTGGGGAGCAGATACCCTCTCCAGCCAAGTTCTTCACCCAAGGTGGGTATGATATTTACAATTGGGCCGATAACAACAAAAATCAGAGCTTGAACCATTAGCAGTGTGGACACGTCAAGTCCCTGTTTACCACTTGAAGCAACCATCCCTTTTAGAGTTGTAAGCTCCGGGTCAAACGAACCGGGGAAAATCAGGAAATAAAGCGCTCCGCTCAGAACCAACAAGACTGTCGGACCGAAGTACAAAAGCAGATATTCTTTCATATGCCCCTTGAAGTGGGGGCGAAGATACATATTCCCAAACCCCTCTTTTGTTATAATCCGTGTTAATAAACTGGATAGCGCAGGCATAAACATAGCGACTGCCAAAATTACTACTGCCGCCCCGCTTCCATAGGTGAGCCCACAGATCGGTACCAACAAAAAAACGATCCAGGCAAGGATGATAGTAAGCGCAATAAATATAATCAGTCGTTTTTTTGCCGCCAATTTTTCGTGTTCCATAGTAACATTCCCCCTTATTTATATTATTCGCAGTTATGTTGAAGCTTTTTAGTTATACTCTGAAAACGCTGCTCATCTGAGAGAACCGAAAACACTGGATTATTAACGATCACATCAGACATGCTTTTCCTGATTGTTTTTTCATCCCGCGGAAGATCCGTTCCCAGATCGAGCTGATCCAGCCATCCGTCCAGATGGTCGAAAAAAGCATCGCCATGCAAGCGCAGGGGATAAATATCGCTTATTACGATCTCGGTGTACTTTTGCAGCATTTCAAGCGCCTTATCATAATTTTTCTGAGCAATAAATCCCTGCGCGGCTGAAATATAAAGGCTGACCAGGACACCGGGATGCAGATGCCTCATGTCAAACGTTTCCGCTACGACAAGCGAGCGCCGCAGTACCTCGTCGAATTTGGATGGGACATCCACACATAGGGTAAGATATGCGGGAAAGAAGTTAAACAGGACGACGATGTTCTGAAACATTCCGACCTGCAAAACGGATTTCGCCTCCTCGATGCGCCCCGTCATTTGGTAAGCGGAAGCCAAAAGCGATTCAGGGGGCAGCGCAGGCGCGACTGATCCATCAAGCAGCTCCAGCGTGGTATTGGCATTACCGGAAATAAGGCTACACAGGGCTTCCATAAACAAAGCCTGCCTGTTAATCGATACATCATCGCATTCCTCTCTGATCCGGATAAAAAGAACCTTGGCTTCCTCGGTCAAAGATGCCGTTTTTTGGGGGTCTTTCAGCAATTCTACATGGTTGATCATCAGTATTCCCAGATTCAGCAGCAGCGGAAAGCATGAATAGTATTTTTTAATTGTTTTTCGGCAGTCTTCCATCACCGAATCAAACGGTTTTGACGCAAAATCAGCCGACAGGTTTCGGTACAGCTTTTGAATATTCTCTTTTGTCATCTGCGGTTGATAATCTATCAATTCGTCAATGCTGATGTTAAAGTACGCAGCCAGCTGTGGGAGAAAGGTTACGTCCGGATAACTTTGACCCGTCTCCCATTTGGAAACGGATGCCTTGGACACGCCAATGTAATTTGCAAGCTCAGCCTGGGTGATGCCCTTTTCCTTGCGCTTATTTATAAGCACCTTTGCAATATTAATTTCCTTCATATTAATCACCTCTGACTATATTTTAGTTCATAAACAGAAGGAAATCAATGGATTTGCAGTTGATAACGGTTGAATAAATCAACCTATGCGATACTTTTAGCCAGTCATGATTATCACCGCTTCAACATGTCCTAAGTAGATAAAAATGATGTCGTGTGAACCTTCTGGTTGCTTGGAGGCGAGTAATTTTTCCTAAAAACTGATTACTGAGATCCGAATATTAAATAAACATGCCTTAGTCCTGGCAAAAACGTCAGGGCTATTGACATGTCTATTGGGATGCAATTTCAATTTTTCTCTCGATTAGCATACTCTAACCAAATTCATATTTTTATATTATACTCTTAATCCATTCCACTATTTCAGCATCAGATGTACGATTCAGTAGTTTTTCTGAAATAAACTCAGCCGATGCATCTACAGATGGTCTAAGTTTCTCAACCGTCTTTCCAAATCCGCTTCCTCCTGAGGTTGCAAATAAAGCAATCTTCTTTCCCGAAAAATCATTGTTCTCAAGAAATGTATTAATGATCGTTGGTGCTACATACCACCAAATAGGAAAGCCTATGATAACTGTATCATACTGACTCATAGCTTCTGCTTTTCCTGTTATTGCAGGTCTTGAAGCAGGATCATTCATCTCAATCGTACTTCTTGACTTTTTATCCGTCCAGTTAAGGTCTGCCTTCGTATATGCTACCTCTGGTTTTATTTCAAATAGATCTGCTCCTGCAGCCTTAGCAACCTTTTCAGCGGCCCTTCCAGTTACTCCACTTGCACTAAAATATGCAACTAATGTCTTTTTCATCTCAATATAGTCCTTTCCTTACTTTAGTTTCCCGTATTCCTCAACAGATACAGGATCGCACCATTCGGTTCTTCCTTCTTCTCCAGGAACTTCTACAGCAAGATGTGAGAACCAGCTGTCTGGTGCAGCTCCATGCCAGTGCTTTACTCCTTCTGGGATGTTAATGCAATCACCAGGATACATTTCGATCACGTCTTTGCTCCATTCCTGATAATAGCCTCGTCCACCTACACATACCAGAATCTGACCACCACCAGATTTTGCGTAATGAATATGCCAGTTGTTTCTACATCCGGGTTCAAAGGTTACATTAAATACTCCAACCTGGCTTGTTGATACCGGAGCAAGGTAACTCTGTCCGACAAAGTACTGTGCAAAAGCATCATTAGGCGCTCCAATAGGAAAGATCATGGATGCCTGATGCTTATCTTTAGCACTATCTTCTTCTGACTCTACACTCCAGACTTCCTTTGCCTGATTAAATACAGACCATCCTTTTGGCCAGCCTGTATAAAATGCGACATGAGTGATGATCGCAGCGATTTCCTTCTGTGTTACCCCATTCTTCTTTGCATTCTCCAAATGATACTTCAGAGAAGAATCTGTTATACCAGCGGACATAAGAGCCACAACGGTAATAATGCATCTTGTTTTTATATCAATATCCTCGTTGTTCCAATTCTCTCCAAATAAAACATCATCATTGTAATGAGCAAATTCCGGAGCGAATTCTCCAAGAGCGTTTCTTCCTGCTGTCTGTACTATCTTTTTCATTTTTTATTCCTCCTCTTGACTTTTTATTTGCAGGCTTGTTCTTCATTTATTTAAATACTGATCAAAGAAACTTTGAATCTTATCAAATGGAATCACATCCAGATTGTCATAAAGATCTGTATGGACTGCTTCAGGAATAATCATAAGTTCTTTATTATCTGCATATGCGCTGTCCTTAGCCATATTTTCAAAAGCATCTTTGCTAAAATAACATGAGTGTGCCTTTTCACCATGAATTAAAAGACAAGCACTTCTGATTTCATTAGAATACTGGAGAATCGGTTGATTCATAAATGATATACAACTTACTATATTCCATCCTTCATTAGAATTAAGGGATCTTTCATGATATGCACGACCTTTATAATACTCACTATAGTCCTTTACAAAGCCAGGAACATCTTCAAGCACTGGAAGAGACAGACATCCACCAACATGTGTATAATTACCTTCCTTGTACTCTTTTGTTCTTGTAGCATTAAGCACCTTTTTCTTCTCATATCTTGCATCAGCACTATTCTCAGTGTCAAAATATCCATTAGCATATACACGTGTCATATCGTACATAGTTGATGCAACCGTTGCCTTAATTCTTGTGTCAAGGGCAGCTGTGTTAAGAGCCATTCCTCCCCAACCACAAATACCAATAATTCCAATTCGCTCTGGATCCACATTATCCTGTGTAGACAGAAAGTCAACTGCAGCCTGGAAATCTTCCGTGTTGATATCTGGAGATGCCATATATCTTGGCTGGCCACCACTTTCCCCCGTGAAAGAAGGATCAAAAGCGATTGTTAAAAAACCTCTCTCTGCCATAGTCTGTGCATAGAGTCCTGAACACTGTTCCTTGACTGCGCCAAATGGTCCACTAACTGCTATTGCAGCAAGCTCTCCTTCTGCACTCTTTGGTGTATACATATCGGCTGCAAGGGTAATTCCATATCGATTATGGAATCTTACCTTCTTATGTTCAATCTTCTCACTCTTTGCAAATGTTTTGTCCCAATCAGAGACTAAATGTAATTTTTCCATTTTAAACTCTCCATATTTTATTTGATTTTTCTGATTATATTTGATATCATAATTATCATAATTCCTAAACCTAACTTTAGGTCAAGGAGTTTTTTTATTAAGGACGTTTTTTATAAGGAGATTTTTATGTATACTATCGGACAAGTGTCTAAACTGTTTGGATTACCAATATCTACATTACGCTATTATGACAAAGAAGGGCTCTTTCCTAATATGGAAAGAACATCGGGTATCCGTAAATTTAACGATACTGAAATTGAAGGAATCCGTGTTATTGACTGTCTCAAAAAATCAGGTATGGAAATAAAAGATATCAAGAAATTTATGCAGTGGTGCGGTGAAGGCAGTTCAACTTACGTTAATCGAAAAGAACTATTTGAAAAACGTCAAAAGGCTGTCGAGGGGGAAATCAAACAAATGCAGAAAACCCTTGATATGCTCCGGTTTAAATGTTGGTATTATGAGCAAGCAATCAAAGATGGAAATGAAGATCATTTAAACGAAATGCTTCCTAATCATCTTCCATCCGATATCCAAAAACTCTATGACCATGCACATAAATAGCGCATTAATCCGTAATAATTTTTATTTCATCTTTCATCAATACTGAAGTTCCGTTTTTGTGAGGATATCGACCGTGTATCTAGCGAATCAACTGTTCGACTCTTTTATTATCCTTTCTGCCACTTATCTTTCACATGACTGATAAGTGGCAGAACCTAATGGATATGTTTAAACTGCTGTGTATGACATGCCATAACATACTCGGAGGAGTCTTCAGTGATATAGCTTGCCGTACCGACAAGACCGGTGAATAAATCCTTGTAAAACTCGCCGGGCGCGTTCATGGTGAAAACCCAACCTGTTTTTGTGCGTTTTGGATACGTAGGAACCCGATCTTTGTTATAGGTCATGCCGGGGAAGTAATAACGTTCCAAAAATGAACGCGTTTCTCCGGTTATGTCGCCGAAATAAATCGGTGAGCCGATGAGCAGCAAGTCGGCGTCTATTGCTTTTGTAAGTATCGGCGCTAAATCATCCCGGATGGCGCAATGGGCAAACTTGCCCTCGTCAAGCAGCTTACAGGAGTGGCAGCCAATACAGCCCTTGAAATTAAGGTCATACAGCCGACCATTTCCCCGGTGGCGCCGGGAACGCTCATCGCACCGTCAAAGGCGCTTTTGAGCATGGTGGCGGTGTTGCGATTCTTTTGGGCTGCACCGCAGATTGCCAGTACTTTGATTGACATGATTACCCTCCTCTTACATTTTCCTAATGAAGTCGCTAAAGTCTTGATTTTTATTCTCGAGAAGCCGCACACCCATGTCAAAGGCTTTCATGCAATTGTTTGTGAACATTTCCTCACTGCGCTTGGTAAACTCATCGAACTCGTCGTTTGGAGCGGCATTCTTCGTATCGTCTTTATAGATGTTTGCGCTCGCGGCAATCAGCAATTCTGCCGAACCGAATATAAATCCCATCATCTTCTCTGTTAGCTCAAAGTGACGGTCCATCCCCATCTCTTTTATGAGTTTCTCTTCTGCCCCTAAGGTTAAGATGAGCCCAATATTGATTTTCTTTGGGAATCGCGAGGAGTCTCCGTAACCGAGTGGCATATATGGGTAAGCGGCACGCTCATAGAATCCCCTCATCCCTGCGCTCATCGAGGTAAAGTAGATGGGAGACCCTAAGAGTATGGCATCAACATCCAAAATTTTTTCCAACACTGGGGTAAGTTCGTCGCGCATTGCACACTTGCTAAAACTTTTTCCGTCCGTCTGCCTACAGGCTAAACAACTGGTGCAGCCCTTGAAGTTAAGGTCATATAAATGAATAAGCTCGATTTCAGCTCCCTGTGAGGCAACACCTTCAAGGGCATTTTTTAGCATTGTTGCTGTGTTCTTGTCTTTTCTTGGACTTCCGTTAATTGCTAATACTTTCATTTTTATACCTCCTTGATTTCAGTAAAAATTTCTCCGGCTGTGCCGGATAGTTACGATGTCAACATCTCCTCATTTTTATATTTAATCAAACAATCGTTTATTAAAATCTCTGAATAAATGGGCCTCCGCCCATTTGTCAGTTTACGCTTTTATTGCATCCCAGCATATTTGCTCCAATTCTTTTATTTCCGAATCTGAGAATCCCTGTTTCAATATCAGCCTCGCCTTTGCGATCTGCGTAGTTCCGTAATAACAAAAAGTCCATAGCAGCACCGGGTCGGTCTTTTTCAGTATGCCTTCCTGCTGGCCGCGCTCAATCACATTAAACACAGGTTTTAGCATTTTGACCGTATCCTCCACGCAGGACTCACCCGGCATAGGGGCGTTCGAGAACTGCTCCAAAAAGAAGAAGCATGCCGTGTATTCCAAAGTAAAGTCCAATATATTGTGGATTACCTGCTCCATCACCTGCCGGACGGGCACAGACTGTTCAATGTTCCGAGATAGGGTGGCACTGAGTTTTTCCCTCACGTCTAGGTAAACCTTTTTGATCATATCCTCCTTATTTTCAAAATAGACGTATATGGTTGAAGAAGAAACCCCAGCTTTTTTCCCAATCTGAGACATACACAAATTGGCAAAACCGATTTCATTGATCAAATCAATCGTTGCCGCAAATATTGCATCTTTTTTATTTTCATCTCTTACTCTCATGTTGTTATTATAAATGAACGTTCGGTTATTTTTAGGTGGTTTTAATATTTTTTTGATTAAAATCTGATCTTTGCGTACAACTTCTATTATTGGTAAAAAGGAACAGAAAAGTTCAACTTCTCTGTTCCTTTTATCTAACCTGTAATGTTATAATTTTACGGTCGAGAGTGGTTGATTCGTGAATCAATTCAATCACAATGCAACTCCATTCATTAGCCTGTTCATGATAGTCTCAACAGAATCAATGCTATGAATAAATGAAATACCTAATCCAAAGGATGCATAACCTTTCGTCAAGTCACCAAACAGCATACCATCTCTCATTCCAACATATTCATTTTGTGCTTTGTAGATTTCTTCTTCAGTTGCGCCGTCTTTCGACATATGAAGTAATTTATTTGGCAATTCTCCTGGTAATGAACGATAGAATGCCGGAATTGTTCTATACATCAACAAATCATCTGCCTTTGATTTAATAGCCTGTTCTTTAATATTTTCAGCCAAAGGAGATTCCTTTGACAAAAGAAACGCTGTTCCAACAAACAATCCCTCTGCTCCTAACGCAAAAGCAGCTTTAGCACCTCTTTCATCAGCGATACCTCCCGCTGCCATAACAGGTACCCTTCCTTTAGTTGCATCCACAATCAATGAGATGATTGAAAATGTGCCAATGGCTTTCTCTGGAATTGTTCCACCTTCATCAAAGCCTGTCGCAACAATCACATCTACTTGTTCCTTTACTGCTTCTCGTGTATTTTGTTCATTAGGGGTTGCAGCTCTAAATACAACCTTAATTCCGTTTTCGTGAAATTTTGAAATCCAATAAGGAGCCAGATTACCAACCATAACTGCAACAGGAACTTTTTCTTCTACCATTAAATCGAGCATTGGTTGAGTGAAAATATCTTGTTCAACATTGCTAGAAGGCGCAATATTTAATCCAATCGGGTTTCTTGTAATCTCACGAACCTTTCTTATCTCTGCTCTCATTCGTTCTTTGGTTTCTTCACCCGTATATACTGCGGTGCTATGTCCTGCGTTGAATCCCAGTACGCCTAATCCACCCGCTTTGCTCACAGCGCCAACTAGTTCTGCATTAGTAATCCAATTAAATGGTCCCTGAATAATAGGATTCGTTATTCCTAATACTTCACATACTCTGTTTTTCATTTGATCCTTCCTTTTTTCTCATTGAATATAGTTCTAACATCATCTGTAAACTGAATTTATTACAGATATTCCTTTTTATTACGCCTCTCACTTAGCTTTTTCATGTCAAAATGATCTATCCCATACTGTATAGCCTCGATCATTTCATGTTTTCTTGACAAAAATGGTCCTGTCAAATTTAGTGAGCTTGTATGATGCGTAATAAACTTCTTGGGTTCACATGTTAGGTTTTTGATAAATGTTTTCAATTCAATCATAAGTTCTTTTTCATCCAGCGGATCAAAAATACCATTTTCTGCTTCACTGCAAAGTTCTGTTCCTTCAAAAAGTGTTAATCCTCCAGTTCCTACAACTGTCGGATTACACTGACTAAATATCTTCGCGGAATTTATCGCATGTTCGAGACTATGGGATTTCCCCGTCACGCCATTTAAGAAAGTCATCCAATAATTGATTCCAGCTAAATCAAGCTTTTGACATTGTTCTATTATATCGGCAGAATGATATCCCTTATTGATTCTATCAAGAGTCCAATCATCACCACTTTCGACTCCAAGATTTATCTCTGTAATACCTTTTTCTCTGAGTATACGTAACTCTTCAACTGTCTTATTTTTGACATTAGTGACACGAGCACCCATTGTCATAGTTAACACTTTTGGTAAATACTGATGTACCAAATCACATATTGTAGCAAGATGCTTAAAATCCATACAAAAAGGATCCGCTCCAACTAATTGCAGTCTTGTAGTATCAGGATAGCAATTAGCAATTTCTTGCAAATCTTCTTCGATCCAATTTAATGGGGACATACGAAAGGGAATTGATTTATACATATTACAAAATTTACATTTATTATGCGTGCATCCTTGCGTGACTTCCAATAGTGGAGATGATGGTTCATAGGGGTTAATATAGAGTGTGCCTGTATAATGCATAACATTCCCTCTTCTTTGCTTTAACTTTCAAAAGGTTCTGCCAACTCATCAACAATTTCCTTACATGTTTTTATGTCGGTAATAACGTTAATTGCTTGAGAACAATTGATAAATCCCTCATCCTGATTTCCAAGCAGCATTCCTGTTCTAAATGAACCTTGCTGGGAATAATAGGCACTTATTTCTTCTCTGCTTTTTCCATCTGATTCCATCTTTTTGCACTCCAAGCTCGTAGCATTTGGTACTAAATATAAATAACCCGGATTAGCTGGTATGTGAATCAACTCTTCAGCTTTTGTATCGATAATTTTTTCTTTTACAGATTGTGCTGCAGGGTTTTCTTTTGATACAATAAATCGGGTTCCTGCATAAATACCATCAGCTCCCATTGCACACACAGCTTTTGCTGCTAAAAAATCTGCTATCCCACCTGCTGCCATCAATGGAATCGACACAGCTTTTTTGATTTCCGGAAAACGTGATATTAGACTTACATTAATTTCTGGTGCATGTCCACCTTCTTCTGAACCAGTACAAATCAAAACATCAGCACCTGCTTTTTCAGCAGCAATCATATTCTCTACGGTTGAATTCATTGGCCTGCTTACAATCTTAATATCCAATTCCTTAAGTCTCTTATATATTTCAGGATTTGCCGGTTCTATTGGCAATGCCAAAACGAAATCAGGGCGATCTGTTTCAAAAACGTCCAATGTTGCCTGTGTGAATGGATCTAGCTGTGGAGCAATCATAATATTGACTCCAAAAGGCTTATCCGTAAGTTCTTTTACTTTTCTTATTTGTTTTCTTAAGTTCTCTGCAGCAACGACTGGATCTGTTGCAGCCTCTGTAACACCTGCGTTAAATCCAATGACTCCAGCACCTCCAGCATTGCTAACCGCTGCTACAAACTCAGCATTGGTTATCCAGGTCATTGCCGCCGCAATAACTGGCTTTTTGATTCCTAGAATTTTACATACTTTATTTTCCATTGTGAATTTCTCCTTTACTTTCTTAAGTATATTAGATATAATAAAATATTCAAGTACTGTTATTTTTAATAGATACTATCATAAATGATACTAATGGAGGATAATATAAATGAACGATGACTTCAGCGTTAATAAAGAAAGCAATCATGCCTGTGGAATACCTGAATTTCAAGCTGCTCTCTCAGGAAAATGGAAAATATCTATAATATGGATTCTTAATGCTGGAAAAATACGCTTTGGTGAACTACATCGCCAGATTCAAGGAATAACCCAAGCTACCCTCACAAAACAGCTACGTGAGTTAGAAGCATCTGGTCTAATTGACAGATACGTTTATCGAGAAGTTCCACCAAAAGTTGAATATTCAATATCTAAAAAAGGACAATCTTTTATTCCCATCCTCTATGAAATCAATGAATGGAGTATAAATAATCTAAAATAATATTGATTCTGCCCAATGTACGAATTGTGTTTTCCCTCTTTCCACATATCAGCAAAAACTTACTAACTCCATAATGTCGCCATTCTCTATTGAATTATTTCAAGTACAATATCCAAAGCTATTGATTGAGACGAAGTAGATATAGTCATTGAAAGTAGATATAATGATAAGTGTCTTTTTTTAAAGAAATCGGTTACCCTAACCAATGACGCTGTATTACCGTCCTTTTTTGCGGCACCATTTAAAACTAATATATTTTTCATGAGTTGTTCTTTTCCATATTATTTTCTACCTCAGATTTATTACCACTAGTTTGTACCGTTCATCATAATGGTTATTTGCTCATAAGCTTACAACCAATTTCATATGCAGCTTCCATATCTTTAGGAAACTGCGTTTCTCTGACTTTTCTCTTGTGTGCTTCATTTAAGGCACCGGAATGATATTTTGAATAGTCATTAAACTGATATGTGTCACAGCTTGCATAAGTTTCTACATTTCCTCCAAGACGTTGTAAAATCTGAGAATGCGATTGTATAGATTGTTCCATCACATTTTTATAATTTTCTTTTGGTTCATTCATTGTATAGAAAAAAGCAACATTAATACTTCCATCAAATAATTGTCTACTGAAATCATCATATGACAAAAGAGGGAATTTCAGTCTTTCGAGAAAGCTGATCATTTGTCCGGTGAGGCTTCCAAAATAAATTGGTGATCCTAAAATCACTGCATCTGCCTCAAAAATTTCTTCCAATACAGAAGTAAGTTCATCTTTTAAGATGCAATGACAGGATTCCATTCCCTTTCTTTTACATCCAAAACAACTTTTACAACCAGTATATTTTAAATCATATAACTGTACTAATTTAGTTTCTGCACCAGCGGACTCAGCACCTCTCAAAGCTTCCTTTAGTAATTTCTCAGTATTCCATCCTTTTCTAGGGCTACCATTTATTGCAACTACTTTCATAATTAAATATCTCCTTTAATTCATATTGTTTTCTCTGTTTTAATATAATATTATTTTTTTCATTAATTAACCCTTACATTTGATTAATCCTTTGCTTAAATTTATAAACCATAATTTCATTTATATTGGTTATCATTTATTTTGTTGAATATGATTCAAAATGATTGTTAAGCGTACTGATTAATTCCTGCACTGGAACTCCATGTACTTTACAAGCCTGTTCTAGGCTTTCACCAGTTGAAGATGGGCATCCTAAGCAACGCATCCCCATATCAAGAAAAAATGTTGCTGTATTTGGATCAGTATTTATTATTTCTCCAATCAAAGTGTCCTTATTTACTGTATAATTCATATTTTTATTCTCCTTCTCAAAGCTTTTTAATGATTTTCCATACCAAATGTTTATAACTATTTTATTGGATTATCTCATTATGAACAAGTACAATTATTTTTAGAACATACTATCTAAAATAATACTAATGTGTTTTTACGCACTTTTAAAAGCATAATATATATTTATGGTGGGGAAAATATGAACCAAAGTAATAAATTTTCGTGCAATTGTGGTAAGCGCTTAATAAAACAGTACCTTATATAATGGTTAATATCCATGTCATAATTAATTCCATATAATTAGAGCTTTTTGAGTTATAGTTTTTCA
>NZ_DALYXB010000002.1:0-541641 GCF_031982545.1 Lacrimispora sp.
CCTACTGGCGATACTGGACCTACTGGCGATACTGGACCTACTGGCGATACTGGACCTACTGGTATGACTGTCTTGACAGGAAGCGGGGCGCCAACATGTGCAACAGGAGATACTGGAAATTTTTATATTGATTTAACAAATGGGAATTACTATTATAAAATTACTGAACCAATTCCACCACTCGTGAGGACTGTTCCTGCCGTAACGGGCAACAATCATAATGTCGGGGTCGGAGAACCAGCACCCTATAATACGATTCAAACAGCAATAGACGCAGCCACCACAGTGGATGGAGACAGTCTATCCCTTGTAGATGCAACGTATACAATTACAACCGTTGTCAATGTAAATAAATCAATAACAATAGAAGGCCAAGGACCAACACTTACTACAATACAAAAGCTTGTTTCGACTGCGGGTACAGATAATATGATTAATATCACGGCACCCTATGTTGTCATAAAAGATTTAAAAGTGATACAAAATTACCCCTCTTCCCTAAGTACTGAAACTGTAATAGTTGTAAACGATGCGGCAGCTACTGGAATTTATATTGATAATTGCGAAATCTCTGTCTGCGAATTTGGTGTTGGCCTTAAAGTCACTCAGTTTCAAATAACAAATTGTAGTTTTACGTATGCACCGCTAGCCGCACTAAATAACAGTTATCGCTATATTGCAATTTACTCAACATCAGGAGAAAGCATTATACAAAATAATACTTTCGTTTCTGATTCAGGAAATAGCAGATGCTATTTTATAGCAATTACAAATGTTGCAGTCAATTCTGGAACACTACAGGGAAGTCTGCTTGTAGAAGGTAACACGCAGTCATCAGCACCTTTTACTTTACGGCATTTGCTTGATATTGAAGAGTTTACCGGATCTGATTTCCAGTTATTTATAATTAATAATACAACAATAAGTGAAGGGAATGTTCCTGTGCTATTATTTAATGCCAAGCTTGATATATTTAGATTTATTCAAGCACAGGGTAACAGCGTTCAAAACACTGCTGGAAAGGGATTAATCGGTATTGACTCCAGCTATATTGGAAGTACGGACATTTATAGCTCTGGGAATACGTTTGCGAATCCATCCTTTACGGCACCTTGGGTATCTGCAACTAATCCTACGAGCCTGACAGTTGGCTATAATTCGTCCGTTATTCCAACCAACCCAAATCTTCCATTAGCCACATGCTATTGGCTTCCATTGTCAGTATAAGGCAATGTTTAACTTTTTTGCCTCTTAACATTACAATAAAAAAAGACAGATTCCGAAAAACATGGTCTTCCTGTTCCCATCATTAATCTGCTTTACGAAAAATCAAAGAAATGGAGTCATCTTATTCATAAACAACTGCAAGAGTGAAAGATCCGAAAATCCCTCACTCTTGCAATGATCAGTGATGTATGAATCCAAATTCATATTCAGGCAGAAGACATTCCAACAGAATCCATTCTTCCCGCGGTATTTTCCCTATCAGATTTCTTTCTCCATCATTTGGCATATCCTGAAGCACAATTTGCAGTTCTCCTCTGTAATGTGTCAGATTATCGTTTACCGCAACCACATCTCCTTTGTGAAAGAAATCCCCTTCCGCTTCTCTGTAAGGGATACTTTTATTCCTATACGTTTCTCTGGGCCAGGACGACCGTATCATATAATCAGATGCATCTCCTCTTGACAGATGTCTGTATTCAAATATAAGCTCTCTTTCAGATTTTGTACAGTCTTTCATTGTCTCAATATGAAACGTAATCTTACTACAATCCACTTCAGACATAATCTTTAACTCTTCTTCTGTTGCAAAGCAATTACCTATAATTATATCATCAATTATATTGGTGGCTAACAAATGCCTCACTTGCAGATCTATAGGGAGATTGCGGTGAATTTCACAGGTAGGCAGCCCTGCTTTTACCGGCCATGGCCCAAAGGCGCTCTTATTCAGGCTCGAAACAAAAGCCGCAGTCCTGAATCCGCTTTTTTTATACTTTTCAGTCAAATTAATAAAACGTTTCCAGCCAAGCCCTGAATATCGTTGCGGATAAAAATTATGACACGTAACAATATTCCAACGATCAGCGCCCCGCTCCACCAATAAATCCAGATCCATATTGGATGATCCATTAAACTCAATGGGTATCATATAGGGATTCCTGGTAATTGCAATATCTTCCAAATCTCCGAAATGTCCATCCAATCGAATAATATCAACTCCTAAATCAGCAAATGGTTTTATTTCAAAGGGAGTCGCTCCCAGATATTCAAATACCGCCGGATTTGTATCAACGGCAACTTCAAACCCATATTGGTGTGCAAGTTCCATAAATTCAGCAAACTCTTTTATCAACTCTTCTTTTGATTTTCTAACTGACAGCAAACAGGTGAAAATTCTATTAAAACCATACCCTGAAGCCAGTTTCATGTAGCTTTCTATTTCACTTTTCGTGCTGTGTTCCGGGTAAATTGAAATACCTAACTTATGCATACTATTCCCCCTGTAAATAATTTAAAATTATTGAATCCCCACATCCATGCTTCCAGAGCGAAACCCTTCCAAATCCAAAGTAATATAGGCAAAGCCAAGTTCTTTTAAGTAAGAGATCACAGCATCCCTGTCATTTAAAACACTGTCAAAAGAATCCTGATCCACTTCAATCCGCACAATATCCTTATGCAGCCGCAGCCGTACGTTTCCCTTAAAACGAGATCGGAGAAATTCCTCTCCCTCACCGATTTTTCCTAATATATCATAATCTATTTCCGTATTATACGGCAGTCTGGTTGCCATACAGGGAGCAGATGGTCTCTGCGCCACAGAGATTCCATATCCCGCTGCTAATGCCTTTACCTGTAACTTGGTGATATGAAGTTCTGCCAGAAGGCTGATGATTCCCAGTTCTTTTAAAGCTCTGATACCAGGACGATACACATGCATATCATCTTCATTGGTTCCATCCATAATAACCGTAATATTTCTTTCCCCTGCAAATTCCTTCAGACTTAAAAACAACTTTTTCTTGCATAAATAACATCTGTCTACTGGATTGAAGCGAATCTCCTCCTGCTCCAGCTCATCTACGGTAATTATTTCATGAATTCCTCCCAGCTCTTTTGCCACATTGGAAGCAATTTCAAGATCGCAGGATGGATGGAGCCTGCTGTCAAATGTAACAGCATACACCTTTTTTCCCGTCTTTTCCACCGCTTTTGCCGCAACTTTCAATAGGAGACTGGAATCAACTCCACCGGAAAAAGCAAGACAGATGTCTTCTTTGGCGTACTCCCCCATTGCCTCTTCCAGTTTTATCCTGAGACTTAATAAGTTTTCATCCATATGATTTTAATCCTCCCTTTGCAGATTCCGGTAAATAGTCTGGTAATCCAGTCCGCTCTTTCGGCACAGGGCTTTTACACTCTCATATTCCGGATAATAAAATTCCCTGTCTTTATATTTACACACTTTAATCTCTGCTTCTCCCCACTGTGTCATCACTGTTCTCTTTTCACGAGGCAGAACCGTTCTGTTAACAGGGTATCTTCTTATTCCAATGGTTGTCGTCTGAATAAACAGGATCTCTTCCATGGATTCGATCTGGTTTTTTTTACAGATGACAGAAAGCGTATAGGCGGGCCGGTTCTTTTTCATGAAGATTGGTGTATACCAGACATCAGCCGCGCCTGCGTCAAGCAGAGACTCCATAGCAAGCCCAAGTGCCTCACCGCTGCAGTCGTCAATATTGGACTCCAAAACCCACATCTCGTCTCCCGCCGGATTTTCCTCCTCAGAAAGAATCATGGCGCGAAGAACATTGGCCTGCTTAAATTCCTTTTTCCCTGCCCCCATTCCGGTCTTAAGAATCTGACAGGACGACGGCAGTCTGTCTTCTGTTTTTAAAGCCGCCGCAATCGCCGCACCAGTAGGGGTAACCATCTCTCCCTCATTATCGGTCAGACGCAGTTTTAAACGATATGCCGATGCGATATTCGCTGTGGCTGGTACAGGGACCGGAATCACCCCATGCTGGCAGCGTACGCTTCCAAATCCCTCTGCCAATGGTGATACAACGATTTCATCTACTCCCAGATTATCCACACAGACAGCAACACTGATAATGTCAATAATGGAATCAATCGCTCCAACCTCATGAAAATGTACCTCTTCCAATGGAATTCCATGGGCTTTGGCCTCTGCCTCCGCTACAATATCAAACATCCGTCTTGCCATAGCTTTTATCCGTTCATGGGCTGCCAGACGGTCTATAATTTTATATATATCACCTATGTTCCTATGTTCATGAGGTTGATGATTCTCATGACTGTGGTCATGTTCATGACTATGATCGTGTTCATCACTATGATCATGTTCATGACTGTGATCGTGTTCATGGCTATGCTCATGATTGTGTTCATGACTATGCTCATGATCGTGTTCGTGACTATGCTCATGGCTGTGATCGTGTTCGTGACTATGCTCATGGCTGTGATCGTGTTCATGGTTATGCTCATGCTCCGTCTCCAGATGAACATCAAAATCATACGCATCAAGTCCACACTTTTTAGTTCTTCCAAAATGAAGGTGGTAACCGGTTAAATTAAGGCTGTCCAGCGCTTTTTCCAGTACTTCTTTGTCCGCGCCCAGATCCAGGAGAGCTCCCACCGTCATATCACCACTGATTCCCGAATTACATTCCAAATATAATATTTTTTTCATTTTATTTTACCGCCAGTCGATTGATCTGTGTCGCAATGTATCCTGCCCCATACCCATTGTCAATATTTACTACAGAAATGCCATTTGCGCAGGAATTGAGCATGGTTAAAAGTGCTGATAAACCATGAAAGCTGGCCCCATACCCCACAGATGTGGGTACCGCTATTACCGGGCATTCTGCTATCCCTGCTATGACAGTTCCCAAAGCGCCTTCCATTCCGGCCGCTGCCACGATGCAGTTGGCTCGTCCAATCCGTTCCCGGTTGGACAACAGGCGGTGTATTCCCGCCACACCCACATCATAAATCCGGTCCACGTAAGAACCGAAGTATTCCGCTGTCTGGGCTGCTTCCTCCGCAACCGGTATATCCGCAGTTCCACCCGTGCAGACCGCAATACAGCCGGTTCTTTCTTTATTCTTCCGTTCTACCTTGAGAATTCTTGAAATAGGATCGTAGGTAACTTCAGGAACTGCCTCTTTCACTAACTCAAACTGTTCTTTCGTGGCTCTGGTTCCCAAGACCTCTCCGTCCCGCTCAAAGAATTTTTTGTAGATCTGTACCAGATATTCATCTGGCTTCCCCTGACAGAACACTGTTTCCCCAAATCCTGAGCGGAGAGCCCGGTGATGATCCAGTTTGGCATATCCCAAATCTTCATATGGAAGATCCTTTAAGATCTTCTGTGCCTCATCTACCCCCATCTCACCGTTTTTTACCAGGTTAAGCATTTCTTTTATGTCCATCCTTCTCACCTTTCCTCTGCTGTACCTAAATGCGCTTAAAACAGCTTTTTTAACAGTATATCCCGAATATATCCACCGTATTTCTCTTTGGTGAGAACTACTTCATATCCCTGCCTTATTACATTATTTCTGCTATAGTTATTATCAGGGTGAACGGTACACATCAGATATTTGTATCCCATTTTTTTAAGATCTTCTTCTCCCCGCTGCATCATAGAGTACTGAAGCCCGTTTCCTCTGTAGGAGGGAAGGATTGCCACCGATTCCATATGTGCTACCTTTTTAAGCTCCTCCTGCGCCAGCCCAATATCTCTGCCTAAATTTTCTTCTTTCATTCCAGGCAGCGCAACAATAAAAACCCCTGCAACTGCGCCGGAATCTTTTTCCACCGCTTTATATCCCAGGCCGTTTCCTTCTTTCAGGATTCGGGTTGTATATTCACTGTCATCAGCGACAAACCAGTGCTTGTTATCGATGTCATCCCATACCTTTTCAATGATATCCGCCATCATTTCAGCATCTTCGCCAGATGCCCGCTCAATATTAAATTCCATGTTTTCCCTTTCTGTCAGAGAAGGAGTTGGGAAGGAACTGTCGCTTCCGTTGTTACAACCTGTGCTTTCCCTCTGGGAACATCCGTACCATTACTGCCTGTTATGTAACTGTAAACTCCGGCACAAAGCAATACAACAATTAAACAAAGTGCAATGAACATGACCTTATTATATAATTTTTTATCCTCCAAACCGCTCCCTCCTTTTTCTGGTACAACAGTCTATGCAGGCTGTCTTCTTTGCATCACACAGTAAGCGTAATTCATCCATTTCTTGTAAAACGGCACTGTGGATAATTGGAGCAGCCATAAAATACACCAAATTTGCCGTTTCTTTTCTTTAATAAGCCGCCGCACTGGGGACATATGAATTCTTCCCCTGTCCCGGAAAGCTTTCCCATCTGCTCATAGCACTGCTGATTCATCATGCAGTCTGAAAGAGCCCGGTGTGCCCCTTCCGTGGGTATATTAAAATGTTCGGAAATGTCTGTAAGCCGGTGGCGATACAACTGGGGAAGGCGCTCCTTTGCCATATATAAGGTATCAATATAATCATTGGGTAACGATATTCCCAGAAGTTCTTCCGATACCCGATATAAAAAAAGCAGATCAAAGGACTGAATATTATGCCCGATTAAAATTTCTCCCTCTATAAAAGAAAGAAATTCCGGCAGAACCTCAGTAAGCCCAGGCGCTTCCTTTACCATCTCATCCGTTATTCCATTAATTTTTGTTGCCCCTGCAGGTATATGAGTCCCCGGATTAATTAACCTGCTAAACTGATCCGTTATCACATGATTCTTCACTTTCACTGCAGAGATCTCTATAATGGAGTCTTCCTGTGTATCCACTCCCGTTGTTTCTAAATCAAATACTACGTAATTTTCTATGTATTGGTTCAAACGTCTGCCTGTCAATTCTATTCCAGCCATAGTTCCCTCCATTTCTGTATGCAACAGGACTTAATCCTTTTATCTTTTGTAACATTTCTATTATAACGTCTCCAGATGTGTACATCAAGTTAAAACGAGGAAAACGTTTTCTATATGATTTGAAGAAGTAAATTTGACCACCACCTAATCATTACTATTTTAAATATAATGAGGCATAAATAACTTTTTTTCATCCCTCTGCCACATATCTCCGATTTTCCAACCTTCTCTATTCCTGTTTAGGGCATATCAGCAATCGGCTCTTTATCCTTGCCTCACCGTTATTAACTTGCGTGGCATAGATAAGAACATTTTTCTTTATATGCCCTTTTTCTTCAATTTTATGATCCGTTCTATACTATTTGAGGCATGGCAGCAAAAAAAGTTTTTCCATGCCACCTTACCCGGTAACAGCAAAAAATCCCCTGAACATCTCTGTCCTGAGGATTTGAATTTTATAACTTGAAAGCTTTCACCCTGTCTAAATTTCACTAAGCTCAAAATGAATCGCACCTGGCATATTTGCCATAATATATCGTCAGCCTTTTACTGCACCTGCCATCATTCCTTCGATAAAGTACTTTTGAAATGCAACAAAAAGCAGAAAAATAGGAATGACAGAAAAAACGGAACCCACGATTAAAAGACTGTAATTATCTCCATAAGGATTAATCAGTGTGTTTAAGCCTAACGTCAATGGATATTTATCCGAAGACCGGATTACCAGCAGAGGCCATAGATAATTGTTCCATGCATTCATTCCATTTAAGATTGCCATAGCAGAGAATGCCGGTTTCATAAGCGGAACAATAAGCCGGTAAAAGATGCCATATTCCGTAGCACCGTCAATTCTTCCGGCTTCCATTAATGACCTTGGAATGCTGAGCAGATACTGGCGGAAAAAAAAGATGGTTGATGCATGGGCCAGGAACGGCAGAACAATCGCTGTATAGCTGTCCATCAGCTTCCATGAGGAAATCTGTTTATAAAGAGGCAGCATAACAACTTCCAGAGGAATGGATAAAATAAGGAGCACCAGAATAAACAGAAACTTTTTTCCTTTAAAATCATAGGCAGCAAAACCATATCCCACAAAAGAGCTGATCAGCAAAGTGCCCACTACTGTGATCACAGTCAGAGTAATACTGTTGAAAAACCATCTCCAGTAATCATGCTGTCCTGAAAACAGAAGAATATAATTATCCAGATTCATTCTGGAAACGTTCAGATCCAGATTCAGACCATATTGGAGAAGATCGCTTCCTGGTTTAAAGCTGGCGATAAAAAGAACCCAGATGGGAAGAAAAATCCCCACAGCAAGAAGGGCAAAGATGAAATAAAAGACAATGGTTACCCCACTTTTTTTCATGCTTCTGTTCATATCAGTCCCTCCCCTCTTCAAACGTTCCAGTCACCTTCAACTGAATCAAGTTCACAATCATAACTACAAGAAGTAAAATAAGACCAACTGCGCATGCATAACCCAGCGCCCGCTTTTCCACTCCCTGCCTGTATAAATATCCCACGATTGTAAGCCCGATGTTATTGGGAGAATTGTTTCCTTTAAACAGCATATTGCTCTCTAAGAACATGGAAAGACCGGCATAGATGCTGATGGTCAGTACATAGACGGTAGTGGGCTTTACAAGGGGAACTGAGATTTTAATAAACTGCTGCCAGCCGGACGCACCGTCTATGGAAGCTGCTTCATATAAATCCGTGGGGATACTCTGTAAGCCTGCCAGAAAATATAAAATATTTACGCCGGTCCATCTCCAGCAAGCCAGGAGGAGAAGGGCAAAAAAGCTTGTGCCTGCCCCTTTTAACCATTTAACCGGACTTACTCCCAGCATTCCCAGAACCTGATTAAACAGAGAGGTCGCAGATTCTCCAAACATCAGCCGAAATATGGTACCTGCAACTACAACGGAGGTAAGAGCCGGAATAAAATACACGGACTTAAAAAACTCCGTCTTTTTAATCCATCTGCTGTTTAACATGGTTGCAAACAGCAGGGGAAATGGGATCAGTAAAATCAGTGTTCCGGTCATGTATTTAAAACTGTTCCATAAAGCTTTTCTAAATATTTTATCCGTTAAAAGTCTGGAATAATTATCAAAGCCTACCCATTTATTTTTCAATACATCCTGAAAACTTAAAAGTACCCCGTTGCAGACAGGGACTAACCAGAACAACAGCACGGTTATCACAAAAGGGCAGATGAATACATAAGGAGCTATTTTTTTCGAATAGAAGAATTTCTTCATTTTGTCCTCCTTCCAGTAATGATTTCTACACAGCAGCCGCAGGGGTATCACTCCCTGCGGCGTTCCTGATCTTATTTTTTAAATTCATTTTTTAAGGTTTCCTGGGAAGAATCAAGGACTTCTTTTACATCTTTCCCATCCTCAAAAATACTGTTTAACGTTACAGTACACAATTCGTTGTTGATAGAAGGATATTTCTCATCGGTATACGCTCTTAAAAGTCCGATGCTGTCCTTTGTCTTTAAAAGAGTATCAAAGGGGTAATTGGTAAAAAACTGAATGAACTGGTTATCGGGATTCTGGGTCAGGGTCTTATCCGTCCACACTGCCGTATTAACAGGATCAAATCCAAGCACATTCCATACTTCACGGTTGGAATCCTCGGAAAGCTTGATATAAGCCATAACTTCCGCAGCCAGTTTTGCATTCTTGCCTGATTTTATAATTGCGGTTCCTGTACCGCCTCCGCCGATGGTTGCTACCTCTTTATCATTCTGATTCCAGACAGGCACGGTTGAGATGGCAACCTGCTTCTTTAAATCTTTCATGTAGTTTACAAATCTGGATGTCTGCCAAAACGGCATGATCTGCACGGCATACTCTCCTGTATTGTAAGAAGGATAAGCCTCTTCATTATCCGGCTGTCCTCCCGGAACAGTTGCAAAAGCTCCTGTTTCCTGCATTCCTTTTATGTATTCCAAAACTTCTGTCAGTTCCTTGCTGTTTAAGTTTAAATTTCCTTTTTCATCAACGTAATCTCCGCCTTTTTGAGCTAGCATCAGGTTCACCATCCAGGAAGCCGATGTCTCCACACAGGAGAAATACTTTCCAGTGGCTTCGTGATATTTCACCCCAGCCTCTTTAAACTGATCCCAGGTTTTGATGTCCTGATAATTAATACCTGCGTCTTTCAACAGCTTTTCATTGTAAAATGCCACCGTAGTACCTACATGGGTGGGAAGACCATATTCCTTTCCATCTTTGGAATAGATTCCAAGACGGGATTTTACAATATTATCGCGGTAAGGATCGATCACATCATTCAGTTCCATTAATCCGATATTGCCAACCATGAAGGCCGGAAACTTACCAAGCTCAATGTCCACAACATCAGGTGCCCCTTCTCCCGATTCTAATGCAAGAGACAGCTTATTATGCATGTCATCGTATGGCATATTGCTTAATACCAGCTTCACCTTTTTATCTGGATGTGCCTCATTCCATTTTTCAGCCATGTTAACGTAAAAGTCCTGATGCAATTCAATAAATGTCCATACATTTATGGTGGTAACATCGCTGCCTGCTACCTCCATTGACTTTTTTCCAGCAGAAGCTCCTTTGCTTCCTGCTTCACCCGAACTGCCCTTAGTACTGCAGCCTGCTGCCAGAATCACTGCCATGGCTGCACATGCAAGAGCCCCCAATACTCTTTTTTTCATGAATGAATCCTCCTTTTTAATTCTTTCTTATCAACACAGATTCTGCCATCTGCATGATTCTAAAAAACTCCCCCCAGGGAGGTACTGCCGGCTTATTAAACGTTTCACATATTTTTTTAATAATCCGGTTTTTTCAGTGTTTATCTCTGCTCACGATGCTTGATTTCCATTAAAATTCATATATATGATTGCATACTAACACATGAAAAGGGTAATGTAAAGTATTTTTGCATAATTTTTACATGAATTTAAATCGTTTAACTATGTAATTTTATATAATTTCTTGTTTAATCCTGTCGAATTTTCTTTCCAACGCAAAAAAAGAACGTCTGGCTGTGTTAACAACAGATAAACGTTCTAATAAATACTTAAATTCTAATTGATATTCTTCACTGACTTCCGTATCAGAAGCATACATTCCACCGCGCATACATTTTCCTCTGTATGTTCCAGCTCTCCTCCATTTAACAGTTCTATCATCCACTCGCTGGCTTTATATCCAATATCATGGAGCGGCAGACTGACCGTTGTCAGGGGCGGGTGGTAGTAGCCTGAAAGTTCTCTGTCATCAAATCCGGCAACGGATATCTCATTGCCTATGGTCTGTTTTAATTCCTCCACTCTGTCGTAAACCCCGCCTGCCATCAGATCATTCATCGCAAATATGGCAGAAACTCCTTTTTCAAGAAGTTCAGCCGCGCAGCGGTATCCGGACTCTCTTGTCCAGTCCCCCTCTGCCACAAGACCTGGATCGTAAAGAATTTTATTCTGGAATAAAACCTGCTGATATCCCACCAGCCTGGCCTGGGCATGAAGGCTGTCCTGCTTTCCGGTTATGACCCCCACCTTTTTGTGTCCCTGATCCAGAAGATGCGTTACAATAGCAGCCGCTCCACTGACATCATCTACCACGACTGAAGGGATCTTCCTGCTTTTGGAATACCCGTATGCCATGACTGCCGGGATGGGCAGGTTATCCGGTATGCAATGAATCACACGCTCATGAGCTGCCACGTAGATAATTCCCTCTACCTGCTTTTCCATTAGTTTTTTAATTTCCTGCCTGACCAGCTCATAATAATCGTCTTTGTTATAGTAAGTATCATTATATTTTTTAAACAGTCTGAGATTGGTTAGCAGAATCTGGTATTCCTGCTTCTGACAATAATCCGTGATTCCGTCAATAATATCCGGTATGCTGAATATCGTCATATCTTCCGCAATTACACCGATGCTTCTGGTTTTCTGCATCTTTAAATTTTTTGCCACAATATTGGGCGTATAATTTAGCTGCTCTGCCATTTCCAAAACCAGCTTCCTGGTTTTATCACTGGCACCAGGTTTATTATTCAAAATATTGGAAACTGTAGCCACTGATACGCCGCAGCATTTTGCCAGCTCTTTAATTGTCGCCATTATTTCCTCCAGAGATCTTTTTATTTATTAACTCAGATTTTTAATTAATTGTCAATATAGAAATATTAAACGTTTCATAAAAACGGTTATTTATTTTTTTGGTTTCATATATTTATATTTCTTGACATTTATTATCACTTTTGTTACCATGACATTGTATAAACTTATGGAGAAGGGGTTTATTAACCAATGAATAAGATAATGCAGTCTATTAATGGCAGTATTTTAATACTATTTACAGCAGGCATGATTCTCATCCTGCTCTCTTTCTCTGGCTTTATTACTTCATTTCTCCCTCCCGTCACGTTTGAAGATCTTTTGAATGGAAGAGAAATCAAAATCGGGAGTCATGTTGAGGGTAATGTCGTTTATGCACTGGACTATTTCGCCTCCGATACCACTTACGAAAAAAACAGCGAAGGAATCATCGTTCCAAAAAAGAACTCCGGAAACTATTATATCATTCCTTTTTACGACGGTTATCTGGGGCTTAAAACAGACCACAACCAGAATTTATCTTTTGACAGACTGACAGATGAAACTTATGCATTCTTAAAGGGCGGTCAAAAACCCCGAATGGAAATATTTATCGACGGCGAGATCATCCCTATGAAGCAGAAACTGATTCCATATTTTCATAGATACTTATTAGATGCTGGATATAGTGAGGAGGAAATAAATGCAATGGGATCCCCTTTCCTAATCCAGCCCAGAGCTTTTATCATAAGCCGGATTTTGTTCGCAGCCGGAACTGTGTTTCTTTTCCTATCAGTCCTGATTTTTAGACGGATCTACAGACGGTTCTGCATTTTAGAAGAATTCTCGAAAGATATCCCAGTCACATAAGACAAAGAAAAACAGACAGCGAAATCGGCTGAAGTTTCGCTGTCTGCAATTGGATTACGATAACAGAATCGAATTAGATAGGAACTGCCGATCTTGGAAGTATTTGCATTGCATTAACAATAGCACCCGACTATGCTTCTGACAATGGGGTGTGCACTTTTTGTCATTATCATGGCGTTTTCCGTTTTAAATCAATCTATTATTTAATTTTAAAAAAGCTCTGTAATTCTTTCCAAATTCTTTTATTCTGCTATGAGTGATATACAAAACATCTCCATTGGCCATTTCAACCTCATCTCCTTTTACAGTCTTAATATGCTGCATATTGACGATATCATGGCGGCTGATGCGGGTGAACCAGTCTTTGGGAAGTTTTCCTTCCTCTTCATTCAGCCTTGCCTTAATCCGCATTTTTTCGTTTTTTACCACAATACTTGTCTTCCGATAATAGGATTCCAGATACAAAATCTCCTTCATGTTGAAAACATAAGGTTTTCCATTAAAAAAAGCAGCATATTTTAAAAGCTTTTTAGAGTTCTCCTGTATTTCGGGATATAATAAAATCATATTATACTCCGTTCCTTCGACGATCATTTTAAGCCTTTGATCAATTAATAAGGCAATTTTCATAAACTATCCCCCTGTAAATCTATTTACGGACAAATCGCCCTTATTCAATAACGTTTGGTCAATATTATAACGCCAAAGGAGACTTTACGAAACCATGAATATTTACAGTAGATTTTCTCACACTAAAAAGGGATTAACAATCACAAGGAAAGGAGACTTGATATGAAATCAGATAAAAATAAAGACTCTGCCGGGAAGGCGGACCGGGTCACTGCAAAAAACAACTATGATATTGACATTCAGGCCTGTTCCACCACAGATTTAACCGGACTGATCCCGGCAGAACCGGCCTCAGACGAAGAACGGGAAGCATACCAGGATCTCTACCCCTATCTTCCCAAAGCAAAGGTGAAAGATAAGAAGCAGTGATTCCCAAAAGGAAATGCCCAGCCGGATATCCAAAAGACATCCGGCTGGGTCATTCTTATTTTCCAGTATCAATAATTGCATCCACAATATCCATATAATCACTGCAGTACTTCTCATACATGGGCTTTACTGCATCCTGAAATTTCTGCTTCTCGCCCGGCGAAAGCTCTATAATCTGACACCCTGCCTGGCGAACCTTTTCCTCCGATTTTTTTTCACGTTCCGACCACAGCCTTCTTTCATACTCTGCTGACTCCAATGCACACTCTTTGATTATCTCCTGATCCTCCATGGAAAGTTTGTCCCAGGTAGGCTGTGAACAAAGCTGAAGTTCTGGTACACGGTTATGTTCGTCAATGGTGTAATACTTTGCCACTTCATAGTGGCTGGTGGATTCATAGGAAGGCCAGTTGTTTTCCGCACCGTTAATTACCCCGGTCTGCAGGGCGGAATAAACCTCCGCATAAGACATCGGTGCAGGACTTGCTCCCAGGGCTTCCACCATCCCAATCATCATCTCTGACTCCTGAACACGGATTTTAAGCCCTTTCATATCTTCCAGCTTCCTGATGGGATGGACGGAATTATAAAAATTTCTGGCACCGGCATCATACCAGGATAAAGGTACCAGATTGGAACCTTCAAAGGAATTCATGAAATCCTTTCCAATGGCTCCGTCAAGCACCTGCCACATGTGGTCTGCATCCCGGTAAAGATACGGAAGCTGCAGTACGTTCAGCTTTGGAACAAACTCTGCCAGTGGAGACAAGGACATTCTCATAAAGTCAATGCCACCAAACTGCAGCTGCTCACATACTGACTTTTCATCTCCCAATACCCCGCCTGCCTGGACATTGATTAAAATCCTTCCATTGGTTTTCTGGCTGATCAGTTCTGCAAATTTATATGCTCCCTGAGTTGTCGGATAGTCTTCTGCCTGGTTTTCCGCATAAGTAAATACATATTCAGGGGTTTCCCACATTCCTTTTCCTGGTGCATCCACTGCTGATGTACCCTGATTCATATCTAAATCCCCATTCGTAACTGGCTGTTCCGGTCCTATGCAGCCAGAAAGAACTACTGCCATAACAACACCCAGCAATACACCTGGTAGTTCCCTTCTCATAAACCCCGTCCTTCCTTAACGCTGTCATAATAGAATTCTGTCTCTTCTTAACATCCTATTAACATATTTTATTATATCCGGCAGCTTTTCGCAAGGAAACGGTTAAAATTTTATATATTCAACAATATTCGCCCCTATTTTCTGTTGAATGTGCTCATACGGTATTCTGTTGGGCTGATACCGGTAACCCTCTTAAATACCTTTGCAAAGTAATTGGAATCATTATATCCTACAGCTTCTCCGATCTCCTTTACATTGACCATCGGCTCTGTCAAAAGTTTTTTTGCAGCTTCCACTCTGCATTCCGTGAGATATGTTGTAAAGTTTTTATCAAAACACTGTTTAAACAGTTTACAAAAATATGCTTCTGAATAATTCATCACCCTTGCCACATCCTGCATCGATAAGTCCCGGACATAGTTTTCCTCCATGTATTGCCGTATCGCCTCTGCTACTTTATGAAGCCTTATCTGGCCGTCACCTGTGTTCAATTCAGAAGAGGGTTTGAATACAGGCTCCATTAATGTCTGCACTTCCTCCCCCTTCTCTTCCAGCAGAGCCTTGTCAGCCAGACGCATGGCTTCATCCAGCACACCAATTAATTCCTCTTCCTTGCAGGGCTTTAATAAATAGTCAAGAACCCGGATTCCAATGGCCTTCTTGGCGTAAGAAAAATCATCAAATGCGGTCAGAAAAATAATACTGCACGAACTTTTGCGCCGCCGCATCTCTTGTGCCGCCTCAATGCCATTGATCCCCGGCATTTCAATATCCAGCACCGCAATCTGGATGTCATGCTCATCAAATAATTCCAGTGCCTCTCTTCCATTTGCCGCCTGCCAGATTGTACACTGGTCTCCCAGCTCTCTTGTCAGGGTTTTATAAAGCACCTTTCTCTCTATTAATTCATCATCTGCAATCAGTACCCGATACATATAAACTCCCTCTGTCACAGTCTGACTGGTATGGTAAGCAGGACTGCCGTTCCATGTCCCTGTCTGCTGTATATCTGAAAATCGCCTCCATCGTACATACGATGAATTCTCTGGTAAATGTTACCGGCTCCGATTCCTACTCTTGCGGTGGAATGATTGGCCAGGGCTTCTCTTAATTCTCCTAAACTCTCCTCACTCATTCCCACCCCGGTATCTGCAACGGAAATCATAATTTTCTGATTTCTTTCCCAGATCCGGATTCTTATATTTCCTCCCTCTTCCTTTTTTGAAATGCCGTGTACCACTGCATTCTCAACAAGAGGCTGAAGCGTAAAGGTGGGAATCATGATCCGGCTGCTGTCCACCAGACACTGGATATCATAATGGAGCCTGGTGCCAAACCGCATCTGCTGTAAATACATATAGTCACTCACTACCTGAAGCTCTTTTTTTAAGAGCACCTCCGATTCCGGTGTTTTTAAGTTATACCGGAATAAATTACCCAGGCATTCAATCATACGCTCCGTTGTCCCTGCATCCTCCAGCTTTGCCATACAGGAAATCATGTTTAAGGTATTAAACAGAAAATGGGGATTAATCTGATTTTTTAACAGCTCAAGTTTGGTTGCATCCAGTCTTTTTTCGATCTCCATTTTCTCAATCTCTTCCTTGTGAAGAAGATCTGCCATTTCATTTTTCTCTTTTAATGTGGTAATATACTGGTTGGTGGAGTGTTTCATCTTATTAAAAGCACGGACCAGTTCTCCAATTTCATCCTGATTCTCAATTTCCACATCCTCATTGCTGAAATCATTTGCCGCGATTTTTCTGGAAATACACGCCAGACGCACCACAGGAACCACCATATCACGGTGCATCATGCGGCTTACATAGAAGGTTCCACTGATGCTTAACACTGCAAGTACTAAAATTATGACCGGAAACCGGTATAAAATCGGTACTTTCGTATGATAGGCATCGGAGCCTTCTCTAAGTGTACTCTGTACCAGACGTTTGCCGTAGTCTGAAAGATAATCCTGCATTCGATAGATCCGGTACAGCTCATTAATATACTGGGTGATGGAAAAGCCGTTTTCATCCTTCCCCAAAAGGAACAAATCTCTCCACTTACTGTAATTTTCATAACCATTCCGGATGGACCAGGTTACGGAATATCGCTCCGCCCCCACCCGGTCATAATCAAAAGGCAGTTCTGAAACACTGCGTTCTGTCCGGGCACAGGCTGTTTCAAATAATACTCTGCTCTCGTCTGAACGGTCCTTAACATAATCTTTAAACGCCCTTGTTTCCTCCTCCATAGCCGCCTGATAATCATGGCACCTGGAATTATCTTCAAGAATCTGATTGAATCCATTTAGCGCAAAGTCAAGTATTACAATATTAAATATAATGGAAAGTGCCACGATCAGAATAACCATGGCTGCGATTGTCTTAATCTTCTGCTTTAACGTAAAAGAAAGCCACTTCTCATGCAGCTTTTTTGATCCCCACCGTCCCACTTTCACCGAATTTCCCCCTTCACACTGTCAAAATACCTCTAAAAGTTTTCCGCTTTTACCATTATAGCAGATCTGGACGGTTTGTGCACCTGCCGATTTTCTAACAGCTGTCAGCCAAAACGAAACCGCAAAGATACGTAGTTTAGACATAACGTACCTTTGCGGTTTTTATGGAATTATTTCCTGTTATTCATTAGTGAAGACGGAACTTACTCATTAACTCCCGTAAATTCTCTGCCTGGCCGGAAAGCTCCTCACTGGCTGCAGCACTTTGTTCTGCTGTGGCGGAGTTACTCTGTACAACAGAAGAAATCTGTTCAATTCCAACCGTTACCTGAGTTACTTTATCACTCTGCTCCTGCAGTTCGTTGGCAGACTTTTCGATGGCTGTTACCATATTTCTTGTCTCCATCAGAATGCCGTTTAATGTCTCTCCAGTTGAAGAAGCAACTCCTGTTCCCTTTTCAACTGCTGTAATGGTATCTGCTACCAGACTTGAAGTGTCTTTTGCAGCATTGGCACTTTTACCTGCCAGATTACGTACTTCATCAGCTACCACAGCAAACCCTTTTCCTGCTTCACCTGCTCTTGCCGCCTCAACAGCTGCGTTCAGTGCAAGAATGTTAGTCTGGAAAGCGATATCTTCAATCAGCTTATTGACCTTTTCAATCTCCTTGGATTTCTTGGTGATCTGTTCCATGGACTGCATCATCACCTGCATCTGTGCGTTGCCGTCTTCCATGGCCTTACCAACCTGTCCGGCCTGGCTATTAATACCTTCCACTGTCTTAGCCGTATTTAAAAGGCTGTTTGATATCTCATTAACGGAAGAAGATAACTCCTCTACGGAAGCAGCCTGTTCCACTGCACCCTGACTTAAATTCTGGGCACCCTGAGATACCTGGGCACTGCCCTTTGCAACCTCATCTGCAGACATATTGATGGTTTCCATGGTTTTAGAAAGCATATCTTCCGCCTTCATTATGGCTTCCTGAATCACAACATAATCACCATTAAAGTTCATGTCCTGGGAACGGCAGAAATCACCGGATGCAATCTTGTCCATGGATGCTGCAATGGTATTGTTATATACTCTGACACTGGTAACATAATTGCCGATTTCCTCAGCAAGCTGCCCGATCTCGTCTTTCCGTTTTATAACTGGAACATCGCTGGTTAAATCTCCATTGGATAAAAGCTTCATTCTGTCTGCAATTGCTGATATCGGACTTGCAATGGAACCTGCAAACCAGAAAGCCAGGAAACAGCCTGCAACAATTGATAAAACCAGAAGAATTCCCATACCTAACACTACATTATAAATTGAGGTAGTGGTTTCATGAATCGGTGCCACAACTCCAAGTGACCAGCCATCACTGCCGCTTATAGGGCTGTAGTAGCAGAATCTGCTTACACCCATATATTCATATGTTCCGATTGCGGTACCGCCGGAAGTGATCTTCTGAAACATCTTACCAATGGACGCGTAGGAAGAATCAGTTTTCGCTTTTTCAATCATGTTGCTTCGTTCCTGAACAAGGTCCGCATTATTACCGCCGATTAAAGTTCCGGTACTGTCTAAAAGAAATGCATTTCCTGTTTTACCAATTTTAAAGTCTTTAATCAGATTGCTTAACACACTTCCGTCATAGGTACCAACAAGAATTCCAAAATCATAAGGGGTAGCCACCCGGATTACAAGCGCATTATTGCTGTCGTATTCCGTCGTTGAAATCGTGGTCTGTCCGTTTAATGCTTTTGTTATGTAATCCATACCTGCGAAGCTGTCTCCGATGTGCTCCCCGCTGGCACTGCGGGTTACTACGCCTTCCTTACTGATTACTTCCAGATCTTTATAACCATAAAGAGTACACTGGTTACTTAAGTACTCTGTAACCACTCTGGAGTTAATAGACTTTAAGCTTCCTCCCTGAGCACTGGCTTCAATACTGACCTTCATCTGGTCTAAATTCTGAACAATCAGATTATTTACCAGCTTTCCTGTTGCTTCCAGATCACTCTTTACAACATCTGTAATACCACCAAAACTTACCGAAATACTGACAATCATGTTGGTTACAGAAAGACCAAGAATAATTGCAATAATAAACATCAGCATCTTCATCTTCAATGATTTCGCAGATAATTTTGCCTTGATTGATGCTCCGCCATTCTTTTTCTTACCCAACCCCATTCCTTTTGCCTTTTGGGTCTTCCGATTCCACTTCTTATCCCCCGGTGTTTTCATAGTCTTATGCTCCTTGTCTCATCTTTGGTAAATGTGAACCATGACATTTCATAAATGGTTTTTTTCATTATACGATATTTTGTAACTATTTGTCAACGTATCCATAAATTGACAATGGGATTTTATTGATCTTTTAATAGACAGGAGTCTATTATCTTAACAAAAAAAGATATCTTACTCCATTTTTCACAAAGAAAAGGAATCAGATATCTTTTTTCAGCCTCCATGCTCCCTGGCTATTTAAAAAAAGTTTGAATCAATACCATATAAAGAGCCGTGCCACCGCCAATACTCAAAAGAGAATTTCTCTTCCATATATGCAGTACAGCTATGACTGCGACGGAAATTACCTCAGGAAGGCCATAAGGATGAGCCGTAAAAGAAACTCCTCTTAAGCAGTAAACCACTAATAAACCTATGGTAGCATAGGGAAGTGTATTGCCCAGGTAAATCACATATTTTGGTGTTTTCTTTCCTGCAGGGAAAAAAAGAAAAGGCAGAAACCGGGTAAGCACCGTAGCCAGAATCATAGCCAGCGTAATTAGTGCATAACTGATAACATTATGGTTCAATTTCGTTCCTCCTTATCTTTACTCTTCCAATAACCAATGGTAATGACAGAAATAATCACCACCATGGCAGGTACAATAAAAACATCCTTTCCAAAAAGCATAACGCACAAAACAGAAGAAATAACTCCGATGCATGCCGGCCCATGATCCTTACGGGATTTCCACTGATCGATAAAAATCACCGTGAACAGGGCAGTCAGGGCAAAATCCATGCCAGCAGTGTCAAACCGGATCATAGTTCCTGCTATGGCGCCCGCAAGCGTTCCAAAAACCCAGTACAGCTGGTCCAGTGCAGCAATAAAAAAATAAACCCAGTGTCTGGAAAGATGGTCTGGCACCTGTTCACTGCAAAGAACTGAAAAGGTTTCATCTGTCATGGAAAATATGAGATAGGGCCTGAACCTGCCGGCATCTTTTAACCGATCTACCATGGACAGCCCATAAAACAGATGTCTGGCATTCAACATCACAGACATGAATAAAGCGTACCAGGGATTTACCACTGCCGTAAAAAATGTAATTCCAAGATACTGCAGACTCCCGGCATATACAAATACGCTCCATAGGAGTGCCCAGAAAATGCCAAAGCCATTTACTCTCATTAATATTCCAAAGGCTGCGCCTAATACCAGATACCCCGCCATTACGGGCAATGTTTTGGGGAAGGCATATTTCAATGCTTCCATTTTTTTGTACTGATTCTTCATAATGTATTTCCTGTCGTTTTTGATTGCCTTTTTCCGGCATATTTTTTATTATATTAAAGTACCGCTATTAATTTGTCAACAACAGGAGCTTATCATATGAACTTTGACTCTATGTATGATTCATGCAGTCTGTGTCCCAGAAACTGCAACATTAACCGCCGGCGAAGCGGTGGATACTGCGGCTGCACAGATACTGTCATGGCTGCCCGCGCTGCCCTCCATCACTGGGAAGAACCCTGTATCAGCGGAAGCCGGGGAAGCGGAACCATCTTTTTTTCGGGCTGCACCCTGCGCTGCTGCTTTTGTCAGAATTACTCCATCAGCCAGGAACATTTTGGAAGAGAGCTGACAGTAGAACAGCTTTCCAGGATATTTTTAGGACTTCAGGATGAGGGTGCCCACAACATCAATCTGGTAACTGCCACACAGTACCTTCCGTCTGTGTTGAAAGCCCTGGATCTTGTTAAATCAAAACTTTCCATTCCGGTCGTCTACAACTGCGGCGGGTATGAATCAGTGGAAGTGATTAAAGCACTGGATGGATATGTGGATATATGGCTTCCTGATTTAAAATATCAAAGCAGCGCCCTCTCTGCCCGTTATAGCAATGCAGCCGATTATTTTGAGAAAGCCTCAAAAGCCATTAAACAGATGATCAGTCAGACTGGGCCTCCCCGGTTTGACCCAACCGGTGAACTGATGGAAGCAGGTGTAATCATACGCCACATGGTTCTTCCGGGAGCGAAAGATGATTCTATGGCTCTGCTTACCTGGATAAAGGATGAATTGGAAAAAGGAATGTATTATATCAGCCTGTTGAGCCAGTACACTCCATTCTACAAGAGTGTTCAGTATCCGGAAATCAACCGCAGAATCACCTCTTATGAATATAATAAGGTCCTTAACAAAGCCATTGAACTGGATCTGGTACAGGGATTTATGCAGGAAAAAAGCAGTGCAAGGGAAGAATATACACCGCCATTTGATTTAGAAGGGATTATAAGCGATTAAACAGATAGAAAGGGATACCGATTGTTGATTTATCATCGATATCCCTTTCTATATTATCTCGTCCATTGGAATCAATACCTCTTTTCCATCTCATGTTTACTTACAAATTATGTATATGTTAAACATGCTCTATATAAATTTTTTACGCTCTCCGTTGCTACAACCAGTTTCTTAATGGATCCATCTTTTGTTTTACTACGAATCATGCAGCGCTACATTCAATCGATTCGTCTCCACTGATCTTTCACATCGGTAGATTGTGGGGGGCTTTTTGTTTCATTCTTTCAAATGAAACGGATCTGCTCTTTCTGGTGGACTGTACCTCCTTTCATTAGATTTCCTCTTCTTTGTAACTTCGGTTTCCCTTTGTTATGTCATAATTATAGCCTGCATTTCGCCATTTGTCAATATACTTTTATATATTTTATAATTTAATTGTTAATTTTCATATTGTGTATAATTATTTAGTTTATATATATAATATTTTATATAAAAGCAGAATATATTTTTGATTAGATTAATACAATATTTGCTGTTTTCTGTCGAAAAAAAGGGGAAACGCAGAGTTGAATGTTAATTATCCCTCTGCGTTTTCCCTTTATTCCGTTCTTAATCGGAATCGTTCCACCAATTCACGCAATAACTGAGCCTGTCTGGAAAGTTCCTGGCTGGAAACAGCACTTTCCTCTGCTGTGGCTGAATTGTTGCGGACTGCTAAAGATATCCGGTCCAGTTCTTTTGTTATCTCTTCTACTGCTTTGGCTTCTTTCCCTGCGGCTGCAGAAATGGAGTCCACTGCTTCCACTGCCATAGCCGAATCCTCTAACACTTTCATCAGAGAGTTGGCAGTTTCATTCAAAAGACTGTTCCCATTCTCAACAGCCGATATGGAACTCTGTATTAAGTCTGTTGTATTCTTTGCCGCCTCTGAACTCTTGGCAGCTAAGTTTCTTACTTCACCTGCAACCACTGCAAAGCCTTTGCCAAATTCTCCCGCTCTGGCAGCTTCGATGGCTGCATTCAATGCCAGAATATTAGTCTGGAAAGCAATGTCTTCAATAACTTTAATAATCTTTTCAATTTCTCCGGAAGAAACACGTATTTCATCCATGGCTTTTGATAAGTTCTGCATGGACATATCACAGTTTACCACTTCGGTCCCGGTCTGCTGAACCTGCATGGAAACATCTCCAGCTTTTTCGGCCAGCTTCTTAATATTTCCAGACACATGATTTACGGATCCTGACAGCAGCTCAATGGTTTTTTCCTGGGCATCTGCTCCATCTGCCAAAACCTTGGACCCCTCTGCTACCTGACCCGAACTTGCAGCTACCTGACCGGCTGACTGATTCACTTCATACATAACTGCATTTAAGTTTAACGTGATTTTTTTTACTGCTTCCTCCAGTTTGAAGAAATCTCCGGACAGCCCCATATCCACATCCAGATCCAGATGATTGTCCGAAATCTCATGAAGAGCCAGGGAAATCCGGTCGATAATTATTTTTAAATTCGATGACATCCGCTCAAAGGACTTCGCGGTCTGACCGATCTCATCTCTTGATTCCACTCCGGAAAATCCGCTTAAATCTCCCTCTGCAATCTGTTCCGCTGCTGCAGATAATTTATGTAAGGGCTTTAACTGTTTCTTTATAACTGCAGTAATCATAAACAAAATTATGATCATGGCTGCCACAGATATGACTGTCATCAGGGTAGCCATACGCTCCGCCTCCCGGTTCATATCACCGGCATTAACCGCTGTAACAGAATACCAGATGGATCCGTTTAACTGGATTGGCTCAAAAAAATAATATACCTGTCCCTTACGATCCCCATCAATTACATGAAACGCTTCACCTGATGAAACTCCTGCTTTTATCCCTTCCTTGCAGGACTGGGTGCTGACAAAATCAGATACATTGGTTCCGGCAAGTTCTTTTCCCGTACTCTCAGATATGATGGTTCCGGCTTCATTCAGAATAAAGGTAAACATACTGGGATAGGAAGCGGCTGTTTTTACCTGGCTGAACCGGTCCAGTCCCACATCGACAGAAACCACACAAAGAGTCCTGTCATTGACACTTACCGGCACTGCCATGGTAATAATCATCTCACCATTTGACTCATAAGGCTCTGTAATGACCCGCTCTCCCGTCTCCAGCACTTTCTGATAATAGTCTTTTGATGAGTAATCTTCATAATTACCACAGCTTGTAACAGTTCCATCCTGGCTGGAATAGATTCCGTAGCTTCTGGCAGCCGAGCTCAAACCGTACTGCTCAAACAAAATGCTGATTCCTTTAATATCCTCAGAATACATCACAGAAGACCGAATGGTTGAAATCATGTAATCTTCAATTCTCATACCATTGGTATCCAGCGTTACCTTGTCAGATATGCGGCTTTTATAAAACGGTTCTGCCGTATTCCCTGCCTTGATTCTAAGACTCAGCATCAGCCTTCTGTTTTCCGATGAGTTTTCCAGATAATAGGTGATCCGGTTGGATACCTGGTTTGCCGTATCAAAGATCTGCTGGATATCTTTCCCGTTTTCTGATGCCAGGGTTTTTAGTTCCCCAAATGCTGACTGCTGCATCGCACGCTTTGTCATTCGGGAGGTGAACCCGATTAACATACCAAATACCACCACCAGCATGATTCCAGCCATAAATGCAATTCTTGTTGAAAGATGTGTAAATCTACCTCCGTTTCCTAACCGTATTTTTTTCCCCTTTCCTAATCGTTTCCACATCATTGCGTAATCCCCCTTCCGCAGCATGTCTGTATGTCAACCAGATTATACCATATTTATACAATAATTGTAATGTTTTTTTGTTATTTTTCATAACAATTAACCAATTATTTTTGAACTTTTGTTCCAATTGATCACATCACTTTTATTATGGTTTCATAAGGAGCGAGTACAGATTTTACCACGGAATACTCCGTTTTAACAGATGCAGTCTGGGGGAACTCACTGTTATTGACTATTACAAGTGTCCGGCAATCCGGATACCAGGCACATTCCGTCTCTGGATTGTCCGTCAGATAGTTCTGATCCAGATTCCTGTTTTTGCTGTAAAGGATGAGATTTAACAGCATTCTTGTATTGATATTGTTAAATGAAAAGCTGCTTAAATAGATTCCGGCTCCCATTCCAAATGGATGACAGGTAATGGACGGGACATTATTTTCCTCTGCCAGGACAGAGGTTCCCTGATCCGTTAAGTACAAGCCTTTTTTCCCATTTATCCGGGCTCCCTCTGGAATCAGTCCGGGAATAGTTTCTATTTTATATTCCATGCGCCCATGGCATACTCTGGCACCTGTATCCTGATCAATTCCAAGTACCTGTGACATGCGGAAAAAAGTCTGATATCCGTCTGCCGCAGAGGGTTCATTCACTCCCAGAAATACACCTCCATTATGAACAAACCGTGCTGTTTCATCCACGATCTCATCATCCTTCCAGGCATCCCCTCCACTCCAGGCAGTGCCATACGCCCCTGCATTGATAAGAACATCAACATGATTTAATGCCCCATTTTTAATGTCTTCAAAGCTTATAAACTCAACCTGCAATGGAAGGCCGGATAAGGCTTCGTTTATGTGAATAAGATCATGCATATAGGTTTCGTGAAAATGTCCCGATAAAGTCCACGACCTTAATTTCCCCCAGGCATGGACAACAGCTGTTTTTATGGGAAGTGTATACACTTCTCCTGCTTCATGCAATCCCTTAAAGGTACGGAATTCATCTGCTATTTTCTCTATACAGCTGCAAAAATCCGGATAATCCGCAGTCAGATGAAGATATCCGCCAAGACCGATCCGGTCAATCTTCTGTCGCAGGAGTGCACGTCTGACTCTGTTCCAGTATTCAAGGGCATCCTTTGTGGGATTGCCTCCAGGAGCAAATGTAGGCGTTCCGTTTAACCCCACAGGAAACAGATAGGGGTGAAGCCTTAGCTCGTGGGTTTTAACCGGTACGCCCGCACAAAGTCTTGCCTCATAGCCGGAAAATACACATTTGATAAGCCCGTCAAAACCAAACTCTTGAAACCTGCTGTGATAGGGCTCCAAACCAATCCAGCTGTCATCATAAAAGACGCAGGCCTGCTTTCCATAGCTGTGAACCAGCTCTACCAGCTGCTTTCCATAATCCACCACAAAGTGGTTAATAAATTCCATATAATCAAGCTGACGTCTTCCAGGCGGCATATGGGTTACATGAAATTTTCCCTGATTAATAAAATCCTCGGAAACCAGACCATAACCATATTCCTCTTCAAATTCTTTTAGTGCTGCCGGGCTTACTGTAAAATCATAGGAACCCCAGTCACTGAACAGATTTCGTTTTCTCTCACTGCTTCCCCACATCCAGACAAAGTTGTAAAAGAGAGAGGTAAAACGCACCACAGTTGTGGCAGGATGCTCTTCACACCATATTTTAAGCCAGTTGTTTAAATAGTTTCTTGTTTCTTCATGCCTTGGGTCCAGAGGCATCAGGTGTTCTTTCTCCCAGTGATTGGTCACATGATTATACATGGAGATCTCTTCCCATATGCGATACGCCAGAAAATTCACGGTGTATTGATGATAAGGCACAACATTCCTGATTGTTACTGTCTTGGTCAGGGGATCATAGCTCCAGAAATCCCTGCTTAACTCTATGTTAGACGTTCGGTCATATACCTGCCAGTATTTTATGGATTCAAGGCTTTCATTGATACGAAACTGTTCCTTGTAAAAATCTTCCAGCAAAGAAATCTCCAGGTTTTCAACGGTTGCTGATCTGGGCTCTGTGATTAAAAAAGTCTGCTGAAGCTGCTGGGGATGAGCGTCTGCCCATTGGTTGTGATCCCGAATCAGGCAGATTGTAGAATAAATTCCATATCCTGCGTTAATCAGTTCGTCAGAAAGTACCGTTCCATCACTGTCACGTATCATATCTGCGCCCCAGCGTTTTGCAAGCTGCAGGGTTAATTCTTCATAGCCGGATTCTCCGGGAAGGGTAAAACTTCCTTTTTCTGTCTCACTCATAAATGTTCTCCTTTATTTATTGATAACCGGACATCCCCTTTTGGGGGTTCCCATACAGGAATCTTCTTTCCGTCCGATGATATCACACCCGATTTGATCAATCCCTTCCATACAAAACCAGCCATTTTCCACGCACCGTAATCATTGGTATGAGTATAATCCGAGGGATAAAACCATGGCTCAGACTGGTGAAGACCATGTTCTTTTATAAATTCCATACTCATTTCATGGAGGTCCACCACAGGTACTGCCATATTTTTTGAAAGCTGCATAACTTCTTCCCCATATTCTTTTAATCGATCGTCGTAAATTTTTCCATTTTCCAGCCAGCTGTTTCTGGCAAGGGGTGTGATGAATACGGGAATGACTCCCTTTTTTCGGATTTCTCCCATATACCGGAGCAGATTATTGCGGTAGCCCCCTGCTGCACCCAGATGTTCAAGTTTCTGGTCATTATGACCAAACTGAAACAGGCAGATATCTCCTTCACGGATATACTCCATCAGAATCTTATAATGCCCCTCTGTCCGGAAGCTTTCTGTAGTCAGACCGGAGTGGGCATGATTAGAAACCGCACAAGCGCCGTTTAGAAATGCAGGGAGCATCTGACCCCAGCCCCCATAACTCTCTGCGGGATTGTAAGGATAATCGGCAGTCTGATCGGTCACAGTAGAATCTCCCGCCAGATAGATCGTCCTCCCCTTCCATTTTTTTATGTCCAGCTTTTTTAAACGGACTGACCGGCTGATTACGGTCACTTTTACAGCCCCATCCCGAAACCGCCCGGTTTCTCCTCTTGGTATAAAATCCGTAATGGTAACAGGAAAGGATTGGCTCCATTCTTCCTGGGCTTTTAAGCTGCCCCGCCAGACCAGCTGCCTCCTGCCCACAAACAAGAGTACCTCTTTTTCCTCTTCCTCAGCATAAAGGGTAATCGTCATGAGATAATTTCCCAGTTGCTTTACATCTGCCTGGAACGATAATGGAAAAAATGCTGCTTTGGAATCAACATAGCAGCCATTCTGATCCTGTTTTACTTCAATTTTCTTTAAAACCTCCGGACCAGGAATAAATCCGGTATTAAGTTCGGGCAGTCTGCGTAAATAAGAAAAGCCAAACCCACCGCCGGATTCATAATACCGGGATGGTTCTACTTGAACTCCAGTGGTTTTCCTGTCCTCTGTCTGATAAAAAACATATTGTGTCATAATAACTCCTTTTACCCGTACATGATCGATGGCTCTCTTTTTAAGAAAGGGCTGCTGCCAGATCCGCAACAGCCCCATGTTCTTATTGAGCAATAAAATCACCGGAATCAATCAGTTTCTGTTTTTCATCCAGAATTTCCTGATATCCGTTATCTAAATATTCTTTACAATACGCTTCATACTTTGCATCCAGTTCCTCCGGTTTGCAAGTAATCATATCTACATAAAATTCCTGCCACATGGCAGTTAAGTCTGCCGCATATTCACCTGTTGATGCGACACTCTTGGTGAAAATCGGACTGATCAGCCCATATTGTTCCACTTCTTTGGCATAATCATAGGATTGTTTCACCAGGTCTTCATATCCAGCCGGAGCTAACATCCTGGTATTTGCTTTTAGATTTTTCCCATCGTCGCCGTAGTCAGTCATTTCTGTAACAAGACACCAGTAATCCTTGTTGTTATTGTTGGACAGCTTGGATTCTCCCTTGAAATCCTTGACAGGCACTGCAATTTTGTCGGAATCCAATGTATAATTGGCGCCCTCAACACCATTTTGTAAATAGAAGAGATTTTCAGGCTGGGACATCCAGTTTAAAAACATCCAGACTGCTGCTCTTTGCTTTTCATCAGTTTTAGAGTTGATTCCCATTACCATTCCATATGGAGGATATTTATAATAATACGGATGGCTGTCTTTGGGTGACAGGGCGGTAGGATCTAAAACGGAAACTTCAGCCCCTGGATCGTTTGCCTTTAAACTGTTTATCACATCCGTGTTTGCAGAAATATAGAAGGAATAGGTTCCTGCATTTCCAGCAACAAAGTCTGCTTTCCATGCGGCATCATCCGCATTTAAGTAAAACTCAGGATCAAGAATTCCATCATTAAATTCCTGATTCATGGTTTTTAAGTAAGCTTTCGTCGCACTCCAGGTAAGAGGTGCAACATTAAGATCAAGATAAAGATTCAATTCCTTTTTATCCGGGGAAGAGCTGATAAATGGATACTCGTAGGTATAGCTCTTATTCACGATCTGGGCTCCCAGCTTGCCAAGCCCGGCTTCCTTCCACGCTTTGGCTGTTTCTTGAAGTTCCTCTCTTGTGGCAGGTTTCTGTTTTCCCACTTTATCCAGCCAGTCCTGCCGGATCAGAGTCACCCAGTTATAATAAATTGGATTTCTCTGTGCAAAGAAGAATGTATTTTTCCCATCCAGCTTTCCGTATTGATTGATTATTTTCTCTGCATTCTTATAATAGTCGGGTGCATAATATTTTATTTCATCAAGGTCCAGTTCCTGCATGGCTCCCTCGGAATTGTAGTTTACTGCCTGGGGCATATCATAATGGAAAATGATATCAGGGGCATTGCCGGCAGCGATCATCTGCATGTAATCTGCAATCTCCTTCTGCCTGTTGATTGCCACATACTGAACTGTCACGTTGTATTTATCGCCAAATTCCTTTTGAATCCAGTTGGTGTAATAATTATTTGCGGGATCCCAGCCTTCGAACCCCCTGTCATACACCGGGATCTTGATGGTAACTTTTTCAGGAAAGCCCTTGGAATAATCTGCGTAACTTTTTCCCTCCGTTTTTGTCTCAGTTTCCGCCGTCTGACTGGTTTCTTCTTTCTTCGTCTCCTGGGTAGTGACGGACGCCTCCTTTTTGGCGCTGCATCCAGACATCAGCCCTGCTGTCATTGCAAAAATAGTCCCCCATGCCGCTGCCCTTTTTAAACTCATCCTTTTCCTCATGAATATCCTCCTTTTCTTTCTTACCATTATCATCAGCCTTTTACTGCACCTATCATGGTTCCCTGTACAAAATATTTCTGTATAAAGGGGTAGATACAGATAATAGGCAATGTTGCAAAAATAATACAGGAAGCCTTTAAGACCTCCGGATTGGTGATCTGACCTGTCGTTAGTCCTCCTTCTGCTTTAAAGGATTCACTGGCAGCAACCACCAGATAGTAAAGTTTTAACTGCAGCGGACGTAAATCCACCCTTTGCTTGATATAAAACAATGCATCGGAATAAGCATTCCACCGTCCTACCGCGTAAAACAAAGAAATTGTCGCTATAATGGGTTTGGAGAGCGGCACCACAATATAGCTTAAGATTTTAAAATGGCTGGCGCCGTCTATTAAGGCTGACTCGATCAGGCTGTCTGGTATGGAGGCCTTAAAGTTATTTTTCATAATGAGGAAATTATAGGCTGCAAAAGACAAAGGTAAAATCATGCACCACCAGGTATCCAGCATATGCAGATCGTTCATCAGTAAATAATCCGGTATGGTCCCGGCTGTAAAATACATGGTGAACATAATTAAAAATGTCATGATTTTTCTGCCCTTTAGCTGAACCCTGCTTAAGGCGTAGGCAGCGCTTATGGTAAGAAATGTCCCAATCGCAGTGAAAGAAACCGTTACGATTACGGAGACATATAAAGATCTTACAATCGATGTATCCTGTAAAACTTTTCTGTAAGCATCAAAGTTGATTCCTTTTGGCACCAGAAAGATCTTATTCGCAATTACATATGCTTCTCTGCTGACGGATTTTGCAAATATATGGATGAACGGAAGCATACATGTCATGGAAATTGCAATGAGCAGAATATGGAAAAACACATCAACGACTAAATCCTTTTTTCTGGTCCTGGTCCATGCCCAGGGCTTTTTATATTGATATTGATTCATCTTTCCCCCTCCTTATATCAGACCATCTTCACCCAGGCGTTTGGCTATTAAATCAGCCGCTACCACAAGGGCCAGACCAATTACGGACTGAAAAAGCCCCAGTGCAGTTGCTTCGCTGAATTTTCCGCTTTCAATTCCCCACCGATACACCAAAACCGGAATCGTGGTGGTATATTGTGTCGCCTTGGCATTGGCCAGGGCAAATACCCGCTCAAAGGAGCCTCCCATCAGCTTTCCGAGATTCATAATCAGCAGCGTTACAATGGTGCTTCGTATGCAGGGAAGTGTTACGTGAATACACTGTTTTAACCTTCCGGCACCATCCACTCTTGCCGCTTCATAAAGCTCAGAATTCACACCGGTGATGGCGGCCAGATAAATAATGGTTCCCCAGCCCATGGACTGCCACACACCAATGAGCACATAGCTGATCAGCCACCAGGTATTCTCCTGAAGAAACGGAACCGGACTATGACCGGCATTCTTGATCAGAACATTTACCACACCGCTGCTGACGGAGAACATGGAATAACCGATTCCTCCAATAATGACCCAGGACAAAAAATGAGGTAAATACAAAAGTGTCTGCATAATACTTTTAAAGTATCTGTTTTTGATTTCATTGAGGATAAGTGCCAAAATAATTGGCATGGGAAAACCAAATACCAGATCCAGGATATTTAATAACAAAGTGTTGGTCAATGCCTGACCAAAATCCCGTTTGCCAAAAACCTTATGAAAGATGGAAAATCCCACCCAGGAACTTCCGGCATACCCCTTTGCCACCTTATAATCCTTAAATGCAATGGACAGACCGCTGTATGGCAGGAATTTAAAGACCAGTATAAAAAGCATTGGCAGAACCATGAGCACATACAGCTGCCAGTCCCGCTGCAAATACCGAAGATACCGATTCTTTTTTTTCTGCTTATTGAAACGGAAGCCCGCCTCTATTTCAGATTTCACCATAATATCCCCCCATCTCCGTAATTTTCTATAACTACATTATAAAAAATGCACAATTTTGTTTCCAATCAAATCAATCTATAAACTATGCATTTTCAATCATTTATTAGTACGGGTCAAAAAGAGTCATGGCCTTATTTCACTATTTTCCGGGAATTCTTTTATACTTTATTGGGTTAAGGTCTTATTTTTTATTATATCGGGTAATTATTTAAAGATTATTGATTGAAATAAGAATTAGATATCATGTATAATTATAGGAGTAAAAGAAGGAGGTATCAGGAATAAATGTCCAAAAAGAAAAAGACTGTTATTGAATTCAGGGATTATGATTTACCGGCTCATTTTCCTGTGCTTCTTCTGACTGGGGATCATTGGCGCATCTCTGATGTACCCTCAGGACGGCTTCATATTCATAATTGCCTGGAGATCGGGCTGTGTGAGACGGACAGCGGAACGATTAAATTTGAAGATACCACTTATTCCTTTTACGCAGGAGACATCACTGCCATATCCTGTGACATCCCGCACACCACATTCAGCGCGCCCGGAACCAATAGTAAATGGTCTTATTTATTCGTGGATATGGGCGAACTGCTCCATCCATTTTTTTCTGGTGCAGATCTTCATAATGTGGAACTCTTCTCCTTTCTGGATCATCATTTAAACCTGATTATGGGGAAAACAAACTATCCGGTTATATATTCCATTGTCACTGAAATAATAGAAGAGATGAAAAAACAGGAACCGGGTTTTGAGGTTGCAGTCCGTGGGCTGTTTCTGGCACTGGCAACCAATCTTATGAGAGCTGCATCCTTAAACCATAAGAAAAAAGACCAGACGCCTGAAAATGCGCTGGTCATTGCTCCGGCTCTGGATTTTATCCGGTATCATTATATGGAAGACTTTCCCATGGAGCAGCTTGCTGACTTATGCAGCTTAAGCCCTGCTCATTTTAGAAGGCTGTTCTCTTCGATTATGGGAAATCGGCCCTTAGAATATTTAAATACCACCCGCATCAGAAAAGCTTCGGATTTACTCCGCATGACAGAGGAATCCGTTTTAACCATTTCTGAGCGGGTGGGGTTTCACTCCATCTCCAGTTTTAACCGGCATTTTCTTGCCATCATGGGAGAGACTCCCAGAGACTGGCGAAAACAGATGTCTATCCTGAAGGATCAGTCTTTGTTTAAATACAATGGCTGGATGTATGCGGAGGTTCTAAAGAAAAAATAATTATTTCATATCTATGACTTCCTTTGCCATGGAGGTCAAAGAATTCAGTTCTTTATCCGCAAATGTGAATATCAGATAATCGATCCCATTCTCTGACCAGCTTACGGATCGAAACAGCTTGCGTTCTTCCTGACCGGATCCATAGCTGATCGTCAGTTTTCCTTCTTCTTCCAGTTTCTTATCTTCTTCAGTAGGTTCTATCCCCTCAGGCAGGAATAAATACTGTTCTTCCCTGGCATTGAGTGTAATATCCTGATAGACTTCATTCTGGCCCGGCAGACCCGAGTCTTCAGAAACCAAGTCCTGATGCACGTTGCTGGTAAGGGTCACCTGCTGATTGCTGCCATAATTTGCGTATGCTTCTGAATAGGTGATAACCTGATTGTTATCGTCGTCAACTCCCTTTACCTGTGCAATGTAACCGTTCACAAATGTCATACCATTTGAGAAATTGTCTGGGATTTTGGGGGAGGCATGCATCTGGGTTTTTGACAATTCACGTAATTCCGCAGAGGAATGTGCTTTTTCGTCACTTGTACTGATAAAACCTGTGATTTTCCCCGCCGCTACTGCTGTAACTGTTCCTAATAACGTGATGATCATGATTGCTGTCAATGCCACTGCAAATTTATTTTTTCGAAAATTCATAAAATTACTCCTTTTATTTAATTTTTTATGGATTTCCAATAGCCGCCGTTCTTCGTCCATATCCGGAGTTATGGAATCCAGTTCTGTATTGATAAAACGTTTTAACTGTTCTTCTGAGGTTCTAGCCATGACAAATCCCCCTTTCCTGTTCCCCTTCCAGGATGTCTTCCGTTTCCAGAATTCCCTTCAAGAGCTTTCTTGCCTTGAACAGTCGTGATTTCACTGTGCCCTCCATGGTTCCTGTCACCCTGGCAATTTCTTTTGTACTTAGCTCATTGTAATAATATAACAGAATCACGGTACGGTATTTGACATCAAGTTTTCTAAGGGCTTCACGGATCTGCCCAGCTGTTTCAGCCTCTAAAACCGTTACCAGGGGGCCTTTCCCCCTTTCATCTTCCTCAATCCAATCCGCTCTTACGTGATCTTCCTCCTGGTCCAGAATCCCTTCAAACGAGAGTTCGGACCTGCTTTTCTTCCTTTTTTCCACCCGCCAGGCAGTTCTCACCAGAATCTGATAGAGCCAGGATTCAAATCGCTCCGGTTCTCGTAATTTGTCTCTGTAAAGAAAGCATTTTACAAAGGTCTCCTGCAGGATGTCCTCACTGTCAGACCGGTTTCCAGTGATAAAATACGCCATACGGTACAGCTTTTTGGAAGAGGAACGGTATAACTCGTCAAATGCAGCTTCGCTTCCGCCAAGCATGAGTTCCACCAAAGCCTTCTTTTCTTCGTTCATAACCTGTTTCCTTTCCTTTTTAGATGCATCTATATACTTAGAGTCATAATGACCCGGATCGGTTCATTTTTTTATTTATAAATTATACTTCGGCTTGTAACTGCCAGTCAAAAGAAATATAATAGGGCGTAATAGTGTTAAAATAAAAAATCGGAGGATAGACGAATGCCGCGTATATTTTTAGTGGAAGACGATAAGGCAATCGCTAAAAACCTAATCCTTTTGCTGAGTTCGGAAGGATTTACAGTCAACCATGCTTCTACCCAGGGTGAGGCTCTTGCCGCACTTTCACAGAATAAATCTGATCTGGCGCTCATTGATATTTCACTGCCTGATGGAAATGGATTTATTGTATGTACACAAATCAGGGAAACCCTTCATATACCCGTAATCTTTCTGACAGCCTGCCAGGATGAGGCCAGTGTGGTTACGGGGCTCAATATCGGTGCAGATGACTATATCACAAAACCGTTTCGCCCCCGTGAATTAATCGCACGGATCAGAACTGCCCTGCGTAAAAGCGGGCGTACCGGATCTGAGTTTGAGATTGGAGGACTCCATGTGGATACGGCCAGTGGTATTGTAAGAAAAAACGGCATGGAAATTTTTCTGTCTGCTTTGGAATACCGTCTGCTGCTGGTGTTTTTAAACAATCCAAAAAATATCATTACAAGGGGTATGCTGTTAGACGAATTGTGGGACGCTGCGGGGGAGTATGTCAATGACAATACACTGACTGTATACATCAAACGATTGCGGCTGAAGATCGGGGACGATCCGGCTAACCCACAGATTATTACCACTGTCCGTGGGACAGGATATCGATTGGGGGGCGGCAATGCTTCGGAATAAGGAGTTTCGGCAGTTTGCCATATTGTTCTCTGTCATGGCGGGCATCACAGTGATTCTGGGATTTGTGATCAGTACTGGGGCAGGAGTTCTTGCAGCCTCTTCTTCTGCTGCCTTTGGTACTGTATTTTTTGCATTTACAAAAACCAGATACAAAAATATTGCCCGCATTTCCAATGAGATCGACCTGCTCCTTCATAATGCGGATCATCTCTATATTGGAGAATTGGACGAAGGGGAGCTTTCCATACTGCACAGTGAAATAGGTAAAATGACGCTGCGCATCCGGGAGCAGAATGAGGCATTAAAAAAAGAAAAGAAACATCTTGCAGATTCACTGGCAGATATTGCCCACCAGCTGAAAACCCCTCTTACATCCATAAATCTCATTCTGTCACTGCTTGAAAATAACCCGGAGGAAGATCAGAGAAAGCTGCTGCTTCGTGAAATGGAAGAATTGCTTGTACGGATGGACTGGCTCATTACCACCCTGTTAAAATTATCCCGTTTGGATGCAGGTATCATAGTATTTCACCATGATCCTATCGACGTAAACTCTTTAATCCATGCTTCAGTACACCCTTTTCTCATTCAGATGGAACTGCATCAGATTGATTTGCAAATCAATGCAACAGGAGGGCTCATCATCTATGGGGATTTTAACTGGCTTTTGCAAGCGCTGCAAAACATCTTAAAGAATTGTTTAGAAAGTACTGGCGAAACAGGGAAACTTGAGATTAACGGTACAGACACTCCGCTCTTTACCGATATTGTAATCCATGACAGCGGGAACGGCTTTAAAGAAGAAGATTTACCTTGCATTTTCGATCGGTTTTATCAGGGAAAAAACCAGAACGCCGGCGGATACGGGATCGGTCTTTCTCTCTGCCAGATGATTATAACCGGACACGGAGGAACCGTTACCGCTAAAAACCATCCCCAGGGAGGCGCTGTTTTCATCATACGTTTTCCAAAGTGACGAATCTCTCACCAAAAAGTCACTGGGGTGTAAGCAGAAAGTTCTATTCTATGGGTAAGCCATAGGAAAGGAGACTCACAGAATGGAGTTCTTAAAAATCGAAAATCTCTGCAAGGTCTACGGGAAAGGTGACAGTCAGGTTACCGCACTGGACCATGTTTCTCTTACAATTGAAAAAGGGGGATTTACAGCTATTATCGGCTCCTCCGGTTCCGGTAAATCCACATTGCTTCATATCATAGGGGGGGTGGATGTACCCACAAGCGGTAAGATATATTTAGATGGACAGGATGTATACGCCCAGAACAATGAAAAACTGGCTATTTTCCGCAGGCGACAGGTAGGACTGATTTATCAGTTTCATAACCTGATTCCTACTCTCAATGTGGTGGAGAACATTACACTGCCTGTCCTGATGGACAAACGTCCTGTCAATGAGGAGCGGCTCGATGACCTTCTTCATATGCTTGGACTATGGGATCGCAAAAACCATTTGCCCAATCAGCTGTCCGGCGGGCAGCAGCAGCGGGTTTCCATCGGACGCGCCCTGATGAATGCCCCGGCTGTCATGCTTGCCGACGAACCCACCGGCAGCCTGGACAGCCGCAATGGGCATGAAATCATAAAACTGCTGAAAGAAAGCAATAAAAAGTATGGGCAGACATTGATACTTGTCACACATGACGAAAATATTGCATTGCAGGCAGACCGAATTATCGGGATATCTGATGGCAAGGTAACACGGGATCAAAGGGTGGTGCAGCCATGAATATATTAAATAAAGCCACTCTGCAAAGCATGAAAAAGAACCGCACCAGAACGATTGTTACGATTATCGGAGTTGTTTTATCCACTGCCATGATTACGGGAGTCGCCGCCTTTGGCACTTCTCTGCTCCATTTTCTCATAAGAGGTTCCATTGTAAAATACGGAAACTGGCACGTTGAATTTTCGGATGTAGATTCTTCTTTCATTGAGGAACGGGCTGACGATAAAGAAATTACCGGCATTGCAGCAGTTGAAAATATCGGTTACGCTGTACTGAAAGGAGCAAAGAGCCCGGAAAAGCCCTATGTTTTTATTGCAGGATTTAGTGACGAAGCATTTCAAATGTTACCCATAAACCTGATCTCCGGCAGGCTTCCCGAAAACAGCGGGGAGGTTCTCGTCCCGGCACACGTTGCAGAAAAAGGAGGTGTCCGGTTCCGAGTTGGGGATACAGTTTCGCTTGAAATCGGAGACCGTGTGGATGGAAGCAGGAATCTCAGTCAACACACCCCCTATCATTCAGGAACTGCGGGAGAATCCCTGGTGACAAAGTCAAAGAAAACCTATCAGGTTGTGGGAATCTGCCAACGTCCGGGGTTTGAAGAGCATTCCGCTCCGGGATACACCCTGATTACGAAAGCGGACGAAAAATTGAGCACAGACAGATACAGCCTGTTTGTTACACTGAAAAACCCACGCCAGGTGGAAGCCTATGTAAGCGACAAAGCTGGAAAACAGGATTACTTATTGAATGATTATATTCTGCGTTTCATGGGCATATCGGAAAACCGGCTGATCAACACACTTCTATATACAGTCGGAGGAATTCTGGTGGCTATTATAATGACTGGATCGGTTCTTCTTATCTATAACTCGTTTAACATTTCCCTGAATGAACGTACGCGTCAGTTTGGGATTTTCGCGTCGGTAGGGGCGACTGGAAAACAGCTTCGAAATTCGGTTCTGTTTGAAGGACTTTGCATCGGTGCTATTGGTATTCCCATTGGTATTCTGGCTGGAATTGGCAGTATTGGTTTGATCCTTCCCACTGTTGCAGAGAAATTTAAAAATATTCTTTACATCACCGTACCTTTAACCTTGTGGGTATCTGCTGCTTCAATTGCTGTCTCCGCTGCTGTCAGTTTGGTGACCATCCTGATTTCAGCCTATATTCCAGCCAGAAAAGCGGCAGGCACTTCTGTAATGGAAAATATCCTTCAGACCAACGAGGTGAAAATCCATTCAAAAGATTTAAAAATATCAAAACTATCCCGTCGCATTTACGGATTGGAGGGTACTCTGGCTCTGAAGAATTTTAAGAGGAACAAAAAACGCTATCGCAGCATTGTGCTTTCTCTCGTTCTAAGCGTCGTACTATTCGTATCAGGTAATGCCTTTGGATCAACGCTTAAACGTCTTATACAGCAGCTTGTGGTAAATGTTGATTATGACATTCTGTTTGACGTTCAGGACATGAACGACAGTGAAATGCTCCCTTTTTACAACAAACTAAAGGCTGCAGACGGGGTTTATGAAAGCACATACCAGGTAATCAGCCCTTATTCATGCACCATCAGAGCTGGTGATCTTTCGGATCAGTACCGTCAATTTAAAGGCTATACAAATCCGGATGAAATGGTTCATATTCCATTGGATCTTCAGTTTATTACTGACAGCGAATATCTGGACTTTATTCACCAATCAGGTTTATCCGAAGAAGAATATACCGGACCAGACGGGAAAATGATCGCCATTGCAAAACAACGGAATATCAGAACAAACCAACCGGATGAAGTGTTTAATCTGTTTGCAAACCGTTCCATAATCCTTCCTGTCGCTCCCAGAATAGAGGGTACCCCACTGGCAGAACAGAATATGGATATAGACACTACATTTGTTGATACTTACCCCATTGATCCGCCACCGAAACAATCATCTCAGTCTCAAAATGATCTCAGTGTTTTTATGGTGATAGCACCCTATTCACTCAAAGAAAAATTCAAAATTACAGATCGTCCTGTAACCGTAGGCATGAACTTTCAGTCGAAAAATCCTACCCAGTCAGCGGCTGAAATGGAATCAATTATACAAAGTGAGGGAATTACGTCCCAATACCATTTATACAATGCATATGAAATACTTGAGCAATTTCACAGCCTTACATTTGTTACGGATGTATTCACCTATGTTTTTGTCATTATGATTTCACTGATAGCGATCGCCAATGTGTTCAACACCATTTCCACAAATATCAGACTGCGCAGGCGGGAACTGGCCATGCTGCGCTCAATCGGAATGTCAGAGAGGGCTTTTAATAAAATGATGGTATTTGAGTGCATCTTTTATGGTATGCGGGCACTTTTACTGGGACTTCCAATAGCCGGAATCCTATCCTGGCTGATTTACAAAGGATTTGTAATCGCAGAACGGACGGAGAATTTTAAATTTATATTTCCTATAAGCAGTATGATAATCAGCGCGTTTAGTGTACTCTTTATCGTGTTCATTACTATGTTATACGCCATTGGGAGGATTAAAAAAGAGAATATTATTGATGCACTTCGAAATGATATGACTTAATAGATTATATCAGGATACCCTCTGTTGACCGCTTGGAGAGGCTATTGATTGTTAGTACGTTAGATGGTATTCTATATATGAAGTTTATTAATCATAGTAATAGGAGGGAAATGGTATGGAATGTAGTATTCGCAAGTGGAAAACAGAGGATTCAGCAGCCCTCGCAGCAGTTTTGAATAACAAAAAAATTCTTGATAATCTAAGAGATTTGCCATTTCCATACACGGAAAAAGATGCTGAGGATTTCATTCATGCAACGCTCCAGGCTGATGAAACTAAAACCTATGTCTTTGCAATCACAGTTGAAGATAATCCAATTGGAAGTATCGGGGTGTACCGCAAAGATAATATCCACAGTCAAACTGCGGAACTGGGCTATTATATTGCAGAGAGTTTTTGGGGACGAGGAGTTGGAACCAGCGCGATTAAGCAAACCTGTAAATACATTTTTGAACATACCGATATAATACGGATTTTTGCAGAGCCCTTTGCCTACAATACTGCCTCCTGCCAAATTCTTGAAAAAAACGGATTTATATGTGAAGGCGTGCTTAGAAGCAATGCTGTTAAAAACGGGCAGATTATTGACATGAAAATGTATTCTCTAATCAGGCCCTGATTACAGGTTGTTTTCATATTAAAAAATCAGGGAGTGTTGCAAAACTGCAGCACTCCCTCTGTTTCTGTTCTATCAGATCAATCATTAATTCATAAGCTTTTTACAGCTTCTCTTTTAAATATCTCCATAAACTCCTCTCCGGAAATGGTTTCTCGTTCCAACAGATATTCAGCTATTTCATGAAGCTTGTTCAGATTGCTTTTTAGTATCTCATAAGCCTTCTGGTGCTGCTGCCGTACAATTCCAATCACTGCTTCATCAATCCTCTTTGCAGTATCCGGAGAACAGGCAAGAGATGTGTCACCGCCCAGATATTGGTTGGTTACTGTCTCAAGTGCTACCATATCAAATTCATCGGTCATACCATAACGGGTAACCATCGCCCTGGCTATTCTTGTTGCCTGTTCAATATCGTTGGACGCACCGCTTGTAACTGTCTGGAAAATCAGTTCCTCTGCTGCCCTTCCTCCGGTAAATGTGGCAATTTTATTAAGCGCTGCTTCCTTTGTCAGCAGATGGCGTTCTTCTTCATCCACCTGCATGGTATATCCAAGAGCTCCTGAAGTTCTGGGAATAATAGTAATCTTATGAACAGGTGCAGAGTGGGTCTGGGACGCAGCAACCAGGGCATGCCCTACTTCGTGGTAAGCTATGATCTTCTTCTCTTCCACATTGACGGAGGCATCCTTCTTCTGATATCCGGCAATCACCACTTCCACACTTTCTTCTAAATCGATCTGAGTCACAGTTTTTCTTCCCATGCGCACGGCTCTTAATGCAGCTTCATTAATCATATTGGCCAGTTCCGCTCCGCTCGCGCCTGAGGTTGCAAGAGCAATTGCGTGAAAATCCACATCATCAGACAGCTTTACATTTTTTCCATGTACCTTTAAAATGGCTTCACGACCATTTAAATCCGGTAATTCTACCGGGATCCGGCGGTCAAAACGGCCTGGACGTAACAGTGCTTTATCTAAGGAATCCGGGCGGTTGGTAGCTGCCAGAATCACAACTCCTTTTTTACCGTCAAATCCATCCATTTCAGCCAAAAGCTGATTTAAGGTCTGTTCTCTCTCATCGTTGCCAGAGAATCCACCGCCGTCACGCTTCTTTCCAATGGTATCAATCTCATCAATAAATACGATACAGGGAGCCTTTTCATTGGCCTGTTTAAATAAATCCCTGACTTTCGCAGCACCCATACCTACGAACATCTCCACAAACTCAGAACCGGATATGGAGAAAAACGGAACATGGGCTTCCCCTGCCACCGCTTTGGCAAGAAGGGTCTTACCAGTACCGGGAGGTCCCACAAGCAGGGCTCCTTTTGGAAGTGAAGCTCCGATGGAAGCATATTTACCTGGATTATGAAGAAAATCTACAATCTCCTTTAACGCGTCCTTGGCTTCTTCCTGTCCCGCTACATCCGTGAAATTCTTTCCAGTTTCAGATTCTGCATAAATCTTCGGATTGGACTTACCAAATGACATGGTATTTCCACCCATCTTCTTCTGCATCTGACCGGATAAAAAATTACCCAGAAATACAAAAATCAGAATGGGAACAATCCAGGTTAAGAGAATGGAAATCAACGGCGACATCTGCTGAACAATAGTTTTTTCAAACTCAACATTATGGGAAATCAGCCGTTCTGTCAAAGTCTCATCCGGCCAGATACCTGTCTTGTAAACAGCGTAGACCGGTTTTCCTTCCCAGTCCTTCTTTCCTGTATCAGATTTAAACTGAATCTCCGTTTCCGTTTTGGCAACTGCCTGAATCTTGCCCTGATCCACCATCTCTAAAAAGGTACTGTAGGGAACCTCCGTCACTGCCTTTGACTGAAGCCACGGTACCGCCATGGCATTGAATATAATCATCAGGACCAATACAATCATGTAATAATAAATAAATGGCTTTTTATGGTTCTTTCCAGAACCCCCATCATCTTTTAATCCCATCTCGCTCCTCCTTTTTCCTTTGAATCCGGTTTAACACCGATTCCGTAAATACACCTGCCTGATCTAAATCTTCTTTATTGGGGTGGAGCATGGCATCTTCATAGGCTAAAATCATCTCCCTGATCTGGGGAGTATTAAGCTGAGCCTGCTTCTGCCTGCATTTCTCCAGTACTTTTGGTCCCATCTTACCTCCGCATAAATAGCAGCCAAGGTATTCATTATCTTCCGGCAGAAAAACAGAAACCTGATTTTCCACCTGCTTTAAATATTCTTTATTTTCAAATATTCCGCAGGTACCAAACAAAGCGATCTGTTTGCCATGGAGGTCGGAGAGGAAATCAATTACTTCTGTTGTACAAATTCCCCTGTTGTTCCAGAATCCTACAAAATACGTATCTGCTTCTTCTCCATGGTATTCCTCCAGATTAACAATATCCTTCGATTTACCCGGAAGCGCTTCGAATATCTTCATGGCTACCTTCTGAGTATTTCCGGTTTTACTTGTATACACAACTAAATAGTCCATATATTTCGCCTCCTCTACCAATAAAATATACCAAATCAAAACATTTATCAATAGATTCGAGTAAATGTTAATACAATTTATGGTTCTTTTAGAATTTATACTTCTTCTTTTATAACAATAAAAAAAGAGGATGGTACAGATAAATTTCTGCAACATCCTCCAAGCATTTCTCTTTATAAATTTGCCGCCGCTTCTTTCATAATTCTTTTCGTCTCTTCGATATCTTCCTGGGTATGAGCTGCTGACAAAAACAGAATCTCAAACTGGGAAGGAGCTGTGTAGATACCATGTTCAAGGAGATAGTGAAAATACTTTGCATACATCCGGGTATCCGATTTTAAAGCTGACTCATAATCCACCACTGGGTGCTCAGCAAAAAATACACTGAATAAGGAACCTGCCTGGTTCACCTGTGCGCCTGGGAGAACCTCCTTTAAAGTCTGCACCAGGGTATCCGCTTTTTTCTCCAGGGAGGAATAGATATCCGTCCTGTCCATCAGGGCTTTTATTGTTGCAATTCCGGCCGCAGTTGCAATGGGGTTCCCGGATAATGTTCCGGCCTGATAAACTTTCCCAAGAGGCGATACAACTTCCATGATTTCCCTGCGTCCGCCGTAAACGCCCATGGGCATGCCGCCTCCCGCAATCTTACCAAGAGTGGTCAGATCCGGTTTCACCTTATAATATTCCTGAGCACCTCCAAGCGCCATGCGAAAGCCTGTGATTACCTCATCAAAGATCAGCAAAGCTCCATATCTGGTTGTAATGTCTCTTAAAAATTCAAGGAAACTTAGGTTTGGAGCCACCAATCCCATATTGGCTGCCACAGGTTCTACCACAATCGCTGCAATCTCTCCGGGATACTGGCGAAACAGTTCTTCCACTGTACCTTCCTGATTGTAACCGGCTAACAGCGTGTGTCTCGTATAGGATTCAGGCACACCGGCACTGTCCGGTGCGCTGCCTGTCAGAGCTCCGGAACCCGCCTTTACTAAAAGACCATCAGAATGTCCATGATAGCAGCCCTTAAATTTAATGATTTTGTCTCTTCCTGTGAACCCTCTTGCTGCGCGGATGGCACTCATGACAGCTTCCGTTCCGGAGCTGACCATTCGCATCATTTCCATGGAGGGAATACATTCTGTAATCAGTTTTCCAAGTTCCAGCTCTCTTCTCGTAGGCGCGCCATAGGATAAGCCGGAAAGGCATGCCTCTCTTACCGCTTCTACCACTGGCTGATATGCATGTCCCAGAATACAGGGTCCCCAGGAGTTCACATAATCAATGTATTCATTCCCATCCTCATCATAAATACGGGATCCTTCCGCTTTTTTTATAAAAACGGGAACTCCCCCCACAGAGCCAAACGCTCTTACTGGGCTGTTAACTCCGCCTGGGAAATAGTTTCCGGATTCTTCAAACAGTTTCTTTGACTCTTCTGTGTTCATTATAATTTACTCCTTTTCTTTACACCAGTCCTGGCAAATGATTTCTGCCAGCCCTGATACGCTGTAAACCGGTGCAATTAAATCAGCTTCTCTTCCATACCGGGAAAGTGCCCTTGCTGTGATATCACCGATGCAGACTACCTTCAAACAGGAAAGCAAACCGAGGATTTTCTCTCTTTCCCCCTGAAAAAATGCATCTACGCCGGAAGCACTGGCAAAAGTCAGATAATGAAGCGGAGGCAATACGTTCTCCAGTCCATCTTGTTCCCTTTTTTTCAACGCCACATCATATAAAACAATATCATCGTAACAGATCCCAGCTTCGTCAAGAACCCGGTTCAGTTCCAGCGACCCGCCTGATGACCTGGGTATGAGCAGCCGGTCTTCTTTTGACAGCAGGTTTTTTAATCCATTTGCAAGATCTGTTACCTGATAGCGGTCAGGAATATAATCGGCATGAAAGCCAAACTTAACCAGTTCATTTTCCGTACCTTTCCCCACCACTGCAAATCTTATGGCTCCAAGTGAGCGCAAATCATAACCGCCTTCGAAAAGCCCGGTGAAAAATTCTCTTACTGCATTGGCGCTGGTAAATATGAGCCAGGAGTAGGTTTTTAGCCTTTGATATGCTTCATTCATGGCTTCCCCTAAACGATAGGAGTCTATGGATAAAGTCAATACACTGTCTGTCATTCCTCCAAGCTCTGCAAGCTCCTGGCGAAGTCTGCCGGTAAAGGATTCGGTTCCGGTAATACCAATCCTGCAGCCCTTCAGGGGCAGATTCAGGGTAGAAGAAAAATCCAGGGCGGCCACATCCCCTGCCACAATGATGGCAGGACTTTTAATCTCCGCCTGTTTTGCTCTGCTCTCAATATCGTTTAAAGTTCCACGGATTATTCTCTGCTCCGGAAGGGTTCCGTTTTCTATCACAGCTGCCGGTGTATCTTCCGGCTTTCCATTTTTAATCAGACCATTGACAATCAGGGAAAGATTGGAAAGTCCCATTAAAAAAACCAGTGTTCCAGAGAGTTTGGCAAAGGAATCAAAATCAGGCGGAAGTGTTCCATTCTCAGAGAGAGTATGTCCTGTCATTACATGAAAGCTGCGGCTCACCGCCCTGTGAGTCACAGGAATTCCTGCCATGGAAAGCGCTGCCACCGCAGAGGTCACACCAGGTACTACTTCAAAGGGGATTCCTGCCTGCGAAAGTGTCAGAATCTCTTCTCCTCCCCGTCCAAATACAAAGGGATCTCCTCCTTTTAAACGAACCACATTTAAACCTTCCTCTGCTAACTCCACTAAGAGCCGGTTAATCTCTTCCTGCTTCATGGAATGGGCTCCTGCCCGCTTTCCTACATAGATCTTTCTGCAATGGTCCGGTACCTCATCGAGGAAATAATCCGAAGCAAGGGAGTCATAAACCAGTGCATCGCAGCTGCCAAGCCGCTTCCATCCTTTTTGGGTGATGAGACCGGGATCGCCCGGCCCCGCACCGACTAAGTATACCACTCCATTTTTCTTCATGACATTCTCCATTTTCAATTAAAGTCTCTTTGCGGCTTCTTCCGCCAGGCTGTCCAGTTCCTCTGTTTTACCCTTAAGATGGATTCTTTTTATCTGACTGTCTCTGCTTCTGATACCAAAGACCTCAAACTGTCCTTCCTCAATACGGGAGTAGATTCCCACCGGCTCATGGCATCCTGCATTTAACAGCTTTAATATCTTTCGCTCCAGTGTCAGGCATAGCCTTGCTTCTTTATTTTCAATTGGCCATATCTCCGGCCAGTTTTCCATTCCAATTCTTCCTTCTACCGCCAGAATTCCCTGTCCTCCGGCGGGAATCATGGTCTCACAGTCGAAGTAATGATAATCAAAGGCTGGATCTGACTGAATATTCAGGCGGTTTAACCCTGCTGCTGCAAGGATGATTCCATCAAAGTCCCCATCAGCCAGCCGTTTTAAACGTGTCTGCACATTCCCTCTTAAATTCTCGCACCGGACCGGAATTTCTTTCCATAAGGTACTTCCGATCTCTTCGATCTGTATCCTTCTTCTTAAGCTGGAAGTACCAATCACAATCTCTTCCCTTTTATTTAAGTCACTGCCTTTTAAGGTTATGAGTACATCTCTTGGATCCTCACGCGCCGGGACTGCCACAATTCCAAGACCTTCTTTTAAATCCATTGGAAGATCCTTTGCACTATGGACAGCCAAATCAATCTCTCCCCGTAAAAGCGCATCTTCAAACTCTGTTACAAACACTCCTTTTCCGCCAAACTCCAAAAGCGGCTTATTGAGAATCCGGTCTCCTTCTGTCTGCCTTTTCGTCAGCTGCACGGTAAGTCCGGGAGTAACCTTTATTAAAGCATCGGCGACCAGCTGGGTCTGTGCGACAGCAAGTGCACTTTTTCTGGTTCCAATTCGTATTGTATCAATCTTCATGTTCCCCAAGTTTCCTTTCTATCAGCTCTATGGCCTGTTCTCTGGTAAATACTCCGCCCTGCCTGATTCCTTCTTTTACCATGATTTTAAAGATCTCAGTCCGAACCGGAAGGGAAGGGACCCTTTCCTTTACCAGTTCCCGGTAGGTACCAAGCTGGCCAGCCAGCATGCCAAATCCCTTGGGAATCGCTTCTTTAAACCGTTTTTTTAAATACTGGGCAATGGTGGGAGAACTGCCTCCTGTGGATATTCCCACAACAATATCCTCTTCTTTAATCAGTGCGGGAAATATAAAACTGCATTCTTCCTGTACATCCACCACATTCACCGGAATCTTCTGCTGTCGGCAGATGACAGATATGTGCCTGTTCAGTTCTTCGTCTGATGTTGCTGCAATCACAAAATCAGCCTTTCCAATATCCTTATCTTCAAAGCCCCGCCTGATGAGAGTCATGGTCTTGTCACATCCGGCGGCAAGCTGTTCCATCTCAGGAATCATCTCTAAACCAACCACCGTAATTTCAGGCCCAAAGTCCTTTAACACAAGTGCTTTTCTGTAAGCCACCATTCCACCGCCTGCAATGAGGCACGTTTTCCCTTCAAGCTCTACAAAAAACGGAAAATAAGCCATTGTCACTCCTCTCTCATCCAGTCCTTTAACCCATCTAAAGTGCGAAGCACAACCTTTAAGTCCTCACTGGTAACATGATCCCGAATGCGATATAAAAGGGTGTCCAGCCTCTTACCGGACAACGCTTCTTTTAATTCATCCATTTGGGAAATATAAGGATGAAACAAAATTTCCTTTAATGCCCCGTCCAGTTCTTCTTCCATAATCTCTCTGGCACAGTCCAGTTCTTTCAGCTTAATCTGGGTGTTGTTCTTTGATAGTGTTTCAAAATAGTCAATATCATATAATGTAAGTCCAGGATATTCCCTGATCTCAGGGTCCATATCAACGGGTACGGCTACATCAATAAAAAGCCTCTTTTTCTCCGAATTCGCACATTTTTCCAGTTCTTCTCTGGTTATGGTATAGTGAGGTCCTAAAGTTGCACTGATCACCACATCCATATCATTCATATATTGGTAGCGTTCTTTGTAATCCACTTCCCTGATCCGGTCGCTGTCCACTTTCAGCAGCAGGTCCAAGGAGTGGGTTCTGACCGTTCCTGTCACACGGATACCGGGCTTACTCAGCAGATTCTTGGTTATGGTTCCCCCCATTTTCCCTGTCATTCCGATGACCATAACATCTTTATACTCTCCCTCATTGTTAAAATGAAATACTTCATTTGCCACAAGAGTTGCGATGGAAAGAGGGGTTCTGGATAGTCTGGTATCTGTTTTAATCCGCTTTGCTGCAGCCATCGCTTTCTGAAACAACACATTCAGCTCATAATCCGCAGCCCCTGATTCTCTGGAATACTGATAAGCCTCCCGAACCTGTCCCAGAATCTCATCTTCCCCTAAAACCATGGAATCGAAACCACAGGCAACCTTAAATAAATGCCGGATCGCACTCTCTTCAGTATAGACATTTAAATATTTAATTAATTCCCCCAGACGCACTCCCTTTAAATCGGCAGCCTCCCGCTGGAGTTCCCCAATGGCATACTTTGATCCCGAAACATAAATTTCACTGCGGTTGCAGGTGCAAAGCACAACCACCCCTGTTATGGAGTCCTTATTCATCAGTCTGTTTATTAATTCAGCCTTTTCTTTTGTACTGAAGGCTAACTTTTCTCTGATATTTACCGGAGCCTTTTTGTGGCTCACACTCATACAATACATGTTTTTTCCAGCTTTCTTCTCTAAACCTCGTAATCAAAACCACGTTCCTATTCTACCACAACCCCAAACGCAGGGCAATGGAGTGTTAAAACTCCGATTGCATTTTTTCAGATGCCAGGTATAATAAGAGAAATACTTTTTAATAGGAGGAAATGCTGATGCACATAAGAACAGTCACACCGGAAGACTCTGATCTCCTGGTAAAAATGTTAAAACAGCTGGATACAGAAACCAGTTTCATGATGTATGAACCTGGAGAACGGACTGCTACAGCTGATGATATGAAGCATAGAATTGAGCAGTGGGAGCGAAACGGATCCCTTTTTCTATTGCTGGAAAACGAAGGGGAATTAGTCGGTTTTATTTCTGCTTTAAGGGGAGAGCCAAGAAGGATTCGCCACAGTGCCTATCTGGTTATTGGTATTTTAAAGGACTACAGAGGTAACGGATACGGAGCAATGCTCTTTCAGAAAATGGAACAGTGGGCAAGAGAAAAAGGCATTACCAGACTGGAACTGACCGTCATGACCGAGAATGAACAGGCACGCCATTTGTATGAGAAAATGGGATTTTTCATCGAAGGGAAGAAAGAGCGTTCCATGATTGTAGATGGCATAGCAGTTGATGAATATTATATGGCAAAACTTTTGTAATAAAATATCCCCCTGATTGGAAAAACGCAGAAGAAAAAGCGATTTTTTCATAATCAGAGGGATTTTCATAACTATTTTCTTATCTGTTATTCTGGTTTCATAACCCCATTCTCATCAACATCATGTCCGTCAATTCTAGTGCCTGTCGCAAGGATACCATCGGCATAGAAATAATATTTCTTACCATTTGCATCCAGCCATCCGGTAAATGCTTTTCCATCCTTATAGTAGAGATACTGGCCGCCATCATTGCGTGCCCAGTTCTGTGCACTGGAAGGATCTATGGTGAGCTTTGCCAGACGATAAAGCATCATGCTGGCCTGAGCCCGGGTGACGTTGTTTTTTGGATTAAAGTTATTATTCTTTTCGCCCATTATCACGCCTGCCTGCTGCATGGAAGTAACCGCTTTTTTGTATACACTGTCAATACTTGCGTTATCATCATAGTTAATTGCATCTCTGGTAATGGATAACGGGCAACTCATGACCGCTTTCGTATAATTTTGTAAAATAAGAGCCATTTCTTCTCTTGTTACAGGCTGATCCGGTAAAAACCGGCTGTTTACAGAAGCCTTTATAATACCTTTTTTATTCGCCCAGTCTGCGTAAGAAGCTGCATTGCTGTCAGAACTTACATCTGTAAAACTGTTGGCCTGATAAAGCCCTGGATCGACATTTGCCAGCCTGCCAAGCGCTGTGGCAAGCATTCCCCGGGTAATGTTATCATCCGGTGAAAATGCGGTGTCAGAGGTACCGGTAATCAGCCCCCGTCCGTCAGCATAATCCATTGCTTCTTTTGCCCAGTGAGTGGAGATGTCAGTGAAACGATTGCCCTGGGTATAACCCACTCCGCCTGCCTGGAACTGATTGGAGGAAAAGATGATACTCTTTGTATTAACGTCATATGCAGAGTTTGTAATACGGGCTGCATTTCCCTGTTCGTCAACCGATACTGCGTAAAGATATCCTGATTCTTCTTTGTCCGGAGTGTATGGAATTGAGTAGATGGCACTTCCATTTCCAATTGATTTAATCTCCATATGATTGCCATCTTTGTTATATCCGGCTGTTACGCGGTATACTGGTCTGTTCATAATGATTGTCTGGGCATTGCCGGAACGTCTGGTCTCGGGAGCCATGGTAATGGTAACGTCTCCCGTACTCTGGACACGAAGATTTCTCAGTGCCTCCAAATCCAGATTTAAGGCTATCATACCGCTCTTTAACTCAAACTGTCTGATATATTTCTCAGTCAGGATCTTTAATATGTACTGTGGGATAACAAATCCAACAACCTTCTGATCTCCTAAATCTTTTACAGTCAGAGAAATACCGATGCCGTTTGCTGTCTTTCCTTTTGCTTTTGCTTCTTCCCAAGCTCTGGTTGCAGCATCTAAAACAGCTTTTTCTGTAATTGCTGCATAAGCTTCTCCATTCTCTGTATGGGTGACCGGAATATCTTCCCTTCCCATAACCGGCTGGCCTGGCCATCTGCTGCAGACTGCTTTTGATGTTTCTGAACTGCTGTCACTTCCTGCGTTTCCTCCTGTGCCGCTCTCAGTGTAACTGATTGCATAGGTTGAAAAGCTCTTTGTATAAATGGTAATTGTATCTGTTGCTGCTACAAAATATTCCCCGTTTTCATCCGGACTGCCGTTTTGAAGGGTCTGTGGGATTCCATTATGAACCCTGTGTACTTTTATCCCTGATTTTCCTCTCAGATTTTCAGGCATTGGAAATACAATTTCAATAATCTCCGGGAGATTTCCCAGCCTCTCGGGTGTACCTGGTATGTTGTTTTCTGTCCGTGTTTTAAATGCGGACAGATCCAGGTAGAGGCCTATGGTACTTCCACCGGCCATATTTAAGATCTTATCTGCATCATCTTTAATTTCTTCTTTTTGTTTTAGATCTGCCACCAGTTTGATTTCCATCTTGTTGCCGGAAATCTGTGCAAAATCCTTATCTTCCTGGGTAAATTGTTCCTCTAAATTACCCACTACAATATCAGGAGCTCCGGCCTTTACTTCGACAATGCTGTTGATCGTACCTGACGGCATTCTGATTGAATCACTTAGTACGCAATCTTCATTGTCAACCACAACCAGAACTGTCACAACTTTACCATCTTTCGTTACCTGCAGATTATAGGTACCGTTTGGTATACCGTTGATTGTAAAATTACCGGTTTCGTCCGTTGAAGTGATTCCTACCTGACGGTTTCCTTTTTTTAGTACAAGGAACGCACCTGGTACGGGATTGCCGTTTTCCTCAACTACTTTTCCAGAAACTTTATAAGTGCCTTCCACAACTGCTTTTGGTGTTACCGGAGCAGATGGGACGGACGCTGGTCCTGTTCCTGCAGTATTCACAGCAGAGACCGTAAAAGTATAAGAAATCCCATTTGTCAGTCCGGTTACTGTGATCGGGCTGGAAATTCCGCTAAATACCATGCTTCCCGGACTTACAGTTACAATGTAGGAAAGAATGGAGCTTCCACCGTTATTTGCTGGCGGACTAAAGCTTACAACCGCACTACGATCGCCGGCAACTGCTGTAACATTTTGCGGTGCTCCTGGTACAGTTACATTAGATGTCTTTGCGAGGGTCACTTCTTTTACGGAACTGTCATTTCCTGGTATATCTGCAGTTTTACTTACATAACCAGATGATGATACCGTCTGTGAACCTGCTGGAAGCCACAGAGATGCTGCACCATCGTCCTTTGTTACAGCTCTGTAAGTGTATCTACCAGGTGTTCCGTTTACTTCTGAGGAAATAACAGTCTCAGCTGCAGGACTGACTACCGCTTTCATACGGTATACGTTATCACCGCCCTCTGCATTCATAATTGTACGGGAAGCCCCGGCTTCCATTGAAATGAGATCAATATTTCCGGTAGAAATGTATATGTTTCTTCCCATTACAGAATCCCGGGTTGCGGATGCCCCCCGGCCGCCGCGAATATAGATATCTCCTGCATCTTTTGAAATGCTGACAGTTCCCCGGTCAGCATTTGATACTTCACTGCTTCCGTAAGCACGCAGTCCAACACCACCGACTCCGGTAGTTCCGTTACCACCCATGGCAGTAACATCAGCTCCATCACCAATGTTTATTAGTCCGGTATGTGTATAAACGGCGTGGGAACCGTTGATCTGACCATTGCCGCCTATGGCGGTTACTGAAGCCTGGGAGATGTTTATGTTACCCGAATAGCTGTACAATCCAAGAGAACTGTTTGTTTTACCGTTACCTGCAATGGCGTTTACGGTTCCTCCAGTAATATTCACATCTTTGTAATTGGTAGCAATTGCTGTTCCGGCATTGGAATCCTGACTGTCACCGCCCATTGCTGTTACAGTTCCCCCAGATATATTTACATTCTGCTCATAAGCATAAATTCCATATCCACCCAGAGCTTTTTTGCTGTAGCCGCCTTCTGCAGTTACAGTTCCTCCGGTGATGTCCAATTGGCTCATTGCATCAATTCCTCTTCCGGCAGGGGTGTTTTCCGAATCACCTCCGGTTGCGGTTACTGTGCCATCCTCAATAAGAATATTTCCGCCCTTAGAATGATTATTGGCAGGGTAGGAAACCTGAATACCATGCCCAGGAGTCCAGTTACTGGCTGCGGTTGAATCTCCTCCCGTTGCTGTAACCAACGATTTTCCAATCCGTATCGTTCCCCAGCCAACTCTGATGCCGGTTCCTCCGTTATGATTCTCACCAACTCCTCCTGTTGCATTAACCGTTACGCCTCCGTCAATGGTAAGCTTGGCACCGGAATTACTGGCATAGGTATAACCTTCCATATCAATTCCCTGACCTGCGGTAAGATTGCTGTCGGTAGTGCTGCCGCCGGTTACATTTAATGTACCACTACCAGTTATGGACAAATCCTGGTCGTGTATGGAGCGAATACCACTTCCCCAGCTGGAACCGGTTAAATTACAGGTTCCACTGACATTAATATTCATCTGATCCGTTTCGTCATCAGTTTTATTAAGAACCATTGCAGAGCTTTCCACTCCCGCTTTATCAGGCGCAGTAATCGTAAGGCCTATCAGATTCAGCGTAATATCATTATAAACTTCTATATAAGTCTTATCGCAGGAAATATCATTTCCATCAATTGTCACTGTGGACAAATCCTCAGAACGGACATCAATTCTGATAACAGCTGTCGGAGGTTTTAAAATACTAAGTGTTTCATTGGTTCCTGACAGTACAATGGTCTGATCTGAGCCGGTCCACATATAACTGTTCTCACCAATTTTATAATCAGGATCTGTTGGCATCACTCCAACTCCGGTTACCTCGCATAATGCGCTTATGGTATTGGAAAGGTAAGTCGTATTGATTGATTCTGTAGTCTGACCACTGGTTATTCCGCTTCCGCTCCACATGTAAGTATAGCTTGCTGCACCAATTCCTGATGCTGTAATGGTAACAGGGGTTCCTTTTATTACCTTCGACCCACTGGAAATGCTGATTCCTCCGGCAGTCGCACTAATCTTGCTTCCCGTGGCTGTTCCGGTATCAGATGATGAAAAATTGACTGAATAATAATCAATTTCCATTGGACTGCTTCCATTGCTTACAGCAAGAATCCGGTTGGTATCCATACCGTTAACATAAACACTGTAGCTGCCGTTTGGGGCAGTTGTTTTATAGACACCGGTTCCGGTATTTTCCACCTCAATAGTTGTTTTGAGGTTTCTTAACTCCACTGTTCCTTCCATATTGGAGGCAGCATTATCAATATAAGTTTTTATATCTACCGGGTATTTTGCTCCCGCAGGTGTAACCGTAAAACTTAATTCCGTACTCCCAAGTTTGGTAGTACCTTCTAATACTGTCACTGTAGCCGTATATGTACCAGTGATCAGCCCTGTTCTGGGAGCTACATTAAAATAATCCGATTGACCCGTACCAATGCTGGGAAGTGACGTTTTGGTAACACTATAGTCATTTTTGTTATTTCCGGTTAATACAACATCCAGAGTGCCAGTGGAAGCTTCCCCAATATTATTAATGCGTACCTGAAGTGGCGCAATAAAACTATAACCTTCATCTGCAGCATTAAATGCATATGTTTCTGGCGCCAGATACTCAATTTCAGGATCCACACCTGCCATCAGTGCCTGAGCCGGCGTTGCCTCTTCAAACTCAAAAGGCATTGCAGCTGGTTCTGTAATTGCTTCCGGTTCTGCAAGCTCTTCCGGTTCTGTGGTTGCTTCCTGTGTTTCCTGCGTTTCCTGCGGTTCTTCCGTCTCTGGCTCTTCTTCTGCCTCAGAAGGTGTTGCTGATTCATAATTCTCACTTTGTGTGGTAAAACTTTCCGATGTCTGGCCAGGATTCCCTTCCTCTGCCACTACCGATATCGGCGTCAGACCAACGACCATGCATATTATTAAAAATATGCTTACTATTCTCCTCATCATACGTACTCTCCCTAATTTTTTTACAGAGATATGGAGTATTATGTCTGGTCCTTCTCACTGGCTTCCCTGCGCTGAAACGTGATAGGATCGACTTAAAAGATTTACAGCATAATTCCTCCCTTTTGTTGTGTGGCCGCAATGTCTTTATTTATATCTCATAAATGATCTTAGCGCTCAACCCCTTTCAAAAATAGTTTAATCAAAAAAAATCAGCAATCCTGACTAAATCTTAGCCTAGTGGTCTCTGATAATTCAACACAAAAACAACAAATTCGACATTTTTTTGTAGTATATCACATGTTTTTGGAAAATAATAGATGTAAATTTTTATACTGCAGAATATTTTCGATAAACAGAATCGTTAAACAAAAATGTCACTGATTCAGTAACAAATCAGTGACATTTCAAGATGTTTTTTTAAGTTTTGAAACTATAATACCACTAAAGTACTTTGCTTAAGAATAGTTTCAGCCTGTCATTCTTTGGATTAGCAAAAAATTCTCCAGGTTCGTTCTCTTCCAGGAAGTAACCGCCGTCCATAAACATAACCCTGGTCGCCACCTCTCTGGCAAATCCCATCTCATGGGTAACAACTACCATGGTCATCTTTTCTTCCGCCAGTTCCCGCATAACGGTTAACACTTCTCCTACCATTTCCGGATCAAGTGCAGAAGTGGGTTCATCAAACAGCATCACATCCGGATTCATACACAAGGCACGTACAATGGCAATTCTCTGCTTTTGACCGCCGGAGAGCTGGTTGGGATAGGCATCCGCACGGTCTGCCAGACCTACCTTATGAAGAAGCTTTAAAGCCTGTTCTTTCGCTTCTTTCTCGCTTTTTCCCTGCAGCTTAACCGGTGCAATCGTTAAGTTCTTTAAAATTGTCATATGAGGGAATAAGTTAAACTGCTGGAATACCATTCCCATCTTCTGACGGTGCTTGTCAATATCGGTTTTCTTATCCACGATATCGGCGCCTTCAAATAGAATATGACCGCCGCTGGGCTCTTCCAGTCTGTTTAGGCAACGCAGGAATGTACTTTTTCCCGAACCGGAGGGTCCGATCACACACACCACATCACCTTTGTAAATATCAACGGAAATGTCTTTTAACACTTCCATATCGCCAAATTTTTTCCCAAGATTCTGTACCTGAATCAGAGGTTTTTCCATATTATTAGTGCTCACTTCTCTGCAGCCTCCTCTCCAGTACCTTTACCAGCTGTGAAAACATCATAACCATAACCAGATATATGACTGCCACTGCGATCAGAGGCATGAATGCAGAATAGGTGCGGCTCTTAATAATATCTCCGCCTTTCGTTAAATCCTGCAGTCCTATGTAACCTGCTACTGAGGTTTCCTTTAACAGCACGATAAACTCATTGGCCAGAGTCGGGACTACATTTTTAAACGCCTGGGGCATGATAATAAACCACATGGTCTGGGCATAGTTAAAGCCCAGACTCCTTCCTGCTTCAAACTGCCCCTTTTCAATGCTGCTGATACCACTTCGGAAGATTTCAGCCACGTAGGCACCGGAGTTGATTCCGAATGCGACTACCGCAGTAAATACCTGTCCCGGATCATGAAAGGAAAAGATCACAAAATACATGATCATGAGCTGAACTACTACCGGTGTTCCGCGGATTACTGTAAGATAAAGCCCGCAGATCCAGTTCAGTACCTTCAGCTTATGTGTATTTTCATAAGTAGACCGGATCACTGCAACTAAAAATCCCAGCAATATTCCGATTAAGACTGCAAAAAACGTGATTTTTAACGTATTCTGCAATCCGTCGGCAATGTATTTCCAACGGTTGTCTACGATAAAATTCTGATAGAAATCATCTCTTAGCTTTTCCCACATGGCACTCTTCCTTTATTCTTATTTTGCTGTGATGTATTTATCCACAATCTTCTGAAGTTCGCCGGAATCTTTTAATTCCTTGATTGCAGCATTCATCTTCTCTAACAGTTCTGTATTTCCTTTTTTAACAGCAATTGCATATTCTTCTTCTGTAAATGCTTCATCAAGAATCTTTAAGCCTGCATTTTCTTTTACAAATACTTTTGCTGGTTCACGGTCAATGACTACGGCATCAACTTTTCCCTGGGTAAGAGCCATAACAGCTTCCATTCCCTTGTTGAAACGCTGAATATTGCCATCCTTAATGTCTCCTGCATAAATATCTCCGGTTGTTCCGGTCTGAACGCCGATCTTCTTGCCGTCTAAATCAGCCGGTGCCTTAATCTCACTGCCATCTTTTACAATAATAACCTGAGCTGCCTGTGCATAGGTATCAGTAAAGTCCACATTCTTTTTACGATCTTCATTTACAGTCATACCAGCTGCGGTAAAATCTGCTTTGCCGGACTGAACAGCAGGGATCAGGGAATCAAATGCCATATCCTGAATCTCCAGTTCCATTCCCATCTTATCAGCAATGGCTTTAGCGATATCTGCATCAATACCTACGATATCATTGTTATCATGATATTCGTAAGGAGGGAACTCTGCATTGGTTACCATAACAAGCTTACCGCCTGCTGCTGAACTTTCTGCTCCTGCTTTTGTAGTTTCTCCTGCTGCTTTTGTTGTCTCAGCTCCTGCTTTTGTTGTCTCAGCTCCTGCTGCTTTTGTTGTCTCTGTTTTTGCTGTTCCGCCACATGCGGTTAATACTGCTGCCATACATAATGCTACTGCAACTGCAATTTTATTTTTCTTCATAATGATTCCTCCTCTTATACACAAATCTGCATAATTATAAAATAAGTATCAGTTATACATTATATAGCATTTTCGGAATTAATCAAGTACTTAGGAGGAAGATTGTTCAATTGCCTTGCATGTTTTTTTGCCATCCATTATAATATACCTGATTGATAATCAGGGAAGAAAGGGAACCGATATGAAGGATATCCTTATAAAAACGGCATGGCCTATGACACCGCCTGCCCCCTACTCGTTTTTTCACCTTTTTTTTGTCTCTGCAGGGCTCATTTTCGTAGTTTTTCTGTCCTATTACACCACAAGAAAAATAAAGAACAACCAGTTACCCGGACTTTTATTTCTCTGCGGCATTATACTTGCAGCCTCGGAATGCTATAAACAGTTATTCTTATATTATGTGGTGAATGACCAGACTTACAACTGGTGGTATTTTCCATTTCAGTTGTGCAGCCTGCCTATGTATTTCTGTCTGGTGCTGCCATTTGTACCTTCTGCGGGAAATAAGACGATACTCTATACTTTTATGCAGGATTTTAATCTCCTTGGCGGAATTATGGCACTGGCTGAACCGTCAGGATTATTTCATCCGTACTGGGTACTGACTATTCACGGACTGATCTGGCACCTGCTGCTGATTTATATCGGCCTGGTAATTGCCTTTTCCCGCTGTTCTGATACAACCTCGAGAGGATTTGTCCGGACACTGCCATTATTCTTTGTCTGTTGTATTGTAGCATCGGTCATTAACCGGACAGCAAAGCCTTTGGGGCAGGCGGATATGTTTTATATCTCACCTTATTATCCATCTGCACAGATTGTGTTTCATGAGATCGCCATAAAATATGGAATTTCCATCGGAAATGCTCTCTATCTGGCAGTTACCTGCCTGGGTGGATTTATTTTTCACTTTATATTTGGGAAATTTCATCTTTATTCATCCCGGCAGACTGTCTGACCAGGAGTAACATTAATTTAATCATTCATCAGGAGGAATGACACATGACAGAACCAATGACCGACAGAGCAAAGAAGGCTCTGGAAAAACACGCAGAGGGTTATAATTGTGCACAGGCTGTTTCCTGCGTATTCTGTGATAAAACCGGTGTGGATGAAGCAACCATGTTCCGTTTCACGGAAGGCATGGGGCTTGGAATGGGAGGAATGGAGGGGACATGCGGAGCCATCGGTGCTGCTGCCGTTTTGTCGGGTTTAAAAAACAGTACGGCTCAGCTTGATAAACCAGACTCCAAAAGAACTTCTTACGAAGCCTCCAAAGCATGTCTTCAAAGCTTTAAAGAACAGAATGGAAGTGTTGTATGTAAAGATTTAAAAGGGGTTGAAACCGGCAAAGTTCTTCGCCCCTGCAACGACTGCATCGCTGATGCGGTTATGATAATCGAACGGACATTATTTAAAGAAGAATCGGAACGTTAATCCGATTCTTCTATTCTTTTATTACTGCTGTTATAATAGAGGAGGCCTTTGCCGTATATTTTACCAGCTTTCCGGATATTCGAAGCACATAGGGCAGATCACTGCCGCTTCTGTTCAGAATGATCACTGCAATGGAATGATCCGGATTTTTCCAGGCCGTTACATCAAGGAAAGACGTATAACAGGTAGCTGCAATTCTCACTGCACCTGGCTGAATAAAATGGGTAAAATGCCAGTAATACCGGAGTACGAACCTCTCTTCCAGTTTTTTTGTCTCTTCATAATAAAGGAATGGTGCGTCACAGTAATTTCCGGTATGATTCGGTCCTCCTTTTTCGTCAAGCAGGACATTCCAGTCGTAAAATCCGCTCATACCGTGATTTAAATTGCCAATCATATCATGGGCCAGCCTCCCGGCATTAACGGACTGATCTTCTTTTCCAAATTTAGAGAACTCCAGACAGCTTTCGGATAAGATCAGCTTTTTATCCGGGTATTTCTCATGAATCAGTGACAGGGCATCAAAATGATCTCCGCTGTACCAGTGAAACGCCACGCCTGCAACCAGTTCTTCCGTCTTGTCACTCATCACTTCACAGGCTCGTTCAAATGCCCGTTCTTTATTGTGATCCCATATAAACAATTCTATATGGCTTAAATTGTTTTTCTCCATCTCCGGCACCAGGAAATCTCTGATAAAATCTCGTTCCTCGCCGGCAGAGTAAACACAGGAATCCCATGGCTGTACTGCTTTGGGTTCATTTTGTATGGAAAGCCTCTGAATGTGATAGCCTCTGTCCGTATATTCTTTCATATAACGGCATAAATATCTGGCCCACCGGCTGTGATACTTTTTTCTCAGGGCTCCGCCTTCTTTCCGGTTTAAATTGGTTTTCATATAGGCGGGAGGAGACCACGGGGAAAGCATAATCGGCAGTTTTCGTTTGCAGTATGCCTCTGCCCGGTCCAAAAGAGGCAGAATGTACTGCTCTACATCCTGAAAACTGAAATGTTCAAAACCCTCATCTTCTTCCATATCATCTGCTGCGTACATATGAGTGGAAAAATCACAGCTGTCCACAGGAATCCGGACCATTTGGTAATTCATCTGCTCCGGTGAAAAATACTTCCGGATCAGTTCATCCTGCTGCTCTTTGCTCATTTTTGCAAATACAGATCCTGCTGCATCGGTAAACGCGCCTCCAAATCCTTCCAAGGTCTGATAACCCATGTGAGGATAAAGATTAATCACCTCATTTTCCGTTCCATCATCAGGAAGAAATTCCCCATCCATTTCTTCCTGCAAAAGCATTGTATCTCCAAATGTCAGATACTGATGTATATTCAACGCCATACCTCCTTCTCTTATCCTTTAACCGCTCCAAGTGCTACCCCTTTTGTAATGTGCTTATTTAAAATAATATAAATAATTAATGCCGGTGCTGCTGACAAAGCCATTACCGCAAACTGAACTGCGTAATTGGAAGAATACTGCCCTGTAAATTCCAGAATAGCAAAGGGAAGGGTCTTCCATTTCTTACTGCTTAAATAGGTAATTGCCAGCATGAATTCATTCCAGTTATTTAAATAGGTCATAATTGAAACTGTAACGATTGAGGATTTCATAAGTGGAAAAATAATGATGGTCAGGATGCGGTAAATTCCACATCCGTCGATTAAAGCAGCCTCTTCCAGCTCCTTGGGAATGGAACTCATGAAACTGGTCGTGAGGAAAAAGCCCTGGGGCAGGGAAAATGCCACGTATGGAATGAGCAATGCCCATATGGTATCTGTAATCCCCAGCTTGTCATAAATTACGTAATTGGGAAGCAGGGTTGCATGAACCGGAATCATCATACCCATAACCATTAAAATGGAGGCTGCGTGCTTTAATTTCCACTCCATTCTGCTGCAGGCAAATGCCGCCATAATGGAGATTACCAGCACCAGTACCACTGCCAGTGTATTGATTAACAGGCTGTTTTTCAAATAGTGGAGAAAATTTCCGTTTGTAAAAGCGAGAACATAATTCACCCACTGAATTTTTTTCGGCCATACCAGAATCCCATTTGTAAACAGTTCATTGCTGTTGCAAAGAGAAAAATCAATCAGCCAGATTAACGGAAACATCTGGATTCCGGCTATGATCGTCATAACCGTAATAGTCAGCACTCTTCCCGAATTATTTCTGATTGTTGCTATCGCTGATTTATCCATATGCCTATTCCCCTCTTTCTGCAAATATGCGGTTAAGTGCAACAGTGGATATCAGACAGATCACAATAAACATTACACTGATGGAATTACCATAACCGTATTTATAGGACTGAAACGCCTGTTTGTATAAGTAACTTGCCATAAACTGGGTCTCATTGCCGGGACCTCCTGCCGTGAGTAAATATACGGTCTCCATTTGTTTTAATGCTGCGATTACCGCCATGGTCACATTCACCTGAATGACCGGTTTCATTAAGGGCAGAGTGATATAAAAGAAAATATTCCTTCCATTTGCCCCGTCAATGGAGGCTGCTTCATACATAACGGGATCTATATTTTTTACACCTGTATAATAAATCAGCATTCCCCAGCCAAATCCGTGCCAGATTAAAACCACCAGAACTGACCAGATTGCATTGCCGGAGCCTAAGAGATTAAGCTGCCCTGTAAACCCTAAGCTCTTTAACACCTTTGCCACCAGACCGAAGTTAGGATTATAGATGAATTTCCACAGGTAGGCAATGACCGCAACAGAAATTACATTTGGGATAAAGAAAATACAGCGAAACAGTCCCTCAGCCTTTCCCTGGAGCTGGTCTAACTTAATGGCGGTCAGCATGGCAAGAGGATGCTGGATACAGATGAAGCCAATAGCCAAAAACAGGGAATTGCGAAGTGCTGTCCAGAATACGGAGTCCTGAAACAGAGTTTTGTAGTTATCAAGTCCGATAAAGCTGCTTTTTCCGATTCCTGAGTAGTCGGTAAAACCATAATACACACTTAAAAGAATGGGCGCCAGAATGGCAGCTGCAAATACAAAGAGCCCGGGAGCCATCAAAGTAAAGATGACTTTCTTGTTGCTGTATAATTTATGCATATTTTTTCCTCACTTTTTGTAAGACAAAGGGAGCTGTTGCTGCAGCCCCCTTATGTGAAAACCGAAGTTCTATTTCTTCATTGCACCTGCCAGTTTATCCGTAAAATCCTTTGCTGTAAGCTGACCAATGGCAAATTCAACAGAGGCATCCTCACTGACTGTTTTAAACTGGTTGGTTCCCAGATCGTTAAATGTTACTCCGGAAATACTTGTTGCATGATTTACCTTATCTACAAACTCCAGCTGCAGTGCAGTTTCTTTGCCTGTTAAATACTGTGAGAAATTCTGGGCTGACATACATACTCCCTTTTCCCAGCAAAGTTTGGACCAGTTTTCAGGCTGATACATATAATTTAACAGCTTGATGGCTTCCGCTTTTACCTTGGAGTTGGCTGTTACTGCATGACCGCCGCCATTCCATGCCGTAAGATCGGTCTTTGTGCCTTTTCCACCTTCTACTGCCGGCATATTGAATACGCCGATGTTATTTCTGATCTCTTCCGGAATATTTTCATTGGTTGCCATGGACATTTCCCAGCTTCCCATATAATACATGGCAGCCTGGCCATTGGTGAATAAATTCATGCTGGTGGCATAATCAGTTGTCTCAAATCCGGTCTGAAAAATGCCTGCATCAATGGATTTTTTCAGCTGATCCAGAGATTTTGTCCATGCTTCATTGGAATAATCACCTGTCTTTACTGCTTCTCTGATTTCCTTGGAAGAGGAGCTGCCGTTATACTGCTGATACAATGCGTTGATATAGATAGAAAGTGGCCATTTATCGGAACCATCCATGGATACAGGAATTACGCCTGCTGCCTTGAATGTATTAACAGCTGCCAGTAAATCATCATAGGTCTCAGGAACCTTTACTCCATATTTTTCAAACATGGACTTGTTGTAATAAAATGCCATTACGTCGGTATTTCTTGCAAGTCCATATAATTTTCCATCCTTGCTGAATCCGTCCAAAGCACCCTGGATAAATCCATAATCCTTATAATCTGCAGGATTTAATTCTGCCAGAAGCCCGGCATCAATTACTTCATCAAGAAATGACGGCTGCCCCCATGCATTTACTAAATCCGGCATATCTGAGCCTGATGCATACGCTTTGAATTTGGTTTTATAGCTTTCGTCATCCAGTGCTTCCACCTGGATTTTTACATTTGGATTCTTCTCCATGTACTGGTCAAACAGCGTCTGCTCGATGAGACCCTGGCCGCTGGTACGGTCTGGTAAGTTGGAGAATACCTTGATTACCACATCCCCGCCTGCTGCATCCTGACTGCTTTCCTTACCGGTTTCCTTACTGCTCTCCTGACCTGCCTTGGTGTCCTCCGTTTTTGTTTTACCGCTGCCGCAGCCAGCTAAAGCAATGGCCGCTGCCGCCGCACATAACAACATTCCGATTTGTCTTTTTTTCATAGCCCTCTCCAATCTGCCGTCATAAAACGGCAAAATACCTTTATAGTTGCCAATATTACTTATCATTCCCCATCAGCGCTGATTTCTGTTTATTATAGCAATTTATGCTTACGTTTTATACATACTAATTTAATGAAAATGTTTAAAAAATTAATCATTTTGATTAAAAAAAGTCCGGGAGGCATTTTTCATGCCCACCGAACTTAATTAATCTTTACTTGATTTCATTTTGCTCATTTAAAACAGCCGGAATGTGTATGGTCATTCTGGTTCCGGCTCCCAATACACTTTGTATCAGAAGACCATAATCCTGACCGTAAATCATCTGGATTCTGCGATTGACATTGACAACTCCAATGGAAGTATGACCTCTCTTATTCATGGAGTAATCCTCGGACAGGATTTGGGAAATGACTTCTTCCGTCATGCCTACACCGTCGTCTCCCACCTGGATATACAAATCGTCACCCTCCAGCCAGGCTGCAATCACAATATGTCCTTTGTCCAGCTTTTCCTCAATTCCATGTACGATGGCATTTTCCAGAATGGGCTGTATTAAAAGGCGGGGGATATAAAGATCCATCAGGCTTTCATCAATTTTAATGACTGCCTCCATCTTATCCTGGTAACGGTAATTCTGAATCGCCAGATAGTCCTCTAAATTCTTAACCTCTTCCCGAATGCGGACAAATGACTTCTTTTCCAGAGAATAACGCATCATATTACCCAGGGCCGCCACCATATCCCCGATATCATCTGCGTGACGGATTCGCGCCATCCAGTTAATAGTGTCCAGGGTATTATAGAGAAAATGAGGATTAATCTGCATCTGCAGAGATTTCATCTGGGCTTCCTGTTTCATTACCTTCTGCTCATAGACCGTACTGACCAGACTGTTCATATCGTTTACCATCTGATTAAAGGTGTGGCTCAGCCGTCCGATCTCATCTTCGGAATTAACTTCGCAGTTTATATTGAAATCTCCCTGACCGAAATTCTCCATGGCCTTTGTCAGCTCCCGAAGAGGTTTTGTCATATTCCTGGATACCAGGGCAGAGATGAGGGCTGCCAAACAAGCCGTTATGACGGTGACCAGTATAACGATGTTCTTTAGTTTTGTCACATCCCGCAGGTAATAATCTCTTGGTATGGCAAGCATCATGTGCCAGCCATTTGAGATGGGGGCACTGTTGTAAATGCTGTAATTCTGATCTCCGATTTTTACATCCCGGTAGAATGCTTCCTTCTTCCCAAAGCAGTTAATATAAGGTTCTTTCAACACTTCTCCAGAAAGCTCCTTGGAACTGGCTGCCAGAATGCGCCCTTCCTCATTGACGAGAAAAACACTGCCTTCCTGGGACAGATCGATATCAGAAATAATATCATATAAACTTTTCTCATTTACATCCAGGGCAACATATCCAAGGGACTTTTTAGAAGGAAATCCGTACAGCTTTTTCATCAGCACAATATGGCCGTTTTTTACTTCCCAGTACTGATTTTCAACCCGGATATATTCCCTGATATCCAGGGGAGTCCCACTGCGTATTTTCGTATAGGTATACTCTCTGTCTGAGTCAGACCGGATGCTGATTGCGTTAATCTCCTGCCGCAGCAGGGCATAGGAAGAAAGGATTTCCCGGATATTGCTGTGGAGACGGTAATAAGCCAGTCTGTCGTCTGCCAGCTCCTGCTCTGACTTTAAAGAACTTTGTATGGTATCATTTCCATTGATATAAAAAGCAACATTTTCAATAGCAGTCACTGTGCTTTCAATTTTTGAAAGTGTGACTGATGCAAGATTCTTTAAGTAATCATTGGTTTTATCCGCCAGAATTCTTCTTGCATAGGAAAACTCCATAAACGAGAGAAAAATGACAGGAACGAGAATCAGAGTAAGAAAAAGAAACATCAGCTTGCTGTGGAAATTTTGTCTGCGATACCATCGTTTCATAACTGGGCTGTCTCCGTAAATTTCTGAAAGGGATTGACTGCATGGCTTCCTGATTTTCGGTATTCATACGGTGTCATGCCGTAGTTCTTCTTGAATATCTGTCCGAAATACCGTTCGTCTGAGATACCGATTTTACTGCAGATCTCTCCGTTTTTCAGCTTGGTTTCTGTAAGATATTTTGCGGCATAATACATCCTTACGGAAGTGAGAATCTCAAGAAATGTATATCCTGTTTCTTTTTTTATATAATGGCTCATATAAACAGTGGTAAAGTGAAATTCTTCGGAAAGAACGGATAAGCTTAACTCTCTGTCATAATTTTCATAGATATATTTTATGATTTTCCCGATTCGCTCTTCTTCTGCTTCCAGAATCTCTTCTGAAGGCTTCACAAGAGCAGAATATCCCTGAATTTTTGATTCCAGCTCCTCCAGCTTTATTTTCGTCTTTTTTTCCTGATTAAATTTCTCACATGCATTCTTCACACATGCCATGATTTCGTCTGGTGTGGATGGCTTTAAGATATAGTCAGATACCCCAAGTGAAATGGCTTCCCTTGCGTATTCGAATTCACCGTATCCCGTTAAAAGAATGACTTTTGCATCCGGATAATTCTGCAGGGTACGTTTTGCCAGCTCGATTCCGGATAACCCGGGCATCCGGATGTCAGTAAGTAAAATATCGATCTCCTGACTGTCGATCCGCTCTTCCGCCTCAATGCCGTCTTTTAAAATCCCCACAACCTCAATCTCATTTTCCTTCCAGGGCAGCATACCAAGTCCCTGTCTGATAATGGCTTCATCGTCAACAATCAATAATCGGTACATTGCAATCCCCCATTGCCTGTAGTTTTACTCCTCTTTGATACCCTTTCTCTCTGTTTTTACATCCTGTAAGAACTGCTTCCATGCATCTTCATGGGCCACAAAATATCTGGGACAATCCTTGCCGGTGGCATCATAATGCCGGATTACATCCTTTTCCGTCAATCCCAGTTCTTTGCACAAAAGAGCCGTAAATTTCACTAAAGAAGCATAAGTCTGGTCATTAAATTTACCGGTTTCATCGGGATGACAGCACTCTATGGAAACCGTATCTTTATTTTTCTCCTTTGAGGTTGCATAGGCCACCTCGTAGATGGGGATTTCCTGAAGAATCTCCCCTTCCAGGCCGATAATAAAGTGACTGCTTGCAGAGATCATTTTCTCCCCTGTCTGATCCTTTAAGCTGGCAAAATAATCCCGGTTCTGCTTGGCAGTTGTACCAGGGTTGGCAACATAGTGAATCACAATTCCGTTAATCCGTTTCATCTTAGTCCCCGGTCTTGAATAAGGATTGAATTCCAGGAAGTCCTGCTTGACGTAATCTGGCATGGTAACAGACCTGATATCCACATAGTTTCTTCCGAAAAGAGAAATTAATCCCCATAGAATGCAGGCTAATAATCCGGTCCATATGACAAACCGCAGGAATATGTATAAGAATGCTCTTTTTTTCTTCTTTTTCTTTTGCTTATACCGGCGTTCTCTTGACCTGCGCCGGCGTTCCAGTTCATCCATTCTATCTTTTGTCTGATTATTCATGGCCCAAACTCCTGACTGCCTTTTCTACCAGTTTACGTCTTTTCCAAAGAAAAAGTCAACCAAAATGTCAGGAATGTGATCGGATTACCGATTCCATTTTGACAGTTTCACACACATTTAACAGGACTTCATGAAGCTTTCCCTGCGCTGACTCATCACAGAGAATCACCATTTTATCTCCTGCCAGAAACTTTGTTTCCCCTCTGGGTACAAACTCCGCTTCTCCCCGCAATAGAGAAATGAGAAGGCAGGTACGGGGCCACTGGATTTCGGAGACTTTTTTTCCTTCTGCTTCACTGCCATGAAAAATCATTCCTTCCACCAGCACCTTTTCCCCAGTGAGAGAAGTTTCTCTATCCGGATTTAATTTTCGTAAAAGCCGGTGAAGCAGCTGGTCGTAAACAGGCGCGCAGCGTACCATATCAGGGATTATATAAGCGATCAGGGACACAAGGGAAAGAGAAAGCAAATGGGTAAAGCTTCCAGTCATTTCACTGATTAGAATGATACCGGTAATGGGTGCTCTCACAATGGCGGAGAAATACCCTGCCATACCAAGTATAATGAAATTTCCCAAAAGACCCTGAAGGGAATCTGTCATGATTCCAACTGCACTGCAATAAATACTTCCGATTACTGCACCAAGTACCAGGAGCGGCAGAAAGATTCCACCCGGTGCACCTGACCCAAAACTTAAAAGTGAAAAGGCAAATTTCAAGATCAGTAAAACACACAACGCACCAAGCATCATCTCTCCTGAGGTCAGTACCTCTACCAGGGAATGACCTCCGCCCAGTACCGCCGGATAATACAGTCCGAACACTCCCGCTAATAAAAACGGTATCATTAACCTTACAAATTGATTTGGAATTTTCTGATACAGATCCTGGGTCTTAGAAAGTGTTGTATTATATACCACACCCATTGCTCCGATAATCACGCCAAATGCGATCACATATCCGTAGCAGTTAAGAGGAATCATTTTGGTGATCTGAAGATCAAATACCGGTTTTAAACCAAATACATTCTGGGATACGAAATCCGCAGTGATAGAGGATGCCATGGTAGATAAGAGAATTTCCGGAGAAAAATGTTTATGTATCTCTTCCAGGGAGAATAAAACTCCCGCAATGGGTGCATTAAATGCGGCCGAAAGACCGGCACTGGCTCCGCAAGTGATTAAAAGCTTCTCTTCTGTTTTAGATCTTTTTGAAATTCGGGAAATACCTTTTGCTGTCATGGCCCCAAGCTGAATACTTGGGCCCTCTCGTCCAAGAGAAAGACCAAAGCCAAGAGATACCAGCCCGCCCGCAAGCTTTGCAACAAGGGTTTTCCACCAACAGGGATCCAGCTCACCAATCATTTCCCCTTCTACCTGGGGAATTCCGCTTCCGGAGATGAAAGACTCCCACTTTAACAAGAATGCTACAAATAAAGCACCCACAGTAAGAACCAGAAACCAGATCCCAATTAAAAGCGGTTTCCCCTTCACCGTATTCAGTACCCATTTAAGCAGTTCATCCCCATGGCTGAGCAGATATCGAAAAAAAACAACTACGGAACCGGCTATGGCTCCTGTTAAAATTCCTTCGAGTATCAATTCATAACGAAAACTGCGGTAACGGTTAATTGTCTTTTGTGCCGTATGACCTTCGGACTGCATCAATCTTCCTCCTGTAAATCGTTTTTTATTTGTTTATTAACATACAATTTAAAATTATAGCTCCTGAAATTGCTGATTGCAAGGAAAAATCCGGGATAACATAAAAATAAACCGGTCTCTTTCCCTGCCCTGGTGAGGAGAAAGACCGGCTTCTTTTTATTATGCTTTATTCTGTTCACGCTACATAATCCAATAACTGTTCTGGGCAAAATGCTTCATTATAACATACGATCTCCACCTGTATTCCAATTCCGATAATCATAACTCCCATCAGTGATTTTCCGTCAATCACCAGATGGTTGGAAAATACTTTTATTTCAAAATTGCACCGTTCCGCCTTTACCACAAAAGCCACCAGCTCCTCTACCGTGGAAAATGTATGCTTGATCTTTCTCACTTCAGACACCATCTTTCTTCTACCGCTTCATTCATGATTTTTACTAAATATTTTGGTTTTTCAGTTACAATCATGTGCATTTTATCTATTTAATCCTATTATTTCCACTGAGTGAAGGGTTATACGGGAAAAGTGTATTTTTTTTAAGGAAAAGACTACCCAAATTTTGAATTATCGTGTATAATTGTGTCGTTGTGTTTTCAAATGGAAGCGTATCGAAGTGGTCATAACGAGCCGCACTCGAAATGCGGTTGTCCGCAAGGGCACGTGGGTTCGAATCCCACCGCTTCCGCTAACAAAACCCCCGCGTAAGTCAATGGTTTACGCGGGGGTTTTTATGCCTTTGTATGGTTCCGATCCATCAATCATTCAAAAATTTTACTTTCTTCCTTCAGGTACTTCACTAATGACGAATATTTTACCGTTGGGATAAAAAACAGACTGAAAAAGATTAATAAAGCAATTCTAAGGAACCATGCCATAGGCAAAGAAACCGACACTACATCGGGTATGAATGTCATAACACTCAACAAGGCGATCATAAGAACTGCCCAAACGCATGCTCGTCTGACTGTCTTATAGATGCTTAGTTTATCGTGTATATCTGTATGCAATTCAAATGGCTCCCCATCTCGTTTTTTCTCTAAAATCAAAAGTTCCTTATTGAGCCCGCCGGGTGAAGTAGCAATCTGCCCTATCCCTTTTGCATATGGCCTCCACGACACTTTTCCATAGGAAAAATTAAGGTAGATGTTTTTTGTAAAAGTATGAAATCCCATACTTTCAAGATACCTCCGATAGTCTTTTGCTTTGGAATAAGACTGATTTCCCACAAATTCTACCGCATATTCATATTCATTTTGTGAGCACTCATCAAAAACATAGATTAGCTTTCCACATTTCTTTAGCCGGTAACCATCCTTGGCCATACGGTTTAACCACTTTTCCTGATCATTCAGAAAATCAAAAAAATATCGAAATACTATTTTGCTCATTTATTTCTATCCCCCTTAATAACTGTTGATGCCAGGTGCAAAACCTGCTCTATACGTTGTAATTCTTCTTCTGCTTTCTGCTTCCCAATATGAGTTATAAGGTATTCTTTTTTCTTGTTATCCGATTCATCGTTAAAAGGGGCAATCCATTCTTTCTTTACAAGGGTATTAATCGCCCCATACAAAGTACCCGCACCTAAGACAACTCGTCCGTTCGTCTCCTTTTCAATAAACTGCATGATTCCATAACCATGATTGGGCCTATATACAGCCAAGAGAACAAAGAAGGTTGTTTCCGTCAATGCCCCACCCTTTATATTATCTCTGATATATACCACTCCTATTTGTTTTATTACGTTTACCGTAATAAAAATATATCACTAAACGTAATACATGTCAATGTTTTTTCAGATTCATTACTTGGTACACTACATATCATTGAAAACTTTTCTTGACAAGTTTCCGAAATCGGATTATAATTCATATGTTTCCGAAATCAGAAACTTAACAATCTTAAAGAATTAAAAAAAACTGAAACAGGAGGTGTATTAATGAAACAAAATTTACAACAACAACTAAATACGCTTAAACGCCTATATAAAGAAAGTGATGATCTTTATCGTGGTATTGCAAGTAAGTTTGGGATAACAGACACAGCGTTTTGGATATTGTACGCAATCTCTCACACGGAAGGGGACTGTACACAAAATGATTTATGCAATAACTGGTTTTACCCTGTACAGACAATTAACTCGTCAGTCTCCAAATTGCAAAAGGAAGGTCTTGTAAGGCTTGAAACAATCCCTGGAACGAGAAATCGCAAGAGGATTCTCTTAACAGAGGCTGGGGAACAATTTACAGAACGTATTATCAGCAAAATTGATGATCTTGAAGAAGAAGCATTTCTAATGTTTACCGATGAGGAAAGAGAAACCTATATATCTCTTTATCAAAGGTACAATGAAAATATACGGCATGAAAGAGACAGGGTGCTGGGCACCTTAACCGAGTTATGAGGAAAGGAGTGAGTGTTATGGTCGGGCAATGGCTTATCTGTCCAGTTTGTCAGCAGAAAACAAGACTCAGGATACAGGAAAATACAGAATTTAAAAATTTTCCGCTTTATTGTCCTAAATGCAAGCGGGAAACACTTATAGATGTCAATAAATTTAAAATTTCAATTATCAAAGAGCCAGACGCTAAGACGCAGAGCCGATAACGCAAGAAATTGCTGTTGTCGGCTTTTTATTTTACATTATGAAAGATAACTAAAGGAGAAACCCTGATTATGAATTCAAACCAATTTAAAAATGTTCTTAAATTCGTAGTTCCCACTGTTTTCAGCCAATGCGCTATTTTTCTCTTTACCATCATTGATGGTATTTTTGTAGGTCGAGGCGTTGGAACAGATGCTTTGGGCGCTGTCAATATGGCACTGCCCTTTGTTATGATTATCACCGCGTTCTATATGATGACTACCATCGGCGGTGTAACCATCACTGCCATCCGCATTGGGCGTAAGGATATTTATGGAGCAAATCAAGTATTTATGCATTCCCTGTGCCTGACCATCTTAGCTGCTGTTATATTCACAATTGTGGGTACTATTTTTACAAATCCTCTTGCAATAGCTCTGGGTGCCAAAGGAGTATATCACAACATGGTGGTGAAATACATTTTCTGGTACAGCCTTTTTACCATTCCGTCAGCTTTGTCTATGCTTTTACAGGGCTTCGGCCGAAATGATAACGCCCCAGTTTTAGTTATGGCCGCTACCATAACCAGTACTGTCTGCAACATTGTTCTGGACTGGGTCTTTGTCTTCCCCCTTCAGGGAGGAATCGCTGGGGCTGCCATTGCAACGGGTATTTCTCAGACCCTGTCTTTTGTCATTATCGGAGGACACTTTATTTTTAAGCGTGGAGAACTGAAAATTTCCAGATTTAAGATGGATTGGTCATTACTAAAAAAGGTGATGACCCGTGGCCTGCCGGAAATGCTTTCCCAGTTGACCACTCCAATTATGATGGTTTGTATGAATGCAGTAGTATTAAAGTATATCGGCAATGACGGTATCAATGCCTATTCTGTAATCAGTTATGTTGCTTCCTTCACCTTTGCCGTAATACTCGGGGTTGCAGAGGGTATGCAGCCTCTGTTTGGACAGAGTTATGGCGAGCAGAATGCACAGAACATGAAATATTATTTCAAGGTGGGCCGAATTCTCAGTTTTTCAGGAAGTGGGCTGGTATATCTTGTCACCTTTTTCATTGGGGCAAGCATCTGCCACTTGTTTGGTGCAGATGCTGCCGCAACCAAAATGGCAGTTGCAATAATGCCAAAATACGGTTGGTTATTCCTGTTTGCAGCACTCAATACCTTAATTGCTGCCTATCTTTATTCCACAAAGAGAACAAAGGAGTCTGTACTGCTTAATATACTCCGGGGATTTGTGTTCATACCAGCCTGCGTGTGGGGTATTTCTATGGTTTCCAACGGTACGCTTGTATGGTTTACAGTTGGTATTGCAGAAGTTCTTTCTCTCTTGGCTGGAACCATAATTGTTAAGAGATCTGAAGGAAATGGAATAACTTTTGATGCAGACTAAGAGATGTGCTGGTTTGGTCAGATTATAGTAGAAAGGGGTAAACTGTACTCTAACAGTAGGTACAGTTTACCCCTTCTTCTTTACCATCGCTGCTGGTGTAGCATTACTTATAAAGCCAATCGTTATAGTTATCTGCTAATTCCTGCAATTCATTGATAAATCTTCCCACATGAAACCCGTCACATACGGAGTGATGTACCTGGACTGATAATGGCATCAGAACCTTATTATCCTGCTCGATAAACTTTCCAATAGTAAATATGGGGGGCAGATAACTTCCATCTGTGTATAGATTTAAATTAAATCCGGTAAAACTCGTCCAAGGCAAACATGATATGTTGAACGTATTGAGTGGTTGATCGGGTTTCGGCATCAGACTTTCAGCACTTGAATAACAGCCAATATCAGATATGCAGTTTTCATAAAACTGTATAAAAGAATGGCTGTGAATCGTCCATATGCTGGAAAACAGTTCTTTTTCTTTATTGAATATGGTGTAGCTTGGATTAAGTTCATCCCAAAAACCTAAATTCCTGTCAGAATCAATATTTATACGAAACTCCTGATACTGATTAACAACAGTAGTAAGCATATATATCTGAGCTGGATATATCTTTTTGTTCATGCTTTTTAATGCTGTTCTAAGACCACTTATTTCAATATTAGAGGTTACGCTATAGGTGCAGCACACCTTGTGCATATAATGATTGTAATAATCCTTACGCACCCAATTATTCATATCAATCAAATTAAAACTCATAATAATTCTCCTGGCTTTCAATTATTTTACGCGCAAAAGCTTATGCTATGATCGATAAAGAAATTGTTGATATCATTGTTTATGCATCCCTTTCCGATTTTACTGTAATAATGTATTATACCGCATTCGTTCATATATTACAAAGCCTGCTAATGATATTATCAGCGAAACCATAACATAGGAGTAATTATTGTTAGTCTCCTAATTGTTTTATTATATCAAAACATAAACACTCTGACCAGCCGATGAAAAAGACAATCCTGTCATTCATCTTCTATGGAAAGTTCACTTGACATTCTTTTTCATAAGTGATAATATAAGTCAACGGAAAGCAGACTTTCCATATGAAAGGATGAAGGTTTTGAAAAACCGCTTAGAGAAAATACGAAAACTGCGTGGCATCAAACAGGACGACTTAGCTGCTGCTCTTGAAGTTTCAAGGCAGACTATCGGATCACTTGAAAATGGACGCTATAATCCTTCGATTATATTAGCGTTTAAAATTGCACGTTATTTTAGCATGACTATTGAAGAAATATTTATTTATGAGGAGGAAACAAAGTGAATAAAGCAAAAACAGATTACATCCTTGCTTCAATCGGAATTATTTTGCTGGCAGCTGGTCTGTATTTGGTTAAAACATTGCCTGATCCCAAGGGAATCCTGCTGACTTTACCTTATATATTTGTTGGCTTTGGCTGTGGGATTTTTGGTCATGGTATGGGAAATATTCTCTCAGGTAAGGCAACCGAAAACGATCCTGATCTTAAAAAGAGACTTGAGATAGAAAAAAATGATGAGCGTAATATGGCAATCTCCAATCGTGCAAAAGCAAAAGCATATGATATGATGACCTTTGTATTTGGTGCTCTGATGGTTTCTTTTGCTTTAATGAGAATTGATATTACAACTGTTTTGCTTCTGGTTTTTGTTTACCTGTTTGTACACGGGTATGGAATTTACTATCGAACGAAATATGATAAAGAGATGTAAAATAGAAAATACAAGACTTTTTATATTTTCTATGATAAACTTTTCATGTAAGTTTACTTGTCAGAGGACTTATAATCATCATGATTATTTAAGTGGGATAAGATCTATAAAGATCTTGTCCCATTTTTTTCTGACTGAATATATATAACGGAGGACAAACGAAATGCATATAGAAACAGACAGACTGATTATCCGAAACTTTGATGAAAAGGACGCGGCTGGTTTATACGAATATCTTGCCGCACCACCCGTACATTGCTTTTACAGCGAAAAAGTAAACTCTTACGAAGAAGCCGTAAAAAAAGTAAAAGTAAAACAGAATGGGGATGGTCATGGAAACTGCTACGCCGTATGTCTGCGTGATACGGATTTTATAATTGGAGAAATATTTACAATGAAAGAACATCCGGACACATACAGCATTGGTTGGAATTTCAATCTGAACTACGGAAGAAAAGGTTATGCAAAAGAAGCGGCCCAGGCCGTTATTAACAATCTTTTTGAAAATGATGCAAGAAGAATCTATGCCTACGCAGAAGATGATAATCTCCCCTCCCAGAAACTTTGTGAACGCCTTGGAATGAGGCGGGAAGGTTTATTTCTTGAATTTATTTCATTTGTAAACAATCCCGACGGAACACCGCTTTATGAAAACACCTATCAGTATGCTGTTTTAAAGAAAGAATGGAAAACACTGAATTGATTTTTCTGAAATCTGACATACTACCTTTGATTAAAAGAATGGAGGTCACTATGTCAGAAGCAGTTTTAGAAAAACCGAAGGATCGTGTCAGTTATCACGATTCTGTTGAAGAAATGCTGGTACGAATCAGAGATGATGGTTTGTCCAGCGTATTTTCAAGATATGATGAGCAGGAAAAGATACGGTGCAAGTTTTGTCTCCAGGGTCTGAGCTGCCAGCTGTGCACCAACGGTCCCTGCCGGATTAACGAACAGAAAGGTCCTGAAAAGGGCGCCTGCGGAATTGGGCCCGACGCCATGGCAATGAGAAATCTCCTTATGCGAAATATCATGGGAGCAGCTACTTATGCCCACCACGCCTATGAAGCATTTCGGACACTGAAAGAAACAGGAAAGGGGAATACAACCTTTCAGATCACTGATACGGAAAAACTAAAATGGATGTGCGAAAAAACAGGAATTGACACCAGTCAGTCCATCAATGAGATGGCAACCTGTCTTGCTGACTTGTTAGACCGGGAAATGAAAGTAAACCCGGATCAGCACAGCATCATGGTGGAGGCATTTGCTCCCAAAAAACGAAAAAAAATATGGCATGATCTAAACATTTATCCTTCTGGAATTGAACATGAAGTGCAAAACAGTATTGCAAGCTGCCTGACCAATGTGGATGGAGACTATGTCTCTCTTGCAAAAAAGGCACTGAGGCTGGGGTTATCCACCATCTATACTGCCCAGATCGGTCTTGAAATGACACAGGACATTTTATTTGGAACTCCTAAGCCTCACGAGGTTGATGTGGATATGGGGATTATGGACCCAGATTATGTAAACATTGCATTTAACGGCCATCAGCCCTGGATCGGTGTTGCTGCCCTTATGAAAGCGAAAACAAAGGAATTTCAGGATCTGGCAAAACAGTGCGGTGCGAAAGGAATCCATATCGTAGGATCCATTGAAACGGGACAGGAATTGCTCCAGAGATTTGAAATGGATGATGTTTTTGTAGGACTGATGGGAAACTGGCTGGCAATTGAACCCTTTCTGGCTACCGGTACCGTGGATGCTTTTGTCATGGAGGAAAACTGCTCTCCGCCTGCTATTGATCAATATGCGGAAAAATACCAGGTTGCCCTTGTCAGTGTCAGCACCATCATCGGCGTCCCCGGAACTGAGCATGAGATGCCTTACTATCCTCAAAAAGCGGAAGAAATGGCGGATAAATGCATTCATATCGCAATTGAGAACTTCAAAAAAAGACATGGTAAAATAAAACCCATGGTCCCCCGGCATGTTCAGAAAGCAATTGCCGGCTTCTCAACGGAAGCCGTACTGAATGCAATTGGTAATGATTTACAGAATCTTGTAGATGTCATTACAAAAGGACAGCTCAAAGGAATCGTAGCGCTGGCAAACTGCTCAACCTTAAGAAACGGTCCACAGGACTGGAATACTGTAAACCTGGCAAAGCAGCTGATTAAAAGAGACATTCTGGTTGTCGCCGGCGGCTGCGGGAATCATGGTTTAGAGGTGGCCGGTATGTGTAATCTGGATGCCATTAACCAGGCAGGAGATGGTTTAAAAGCAGTCTGCAGTGCTCTGAAAATCCCACCGGTATTAAGCTTCGGAACCTGTACGGATACGGGAAGAATCTCCATGCTGGTAACAGCTCTGGCTGACTATCTGGATGCAGATATCTCCGATCTTCCCATTGCTGTCACCGCACCAGAATGGATGGAACAGAAAGCTACCATAGACGGTATATTTGCCGTCGCATACGGTGCCTTCACCCATCTGTCACCGACTCCCTTTATCACCGGTGCACCCAAGCTTGTGAAACTGCTCACAGAGGATGTGGAAAGTTTAACAGGCGGAAAGGTGGCTCTGGGAGATGATCCTGTGGAAGTGGCGGAAAAAATTGAAAGCCACATCATGAAAAAAAGAAAAGCTATGGGGCTGTAATATTGAAAAAGACCGTATTATTCCTGATGGGAATGACGCGGTCTTCTTTACAGACAGCCTTGGTTTTGAGTATCCTTTATTGAGGGAGAGACAAAAAACGATCTGCTGCTATGCCTTAAAACCATGTGAGTATGAATGAGTAAATATAAACCGTGCAAAACAAGGATTGAAGTAGTGGGATTTATGATATATAATAGCACGGAAGTATTATTACTACCCATTCTACTACTGGAGATAACTTATGAAACAACCCATTTTATTTATTCAGAAAGAACCTGTTCTGACGGCAGCATCTATTCTTGCTTTGATTTCTGTCTTTTTTATCCCCCCGGATTTGGCCTATCTAAATTATATAGATTTTAAGACCCTGCTCTGCCTGTTCTGCCTCATGACCTCACTGAAAGGGATCGAGCGGGAAGGATTATTAAATGCTGTCTCGATAAAGCTGTCATCCGGTATGAAAAATTTAAAACCGCTGATTTTTCTCCTTGTTTTTACCAGTTTCTTTGCATCCATGTTTATGACAAATGACGTCGCTTTAATCGCTCTGGTTCCTATCACCTTGTCGGTACTCTCCCTGTGCGGTCAGGAACGCCATACTGCCCTCGTTGTGGTCTTGCAGACAATTGCCGCAAACATTGGTTCCAGCTTTACGCCTATCGGGAATCCCCAGAATCTTTATCTGTTTACCCGGTATGAGTTTGGTCTGCCTTCTTTTCTAAAAGTGACTTTCCCTTTTGTTTTATTTGGAGGGATGCTGCTTTTGCTGGTGTGCTTTTTTATTCCACGGTATCCCATCAGCCAGGAAACAACCACAGTTCCGATTATACGAAAAAAACAGGTCATAGCCTATGGCGCCATGTTCCTACTGGCTGTAGCTGCGGTATTGCGGCTGATTCCTTATCAGGCTGCTGCCCTGATCATTCTGGCTGCTACAGCAATTCTTGACAGACGCACGCTTTATCAGGTTGATTATTTCCTTCTCCTTACGTTTGCCGCAATTTTTATATTTGTGGGAAACTTAGCACGGATTGACTGGGTTTTTCAGACCGTTTCAGGTTTAATCAGAAAAGATACCATGGTAACGGCTGCTATATTAAGCCAGTTTATCAGCAATGTTCCGGCAGCCGTTATGCTGTCCGGTTTTACAGATAATGCTCCCAGTCTGCTCACCGGAGTGAATGTAGGAGGTATGGGCACTCTGATCGCCTCGATGGCAAGTGTTATTTCCTATAAACTGTTTGCTGCTGCCCATCCAAAAAAAACTTTGTCTTTTTTAGGTATCTTTACCGTTCTCAATCTTGTTTTTCTCATTGCCCTGCTATTGTTTGAAGCAGTCCTTATGTAAAATTAATAACAGCCAGCGGCTTATGTTAGCCATTGGCTGTTTTATCATTTATTTTAATCGGGAAAGGATGTAGGCCGCCTTTTCCTGATCTTTCTTATATACAAAAAGTCTGTAAAAATCTTTTACGTTCCCGATCCTTCCTAAGATTGGATTCCTTCCATTTAAGTTATTCATGGATAAGCGCAAGTTGTTATTGGTGGTTTCCGTCATATAATAGATATTATTTTCTCTCAGCATATTTTTTACATGATATAGCTTTTCAAGATCCTGTGTACTGTATATCTCTGTTAATTTCCTATTAAACAGCATATTTCCGACCTTTCCTTTCCAATCATCTCAGGAACCGTGTTTTTGTTTCATTCCTGTTTATTATAACAAAAGCGGCTGTCTGTTACAAGCAGGCAGCCGCTTTTTATAATATTTATATTTTTTTAACCGGATAACAAACTTCTGTTACCAATTCCTCCGGATTTTGGGTCTGAGCAGGACTGATATGATAAATGCAAAACATGGGACCGCTAAATTCAAATTCATTGTCTCTAACCCAGTTTGCCACTTCCAGATTCACATCAGTTATCTGATCGTAGCTTCCTTTGTATACCGCTGATGCTATTTCCACCTTAGGTACTGTTTTAAATACCACGTGTTCCGTATTTTCATAAGTGCTTTTTACAGAAATCTGAATCTCTACATCCACATCACCATCTCTAAAATCACGGTCATGAAATACCGCCAGAGAGTAAGCGGGATCGGACATCTGCAAGTTTATGTCATGGGTCTCTTCTCCAAGCCTCTTCCACAGCAGTCCCTCCTGATTATAAGCTGGAATCATATCTCTTACACTGGCCACATACCTTTGGGGCATGGTTTTTAATGCTACGCTATAATTTATTGCCATATCATCCTTTCTCAGCCTTTGTATGGCTGAATCAAGGAGTTTAAGCCGTTGTCCGCTTTCTTTCATTTCTTCCTGTACTTCTACTTTCCGGACCTCTAAATACTTTGCCAGCTCTTTTGGATCATCATAGTTATTCAATATCTCCCCAATTGCGGCAAGGCTGAATCCCATATCTTTTAAGGAATTAATCCTGACCGCTTTTAAGAGCTGGTCCTCGCTGTAATAGCGGTATCCGGTAAAATGGTCGGTGCTCCATGGTGTCATCAGTCCGATCTCGTCGTAATGGCGGAGCATTCGAATACTGATTCTTGACAGTTTAGAAAAATCTCCTATTTTCAGCATGCTTTTCTCCTCACATCTATGTTTTTTTTGAGCTCACATTTAGTATAGAGTATACCACAATATGAGAGTCAAGCAACAAAGCAAAGTTTTTTTTCGGCGAAATCTAAAAAATATTTTTTAATGTTTACATATTTAAGAGATTTTAATTTTTATATAACGAATGCATTCAAAACGAAAAAAATAAATGAATTAATCAAAGGAGGGCTTATTATGTCAAGTTTATCTTTAGGCACAGATGGCGCAAAAATAATTAAAGATTCAGAGGGCTTTTGCCTGAAATTTTATGGAGATCCCAAAGGGTATCCAACAGTTGGATGGGGACATTTGATAACTACGAAAAAAACATACAAAAAAAATACAACTGGTGATCCAAATGATTCTCTTTTAACACAGAAAGAAGCTGATGCTCTGTCAAAAGATTTAAGTTTAGGTTATACTTCACCGATTACTCAAGATAAAGCAGATAAATTTTTCACTTCTGATACTTCATCTGCGGTAGACGCCGTAAATGCTTTAACGCTCCCTAAAGGAGCTGCATTTTCACAATCTCAATTTGATGCACTCGTTTCAGCAAGATTTAATTGTGGTGATGCATTTCTTATTTCCAACGATGTAAAGACTTTGCTCAAAACTCCACAAATATTTTCAAATTACGGCAAACTTACCTCAACGGAAAAGGATACTTGTTCAAAAGTAGTCAGTAAAGCATTTTCATATGACAAAAATTTAAAGACAAGAAGAAATGCAGAAGCAACTTTATTCTGTAAGGACATGACGTATACTCACAAATATCCGGTTTATACATTATAATTTAATCCAATATCCAGAAAAACAAATTACATGATTTCAAAAAAAGAGATCACCTTAAAATGATCTCTTTTTTTTGAAATCAACACAATATTTATTATAAAATCTCGATTTATTTAATCAGTGACCCTTTTTAGTTCAAAGCATGATGCCTCTAATACCAAAATAAGACTCTCATTATTAACAACAAAAAAACCTACAGGTATGCCGAATCCCGTAGAAGAGTCAGATACTTGTATTTCTTTTATTACATCATTCATATTGATACCTGGCAGATCCATTTTAAAATTTCTATAAAAATCGTCTTTGTTATAGCATATCATAGTAATTTCATAGAGTGGGTTTTTAAGTTTATATTGATAATCACTATAGTTTTTTAGCCCATCTGAGGAAAACCAGTCTTTATTAATTACAATTTCATCATCAATAATTTTTTGCCCTGTTGGATATTCAGAAGCATCATTATATGAATTCGCAAATCCCAAAAGCTTTTCAACCCTCCAGGTTCCATAGAAAAATTTTTCTGTTTCACTATCCAAAGCCATTCTGCCTACAAATAGTTCGGTTGGATTGGTTGGATTCGTATTATCATCTTCTTTTACTTCTTCATCTGTAGTTGGAGAACTATCTGGTTCTTCAACAGTATTAATCGTAGTACCATTGTCTTGATTTTTTAATACAGATACATTACTACATCCAATCAAACAGTCAGATAGAATGGACACTATCAGTAATGTTAACACTTTTCCTCTCATTTTCTTTCTCATCTTTCCCCCTATTTACTCTTTTAATAGATATATAAATATCTTTTTAAATTTAATCCATAAATATACCAATTGTCAAATATTTTTTTACCATTGCACCCAGGTATAGCTCTTCCCGGTGTGGAATTGATACAAAAACCAGGTACTGCCCCGCTTATGCTGAATGCAAGCTCATGCAAAAGCCGGCTGAAGAACACCGCGTCATGCCATAGTACGTGGCAATGACAGGACCTCAAACAACAAAACAAGAATACATATTTTTCAATCTTTATGTTAAAACTGTTTTCTATAGAGAAAGGAGCGTGATTTAAATGCTTTTAGTTACTACGGATTATATTCCAGGAAAAGAACTGACACTTTTAGGTATGGTAAAAGGCAGCACAATACAGTCAAAAAATTTGGGGAAAGATATTTCTCAGGGGCTTAAGACTTTAGTTGGCGGAGAATTAAAGGCGTATACGGAAATGATGGATGAGGCAAGAGAGCTTGCGACCAAACGTATGGTACAGGAAGGTGAAGCTATGAATGCAGAAGCCATTGTCAATATTCGTTACGCCTCCTCCTCCGTCATGCAGGGGGCGGCTGAAGTTCTTGCTTATGGAACTGCCGCTATATTTAAATAACTGATACAGACAGAGTCGTTATTGGGGGAGCAACATGAGAAAATTTGCTAAAAACCTTTTGTTTATTTTAGGGTTATTGTTTCTGCTTCTTTTTTCCATTTTAATGTTCTACGAATACTGCCAGCTTAAAAACAGACTGCTTCTTGTTCCAGATGTAATCTTTGCCTGTTTTTTCTTTTCCGGTTTTTTATTTTTGATTCCGGGAATTTCCTGTATGGCCGCTTCGTATATGCTGAAAACGTAAGAGTTTAAATAAAAAACATCGTTTCTTTCGAAGCGATGTTTTTTTATAAAAGCTGATAAAGCAGGCCATGCTTCGTGCTGTACCAGATCAGCATTCCATGTCCTCTTCTTGGCATACGAACATTAAAATCCCATTCCGGATACTGCTTGATTACCGAGATGCGGTCTCCCGATGCAAAGGCCAGAAAGGAAATGTAGTACTCTTTATTCATAGGATGGGTGCTGGTGATAAACCAGTCATCTTCAATCACAGATACGGATAGCTTTTCTCCTTCCTCTGCTTTTTTCGGTTCCAGTGCAGTAAGCTTTCTTTTGCAGCAGGAAATCTCCGGATCTCCAGTAGAAAAGCTGATGCTTTTGCAGGTTGGACAGACATAGTATTTTATCTGCTTCATATTTCCTCCTGTTATGTCATTGGGTGTTAAATCCCCATTCAATAAATTTTGTATATCAACTCCAAAAAGTCTGGATAGTTCTGAAATGAGTGAGATGTCTGGAAGCCCTTTGCCTCTCTCCCATTTAGATACTGTTTTATCACTGATATGCATCTGATCTGCAAGCTGTTTCTGCGTCATACCATGCTCACTGCGAAGCATTCGAATTAAGTTTCCTATAGTACTGTCAGGCATGAGTATCCCTCCTTTCTGTGTATAATAATCCAGTCCTTAGTATGTGCTTATTTTTATTATTGTAACTGACTAAATAATTTTTTTCAATCGACGTTTCGTAGAGTAAAAAGACAGCCCGGATTTAATACACCGGACTGCCTTTCCTTTTTTATCTGAAATACTGGGGAAACTGATTTACAATTCCCTTGGTCATCATATCGGCCATCTCCAGTGCACCACGCTCTATATCTGCAAAAATGTTGATACTCTCTTCAAAATTCTGGGACATTGTGGCGTCAATCTCTTCCTTTGTCAGATTCATGTATTCGCTAAACATTCTCTGTAAGTCTGCTGCCGCCCAGTTTGGATTAATGGAGGTCAGGAAAGAAATCATCTGAACAGCATTGTTGTTAATCTGATTCTCTGCATCTGCCGCTGCCTGAGCGTTACCATCCCTTATTGCCATTACATAATTAGTGACCATGGTGAGATAATTCGTCAGGAGATCTGCAAATTTTTTGGCATTTTCATCCCCATAAAATGTTTTAAGGGCCATTTGGAAATCTTGCGGGTTTTCCATCAGACGATTCATTACATACTCCGCATCTGATAGATTCCACAGTTCACTCTGATTTGCCATTCTAAGCCAATATACCTGTTGAAGCCACAAAAACCTTAAGTAATTGCCTAAATTCTGCTCAGCTTTGCTGACCCACATGTACGTAGGAAGCTGTGGTTCGGGACTGGGCTGGGGATTGGGCTGGGGACTGGGCTGCGGACGGTTTCTAGGAATGCAGATAACCTGCCCTACAAACAGATTGGTGGGATTTACTCCCGGATTTGCAGCCATAATTGCTTCTACTGTGGTATTGTAACGCTGGGACAAAAGCCAGAGTGTATCACCCGCTTCAATGGTATAGGAACGGGTCCCCTGGGGACATATGGGATACTCAGTTTCAGTCCTTTGCTGCATGGTATTGTCCATGGACTGCGCCCATGGCGGAAGATTCCGAAACTTATATCCTGCAGGAATCCAGATTACCTGGCCAATCATTAAATTACCTGGTTTGATACCTGGATTTAATGCCATAATGGCTTCAACATTGGTACAATATTTCTTGGCAAGAAGCCAAAGGGTATCCCCTTTCTGAATGGTATAGGCACGTAAACCTACCGGGCAGCGGGTTGTATTTCCAGAAACGGCCTCACTTCTTAATGGGGTTGTCGACATTTGAGAGGTGTTGCCAGGTGCGGTCTGGGGCTGAGAAGGCTGAGTCGGCTGCATGCGCGGCTGGGCCGGTTGGGTTGGCTGAGTCGACTGAGTTGACTGGGCTGGCTGGGTCGGCTGAGCTGGCTGGGTCGGCTGAGCTGGCTGGGCTGGCTGGATCGACTGAGTTGGCTGGGTCGGCTGAGCCGGTTGAGTCGACTGAGTCGGCTGAGCCGGTTGGGTTGGCTGGGTCTGTGGCTGGGAGGTTCTGTTTCCTGATGGAATACAGATCATCTGACCAACCTGAAGATTGCCAGGATTAATACCAGGATTTGCTGCCATAATCGCTTCAACGGTAGTGTAGTGACGTCTGGATATCAGCCAAAGTGTATCGCCGGATTGAATTGTATAGGAAAACAATCCTTCGGGACAAGAAGTCATCATAATACTGCCTTTCAATTAAACAATTTGTCTTATTTTATGATGAAAAAACCGGAAAAGTACCTGTCAACCTAATAAAAATATAATTTTTTAAAATTTATCATCATAATTACCCCTTTGCTATCCCCACGATTTTCACACACTCTTACAATTGGCAATATAATATTGTACATGCACATTGTTTCAATTCCTTTTCATTGCAATTGCAACAAACATCTGATATTATTTTATTACAAATATTTACCAAATCTGACAATATTTTCAACAAGGCAAAGGGGGTCCCATTATGACAAAAGAACCTTTCGATCAGGCTTTCATGCAGCTGCCGTTGGGCTATGCCCGCCATACCATTATTTTCAATGAGGATTCACAAACAAGGGATTATATTCTTACCGAGGCGAATGATACATTTTTCCGCTATCTGGGTTTAAAAAAAGATGATGTCCTGTTAAAAAGCATGTCGATGATTCTTCCTTCTTTATCTGACCTACCAGCCTGGCTTGAATTTTACAAAAATCCGGATCAATGGAATCAAACCTCCATTATGGAGGCAGGAAATCATTTTTATAAGATTACTGTAAGCTATCCAGATCCCAACACGCTGATTACAATTTTTGATGAAGTAACTGAATTGGTCAGCGAGCTTCACAGGGTAAAGAAAACAAATGAAAAACTGGTACGCGATATTGATATCTTTTTTAACAGCACCCAGGACGGATTATTTCTCGTCACATACCAGGGCGGTGAATTCCGTTATATAAAGAATAATGCGGTACACCAGCAGCTGACGGGGATTAATATGCCGCTCCTTGGCAAAACCCCGGTGGAAGTACTGGGCGAAAAGGTGGGCGCTGCTTTAAGAGAAGGCTATGAACGGTGCATCGCTTCCGGGGAGAATCTGACATATGAAGAAACCGTCGATTTTCCCGGGGGAACCAGGGACTGGCTTGTACGCCTTACTCCTGTTATGGAGGATGGGCAGATCTCCTATATCATTGGCTCACGCCTTGATATTACCGAGCTTAAGCGGCTGAAACAGGAACGGGAACAACTTTTAGAAAATTACAATTCCATGTTTACGGAGCATTCTGCTGTTATGCTGATTATCGATGCCTCAACGGGAAAAATACTGGATGCCAACCCTCAGGCCTGCGGTTTTTATGGCTATAGTAAGGAAGAGATGCTTCGTATGAGTATTGATGAAATTAATGCAATATCGGACCAGGCTGCCAAACAGATGCGGATCCAGGCATTTAACAGGGAGCGGCAGTATTTTCTGTTTCCCCACCGCCTGAAAAACGGTGAGATTAAAATGGTGGATGTGTATTCCAGCCCTGTCACTTATGGAGATGAGACAAGACTCTATTCCATTATTTTTGATGTATCAGACAGGGAACAGTTTAGAGACGATCTCTACCGGGAAAAAGAGATGTTAAGCGTTACCTTAAATTCCATTGGGGATGGGGTCGTGACAACGGATTTAGACGGAAAAGTGACTTACTTAAATCAGGCAGCCGAGGAAATTACCGGTTGGAACAGTAAGGACGCATGTTCTAAATTCTTTATGGATATCTTTGATTTGCGCAATGAAACAACCGGAAAGATTGTACCAAATCCCATTAGTGCAGTACTGGAAACTGGCATGATTGTGGGGCTTGCAAACCATACCGTTCTGTTAAATAAAAGCGGGGATTTAATTCCCATTGCGGACAGTGCCGCACCCATACGTGATGAGAACGGGCATGTTTACGGTGTTGTCATGGTATTTCGGGACGTCAGTCAGGAGAAACGGCAGCAGGAACGAATCCTTTATTTAAGCTATCATGACCCGCTGACCCAGATATTTAACCGCAGATATATGGAAGAAGAATTAGAACGTATGGATCAGACTTCCCAGCTTCCAATTGCAGTTATCATGGGGGATGTGAATGGGCTAAAAGTTATTAATGATGTATTTGGACACAGAACCGGAGATCAGTTATTAAAAGAGGTTGCCAAAACCCTTCAATATACCCTTAAAAACATGGGCATTGCTGCCCGTTGGGGCGGAGATGAATTCCTGGTTCTTCTTCCTCATACGGATCACAAAAAGGCGCAGGATATAATCGGGCGTCTGGAAGAAGCCTTCCGAAAAAGCAGCAGGCTCCCGCTGGAGGTAAGTGTGGCTCTTGGATTTGATGTGAAAGAAGACATATCCTGTTCATTAAGCCAGTCCCTGCAAAAAGCAGAAGAAAAAATGTATCATAAGAAGCTTTTAGAAGGAAAGAGCTACCGCAACAGCATAATTACCACACTTCTTGCCACGCTTTATGAAAAGAGCATGGAAACCGAGGAGCATGCTGTAAGATTAGAAACCTACTGTATGGCAATTGCAGAAAAGCTGAATCTGTCTTCTGAGGATAAAAACGAATTGTCTCTTCTGGCAATCCTACACGATATTGGCAAGGTAGGTATCAATATCGAAACCTTAAACAAACCAGGACCTTTAAATGACGACGAATGGAAAGAAATGATGCGCCATCCGGAAATCGGCTACCGCATTGCCCAGAACACTCCTGAGCTTTCCACTGTATCAGAATACATTCTCTCTCATCACGAACGATGGGATGGAACGGGTTACCCAAGAGGTTTAAAAGGAAGCGATATTCCTCTTCTCTGCCGGATCCTTGCAGTCGCTGATGCCTATGACGCCATGACCAATAACCGCTCATACCGGAAAGCGTTGGATTGCCAGACTGCGATGGAGGAAATCGGCCGCTGTTCCGGAACACAGTTTGATCCATTTATTGTTACTATATTTTTAAGCCTGAATCAGGTTTTTTAAACAAAAATAAAGACAGACGCATACGACCGTGCCTTTTTCATCCCATGGTCAGATATGCGTCTTTTTATTTTTATGAAAAACTATTGACATTTCAAATTTAATTGTGTACAATCTAATTTAGTAAAACAAATAAATCAAATGCGAGGTGGCAGATATGAATTTATATGATATCACAGTTACAGACAGAAAAGGCAACCCTGTTACTCTGTCCCAGTACAAAGGAAAAACACTGCTGATTGTTAACACGGCTACAGGATGTGGATTTACGCCTCAATATGAAGGCTTAGAGGCACTTTATCGCAAATACAGAAATCAGGGCTTTGAAATTCTCGATTTTCCATGCAACCAGTTTGGTCACCAGGCTCCGGGAACAGAGGAAGAGATTCACCAGTTTTGTACGATGAACTATGAGGTATCCTTTCCCCAGTTTGCAAAGATTGAAGTCAATGGTACCTCAGAATCCCCGTTATATTCTTATTTAAAGTCACAGCAGTCGGGAATTCTGGGCTCTAATATTAAGTGGAATTTTACAAAATTCCTGGTTGATAAAAATGGATCTGTAACGAAGCGCTACGCTCCCACCGATAAACCGGAGAAATTGGAAAAAGATATACTCGCACTTTTATAACAAATGCGGATTAAATAAAGAGCCAGACAGGCAGGAAAGGAAGTATTCAAATGGAAATTAAAGCGGTTAAATTATATGAGGGCGGTTTTATGACACAACCATTTGCACTGGGAGGCGGAGTCAGCGAACCGATTTTCGATGAAAGCAGGACCTATGAATCCAGTCTTCAGAATTATCTCATTGATACAGGGAGCGAAGTCATTTTAATTGATACCGGCGTCCCAAAGGAGGTTCCCGACACCCCTGCAAAAGAAGGGCAGAAAATCTATCAGGGGAAACGGATTCATGATTATGTAACCGCTCTTTCCCATTTGGGCTACAAGCCAGAGGATGTGACACGGATTCTCCTGACTCACAAGCATCCGGATCATTCCGGCGAGCTTAGAAGCTTTCCTAACGCAAAAATCTACCTTTCCAAAGCAGAGGCAGAAGCTTTAAAGTTAAGCGGAGACAATATTGTCCCTGTTGAGTTTCAGGATGGCGCTTACCATAACTTTGAAGCAAGTGAAAAAATCACTGACGGAGTTTATTTTCTTCCTGCACCTGGACATACAAAAGGCAACAGCATTGTGATTGCAGAAAATGACGGATTGTTTTATCTCATACACGGGGATATTACTTATACCGATGCTGCCCTGATCGAAAACCGCCTGTCTGTGGTTTTTGAAGATCTTGAAGCTGCAAGAGAAACTCTCACAAAGGTTCGTTCCTTTATCAGTCAGAATCCAACGGTCTATTTATCTACCCATACACCAGAGGGCCTGACCAATTTAGATAAGAAAAAGATCATGAAGCTGTAAAAGCTTCTCTCCGGCACCAATTGCCTCCTTCCTTAATACCATGGTAGTAGGAAAGGAGGCAATCAGTATGAGCACCTGCAGTTTTGACGGTCTGACCGGCCGTGTGGTAACTCCAGATGATCCTTTCTATCATGAGGCCAGACAAGTCTATAACCGGGCTGTCAACCGGTTTCCTCTGGCCATTGTTTACTGCCGGAATAGTTCCGAAGTCAGCAATGCGTTGTTATGGGCCAGAAAACGGGATATCTGTCTTCGCATTCGAAGCGGAGGCCACAATTATGAAGGATATTCTACAGGCAATGATGTTCTTGATATTGATCTTAGTGAAATGAATCAGATTTCTATTGATGAGGAAAACCGCACTCTTACCATAGAGGGCGGTGTAAATAACAGACAGCTTTACGAATTTGTATCTTCCAGAGGATACCCATTTCCTGGCGGTACCTGCCCCTCAGTTGGAGTCAGTGGTTTTGTCATGGGGGGTGGCTGGGGACTCTCCTGCCGCTATCTGGGACTAGGATGTGACAGCCTTTTGAATTTTACCATGGTCAATTCAGAAGGCAGCTTCATCACTGCCAGTTCAGAAGAAAATCCGGATCTGTATTGGGCGTGCAGGGGCGGTGGTGGCGGCAATTACGGAATTATTGTCTCCATGACCTTCCGGCTTCCCAAAAAGATTGATAAAATTACTCTGGTTGAAATCATGTATCCTGTTGCCGACCAGGAAAAGCAGGCTTACTTTCTTCTTGCCTGGCAGGAATGGCTGGAACACGCTGATCCGCGAATTACACTGGTTGGAAGAATTTTTAATTCACAGGAAGAAGGTCTCTCCATTCTATCCAGAGGCTTTTTCTATGGACCACCGGAGGCTGCTCTTGGAAGCATCGCCCCCCTTCTGGAACTTGGCGGGGTGAAGTACCGTTTAAAATACGTGACATTTTTAGAAGCAGTTACTATAATCGGAAGCTTTTATCCTCCTTTTGAAGCCTTTTTATCCGCAAGCGGTTTCGTAAAAAGAGAGCTGACCGAATGTGAATGTCTGAAACTGGCAGGGCTTATTAACAAACGCCCCACAGGGTCCATTTACACCGCACTTTCTCTCTACGCACTGGGCGGCAGGGTTTCCGAAGTGCCAACAGATTCCACTGCTTTTTATTATAGAGATGCCAGATACATTGTCTGGCTTAATACGGTTTTTGAAAACAGCAAAGAGGAAAATGCCCTGTGGGTGGCACGACAGTCTGGTTACCTGTCTTCTGTCACAACAGGCTCTTATGTGAATTTCCCATATGAAGGACTTCCCTGCTATCTGGAAGAATATTATGGCAGCCATGTCTGCAGATTAAAAAAGGTAAGAAAAGAATACGACCCCTGCAAGATCTTCACCTATCCTCAGGCAATTGGAAATTCCTGCCGCTGTTCCCATTTATAGGGTGACAGGAAAAACACAGACGCCACTCCGGGCAAGCCGCCGGCAGGGCGTCTGTTTTCATGAATCTGATTGTGTTTTTTCTTATGATCAGATATAATACTGATACAATTTATTAAGATTTACCGTTATTCCTCTGTTTTGACCCTATACAAATTCGTGCCAAAAAAAGGAGATATTACAAATGAAAAATTTCAAAGACTACCCCATTTCTAAAAAGCTGCTGACAGGATTTCTTTCAGTGGCTCTCATCACATTGCTGGTAGGCATTGTAGGACTTGCCAGTATGCTGTTTATAAACAGCAAGGATACATATATGTATCGTTCAAAGACAGCCCCTCTTGACGATATGTTCCACACAATCGAAAGTCTGTATCAGATCAGAACCGATTCCAAGGATATTATAAGCAATGCCGGCAATAAAGAACGGATTGGAGAACTGGAAAAATCGTACGCTCAGGAAAAGGAACAGTTTTTAAACCACTCTGCAGCTTATAAAGCTTCCATTCCCCAAGGCTCTCAGTCCATGACCTTATTTGATGAGGCAGTTTCTCTCTTCTCCGGCTCCTATGATCCTGCCATGACAAAATCCATTGAATTTGCAAAAGCCGGGAAAAAAGAGGATGCAGAGAAAGCCATGACCGATCAGCAGGTCAGCATACAGAAAGTATATGATAACTTCGATGCCATCATCGATTATCGTATGAGTGAAACAAAGGAGCTTAGTGACTTAAATGAGCTTGTTGCGCTCATTGCCGCAGTGGTTTTAATTCTCTTAATCATCTGCGGTGTTTCAGCAGCTGTCTTACTGGGAATTAGAATTTCCACAATGATCAGCAGGCCAATTAAACAGGTGGTAAAAGCAGCGGGGCTGATCTCTCTTGGTTATGTTGATGTTGACTTAGCCGATCTTGATTCCAAGGATGAAACCGGTCAGCTGGCCGATGCATTTTCTAAAATGCTGGAAGGAATTAAGGATCAGGCCCGATCCGCCACTGCTATCAGCAATGGTGATTTCACAAGCGTCATTCCCCTTCGCTCGGAAGCCGATGTTTTAGGGCTGGCTCTTCAGAAAATTGAACGAGATTTAAATCAGGCACTTCTTATCGTCCACGACGCAGCTGATCAGGTTAACAACGGCGCTGGACAGGTGTCCTCTGCTTCCCAGTCACTTGCTTCCGGAACCACAGAACAGGCTGCAGCCATAGAAGAGCTGACTGCATCCATTGCCACAGTGGCAAAACAGGCACAGCAGAATTCAGAAAATATGCAGATTGCAGCCGGATATGTGGCCGCAGCTGACTCAGGTGTTAAAAAGAGCAATGAACATATGAACAGACTGAATTCATCTATGAAAGAAATCAGCACTTCATCAGAAAAAATCTCCAGCATCACCAAGGTTATTGAGGACATTGCATTCCAGACCAACATACTGGCACTGAATGCAGCCGTGGAATCAGCTCGCGCTGGCAGTGCCGGAAAAGGCTTCGCTGTTGTTGCTGATGAAGTAAGAAACCTGGCTGCCAAATCTGCGGAAGCTGCGAAGCAGACTGCTGCTTTAATTGAGAATTCCGCAATCAGCGTCTCGGAAGGTGAGAAACTGGCAAAAGAAGCCTCTGATATACTCCTTGAAGTAGGGGAAAAGGCAAGACTTGCAGAAGTATCCATCAGAGAAGTGGAATCCACGTCATCGGTCCAGGTGGCTTCCATGGAAGAAATCAATCAGGGTATCAATCAGGTATCTGCTGTAATTCAAAGCAACGCAGCTACAGCAGAAGAAAGTTCTGCCTCCAGTGAAGAGCTCGCTGCACAGGCGCATACCTTAAAACAGGAAGTTGGAAGATTCAAGCTGTCACACAACAACTAAGTAAAAAAAAACTCAGGAATGGCTTCACGGCCTTCCTGAGTCTTTTTTATTCCAGATGTTTGATTGTATTACCAAGTATCTTATATAAAAGATGGTAAAGTTCTTTTGCTTCTTCCTGGTTAAGAGGGACACACTTAGAAATTCGTTCAGGTATGGTTACCGCCTGCTCTTTTAATTGTTCCCCCTTCTCAGTCAGTTCTACAATGACACTGCGCTCGTCTTCCTTGTCCCTGTTACGGGTCAAAAGGCCTCCGGCTTCCATCTTCTTTAGCAGGGGAGTCAGCGTACCGCTGTCCAGATAAAGGATCTCACCCAATTGCTTTACAGTGACTTTCTTCCTGTCCCACAATACCATCATGGCAATATACTGGGTGTAGGTTAAGTCAATCTCATCGAGAAACGGCTTATAAAGCCTGACAATCTCCCGGGCAGAGGCATAAAGCGGAAAGCAAAGCTGGTTCTCTATTTTTAATCGGTCATAATTCATCACGTTTCTCCGTTCTCCTGCTGTCCTGTATTTTATTACAGCAATTCTTTTATGCTTTCTTCCACCAGCTTCATGTCAGCAGTTGGTTCAAATCTTCTCACTACATTCCCATCTCTGTCAACAAGAAACTTTGTGAAATTCCACTTAATATCCGGCTCATTCTTATAATTGGGATTTGCCTTCTCAAACATTTCTTCCAGCACACTGGTCAGCTTGTGTTCTGGATCAAAGCCATCAAACCCTTTTTCCTTCACCAGATACTGATACAGTGGAATCGCATTCTCACCATTTACATCAATCTTTGAAAACTGTGGAAATGTTACACCAAAGCGACCGGTACAGAACGTATGAATCTCATCATCATCTCCAGGTGCCTGATTGCCAAACTGATTGCATGGGAAATCAAGAATTTCCAGACCGCTGTCCTTGTACTCTGAATAAATTGCCTGAAGATCGGTATAATGAGGAGTAAATCCGCAGGCTGTTGCTGTGTTCACAACGAGAAGTACCTTTCCTTTGTAATCAGATAACTTTTTATCCTCTCCGGACATAGTTTTTACAGTAAAATCATAAACAGACATTGTAATACCTCCTTGTATCTATGATAAAAGCTTATTTTTTAAGTTATTTTCATTATAAAATACTTCTGCTTTCCTGTCAATAGTTTTATAACATTTAATTGCAATAAATTAATTTGGGTAAATTACATTTTTTTTGTTGACAGTAGTTTTTCAGAGTGATATCATTTGTATGTACAAACAAGAGAGGTGATGTTTTGAACAAAAATAACACAACAGAGGAACAGGCCTGTTCTCTTAACGGCTGCCTGTTTTTTACCACCGTAAAGCTTTCCAGAGTTTTTGGCAAAATTGCAGAGGAAGCTTTTTCAAAAACCGGACTCTCTCCCAGTCACGCTCTTTTGCTCTATCTGGTTAATCAGAAAGAAGAGATACTTCAGAAGGAGCTGGGGGAAACGCTGCATTTAACGCCTTCCACCATCACCCGGCTGATTGAAAAGCTGGAACACAAAAGTCTTGTTTCCAAACGATGTGAGGGAAAGTCCGTAATTTTAAGCACTACGCCCCAGGGTCTTGCACTTCAGAAACACATTATGGAATCCTGGAATTTTCTTCATGAACAATATCAGGGGATTCTGACAGAAGAAGAGACAGCCCAGTTTCTGACTCTCAGCAAAAAACTGCTGGGTAAACTTGAAAACAATTAAGGAGGATTTTTTATGCAGGAGATTTTTAACAGACGGAGTATCCGTAAATTTACCACTGAAGCCGTAGAGCCGGAGAAGATTGACAAAATTCTGCGGGCAGCCATGCAGGCACCGTCAGCCGCCAACCAGCAGCCATGGGAATTTATTGTGGTAGAGGACAAAGAGAATTTAAAAAAACTGGCTGATGTATCTCCCTACGCCAAACCAGTGGCAGGCTCAGCTGTAACCATTGCTCTTATGGGAAATGAAAATGAATTTAAGGTTCCAAAGGGCTGGGAAGAGGATTTGGGTGCAGCTTCCCAGAATATGCTGTTGGAAGCTGTTCACTTAGGACTGGGAGCCGTTTGGCTGGGTGTGGCCACTTCTGATGTAGTGACTGACCAGGTACGCAGTTTCTTTCAGCTTCCGGATCATATCAAACCCTTTGGACTGATTGCCATAGGTTATCCCGATGGACAGAAAAATGAATTTACAGAACGGTATAAAGCAGAACGCGTACATTATGAAAAATGGGCATAAACAAAGGAGAATAAAATAAAATGATTAAGGTCGTTGCAAAAAATTATATTAAAGAAGATAAAATTAATGAATTTATTGAAGTCGCCACGCAGCTGGTAAAGCAGACCAGAGAAACGGATGCCGGCTGTATCCGTTATGAGCTGGTTCAGGACGTGAAAGATCCCCATATTTTAACCATGCTTGAGGAATGGGAAGATCAGGCAAGTCTGGCTGCTCACGGAGCATCTGAACATTTTAAAGATGCCATTGGCGCAATGAAGGAAATGGTTGAAAAACCAGGAGACAGTAATTTTTATAAAACTCTTATATAAAAGAAAGGACAAAATCCTATGAAACCTGTTTTTCCCGTGGAAAAAACAATCAGGGAGCGCAGCAGTATCAGATCCTATGACCCTCGCTCTCTCTCACCAAAGGAAACAGAGCTGTTCTATGATTTTATTAAGACTTTAAACAATCCATTCTCTGTGGACGTAAGCTTCCGTATTCTGGAAAGCAGTGACGCATTGAAAGGAGAAAAACTTGGCACCTACGGAGTTATTAAAGGTGCCAGGAACTTTATTGGCGCCTCGGTACCGGATTGTGATCTGGCACTGGAGGCACTGGGATATTCTCTGGAGCATTTAGTTCTCTACGCCGTAGCACTTGGATATGGTACGTGCTGGCTGGGAGGCACCTTTGATAAAAGCGCCTTCTCACATGCCATGGACTTAAAAAAGGGCGATCTGTTTCCGGTTATCAGCCCCCTTGGATATCCTACTGGTAAAAAAAGGTCTATGGAGTCAATCATGAAGTGGGCTGTCAAATCTGACCAGCGAAAAGACTGGAACCAGCTCTTCTTCAAGGATGACTTCTCCTCTCCTCTGGCAAAATCCGATGCGGGAGATTTTGCTTTTGCCCTGGATATGACAAGACTGGCCCCCTCCGCTGTGAATAAACAGCCCTGGAGAATTGTAAAAAGCCAGGATGCGTATCATTTCTACGAGGCTAAGACATTAAAGGAAGGGAATAACACTGTTGATATCCAGAGAGTTGATGTGGGAATTGCTGCCTGCCATTTTGGTCTGGCTGCTGCAGAGAAGAAGCTTCCAGGTGAATTTAAAAAGCTGCCTGTTCCTGAAATAAAAACTTCTTCTGAAATGAAATACTTATTTTCCTGGGTTCTTCATTCATAATAAAATCGGAGGTAGGTTAGTTTGAACATATTAGTAGTCACTGGAAGTCCAAGAAAAAACGGCAATACAGAGATTATGGCGTCTGCTTTTGCAAAATCAGCAAGAGAGGCTGGCCATGAAGTTACTGTCAAAGAGTTAAGTACTTTAAAGGTAGAACCATGTCTGGCATGTACCTATTGCTTTACTCATGACGGAGTATGTATTCAGAATGATGATATGAACAGCATTTTAACAGATTTAAGTCAGGCAGACATGCTGGTACTGGCCTCACCTGTGTACTGGTTTGATGTATCCGCACAGACTAAGTGCTTCATTGACCGAATGTACGCATTTGCAAAAAAAGGATTTCATATCAAATCCATAGCCATGCTTCTAAATTCCGGCTCTGACGGAGTATACGATGCAGCCAAAACCCAGTTAAATTCCATTTGCTCTTATTTAAAATGGGAAAATAAAGGTGTGATCTCCATATCCGGCATGGTTGAAAAAGGAAGCATGCTTAAATCGGAAAAGCTGGAGCAGGTTCGGGATTTTGCAGCCAGCCTGTAGATGACAGCCTGATGAACCGATATTATTTTATGTGACTCTGTCACAGACATTTTTCTTCTGACGTCCTATACTGAGAGTGTCAAAAACATAACAAGCTTATTTTAATGAAACTTTTCATAGATCAGGAGGCGCACCATGAAGAAAACTGTTATAATCGGCGGAGTCGCAGGCGGAGCCAGCTGTGCCGCCAGACTCAGAAGACTGGATGAAGATGCTCAGATTCTCATTCTGGAACGGGGTGAGTATATTTCCTATGCAAACTGTGGTCTTCCTTACCACGTTGGCGACGTGATCAAATCCAGAGATGCTCTGCTTTTACAGACGCCGGAAGCCATGAGAAAGAAATACGAGATTGATGTCAGAGTAAAAAATGAAGTAACATCCATAGACAGGGAAAATAAAAAAATAACGGTCCGGAAACTGGAAACAGGGGAATCCTATGAGGAATCCTACGATACTCTGGTCATTTCCACGGGTTCCTCTCCAGTCCGCCCGCCTATTAAAGGAATCGAATCTTCCCGCATTCAGACTCTTTGGACAGTTCCGGATACCGACCGCATCCGCGGTCTGATTAAAGAAAAAGGGATTAAAACTGCTGCGGTTATCGGCGGAGGCTTTATCGGACTTGAGATGGCTGAAAACCTTCGTCATGCCGGTCTTAGCGTGTCTCTCATCGAAATGCAGGATCAGGTACTGGCACCCATTGACTTTGAGATGGCTCAGCTGCTTCATGAAAACATCGTCCAGAACCAGGTTTCCCTTTATCTTGGAGACGGAGTTTCATCCTTTGCTGATGAAAATGACTCTGTGTCTATCACCTTAAAAAGCGGTAAGATCCTAAAAGCAGAACTGGTGATTCTTTCTATTGGTGTACGTCCAAACAGCGAACTTGCCAAATCCTGCAGTCTGGCTGTCAATGAGCGGGGCGGAATCATTGTTGATGATACCTTAAAAACCTCAGATCCTGATATTTATGCTGTGGGTGATGTGATCGAAGTCAGTGATTTCACCTTCGGAGATGCTGCCATGGTGCCGCTTGCAGGTCCTGCCAATAAGCAGGGACGTATTGCTGCCAATAACATAGCTGGCGGAAAAGAAACTTATAAAAAAACCCAGGGAACTTCTGTTGCAAAAGTTTTTGATTTAACTGCTGCTTCAACTGGTGCCAATGAAAAAGCTCTGATAAAACGAGGTTTGAAAAAGGGAACTGATTATGAAAGTATCATTATTACCCAGAATTCTCATGCAGGTTATTACCCCGGGGCAGTTCCCCTCACATTGAAGCTTTTATTCTCCATGGATGGGAAAACCATTTACGGTGCCCAGATTGTGGGTATGGATGGCGTAGATAAGCGGATCGATACACTTGCCGTTTCCATACGTCTCGGAGCCACAATTGAAGATTTAAAATATCTGGAATTGGCTTATGCACCTCCATTTTCTTCTGCCAAGGACCCGGTTAATATGGCGGGATTTACCGCAGAAAACCTTTTGGAAGGAAGAGTTTCCTTTGCTTCCTGGGATTCACCGGATAAAAATACAGGCGCACAGCTGCTGGATGTCAGGGAGGATGCAGAACTGATGGCTTTTGCACTGCCTCAGGCAAAGCATATTCCTCTTGGACAGCTGAGAGACCGGTTAAAAGAACTGGATCCCTCCAAAGAAATCATTACCTTCTGTGCCATTGGAGTCCGTGCCTATAATGCAGCACGTATTCTGATGCAGAACGGATTTGCTCATGTAAAGATCTATCCGGGCGGAGTAAGATTTTATCAGTCCACCCATTACCAATATGACACCACGCCAAAGATTACCACGCCGGTCTCATTTTCAGATAACGGGCAGATGGATACAAAGGACATTCCCACAGCAGCCATGCGTTTGGATTGCAGCGGTATGCAGTGCCCCGGTCCCATCATGAAGGTTTTTGAAACCATGAAAGACATGAAGGAAGGTGCAGTAATGGAAGTCTCCGCTTCTGATCCGGGTTTTGCCAGAGATATCGGAGCATGGTGCCGCAGAACAGGCCACACCCTTTTATCCAATGAACGGCGGGATAATGATTATGTAGCACTGGTAAAAAAAAGCTCCCCATCCCCTTCTGCCCCGCAAAAGGAAGCTGTTGAAGGAAAAACACTGATTGTATTTTCCGGAGACTTGGATAAAGTTCTTGCCAGCTTTATCATCGCCAACGGTGCCGCTGCCATGGGAAGACCGGTTACGATGTTCTTCACATTCTGGGGACTGAATGCCTTAAGAAAAGAAGAAAAACAACCGGTTAAAAAAACTCTGGTAGAGTCCATGTTCGGAGTTATGCTCCCCCGGGGAAGCAAAAAACTGAAGCTGTCTAAGATGAATATGGGCGGAATGGGAACTGCCATGATGAAAAAAATCATGAGCGACAAAAATGTAGATTCCCTGGAAACCCTGATAAAGAAAGCCATGAAAGCAGGCGTTCGTATCGTTGCCTGTACCATGAGTATGGATGTAATGGGAATTCGTCCGGAAGAACTGATTGACGGTGTAGAACTGGGTGGCGTTGGTGCCTATCTGGGAGACGCAGAAGAATCCAATGTAAACTTATTTATCTAATAAAAATGCGGAATCGGAGAATTATTTTCTGATTCCGTTTTTGATTTAAAGTGCTCCTTCCTCAGCTGTATGATTGACATTTCATTCAACTACAGATATACTAACCTTATTTGAAATGAGGTGACAGATAAGATGGCCAGACCCGTAAAACAGCGACGTGTATGTGAAATGCCAGAAACAATGGAATTTGCCCCCTGCAATAAAGAAAAACTTATGACCATAGAGATGTCAGTGGATGAATACGAAGTGATCCGCTTAATTGATCATCTGAAGCTTACCCAGAATGAATGCTCCCAACAGATGAGTGTGGCGAGAACGACTGTACAGGCAATCTATGACAGCGCCAGAAGCAAGCTTGCAGATGCTCTTGTGAATGGGAAAAAGCTGATTATTCAGGGAGGGAATTATACTTTATGCCCCGAATCCAGATACTGCTGCGGGAAAAACTGTTCCCAGAAGAGAGGTCTGCTTGGACATTGTACCGATCAGAGCAGGGCAGATATCTGCTGTGGTAAAAACCAGTTCTGCAAGAAAGGAAACGGGTCTCCCGATTAAATAAGAATAAAAACCGGAATCAGACAGTCCAAAACACTGGCCAGCTGGTTCCGGTTTTATAGATGCTCTTTTCCTTCTCCTTTATAAAAAGCGTAACCTCTTTTGCTGTTTTGTTTTATGTAGTACATCGCCTTGTCTGCAGCATTATATAATTCTTCATAGCTGCTTCCATCCTTTGGTGCAATTGCAATTCCGATGCTGGCAGTAACCCGGAGGACAGTATAATATCCCTCTTCTGTATGATCCATGAGATCAAGAATGGACTCTGCCATATCAGTGATCTGGGAGTCTTCCCAGTTCTCCGTAATAAAGACTACAAACTCGTCTCCGCCCACTCTCGCCACGATTCCGTCTTTTCCCACCAGCTTTTCCAGTGATTCCGCTACTCTGGTTAAAACGTGGTCCCCTGCCGCATGCCCGCAGGAATCATTGATCTCCTTAAAATTATCCAGATCTATCATGAAAAAGATGCCGCTGCACAACAGGGAAAGCTTGCCATCAATAATCTGCTCTCCCGAACGATTATATACTCCCGTTAAGGGGTCTTTTCTTGCGCGGTTTAAAAGCATCTCTTCTCTTCCCAGCTGATCGGTAATATCCTCCAGCTTCCCAACCATTCGGGATTTGCAGCCGGCCTGTCCGGGAAGTATCTTATACTGACAGCTAAACCACCGGTATTCTCCTGACTGCCCTTTTAACCGGATTCTGCAATACCTTACCTCATCCGGCTTGCTTCCTAACAGCGCCCAGCGAAGACGTTCCCCCTTCTGCCAATCCTCCGGGTGCATTAAATATTCCCCCCGGTTCAGTCTTAAAACCCCTCTTGCCTTTAACTTTTCCAGGAACAGTTTTCGTCTGGCATTGGATGTAAATTCAATGGTATCTGTTTCATAATCATACTCGTAAAGCAGCGTATCGGTAAATTGGGATAGAACCGAATAACGCTCGGACTCCAGCTGAAGCTTCTGATTCTGTCTGTAAAATAAAAGGAATATCCAGCTGCATCCGGCAATTGTCAGCAGAATCAGCAAAATTGCCGTACCAAAAAACATACCAAATACATATTCTGACTGCAGCATAATATCCGGAGAACGGACATAGTTAATCAGTCTCCAGTCATTGATCCCTACCTTCATTGCCGAAATATAATAGTTTTTCCCGTTCATTGGAAAAGAGGTAGTGAACGAATCTTCTTGTTCTATCTGGGTTTTAATAAATTTGGCACTCTGGCTTTGTGCTTCGTTGGTATTGATCGAGGAAAACAGATTGCTGCCGCGTATTAACTGATCACTATTGGAATAAAGAATGCTGCCATCCGATTTTATGATCTGCGATTGGATCTTTTTAAAGGGCATATGATCTTTTGCAATTTCTCCAAACTTCTCCGTTTTAAAGGTAAAAAATAAAACTCCTGCCACTGTACCATTGGCCGTAAGAGGCTCCGCTACTAAAAATATGCATCCGTTTCCATTTTCCATGGGACACAAAATATCCAGTACATCTGTTTTATTGTTTATAACCTGTTCAAAAATCCTTCGTTTTCCTTCTCCGGATATTATTTCTTTCCAATTGCTGCATGAGACATATTCCAGTTGATAATCCGGATTTTCCCCTTCCATTTTTGTCAGGTAATGATTCATCCATTGATCTTCCGGAGACAGACTGGCCGCCTCTATCATACTTTCCATGCCGTATTTTATCGTTCTTGCATCATCGGCTATCTTTAAAATCTGATCGTTTTGTGTGTCTGTAAAGGAAGTAAGACTTGAATAAATCAACTGATTGAATTCCTGATTCAGCTTTTTCTGCTGACTGGATAAGAAAATAAAAGCAAGGACCAACAAAATAAGAACACTGAACATGCTCACGATCACAGACGTAATCCTGGAGTCTTTTCCGTAGTTCATATAAGTGATCTCCGTTCTGAAAACACGTTTTCTGAAAAAAGCCAGTGGAAACTATTCCAACCGGCTTTTCTCACTTCTAATATTCATTATATCTCTGCATCAAAGGATTTACAATATGTTTCAGGCTTCAATTCCTCTTAATTTTATATAATCTTTAATCAGCCTGGCTGTTTGTTCCAGATCAATCCGGCTTGTGTTAATGATGAGATCATAATTGTTCCAGTCTTCCCAGTTTTCACCGGTATAGTAGCGGTAATATTCTTTCCGTTCCCTGTTAACCTTCTTCACCCGCTTGGCGGCTTCCTTCTCATCAATCTTATCAACTTCCATGGTTCTCTGGATCAGTGTAGGTGTATCTGCATAGACAAAGATCTTCACAAGCCCGGGAACATTCTCTTCCTCACGGCTTAAAATATAATCCGCGCATCTTCCGGCGATAATACAGGATTCCTCTTTCGCCAGTTCCTTAATGACCTGTGACTGGAAACGGAATAGATTCTCCGGTTTTACAATGTCCGCATCTGTGGAGGGCTTGCCAAGCTGCGGTTTTAATCCGCTGACAATCCGATATAACAGATTATTGCCGGCTTTTTCATCTGCAAGGCGGAAAAAAACTTCTCCAACCGCACTTTGCTCCGATGTGATCGTCAGAATCTCCTCATCATAAAAATGAATCCCCAGTTCCTCTGCAAGAGCTTTTCCCACAATACGTCCACCGCTTCCGTACTGTCTTCCTATGGTGATGATCAGATTACTTTTTTCTTTCATAATGCCTGCCTCCTTTTCCCTTACATGATATATGAAGGTTTTCTTGCTTCTATTGTACTCTATTATGGCAGGATTTACAATTATTATTGCTCTGCAACAGCATTAAAACAGATGGAACCATAAGGTCTGATGCTCATACGGTAAGCATTGCCTTCTCCCATTGCCGTTTCCATATAGGAGATGTATTCCTCTGTGATTTCATTGGGAAGAACAGCCATAATGACCCCTGCAAATCCGCCTCCGTGAATCCGGCATGCCCCCTGCTTTTTACCAGCGATAAACAATTCCGTAAGAGCAAGAGCCACCGTAATTCCCTGTTCCTGGAAACTGGTATTGGTAAAGCAGTTCTGAAGCCATTTCCAGGAGGAATTACCGGAAGCAGTAATATTGAAAAGGAACTCGTCAAATCTTCCTTCTTTTAAAGCAGTCACTTCTGCATCCACACGCTTATTTTCTTCAAAGAAATGAAGAGCCCGGAGTACAGAACGGTCTCCTGCAAACTCCCGAACCGCACTTAACTGACCAATCACATCTTCTTCCGTTATATCTGCACAGACTTCTTTTCCAAAAAACTCTGCAACCTTCTTCATCTCAGCCGGTACGGACGAATAATCGGCACTTAAATCCGCATGTCCCTTTCCTGTATTGACAATAATCAGGCTGTGGTTCTGGGAAGCAAAATCAAAATCAATCTGCTTCACTGCAGGCTTTAAAGGATCCTTAAAATCAATGGTAATCAGGCCTCCAACCGCACATGCCATCTGGTCAAGAAGACCGGAAGCCTTGTCCCAATAGACGTTTTCCGCATATCTTCCGATATGTGCATAAGCCACTGTATCCATACGGCCGTCATTAAAAAATGTGTTCAGAATCGAACAAAGAAGCATCTCAAAAGAAGCGGAAGAACTGACACCTGCCGCACTGATTACATTGCTGGTTATATAGGCATTAAAACCACCGATCTCATAGCCTTTTTCTAAAAAACCCTTTAACAGACCCTTTACTAAATCAATGGTACCGGCTTTTTTATCACTTGGTGCCAGATCATTAAGATCAATGGTAAAGCTCTGGTTGTAAGTCACACTGACAATATTAATAAGGTTGCTGTTATTTTTCGCTGCCACACCCACACAGTCTAAGTTGATGCTTCCTGCCAGAACCTTGCCGTGATTATGATCGGTATGATTCCCGCTGATCTCTGTACGCCCAGGTGATGTAAATAAAAGAATATCTTCTTCCGGAAAATGATTTTTAAAGTCCTTTACCAGGTTCTGATATCTTAAAATATTCTCTCCTGCCGCTTTTTCGCCATACAAAGCAGTCATTAATTTTCCTGCCTTTTCGGATTCTAAAAAACGGATTGTTTCCTCTGTTTTCATGCTGAAAAATCTCCTTTTCCCCATTCATTGGCATACAAACGCCATTATCTCGAGTATAACATAAGTGCCAAAGTTTTCACAATATAATATTTTACGAAAAGCTATAAAATAATTTGACTTCCCTCAATCTCTCTTCTATAATGAAACAATCAAAAAACAGGAGGTCACCATGTTCTGGAATGACAAGCCTTACCACGCTTTAGATTATGAACTGAAAATGCAGTATGGGCAGAAAGTCTATAAGCTTGCACTGGATGGCGGTATGACCTGCCCCAACCGGGATGGCTTACTGGGAACAGGAGGCTGTATTTTCTGCAGCGGAGGCGGTTCCGGTGAATTTGCAGAAGCCAAAGGGCTTCACGCTTCTGTGGCGGAACAGATTCACTCTGCCAAGAAGCGGGTGTCTCTTAAAATGAACGGGGAAACCGGCCTCTATATTGCCTATTTTCAATCCTACACCAACACTTACGCGTCAGTTTCCTATTTGCGTGAACTCTTTACACAGGCTATTTCCCAGCCTGATGTAGTTGTTTTATCCATTGCCACAAGACCTGACTGCCTTCCTCCTGACGTTATTCTTTTGTTAAAGGAATTAAACCGCATAAAACCGGTGTGGGTGGAACTGGGGCTTCAGACGATTCATGAATCCACAGCAGAGTTCATTCGGAGAGGGTATCCGCTATCGGACTTTTGTCATGCATGGCAGAATTTAAAAGAAGCTGGAATCAAGGTGATCGCCCATGTCATCTTAGGACTTCCCGGAGAATCGAAAGATATGATTTTTGAGACCATCCGCTATCTGGGGCATTCAGGTGATCACGGTATCGACGGTATCAAACTGCAGCTTCTTCACATACTGGAAGGAACTGACCTGGCGGATCTTTACAGGAAGGGAACTGTACCGGTGTATTCTCTTTTAGAATATACGGATCTTGTCATTGACTGCCTTTCCATCCTGCCTCCATCTGTGGTCATACACCGGCTGAGCGGAGATGGTCCCAAAGAACTTCTTCTCGCCCCTTTGTGGAGCGGCAACAAACGTCTGGTACTGAATACCCTGACAAAGCGTTTAAAAGAACGAGGCATCTGCCAGGGTGACAGATACCTCGTCTGAATCAATTGCCGTTATTGTGAATGACACCATTGTCATCGATGGTAATTCCAAAAGACAGATTTTGAAAATACTGATAAAATCCTTTTACCTCTTCCGGTTTTGTCAGCGTTTTCGTAAATCCTGCACCTGAGGTTCCCGGAACAAGAGAAAGAGTGGTGGTATTGTCCTCAAAATTTACATCTGCCCTCATAAGGGCAGTCTTTGGAATGCTGCTGCCAAAGATAAAATTGCCCAGACTGTAGCAGATTGGCTTTCCCTTGTAATATTCCATACCCTGAAGAACATGGGGATGGCTGCCCACAACCAGATCTGCACCTGCATCAATCAGCTGCTGTCCCAGCTGCCGCTGATATTCTTTCGGCTTTTCTTCCCGCTCCACTCCCCAGTGAACATAGACCACCACATAGTCACAGATGCTTCTGGCATTACGGATTTCCTCAAGAAGTATGGTTGGATCGTATCCACTTACCATACCTGGCTTTTTGCTGTTGGCCACCCAGTTGGGATCGGGATAAACTCTTGATGCGGCAAGAAATCCGAAGGTTTTCCCATTTACCGCTATGGTCTCAAGCTGTTTTGCACGGTTCATATCTGGGCCTGCGCCCACATAGCGGATTCCTGCTCCATCTAACGCCGTGCAGGTATCTAAAAGCGCATCCGTTCCGTAGTCCAGTGTATGATTGTTGGCGATTGTTACGATATCCACACCGATTTCATTCATCATGGAAACCCGGTCCGGATTTAACCGGAATGTGAACTGCTTGTCCGGTGCTGCTGATCCCCGGTTGCTGAATGGAAATTCCTGATTGGCCATAAAAATATCTGCCTTACTGATTTCCCCCCGCATCCCCTCATCAAGCACTCCATTAATACCGCCATTTTTATCATATGCTGTCGTAACATGAGTAGAAAGTAATATATCTCCTGCAAAAAGGAGATGTACCACTGGATTCTTCTCCTGATTTGTACTGGATTCTTTGGTTTCTTCCGTCACAGTCCGGGCTTCCTGACTGCTGCTTTCTTCCCGTGCACTCTTGGTATCCTGCTGGGTAACAGTATTCGTATCTCCTGCTGCTTTACTGACTGTTTCTTTTGTTCCCTGTCTCTGCTTCCATTCTGTTCCTCCAATCCACCCCGCCAGCACGACGAACAGCAATACGGGAAGGATAATCAGAAACTTCATGGTTCCATTGGTCCTCTTCATTTACTCCTCCAGATTGTTAATAATTTCCACATACTTTTCGCTGGTTCATAACTTTTTCCACAATTATTGATCTTTTTTCCCCATATACGACTGAACAACTCACTTTTCCACAGTTTTTTGTGGATGATACATAACAGATCCCTTATCTATTTTCTGGGATTAATTCCCATTTTTACATCTTACACTGGTTCCATGTTTTTGTCAAATCAGTGAGATTCAGCATAATTTAAACAAACCCAAAGAAAAAAAGCCGGTTTTGCGGAAAGGATACACGCATCCTATTCTCTGCAAAACCGGCTTTAATCCTGTATATAGACGTTGTCACGCCAGACTTACAAGGTCATAATAATTCCGCCGTCATTGGCATATACTGTCGCTACACCTGCTGTTTCTGTAATCATGATATCCTTAAATATGCCTCTTTTCAACATCTCCTGCTTTACAAACTCCGCCCGCTCCGAATTATTGCAATGAGCGATTGCCAGTACCTTGTTCCTGGTATCTCCGGCATCCTTCATGGCAATATCAGCCATACGGGTCAATGCTTTGTTAATTCCCCTTGCCTGATCCAGCTTAACAATCACTCCTGACTCCGCACCCATAACAGGCTTAATATTAAGAGCAGTTGCAAAGAATGCCTGCAGACCGGTAAGACGTCCGTTCTTTCTTAATGTATCAAGACTTTCCAATACAAAATAGGTTCTCATGCTCTTTATATAGGCTCTCACCTTATCTTCAATCTCTTCAAAAGGAAAAGATGCCTGGCAGAGAGACTGAATGTAAACAGCAATATTAAGCTGTCCACAGGAAGCAGAATCGGATCCGAATACGGCAATCTTCTTGCTGTCTTTTCCATGTTCCTCTTCGAACAGCTTCTTACCCAGAACTGCACTGTTATAGCTTCCGCTTAAATGCTCGGAAAGAGTGATAACAAAGACCTGGTCCTCTTCACACTCATAAGCCTCTTTATATAATTCAGGAGACGGACATGCTGTCTTAGGAGATTCACTGCTGCTTTTTACCAGCTCAATAAAACTCTTCTGATCAAACGTCTCGTCATCAATTATCTGTGTATTACCGACCTGTAAAATTAACGGAATGATCTGAAAGTGGGGATCTTTCTTCAGATCCGGCGTCAGGTCCGTACAACTGTCCCCAATGATTTTATAGCTCATATCTATATTCTTCCTCCTGGCACGAAACTTATCATGTAGTATTCATTACTATATATTATAGAGAAACAAAGTTGGTCTGTCAATAGAATATATATGAAAAAAATGGATGTCAAAAACAGCCACCTCCCTTTGAAAGGCCTTCTGTTTATGACATCCATTTTATCTGCTGTATTAAAAAATCCTTATTCTCCTGCCATTACTAACATCAGCTCATTACTTCTTGCAATAAAGCCTGTCATACGCTCCGGTGTGAGAGATCCGTGGCTTAACGCTGCCAGATCGTAAAGCTGCTCACAAATAGCGTTGGTATGGGCACCATCTTTATGTCCTAATACATACTGAACCAGCTTGTTGTTATAGTTAAGAACCAGTGTTTCGCCGCCTGCTCCAAACATGGAAGCATCCATACCAGGCATGGTGTACATCTTCATCATTTCCTGCATACGTCTTGATTCTTCAGAAACAGTAATCATGGAAGAAACGTTATCATTCTTTAATTTCTCAACCTTAACCTCTAAATTCTCTTTATTTAAAACCTTACGGAACAATTCAGTCAGAGCTTCCACATCACCCTTCATGGCTTCTTTGTCCTCTTCTGTCACTTCTTCTTTAAAAATATCAGATAAATCGGAGTTAATGCATAAGAACTTCACGTCTTCATTCTTCTGCTCTAAATATCCCACAAACGGGTTATCGATATTCTCTGTTAAATAAACCGCATCAAGTCCTGCTTCTTTAAAGAGGTTGATATACTGGCTCTGTTCTTTCTCATTGGTAATATAGAATACGCGGTTCTCATGTTTTTCCTTATTCTCTTCCAGACACTCTGCCAGTGTTAAATATTTGCCTTCCAGATTCTTAAAGAGAATGGAATCATTGATCTTTTCTGCAAACTTCTCATCTTTTAAGCAGCCAAATTTGATAAATGGATTAATATCTGCCCAGTATTTATCATAATTCTCACGATCTGTCTTAAACATTCCAGTCAGCTTATCTGCAACCTTCTTTGTAATATAATCTGAGATCTTCTTAACAAAGCCATCATTTTGCAGCGCACTTCTGGATACATTCAGAGGAAGATCCGGACAGTCGATAACACCCTTTAAAAGCATTAAGAATTCCGGAATTACCTCTTTAATATTATCTGCGATAAACACCTGGCTGTTGTACAGCTTAATGGTTCCATCCAGGCTGTCGTAGTTTAAGTTCAGTTTTGGGAAATAGAGAATTCCCTTTAAGTTAAACGGATAATCCATGTTTAAATGAATCCAGAATAATGGCTCCTTATAATCATGGAATACCTTGCGGTAAAAGCCCTTGTAATCCTCTTCGGAACAGTCATTTGGATGTTTATTCCACAGAGGGTTGGTATCATTGACTGCCACCGGGCGCTTATTAATCTTATATTTTTCTCTGGCCGGAGAAACTTCCACTATTTCTTTTTCGCCGTTTTCTTTTTCTATTTCTTCTGTTTGGGCTTCCTCCACAATGGTCTCAACCACAGTATCCTTCTCAGTCAGTTCTTCCTTTTCAATCGTCTCAAACTGGGGTTCCGCTGATACATTGGATAAATAGATTGCAACTGGCATAAAGGAACAATATTTTTCCAGAACTTCTCTTGCTCTGTATTCGTTACAGAACTCCAGGCAGTCTTCATTGAGATAAAGCTTAATGGTAGTACCAGATTCTTCTCTATCCCCTTCTTCCATCTCATACTCTGTACCGCCGTCAGACTCCCAGTGAACGGGCGCTGCACCTTCTTTGTAGGACTTTGTATCGATGGTTACTTTATCTGCAACCATAAAAGCGGAGTAAAAACCAAGTCCGAAATGTCCGATAATCTGATCTTCGTTGGTCTTGTCCTTATATTTTTCAAGGAAATCCTTTGCTCCGGAAAATGCGATCTGATTGATATACTCATCCACTTCTTCCATGGTCATACCAATACCGTTATCTTTAAAGGTAATTGTCTTTTCATTGGAATCTGTGATTACTTCAATCTTAAACTCCAGATCATCCGGCTTCTGCCACTCTCCCATAACATCAAGCTTTTTCAGCTTTGTGATGGCATCGCTTCCATTGGATACCAATTCACGGTAGAAAATATCATGGTCTGAGTACAACCATTTTTTAATAATCGGGAAAATGTTTTCGCTGTTGATTGTCAAACTTCCTGTTTTTGCCATATCAGAACACTCCTTACTCTCTTATTCTATTTTTGTTCCATGACCATCATGGAATTTTTACAATTTATACCTGCAAAGAGTATTTTAATACGCAGTAATGGAATTGTCAATAGAAAATCAGCACTCAAACCGTTTGAGTGCTGATAATGTTATTCTTCCAGATAAATAATCTGGTTTTCCTTTAAAAATTCCTTAAATGCCTGGTCCCATTCCTGATCTAACGTCTTGTCCAGAGTAAAAACAGATACTGAGGTGCCTGTCACACAGATCAGGCGCTCTTCCTCATATCTGATATTGATATACAGTCCTTTGACCTCATTGGAAGTGAAAGGAATCTTTCGTTCAGAAAGAAAACGCTCCGTATCCTCTTTGGGCATCTGCATTACAATCTTAAAACTTCCAGGCAGCCGTTTGCCCTTGATCAGTGAAAAACAAAAGGGTTTCATCATGGCCCAGGTGGACAGCTCTCCTAAATTCAGGGTCTCCTTCTCCTCTGCAGTATAATAGGCAGACCGTATGGCTCCGTCAATGGTAAAGGTATTAAAGGTAGTGATGGTAGCCTCTTTTACAAGAAAATGGTCAAAAACTTCTCCTACAAACAACTTTGTCGTAAAAGGTTTCATCTCTTCTATATTCAACGCAATCATGGTTTCATTCTCCCCGTCCGTATTTTCTCCGTTAACTATACAACGGAAGCTCTTCCAATGTCAACGCAGGATTTCACACGCTCTGTCGGTATTCCAAACTAACCTCTTCTATGCTATAATAGATTCAACGGTTTCAGTCAGAAAACCAATTGAAAATCAGAAAAGAGGATAATGATATGAATCATATGAAACAGCTGGAAGAACTGATTGCTGCATCGGTTTCTCCATACCACTGCATTCAGGCTGCAGCAAAACAGCTCTTAGCAGGTGAATTTAAGGAATTGCCTTTGGCAGAATCCTGGGAATTAAAGCAGGGAGGCTCCTACTACATTAACGCATTTGACTCCACCTTAATCGCATTTACCGTCGGCAGTGAGCTGACAGCTGTCCCCCAGCTGAAGCTGGCCGCTTCTCATACAGACTGGCCCTGTCTGAAGGTAAAGCCATCTCCGGAAGTAACTGCTCTGGAATACGGAAAGCTGAATGTTGAGGTCTATGGCGGCCCTCTCTTAGGTACCTGGTTTGACCGGCCTTTATCCATGGCAGGAAAAGTCAGTGTAACAGGTGACACGCTTATGAATCCCAGGACTATCTTTGTGGATTTCTCCCGCCCGGTACTTACCATACCCAATCTTGCCATCCATATGAACCGCAATGCCAATGAAGGATTTGCCATAAATGCACAGGTGGACATGCTTCCTTTAATTGCCCGGATTACGGATCAATTAAACAAAGAAAGCTTTTTTATTGATGCGCTTGCAAAAGAAGCAGGGGTAAAGAAAGAAGACATTCTGGATTATGAAATCTACATCTATAATTATGAGTCCGGAACCACTCTTGGTCTGCAGAACGAATTTTATTCCGCTCCCAGACTTGACAATATTACCTCTGTTTCTGCATGCTTAAGCGGCATTCTTTCCGATACACACGAAAGCGGAATCCATGCCATTGCCCTGTATGACAACGAAGAGATCGGAAGCCACACAAAACAGGGGGCAGCTTCTGCACTGACTGAACATATTCTGGAAAAGATCTACGCCTCCCTGGGTTATACCAGAACCGACTTTTTAAATGCTTTGTTAAGTGGATTTCTTCTTTCCATGGATGTGGCTCATGCCATTCATCCAAACCACGGAGAGAAATGTGATATCAAGAACCAGATCATGATGGGAGACGGAGTAGCCATCAAACTGGCGGCAAGCCAGGCCTATGCAACCGATGCCACCAGCACAGGTGTGATTGAGGGCATCTGCCGCGCCTTAGATATCCCTTATAAGAAGTTTTCAAACCGTTCCGATGTAAAAGGCGGATCTACTCTGGGAAGCATTTCTTCTGCTTTGCTGACCATGCGCACAGTGGATGTGGGTGTTCCCATGCTGGCCATGCATTCTGCCAGAGAGCTTATGGGTGTTAAGGATCAGGAAGCACTGGTTAGACTTGCAGAAGCATTTTTCAAAGCTTAAATAAGTTCTAAAAAAATACGTCTTGACCGGATTAAATTCCGTATCAAGGCGTATTCTTATTACATCCAATTATCTGATCTTTTTGCATCCGGTTCTATTCCTATAATAAACAACAGATACCCCAGTTCCTATCATCGAAATTCCTGCCAGCACCAGATAACCATGCTGGATGCTGAACGCAGAGGCAATGTTCCCGGTAAAGATGGGAAACGTAGTCATGCCTATGGCATAAACTGCCTGAAAAAGGCCCATGGCAGTGGAACGTTTTTTCGCTTCGATTCCACACATTGCCTCTGAAGTCAGATAGGAAAACAAAATTCCGGTCGACATTCCGGGAAGTATCTGCAGAATTAAAAGCTCTGCAGCATTTTTCGCCGAGGGTACCATCACACAATAGACTGATATAATTACAAAGACGGCTGGGATCCAAAATCTGGGACCTCTCTTACAGCAGTAACCGGCAGAAGCAAAAGCTGCAAATCCTACTGCCGAAACCATATAAATAATTGAGGATAATCCAACCAATCCATTGGCGGCCCCCAGATCCTTCAGAACCTGATTTGTAAACGACATGGCAGTCGTAAGCTGTATGCCCTGCTGAATTAAAGCCAAAATGGAGAATAGCCACAGCCGTTTCATTTTACATACGGAAATAAGTTCCTTTGCATCTGTTTTTCCAGTTTTTGTGCATGGTTCCTTGATTTGAAGCGAGAGAATAAAGGCAAGCAGTCCGCCTACGACACTGAGAATACAGATTCCCGTCATTCCGATCCTGCTGTACCCCATGGTACTTGCTAAAAAGCCGATGAGCATACCAAAATTATTAAACATCACGATTCTGCTGGTAGCTGCCTGCTGGTCTTTTTGTGAAAAATGATTGGTGTAAAACACCATAAATGAAATCCACATGGCGGAAGCAATTCCGGAAAAAAGATTTGCTGCTAAAAAGCCCATCCCATTCCCCCAGAATATCCGGAACAATGATGCGAGGCCGGAAAAAAGAGTTCCTGCCTGGATGAAGCACTTATGCTTTCCGATGGAATCCGCACATAGCCCGATCGGAAAACGAAATACCAGCTGGGTAAGTCCATAAGCCCCCAGCACCATTCCGGTAAATGCGCTGCCCACTCCTAACAGAGTCAGATAGGTCGTCTGATATGGAATGTATATGTACTGCGCAAACCAGAACAGGGAAACCATTGCAAGAAAACGGATTTCCTGTTTGCGCGTAAAAATTAGTTCATTCAATTTGTGCCTCTATTTCTTATTTTGATGGGAGTATTCCTCTAATATCCGATGAATATGGACTGTTAAATACATTTCCTCCTGCCTGGATAATCTGGAATCAAATTTTTCCTGAATAAAAATCCCGATTTTTCTGACACAGTCATATTCTCTTTTACAGCTTTCAATTACATGGGTATAAAAAGAATCTTCATATTCATATAAATCCTGACTGCCGTTTACAAGCCGCTGTGCGAAAAACCGCAAATGAGTAATGAAACGGGTATAACCGATCCCCTCTTCATTGTAGAGAATGGAGAAGTTATATTTAACGATATCCAGGATTCCCTGAACGGTTTCAAATATGGTCCGGTTGTCTGAACTATAAGAGTTATTTGTTTGTGCATTGATAAAATGAAAGGCAATATTTCCGGCCTCATCCTGGGGCAATTCCACTTGCAGCTGCTCCCTCACAAGCTGCAGGGCATATAATCCCACCTGAAATTCATTGGGATTAAAACGCTTCAATGTCTGTGTATAAAAATTCTGTATTAAAATCCCCTCTTGATATCTTTTTACAGCAAAAGAAAGATGATCTGTAAGTCCCAGATAAATGTGCTCCATCAGGACCATCCCATAAGCTTCAATGGCATAGTCTATCACCTGCTTTGCCAGTTCAAAATAAGTACTGTCAATTTCAGATGCGAGACGGATAATATTCTTGGATATGGACCGGTCTTTTAAGACAAACACTTTCTCAATGTCTTCACTTTTCAAATGATGTCCGATGGATTTATTAAAACCGATTCCCTTCCCCATCAGAATCACCTCCCTGCCGCTGTCGTCAAGCGCCAGCAGCAGAGAATTATTCATTACCTTAACAACCCTCATAACCAAACCCCATTTCTGTTATTTAGAGTTCTTCCCCGTTCGTTTCGATAACCCGTCGATACCAGTAAAAACTGTCTTTTTTAATCCGGCTCATATCTTTTAAGTCATGATCGTCACGATTGACATAAATAAAACCATAACGCTTCTTAAATCCTTCGTGGGAGCTGAGCAGGTCCATAAAGGTCCATGGGGAGTACCCCAGCATCTCAACTCCGTCTTCCATCGCCTGGCTGCAAGCCAGAATATGAGCCCTTAAGTAATCAATTCGATAATCGTCATGGACTTTTCCGTCTTCTGTCAGTGTATCCGCGGTGCCCAGTCCATTTTCTGTAACGATAAGAGGAAGATGATATTTCTGATAATAATTATTTAATACGGTTCGAAGGCCCAGCGGGTCAATCTGTGCTCCGTATTCGCTGGAAGCAAGATGTTCATTTTTCAGATGATGGAAATATCCATACTGATCAAAATCAACCTGATTGATGGGAAACGCTCTTTCTCCCACCGGATGAGCATCATCCGCCGGCAGATACCGGACGCAAAGGGTTCGGTAATAATTCAGGGCAATAAAGTCCATCTTTGCACCCTTTAGTATTTCCTCATCCTCTGGCATCATAATGGGAACGATATTTCTCTCCTCCAGGTAACGCATGTAGTATCCCGGATAACAGCCGTAGTAATGCATGTCCAGACAGTAATCCGTCTTAAACCAGTCATTTAACCGGGCTGCCCATACATCTTCTGGACGGTTGCTTTCCGGATAGGTACAGGTGGAAGAAACTGCCGGACCAATCTTGCCTTTTGGAATGATAGAATGGCACGCTTTCACTGCCAGTGCATGAGCCAGGAACATGTGATAATCCATCTGCGCTCTCTGACGGTCTGCCTCCCAGCTGTCTTTTGCGGTAATATTCACTCGTTCATCTACACGGACCATGAGGTTTTGTTCGTTATGAACCTGCCAATAGGTCACTCTGTCACCAAAGGCTTCAAAGCAGACCCTGGCATAGCGCTCAAATGCTTTTACACATTCTCTGGATTCCCAGCCATTGTATTTTTCAACCAGTGCATAGGGAAGATCAAAGTGATATAAGGTTATAAAAGGCTGAATGTCATTGTCCAGCAGGCAGTGAATGACATCATTATAAAAATCAATTCCTGCCTGATTAATTTCCCCATCCCCATCTGGTATGATTCTTGCCCAGGCAATGGAAAAACGGTAAATATTAAGTCCCATCTCTTTCATCAGAGCGATATCCTCTTTCCAGTGATGGAAGAAGTCGCTGGCAACTTTACTGTCAGCCTGTAAATGAGAACGCTTAAAGGAGTTTATATCTGCAACTGTAGGTCCTTTTCCGCCTTCATCCCAGCCACCTTCTATCTGAAATGCAGATGAGGATGCTCCCCATAAAAAATGATCAGGAAACTTGGTTTTCAATAGGTTCATTTCAAAACTCCTTTACTGATTTTTTTTGATGGCAATAACAGACTTCTCAAGAGTAGCCCCTTTTCCTGCAATTCCGGAAACCTGCTGAAATGCAGGAGTATTGCTGACGATAATCGGAACAATGGTATCGTAGCCTTCTTTTTTTAATGCATCAATATCAAAGGACAGAATTTTAGTTCCTTTTTTAATATGACTGCCTTCTTCTACAAACTTCTTAAAATGCTTTCCTTCTAACTGAACCGTATTAATTCCAACATGAATGATCATCTCCACTCCGTTATCCAGCATAAGGCCCAGTGCATGAAGAGTCGGATAGATTAATGTTACGGTACAGTCTTCAGGAGCTACTACTTCTCCTTTTTCGGGGATAATAGCAATTCCGTTTCCTAATGCCATAGAGGAAAATACTTCGTCATTGACTTTTGTCATGGAAACGGCTTCCCCTTCAATGGGTGAATATAGGAATAAATCAGCTTCTGATGGATCTAATTCATGATTCTTTTTTTCTGCAGTTGTATTTGTTTCTGCAGTCTGGTCAACTGCGGTTGCTTCTGTTTTCTTTTTCTTATCTCCCATTTCATCAAAACCAAACAGGTAAGTAAGTATCATGGCACCAAAGAAAGAAACGCCTACACCAACCAGATAGTACACAAATGGTTTCATACCAAATGCCGCATACGTTGCAAAGGTAAGAATTCCGTTGTTTGCAAAGGAATCGCCATATACACCGCCAACACCCATGATCGCTCCGCCAATGGCACCGCAAATGATGGCGTAGATCATCGGTCTCTTTAAACGAAGGTTACATCCGTAGATAGCAGGTTCCGTAATACCGCAAACGGAAGCAGAGATTGCTGCTGAAGCCGCTACTGTTTTTAAATCTTTATTTTTTGTTTTTAACATAACACCCAGGGCCGCTCCACCCTGTGAAAAGTTGGCAGCGCCTGCAAAAGCCAAAAGATTCTGGTGTCCGAACTGAGCGACGTCATTAATACCAATTGGAAGAAGTGCTCTATGCGCTCCAAAAATAACAAACACGCACCACATACCGCCGATAAAGGCACCACAAATGGCCGGACTTAAATTCATCATACCAGTGTAAACAAAGGTAATCGCATTACCGATGTAGATACCAATGGGACCAAATACCATAAAGGTTGCCGGAAGCATAACTAAAAGTGATAAACCAGGAACCAGAATGATTTTTAAGACTTCTGGAATTACTTTTTCTAAAAATTTCTGCACATAGGAAAGAATGAAAACTCCAATGATAATCGGAATAACAGAGGAAGCATAGCTTGCTTTGGTAATGGTAACGCCAAACATGCTTACTACATCTTTCCCAGTCATCAGTGCGACGACTGACGGGTAACACATGGTACCGCCAAGAGCCATGGCAATAAATTCATTTGCCTTAAACACCTTGGCACTGGTATAAGCTAAAATAACAGGCATGAAATAGAATAAGGCATCCGTACCAGCCATAATCAGTGTGTATGTCTGATTTACCGTAATATCCACACCTTGTTTCGCTGCCATAATCTTTGCAATGGTAAGGAAGCCCTTTAAAAGTCCGGAAGCTGCAATCGCCGGAACCATAGGGGTAAACATAGCAGAAACTGCAATCAGAATCCGATTCCAGATGGACACCTTCTCTTCGCTGATTTCTGTTGTTTCATCTATGGATATCATAGGTATGATGGCATCATAAACCTGGTTTACTTTGGTTCCCAGCACTACCTGAAACTGTCCTCCGCTTTCTACAACAGAGATTACTCCTTCCAGATGCTCGATGGTTTCTTTGTTTGCTTTTTTTGAATCCTTTAATTGAAATCTCAATCTTGTAAAACAATGGGTCAGTCCTTTTACGTTTCCAGAACCGCCAACATTCGTCAAGATATCTTTGGCTATTTGATTATAATTCATATACAAAACCCCTTTCAAGTATTTTCTTATCTCCTCATCCGGCCGGAATGACAAAATAAAAAGACCCAATTAAACGAACTCTTCATAAGACAAAATACCCCATCCGTCTTATAACCATTCGTCTAATCCGATCTTGCCTGCATTACCAGTAACACGTCATCATAATGATTTATTCAGTTGTCTTCAACCTAATCATAATATATCATTATTTTTACAATCTTGCAATAGCATTTTATTCTTTTCTTAATCACTGAGGGAATGGCAGATAAATCCCCTCAGTCTGCTCATCATAGCCATTCAGCCAATCCCTTATTCTTGCGGCAGCTGCCCCATGGTTTCCGGTAATACCTCTCTGCTGGATTCCAGGGTTTCAGGAGAAGTTTTAATCCCCTGAATATACCGGTACCCAAACATCCCTCCTGCAGTCAGTACAACCAAAAGCAGAAAGAAACATAAAAATATGATAACTTTTATAAACGGTTCCGGTTCGCGTCTTCCCCTTCGCCTGCGGCTGCGTTTTTTACCACTTCGAATTTCTTCCTGCTTCATTGGTATTCTACTCTTCCTTCCTTATGGGTCAATCAGTAAAATATTTTTTATAAATTTCAAAAAAGCTGGTGGTTGTTGTTTTATCATCTTTAGAAAATGTAAGATCCTTCCAGATATGATTGCCAAATGTAACGGGATTGTCCTGTTTAAACTGGGCATAAATCTGGTCAAATGCTTCTTTTTTCCGGCTGGTATATAAGCCAGTCTTTCGTTCCTGGGTCGCTGCTTCATCGTAATCACTGACGCATCGAATAATATAGTATTTACCCTGACTCTCCGTCACCTGGCTGATTTCACCTTCAGCCAGACCAAAGGCTGCATCTTCCAAAGCTCCTGGGTGTTCCCCTCTTCCCATCTTACGTTCAACTACTCCATTTTCCGAGTATTCTCTGGCAATAGCAGAAAAATCAGCTCCCTGCTCCTTTATCTTTAAAAGGACTTCTTCTGCCGCAGCTTTGTCAGTCATCACGATCTCTTCCACATCAATTACCTTGGCCTCACTGTCACTGATCTCCAGATTCATATCCCTGGTCAGCTCCACAACAACTTTATTGGACAGATAATACTCCTCATACATAAATCTTACATCTGACTGACTCACTCCCATATAAGCAATATCGTCAGGAGTCAGCGAATTATAATATTCCTCCGAAGCCTTGCGCATCTCTTCCTTCTCCCCGCTGGTCAGAGTCACTCCCTTACTTTCAGCAAGAAGATTCATCATCTTCATCTCCTGAAGAAATTCCCTTACCTGATCCATGAGATAGGTTTCAAATGTTTGTCCGCCGGGAAGCTCCACCCCCCAGATCTGGCTGGTGTAAAGCTGTTGATATTTATTCCTCTCAGTCGCCAGTATAATCATGGACTGGGGAAGAGTATATAGCTTTGTTTCCTTGATTTCCGATACAAGGGGGATCTCCGTCTTGCAGCCGGAAAGCATGGCGGATACTGCCGCCGCAATTATAAGGAGTCTTCCCCAGTATCTGCGCAGATTCTTCATACGCACCCCTCTTTCTTATAAAAGCAGCTTCAATATTTTTAATACACCCTGATTCAAATTGGTATCGGTCTGGAACCGTGCTGCCTCTTTTACTTCTTTTCTGGCATTGCCAACAGCAAAGCTGTAGTATGCCTGATTTAACATCTCAATATCATTTAGCTGATCGCCAAATGCCATGGTCTCTTCTGGTGTGATGGACAGACTCTCCTGAAGAAGCTTTACCGCCTCACCTTTGTTGGTCCCTGGCCTCATACAGTCCATCCACATATCTCCGGCAATGGTAATCTTTAACCGGTCCCTGTATTTTTCTCTTAACTGTCTGGTATGGCTTTCTACATCTGTTTTCCGGTAGACACTGACTTTAATAAATTCAGACTCAACTTTTGTTAAATCCTCAACCATTTCCACTCGAAATTTATAGCTGTTAACCATCCAGTCAATAAAATCTCTGTCTTTCGTCTCTAAATACACCACATCAGGACCGCTGAGCATAACCTCAAGTCCTTCTGTCTTCCTCACATCTTCCACCATATCCATGGCAGTTTTACGTTCAATTGGATTCAGAAACAGATTTCTGCCGTGACAGCCTATGTAAGCACCGTTATCAGAAAGATAGAATATTTTTTCTTTCACCGGATCAAAGATGGATTCAATACTGACCCACTGCCTTCCGCTTGCCGCTGCAAACTGAATGCCCTTTGCCCGTAATTTCAATATTATCTCATGAAGCTCAGCCGGAACTTCATATCCTCCGTCTGGCACCAGTGTTCCGTCAATATCCGATGCAATCAGTTTTATCATGCTTTTTCCTCCTGCTCACAGATCTTCTTTAATTCCTGATAGACTCGTCCCACAGGCAATCCTACTACATTACTGTAATCTCCGTCAATCCCTTTGATAAAAGCAGCAAACCGTCCCTGGATTCCATAAGCACCGGCCTTATCCATAGGCTCCTCATCTTCTGCATATAATCGTATCTCTTCCGGAGTCATAGGATATACATGAACATCGGTCCGTTCTGCAAAACTGCGGACTGTCGTTCCATTCTTTCCACAGTAAATCAAAGTCACACCGGTAAAGACCTGATGGGTTTTTCCCTGAAAGGATTCAATCATCTCATATGCTTCCTGATGGCTCACCGGTTTTCCAAGAATCCTGCCTTCTGCCGCCACTACAGTATCTGCTCCGATTACAATTGTACCAGGCTGCTGATGTCTAGCCACATCTTCTGCTTTTTGCAAAGACAGCTCCATCACCGCATCTTCAGGAACCCTGGTCGTAATCACTTCAATAACCGTACTTGGTTCTATCACAGGATTCAGACTGATCTGGTTTAAAAGTTCTCTTCTTCTTGGTGATGCCGAAGCAAGCACAATCTTATAATCTCTTATCATTGGTGCCCTCTCTCTTCTATTATAATTCCTGACTCATGAAATTGCAAACAGGCGGGACCCGTTACGAATCCCGCCATTCTTTAATATACTTTCAGACGTCCCACTAAGGACGACTCCTCTTCCTCACAGTCTGCTTTCAGCTGCATCCTCATGGTATATACAAAATCGGTTGCATAGAAAACCAACAAAAATACACCAGTAATACGTTGAAAATCATATGGAATCATACCTGCCGCCTGATTCACAAATCCACTGAGGAAGCGGAAATAAAAGATTCCCAAAAATCCCCAGGCAATACTGCTCTCCAGACAGATGATTCCTTTGTAGTTAAATGACTTCCTGCTATAATCCCACCAGAATGATCCAAACAGCTTAATCATCATATAAGCCGTTACAAGCTCCATGAAAGTTGCCATCACCATAGAGGCGAAATACAGGCGCACCGGACTGTCAATGAAAGGGCTGAGAAGCACTGTGGCCCCAACAGATCCAAATCCATATATGATGCAGAACGGTCCGTGCCCAAATCCACGATTAAAAACCGGTCTTTTGTTTTCATAGCTAAGTACAGCGCATTCAAGAAGATAACCCAGAAAGCTGAATAGGAAAAAACAGTTTATCCTATGATAAATTGACATATCCAATTTGCCTCCAAAATTAACAATTTTTTAACTTGTTAAAGTATAATATGGATATCTAAAGAAATCAAGGGTTATTTTCTTACGATTCCCCAAAATTTTTCTTTTTTATTAATAATATTGCGCTATAAAAACTGCAAGTAAAATACCAAGTATGGCTCCTGCTCCAACCTGCAGAGGACTATGTCCCACATATTCCTTTAATTTTTCCTGTAAAATCTCGCCGCTCAGCTTCAGGGGATTTTCTAAGAGAATGCTGTTTAGCAGTTTTGCCTGCTTTCCCGTTTCTCTTCGTACTCCCATAGCATCATACATCACAATCATGGAGAGTACGAAGCTGATTGCAAACTCAAAAGAACCGACGCCATAACGGTAACTGGCGGCGGTCGTCAATGCACAAACCGTAGAGGAGTGGGAACTTGGCATACCGCCGGATCCCACAAGTCTCTCCGGATTAAAACTTTTATTAAGAGCCAGGTCAATCAGTGTTTTTAACACCTGCGCCACCAGCCAGCCGGTAACAGCAGTCACCAAGACCTGATTCTTTAGAATCACTTCCCAAAATTCCATGGTTTCCTCCATCTTATGCCGCGCTCTTCCTGCCAAAACCGTACAATATCCAACGCTTAATCCTTGCAGTAGTTTCTACCAGACCACATAATTTATCTGCATAAATTATTACCATTCCGCCTTTCGTCTTGGGCGGAACCGGTGTAAGAGGCCACATATGCCGCAGGATCATGTCCTTCTCATTCTCAGTTAAATCAAAATGCTCCACTGCATTCTTTAAAGCAGCCCTCGGATGAGTAAAACCGTGGAAACGTTCCCCGGTCTCTCTGGCGTGAGTATGCCAGTCATATAGAAAGAAATCATGAAGCAGACCTGCTCTGGCTGCTTCTTTATATTCCCAACCTAATTTTCTGCATATGCAGTAGCTTAAATAGGACACCTTAATGCAATGAGCTTTGCAGGTAGTATCTCCATGCTGCATATAGTGATCCATGGACTGGAATACCTTGTGGTCTAAAATATCCTTTACACAGGCAAGGTATTCCAAATCCATATTATAATCTTCCCGTTCCACCCAGGAGGCATCTTCTGCCCACTTTATCGCTTCCTGCTCTTCCTCTGGGGTTAAATACATGTTTTTCATGGTTATTCTGTCGCTTCCTTCTTCATAGTGTGAACCGGCTTAACAGCCAGTCAGCCAGTCATATAATTCCTGATACTTCATGGCTGAAGTTTTCCAGGAATAATCCTTCGACATAGCCCGGTCGATAATTTTGTTCCACTCACGTCTCTTATCATAATAAATGCGCTGTGCATAGCGGACGGCACCAAGCATCTCATGAGCATTATAGTTGGAAAAGGAAAATCCCGTTCCTTTACTCTCATACTCATTATAGGGTTCTACCGTGTCTTTTAAACCTCCGGTTTCCCGGACAACAGGTACAGTGCCGTATCTGAGTGCCATCAGCTGGCTTAAACCACAGGGTTCAAACAAAGACGGCATCAGGAATGCATCACAGGCAGCATAAATCTTATGAGACATTGCTTCCGAATAATAAATATTGGCAGAAACCTTATCCGGATACTTCCATGCATAATGGCGGAACATATTTTCATACCGCTCTTCTCCGGTACCAAGAATAACCAGCTGGATATTGTCCTGACATAACTCATCCATAACACACTGGACTAAATCAAGTCCCTTCTGGTCAGTCAGTCTGGAAACGATTCCAATCATAAACTTACTTTCATCCTGCGCCAAAGAAAGTTCCATTTGAAGCGCAGCTTTATTTTTTTCTTTTTCCTTGCGGAAATTACGCAGATTATAGTTTTCTACAATATACGAATCCGTCTCGGGATCAAACTCGTCATAATCAATTCCGTTTACAATTCCTCTTAAACTGCCTTCTCTGGCCCGCATCAGACCGTCAAGACCTTCCCCATAGAAAGGCATCTTAATCTCCTTAGCATAGGTCTCGCTGACTGTCGTGATGGCATCTGCATAGACAATGCCGCCCTTTAATAAATTTCCATCCTTGTAGGCCTCCAGTTTATCAGGTGTAAAATAATAATCAGGCAGACAGGTCAGTGCCTGTATCGTCTTTACATCCCACACGCCCTGGAATTTTAAATTGTGAATGGTAATTACCGACTTCATGTTTTGGAAGAAATCTCCTTCACGAAAACGGTCCTTTAACAGAACAGGTACTAAACCGGTCTGCCAGTCATGGCAATGAATCACATCCGGCTGAAATCCGATTACCGGAAGAGAAGATAAGGCGGCTCTTGAAAAAAAGCAGAACTTTTCTAAATCCTGATACCAGTCTCCGTATGGCTTTGGCCCCTGGTAATAGCCTTCATTATCAATGAAATAGAAGGTGATTCCGTCCCAGACACACTGAAGAATCCCAACGTACCTGCTTTGTCCCAGATAATCCATATAGAAATGATCCACATAAGTCATCTGGTTTCTCAATTCTTCTTTGATACAGAGATATTTGGGAATCATTACTCTCACATCATAATACTCCTGATCAAAGCACTTGGGAAGGGATCCCACTACATCTGCAAGACCACCCGTTTTAACAAAAGGTACTGCCTCCGATGCAACGAACAAAATCTTTTTCATCCAAAAACCTCCCTTATCCTTATCCCTTCCGGGCATTGTCTGTTATGCTATAGTATACTGCATTTTCAGAAAATAAGGAAGTATCTTTCCCTTAAGTTTTATGAAAGTTTTTTGTAATCAAGCCTTATTTTATCAGCAATGAGTGCAATAAACTCGGAATTGGTTGGTTTTCCTTTTCCGGTACTCACGGTATATCCAAACAGCTCGTTGATGGTATCCATCTTTCCCCGGCTCCAGGCCACTTCAATGGCATGGCGGATGGCACGCTCCACACGGCTGGGTGTCGTCTGATGTTTCTTTGCAATGGAAGGATAAAGAATCTTAGTCACAGAGGTAAGCATCTCCTGATCCTGTACCGATATCACAATGGCATCCCTTAAATACTGATAACCCTTAATATGCGCCGGAATTCCGATTTCATGAAGCATCTGTGTTACATCGTTTTCTAAATTCTGCTCCATGTATTCTGTCTTATTGACATAAGGTTTCACCTTTTTCATACCCTGAAGACTGGGCACTTTCGTCTTTCTCTGCCCTACTCTTCGCACCTTATCGACGATAACTTCCTTGTTAAACGGCTTCATTATGTAATAATTCGCCCCCATTCGGAAAGCATCTTCGGTAATATTCTCACTTCCTGCGGCAGTTACCATAATAAATGAGGGAATCTTTGTCACAGCACCGTTTCCTCTTACCCGCTCCATTACTGTAATTCCGTCCATTCTCGGCATAATCACATCCAATAAGACAACATCCGGATTTGTTTTGAGGATCATGTTATAAGCGTCTTCGCCGTTATCCGCTCTTCCCACTACATGAAAGTCCTCCTCTCCTTCCAGTATATCATTCAGCAGATTTAAGGTCTGCAGGTTATCATCTGCAATAGCAATACTGATTTCTGACATATTGATACTCTCCTCCTGATTCTTCAAAATAAATGAAAACTAGTGTATAGCCATTATAATCTTGCCTCAGCTTATGCCGCAACGTGATTCTATCGCATTATTCGACAGGAAAAACGTTTATTTTATCGAATATGGGATTCTGTCCAAACTGTCCCACTGTCGAATGAAGAAAAGGTCTTGCCCGGTATGAATCCGCGTTTCCCCCTTTTTTTTACCGGTGTTGAAAAATGAAACTACTTGTCGTCAAAAAAACGTCAAAAACAATGCTACTATCTCTTATACTAACACATAAGAAATGGGATGAAAAGCTTTTCACAGAGATTAGATATATTTTTATCAATGATAATTTAAGCATTATGCTGATAAAATTATTATTTTATTTTTTTTTATTATTAAAAAAGTACAATAACACTTGCCCCTTCTTAAATAAATGGATATAATTGGTACTGTATAAAAATTTTAGGGGGAAATACAAATGAAAGAACAAAACGAATTCAGACCGTACATACCGGCTGAAAAGGTCACACCGGAATTAACTGTTACCTCTATTGTTCTGGGTATCATTCTGGCTGTTGTCTTCGGTGCTGCAAATGCCTATCTGGGTCTCCGTGTTGGTATGACCATCTCCGCATCAATTCCTGCCGCAGTCATTTCCATGGGTGTGATCAGAGTCATGATGAAGAAAAATTCCATACTGGAAAGCAACATCGTTCAAACAGTTGGTTCTGCAGGAGAATCTCTGGCTGCAGGAGCTATCTTTACACTGCCTGCTCTTTTTTTATGGGCTGCAGAAGGGAAAATGGAAACACCTGGTATTCTGGAAATCACACTGATCTCTCTCATTGGCGGTATCCTCGGTGTCCTTTTCATGGTTCCGCTTCGAAATGCATTGATCGTAAAGGAACATGGGATTCTTCCATATCCGGAAGGAACCGCGTGTGCAGAGGTTCTTTTAGCGGGTGAAGAGGGTGGTGCCAATGCCTCTACGGTATTTGCCGGAATGGGCTTTGCCGCTTTCTTTAAATTTATTATTGATGGTATCAAACTGGTTCCAGGGGAAGTATCCTTCCGGGTGAAGGGTTATGCAGGTGAGATTGGAACACAGATTTATCCGGCAGTTATGAGCGTGGGATATATCTGCGGGCCAAGGATATCTTCCTATATGTTTGCGGGAGGAGTTATCAGCTGGCTGGTATTTATCCCTGCAATTGTTCTATTTGGAGCCGATTTAACCCTGTATCCGGGTTCTGTCCCCATTGGGGAACTGTTTGCTGCCAAAGGAGCTGGCGGCATCTGGGGGACTTACATCCGTTACATTGGTGCAGGAGCCCTTGCAGCAGGCGGTATTATCAGCCTTGTAAAATCTCTTCCATTAATTATTCGCACATTCCGCGATGCCATTCAGGGACTGGGGCAGAACAATGCAGGCAGCGGACTTCGTACCGAACAGGATTTAAGCTTTCAGACAATTCTTGGAGGTATTGCCATTCTTACCATCATTGTCTGGCTGGTTCCGGTCATTCCGGTGAGTCTGGTAGGAGCCATCCTTGTTGTAATTTTTGGATTTTTCTTTGCCACGGTATCTTCCAGAATGGTAGGTCTGGTAGGAAGCAGCAATAACCCGGTATCGGGTATGGCTATTGCAACACTCCTCATTGCCACCATCACATTAAAAGCCACCGGAGATAGCGGAATTCATGGAATGAAAGGCGCAATTGCCATCGGTTCCATCATCTGCATTGTTGCTGCAATTGCTGGTGATACATCCCAGGACTTAAAAACAGGTTACCTGCTTGGAGCTACTCCGAAAAAGCAGCAGATCGGTGAGCTGATCGGTGTGATTGCTGCTGCCTTTGCCATTGGTGGGGTTTTATACCTGTTGAATGCAGCATGGGGCTTTGGTTCTGAACAGCTGGGTGCACCTCAGGCCATGCTGATGAAGATGATTATTGAAGGTGTTATGGATAACAATCTTCCATGGGCGCTGGTATTTATGGGAGTCTTCTTAGCCGCAGCTGTGGAAATCCTGGGAATTCCCGTTCTTCCTTTCGCCATTGGCGTGTATCTTCCTGTCCAGTTAAATGCATGCATTATGGTAGGCGGACTGGTACGCTTATACTTTGACAGAATGAAAAAAGATGACAAGAAAGAAAAAGATCAGTTAATCAGTGACGGAATGCTTTACTGTTCCGGAATGATTGCAGGGGAAGGCCTGGTAGGTATCCTGCTTGCGCTTTTAGCAGTATTTGGTTTGGACAAGGCTCTGGATCTGTCCTCAAAACTAAATCTTCCTTCTTTTGTTCTGGATTTTGGAAGTCTGATTTTATTTGGGCTTGTGATCCTGAGCCTGCTTAAATTTACAATCTGGAAGAAAGTGAAGAAATGAGTCAGACGGATAAAAAAAGCGAAAACTATTTAGACCGGATTCCCATTCGGACAGAACATATTCACTGGTCTGTTGAAGAAAGCGGTCTGGTAACACTGGACGTGGAAAACAAAGGCGTCTTTCACCGGCTTACCCAGAGATTTTTTCATAAACCCAGAGTCAGCCACATTCATCTGGATCCAATGGGAAGCTTTGTATGGTGTCTCATCGATGGCAGCCGGGATATTCTTAGCCTTTCTGCCTCAGTAAAGGAACAGTTCGGAGAGGAAGCATCTCCACTATACGAACGTCTATCCAAATACTTTCATATCCTGCACAGTTATGGATTTATTACCTTTAAATAAAAAATAGAAAATGAAAAGGACGGCACCGTAAGACTGCTTACGATTCTGTCCTTTTTTTTCATGGCAAATATTGTTAATGATTGATCATATTTTCGATAAAGATACCGTAGCCTCTTGTTGAGTCCTGGATAAAAACATGGGTAACAGCTCCTATCAGCTTTCCATCCTGTAAGATAGGACTACCTGACATACCCTGAACAATTCCACCGGTCAATGCCAGAAGATCGGGGTCTGTGACTTTAATTACCATTCCCTTGCTTTTATGAGTGGTGGAATAATCAACCCGCTGGATTTCTATTTCATAATCACGCACTTTTCCAGAAACATCACTTCGTATATAGGCTTTCCCCTTCTTCACGTCCTGCCGATAACCGATGGGCACGGCATCCTGGGATATCCCTTGCTTAAAGCGGTCATTTACTGTACCGAAAATACCTTCTTCTGTATTTTCTTTAATCGTTCCCAAGTTGGATCCCGGACCATAATAGATGATTCCGCTCATAACACCCGGTTTTCCAAAGGTTCCTTTTTCGATTCCCAGTATTGCTGTTTCATAGAGAGAACCGTCTGTGATCTGGACTACATTCCCGGTATCACTGTCACTGATTCCGTGGCCCAGTGCACCAAATTGTCCGTTCATATCCACATAGGTCATGGTTCCTATTCCCTGAGTGTCATCACGAACCCAGACTCCCAGTTTATAGGATCCGTCCTCTGTTTCTATGGGATTCATCTTAATATCAATGTTATCATCGCCTCTTCTGACCTTTAAAACAGCTTCCGATGCGCCTATTTTATTCAGCTCATTCATCAGTGTTTCCTTGTCACTAAGTGGGGTGCCATTAATTGATTCCAGATAATCCCCTGATTGTAAAACTCCAAATGCAGGCTCTACAACCATTCCATCTTTTTTCGTTACGTCTCCTGTACCGATTACCATGACTCCATTTGATTTTAAATAAATTCCAACTGGAGTACCGCAAGGAACAGCGTATTTGGTATCAACTACATTTACCTGAATATCTTTTAACTGTATCCAGCCGAACAGCTTCAATCCCAGCTTATAGCTTCCCAGATTCTTGGAATACACGGAAAACGGCTGATTCACCTGTAAGTGAATTTGATCAGAAGGAATATTGGAACCGTTGTTCAGTACCACTTCCTCGCTGTCGGAATGCAGCGTCACATCAAAAGGCATGGAGAAATGAAACTGTTCTTCTTCTGCTGCAACGATGTTCAATTTGTCCGGAATGACCCGTTTCATATAGAACCAGGTGAATCCGATACAAAAGATCAGGCTGATCCAGAACGCCCTTACAATTAGTTTATGAAATTTCTTTTTTGCCATCTCACATACCTCCTTAGAAGAATAAAGGAGACAATTTTTTGACTCCTCTCATAGTATGTGAGAATTCGTTAAAAACACTCTGTCATATTTTAGTTGAATTCATTTAATTCTGGTGTTTGGACCAGTTATGACTTTTTTAACTTTTTTTCGGCCGCAAGACGCTTCATCTCTCTGGCATTACCTTTTACCGCATCCGTAATCTCTGCTCCGCCAAGCAGCCTTGCAAGTTCTTCCACAATTTCCTCATCCTGCAGTGCCTGGATTCCTGTGGTGGTTTTTCCAGCCTCTGCCGATTTTTTAATTTCAAAATGAGCATCTGCCATGGCTGCAATCTGGGGCAGATGGGTAATACAGATTACCTGATGATTGGCTGCTATATAAGAAAGCTTTTCTGAAACCTTCTGTGCGGTTCTTCCGCTGATACCGGTATCAATTTCATCAAAAATCAGGGTTGGAATATCGTCAGAATCAGCCAGAACTGTTTTAATTGCCAGCATGATTCTTGACATCTCACCGCCGGAAGCCACGGATTTTAAAGGCTTTAAGGCCTCCCCGGGATTGGCGGAAATCATAAATTCCGCTTCATCAAAACCGTTTGCCGTATAGTGATCCAGTCTGCCAAATTCCATATCAAAATTAACATCAATAAAATTTAAATCATGTAAGCCTTCTTTGATTTTTACCGTCAGTTCTTTTGCAGTTTCTTTCCTCATACAGGATAATTGTCCGCATAAACCTTCTAATTTATCCTCAGTCAGATGAATCTGTTTTTCTGTCTGCTGCTTTAAACGGTCATAATCTTCCAATTCACCCAGCCTGATTTTCTTTTCTTCCAGATTTTTGAAAATGACGTCAACACCTTTTCCATACTTTGCTTCCAGATTGTGAATTAAGTCAAGACGTTCTTCCATTTTCTGGTAGTCCTCTTCATCAAAAGACAAATCCTCCAGATAAGAGGTGATTTCATGATTGATGTCGCTTAAAATGGAATCCACATCAAAAAGCTGGTCTCTGATGGTAAGCAGGCGTTCATCATAGACAGCCGCTGATTCCACCTCTTTTAATGCCCGCCCTGTCACATCGGAATTCACTGCATCATAAGCCATAGACAGACTTTCCATAATCTTTTTTCCATGCACAAACAGACGGTACTTTGAGGATAGTTCTTCCTCTTCTCCCTCTCTTAACCCGGCATTCTCAATCTCTTCTATCTCATAGCGGATAAAATCCATCTCCCGAAGTCTGGTATCCTCATCAAGCTGAAATGACGCAAGCCGTTCCTTTAACCGGACATATTCTCTGTAGGTCTCTGCAATATTCATTTTTAGCTCATGGGACTTTTTCTCCTGGTAACGATCCAGGATCTCCAGATGTACTGACTTGTAGAGTAAAGACTGATGTTCATGCTGTCCATGAATATCGATGAGAAGGCCGGTAATATCCCGCAGTTTCCCTGCAGTTACCGTTTCATCATTAATTTTGCTGAGACTTTTAGACGGCATGATTTTTTTAGAAATTATAACAATGCCGTCCTGGTCAGGAAATACATCCATTTCTTTTAGCAGATGGATCTTTCTTTCATCGCTGACGGTAAAGATCAGCTCTATGTAGGCATATTCTGCCCCGTTTCTGATCATATCCTTTGGCACCTTGCCTCCTAAGGCAATGGTTACCGAGCCGATAATTATGGATTTTCCGGCACCTGTCTCACCGGTTAAGACATTCAGTCCCTCTTTAAACTCCACATCAGCTTTTTCAATTAATGCTAAGTTCTTTACGTGTAATTCTGAAAGCATTGCTTGCCTCCTTTATCCCGTAATGAGTTTTTTCAGTTTGTCCATCATGAGTATGGTGTCATCTACCGTTCTGATGGCACACATGATGGTATCGTCTCCTGCGATACAGCCTACCATTTCACTGAAATGAAGGGCATCTAACGCTGCTGCTACTGCCATGGCCATACCGGATACAGTCTTGATTACCAGTATATTCTGTGCCATATCCATGGATAAATAACCATCTCTTAATATCCGGATGTATTTATCGCTGAATGATCCCTGATTCTGAAGTACCATATAACGCTGTTTCCCTGATTCTGACTGCACCTTTGTCAGCTTTAACTCCCTGATATCTCTGGAAACAGTCGCCTGTGTTACTGCAAAACCAGCCTGATTTAAGTAATCTGCCAGTTCTTCCTGGGTTTCAATTTCATACTTCCCAATCAGTTCTACTATTTTGCTATGTCTTTCCAGTTTCATCGTGTCACCTCCTTATATACCCGCCATCTTGTTTCGAAGATTATCTAAAAATGATAAATTTTTTAATTTGACTAATATAGTCTTGATCTGGGCACGCTCCATATCGATCCAGTCCCCAGGTAAAAGACTGACTGCTGAATCTCCGTCAAATACTGCAGCCTGGCTGATCCCTTCCTGTCCTACGATTTCAATCCTGATTTTGTCTTCTGCAGAAAGCACAATGCTTCTGGCATTGAGGGCATGGGAACAGATGGGTGTGAGCACAAGCATCTTGGAATCGGGTACAATAATTGGTCCGCCTGCCGATAAATTATAGGCAGTAGAGCCTGTGGGCGTAGCTGCTATCAGTCCGTCTGCTCTGTACTCCGTTAAGAATTCCCCGTTTACATATACTTTAAAATGAAGCATCTTTAAGTATTCGCCCCGTGTTATGACGATTTCATTTAGAGCGATATCCCGGTAAATCTCTTTTCCGTCCCTGAATGCACTTCCGCTTAACATCATACGCTCTTCCAGCTTATAGTCATCGTAAAACAGGGCTGACAGCGCCGATTCAATGTCTTCTGTTCTGGAAACCTGGGTTAAATACCCCAGAGTCCCTCTGTTGATTCCAAGAATGGGTAAATTGCGTCCGGATAAATCTCTGGCTGCCTGAATTAATGTTCCGTCTCCCCCCAGAGTAATCACGCATTCCGTTTCCTTTGGCACCATGGCTGAGTCCGTGTAATGCTTTCCTGCCTGCCAATCTACCTTTTCTCCTCTGCCAATCAGGCAGACTGCCCCCCTGGCAGTAAGAAATTCCCGGATCTGCTCCGCGGTTTCACGGGCTCCTTTTTTATCCGGATTCAGGATTACGTAAAAATGTTTCATTTCAGACTCCTTATTTGCCTTCGCTTAAGTCTTTGTGAGCTTCTTCCACCACTTTTTCCGGATTAACGCTGTAATCAGGAAAGCTCTCCCCAGCGGGATGATTTTTTAAATGAAGCAGATATTCTATATTCCCTTCCGGACCCTTAATAGGAGAAAACTCCAGGTGCAGAATTTCAAATCCAATGCTGATTCCATAAGAGATCACTGACTGGATTACTTCCAGATGAACAGATTTTTCTCTTACCACGCCTTTTTTGCCCACCTTTTCACGGCCTGCTTCAAACTGAGGCTTAATCAGACAGACAATCTCTCCGTCTTCTGACAAAAGATTTTTAACCGGTAAAAGAACTTTAGTAAGTGATATAAACGATACATCAATAGAAGAAAATTCAATCCTGTCCTTTATATCCTCCGGCGTTACATAACGGATATTGGTCTTTTCCATGCAGACCACCCGTTCATCGTTGCGAAGCTTCCACGCAAGCTGCCCGTGCCCTACGTCAACCGCATAGACTTTAACCCCGCCGTTTTGAAGCATGCAGTCCGTAAATCCTCCGGTAGAAGAGCCTACATCCATGCAGACCTTCCCCTCCAGCGTAACGTCAAAATGGGTCATGGCTTTTTCAAGCTTTAATCCGCCCCGGCTCACATATTTTAAAGTGCTGCCTCTTACCTCAATGAGTGCAGTTTCTTCAAATGTGGAACCTGCTTTGTCCTCTTTATCACCGTTCACGAATACGATTCCGGACATGATGATGGCTTTCGCCTTTTCTCTGGACTCTGCATGTCCCTGTTTTACTAATAGCACATCCAATCGTTCTTTCATTTTACTTCATCTTATCCTTCCATTCCCTGTTCTGCCGCTCCATATCCAGATATTCCTTTTTCATGCGCCAGATTATGGAATCGCTGTCAATACCAAGTCCTTTTCGAAGCAGAGAAACGTTGCCGTGCTCGACATATGCATCCGGCAGGGCAATGTTTAGTACCTTTACTTTTGGATAGTGTTCATGTATATAACCATTGATCAGGCTTCCATACCCGCCCTGGAGTACATTCTCCTCCATGGTCACAATCAGCCAGTGATTTTTCGCCAGGTGATCAATGAGTTTTTTATCAAAAGGCTTAATAAAGCGCCCGTTAGCAAGAGTACAGTTCCAGCCTTCCGCTTTCAATTTCTGCCTTACATGCTCTCCTGTACTTACCATGCTGCCTACCGCCAGAAGGGCAATGTCCGTTTCTTCATAAATGATTTCACCTTTGCCGTATTCAATCGGTGCTTTAAAATCTTCCAGCCCCTGATAGGCTTCCCCTCTGGGATAGCGTACCGCGATGGGACTGTCAAGGGAAAACGCAAACTCCAGTCCGTTTGCCAGCTCCCAGTCATTCTTCGGTGCAAAAATGCTCATATTGGGTATGGCACTTAAAAAGGACAGATCAAAAATCCCCTGATGGGTCTCTCCATCGCTGCCTACCAGTCCTGCCCGGTCAACTGCAAATACAACAGGTAGATTCTGAATACACACGTCATGAAGTACCTGATCAAACCCTCTCTGCAAAAAAGAGGAATAAACAGCCACTACCGGTTTCAGACCGCCTGCTGCCATTCCTGCTGCCGAAGTCACTGCATGCTCTTCTGCAATCCCCACATCAAAAAAGCGGTCCGGATACAGATTTGAGAACCGTTTCAATCCGGTTCCATCCGGCATCGCAGCAGTTACCGCTACAATCTTCTTATCCTCTTTTGCCAGACGGCAGATTGTTTTAGAAAACACATCTGTATAGCTAAATACTTTTTTTTCTTTTTTAGACTTTCCAGTTAGGATATCAAAAGGGTCCACTGCATGGAACTTGGATGGATTGTTTTCTGCAGGAGCATATCCCTTTCCTTTTTTTGTGATAACATGAACCAATACGGCATGATCCAGCTTTTTCGCCTCTCTCAGCGCTCTTGTTAAAGCTTTCAAATTATGACCATCTACCGGTCCCAGATAGGTAATTCCCATATTTTCAAACAGCATTCCCGGTATGAGCAGCTGCTTAATCCCATTTTTTGTACGACTGATTCTGTCTATCAGTGTATCACCAATAACCGGAATCCTTGAAAGCATATCAGTAACATGTTTCTTTAAATCCAGATATCCATTCCCGGTCCGAATGCTGTTTAGATAGGTGGACATACCGCCTACATTTTCAGAAATAGACATATTATTGTCATTAAGAATAATAACGAAATTTTTCTTCATCTGGGCTGCATTATTAAGTGCTTCATATGCCATGCCTCCCGTCAGGGAACCATCACCGATGACTGAAACTACAAAATGACCTTCCCCCAGCACATCTCTTGCCTGGGCAAGTCCCAGTCCGGCAGAAATAGAAGTAGAACTGTGCCCGGTATCAAAGGCATCACAGGGGCTTTCCTTTCTCTTTGGAAAACCGCTCATGCCGCCGTACTGGCGCAGTTCATCAAATTCCATCCTTCTTCCGCTTAAGATCTTATGGGTATAGGACTGATGCCCTACATCCCAGACAATCTTGTCCATTGGCAGATCAAAAGCAAGATAAATTGCCATGGTCAGCTCCACAACTCCTAAATTGGAGGCCAGATGACCGCCTGTGGTACTTATCTTTTCTATTAAAAAATCACGGATTTCCTGACTTAATATGGTCAGCTCCTGTTTGGAAAATTTCTTTATATCGTCAGGTCCGTTAATCAGTTCCAGCATCATAATTTTTTAATCCTTTATTTTTCCCGGTTAACCAGCATCCGGATCAGTTCTTCCAGAAAGCGGTTCTCTCCCGGCAGTTTTTGAAGGCAGGCAACTGCTTCTGCGGAAATACTCTCCACAGCCATCTTCGCCTGTTCCATTCCCTCCAATGTTACATAGGTGGTTTTATTATTTTTTTCATCGCTGAATACGGGTTTTCCCAATACTTCGGCATTGCTTGTCACATCAAGGATATCATCCTGAATCTGAAAAGCAAGTCCGATTTTTGAAGCCATCTCTTCCACTGCCTTTAACTCGTCTTCACTGGCACCGCCAAGGAGCGCTCCGATCATCATGGACGCCTCTAAAAGCGCTCCGGTCTTTAACCGGTAGATAAAGTCAAGCTTGTCGCCTGGAATCGGCTTTCCAGCCAGTTCCACGTCTACCGTCTGGCCGCCTATCATCCCGAATATACCTGTCTTTTGGGCCAGAATGCCCATAGCCCTTGCGACCCGGTCCGGCCTGTCCGAAAAGTCAAGTGCCTTCGCTGCCGTCTCCATGGAATAAATTAAAAGACCGTCACCTGCCAGCACCGCCATATCATATCCAAATTTCACCCAGGCAGTGGGAAGTCCTCTGCGAAGGGTATCATTATCCATACAGGGAAGATCATCGTGAATCAGAGAAGAGGTATGAATCATCTCTATGGCTGCCATAAATGGTTCTATCTCTTTTCCCATACCTCCAAAAAGGCAGTATGTCTCCCTCATCAGCATAGGACGCAGCCGCTTTCCGCCTGCCCGCATACTGTAATCCATTGCCTCAAGAACAGTGCTTTGATGTCCCTCTACAGCCGGAAGGAAACTTTCCACAATCTCCCACACATCTTTGGTCCGTTTCAGCAACTCATCCTCAAAGTTCATGTTCTTCACCGTTTTCCTCCAGCACAATTATCTTTTTTTCCACTTTATCTATTTTATCATTGCAGGACTTAACTAGTTTCATACCTGTCTCGTAGTATTCAAAGGATTCCTCTAAGGAGCTCTCTCCGCTTTCCAGCTTTTTGATCAGCTCCTCTAAGTCCTTTAAGGTCTCTTCAATGGTTCTTTCTTTTTTTACTGCCATAAGCCTGTTTCTCCTTATTTTTCTGCCTCTGACACTGTTATCGGCTCCACTCCTGATACCAGAGCCTGGATATTTCCATCCCGCAATTTAAGACGAAGAGCATCTCCGGCCTTTACCTGCATGACAGAATCAATCCTGTGATTCCCCGAATCAGTGATAAAACCGTAGCCGCCGCCTATTTTTGCCAGCGGGGAACAGGCATGAAGGCGTCCGGCAAGAAGTTCCAGCCTGTGCCTGTCTCTTAAAGTCTGCTTCTCAATCAGCTGACTCATCTTAACAGCGGATTCGTCAAGTTGTCTGCGCTCTGCCTCAATCTGCTTTAAAAGCAGGCTTTTCAGCTTCTCTTCCTGATCATGAAGACGCTGGCGCTGTTCACGAATACTTCGCTTTGGATCAAAGTACTTTAACTTTAATCCATATTGGTTCACAGAGAAACGATACCGCTCCAGCTTTCGCTCCATCATGGTTTTCAATGTATACCGGATGCTCTCTGTCTGTTCTTTCAACTGTTTATAATCAAATACTGCCAGCTCAGCAGCTGCCGAAGGGGTGGGTGCACGCATGTCTGCAACATAATCCGCGATGGTCACATCGGTTTCATGACCGACTGCAGAAATTACAGGTACAGAGCAGTTAAATATTGCTCTGGCAACCGCTTCTTCATTAAAAGCCCATAAGTCTTCAATGGAGCCGCCTCCTCTTCCCACAATGAGAACATCAAGTCCCATCTGGTCTAAGGTCTCAATTCCTTTTACGATACTTTCTGCAGCACCGCTTCCCTGCACAAGAGCGGGGTAAAGATAGAGCTGCACAAAGGGGTTCCGCCTGGCGGATATATTCATAATATCCCGGATGGCAGCGCCTGTGGAGGCAGTTACCACACCCACACGCCTTGCATATCCTGGAATTTCTTTCTTGTATTCAGGGGAAAACATCCCCATTTCTTCCAGTTCATTACGAAGCTTTAAAAAACGTTCGAATAAATCTCCCATTCCCTCTTTCGTAATTTCCTGGGCGTAAAGCTGATATCTTCCGTCTCTTTCATAAACCTCAACGCTTCCCTTTGCAACAATCTGCTGTCCATCTTCCAGATGAAAGGAAAGACCTTTTCTGGATCCGGCAAACATCACTGCCGAAATAGAAGAGGCTTTGTCTTTTAAGGTAAAATAGATATGACCGGAAGTATGATATTTGCAGTTGGACACTTCCCCTTTGATCGAAATCCGGTTCAGTGCAAAATCCTGGGCAAACATGTTTTTAATATAACCATTGATCTGGGTTACGGAATAGACACCTGCCATACTTACACCAGCTTTGCAAGAACTCCGTTAATGAAAGCCGGAGCTTCGTTTCCGCCGTATTTTTTACCCAGTTCTACCGCTTCGTTGATGGCTACCTTTTCCGGCACCTCTTCATCAAATAAGATTTCATAAAGAGCAAGGCGGAGAATGGTTAATTCCGCTCTTCCCATACGTTTTGTCTTCCAGCCTTCCGCTACTTCATTGATTTTTTCATCCAGTTCCGGAATTTTATTCATAATTGCTTCTGTCTTTTCTTTTAAGAAAGCAGAATTCTCTTCACTCATATCCACATCATGAACAATCTCTTCCACACCTTCCGTATTGAGATCATCCTCTTTTGGTTCCTCAAAATATTGATTAATCTGCCAAAGCTTCTCCTCTGCGGGGTGAAAATCAGCGCAGAAAAGCATCTTAAAGCAGTGTTCACGCATTTTACTTCTGGTCATTTACCATGGTCCTCCTATTGGTGATTTAACTGGACGTTTGGAATTATTATACCTTAACAGGGTTTTTTATACAATAGAAACTTTTGCGTGCCAGTATGGAATGTTAATTGGTAACAGCATACTGGTTTTTTCCTTTTCCCTTTGCCTCGTATAATGCCTGATCTGCCCGTTTTAAGATGGCATCGTATTCAGATTCATTCTCTCCAATCAAAGTGATTCCAATACTTGCATGAACCTTTCCGGAAACATGAAACGCATTAATAATACGCTGTGCAATGGCTTCGGGTTGTTTCCTTCCTCTCATTCCATAAAGCCAGATACAGAATTCATCTCCTCCGAACCGGACAATTACATCCTCCTGTCTGGTGCAGGCACTTAATATCTGTCCCGCCTGAACGAGAACCAGATCCCCTTTATGGTGACCAAAGGTGTCGTTTATTTTCTTAAAATCATCGATGTCAAGGAACATACATGCATAAAAGCGGTTTTTTCCGCCGGTTTTTAATCCATGCTCCACCAGTTTTCTGGCTGTTTCTCTGGTATAAACTCCTGTTAAATAATCCTTCTGCAGTCTCTTTTCTTCTTTTTTTCTGGTGTGAACAATTAAAAGGATCAGGATCACTCCGCAAAACAAAAGGAAGGTTGATCCTGCTATAAATTTTGCAGAAAGGGATTTGATCTTATGAAACGTATTCTCATATCCTTCCGTCTCCACAAAGGTAGCCATATACCAGTCATTGATCCCCATGGGCTGGTAATAAAGAAGGCGGCGGTAATCATTTTCATAATAAGTAATATAACCGGACAGCCCCTGGCTGATTCCGGCTTCCATCTCCGGAAATGTCTGACCCGGTCCAAATTCCCTTGTTTTAAGCATCTCAAACAGAGAAATCTGATTTTCACACGCCGTACAGGAAATCAAAATCTCTCCATCTTTTTGAAATATCATATTGGCACCGTAGCGGCTTAAATCCGTATCGCTTAAATACTGCTTCAGCTTATCGGAAGACAACTCAAGACATGCCGCACCTTTTACAACGCCGTCTCTGATAATGGGGACGGTTAAAATGATACTGTCCTGGCCCTTAAAGCTTTCTTTCAACAATCCGGATATATTCTTTTCACCGTCTAACGCTTTTTTATAATAGTCACGGGAAGAAATGTCCTGGGTTTCACGATTACCATAATAAAGAGTACCTGACGTATCTGCAACACCAAACCGGGAATCTTCTTTTTCGTAATCCTGAACCTGCTGCCACCACTGTTCGTTGCCTGAGCCTTCCGGCAGATCACAGTAAAATGCAAACAATTCCAGCCATTCGAATTTAGTCTGTATCATGGATTCTATATAATTCAGTGCTTTATCATTCTTCTGCTTTAAATCCCTGTGCGTCTGCTGAAACAGACTCTGTTCCACTTCATGAAAATAATAGAAGTTTAAAACGCAGATTCCGATAATCACAGATATTACAAGACTTGCCAGGATCAGCAAACCCGGTGGATAGTGCCCCCCGTTTCTACGATTCATCATATTAAAAAACACCTGTCCTTAAGAATCTTTCGATTCACAATATCGTCCATTATAAATCCTGTCCTATATCATTACAAGGATAATTTCATCTTTTCGGTAAAAAAAACAGCGGGAATGAACCGTCTGACCGGTTATTCCCGCTGTATATTATAAATTTATTTGTTCTCATCCAGTGCAACACCGGCTATCCGGATGTTCACATCGAGAACGGAAAGACCAGTCATGTTCTCAATGGCATTCTGCACCTTTTCCTGAACTTTTTCACTGACGGTTGGGATACTGTAACCATATTTTATGTTTAAGGACAAATCTACGGAAACATGTTCCTCTGTCAGTTCCACTTTGACACCTTTGGATAAGTTTTTCATGCCCAGCTTCGCCACCAGTTCGTTGGTGATGTTGCCTGCCATGGAATCCACACCATCTACTTCCGTCGCAGCAAGACCTGCGATGATCGCGACTACATCATCTGCGATCTGAACTTCGCCGATTTTATCTTTTTCATATACTTTATGAGTATTTCTGTTTTCCAATTCTGCCACTTCGATTCCCTCCTGTTTAGTATTTCTGGGTTCTGAAATCATTATAGCAAAATTGTCAACTGTTTGCAAAGGCTTTTTACTCTTCCAGTTTCATGAGAGTAATAACAATGCTCTCTGCTCCCACTTCGGTTTTTCTCTTTACAATATCTTCAATCTGGGCGCGCTGGGGATCTGTAATGCTGGCGGCGTTGATGACAACATCAACTTTTCCATTTGAAATGCTGACAACAGGATCTGCAAATCCTTTTGCAAGAAGAAGGGTTTCTGCTGCATTCTCCTTCTCGGCAATGGCTGTCATATCAATCATCTGCTGAATGGCCTGCTGTTTGGCAGTCTCTTCAATGTTTGGATTGTTGATTAAATTCATCAGAGTTTCTTTATTTCTGGCCCTTACCTGTTCTCTGTTTAACTGCACGCTTGATATGTAATCTGCTACGTTCATACCGCTGGTTAAAACAGCCTCACCAGGATTATCAAGACCGGTATCAGCTGCCTGTGTTTCACCTTCTGCAAGGCTGGCTGCTGCCTGGGTCTCACCTGCTGCAAGACTTTGAGCTGTTTCGTCCCCAGCTGCTACCTGGGTACTTCCGGCCGCTGTCTTATCTGCGCTGCCCGCAGAATCGGCTGCTGCCAGTTTGTCAATATCTGCGGCATCCTGATCCAGACTGGCGATATCCTTGCTGGAATCACTGCCATTTAATGCCTGGTTCTCTGCTAAAATGTCTTCTTCGGAAATGTCAGTCACTCCTGCTTCATACACATCGGTTCCGGAGGCTGCATCCTGCTTTCCGGCATAATTTAAATATCCGGCGGCAGCAATCATGACTGCCAGAGTTGTAATGATAATCTGGTTTCTTCGAAACAGTTTCTTCATATCCATTTTCTTTGGGGTTTTCGGGACATTGGGTTCATTGCTTGTTTTCCAACTTTTCATACCTGACACTCCTTTTTATTCCACCCTCTTTAATACTTTTATTTTATGTGGGGGCAGGTTAAATAATGCTTCCATGGCACTGGAAATTTCAGCTTTTACCGTAGGACTGCCTCCGCCCTGGGCACTGATAATAATTCCTTCTATTTCAGGACGTATTTCTTTCTCCACAATGGGAGCCGTATTTTCTCCCTGGCCGGTAAGAATGGTACTCTCTTTTAATTCTGCGCTTGTAATCTTTCTCGACCCTCCTGATGTGTCATTTTCTTCGGTGGAGGAATTTGAGTTATCTTTATCCACTCTCAGTACCTTTTCCCCTGAAGATTTTACTACAATGAGCACATCAACCTGACCGACTCCATCCACGGTTTTTAATATTTTTTTCACCCTGGCTTCCAGTTCTTCTTCATAAGTGCGGTCAGCGGAAACGGAAGCGGCAGCATCTCCGTCTGCAGGCTGTGTTACAATTCCCTGCTGTAAAGTGGATTGCTTATTATTTTCTTTCTGCGCAGTCTTTTCCACTTTCTTTGCAATTCCGGGACCAGAAGGAAATGTAAGGATCAGGATCATCATTCCAACCGCCAGCAGGATTAACAATTTATCCTTACCCATCTTCCATTTGAATTTCAATATCCTGTTCCTCCAATCCATAATATTCCGCAATCCTCCTTCTAAGACCAGATAGACTGGAATTTTCTTTCTGCTCTTCTTTTTTTCCATCTTCCGGCTTTATTTCAGCACTTTGATCCGATTCTTTCCCAGTTATTTTAATATTTTTTATTTCCTCAACCTTCTTAACAGGATCGATTTTACTGCCAACAGAAGCTGCTTCTTCTGCCTGCATTTCCTCTTTTCCAGAGGTGAGAACAAGAGAAACCTTTACCACATGACCAAACCGGTCACTGGACTGATCACTGTTAATTTCCGCACTGGTTTCTTTGCAGGAAAAACCTGCTGTCTGCGCCATGGTCTCCAAATCCGTTCCAACTGCTTTTTCGTAACCGGAAATCATTCGTTTCAGTCTTGATTCCTCCATTTTTGAAACTTTCCCGGTTAACTCGCCTGCTTCCTTTTTAAGGCTTATTGCTTCAAATGAATAGGCCAGTTTATCATCCAGTCTTAATCCGCCTGTAACGGGCTTTAATACAAGTAGAATAAGCACCATACCGGCAAAGAATTTGACGTATTTTTCATACTTTTTATTCGGCAGAAGATTTTCTACCACAGTGATAAAGATCAGATAATAAGTGATATTTCTGATCCATTCATATAATTGATCCATGCCACTCACCCTGAATAATAGGTTACATTGGTAGAAGCACACACAAGTGCTATGGTAACGATAAATAAAATCATGCAGGATATAGCGACGGACAAAAGCATTTTATGCCCCTTTGCCATATCGGAAATGCAGGATATAATACGTTTATCACAGACTGGCTGCAAAAGGGCTGCCACACATTGATAAAATAACATTAAGATAACAAGCTTTAAAATAGGAACGATGGTAAGAATAATGAGAATCAGAATACCGGCTGCTCCAATGGTATTCTTAATCAGTACACCGGAGCCTAACACCATCTGGGCCACAGAGCTGACCCCCTGTCCAATCCCTGGAATCGCGCCCACCAGCTTCTGAAGTGCTCCCGTCTTTAAGGAATCCACATAAGGAAGCACCATGGACTGGATCATCTGGAATCCCAGTACCAGTCCGATTAAAGTCTTTAAGCTCCAGGAAACCACCTGCTCTAACAGTTCAGTCAGCTTTGACAGCATGTCTTCTTTTGCAATATGACCTGCCATAACCAGAAGAGCGTATACACGGATCAGTGATAACAGAACCGTTCCTAATAGCCACTGGGAAGCGGATAAGATGACCAGGGTAAACTCATAAGATGCCACTGCGGTGGCACTGCTTCCCGCAAATGCCGCTGCCAGAAAATACGCAGGCATCAGCACTCTCATAAATCCCAGTATCTGGTTAACCACACCGCTTACAATGGAAATGCTGGTAAAAAAGCTGGCTGCCAGATAGGTGAACAGTAATAAATAAGTAACAAAAAAACCTGTTTCGGAGATCTGACTTCCTGTAAATACACTGGAAAAATTAGAAAAGACAGCCCCGATAATGCCAAGTACAAGAATCTGGCCCATCATATGCCCGCTGCTTTCGATTTCGCCCATCAGCATCTTTTTAAGCGCTTTTCCAGTCTGGCTGAGTACATCATTTAACTTCCCATCCATAAGACTTTTCATTAAATCCTGAAAGGAAAGATTAAGCCCCTGATTATCATTTCTCTGATCCAGAAATTTCTGAATGTCAGTCAGATCATACTGATCCAGATCAAGCCCCTGGGTGACCTCTGTTTCCTGCTCTTTTGCCGGAGCCTCCGCTCCCCAGGAAATACTGCAGGGAAAAAGAAAACACAGAAGACACAGAAGAAATAAAAACCTTCTTTTCATGTTCCTTCCTCCTGTCATGATAAAAATACCTGAAGAGTTTCAATCAGTGCCAGAAGAATTGGCATACTGACTGCCAGCACGGAAAGTTTTCCAAATATCTCAATCTGCGTTCCCACTGCACCGTAGCCTGCATCTTTACAGATTCCTGATGCAAACTCTGCAATGTAGGTAATTCCTATCATCTTTACCAGGGTGGACAGATAGACGCTGTTGATTTTTATGTAGGACTGGATTTCTTTCATGGTATCAAGAATTGTGCTAAGCTTCCCTACCCCATAAAAAAAGATAAAAAACCCTGCTGCAAGGACCAGAAAGGTTCCGTATTCCCCCTTCATTCCTTTTAGGGAAACTGCCAGAAGCACTGCCACAATCCCCACAACAGCTATGGAAACAACCGTCATATTTTCACCTACAATGCAAACAGATTTTTAATGGATTCAAACAGCTGATAAATGTAAGGTACCAGCCAGAACAGCACAAGAATGAGCCCTGCCAGGCTTGTTAAGAATGCCTGTTCTTCCCGTCCGCTGTGTTTTAATACCTGGCAGATGACGGAAACCAGAATTCCCACTGCTGCAATTTTAAATATCAAATTGACTCCCATGCTATCCTCCTTAATACATTACAATGGTCAGGAATAAACCTCCCATGATGCCAAGGCTTGTATAAAGCCGGCTCTTTTCCTGTTTATGATTTCTTAGATAATCAATTGACAGATCCAGCTGTTCCAGATAAAGAAGGATTGTCCTCTCCTGCATTCCGGTATCTAAATAACCCAGATGTTCCCCAAGCCCCTTTAAATTCTGCTTATCCTCACTGGATAGACACACCTCTTTTGAAAGACCGTCAATTTCTTCCTGCCAGATGCCGTAAAAACTTTCCCCTCTTTGCCCCATCAATCGTTCTGACACCTTTAAAAACAAATCTCCCATCTGCCCTCCTGCTTTCCTGCCTGTCCGTTCAAAGGCTTCTGCCAGGGGAGAATTGGCATAGACGATTTCCCCTTTTAATAGGAAAATCATTTTTCTTAAATGTTCCACTGTTTTTAAATGCTCACTCCACTGGGAAGCCATATAAAAACCAAGACCGGAACAGGATACAATTACAAGGGCTGCCCCTGCCAGTCTCAACCATGTATTACCCATAAGCCCTGCTCTCCTGCCTGTCCGGCCGAACCCCTGTCCCAAATATATTTGCCTTATCTAATTGGGTTCCTCTGGAATCAAAGATCTGATCAATGTTTCCGATTCTGCCTAAGTTGTTTAAGACAATATACCGTTCAAAAATTCGTTCCTCCAAAAGTGTTCTCAGCACCGGTTTCTGTCTTAAATCTTCTATAGAGCTGCCGTGTACCGTTGCGATGAGTTTGCATCCGCAGTTCATTACGTATTCGATGGCATCTAAGTCTTCCCTGCTTCCCACCTCATCAACTGCAATCACTCTGGGAGACATGGTACGGATTAACATCATCATCCCCTTTGCCTTTGGACAGCAGTCTAAAATATCAGTGCGGATTCCCAGATCATTTTGTGGCGCTCCCTGGTAACAGGCTCCGATCTCAGACCGCTCATCTACTACTCCCACGTTCATACCTTCAAACTCTCTGGATCCATCTGATATCTGCCGGATTAAATCCCGAAGCAGTGTGGTTTTTCCGCATCTGGGCGGGGAAATGATCAGGGTATGGCAGACCTCTCTTTGATTTTTATAGACAAAAGGCAGTATGGGAGAAGCACAGCCCTTTACCTGATGGGAAAGGCGGATATTAATAAAAGATATGTATTTCATGGTTTTTATCCCGGACTCATCAAGGATTGTCTTGCCTGCAATCCCGATTCTGTGCCCCCCTTGTACAGTAAGGAAGCCCTGCTTTAACTCCTCTTCAAACGCATACAGGGAGTAGTTGCTCATATACTCCATGGTTTCCTTCAATTCGTTTTTTGTAATGTGATAGGCTTCTTCCAGTTTTTTGCTGATATTTCCTGATCCGGTTAAATAATACTCTTCGTTTCTGTACACCAGCATAAGAGGGGCAGCCACGCGGAGCCTTATTTCCTGGACTTCGTCGAAGTTTAAGGCTACCTTGTTTAAGATTTCTCTTACGTTTTTAGAAAACAGATTGATCAGCTCGTCTTTTCTCTCCACTCTCATCCCTCCTCTTACCTCAATATATGAAAAGTGGGACAAATTATGACTTAAAAAAAGTCCGTTCTTTGCGTCATAATTCTGACGTAAAAAACGGACTTCCTATGAACTCTGTTATTTTTACATGCTGCCTCTCAGTTTAAAAGTCTCCACTTCCTGTTTCAGTGCCTGAGCCAGGGAATCCAGTTCCTCACTGGAAGCTGAGCTTTCCTCGGCTGTAGCCGCATTATTTTGTACCACTGTGGATACCTGGGACAGTCCCTGGTTAATCTCTTCCATTGCCTGAACCTGTGCTTCTGAAGCCATGGCAATCTCATGAATAATGTCATCAACCAGACCTGCTTTTTCTTCCACTGTTTTTAGAATTCCCGCAGACTGGTCAGCCAGTTTTCCTCCTTCTGAAATGGTAGCCACGGAATAACCGATTAAATCTGCGGTCTGCTTGGCCGCCTCTGCAGATTTTGCTGCTAAATTACGTACTTCATCAGCCACCACTGCAAATCCCTTTCCGGCTTCTCCAGCACGGGCCGATTCCACGGCAGCGTTTAGAGCCAGAATATTGGTCTGAAATGCAATATCCTCTATTACCTTTGTAATGTTTTTAATCTTTTCGGAAGCTGCACCGATTTCTTTCATGGAGCGGTCCAGCTGATCCATACATTGATTGCCATCCCTGACTCCTGTCACAGCTTCCTTTACAAATCTGGTGGCATTCTCTACCCGTTTTGCATTTTCCTCTGCCTGACTGGAAACATTGGAGATGGCTGCATTTAACTCTTCCACAGTAGCAGCCTGTTCGGTTGCCCCTGTTGCTAGAGACTGGGAAGCACTGGAGATCTGCTTGGAACCTTCCGCTACCTGATCGGAGGATACACGGATGTTTCCTAAAACCGAATTCAGATTTAAAACAATTCCCCTTAAGGAATCCTTGATCTGAACGAAATCACCTTTGTAATCCTGGTTTACACTGACGGTACAGTCTCCTTTTTCCAGACTGGTAAGTATGACAGAAATTTCATTGATATAACTGTTTAAGGTAGCAATTGTACCGGTAAATGATTTGGAAAGGGTCTCCAGTTCGTTTCCCGTATTAATCTGGGGAACAGGAGAATGAAGATCTCCCTCTTCTAAAAGACGAATCCGGTTAACCAGATTTAAAATAGGTTCAACAATTGGTTTTGCAATCCTGAATGCTATTACAAATGACAGAATGATCATAAACAGAGTGATCATGATAGTAGTGAAAAGGGAGGTTCGAAAGCTTGACATCATCTCCGATTCCTTTGTAACCACGCCGATTGACCAGCCGTCTGTTCCCTTTATGGGAGTATACCCAGTGGTCATATTCACCCCTTTGAAATTGACCGTCTGTATTCCTGTTTTACCCGCTATCATGTCCTTCATTTCATCAGATGTCCCCTGATAGTTTTTATCTGTTTTTGCCATCTCAATATAGTTTGTCTGATCGTTTACCCGGTCTCTGTTTTTGTGGGCGATAATCTTTCCTTCTTTATCAATAATAAATCCGTAGCCAGACTTGCCAACCTCCACACCATCAATCATCGTGCTGAAGGTATCAGAATCCAGTGTTGCTATGACAATTCCATTATAATGATCACTTTTTACCTTTGCGGATACAATTAATACGGTTTTTCCGGTTACTTTGCTTACAATGGTTGAGGATATGTATGTATTTCCCGCAATGGACTGTTTAAAATACTCCCGTTGGCTGGCATCCCCTCCATCGCTGGTTTTTCCGTCCGCACCGGCAATGGAAAGTGTTGCAAATCCATTGTCTTTTGCAATCTCAGCCAGTAACTGGGTTCTTTGATCGTTACTTAAGGCTGGATCTGTAATCTCCTGATTCTGTGCAATAAATTCAATTCTGGCCCTGTAAAGATCAATGGAATTCTCCACAGACTGGCTGTAGGCAGTGGCACATTCCGTCAGACGAAGCTCAATATTATTCTTGGCATCCCGGTAAAACATCATGCCGTTAATTAATCCGTAGATGGCTGATATGGAAACTGCCATACCGATGATTCCATAAAGAAGCCTCTTTTTTATTGACTTGTTTTCCAATTTTTCCATAATTCTTCTGCCCGCTGAGTTCTTTTGTTTCAATGCTCTTTTGTTTTCTTTTTCCATCATATTGCCCCTTCTTATTTATTCTTTATAGTAATCGCCATCCCGCCAGCCAATTACTGCATTTATGACGGTGGGAAGGATGAGTGTAAATAAATTAATATAGGATACCAGCGTAAGTCCTTTGGAAACAAGGCTGGTAAGCCCTACCTGTGAGACCCCCCAGGTAATAATAATATAGAACAAAGTGAGCAAAGCTCCTCTTTTGTTTCTTTTGGCTTCTGCTGCCTGGGCATTCTCACCTGTTTTCTTCTGATACCAGTTAATTACACGGTCATTAAAGCCCTGAGCATAGTTAATTGCTGTGGAAATGGTAGCAAAAAAGATAGAAATGGTAATGAGGGTCAGTAAAACCGCTTTCACCCGCTCTCCTCCGAATCCGTTTTGCACCACCAAAATGGTGTACACCGCTTTTCCCGCTTTCCAGCCTTCTAATACCTCAGAATAATTGGCGGCTAAATTGACCACGGTGATTTCAAGGAAAATCCAGTTTAAAATAACAGACAGAACCACGGACCAGCGCAACGTACTTTTATTTTTAAACAGCTGCGCGTGATTTACATAGGCTCCAAAACCGCCAAGATTCTGACCGGAAAATATGTAGGCCCAGCATAAAGCAGTCAGAAGGTAGCTTAAAAAGCTTCCTGCCCCTGATGCAATTCCCTGATTTAAGGATTCTCCCATCACTCCCAGTTCTCTTGTCAGCCTGCCGCAGCTGATATTGTAAATAAGATTGGGAACGTGAATTGCCAGTAAAGTAACAAAGATCACTGTACTCATGAAAACCGCATTTTTCCTTACAAGACCTGCTCCTTTCATGCAAAGTAAAAACATGATAATGCCAACTGCAAAGGTGGTAATCAGATAAGGCATTCCGGAAAGCTCTGCTAGTGCTGATCCGGAAGAAGAATAGGCAAGAGCCATGCATACGATTAAAAGCCAGTTAAAGTTAAACTCGTATACAACCTGCATTGGTTTTGCAAACCTGCCTCCCAGAAAACGGGAACCATATTTCTTTAAAAAATCACCATAGTCAAAGGTTTTAAAATCCATTGCAAACTTCATAAAAAAATAGATAATAAAACAGTTGATTGCCGCTACCACAAGGGGCATGAACAGGCAGAAATAAGGCTGTGTTACTTTAGGCAGCATCCCGTAAAATCCCGTATTCATAAAAAAATAGGACCAGGGTGTAGAACCGGCGGCAAATCCGCCCCCGCACTGGGAACTAAATGCAATGGAAACAAATACGATTACAGTTTTCCAGTCTACTGCACTGGTTTGATTTCTGTTACCTGCAATTCCGGTGCTCATAATACCATCCTCCTTTATGACGACCCAGTACCCCTCTCCCCGTGAAAGTCGAACTATGTCGTTTTTTTAACAATATAGTCATATTATAAAACATGTACGAAATAACATCCAATCGATCCCTCCTATGTATAATCGTGGATCAATAGTTTTTGACCTTATATATATTTACCGCTTGTACGCCGGTAAAAAAGTATGATATATTGCAGAAAGTACGAAAATTCTTTTCTATAAAGAAGGAGGAAGACCAAATGCGTGAAGAAATTATGGAAGGAATCCGGCGTCACATCCTCCCCTTAAGCGGTGTGGAGAAAGCCGAACTTTTAGAGGTATGGCCGGGTCACTCAAAAATTACATTAGAAATTACAGAAGGTGCCTTAAATTTATATGGAAATCTCCATGGAGGCTTTATCTTTACCCTTTGTGACATTACATCGGGTATGGCCGCCTATGCTTACGAGTACGCCAATGTCACACAGCATGGAAATATTGATTTTTTAAAAGGAATCAGCTCCGGCCAGATCTTTGTGGAAGCAAACGCCATTCATAAAGGAAACCGTTCTGTGGTAAACAGAGTGGAGGTTACTTCTTCCGATGGTGTACTTCTGGCTGCCGGAACCTTTACCATGTATCTGCTTTCCGCTCTATAGAATCATTGGGCGGATTATTATTAATCGTATTATTTTTTCTCTTAAACAGCCGATAGTACAAATAGCATAGTTTATACCTAGGGGGGGAATAATATGATGATTCGAAGCAACAACCATATGACAGATTTCAGAACCAGGTTTCAGGCCCAAAACGTACAGTTTAAAAGTGTAATTAATAGCATAAACACAAACTACAAGCAAAAAAAGCCCAACTTTGACCTGGTTGAACTAAGCCTGGATGCCATAAAATCACAAAAGACGGAAAACAAAAATCCAGATAAATTAATTGACTACAAAAATTCTCCTTTCAGTGGAAGCCGGACGGAAGCAGAGTGGGCTGAAAGTTCTCTGACCCAGCAGCGGGACGGATTAAATTCCATTAGAAATGAATTAGAATATCAACTAGAGCGTTTGAATACTACCCTTTCTAAGATTGATGAATATGGAAAAATTGCAAACGGAGATTCTTCCCAGACAGAACTCTCTGTTATATCACAAAATAGAGCCGCTGAACTGGTAAATCAATACAAAGAAAGCATAAAAACTGATTATTCAAAAGAGATTGAAACGGTTACTTCGTTTTATAGCAGCTGGACAGACACCTATGATAAATATTCCAACGGACTGGCATCAAAGGTAATGGGCAACGGGTTGAAAGATATCTCCGCAAAGTCCCTGGGTCTGAAAGATCTGTCTGGTGATCCGGATACAATAAGAGCCGCTTTAAGCAACGCAATCGATCAATTAAAGGACCTTTCCAAATCCGTAGAGGACCAGTTTTATCAGGCATCTGGCAAAAAGATGGCGGCGGAGGTTTATTCTGATCCAGAAATACGAAACAAAAGAATGGAATTGGAAAATGCTTCTCTGGAAATGGCTGTAATCAATGAAGATACCTCCTTTACGGGGCAAATAATAAAAATTGATGATACAATAAAATTTTAATAGAAGCATACAAAAAGGCCGCAGGACATGTAATCAATTCCTACGGCTTTTATTCTACTGGTTTAAAATTCTTCTCACCGACTGAATGGGCTGAAAATCCACATTCGATATCTTAATCCCATCCTCTGGACCGCTGGCATGAATCAGCTGGCCATTACCTATATAAATCCCGATATGGCCTATGTATGAAACAAGATCTCCCGGTCTGGCTTTTTCAATACCGCCTGCATCTACTCCTGCAGCCGCCTGATCCTGGGAGGTTCTTGGCAGATTGATTCCGAAATTTTTATACACACTCTGTACAAAACCGGAACAGTCCGCACCCTCTGTCAGGCTTGTCCCTCCATACCGGTAAGGGTTCCCTAAAAATTGTCTTGCAAAGGACACCACCTGATCTCCTGCCGCTGACTGGTTTGGTGCAGAGGGTCCGTTTATTCTGGCACCCGGTCCATTTACAGTATTTATGATAAGAGGCTCTATCAGCGGTATGGGTTCGCTTGCTGAAACAGTGTCAGCCTTTGCCGGAAAGCTGACTGATCCTGCAATTAAGACCCCTGTAAATAAGACTGCAATTAATGTTTTCTTATGCATGGTTTCTCCTCCTGTGAATTTTAAAGTCCCATATCTTTCACGTCTTCTGACAGAAATCTGTGGTATGTCCCATGATTATCATGGAATTTAATGAAATAACGGTAAGAATCCATGGCGGGATCTTCGAAATACAAAATAAAATCACATTCTTCCCCATCACAGCTCTCACAGATATATCTGCCGTCTGAATATTTGGAAAATACGTTTTTAATATCTTCCAGCTGTACACCAGGCTTTTCGATAGTCTCAATAAATTCTCTTAAAAATCCGTTCTCTTCTTCCTGCTCCCAGACATATTGGGCGCCTTCCGGGGGAATGAGAAAGCAGAACCGATCCTGATTCCTGGTAATTTTTATTTCTCCCAGCCGGTCTTTTGCATAATCTTTGAATTCTTTCAGTGCTGTTTTTATTTCATCATCCGAATCTCCTGCTTTCAGGATATTTAACAATGCTTTTTCAGGATAATAAAACCGGATCACTTCCTTTTCATATCCCAGTTTCATCTGTACTTCCATGATTGAATTAATGAGCATACGCTCCAGAGCAGCAACCTGCATGTCCGCTCTCCTTTCCATTCTTAACGGCACATTACTCATGAAGCCGCCGTATGATTTTAAAAATAATACCCCCCTCGGTAACGAATGGCTGGGAATGGGAAAAGAATACGATTCCTTCCGTAGGCGCAAGAATCTGGCTTATAATCTCACCTTCATAAGGATCCAGAATATCTGCCAGAATCTCCCCCCTGCTTACTTCCTCGCCTGGATTTACGTGGGGGCGGTAAATGCCGGCACAGTCTGTCCTGACACTGGTCAAATCGCTTTCATGAAGAACGGTTGCAATATAGCCGCTGTGACTGGTGTAACGCACCATTCCCATACGGGTCAAAAACCGCAGCACAGAAGCCACTGCCATACGGGCAGAGGGTTCATCAATCTGATCCGTTCCGCTGGTATAGATAGAGAATGCACTGGTATTCTTTAACTGCCAGTTATAATTCAGTGTTGCCTTATCAAATGGCTTGGCATCCCGGACCACCACATAGGGAAGCCCAAAGAGATTTGCAAGACTGGGGTTTTGAAATCCGGTATCCATCATACGCACATGTGGTACGAAATTACCGGGTATATAAAAACTGGTAAACTGAATTCCATAGCTGTATTCTTTCACTGCATCGAAGATGCCCGCTGCAATCCGTTTCGTCGTTTCACCGCTACCGTCTCCCGGATACATGCGGTTAATGTCCGAATCATCAGTAGGCCAGAACCGTTTGCCAACGTTTAATGAGGCTGTATTCACTGTGGGAATCACCATAATCTCATTGCCTTTAATGATGGCTCCCCGCTCTTCTAACTCCTTCAGCTGTCTGATTAACTGGGAACAGATATAAAGCTGCTGTACCTCGTTGCCTCTGCAGGCGCCTACGATACAGGCCGACTTTTCCCCTTTGCCAAAATGATAGCCATACAGATTCATATCGTCCCTGTAAAGATTCTTCAGTGTAAAAATGGTTTCTTTTCTCATGCCTGCTCCCCTCCTAACACCCGCGCCAGCAAAGATCCTGCCGATACTACCGGATATTCCCTGAGGGTAAATACCAGACCGTCTATGGGAGAAACCACTTCCTCCAGAATCGTTCCGGTTAAAGGATTTAAGATCTGCCCTATGGGCTGGTTTTCTCTCACTGTACCAAGATGCTCCACCAGGGGCATAAATATTCCCGGACTTTCCGCATGCAAAAGTCCAAGCTTCCGATTATAGGAAATCATGGGTTCTTTGGGAATTACGGTTTCTCCAGTCCATATTCCCAGTTCCTTCATCAGGCAGAGTATTCCTTCTGTCAGCTGCTTTCCATAAGTTTTAGTAATCCGCATTCCCACTCCCATCTCAACTACAAAGGTAGGAACTCCAATGCTGTTTAAACCATGGGACAGGGTGGAATCCAGCACTACGGCATTTTCATAAATCCAGACCAGATCCACATTCATCAGCTTTGCGAAGCCTATCAGCTTGTCTGCATAGGCTTCGCTCATACGGATCTGGGGAATCTCTCTTAAAAAGATATTGCTGGCATGTATATCCACACAGAAATCAGAACCGGAGATGTCTGCCATAATCTCAGAAGCAATATGTTCCGATACAGCTCCCTCCTCATCACCTGGAAAAATCCGGTTCATATCAATGTCATACCCGGGCAGACCTCTGGTAATGGAATCGATTCCCAGTGGGTTAAGGGCCGGATATATATCAACAATTCCTTTTAAATGATCCTTATTTTCTCTGATAATACGGTTAATCTCATAACATACAAACTGGCCTTCCAGCTCGTCCCCATGAACGCCGGTGACAATGCTGATCCGCTTTTCTTTACCGGTTAATGTATCAGGTTCTAATCGGTTTTTATATATGCTCCAGCTTTCTCCTACAGGCAAACCTACGGATGCAACTGTTTTTATCATATTTTTCATCACCCTTGTTCTTATACTTTATTACATTATAAGAATAAATCAGCATGATTCAAACGTCAAGCAATTCCTGCCTGATGACTTCCTCCTTTTTTATCTGTATCAGCATTCCGTCAAAGACTCTTGCTCCTGGCAGAAGAGTCTCCTGTCCTGCTATTACAAGCCCGGCATCAAACCACTTTTTAATCTGGCTTCTTGAGACTTCAAGCGCACCTGCTAACATAACATCTGCTCTGAGTTTTAGTGCCGACGGATTTTTTATCTGTATTTCCAGACAGGATTCTTTATTTATAGGCGTGATTGTGGGTGTTTCAAGAATATGATATCCTGTTTTTATTTCCATGATTTCCGCTTTGTTTTTTATAAACAGTTCTCTGTTACTGCCATAACTGGCAGCCAGCTGGGGGCTGTTGCTTAAAAAGCCTTTATATTCCTCTTTATCTATATTCTCCGGGTTTGCCCGCTCAATAATGGTCATATTCCATGAGGTGTCACAATGACTGCAGCGGTAAATCAACCACACATCAAGCAGTCTTCCATTGGCATTTACCCTGAATTTTCCACTGTTTTGAAACTCTGTCTTTTCTTTGCATTTGGGACACCTTCTTATCACAGAGGGCAGCTGGTCCGGTATAATCAGCCACAGTTTCCGTAAATCACGATTCATATCTTCCTCCATCTTATCATATTTACGGATAACTCTACTATGAACCGTGCTGCCTTCCCACCTCACTTTCGATTATAAATAAAAAAAAGGCAGTGTATCATCTTCTATGACACACCACCTGTATTCATCTTCTTTTCCTGGAGTACGATCCTTTGAATGCTCTTTTCTGACAGATAATAACGCTCCGCCAGAATCCTTACACAAAATCCGGATTCATAATCTTTATAGATGGAACGATCCCGCCGTTTCCGTTCTTCTCTGGCTCCCGTTCCCTCTCCCCAGTTTCTTTTATTTTCCTGTTTTCTTGGGATGTAAACATACTCCCCGTCAATATAATTCTGAATCAGTTCCACCAGCTCTTCTGGCAGAATTTCATTGGCTCTCTGATAGCGCATCGCTGCCTCCTAAACAATTTTCTGTCCGGATTAGCAAAGGCTATACAATTACTTATCGTTTCACTGCATAACCTGTGCTATGCAGTCTTTGAGGGTTCCATCATAAATAACCCGCCTCCTTTTCATCACTCATTCACCCGCTGTATCTCCAGTATTTTACCACAGAATCATAAAAAATAGTACCTTATACTTAATATAGAATTAAAAATGATCACTCCTTAGCTTTTTACAACCACCCCTAAGTACTTTGCCAGCTCTGCTGCCTGATATAAATCCACCACTGCACCTTTCAATTCCCTGCACTCATCGGACAGCACAAGACCGTGTATGGTACAGGTGGTAAAATCCATCCCTTTCAACATAGTCTTAAAAAAGCTGGCATTATCTAAGTTAACCTGATTCCACAGCAGATCCTTCATGCGGCACTGGGTAAGAAATCCTCCCTCTAACTGGGCGTCAGTAAGGTACATGTGTTCCATCTTGGAACTGTCAAAATTGGCATAGCGGAAATTACAGTCTGTTATTCTGGTATGTAGTATGGTACTGCCACAAAACCTGGCACCCACTCCTTTGGAAGAAATGAATTCTGTCCGGTTAAAATAACAGTCTTCCAGACCGCAGTTGGAAAAATCACAGGAACGGAAAATAACATCGGTAAATTCCCCTTTTTCAAAAGAACAGTCCTGAAACAGGCAGTTTTCGAAAATCGAAGTGGAAAACTGCATACGGGAAATATCCTTCCCGCTCATACGTACGTTTCGGATTATCGCATCCCGGATTTCTTCTTCCCTCTCTATTTTTCTATTTAATTCCCCTTCTTCTATGAGGATCAGTTCCTCTTCCCCTGAAAGAATCGGCGCAAGCAGCTTGTCTTTCATCCTTCCATACTCCTTTTTAATCTTATTGCTTTTATTATGCCACACAGCTTCCGTCTGGACAATCATAAAAAAACAAAGTTCAAAATCCATACATAGGCACTGGCTATCAATGATTGAAAAAAGGCCGAATAGAGCCGATTGGATTTTTACAGATACAACGCTTATAATAAAAACAGTAAGATTGTTAAAAAAATAATTATTTAAAACCAGGAGGAAGGAACTATGAGTAAATTATCCAAAGAAGAATTCAAGTCCTATTTAATGCAAATCCGAGAGCTGGCGGAAGGACCGTTAGAAGAGATCCAGAAGGAAGTCGAGGTTACTAATAAATTTCCAAAAGAATTCTACGATCTTTCAATCAAAAATGATTTATACCGCTGCGCTCTGCCAGTAGAATATGGCGGCTACGGTCTGTCCGAGCTTGAGATCTTACAGGTACAGGAAGAATTCTCCAGAGGACCAGGCGGAATGAGAATGCATCTACACTATGCAATGGATTTAAACTGGAGAATCATTGATGATTACGGCAGCAAGGAACTGAAAGATGAATACATGAACAAGTTCCAGGATAAATCAGTATTCACCTGCTTCGCTCTCACAGAAGCAACTGGCGGTACCGGAGCCGATTTACATACCATGGCAGTAAAAGAAGGCGATTCCTACGTATTAAACGGAGAAAAAACATTAATCTCCCATACCGACTGCTGTGAATTTGCTTATGTAATTGCAGTTACTAATCCTGAATCAAAAAAAGACGACAGACTTTCCGCGTTCTTTGTTCCAATGGATGCTCCAGGATTTGAAGTAATCAACATGCCTCATATGATGGGCTGCCGCGGAGCAGGACACGGGGAACTGAAATTTACAGACTGCAAAATCGACAAGAAGTATTTATTAGGAAAAGAAGGCCAGGGCCTTGAAATTGCCATGCATTCCTTATCTGTATCCCGTGCTCATATTGCAGCAAGTAACTTAGGTATGGCTCAGAGAATGCTGGAACTTTCCTTACAGTATGCAAATGACCGTGTCACATTTGGAAAACCAATCGGAACCCGTCAGGCAATCCGGTGCAAAATTGCTGATATGTCCATGATGGTTCATGCACTGCGCTGCATGGTTTACGATTTCGCTAAATCTTATGAAGAGAATCCTACCGGCGAGTACATTGAAGAGAAAGCAGCAATGTGCAAGCTGTACAGCATTGATACCACAAGAAAAGTCAGTGATGAAATGTTAGAGATCTTTGGCGGAGTGGGATACTTTGAAGACTGCAAATACGGTCCTGTAGAACGTCTCTACCGTGACTGCCGCGCAATGTGGCTGGAAGAAGGCGCTCCTACGGTTCAGCGCATCACCATTTCTAAAAATACCATTAAGCATGGCGCAAAAATGGAATACATCATCTAACAGGAATTCACCTTGGGGTCATCCGGTTCCGTATGGGCCTGATGACCCCAGGTTTTTGTAAAGGAGGAGGATCCGTATGAAACCTTTAGAGGGAGTAAAAGTAGTAGATTTAACCACATATCTTGCAGCCCCTACCACAGTCCGCGTTCTCGGAGAATGGGGGGCCGACTGCATTAAAATCGAGTCCGCCAAGGGTGATCCTGCAAGAACACAGGGCGCAGTATTTAATATGCCCTACGAAGATGATGAAAACCTGGCATTTGATGTTGCCAACATGAACAAACGCTTTATTACCCTGGATTTGAAATCGGAGAAGGGCCTGGAAATCGCATACAAACTGATTGGAGAAGCCGATGTCTTTGTCACCAACACCAGAACAAAGTCCTTAACAAAACTGGGTCTTGACTATGAAACATTAAGCAAACGTTTCCCAAAGCTGGTTTTTGCCCAGGTCTTAGGCTATGGGGAGAATGGCCCGGAAAAAGATTCTGCCGGATTTGACGTTACCTGCTTCATGGCAAGAGGCGGTGTGTTCGGAACTACTGTAAATAAAGGCGATGCCCCCATGATCCCAACCAACGGCTTTGGGGACTTTCAGGTTTCCCTAAGTCTTGCTTCCGGGATCTGCGCTGCTCTTTATGCACGGGAAAAGTCAGGAAAGGGCGATAAGATCACAGTCTCCCTCCATCATGCTGCAGTTTACGCACTGAGCACAGGAGTGATTTCTGCCCAGTACGGCAATCAGTATCCAAAAAGCAGGAAGGAAGTTCCCAATCCATTTAATAACGTATACCGCACCAGTGACCAGAAATGGGTGGTAATCTGCTGTCCGGAGTATGACCGCGACTATGAAAAGATCATGACACTGTTAGGAAGACCGGATATGGTCGGAAACTCCCGTTACATGAGATGTGCAGACGTAAATGCAGGTCATTTAAACCATGAGGTCATTGATGTTCTTGATGACGCCATTGGCAAACTCACAAGAAAAGAATTAATGAGCATGTTTAAGACCAACGACTTAGCCTGCGAAGCTGCCTATGAACCTCTTGATATGTACGAGGATGAACAGGTCTGGGCCAATCACATTATTGCAAAAATCCCCTACCCTTCCGGTGAACGGTACCTTCCTACAAACCCGGTAAACTTTGGTTCTGTTGGAGAACCGGAGTATCAGATCGGCGGCTCCCAGGGTGCTCATACAGTTGAGATCCTGAATCATCTGGGATACAGCCAGGGTGAAATCGGTGAGATTCTTGCCTCCGGCGCAGCCACTGGGGAAACAAAGCTGAAAAAATAACCACGATAGAATGGAAAGGTGAGATGACATGAGTTTACTATACACCGAAGAACAAAAAGAGCTTCTTGCTCTCGTAAGAGAGATGGCTGAAAACGAAATCAAGCCTTACGTAAAAGAAGCAGATGAGAAGGGTGAATGTCCGAGAGAACTCTTTAAGTGGGGTTTTGATATGGGACTTCACATGCTGGAAATTCCCGAGGAATACGGCGGAACCGGCTTAAGCTATGAAACCACTGCCATGATATTTGAAGAGCTGGCAAAAGTAGATGCAGGCTATGCCATCACCTTTGTAACCACCTTTGTTGCCTTAAGAAATGTAATTCTCGCAGGAACCAAGGAGCAGGGACAGTATTTTGCTGACAAAATCAGACCAGGATCATTTGCAGGATTTGCCTTAACCGAGCCCAATGCAGGCTCTGATCCGGCCGCCATGCGTTCCACCGCAGTCTTAGATGGGGATGAATACATCTTAAACGGAACAAAAACCTTTATTACAAACGGAGCTCTCTCTGATGTATTTGTAGGATTTTTCAAAACCAGCCCGGCTGCCGGACACAAGGGAATTTCCGCCTTTATTATTGATGCGGATGCACCAGGCGTTACCATTGGCGCTCATGAGAATAAGATGGGACTTCGTCTTTCCAATACCACTGACTTAATTTTTGAAAATGTGCGGGTAAAAGCTTCCGCCATGGTTGGACCGGAAGGCTCCGGCTTTAAGCTGGCTCTAAATGCACTGAACTTATCCCGAGCATTTGTGGCAACCCTGGCAGTGGGAATTATGCAGAGAGCCCTTGATGAATCCGTAAAATATGCAAAAGAACGCAAACAGTTCGGGACTCCCATCATCAAGTTCCAGATGGTTCAGGCACTGCTTGCAGATATGGCAATCAAGGTGGAAGCATCCCGGTGTCTGGTTAATAACACCATGCGCATGATGGACCAGGGAATCATGGTTCAGAAGGAAGGCTCCATCTGCAAAACCTTTGTCTCCGACTGTGCACAGGAGGTTACCTCCAATGCAGTACAGATCTTCGGCGGATACGGATACAGCAAAGAATATCCCGTAGAAAAGCTGATGAGAGACTGCAAAGTGTTCCAGATTTTTGAAGGCGCCAACCAGATCCAGCGTATGACCATTGCGAATGTGCTGGATAAGGAATACAGATAGGAGGACATAACAGGATGAATATCGTTGTTTGCATCAAGCAGGTTCCGGATACAACAGAGATTAAAATCGATCCGGTAAAAAACACCCTGATCCGTACAGGTGTACCAAGCATCATGAATCCATTTGACAAAAATGCCTTAGAAACAGGTCTTACCTTAAAGGACCGCTACGGCGGAAAAGTGACTGTGATCTCCATGGGGCCTCCTCAGGCAAAGGCTGTATTAAGAGAAGCTCTTTCCATGGGAGCTGATGAGGCTTATCTGGTGACAGACCGTGCATTTGGCGGTTCTGATACCTATGCCACCAGCTATATCCTGTCACAGGCCATTAAAAAGCTTGGTGACTTCGATGTGATTCTGGGCGGAAAACAGGCGATAGACGGGGATACGGGGCAGACCGCCCCCAGTATTGCAGAGCACCTTGGCGCTGCAAGGCTTACTTATATTCTGGATTTAGAGGCAGATGGTGATAAGGTAATTGCCAGACGTCAGGTGGAGGAAGGAATCGAAGTAATCGAGGCCCGCTTCCCCATTCTTTGTACTGCAACAAAGGAAAGCAACAAACCCAGATATGCTACCATAAAGAGAAAAATCGCCTCTTTAAAAGCAGAGATACCAGAAATTACCCTGGCTGATTTACCAGATGCGGATGTGTCAAAAATGGGACTTAAAGGCTCTCCCACCAAGGTAAAAGCTACTTTCACACCAAAACGGACCGCCTGCGGCGTGACCATAGAGGGAACTACTCCCGGTGAAATTGCTAACGCACTGATCGGCAAGCTGGCCGACGGGAAAATACTGTAAAAGGAGGCCGAAGAAAATGAGTTTTGAAGCATGGAAGGATGTTTGGGTATTTGTTGAATGTTTTAAAGACCAGCCAAAAAGCGTGGGACTGGAACTTTTAGGCCAGGGCAGAAAACTGGCAGAAGGATTAAAACAGGATCTTTGTGCAGTAGTAATCGGAAATGATACCAAAGAGGCTGTAAAGGCCGCCGGAGAATATGGTGCGGATAAAATTTATGTGGTTGAGGGAGCGGAATACGAAGATTACTCTGCCGATGCCTATGGAAATGTGTTTTTAAAACTATGTGAAAAGTATCAGCCCAATACGATCTTAGTTGGTGCAACAGTAAACGGCAGAGACTTAGGATCCAAGATCGCGGTAAGCCTGCGCACCGGTCTGACTGCAGACTGTACCGCCCTCAGCGTTGACGAGGAAACCGGCAATGTTGTCTGGGAACGTCCTGCTTTCGGAGGTAATTTATATGCTCAGATTCTTTGCAGTGAAACCAGACCTCAGATGGGTACCTGCAGACCGGGAGCATTTAAAAAAACTGAAAAGAATCCGGACAATAAACCGGTTGTAATCCGGGAAGAAATCTCCACTCCGGCCCAGGAGATCCGAACTAAGGTAATCGACTTTATCAAAGCCTGTGAAGACAATGACATTCGGCTTGATGAGGCTGAAATTATCGTTTCCGGCGGCCGGGGTATGAAGTCTGCCGAGAACTTTTCTGTATTAAAGGAATTGGCTGATGTACTTTGCGGTACCGTAGGCTGTTCCCGCGCTGCTGTTGATGCAGGCTGGATGCCTCAGAGCAAGCAGGTCGGACAGACGGGCGCTACCGTTTCCCCTAAAATATATTTTGCCTGCGGAATTTCAGGAGCAGTGCAGCATGTAGCCGGAATGAGTGAGTCAGGAACCATCATTGCCATTAACAAGGATGAAACCGCTCCTATTTTCGAGGTTGCGGACTATTGCATTGTTGGCGATTTATTTGAAGTGGTTCCTGCTCTTGTCAAAGAGCTGAAGGCGAGGCAGCAGGGATAACCTTATCATACCTCTGCTCTTCATTTCCAAGGAGAAGGGTTATGCTTGAAGAAATAAAAATAAATCCTGATTTAAAACTTCAGTATTTGAAAAAAGGCTTCTGGGCGGACCGGACACTAGCTGACTGCTTTCATGAGTCAGTCAGAAAATATCCGGACCGGGAATATGTAGTAGATGACAGAGGATGCCGATATACTTACAGGCAGATGGATGAGGCCGCTTCCAAAGTGGCGGCCTTTCTCCGTTCCCAGGGAATCGGCCCCGGTGATGTGGTTTCCTATCAGATTCCGATCTGGAGCGAATTCGCAGTAATTACCATTGCCTGCTTTAAGGTGGGTGCCGCTGCCCACCCGATTGCCATGTCATACGAGGAAAAAGAACTGGTCCGCTGCTTAAATCTAACCCAGTCCAAAGCTTATTTTGCTCCCACCTGGTTTCACAAGACCGATTATGAGGAAATGATTCAATCAGCACTTCCTCATATTAACAGCCTTCGTGCAGTGGTTTTGCTGGATCAGACCAGGGAGATAAAAAGCAGCTGTTATTCCTGGAAGAATATTCTCCATGATTACAGGCCATTAAGCACCTGGGAATGTGCCCGGCAGACTGGACAGGATATTGCCGCCATTCTTGGAACCTCTGGCACTACCTGCGGCTCAAAAGGTGTGATTCTGACTCATGATAACATCCGTTACAGTGAGGAAACCTTTAACCGGGAGCTGGGGATATCAATGGACGATATTATGTTTATGCCTGCCCCTCTCAATCATGCAACCGGCTTTCACCATGGGATTATCGCTCCCATGCTCACAGGTGCGAAGGTGGTTTTACAGCAGAAATACTGCTGCCGGGAAGCCATTGATTTAATGAACCGGGAGGCCTGTACTTATTCCATGGGCGCCACTCCTTTTATCTATGATATTTTAAGGGATTTAGAGACCAGCGGAGGTGCAATCCCCTCTCTTAAATTCTATTTATGCGGCGGCGCACCTGTTCCGGGCTATATGGTCCAAAAAGCCTGGGATTATGGGATACTTCTATGTGAGGTGTATGGTTCTACAGAGAGTGTTCCCCATGTTTTTGTCAGACCCTGTGACGCATTAAGGCTTAATGGAACTGCTTCTGGAAAACCGCTGGAAGGAGTTGAAATCCGTGTGGTGGATGAAAACGGAGCAGATGTTCCATTTGGAACTGCAGGAGAAGAATTGTCAAGAGGTCCCAATGTATTTGTGGGATATTTAAAAAACCGGGGAATTACCGATGAAGTCCTTGACGATGACGGCTGGTTTCACAGCGGAGATCTCTGCGTTATGGATGAAGATGGAAACATACGGATTATCGGAAGAAAGAAAGATATGATCGTCCGTGGCGGGGAAAATTTAAATTCCAATGAAATCAATGATAATTTAGAAGGCTGTCCCGGAATTCTGGACCATACCGTCATTGGTATGCCTGACGAACGCCTGGGGGAACGGATCTGTGCTTTTGTGGTTGTTGCAAAAGGGTTTGAAACTCTCTCTCTGACAGATGTAACAGACTATTTAAAAGAGCACCGCATATCCAAACGCTTCTGGCCGGAACGTCTGGAAATAATTAAACGAATTCCCCACACAGGAAGCGGAAAAGTTAAAAAATATCTGCTGCGGGAAGAGCTGTTAAAACGGATGAAGGGGTGACAGGCTATGACTCAACAAACATTCGGACCAAGAAGATGCCGTGACACAAGAAAACCTCCGGCTAACCAGTGTCCGGAGGTATCCTTTTACCGATGCGAAACATGCGGCGGACTGTTTCCCGCCATTGCTGTCCCTCCCTCTGGTGAAACGGAAATTTTATGCTGTGGTTCAAAAGCGGTCCATTTAATACCGGAATCATCAGGCCTGGTAAACGATAAGATTCACTTAAGCTATCGAATCACCGGCGGCTACAATGACAACGCCGTGGAAGTATTCTGGGAAGCATTAAAGCCGGAATATATGCCGGAGTGGATGTATTTAAAAACGTTTACCGGGGGGTACTTAAAATATTTACCTAAGACAAAGCGTCCTCCTCTTGTTTTTTCCCTGGCAGACACCGATGCCTTTGCCTATTGCGATGAAGACCCATGCCTGGAATGCGTCTTCCGCTGTAAACGTGGATTTGTAATCTATTCCTATTCCAGGGAAACAGGGCTGACTGCGATTCCGCTTGATAAAATGACGGCGCAGTGGCAGTCCGGTGCAAATGAGAAAGCTTAATGAAGAGTTTTCATGACTGACAGACTATATAAATATTGGAGGGAACATTATGTTAGCTACAATTGGTCTTATTATTGCCATTGCACTTTTAGTTGTAATGATTATCAAGGGCATCGATATGATAACAGCGACGGTGATCACGGCAGCCATTATTCTGGTCACAAGCGGGCTGGATCTTAAGGAAGGGTTTCTGACCACATTTTCCGGCGGTGCCGGCGGCTTTGTAGCCTCCTGGTTTTTAATTCTGGGGCTTGGCGGGGTCTTTGGCCAGCTTGTTTTAGAAACAGGTCTGGCAACAAAGATCGCCCAGACACTGACAAAGAAGCTGGGAACGAAAATGGTAGGTCTGGTCATCCTGATCTGTACATTTTTCATCACTCTGCTTGGTATCAACGGTTATATTATGGTATTTGTCCTTTACCCCATTGCCGATAACCTTTTATATGAAAATAAAATGGACCGGCGGGTGCTTCCTTTCCTTCTTTTGGGCGGCGGTGCTTCTGCCAATGGTTTTGCCTATTCCTTAGATATCTGCAATGTACTGCCAAGTAAATATTTAAATACCTCCCTTGGATCAGCGCCTCTTCTTTCCTTTGTATTTACCGCGATCCTTGCTGTTTCTTACTTCCTGTATTTTAATTATGCACAAAAGCAGAGTCTGAAAAATAACACACCGGAACAGCTTCTTGCCATGTATAAGACACAGCAGACAGCCGTTTCGGAAGAGGAACTTCCCGGAATCTTCATGTCCGTTCTTCCTTTTGTTCTTGTTTTAGGCTGTGTAGTTGCAACCTCCAGCTGGGGAACTTCTCCAAGCATTATGTTTTCTCTGGTCATTGGTATCCTGTTAATTATCTGTACCCAGTTAAAACGGATTAAGAACATGAAAACTTCCATTAAAACCGGAAGCAGCTCCGGCTTAAACTCCATGCTTACGGTTGCTGCAGTTATGGGTCTTTCCAAAGTTTTAGGCGCTTCTCCTGCATTCCAGCAGCTGCAGCAGGCAGTGCTTGCCATGAATATGCCCGCATATCTGAAAGCATTTTTCGGCACAACGGTGCTGACCGGACTGACCGGTTCTGCAATTTCAGGTGAAACCATTTTCATGGAGAGCTTTGGGAAAGCATTTGTTGATATGGGAGTCAATGTTGCTGCTCTTCACCGCATTGTAACAGAATCTGCCCTGATCTTAAATAAACTGCCCAACTCCTCCGTTGCAATCCTTACCATGTCCATCTGCGGATGCAGCTTAAAGGAAAGCTATAAACATATTATTTTAGGTACCATGATCCCGGCTTTTGTTGCAGGACTGGTAATTGCACTTATGGCAACTGCAGGTATTGTATAACCTTTTTTGAGCCAATCGTCTATGATATAAAAACAGCGGGATGCGCTTGTGGCAGCATACCGCTGTTTCTGTTTAATCCTTTTTATAAGTGTTTAAAAACGTCTGAAAAAACTGAAGAAATCCATCTTCTACTGCAACTGTATCAAGTTCATCTTTATCCAGATCATAATAGTACTTACCAGTTTTTATATCAACAGACAGACTATCTAATGGAAACCCCTTCTTTCTCATGTTATGAGGTTTCGATTTCATAAGAAATGGTTCACTGGCCATACTCTCTTCCATCGCCTGATAAATATGCTGATCATCCACAATGAGACAGATGGCATTTCGGTAGCGGGCTGTTAAATCTCCATACTCTTTTGCCAGTCCGCTGTAATATTCTAGCATCTCATCATCTGTCAAAGTTCTTCCATTCCTGTTTCTTACATGTACTCCAGGCTGGACTTCCTCTGGTACCTGATCAAAGTATAGTCCTGAATCACAGGAAAAGACAGGTTCCATAAGTAATTTATAATATGCAGTCGCTTTTAGATAAGCGTTCTCTAATGGTGATGAACCTGTTTCCGGTACTTCCGGAATCTCTATGCCTAAAGCTTTTAACCCGACTATCTCTAAATCAAATCCCGACAACCGTTTCTGCATTGCTGATAATTTAGCTGGATTTCCAGTTCCATATATTAATCTCATATTCTGCTCCATCCCGTCTGTACGATTACGGCAGATTCATCTCGTGCGCCACAACGAAATCTGCAAACGCTTCCACAGAGGAGGAAACGAAATTCTTCCTGCTGAATGTCATATAAATCAGGCGGGTATCCTTTGGTACATCTGACAGAGGAATCATTACCAGGTTATCAAATTGTTTTAAAAAGGGAGTGCGGGCAACGATAGCTGCCAGATTTGTCTCTGATATCACACCTCCGATGGAAATTTCATCATCATAAGAAAATGTTGCCTCCACCTCATGCTGCTGCAAAAGAGTTCGGACTACTTTTCCTATGGGTATGCTATCACGATATGTAGTGAGATTATAATTTTTTAATTCGCCTAAACATAATTCTTTTCTTCCTGCAAGGGGATGGGCGTCGTTAACAATCAAAACCAGCTCCTGCGCCATAATGGGAACAAATAATAGATCCGGCTCCTCTTCCACCATGGAGCAAAAACCTAAGTCATATTTTCCAGCTGCTACCCCATGAGCGACCTCAATAGACATCCCCTGGAAGATATTAAATTTTGCCTGAGGATTCTTTTTCATGTAATTTTGAATTGCTGTTGGAAGAAAATCGCCTAATAAAGTGGGGATACAGCCTACATCAATGGTACCTCCCAGCTGACCAGAATGCATCTTCATGGTGGCTATCCCCCGTTCCAGCTCGTTTAGCGCCTGGGATACATGAATATAAAATTCTTCCCCGTATTTTGTCAGTGTTACATTGCGTCCTTTTTTCTGAAACAAGGATATTCCAAGCTCACTTTCCAATGAAGCGATCGAGTCACTTAACGAGGGCTGAGCGATGTAAAGTTCTTTTGCGGCTTTCGTATAATGCTGTAATTCTGCTAGTTTTATGAAATAATATAACTGCGGCAAATTCATGCAGATCCCCCTATATTTTGTTTAAAATTTAACAGTATTATCTATGTATATTATACAAAAAACGACAGGATTTGACAACTGTTTGTGTGAATTATATTCAGTATTTTTAAACTTATTACAATGATAAAATTTAGAATATTTCAGGTTAGGCCAAACTTAAATGAATACGAAAAAAGCTGTACAGATTCTTAGTAACTAGTACAAATCAGTACAGCTTTGTCATAGATGTATTTCCTGCATCGCTAACGGCTTATGTAAGAAAAGAGCCTGCTTTCTAATTCCATTATATTCTTTTCCAGGATACGTAAATTTTGTCCTTCTTCAATTCCTGTCCAAACTTTATCCAGGATAATTCGATCTATAAAACCATTGTTAATATTTGCTCCTGCTATTTCATTATATCCATCTAACACGTGTTGTAGAATTTCTATTGGTATCATATAAAAATCGATAGCCGGATCACCCCAACCCGAATCACCCCAATCAATAACAGATAATAATTTATCATTTTTTGTACATAAAAAATTGAACTCATTTGTATCTCCATGTACAAAACTTTTTTTATAGGAAAAAGTTTCATCAGTAAATTTGTTTTTTATTAATTCTAATAAATAGGACGATTCTCTTTCATAATTAAGCAAACCCTGAATTAGCATGTCTTTTGTATAGTCCCTGTCAGGGCTGCCAAGCCAACAGTTTGGATCATTACAGCTTTTAACAGTTACATGTAATTTTCCAAGTTCAAATCCTATTTCCCTCCATGTATTATAATAATGCAAATAATGATCTATTTCGCCTAGTGTTAAACCTTGGATCCGTTCCCAAATAGAATATGTTTTATTCACCATTGTATAAGAATTATCAAAATAAATTAACTCCGGTGTTTTTATACCATTAGACTTAGCCAATGGAGCTGCTACGGATTCCGTTAAGGCGTCAGAAGCGGCTTCTGGATGATTTGTAGGAATTCTTAGAATAAAATTCGGTGTTGCATATATATCATTGGCGATACCATGGGTGGCCAATTTGACACATGGTTCATTTATATGATACTTACCTAAGATCTCCTGAATTAAATCATCCAAAACTTTCTCCTCCACTTTTAATTATAAAACATCATTTGTGATACGGCTCTCCATTTATAATCCGATAGCTCCGATAAATCTGTTCCAGCAAAATCACCCGCATTAACTGATGAGGAAACGTCATATTAGAAAAGCTCAGTTTGTAATCAGCCCGCTTTAACACAGCGTCAGCCAGCCCAAGGGAACCGCCGATAATAAATACAATCTGGCTTACTCCGCCGACTCCAAGAGCCGCTATTTTTTCAGACAGCTTCACCGAATCCGGGGTATCTCCGTCAATGGCCAGAGCGATCACATAAGCACCTTCCTTTATAGAAAGAAGGATTCTCTCCCCTTCCTTCTCCTTAATCTGCCGTTCCACCGTCTCACTGGCATGATCAGGTGTCTTCTCATCAGCCACCTGGATCATCTCCAGCTTGCAGTATCGGCTCAGTCTTTTGCTGTATTCGGCTATGGCGTCAGTATAAAATTTTTCTTTAATCTTCCCCACAGTCACCAATGTGATTTTCATTCGTATCTCCTCTATCCATTCAGTTCTTTCTTCATCATGGCAATTAAAAAGTCAGTGATATCTCTCGCAGACCGCTTTTGCCCTGTCTTCACTTTCCGGACAACTTTTCCTTCCGGTTTTACATTAATATGATAAACAACCCGTAAGAATTCTTCCGCTTCCTCCCAGGCTTCCCGGCTCTCAGGGATTAGATCCAGCCCCATCTGGAATACATGAAACATTCCTTCAAAGACGGATATCCGGCATTTCACCCCAGCTTTTTTTAACTTCTGACCCACCATCAGGGTGTCGCTTAACAGTATCTCGTAATTTCCTACCTGCATCAGTACGGGCGGAAATCCGCTAAAGTCTCCGAACAGCGGCGAGATATAGGGTTCCATGGGATCCGCCCCTCCAATATACGTAGAATCGTAAAGCATGTTATGGGTGGAATTGCCAAAAAGGGGATCCAGCTCATAATTAGCCTGATAGCTTTCCCCACTGTTTGTTAAATCCGTCCAGGCAGACATGGTGAGAAAACCTCCCGGAAGAGGCAGGTGATTGTCCTTTAAATAAAGACCCAATGCAAGACCTAAACCTCCGCCAGCTGAATCTCCTGCTATTACAATATTTTCAGGGGCATACCCCTTCTCCTGCAAAAGCCACTGGTAAGCCGAAACGGCATCCTGCAAAGCAGCCGGATAGGGATCTTCCGGAGCTACCCGGTAATCCGGAGTCAGCACATCTCCTCCATAGCTGATTTTGGAATACCGGACTGCAAACCTCCGGTAAATATTCTTCATTGGACCGATATAACCGCCACCGTGAAGCTGAAGAATCACACGCCCTGTAACAACTCCAACAGGTCTTAAATATTCCATCTTTAAATCACATTTTTCTATAATTTCATATTCATATCCAGCCGGACATACCCAGGCCGGCTCTACCGGATTCTTTCTCAGTTCGCCGCTCTGGATTGGCTGCTTAAACGAAGTTTCCATTACATTCTGCATCATATCCCTCACCAGATTTCCCATCACACTCACTTTTTTTCTTCTCATATGTCTACCTCCTTTCCAGACAGCACGTTCTATATATGAAATCGTCTGATCAGCTCATTCTTTACTCTCCGGTCTCCCAAAACGATGGTGACTGCAAGAATTATCACGGTCACTGCCACTGTCACAATGGACAGAAGCGGTCTGGTAATCAACCCTGCCGCCCATAAAATCAACGGAATAAAGCTGAAAACAGTAACTGCAATCTGATACATGAAATAGCTTTGCCAGTTCATTCGGTTAACAAGAATTAAAAACACTACCGCCAGGTCAGCAAATAATATGGTACTTGGTATCCCATAGTTCACAGACCAGCCGCTGTACCCTGTCACATGATCAATGGAAACCCATACGATTTCTGCCGCTATGGTCTGCATGACTACTTTTCCCGCCAGATTGGAATGGCGCATAAAGGAATACCGGACTGTCATGACAGAATAGGCCATTAAGGCAATTGCGATTACTGACCATATGGAGCCAGAATAGGTCGCGAGGTTAATGATTCCAAGTATCACCCCGGCAAAAATCATGATCCCGTAAAAAATATTGGCAATCTTTTTCATCCGTTCCTTGTCATACCGGATCTGGGGATACTGCCCCTTATCATCTCTGTGATCCGGCACCCCATTACTTTCCAGTTCAACCGGAATCCCTTCTTTCCTTAGAAAACCAAAAAACGTGTCCGCAAGCCTTGTATCCTGAAAAACAGAACTGAAGGTAACGTTTACTTCATCTGCGTAGGAACATACCCCGCATTTCATAGGCTGTCTGCGTGAAACTCCGATCAACATGGTAAAGCGTTCAATCTCTTTTGCATATTCTTCATCCATCTCAATGGGACCGATGTTTGACAATGTCATGGTATATGCCCCATTGTTCCTCCAGAATATCAGATTTAAAGCAAGCCATTTTATTACAAGAGGAGTAATGCGCAGATACCACTTCTTCTCACTGGAAACATTATAGGAAATGGTCTCCTCCATCTTCTCTTTTGTAATCTTTTCATCCATCTGGGTACAGACCACATGTAGTATCTCCTCAAACGTATGATTCTCTCCGGAAGAAAGAAATTCCACTAAAGTCACGGCAAAAAAATTCGCCATAGTCTCAGAACCGAAAAAATTCCTAAGATTGATGGGAATGCTGATTCCAATGGATTGTTCAGACGGCTTCTTTTTTAAATACTCCTGATAAATAGACCAGATCAGTGCAGCAGTTAAAAAACGGGTAATACTGACGCCATAGCCCTTGCTAACAGCCTTCATCTCTTTTAAACCAATATAACCGTGAAGAATATTCTCCTCATCCAAAGAAAGCAGTTCCCCGGTAATATGATAGGCTTTTGCAGAACTGTATTTCTGTTTCCGGATCTTTCTATAGTTACGGACGTAACTGTCCTCCACATTCATGGAAACATCGGAAGAAATCTTCTGGGGTGCCTTGTGACCGGTTCTGGAATCCTTTACCAGATCCAGATAGCGGTAAACCAGTGCCTTTAAAAAATTAACAGCACCCAGTCCATCTGTGACAGCATGAAATACTTCCAGATTGATCCGGCTGCCAAAATAAGTGACCCGGAATAAAAAAAGCTGGTTGCTGTGTGGGTCAATATACTTACAGGGATAAGTTGTCTCCCGTTCAATGACCGGCATCCGGCTGTTGTGTTCAAAATAATACCAGAAAAAGCCTCTCCTTAGTTTCACGGAAAATCCTTCAAACTGTGGCAGAACTTCCTCTAACGCTCTCTGTAAGGTTCCAGGTACCACTTCACTTTTTAACTGGGCACTGATCCGGAACACATTGCTTAAATTCTCATCGGCTATGACAGGAAAAATCTTTGCCGTATTGTCAAGCCTTCTCCATCGTTCCCCCTGCGGGCTTTTCTTCATCGTTTCGGCACTCCTTAATTTAAGAAAAGGCGGATCTCGCCGGTCTCCCGGCAGAAATCCTCCTTTTTTTCACTAAACGCGGAAATAATATCCTACGCCCCATTTCGTATGCACATATTTGGGATCACTGGGGCTGGGCTCAATTTTCTCCCTCAGACGCCTTACATGAACATCTACAGTACGGACATCACCTGTGTCCATCGCCTTGTTTCCCCAAACATAGGTAAGCAGCTGTTCTCTGCTGTAAACTTTGCTGGGGTTGCAGGTTAAGAGCTCCAGAAGATCGAATTCCTTTGCTGTTAAATTGATCTCCTTCTCTGCAATAAAGACCCTTCTGGCATCCCGGTCCAGTTTTAAATCCCCGGCTGTCACCAGATGGCTGTCTTCCTTATGATCCCGTCTCCCCTTCTTGGCATTTCTACGCATAATTGCCTTAATTCTTGCTTTTACTTCCAGAATGTTAAAGGGCTTCGTAATGTAATCATCAGCTCCATACTCAAGCCCCAGAATCTTATCCATATCGTTGCCCTTGGCTGTCAGCATAATGATGGGCATCTCGGAAAACTCCCGGATCGCCTGACAAACCTCATATCCATCAAACTTTGGAAGCATGACATCCAAAAGCACTACATCGTATTCCTTCTGTTTTGCCAGATTAATGGCTTCCTCACCATCGTAGGCACAGTCCACTTCCATACCATCCTGCTCCAGACTGAATCTCATTCCCTTTACAATCAGTTTTTCGTCATCTACTACTAAAACACTTGCCATTTTGCACCTCTGTCTTCTATTTAAACCGTGATATCGTCTTTTATCTTCTGAAAGGCTGCCTCCTTAATTCCTGATATCTTCATAATGTCTTCAATCTTCTGAAATCCACCGTGACTCTCCCGGTAACGAATGATGTCATCTGCCTTCGCCTCTCCCACTCCTCGTAAGGTCATGAGCTGACCCTTATCAGCCGTGTTAAGATTCACTTTACGTCTGCCTTCTGATGAACCGGTTCCGGAAGATAATGCCTGATCCGAAAGCGCTTTGGCTTCTTCCTTGTCCGGCACCTGAATCTTCATCCCGTCTTTGACCGGTTCCGCCATGTTTAGCGAATCAGCTGCTGCATTCTCCGTAAAACCTCCGGCTACTGCGACAGCGTGAAAGATACGGCTTCCCTCCTCCAGCTCATAGACGCCTGGAGAAGCCACCTCTCCGCATATATGTACATAGCAAATACGTAACGGTTCTTTTGATGTTTCTTTTAAATCCCCGGCTAAAGATTCCTCTTGTGACGATGCAGGTGTCTCCTGAATGGAAACAAACACTTCTTCCCGGTATTTATGATTTCTGTTTAAGCCATAGCAAATACTGCATATGATTACGCAGAAAGCTATGGCTGCGATCTTAATCCTATGATAGTTCATGGAATCCTCCCTTTACAAAATTTTGCAAAAAAGGATCCCATCCTCAGCCCTTGTACCTATTCTACCTAAAGAAATAAGTAAATACAAGCACTATTTCCAAATTAGTTAAAGATTATAATGCCTATGATGGCTACAACTGCTCCAATTAGTTTTTTCCACTCAAATCCAACTTTTTCTACGCCAAATAATCCAAATACCTCCACTGCATAAGCCACCACGATCTGGGATACTACTATCACCAGAGCAGCTTTTGCAGGTCCTAACGTCCCCATACTTTTTACAACTGTATAAGTAATAAATGCGCCGATAATGCCTCCGATCAGCATGTATTTGGGGTGAACCGAAAGAAGGGTTGAAATATCGTCCCTCCCTGAAAAATACCATAAAATAAGGCAGGTTAAAAATGCTGTCAGCTGAACCCAGCCTGCGGATACCCACATGCTGGTCTGTTTGGACACTCCCGTATTTAATACTCCCTGTATGCTCATTAGCGCTCCTGATATCAGGGCAATGATAAAACCTGTCATAGATACAACCTCCGCATCTGTATTTTTTAATTGAAAAAATGCAATGATGCACTGCTTTACTAGGTTGTGCTTAATTTACTTTTTTATACTTATTTTACAGGCTTAAATAACTTGACATTCCCTTTTATTTCAGTTATACTCACACCGAAATGAAAAAATTATGACACGCTGGGGGAGCCTTAGGCTGAGAATGGTATTTACCTGACCCTTACTACTTGAACCGGACAATGCCGGCGGAAGGAAGCAATAGTAGTAGTCCCCTCCTGTGCATACGAAGGAGGTTTTTTTATGTCATTTTTTCTAACCTATTCTCAGGAATCCGGAGAATACCTTTTAAAGCCAGCCGGTTATGGACTGGTGATTGCAGCACTTTTTATAATTTTACTGGGAATTCATCTGCTTACTGGCAAAACACTTCCGACCAGACAGCTGAAAACCCGGCAGATGGTAACCTGCGCAGGCGCGATGGCACTGGCTATGGTGGCTTCTTTCATCAAATTTGCCTCACTTCCGTTCGGAGGTTCCATCACATTGTTTTCCATGCTGTTTATCTGTCTGATCGGCTATATCTACGGCGTTAAAGCCGGAATCATGACAGGAGTGGCATACGGAATTCTTCAGTTTATTATGGGGCCATATATTTATGCTCCCGTTCAGGTTCTCCTGGACTATCCGATAGCATTTGGCTGCCTGGGCCTTTCCGGATTGTTTCATAACAGAAAATACGGACTGATTCCAGGATATATCACAGGTGTTTTAGGCAGATATTTATGCCATGTTATTTCCGGTTACATATTCTTTGCTTCCTATGCGCCGGAAGGCATGAACCCGCTTTTATATACCTTTGGATATAACGCTACCTATATTATCCCTGAAATGGTTGTAACTATCGTAATATTATATCTGCCACCGGTCATCGAAGCCATTACCCAGATGAAACGCCAGGCGGTAAACGGTTAAAATAGATAGTAGTCCAGCATAGAGATATATCCTATGTGGACTACTATTTTATTTGCCAGAGCGGAGCTGAATACCAGCTTCTGATCGCTCCCGTTATTTTTCGTTATATCACTTATTTCTTTTTATGTGTTAACAGCTTCATAATCTCAACTATTGGAATGATGGAAACGGAAATCAATACTGCCACGAGATATTCCACCAGTGAAATATGCTCAAAGGAAAACGCTTCCCGTAAAAACGGAACATAAATGACCGCAGTTGTCAGAACGAAGGATACTGCTAATGATGCGGTTAAAAAGTTATTCCGCGATTTTAAATGAAAGATGGAATCCTTTCTGGAACGCATATTAAAAGAATGAAACATCTCAAGCAGGGAGAGCGCTAAAAATGCCATTGTCATACCATCGGAACTCTCCGCAATTTCCCATACTCCGCTTTCCATATAATGTCCGATAAAGTACGCCGCCAGAGTAAGGATGGCAATTACCATGCCCTGAAATGCTGTTTCGGCTCCTATTCCATCAGAAAACACACCATCTTTTGGGCTTCTTGGATCGCGCTTCATAATATCGCCTTCTTCTGCTTCCATACCAAGACCAATAGCAGGGAAACAGTCTGTAATCAGGTTAATCCACAGCAAATGTACCGGTTTTAAAATAGTAAATCCTAAAAGGCTGGCGACAAATACGGCAATTACCTCTGCAAGATTTGAAGAAAGCAAAAACTGGATCGCCTTACGAATATTGTCGTAAATACGGCGTCCCTCTGCCACTGCAGCAACGATGGTTGCAAAATTGTCATCAGCAAGTACCATATCTGCAACATCCTTAGTCACATCTGTTCCGGTAATTCCCATTCCCACACCGATATCCGCCTCTTTAATAGAAGGCGCATCGTTCACTCCGTCTCCTGTCATGGCTGTTACTTTGGAGAGCTTCTTCCAGGTCTTAACAATACGTACTTTATGTTCGGGCTGTACTCTTGCGTAAACAGAATAATTATGTATGGTCTTTTCCAGTTCTGCATCGGAGATCTTCTGAAGTTCAGCACCTGTAATCGCCATGCTTTCATTTTCAAGAATTCCAAGCTCCTTTGCAATGGCGACTGCGGTATCCTTATGGTCTCCAGTGATCATAATCGGCCGGATACCTGCTTCCTGGCACTCTGTAATGGCTGCTTTTACTTCCGGGCGTACCGGATCAATCATTCCGGACAATCCTAAATACACCAGTTCTTTTTCCAGAATATCCGGTTCCATAGCAGCAGGGGCGCTGTCCCACTCTCTCATGGAACCACACAAAACCCTGAGTGCCTTATCTGCCATGCTTTTATTTGCTATCAAAATGGCTTCACGGATTTCATCCGTCATTTCTGCAACGCCATTGCTTGTATAAACTTTGGTGCATCGCTTTAAAATCTCATCAGGAGCTCCTTTTGTAAACTGTATAACAGTGCCATCTGCTTTTTTATGAACCGTTGACATCATTTTTCTGACCGAATCAAAGGGTGCTTCCCCAATTCTTACATATCTCCTGGCTAACTCGGGCTTTGACAAACCGTTTTTAAATGCATCGTTGACCAGAGCACATTCTGTAGGTTCTCCCACTGCCTGTGAACTGTCTGGATCCAGCTGTGCATCACAGCACAGCGACATGGCAGTCATCAGAAGCGTTTCATCAGAAGCAGAATGCTCCACAACCGTCATTTTATTTTGTGTTAAGGTTCCTGTCTTATCTGAACAGATAATCTGGGTGCAGCCCAGCGTTTCCACTGCTGTCAGTCTTCTGATAATGGCATGTTTCTTTGACATCTTTGTCACACCAATGGAAAGCAGAATAGTAACAACGGCTGCCAGACCTTCCGGAATAGCGGCTACTGCCAGAGAAACCGCAATCATAAAGGTATCAATAATCTGCTCTAAATGAATTCCGCCTCCAGATATGCCAATTCTCAATAAATCTATGGCGAACATAAGAGCGCAGATTCCAAGAACCATAATGGACAGTACTTTGGAAAGCTGGTCTAATTTAATCTGCAGCGGAGTTTCTTCCTCTTTGGCTGTGTTGAGTGCATCGGCAATATGCCCGATTTCAGTCTCCATGCCAGTATAACATACTACAGCCTTACCTCTTCCATAAACAATGGTAGATCCGGTATAAACCATGTTCTTTCTGTCTGCCAGTGCAACCTCTCCTGATTCGCCTGAAACGGCTTCCATAATTTTAGATACGGATACTGATTCTCCGGTCAGTGCTGCTTCCTCCACCTTTAAGCTGGCAGATTCCAGAATTCTGGAATCTGCAGGTACAGAGTCCCCTGCTTCCAAAAGAATGATGTCACCAGGAACCAGTTCCTCGGACCGGACGATAAGAAGCCTGTCATTTCGGATTACCTTTGATGTGGCCGCTGCCATCTCCTGTAAGGATTCGATTGCAGATTCTGCTTTCGATTGCTGATAAACACCGAGAACGGCGTTGATTATAACAACAGAAATAATGATAAGGGTATCAATCATGCTTTCCCCTGCATAAATCGAAGTTACCCCTGAAATAACCGCTGCAACGATCAGTACAATTGTCATAAAGTTAGCAAGTTCTTTTAAAAATTTTTCAATCAGGCTTGGCTTTTTCCCTTCCTTTAGTTTGTTCATCCCATACTTTGACCTTCTCTCTTCCACTGAAGCGTCCGAAAGTCCCTGAAGCGATGTCTCCAACTGGCTTAAAACATCTGTTGATTCCATTAAGTATTCTTTTCGCATAGTTCTTCTCCCGTAAATAATATGAATGGCATGTCCATGTTGTCGCTCCAAATTGTTCATATTTGGAACATTTGGTTCGTAGTTTATTATACCATATTTCACTTTTCTTTGAAAGCAATAAAAATATTTTGTGTATATTATACAAAAACCTATGGTGTGTTTCTATGATGTGTTTCATAAGTGAACTAAAATCGTGATTTAATTGGTTGGTGAACCTATTCCCGTATGGTATCATGTTTTTATGATACAAAGGCGTTTATAAAAACCTGATAAAAGCAGATGGAAAAGGTAATTACATGATTAAATTATTAATAATATCAGATGATTTTACGGGCGCACTGGATACCAGTGTCCAGTTATCAGCAAGTGGTGCAACTGCGTATGTTACCTTAGATTTTAAGTTTAATACGTCAGATTTTGGCCCGGAAACTGATGTCCTGGTGGTTGATGCCGAAACCCGTCACTTAAACCAGAAAGACGCCTATGAAGCTGTGTTTTCCATAACAGAGCAAGCAAAAAAAGCTGGAATTCCTTATATTTATAAGAAAACGGATTCCGTTCTTCGTGGAAATATCGGAGCAGAGCTTTCTGCTGTACTAAAGGCCAGCGGACAGAAGCGGATCCATTTTATTCCCGCGTATCCCCAGATGGCCCGCACAACCAGAAAGGGAATCCACTACGCAGACAATGTTCCCATTAATAAAAGCGTTTTTGGAAAAGATCCCTTTGAACCTGTTTTATACTCTGACATTACAAAGATTATCCGGTCCCAGACAGATATAACTTCTTCTATTATAGAAGATCCCGGACAGGACTGGAGCCAGTATGAGGGAATCCTGATTCATGATTCACAGTCAGTAGACGATCTGGAGCGGATTGCACGGAAGCTGAAAGAGAAAGGTGAAATACATCTCCTGGCTGGCTGTGCAGGATTTGCAGCGCTGCTTCCCGGGCTGACAGGGCTTTGCGGAAACAAACTTCAGGCACCGGAGATATCTCCTCATTTACTCATTGCCTGCGGCAGTATTCATCCGGTATCTCTGGCTCAATGCAGCTATGCTTTAAGAAACGGGGCATCACATTATTATCTGACTCCGGAAGAAAAACTCAATCTTTCTTTTGCAAATGGAGAGGCAGCCCGCAGCCTGGTAAATCAGGTGTTTCAATCCTGTGAAGAATCACCTGTGGTTATTTTAAATGCCAACGGACCGGATGAGCCTGGTAAGACCTACGCATATGCAAAAGAAAAAGGGATAGGACTTTCACAGATCAGAGAAAATGTAGTCACTGTAATGGCACAGCTGATCGAAAGTCTGATTGACCGAGGAGTAAAAGCTACTGTTTTCCTCATGGGCGGAGATCTTCTATACCAATTTGTAAAACAGACTGGTATAAACGTTATTTCACCGGTCTGTGAGGTTGAACAGGGTATTGTGCTCTCAGAAGTTCTTTACAAGGGAAACAGACTCAATATCATATCAAAATCCGGTGGTTTTGGCAGAGAAACACTTTTTATGGATCTGTCAAACCGATTTTTGACAAATTACAGTTAATAAATAATTGGGGGGATATTCTACTAAGACGTTGAAAACATCAAAATCTGTGTATCTGGCAAAGAAATAATTGCCTAAAAAATACAAATCAGGAGGATAACAACATGCAATACGCCAAATTACCTGGCCTGACCTGGGATGGCACTATTTATCAAAATGACGATATGGGAATTCTGGAAGCGCTCCTTCCTACCGGTGGATACCCTACCGCCCATGCTCCGGCATTGCTTCAACTGCCAGATGGCGATCTGCTGTGCTGCTGGTTTGCAGGCACCTACGAAGGCAGCGCCGACATCCATATTATCTGCTCACTTCTTCCTAAAGACGGATCTGCATGGCTTCCGCCTGTGGATATCTCCGGTGACCCTGACCGCAGTGAGCAGAACCCCTCCTTATTCTATGGCCCTGATCATGCTGTATGGGCAATGTACACCGCCCAGATGGATCGCCAGGAAGGCAAAGACAACATGCAGTATACAGCCGTAGTACGCTGCCAGAAGAGTACCGATGGGGGCAGAACATGGGGACCCTATGAAACAGTGTTCCCCGAAGAAGGAACCTTTTGCCGCCAGCCGATTCAGATACTTTCATCTGGACGATGGATCTTTGCAAACTGGCTGTGTACAGATTCTAAAGACGGGCTGTCAGGAGATCCCACCGCTTTCCGCATCTCAGATGACGAAGGAAAGACGTGGCGCATGGTGATGATGCCTAAGAGCAACGGTCATGTTCATGCCAATGTCATAGAGCTGGAAAACGGACATCTGGTTGCTTTTATGCGTAACCGTGAAGCTTACCGCATTCACCGCAGTGAGTCCTTTGACTGGGGCGAGACCTGGAGCGAGCCGGCTCCCACTCCTCTTCCAAATAACAACTCCAGCATCAGTGCCGTGAAACTGCAAAGCGGACGCATCGCCATTGCCTACAACCCCACCTGTACACCCGATCCCCAGCCTGGTAAGGCCGCATGGCCAGGTCTTCGCTGCCCGGTAGCAGTTGCACTGACGGAGGATGGTGGTCTGACTTTCCCCTTCATCCGCTATATGGAACGGGGCGAAGGCTACATGGGGGAAGAAAACAAAACCAATAACCGGCAGTACGAATATCCCTATCTGATGCAGTCAGCTGATGGGGCGCTCCATCTGGCCTATGCCTCCCACACCCGTGCCGGAGTGAAATACCTTCGATTTACCGAGGAGGATGTTCTGGGACAAAAGAGAGAGCGGATTGGTCTCTATAACCCAACTGCTGCCCAGAGCCATTAATAACACAGAGAGGATTTGAAAATGCTGAAAACCTATAACATTAAAATGCCACACGCCGTATATGGCGGAGAAAACGCCATGGAAAGCATCACCACCATCTTAAAAAACCAAAAGGTGAATCTGGTTGCCATGTTTACAGATAAGGGGATCGAGGAATCCGGCCTGTTTTCCCTGCCTGAGGATGCGGTAAAAGCTGCAGGAGCCGATTACTATGTCCTTGATGAACTCCCTCCGGAACCGACTTATACCGCGGTTCAAAAGCTGGTAGATCAGTTTAAAGCCAGCAAAGCGGATATGATCGTAGCATGCGGCGGTGGCAGCGTCATGGACGCAGCCAAACTGGCAAGTATCCTTGTCACCGACGAGTACGGCGTGAAGGAACTGTTAGACAATCCGGGCCGTGCACAAAAGTGCGTTCCCATTATTCTGATTCCCACCACTGCAGGTACTGGAGCAGAGGTTACCCCCAACGCCATTGTTGCCGTTCCGGAAAAGGAATTAAAGGTGGGAATTGTCAATGAGAACATGATTGCTGACTATGTGATACTGGATGCCAGAATGATTAAGAACGTGCCCCGCAAGATTGCAGCAGCTACAGGTGTGGATGCTCTGGCCCACTGCATTGAGTGCTTTACCAGCAATAAAGCAAATCCATTCAGCGATTTGTACGCACTTGAGGGCCTGGATCTGATTCTTAACAACATCATGGATGCATGTAACAACTCCGAGGCAATGGAAGCAAAAAACAGGATGCAGATTGCTGCATATTACGGCGGACTGGCTATCACTGCCTCCGGCACGACTGCCGTACACGCACTAAGCTATCCACTTGGCGGCAAATACCACATCCCACATGGCGTTTCCAACGCAATGTTACTGGCTCCTGTCATGGGATTCAATGAACCGGTATGCCGTGAAAAATTCGCTGCTGTTTATGACCGGTGTGTCCACACCCAGGAAAACTGCCAGACAGCGGAAGAAAAAAGTGCTTATCTGCTTGCGTGGATGGAGAAAATCGTAAAAGACTTAGAAATCCCCACCAGCTTAAAAGAGTTTGGAGTACCCGCCGAAGACTTAGACGGACTGGTAGAAGCCGGTATGCAGGTAACACGCCTTCTGGTAAACAATATGCGGGAAGTTACACCTGCTGATGCCAGGTCACTGTATAAGAAAATTATTTAATCAGAGGAGATTATTATCATGAAGAACGTCGAATTAAAAGGCATTATCCCACCAATTCTAACCCCTATGAATGCCGATGAATCCCTTAATCTGGAGGAGCTGCGTAACCAGATTGAACGAATGCTGGAGGGCGGTGTTCACGGTATATTCCCATTTGGAACCAACGGAGAAGGTTATATCTTAAACGAAAAAGAAAAAATCGAAGTGCTTGAGGCTGCCATCGATCAGGTAAAACATCGTGTTCCGGTATATGCAGGTACAGGCTGCATCTCCACGTCTGATACCATTCGTGTCAGCCGGAAAGCTCAGGAACTTGGCGCTGATGTGCTGTCCATTATCACACCCAGCTTTGCTCTTGCTTCCCAAAAAGAGCTCTACGATCATTACGTGGAAATTGCGAAACATGTAGATATTCCAATCGTGCTGTACAACATCCCGGCACGTACAGGCAATAAACTGCTTCCTGAGACCGTTGCAAAGCTGGCGAAAGATGTAGACCTTATTATGGGTGCCAAAGATTCCAGCGGTGACTGGGATAACTTACTTGCCTATATTAACCTTACAAAGGATTTAGATAAAGATTTCCGTGTATTATCCGGAAACGATTCCCTTATCCTTCCCTGCCTTGAAGCAGGCGGTGCCGGCGGTATTGCCGGATGTGCCAACGTATATCCACATGTTCTTGCATCTATTTTTGAACTGTTTCAGGCCGGTAAACTGGATGAAGCCAAGGCTGCTCAGGACTCCATTGCCTCATTCCGTGCTGTATTTAAATATGGCAACCCGAACACTGTCGTTAAAAAGGCTGTTTCTCTGCTTGGTTATCCGGTAGGCGACTGCCGCCGTCCTTTTAATTATCTATGCGAGGAAGGAATTGACGCACTAAAACAGGTTTTAAAGGAAAATGCCGACAGAGGGATGTGCTGATATGAATAATCAAATAAGACCTATTATTGGAATTTCCATGGGTGATCCCTTTGGAAATGGCCCGGAGATTACGGTCCGGGCATTGGCAGATGAAAAACTCTATGAGCGCTGTAAGCCTTTGATAGTAGGGGATGAAACTTCCATAAGTTACGCTTTAAAGGTGGCTGAAAAAGTTCATGGCATTCGTTTGAAACTGAATGTTATCTCTTCTCCCGCTGAAGGCAAATACACCTATGGCACCATTGATCTGATGGATTTAAAGCTGATTCCTGCAGATGCAATTCCGGATACCTCCGGACTGGATGAACCAAAACCCTTTGGCGTAGGTGCCTGTGCACTGGGTGGTGAGGCAGCCTTCCAATATGTAGTAAAAGTGATTCAGTTGGCTATGGAACACCAGATTGACGCTACCGTTACCAACGCCCTGAGTAAAGAAGCCATAAACATGGCAGGTCATCATTATTCCGGTCATACAGAGATTTATGCTGATTATACGAATACACCAAAGTACACCATGATGCTGGCTCACGGCGACCTGCGAGTGGTCCATGTTTCTACTCATGTGTCGTTGCGGGAAGCTTGTGATCGTGTTAAAAAGGACCGTGTTCTGGATTGCATTCGCATTGCCAATGAAGGCTGCAAAGCCCTGGGCATAAAAGAACCTAAAATCGGGGTAGCAGGGTTAAATCCCCACTGTGGTGAAAACGGCATGTTTGGCTGGGAGGAAGTAGAAGAAATTCAGCCTGCCATTGATGCAGCAATCGCTGAAGGAATTATTATCCCGGAAAAGAAGCCCACCCCTCCCGATACCATATTTTCTAAAGCACTGGGCGGCTGGTACGATATTGTTGTTGCCATGTACCATGATCAGGGTCATATTCCCCTAAAGGTTAAAGGTTTTGTTTATAACCGTGAAGAAAAGCACTGGGAAGCGGTGGAAGGTGTTAACGTAACTCTCGGACTGCCTATTATTCGTGCCAGTGTAGACCATGGCACCGGCATCGATCTTGCTGGCAGCGGACGCTCCAGTGAGCTGAGTCTGATCAATGCAATTGATTACGCCATCCTTATGGTTCATGCCAGAAAAGAATCCTGAAATTGATAAATTGTACCCTACTGCCAATTAATATAGCTTTATATAAGAGAGGAGTCCAAACAAATGACTATCCCAATGATTATTGCTCTTGCTATCACAATTCTCATGATTGTTTTGATCATGACAGACAAACTTCCATTCGGTGCACCTCCAATACTTGCCTGTCTTCTTATGGTTCTTTTTGGCATAACCGATATCAAGACTGCTTTCGGCGGTTTTTCTAATGCTACCATTATTATGCTTGCCTCTTTCATGGCAATCGTGGCGGCTCTTCAAAAAACAAGCCTGATTGGTGCTTTCAGAAAAACAATTATGAATATGGCTAACAAAGGTGGATACAAGGCATATATCATGTTATTTATTATCGTCATGCTGGCCAGCAGTATCTTTGGAACAGGTTCCACTGCATTCTATGTTCTTACCTTAGGTATTTTATCTACGATACAGTACTCTGACAAATTACCACGTGGCAAGGTGATCGCTGCTGCTGGTTTCGCAGCTAACCACCCACTGATCCCGGTTAATGTGACATTACAATATGGCATTGTTATCGCTGTATTAGCAGCTGCCAAATCCGGTATTACCAGCGTTTCCTTAGCAAAATTCTCTATTGTGAATCTGATCCTTTCCCTGGCTTATGTGGCATGGGCTTTAATTGGTTATAAAATATTGCCCAACAAAAATGTGGAAGATACAGAAACCGGCACAGATAAATCCAAAGACATCGTTTACGATTTACCTAAATGGAAAGAAAATGCAACCTATGCGGCCTTTATTGCAGCTGTTATTGGTATGATTCTTCAAAGTAAAGTAGGCGATGCCGGATATATGATTCCTGGTTTATCTGCAGGTCTGGTTTTAGTAATCGGTGTTCTGAATTTTGATGAAATTCGTAATAATATTGGAGCTCCAATTATTTTGATGTCAGCTGGCGTTATTGGTGTTGCTGATGCTCTTGGCGGTACCGGATTAACTGCTTTAGTTGGAGAAACGGTAGCCAATATGCTTGGAACAAATATCAATCCTTTCATTCTTATTTTTGTATTCTGTATGTTAACAAGTGTACTTGCAACCCTTACAGGATCCACAATCGGTACTGTGTATGTTTTTGCGCCTATGGCGATTGCTACCTGTATGAGTCTCGGGCTGAATCCCACAGCTGCCGCTGCTGCAATTGTAATTTCAGGCTGGAATGGCCATTTCTTACCAATTGATGGGATGCCAGCTATGGTAATGGGAATTGGTAAATATAAACTGACAGAGTTTTGGAAATACACGATTCCGATGTACTTTATCCGACTGCTTGCTTTAACTGCCGGAGCTCTGCTATTGTTCCCAATGTAAAATGCTAAATTACTTAAATCAGAAAGAGGTACAGTTATGAATAATAAATATGAACTGGAACATATTGGTATCAACACCCCAAATGCGGAAGAAGCAGAAAAACTGGCGCAGCTGCTGAGTATGATGTTTAACTTAGAGCCTCGCCACGGACAAAAATCTGAGTTTGGAGGTCCTTATTTTGAATGCATGAAAGCTCCTTTCCTGGGTTCAAACGGTCACATTGCCATGCGTACACCGGATTTAACCTCCGCCGTTCTGGAACTGAAAGAGAAAGGTTTTTCCTTTAATATGGATACTGCCGCATATTTTGAAGATGGAACACTGAAAAATGTCTATTTAGACGGTGAGTTTGGAGGCTTTGCCATTCATATTATGCAAAAATAATGGATAAAAACCGCTGTTCCATTTGCGAATCAAACATCGCATCTGGAACAGCGGTTTTCTATGAATCAGAGAAGCTCATGAATGTCTTTTGTCTCATGATCCTCATATTTGACTACGTTGCCTTCCCAGGTTCTGAATTTTACATAACCCGGACCTCTGGAAATAATGTAATTGGGGAATATGGGAGTTTTGCCCTGCCCCTTTGGCGCATTGACAATAAATGTGGGAATTGCCATACCGGAGGTGTATCCTCTTAAATATTCCATAATCTCAATGCCATCTTCAATGGATGTGTTGAAATGGGTGGTTCCCTGAACGTGCTTTGCATGAAAAATATAATATGGCCGTACCCTGCACTTTAACAATTCATGATTGAGCACACGCATTACAAATTTGTCATTGTTAATCCCATTTAATAAAACTGCCTGATTTCCCAGAACGATTCCTGCATCTGCAAGCCTTTCACAGGCTGCTTTTGATTCTTCCGTAATCTCCATGGGGTGATTAAAATGAGTGTTTAGATAGATGGGGTGGTATTTCTTTAACATATCGCAAAGCTCTTTGGTGATTCTCTGTGGCATAGTTACGGGAATTCTGCTGCCAAGCCTGATGTAATCCACATGAGGAATCTCCTTTAACTGGCTGATAATCCATTCCAGCTGCTGATCTGACAGAGTGAGCGCATCTCCCCCTGTGATAAGAACATCCCTGATTTCCTCATTCTCTCTGATGTAAAGAATGGATTCTAAAATCTTGTCACGGGAATTGTGGACATCCTGTTCCCCAATGTTGCGACGTCTCTGGCAGTGCCTGCAGTACATGGCACATTCATTGGTTACATTGATAATCAGGCGGTCCGGATACCGTCTGGTAATACATCCGGCTGGATTGGTATACTCTTCTGCCATAGGATCTAAATCCGTACAGCTGTCTTCCAGCTCCTTATAGTTTGGGACACTCATCAGACGTATGGGATCAAAGCTGTCGTCCGGATCTGCAAGACTTAGGTAATACGGGGAAACTGCCCACCGAAACTTTTCCCCCACTTCCTGTATCAGCTGCTTCTCTTTTTCGCTGACAGGAAGAATCCGGCTTAAGCTCTCCACATCTGTGATTCTGTTTTTCAACTGCCATTTGTAATCATTCCAGTCCTCTTCCGTTGCCGAATAAATATGAAGTATTCTGTTTTTCCGTTCCTTCAGCACATCTTCTTTGCTGATACCAGTCGAAATTGATTTCCTTGCCTCAAGAAAATCTTCAATCCTCCCCTTCAGTTCATCTGCCCGCTGTAGTGATATTTGACGTTTTTTTTCTTTTTCCATATATTTATTCTCCTTTTGCTCCAAAAGAAACAACTTCATTATATCAAACAAGTTGTTACTACGTCAATAAATTTATTCTGACAAAAAAAGAAGCCCGCTTTATAAGCTGACCTCTTTACTTACACTAACAGATTCTTGGAAGACCTTCTCCATATAAAAGATCAATGGTTCGAAGTCCATTAAGCCTGGTTTTCATTCTGACACCATTTCCCTCAAGAATTGTTCCAATTATTCTGGCATTTGTTCCATATTTACTGGTCTGCACTGCTTTTAACGCCTTTTCGGCCTGATTTCCAGGGACAACTGCTATCATCTTTCCCTCATTGGCCATATAGAGAGGATCCAGCCCCAGTATTCCGCAGAAGCCTTTCACCTCAGGACTAACGGGAAGAGCCTCCTCCCAGATCTCCACACTGCATGAAGACTGTTCTGCTGCTTCATTTAATACAGTGGCAAGACCGCCTCTGGTCACATCCCGCATGCAGTGAACCCTGATCTGGCTGTCCAATAAGTTCTGGACTATGGAATTAAGGGGTGCACAATCACTGGCAATCTGATTTTCTATTCCCATGCGGTGGGAAAGAATCGCCGCATGATGCTCTCCTAAGTTTCCGGATAGAATAATGGCATCACCTGGTTTACAGTGAGAGATACTGATGCCACCTTTCCTCACTTCCCCGATTCCCGATGTGTTAATAAAAACTCCGCCATTGCCATCCACTACCTTGGTATCGCCTGCTACAATACGGACTCCTGCTTCTTTTGCAGTCATAGCCATGGTGCGGGCGATTTCCTCTATGGTTTCCAGCTCAGTCCCTTCTTCTATAATAAAACCTGCAGTGAGATACTTTGGAACTGCTCCCATCATGGATAAATCGTTAACAGTCCCGCACACTGCCAGCTTGCCAATATTTCCTCCTCTAAAAAACAGAGGGGTAACAACAAAGGAATCTGTTGTATAGGCAATTTTCCCCTTAACAGACACCACTGCCGCATCTTCCAGTCTGTTTAACGTTTTATTATTGAAATGCTTTAAAAAAACCTGATTAATCAGATCACCGGTCTGCTTACCACCGCTGCCGTAAGACATATCAATTTTCATAGCCTCTGTCCTGACCTTTCGTCTGTTATTATGAATGGATCTGTTATGAATTCTGATACCAGATCCCGCAGGCTCCTTCTGATGACACCATACAGGGACCAATTGCATAAAGCGGCGTGCAGACCGTCTTAAACAGCGGACATTCTGCCGGATTCTTACGCCCCAGAATTACGTCTGTACATTTGCACCCTTTGGGCATTTCCTCATTAATGCCCTCAATACGGCTGCCCCCGTCAAACATCTCATATTTCTTCTTCAGCCTTAAAGCGGAATTTTCAATGATACCGATCCCCCGCCAGAAATCATCTCCCTGTTCAAAATACTCCGAAAGCAGGGCACGGGCTTTTTCATTGCCTTTTTCCTTTACCGCAGTGGCGTACATATTTTTCACTTCATATCGACCTGTTTTTAACTGCCTTATGATTTCATAGACAGCTGCCAGAATATGCTCTCCTTCAAAGCCTGCAATTACAAATGGCTTCTGGTATTTTTCTGCCAGTTCCCGGTAGCTGTCGGCCCCCGTAATTACGCTGACATGGCCAGGGCTTAAGAATGCATCGATATATTTTTCTCTCTCACAGATATAAGAAAGGGCAGGTACAATTGTTTTTACAGAAGTTAAAAGTTTCAGATTGGTAATGTTTTTTTGCTGCATTTCCTCAATCATAAGAGCATAGATAGGGGCAGTCGTCTCAAAACCCACAGCTGCAAACAGATACTGGATACTTTTATGCTCCCTGGCCTCTGTTAAAGCCATTAATGGAGAATAGAGAATTTTTACTTTTCCTCCTGCTGCCTTTGCTTCTGTTAAGGACATGCTGCTTCCTTTCACTTTCATCATATCGCCAAAGGTCAGAACACAGTGATCCTCCTTTAAGGAGAATTCTGTCAGACGGTCGATATAAGCAGCTGAGGTGACACAAACCGGGCAGCCAGGGCCGGAAATCAGTTTAATTTTAGGAGAAATCATACTTCTGATTCCGTTTTTAAAAATGCTGGAAGTATGGGTTCCGCACACCTCCATGATCTTTACCGGTTTCCCATTATAAGATTTCAGTTCATCTATCACTTCCTGGATCTTCATACCTGTCCTCCTGAAGTTCTGAAAAAAGGCTTAAGATATCCTCGGCCATTTCCCCGCTTATTACTTCTATGGCACAGCCCGCGTGAATCAGAACATAATCTCCGATTCCAGCATCCACAAGCTTTATATTCACATCGGTGATATTATCCATTACATTTACTCTTGCATAATCTCCCCGTATCTCTATGACTTTTCCTGGTATTGCAACGCACATGAGATTTTCTCCTTTCTTCCGGTTACATTTTGCCTTCCTTCCAATGTTCTCTGCCTAAGTAGATCTGTCCAAGACTCAGTCCGCCGTCTCCCGGAGGAACAAGGCGGTTTACGTAGACGCGAAAGCCTCTTTCCTTTAAAAGAGTAATCGTCAGTTGTGTAAGTACCGTGTTCTGGAATACGCCTCCGCTCAGTGCCACCTCACTGGTATGGTAACAGCTTCTCAGCATTTCACAGATTTGTGCAATTCCTTCTGCTGCTGCATGGTGAAAGCCCAGAGCCAGCGCACCAGTTTTCGTTCTGTCTTTGCAGTTTACTGCTGCTTCAAAAAATGGTCTGGGGTCCAGTTTTAAAACACCATCCTCTTTTGTTATCAGAAATGGCAGGGACAGAGGTTTTATATGTTCTCTACTGGCAATTTCAGCCTCCCGCTCAAGCAGTATGGCGCATTCTCCCTCATACCTGTTCTCGTGGGCAATCTGGAGGACTGAGGCCGCTGCATCGAAGAGCCTGCCCATACTGGAAGTCAAAATCGTATTGATTTTTTGATCCAGTGCAGCCGTTATCAGCTGCTTTCTTTCATCCGGAAAAGAACTGTCAAGACCTGCATGATGGAGATAACAGACTGCAGTCTTTTTCCCATCCCGCATGGACTGATCACCTCCAAGAATCGGGAACGGGCTCAAATGAGCAGCCCGCACAAATTCCGTTCCTTCGCAGATTAAGAATTCTCCTCCCCATATGCTCCCATCAGTTCCATAGCCGGTTCCGTCAAATGCCACGCCTATGACTGGGCCTTCCAATCCATGCTCCGCCATAACAGATGCAATATGGGCATGATGATGCTGAACTTTTATCATAGGGAGCATCAGGCTTTGGGTAAAACGGGAAGAGTAATAATTGGGATGCAGGTCACAAACTGCCAGCTTTGGGTTGATGTTTAACAGGCGTGTTAAATCTTTACAGGATCTTTTATATTCCTCCATAACACTGCATTCTTCCAAATCACCGAAATACTGGGATACAATTGCTTTTGCTCCGCGACTGAGACAAAAAGCCGCTTTCAAATCTCCTCCCGCAGCAAAAACCTCGGCTTCCCCGGCTTTTTCTTTTTGCAGAAAAACCGGATAGGGAACATATCCCCGGCTCCTTCTGATAAGCTGAGGACTGCCTGCCACGATCTTAGCTACAGAATCATCTACGGATCTTACAATTCTCCTTTTATGATACAATACTCCATCAAGGTATGGATCCGAAAGAGAACACATACAATCATCTTCATGAATAATTGGCTGTCCTGACACATTGGCGCTTGTCATAATAAGAGGGCCAAGTTCTTCCGTCAGCAGATGCTGAAGGGGGGTATAGGGCAGAAACGCGCCGCAGTACAGGCTTTTCTTATTGGTGGAGGGAGCCATGAGGTCTTCCTGCATGGGTAACAGTACGATGGGTCTTGCTTTGGATGTAAGCAGTATTTCCTCTTCTTTTGTAACATTACAGTACCTCTTTATTTCTGAAACAGAATGAAACCTAACGGCAAAAGGCTTTTCTTCCCGTCCTTTCCATTGGCGCAGACGGGCTACTGACGACTCGAGAAAAGGCGAACACACCAGGTGATACCCACCGATTCCCTTTACTGCCACGATTCCGCCATCTCCCAGAACCTTTATGGCTTTTTTTAAGGCCTCCCGGTCGGTAAGTTCTTTCGCCTCCCGCTGCCTGTTATCCTGGTATAAAAGATAGGGTCCGCAGTCATTACAGGAAATTGTCTGCGCATGAAACCGTCTGCTTTCGGGAGAGGTGTATTCCTTATTACAGGCACTGCACATGGGGAAATCCTTCATGACAGTGTTGTCTCTGTCATAGGGCATTTCTTCTATTATGGTGTATCTGGGACCGCACGCCATACAGCTGATAAATGGATTGCCATATCTTCTGTCCGATGGATCAGCAAGTTCTTTTAAGCATTCGGGGCAGACCGGCAAATCTGCAGGTATCATGGAAACTTCTTTTGCTTCACCGCTTGGTATAATAGCAAAATTATCAAAATCAGAGACTGGCAGCTCTTCCATCTCCATATTTAAAATCTCATATCTTTGATCTTTATTTTCTTTTAAGTCAGATAAGAACTGGTTCAATGCTGTTTTTGATGCCTGTGCCATAATTTCCACATCACCGCCAACGTTTCGTACCCAGCCTTTCAGCCCCAGTTCCCTGGCTGCACGATAAACAAGGGGTCGGAATCCAACCCCCTGTACAATACCGCAGACTTTAATTTTTACTGCTGTTTCTTTATTTTTTCCATTATCCATTCTGCTGCCTTTTCATAGCCTTCTCCGGTCTTTCCTGAGACCCTGATCACCGGAGCTGTTTTATTTAATGCCCGTACTCCCTTCATGAAAAAGTCTTCATCAAAGTCTACATAGGGCAAAAGGTCACATTTGTTTAACAGAATTATATCTGCCTTTTCAAATGCCAGGGGATATTTATAAGGCTTATCGCTTCCCTCTGTTACAGTTGATATCAGCATTTTTGCATGCTCACCAATCATAAATTCGGCGGGACAAACCAGATTTCCGATATTTTCAATAAACAGTACTCCATCACTGATGTGAAGATCCTCTACCGCCTGTCCGATCAGCGGAGAATCCAGATGGCAGGCTCCGCCGGTGTTGATCTGAATCGCTTTTACACCAAGGGATTGTAAGGTTTTTGTATCAAAATCCGCCTCAATGTCCCCCTCAATTACATAAGCAGTTACTTCTTCCAGACGTTTGATCAGCTGAATCAGAGAGGTGGTTTTTCCCGCTCCCGGCGCTCCCATCACATTGACGGCAAAAATACCGCTTTCTGTCAGGGAATCCCGGATCTTAGCTGCAACCTGGTCATTTTTATCATAGACAGACTGCATAATTTCAATTTCTTTATTTTCTGACATGACAACCTTCCTGCCTTTCGTAAAACAAGCCTCTTTACGGCTCATTTAAATCCTGTACTTCAATGGATTTAATATAAAATTCCTGTCCTATTTCAGTGGGGGTTCCTTCTCCCTTACAAAGGGGGCATTCAAACGTAAAGGGCTTTCTGACAAACAGCTGACCGCAGCCTGTGCACCGCAGTTTTGGAACCACTCTCTCAATATGAAGCTTTGCGTGCTCACATGGAGTTCCCTCCGCAATCAGCTCAAAATACAGCTCAATGGAGCTGGCCACATAACCGCAGTAATCTCCCACAACCAGATTGATCACCTTTACTTTAAATGCACCATTGTCCTTTGCATATTCTCCGGCGATTTCTATGATTCGCCTGGTGATTGGATATTCGTGCATTTTACGTATTCATCCCTTACGTTCCCATATGATGGAGCTGTGTACTGATTTTCCATGGTAAGACATTTTTTCGGGCAGACCTCACTGCAGTAACCGCACTGGATACATTTCAGCCGTTCAATGCTCCATGACGTCTTTGCCTTATCTGTCTGAATCGCTCCGGTAGGACATCTTCGTTCACACATCCCGCAGAAGATACAGTCATCAATGGAAATTCCAATTTTTCCTCTGGTCCGTTCGTAGGTTTCTTTCTTCTTTACCGGGTATGGCACGGTATAGGGACCATGAAATATATTCTTTAACAGTGTCTTTGACATCTTAAATACAGACATAATACCCTCGATTCTGCTGCCTATGACAGCATTTACATGTTATCCTGTTACTTGTTTGGCTGTACAACTTTAACGTTACCGCTCGGTACAGCTGATACAGGGATCTATGGTAAGAATCAATATGGGTACGTCTGCCAGCGAGCAGTTCTTTAGAGTTTCAAGCAATGCAGGCAAATTGGCAAAGGTAGGAGTCCGCACTCTTACCCTGTCTAAAAACTTGGTTCCGTTTGCTTTTGTATAATAAACAACTTCACCGCGGGGCTGCTCCAGCCGTATAAACTGTTCTCCGTTTGGAGTTCCTTTTACTTTCACATTGATATCACCGCCAGGGATTAGATCAATACACTGTCTGATTAAATCGATTGACTGGAACATTTCCTTAATTCTTACCCTGGTTCTGGCATAACAGTCCCCGCCATCATTGGTAATGGGTTTAAAATCCAGCTTGCCATATGCACTGTATCCCTGTGTTCTCATATCCATTTCGATTCCGCTTGCTCTTGCCATAGGACCTACTGCACCTAAATCAAATGCCATCTGTTTTGTCAGAACTCCCACACCTTTGGTGCGCAACTTCACTGTGGTATCATTGATAAAGACACTGCTTGTCTCTTTTAATTCCTTTTCCATCTCCGTTAAAACTGTTTTAATCTTGATTAAAGTCTCGGAACTGATGTCTTTTCTTACTCCTCCGATATCGCATACGGAAAAAATGACACGTCCTCCCGTAGTCTCTTCAAAAATATCCAGAACCTGTTCCCTTAACTTCCATGACTGCATAAACAGACTTTCAAATCCAAAGGCATCAGCCAGAAGTCCAAGCCAGAGCAGATGGCTGTGAAGCCTTGACAGCTCTGCCCAGATTGTGCGTAAAAACTCACCCCGCTCCGGTACCTCCACATCCATAATACGCTCAATGGACATACAATATCCCATTCCATGCATAAACGAGCAGATTCCGCAGATTCGTTCTGCCACGTAGCAATACTGCTGATAATCTCTTTTTTCCACCAGCTTTTCCAAGCCTCTGTGAATGTATCCAATTCTAGGAATTGCTTCTACAACCGTTTCATCCTCCAGCACCAGATCCAGATGGATCGGCTCCGGAAGAACCGGGTGCTGCGGACCAAACGGAATAATTGTCCTATTTCCCATAAATAACCTCCATACTGATGCAGGCTGCCACAGCCAGCTATTCGTTCACGCCAAATGGTGTCTTCACCGGAATCTTATAAAGATTATCATTGAAATCCGGCATAATGCCTGTTATTTTTACTCCGAACAATTCCTTTATCTCATTCTCATAGAGAAACGAATAGGGATAAAGAATGCTGATACTTGGCAGTTCAGTTTCTGTATCTGTGGTCAGCCGGATATTCAGCAATTCATAATCCTTATCAAAGGAATAGGTTAATTCCATTCCATTTTTATTGGTGCAGGTAATGGCTACCAGTCGGTAACCATCATTTTTTATTTTCATAATCTCCGCCAGCAGATCATTGGGAGAGATTTCTTTTAATATCTGTTCTTTCATTTTTCTCCAATCCGCTTTTTCGGCATCGCTTTTTTCTTCTCAGCCAGAATATCAAGGGCTTTTACTACGCCATCAATAATTGATTCCGGACGCGCCGCACATCCTGGCACATAAACATCTACTGGAATCACCTTATCAACTCCACCTGCTACATTATAGCATTCTGCAAAAATGCCGCCGGAGGTTGCACAGATTCCAACGGCAACCACTGCTTTTGGTTCCGGCATTTGTTCATAAAGCTGCTTTACAACCGGAATATTCTGTTCATTGACGCTGCCGGTGATAAGTAAGATATCCGCATGCTTGGGATTCCCGGTATTGATAATCCCGAAACGTTCCACGTCATATAATGGTGTCAGACACGCCAGTACTTCGATATCGCAGCCATTGCAGCTTGTTCCGTCATAATGCAGAATCCAGGGTGATTTCTTAACCACATTCAAGTTCATACGCACTCTCCTCAATTTTCCCGGGATTTCATTTCATAAAAAATGAAAGGATCACCAGATTCACCGTACCCATTACTCCCGTAACAATCCACGCAGAATTAAGTGCATGCTGCCATTTCAGCCTCGCTGCACAGTTATCCACAATTATCTCAAACAGATACACGCCGAGACACACAATTGCCGCAACCAATCGGCTGACGGGTGCAGAGGTGGCAAAAAATACATAAACAAGAGATAACGATATGATCACCTCATACCAGTGGGTTACCTCAATCACAGCCAGATCCTTTCCGGAATACTCGGTGGTAATACCCTTAACGATCTCCTGATGTCCATGATGGGACATGCTTAAATCAAAGGGTGATTTTCTCAGTTTAAATGTCAGGACAAAGACCAGTCCGATGAAAACTCCGGGCAGATAAAGAATGGATGGCTTGTCAGTCATGACAATATCTTTGATAAAAAAGCTTTTTTCCGCATAATAAAGACCAATGCAGGTAAGAAGCACCATCGGCTCATAAGCCATAATCTGTAAAAGCTCCCGTTCCGATCCGATGGTATTATATGGAGAATTTGACGCATATCCTCCCAGAACAAAGAATACGGATCCAAGTGTCAGTGCAAAGATTGCCAATAAAATGTCGCCGCCTGAAAGCATGATGACTGTGGTAAATACAGCAAATACCATTGATACATACACGAAAAAACGGTGCATGGAATTGACTTCAATGGATTCCTTCTGCATCAGCTTCAGCACATCGTAAAATGGCTGTAAAACAGGGGGACCCTGCCTGCCCTGCATGCGGGCAGTGATAACGCGGTCGATACCGGTCAGCAGTCCGCCCACCACAGGTGCGAGAATTATTATTCCGATAATTCTTAGAACGCTCATCATGATGCAATCCCTCCGATCAGCAGTATCACTCCCCAAATGAGAATGACAAAAGATAAAATGTCACTAAAGAAGGATAACCTCTTCGTTCCAAAATAGCTGTCCATATACCAGTTATGAAGTTCCACCTGCCGCTTAGCACCGCAGGCCCCGTAAAAGGTCTCATTGTCTCCCGTATTTTCTCCTGCCATATAAATGGGAACTCTTCTTCGTTTATCATTTTTATAGACCGGTATAAAGCTGATTGGCAGAATGATAAGCATACTTAACATGTAAAGCATCAGCTTGATATCGCCCTCTCCGATGGGCATCAAAGCCTGACGTATAAAAACTTCGTTTAGATAAGGAATCAGGGCATATTTGGATACGATTGGAAAAGTGAAGCAGGATACTACCACCAAACAGGCAAGGATTGTAATGGGAATCTCCTCATCTAAGTGAAATTCGTTTTCACTTTGCTGCCTCATATTAACTTTTGACACCAGCTTACCCATCCATTTGGTCCAGTAAAACAGAGTCGCTGCGCTGCCATAAGCCAGGATAATGACTATTAGAATATTATTGGAGTCAATAAATGCTTTCATCGCCACCCATTTAGAAATCAGCATGCCAAAGGGAGCAAGGAACATACCTGCAATACCAATCATCATACACAGAGCCAGTTTTCTTGAAATCCCAAGAAGGAGATCCATGTTTTCCACATTCCTGTTTCCAATCTGATGTTCCGCAGAACCAACAGATATAAAGAGCAGGGACTTTGACACTGCATGAAAGATAATTAAAAGGATTGCTGCCCAGATGGATTCTTCCGTTCCAACGCTGGCACAGATAACGATAAGTCCCAGGTTTGCCAGTGTGGAATAGGCCAGAATCTTCTTGGCATCGCTTTGGGAAATCGCCATAAAAGAGCATGCCAAAAATGTGACTCCTCCTACAAGTGTGACAGTTTTACCCACTGGCGAAGCACCAAGAAGCGGAGCCAGTCTGATAATTAAATACACGCCTGCCTTAACCATGGTAGCCGAATGGAGCAGAGCCGATGTAGGGGTAGGTGCAACCATGGCGCCAAGCAGCCAGGAAGAAAACGGCAGCTGTGCCGATTTGGTAAGTGCTGCCAGAGACAGCAGAAATACGGGAATCATAAGGTATGCATCTGGCTTTTGTGCTGTAAATACAGATAGTTCCAGCGTATGTCTGTCCATGCCGATAATAATGATGCCGGCAGCAAATGCTGCTCCTCCTAAGAGGTTAATGAAAAGTGCACGAAACGAATTGTTTCTTGCCTCTTTCGTTTTTGTGTACCCGATCAGTAAATAGGAGCAGAATGTAGTCAGCTCCCAGCAAAAATACATCCAGGTAAGCTGATTACTCAGTACAATACCAAACATTGCGGAAAGGAATAGAAATAAAACTGCAAAGAAGAAACCCTTACGATCCTCATATTCAGTATGGTGTATATGATATGTTTTCATATAACCCACAGCATAAATACAGATCAGGCTGCCTACCACTCCCACGATTACTACCATGATTGCAGTAAGTTTATCAAAGACAATCGCATGCTCCACTTCAATCTGCCTCTTTGCGGTCAGTTCAAAACAGAGTATGGCTGCAGTCTGCAGAAAGGAAAGAACTGAAATAGCATAATTTTTATAACGGATACCAATTGTAATAATATAAGCGGCTAGTACCACTTCCACCACTGCCATAACTAAATCGATTACAGTTTCCCAGCGGTAGGAATAAGCGATTCCTTTATGGAAAAACAAGCAGACTACAATCAGCGTTAAAGCAGCTGTTATGCCTGCACTCACCCGGACAATTTTGTTTCTAACTTCGTCCTCTTTCACCAAAAGCACAGCGAGCGCTGCCAAAAGAGGAAATAATACCAATACCGTAATCGCACCCATACATTCATCACCTTACTTTTTATAATTTCTGTCAATAATCCCGTAAAAATTATTTTTTATTTATTTAAAATGTCGAAACCTAAGATGTCAAATTACATAATTGATCAATTCGTGCTCATTATATCACACGAAAAAGGGATGTCAATGTTTTGTTTTGTGTACAATTTGTACAGATTTAACGTATAAAAGCAAAATATGGAAAACCATTCCAGAAGAATATGAAAACTTTCTCTTTTGAACAAGTTAAATATTTAACATGCAGAATTTTAACTATTTTTCGACATTCTTTTACGTTTTTTTAACAACTATACGCAAATATATGCGGATTATTAATACGGGATAAATGATGAGACTGGATTTTTTGAGTATAAAGAAACTGTTAAATAAATACGGTTTTGCTTCATAAATGGAAATTGATAAGAAATCTCATTGATTGAACTAAAAAAGGACGCTCATCCGCTGTGAGTATCCTTTTTAGATTCTGTTTCATACATACTTATTCTTCTTCATGGAAGATAAATAGTTCCTCCACAGTGGCAGAAAATACTTTGGCTATATCCATGGCTAGTTTTAGTGACGGATTATACCTGCCTTTTTCCAGATTAATTATTGTCTCCCGCCTCACTCCAACCAGTGCAGCAAGTTCATCCTGGGTTAAATTCAGCTTTGCTCTGTATTCTCTCATTTTAGTAACTAATGCCATGTTTCCATCTCCCGCTGTTCATTTATTTCCAGTACTACCAGACTGATTGTAAAACATACCATTGAAACAACATAGCATGAGACCAGCGCTATATTGACAGGCAGAATGGCTGGAAACAGTAAGTGTAAGGCAATGGCAAGGCTGGTAGCCCCTGCACCAGAAAAGAAACCAAAACTAGCCGCTTTTGTGACATTTTGCTGGAACATCTCATCTGGTGTTACAAAAAAGTATCGTACGTATTGGGCAAAACCGAAGAAGCCAAAAAACGGTGCACTGACAGTAAAACCCATAAAGCCCAGCAACGCGAGAATAGATAAGAAACCTAGTTTGTTGACTTTCATGATAGACCTCCAATAGTGATATATTTATAACTTTATGTTACAAATATATCACTATCATATTCTCTTGTCAACGTAAAGTGAACTAACTCACCTTATTTTGCATAATACGTATCATACGTATCATACGTAACGTAACCGCTTTCCTTTTTTCTCGTAATTTCCTCATTAATCATAAGAAACCTTTCTTTTGTAATTTCCATGTAACTGCCACAAATAGGACATTCAATACAATATACTACTTGGTAAGGAATAATTGGTATGAAAAATATAGTAAACCAAGTTGTTCTTTTACACAACTCCCATACTAAATCCACATTACAATGTTCACATCTTTTTTTGAATACTCCACCAATTCTATCTCTTGTAACTTTTCCATATCCCCAAATAATCATTTTCTAAGTCACTCCTTTTTCTTAAGTAAGATAGCTTATTTTCCTGTATGGCGTAATCACAGGCTTAATATACTATACTACAAAAAATAACAAAAACGTGCTTAATGTAATAAATAACACGATTCATGTAACTTTTGGTAGAATTATGTCGTATTGTTTAATATATTGGACACAAAAGGAGTAAAGAGGGCAAAAAAAAGCGGTACCAGAGATCTTATCTCCGATACCACAATTTACATTATATAATAGGTTCTGTATCTATTACTTCAACTGTCTTCTGCACCACCGTCTTCTCTTCCGGCTTAATGGTAATCTCCGGCACTCCGGTAATATTAATATTCCGGTTTACCTTGGCATCATAGGTTCCTGCTTTTACAATCTCGCCCAAATCAATGCCCGTGGTTTCCTTCATGGATTCAAACAGCTTTGCCATAACAGCCGGAACATTGCCGGATACGGAATCAAGGCTGCCGCCTTCACCGCCTCCGATGATGGTGATCTTATCAATCTGGGAAAGGGGCTCTGCAATCTTTCCTGCTACTTCCGGTAATACCTTAATGATCATCTCAGCTACAGCCGCATTGTTATACTGCTGGTAAGCCTGGGCTTTCTTTTCCATGGCTTCTGCTTCTGCAAGTCCCTTTGCCTTGATGGCTTCCGCTTCCGCTTCACCCACCATACGAATTCCCTGGGCTTCCTGCTCTTTTGAGTAACGCTCAGCTTCTGCACTTGCCTTCTGTGCTTCTGCCTCCTGAACCTTTTCAAACCGCTTCGCTTCCGCGTTTTTCTGACGCTCATAAAGCTCGGCTTCTGCCTTCTGCTGTCTGGCGAATTTGTCTGCTTCCGCCTTCTTTCTGATTTCTGCATCAAGAGCCTTTTCCATAACCTCGGCTTCCTTCTGCTTAATCAGAACTTCTTTTTCCTGCTTGGCAATATCTGCATCTGCAGATGTGACCTCAATGGTTTTACGCTGCTCTTCCTGCTGAATCTGGTATGCCGCATCGGCCTCTGCTTTCTTAACATCTGCATGTTTCTTTAAGTCAGACTTCTGAAGATCAAGCTCATTATTTTTGATCGCAATTTCACGCTCCGAATTAATTCTCGCATCATTGGCCTGCTTATCTGCGGCGGCTTTTGCAATGGCAATTTCTTTATCCGCTTCTGCTTTTGCAATGGCTGCCTTTTTCTTGATCTGTGAGATATTGTCAATACCAAGGTCATCAATGACACCATTGGCATCAGAGAAATTCTGTACATTAAAGCTGACTATATCAAGTCCCATAGCCGCAAGGTCCGGCATGGCATTCTCCTTTACCAGCTCCGCAAATTTTATACGGTCGCTGACCATCTCTTCCAGTCTCATGCGTCCAACAATCTCACGCATGTTTCCTTCTAAAACCTCTCTCGCAATCCGGCCTATGTATTCCGTATCCTGATTTAAAAAGTTCTGTGCTGCTAAAGAAAGCCTGCTTGGATCACTGCTGATTTTTACATTGACAGCAGCGTCTACCTGAATATTAATATAATCCGCGGTAGGAACCGCATTGGATGTCTTAACATCAATGGGTATTAATTTTAAACTCAACCGGTCCAGCCGCTCAAGAAACGGAATCTTGATACTGGCTTTTCCAATCACCGTCTTTCTTCTTAATCCGGAAATAATAAATGCCATATCTGGCGGAGCCTTTACATACCCGGACATCAGGATCCCCAGGATGCCTGCTATCAGAATAACTGCAATAATTGTGGAAAATAAACTCATATTCGTCATATTCTTTCCCCCTTCTTTGGTGTAATATTTTAAACTGTTTATAAAATACAGTCTTATTTATTATAACAAACAATATACTTTGTTTCAATTCAACAATACTTAAGCTTTCCTTAACAAGTTATCGGAATTTTAGTTTTTCTTTCACACTATTTATAATAAATAGGCAACACCATATGGATTCATCACACCGGCATGTACCAGCGGAATATACTGATAATAGAGCGCTAATATGATCAAGTCAGGATTTCTTGAAAGGAGTCTTCATGAATATTCAGGATCTACACCTAGAGGCCGCAAAAAATAGCCGGAATTATAAAACTTATGAAGAAATGGGAAATTATTATCAACAAAATGGCAATCTGAAACGAGCCTATCTCTGCTACGCTCACAGCCTGTTCTTGTGTAACAGTGAAGAGGATACGAAACGGCTGACACAAGTAATAAAAGACTGGGAAGAGTTACATTTTAATGAGTTGCCAAAAGCCGCTCTCATAATCCCCTCTGTCCCTGATTTAAATATGATGAAAGCCATCATTCAAACATGTGTCTTAAGCAGGGAAGACGTTAAAACCATAATCGTTTCAGATGAAGAAGTATCTATGGAGGTTACTAAATGGCTGAAAGAGCAAGAGGATATTAAACTCGTTTCTGTAAAGGGAATGACACCTGGGGCAGCATTTAATAAAGCCTGTGAACAAACAGAAAAACAAGAGGATTTATTAGCCCTTGGCAAAGGATCCGTTTTGCTTCCCCATGCACTGTTCCAGCTGCGTATGTCTCTTTATAAGGATGAATCCATTGGTGCAGTCAATGGGGTTACCAATGGAGTTGTTTCTGGACTGACTGATTTTATAACTCCCATTGACCGGGCCAGCGTTTATGCCGATGAGCATAACCTTCCTGGTGACGAGCAAATGGATCCGGTTCTGATCCCTTCCTGCTGCACCGTTCTTATACGCAGAGATGTATTTGATAAAACGGAGGGGTTTGATATAAATTATCTTACCCAGGAAGTATCACAAAAAGATTTTTCTTTTCAGCTTCTTAAATTAAAAAAGATCACCTATTTATGTCATCATGGATATGTTTATACCTTTGGTTTAGAGCAGAGCAATCAGGCCCGCTGGTATGATTACAACCATTTCTATGAAAAATGGAACGTACGGCTTAATTATTCCCTATTCCCACGTCCTGATATTCTGGCATTAATTAAAGATCCTGCTGATACGCCCATAAATGTATTAGATGTGGGCTGTGCCTGCGGTGCCTCCCTGCTTGCCATAAAAAATAAATACCCCAAATCAACCCTTCATGGAATTGAACTGGATGAAGGTTCCTGGAATATTTCTTCCCTTATCTTTCCCGTAACCCAGGGAAATGTGGAGGAAACACTGGATTATGAGGATGGATATTTTGACTATATTATTTTTGGAGATGTATTAGAGCACCTTCATCAGCCTGCCGCTGTGCTGGAGAATATGAAACGGTATTTAAAACCGGGGGGCGCCATACTTGCAAGTATCCCAAACATCATGCATATCTCAATTGTCAGCAATCTGCTAAACGGATACTGGACTTATGAAGACAGCGGGATTCTGGATAAAACCCATCTTCGTTTCTTCACCAAGAATGAGATTGTACGAATGTTTTCCCAGACTGGTTACCAGATTGAAGATATTGGTGTGACCCGGATCTATATTACTCCGGAGCAGCAAAAGCTCATTGAACAGCTGTGCTCCATCAGTTCCAGCGGTATGGACGCATTTACCACTTACCAGTATTTAATCAGAGCAAGGAAAAAATAAGTAAGGTAAACTGTACCCTTTGTCAAGGACATAATAAAAGAAGGCGTTGATTCTTTTTTGGTGATCAGCGCCTTTTAGTATGGCATAAGCCCTGTTAATAAATAGGTATAATACTCATCAGGTGACATTTGCTTGAGTTCCCATTGATAGCGATAATTATTGTAATATTCCATATACTCATCAATCTGATCTTTTAAATCCCAGAAAGTCTGACAATGCTCTAAATGGAGTTCATCTTTCATATGGCCATAGAATGATTCCTGTGGAGCATTATCCCAACAATTACCTCGTCTCGACATAGATTGCGTTATATTTTCATCCTTTAGGAGATTTCTTACTGCATCGCTTGTATATTGTGAACCTTGATCAGAATGGAATAATGCATCTTTCTTTATCTGATATAGCTGGTTATTTTTAAGAATATGAATGGTATCTGTTACTAAATCCGTTGTCATTTCCTGACTTAAATGATAGGCAGAAATCTGACGAGTGCAGCCATCTTTAATTGTAGAAAGATAGACACACTTCCCTAATGCATAATAAATATAAGTAATATCTGTCAGCAGCACCTTTCCTGGAATTCCCTGATCAAAGTTTCTTTCCAAAAGATTTTTAACAGTATGGCTTTTTATGGCTTTCCCAATTTTTCGATAAGGATTTGCTCTTCTTATCGGACATGATAAATGATACTTTTTCATTAAACGGCGTATTTTCTTTAAATTCATCTGTATTCCATACTGTCTGAATAAGACCATTTTTATTCCACGTGCACCTTTATATCTATTTTTGAAAGTATAAGCCTGTAATATTAATTCAAAATCCTTTTTGTCCTGCTCCTCCTTAAATAGCCGCCTGTCCAGATTTTTTATCCAGGCATAATAACCAGAACGTGAAACACCTGCCAATATACATAGTTGGCTTACAGTAAGCTTACAATTGCTTTTTGTCAAAGTATTATGAATAATCTGATATTTCATAACAGATTTTATTTTTTCTTGGGCATCACCTGCCTCTCTAAACGTTGTATTTCCCGCAGGAATGAGTTTTCTTGGCGTAAGTAGGCATTCTGCTGTTTTAGGTATTGGATTTCTTCATCCAAAGATAACTCTTTGTTACCCGAGAGCTTTTTCCCCGAGTGTCCTTTCTTTTGATCATAAACTCCACCCGGACGAAGAGCTTTTCTTTTCCATCGACCTGCCGCCTTATCAATTCGCCCTTGACCAATAAGTTTTTGATCGAAACCAGCCTCTATGAAAATATCTAACGGCATTTTTCCAGTCTGATACTGTTCTAAAAAACGCATTTTAAATTCATCAGTATAATTAATTTGTTTAGCTGTAACACTTTTAACGTTGGGATTTCGGGATAATATCTCAATTTCTTCTTTTGAAAAATCTTTGTTACGATGAGCTGGAGTTATTCGCTTACCTCCCATAAAAACCTCCATAATCTTTTTACAGTATTATATAACAAAAAGTACCCCAATAGTTAAACACAGCCTCTTTTTCTGTGTCTTACTATCAGGGTACAGTTTACCTCTTTTCGTTTCTATTCAAATGATTGGAACATACGTGCACTGCTGATGGCTGATTCCAAAAATTCATTACCAAGACCCGGCAGTTCGGGCAGTGAAAAACTACCATTTACCGGCTGAAGATTGTATTTGGTCAATCCTTTTGAGGTATCCATCCGGTTGCAGACATGATGCTCATGTATGGTAAAATTGGGAATGGCTGCTTCCATGTGGAGAGCTGCGTTGGTAGCAATGGGACTGCCTGCCACATGTACCTGGACGGCTACATCATAAATATATGCCAGATCACAGATCTTTTTCACCTCCGTTATTCCTCCGCAGTTTCCAATATCAGGCTGAACCAGCTGAATCAGATTTTTCTCAAAATACGGGGCATACTGCCAGCGGCTGAAAATCCGTTCTCCATTTGCTATGGGAATGGAAATATTCTTAGTAATATATTCCCTGCGTATGCTGATAGAAGTGGATTGCTGCAGGCTGGCTATGATTCATGCTAACGATCATGAAATGGAAAATTTAAAAAAGCAGCTGGATCGATACCTGGCAGCAAAAAAAGAGTGCCAGGAAAAAGGAACGGAGGAATCTATGCAGGCTTTGTGTTTTTTTATTTCGAATAACTTTTGCAATAAAAGAAATAATAAAACAAAAAGCTAAAAGCGAGGAGTCCTATGAAACAGAAAGAACATGGTCTGACTGCAGGCCACTTAACAATGATGGCATTAGGAACTGTAATCGGCGGTTCCTTTTTCCTCGGGTCTTCCGTTGCCATTAAGGCCGCTGGACCCGGGATTATACTATCTTACCTGATATGCGGAGTCATGGTTTATTTTATCTTGTTTGCCCTTTCAGAAATGACGGTTTCCAACCCTTCCTCCAGTTCCTTCCGGACATTTGCGGCAGAATATTTAAGCAAGGGTGCCGGATTTGTGGTGGGCTGGGTTTACTGGACCGGTATGGTAATCTCTATGTCAAGTGAGGCAACCGCAGTTTCCCTGCTGTTTCGAACCTGGTTTCCCACTGTATCCATACCTGTTCTCGGAACAATTCTGATTCTTGGTGTTACCCTTATTAATCTTCTGGGGGCCAGCCAGCTCAGCAGTCTGGAAAGCCTTCTGGCAGGAGTGAAGGTGGTTGCCATTCTGGGGTTTATTCTTTTTGGTGTTCTATTTGTGTTCGGACTTATTCCTGGTTATACACCACTGGGCTTCCAGGTGTTAAGGTCGGAACCATTTCTGCCCGGAGGAATCAAAAGCCTGGCAGGCAGCATGCTGATAGTCCTGTTCACCTACGCAGGCTTTGAAATTATAGGACTTGCAGCCAGTGAAACAAAGGACAAAGAAAAAAACGTTCCTCGGGCAATTCATATGACTGTAGGATGGCTGGTTACACTTTATATTCTCTGTATATCCGTCCTTCTGCTTCTGGTTCCCACCTCATCTTTAAGTGAGGAAGTAAGTCCCATGGTCACGGCATTAAACAGTTTTAAGATGTCCTGGGCGGGTACAGCCATGACAATTATCTTAATCAGCGCCATTTTATCAACAATGGTAGCTGCCATGTTTGGAATCGGAAGAATGCTCCGCTCTCTGGTAGAGGATGGTCTGGGACCCGGTATTCTAAGAGACAGAACCGATGTTCCTTACCGCGGCATCCTTTTTTCCGGTTGCTCCATGCTGCTGTTTCTTTATATCGGACTGATTTTTCCTGAAGTTTATTTATTCTTAATCAGCTCCGGAGGCTTTGCTCTTCTTTTCACTTATATTATGCTTATGGCAACTCATATCCGTTTCCGGAAAAAGAACGGAAAACCGGAAGGAAACTGCAGATTGTGCGGTTTCCCATACAGTTCCTTATTCACTCTGGCAGGTCTTGTGATCGCCATGTTCAGCATGCCATTTATAAAAGGACAGACCCTTGGTTTTATCGCTGGTCTTGCTCTCGTTACGTTTTTCTCAGCCTGCTATCCGTTTGTACGTGCTTCGGCAAGGCGGAAGGCCTCAACTCCAAAGGGAGTACAGGAGGAAACAGCAGCACGCCGCCGCTTATTAACGGAATTCTCGGAGGAAATTCATCATTCGGACCTTACAAAGAAATAGAACTGATTTATAAAAAATACGTCAGGAACCAGCCCGGCACGGACTGGTTCCTGACGTATTTCAATAACTGCCTGATAGTTTACCTGCTGCCTCTGTGTTTTCTTGCTGCCAGCACCAAATGCTTTGCCAGAACTGCAGTTGTTACTGCTCCCACGCCGCCTGGTACGGGAGTCGCCATGGCGGCAACACCGTTTAACGATTCAAAATCCACATCTCCGCAAAGATTTCCATCCTGATCCACATTAATTCCTACGTCAATCACAACCGCATCTGCACCAACATAAGAGGAATTTATCATCTTTGCCTGTCCGGCAGCGGCTATTAAGATTTCTGCTTTCTGACAGGTCTTCTCAAGTTCCTGTGTACGTGTGTGACAAATAGTAACCGTTGCATTCTCCTTTAATAAAAGCATGGAAAGGGGACGGCCTACTACCATACTTCTTCCAACAACAGATACCCGCTTTCCTGACAGGGAAATGTCATTGGCTTTTAACACCTCAATGACCGCTTCCGCAGTGCAGGGCGCAAAACCATCATTTTCACCTGCAAAAACCCGTGCTATATTCTCAGGTGAAATTCCATCCAGATCCTTCTCAGGGTTAATCATGTGCTCGATATCCCGTTCATTGATATGCTTTGGCAATGGCCGAAGAAGGAGGATCCCGTCTATGTCCGGATTTTCGTTAATGGTTTTAAATTCCCCCTGAAAATCTTCATTTGATATATCCGCCGGAAACGAAAAGCTTTCTGCCCGCAAACCAAAGTTTTCCATTTTCTTTAATGCTCCACGCTCATATGACATATCATCGGGCCGTTCTCCTACCCTTACAATCGCCAGTTTTGGTACTGCTCCCGCACGTTCACGTAAAAGCTCAGTTACCTCTTCTTTAATTTTCGCAGACACCGCTGCTCCTTTTAATGTTATCACGATACCGAAACTCCTTTTTCTTTACTTTAACCCAGCTTCCACATTTGCATAGATCTCATCAGATATCTTCCTGCCTGTTTCAGCAAGCACACTGGCTTCCTGATCCAGCTGTTTCGCGGTTTCTCTCTGTTTCATAAATTTAGTATTAATGGAAACATTCATCTTTGCACCTAAAAGTGCTGTCCGTAAAAAGGAAACACCCACGCCCACATCACTGACAGCCAGCCGGCTGCCCTTGTGTGCCAGAATATCCATAATTTTAATTGCCTCCACAGCCTGCTCCATCACAGCTTTGGGAACCAGACTGGCTGCAAATAGATGAGTTTCTAAAACTTCGTCCTTATGTCTTTTTTCCTCTTCCGATCCTGAAGGGAGGCCATAGGCTGCCGCAAGAGGTGCAAATACCCTGGCATCTTCATCCGCCAGTCTTAAAAATTCGGCTCTTATTTCCTCCAGTCTGACCAGAAGAAGCTGCATCTCCTCTTCTACATCTGCATACTTCTTTTTTCCCAGCGTCAGATTTATTACCATCTCACCCAGCGCCACGCCCTGAGCGCCTCCAAGTGCTGCCGCACCTCCGCCTCCTGGTGTGGGCTTTTTGGAGGACAGTTCTTCCAGAAACGTGGAAACTGTAAGATCCTTTATCATTGATATGTTCCTCTCTTTTCGGCTTTATTTTTTACCATTATATCGGCCTTAAGGAAAAAACACAAGGCTCTTTTTCGACATTTTTTTACAACATAACCTTGTAATAAAAGAGAATCAATGTTATCATTGTCGTTAACAAAAAACAGACAGTAACCATTTGATCCTTTCAGAAAGGAGCATGGAATGACGTATCCGCCCTTAACACTTGGATGGTTTCTAAATGAAACGCCAATTGATAACCTTGAATTTATCGGCAAGGAGGAAGACCTTCAAAAACCGATTACCGGAATCAGTGTTCTTGATAATCCCGACGGTGTAAGATGGATTAAGAAGCATGAGATTATTCTGACAACCGGATATATATTCTACAATGATGTGGAGCTGCAAAAGCAGGTAATTGCCGATCTTCATGCTATTGAATGCACTGCTTTTTGTATAAAAGTTAAACGCTTCTTTGATCAGATACCGGATTCCCTGATCAAAGAGGCTGAAAAATACGGGGTTCCACTAGTCTCCGTACCATATTACCACGTCTACTCTAATATCATCAGCGTAATCAATCAGAACTTAATTGATCAGAAGATTTCCCTGCAGCAGTTTATTCTCCGGGAAACAGAAAAATTTCACCAGCTCTATTTCAATAAAGAAGGAATTATGAAAATGCTGGAAGAGATATCCCGTTATACCAATTCCATTGTTATGATCACTACTATTTCCGATTTTCCGCTATACTATTATGTTCCCCTCAGACAGCAGGAGGAATTTAACAAAATTAATAAACTTCATGCCCAGCCTCTCCATAATGAATCACAGCAGGATACCGAGAAAAATCCCTCTGGTAACCGATCGTTTTATTTTAACAATACACTCCTTCACTTTCAGACCTTTCTGCTTCCTGATAGCAGACATTATCTGTGTATTGATCATACAAAAACGAATATTGATGAAACAACCGCAGTGATTTTAAAGCAGATTTTTTCCGTAATTGCTTTGGAGCTTTCCTCCATGCAGGTTCAAAACAGAACATTTTCACAGAAAAATTATTTTGATTCTTTTTTCTATATGCTGACAGATAAGAAGAAAAAATCGGTAGAAGAGATTCAGCTGATCTGCGATTCCTATTCTTTTCCTTATCAGCTAAAAAGAATTTGCGTTACATTTGAATGTCTGGATAAGGAAAACAGAATGTTTAAAAGTCTTTACAATGGGATCAATCATGAATTGATCCGTCTTGATTATAAATACTTCTTATGTAATCATGATAACCGCATTGTTATATTTTTTCTGTATTCAAAACAGGTTTCTAATGTAAAAGCACTGTCTCTTGTTAATCAGGCAGTCTCTCAGCTAATGGAAGCACTGAGCGACTATCACACCTTTTTCAGACTTGGAATCAGCCGGTGTCATTTATCCAGCTCATCCATTGCAAAAGCATATGAGGAAAGCCTGCAGACATTACATCTGCAGACCCCATTAGCGGAAGCATCTTTAGTTAACTCGTACTCTGCACAATACGCCTATCATATTCTGACGCAGCTTAGTACTTATGAAATAAGTAAGATTTATACGGATACGGTAAAGGAGCTTGTTTCCTATGACCAGGAAAACAAAAGTGAACTCCTTTTAACTCTTAAAACATTTCTGGAGAGCTCCATGAATTTAACTGATACAGCCCAGAAATTATTTATTCACAGAAATACCCTGACCTCACGGCTATCCCTGGTTAAAAAGCTGCTTTGCTGCGAGCTGTCGGCAGTTGAAGATATTTTCCGCCTCTACCTTGGGATTTGTGCCTGGGAGCTCATTCAAACTATGTAACATTAAGCATCATCGTCGCATTCATTTCCTGTTCCCAGAGTCTGGAAGTGCTCCATATTGCCGTAGAGATATTGAATCCGTTCATATTCTGTTTCATCGTAGAAGCTGCACTCTCCACGGCCATAGGCTTTGGCTACCTCCAGCATAAATCTGGCAGATTCTTCACAGTCTGTTATATGTGTGGCTCCGGTTGCACAGCCTGCCACAGGAGCTTCCGTCGTAATAGCAACTCCGATTACAGGTGCTTTGGTGGCAGTCGCAGGCTGAAGAATGCTGTTTAAATGATAAAGTCCGTTACCATAGGGAGTAATGTCCTGTTGGGAAAGAGCATATACAAATGGCTGCTTTCCTGTGGTCATCTGCATCAGATCCAGAATGCTCTCTGAAACTTTCAGTATATACCCGTCCTTTACCGTTGGTGAAATGGCGAAGCCTCTGGTGTTGATAATCCGGTTTCCTTTTGTAGTATCCACGGATAGTATGGCATCCAGCTCTTCTGTCACCTCTTCCCGGTTTACCTGTGCCATATTGACCGGAGAATCCATAAAGGGCACCGGATGGTGTTCTCTGGTGGGCGCATCCGGGCAGACGTGAGTGGAGATAAATACATCACCGTCCAGGTAATCACCTTTGTTTTGCATGTCCAGGATTTTTGATGCAAGAGAGATCGCAACCAAAGCTCCGTCTCCGTCTGATACAAAACCAATCCTCTCAGGTCTGGCTCCCAGGCCGCCAAGTCTTCCAAGCAATCCAATGGTCGGGGCATTCATGCCTTTGCTTTTCCCTTTTGTTCCCGGAATCCTCACTTTTACCATGTCGGTTTTTCCTTTTGGCCCCTCCAGGGTATAAACTTCAACATCAGCGTCGCTGCGGATGCCTTTTAAATATTGTTCCACCTGTTTTCCGCTGGCATAGCTGCTGTCAAGCAGATCATATACCTCGATCAATTGTTTCATCAGCATGATAAATCCTCCATGTTCTTTACTTAATCTCCATTAAATCACAAATAGCTGCTACATAGATTTTAGCTGCTGCGACCACATCCTCGATCTGTACCGTTTCATTATAAGAGTGGATCCCCACTGTATTAGAGGGACCAAACTGAATGGTGGGGATGCCAAGCTTACGGTAATCCCTGGCATCACTGGAAGCCCACTGGTACGCAGGAATCACATCTTTTCCAAGAAGCCGTTCCGCATTTTCTTTAAACGCCAGCACAATGGGGGCCTCATGGTCTGTGAAATTGGCATCACTCTTGTACTGAAGCTCAAACTCCACCCCTTCGACTCCACTGATTTCAAGAAGCTGTTTTAATGTTTCATCAATTTCTTCTTTGTTCACTCCGATGGGGAGCCTGACATCAACTGTCGCTTCGCAATAGTCGGGAACCATATTGTGCCTGGTTCCGCCCTGAATCAGACCTACATTGGTGCTGACATGGTCAATCACTCTGCCAAGCCCTGGAATGTGATTTTCCCGTTCAGCAAGAAGCTTGGAATCCATCAGCGGCTTTTCCTGACGTTCTGAAAAATGTCCTTCTATTTTAGAGAGAAGGGAAACATGGGAAAGAACCTTAGAAAGCTTTAAAATCGCATTTTCTCCTTTAAAATCACCAAGGCTTCCATGTGCGGATTTACCAAACGACTTTATCTTTAAAAGCAGGCCGCCCTTCTGCCCGATCTCTATGGTATTCATGGAAGTCGGCTCGGCTACCAGGCATGCATCGGCATGTTCCCCATATCCGTTGGCACAAAGCCACTGGGATCCAAACTGTCCTCCGCTTTCTTCATCAGAGACGATATGAAGACGGATATTGCCGTTTAAGGGAACCTGCTTTTGGGCAAATAGAGAAAGCGCAAATAAAACACCGGCTACCCCTGCCTTCATATCTGAGGTCCCTCTTCCCAGGATCTGGGTGTCTGTTATTTCGCCGGAAAAAGGATCAAACTCCCACTGATTTAAATCCCCCGCAGGCACTACATCTACATGGCCATTTATGATCAGGGAAAAACCCATGTCTTTTCCGTAGCCTGCTACTACGCAGGGATAATCCGGGTTACAGCCCGTCTCCTTATATTCAATACCGGCATTTTTTAAAAATATTTCCACAAAATCAACCACATCTCTCTGTGTGCCGATTGGATTTTCACTTTTTATCTGAATCAGTTGAGATGTCAGCGTAATCAGTTCATCACGGTGATCCTCCACATACTGTACCAGCTCTTTTTTTGTCATCTCAATTTCCTCCCTGTGCTATTTTGCTTTCATATAAAAAGCAGGCCACCTGATGTCCCTCTTCTCCATACGATAAAAGCGACGGAACTTCTTTTTTACAGCGTTCCATACACTCAGGACACCTTCCGGCGAGAGGACAGCCTTCCCTGTCTCCAATGGGGCTTGATATCTCCCCCTCCAGTGTAATCCGCTCCTTATTCTCATCCGGACTTTCCGGCGGAATGGCGGATAAAAGGGCCTTCGTATAGGGGTGAAGCGGATTTTTATAAATATCTCCTCCATTGCACAGTTCTACAATCTGTCCCAGATACATGATTGCAATCCGGTCACTGACGTATTTCACCACGCTTAAATCATGGGAAATAAACACGTAGGTAAGATGATATTTTTTTTGCAGACCTTTTAGTAAATTGATTACCTGTGCCTGAATGGAAACATCAAGAGCCGATACCGGCTCATCACAGACAACCACCTTAGGCTGAATGGAAATAGCCCTTGCCACATTTAAGCGCTGTCTCTGTCCGCCTGAAAACTCGTGGGGATAGCGGTTCATATGCTGAATGTCCAGACCTACCTGCTGAAATAGCTCTAACACTCTCTTTTCCAGCTCCTGCCGGCCCTTTACCGTTTTATGGACGATCATTGGCTCAGATACGGAATCGGCAGCTGTATGTCTTGGGTCCAGAGATGAGTATGGATCCTGAAAAACCATCTGAATGTTTTTGCATAGTTCAAACCGTTCTCTGGAAGATAATTTTAAGATGCTCTTTCCTTCAAACAGAACATCTCCCCCAGTGGGTTTATGAAGTCCCACAATGCATCTCCCAAGAGTTGACTTTCCACACCCCGATTCACCGATAATCCCAAGGACCTCTCCTTGTCTGATATCCAGGCTGATGTCATTTAACGCATGGAGAACCGATTTTTTTCCTCCCAGGCCTTTGCCCTTTACTTCAAAATCCTTAGACAGATTTTTTATCTGCAAAATGATTGAATTTTCACTCATATCTGATCCACACCTCCCCGCATAAGACCGCCTTCTTCACCCTGCCTGTGACAGGCGACAAAATGTCCCGGTTCCAGTTCTTTTAATTCCGGTACCACGCTTTTGCAGATTTCACTGGCATAGGGACACCGGTTTGAAAAATTACAGCAGGTTCCAGTCAGCCTTAAATCAGGAGGCGTTCCCTGAATGGTGGACAATTCTTCTTCTGATTCACTGCCAAGCCTTGGCATGGAATCTAAAAGCCCCCACGTATACGGATGCAGCGGGTTGTGATATAGATTGCTGCATGTGGTGTATTCCACTGTCTTGCCGGCATACATCACCATGACACTGTCACACATTTTCCAGACAACCCCCAGATTGTGGGTAATTAAAAGAATGGCTGTCTGATAGGTCTCTCGCATCTCTTTCAATAAGTCTAACACCTGAGCCTGAATGGTCACATCAAGGGCAGTGGTTGGTTCATCGGCAATAATCATTTTGGGGCTGCTTAAAATGGACATGGCAATGATCACCCGCTGGCACATACCGCCTGACAGTTCATAGGGATAGGAATCCATACGTCGCCTGGCATCTGTTATGCCAACCTTCATTAATGCCTCTTCTGCCAACCGATAGGCGGACTGCCGGTCTACCTTCTGCTGGGTCCGGATCAGCTCTGTCATCTGGTGTCCGACTTTAAAAACAGGAGATAAGGAAGTCAAGGGATTCTGAAAAATCATGGAAACATCCTTTCCCCGAAAAGACAGTAGCTCTTTCTTATTAAGAGCCAGGACATCTGTCCCATCAAAATCAATGCTGCCGCTTACAATCTTTCCAGTACCTGCCGGTAAAAGACGGATAATTGAGGAAGAAGTGACACTTTTGCCAGATCCTGATTCGCCCACAATTCCCATGATCTCTCCGCGGTTAATCTGAAAACTCACTCCGTCTACCGCCTTGCTTACACCGCCTGACGTATAAAAATAGGTTTTTAAATCCTTTACGGTTAATAATGCTTCACTCACAGCATTCCCTCCTTTCTTCAAAGCTTTTCTTCACCTTCTCCATCTCCTCAGGAGATGACAGAAGATCCAGTGCGGTAAGGGCAAGTGCTTTCGCCCCTGTTAATACAGCCCTCTTCCCGTCTTCGCTTTTGCATGCCTCTTCAAACTCCCTGGTATGCCCCCTCAGTTCAGGCACCACCTTTACGTATGACTGGAGTGCAGGAATTACATGCGTGATATTTCCTACATCGGTGCACCCGATTCCCAGTTCTTTCCTTCTTGGCATTACCACTTCTCCAAGTTCCGTAAAGTTCTTTAAAAGCAATGCTTCCAATCCGGGATTATTGCGGATATCCTCGTATGTGTATCCTGCCTGCTCAAACTGAACGGTTGTCCTTGTCATCCGTGCAATGGATTCACCGGCTTCCATAAATTCTTTTTGTATTTTTTCTTTGAATTTCTGATCAAAGGACCTGACTGTAAACTTCGCCTGAGTGACTTCGGGTATGGTAATTGGCTCCCTGCCGCCGTCGGTGATCACTCCCAGAATGGTACCTCTGCCATTCCATGACAGTCTCTGTCCGTTTATATACTGAAACAGTAAAAGCAAGGGCTCCAGTGCGCTGACGCCTTCCTCCGGCCAGGTTGCTCCATGAGCCTTTTTTCCATGATATGTGACAATGATATCGGTTACAGAATAGGAGATATCATTGACTACAGTCTCATTTGCAGAGTGGATAATCATGGCTGCGTCCAGCTCCTGAAAGGCCCCCCGCTCAAGCATAATCACTTTTCCGCCTCCGCCCTCTTCTGCCGGAGTTCCGTAAACCGTTATGGTTCCGCCCAGCTGGTCAATGACAGATTTTACACCTGCACCTGCTCCCACAGCCATGGCCGCCATCAGATTATGCCCGCAGGAATGCCCCATACCAGGAACCGCATCATACTCAGCAAGGAATCCAATATGAGGTCCTGGCTTCCCGCTGTCATAACGCCCGCAAAATGCCGTATCAAGTCCGCAGATTCCCCGTTCTACTTGAAAACCAAAGGTCTCAAGCAATCCACTCACCGCTTTGCTGGAGGCATATTCGTTGAAATTATATTCCGGGTTGTTCCAAAGATAGAGAGCCAGTTCCCAAAGCTGATCCGATTTTTCCTCAATCACCTGTGTTGCCACTTCTTTTATTCTGTTAATGTCCATACGTTTCCCTACTTTTTCATTTTCGGATCCAGCACATCCCGGATCCCGTCACCAAGAAGATTAAAGCCAATTACCGTTATGAGGATAAACACGCCGGATACGGCCGCTATGTGAGGCGCTGTATTCAGTGAATTTCTTCCTGCCCTTAGAATGCTTCCCCAGGAAGCCGTAGGCAGATCGATTCCAAGTCCCAGAAAGCTTAAGGCTGATTCCGAAATAATGGCACTAGCTATATTTAACGTCGCATAGACGATTACTTCCGAAATGGTATTGGGAAGGATATGATGGAACAGCATGCGAAAATGAGAGATTCCGATTACTCTTCCTGCATTGCAGTACTCTTCCCTCTTCACCACCAGCACCTGGCCTCTTACGACTCGTGCAAATCTTGGAATCTCGGCAATTCCAATGGCCAGAATGACATTGGTCATTCCGGAACCAAGTACAGTCATAAGCACAATGGAAAGCAGTATGAAGGGAAATGCCAGAACTCCATCCATAATCCGCATCACAACCGCATCCACAATTCCTCCCATATATCCGGCAATCAGCCCCAAAAGAACACCGGCAATGCCACCCACTATGGTAGCTCCTGCAGCAACCAAAAGGGAAACTCTGGCTCCATAGCAGATTCTGGTAAATAAATCTCTTCCAAATTCATCAGTTCCAAACAGATGACCTTTTTGAAAAAAGGTCAGGTAAGCATCAATTGGATGAATTTCATTTGGTTTTCCGTCAGTTATAAGTGGAGCAAATACTGCAATGGCAATCATAAAGCAAACAGCTGCAAGTCCCAGCACGGCTGTCTTATTTCGTTTCAGCTTATTCCATGCATTATTTGCTTTCCTCTCTTTTCTCAGAATCTCTTCCTGAGACTGCTGGTCCAGTAAAAGCACCTTTGCCATTTAGAAACCTCCTTCGTAGCTGACATTGGGATTGATTATCATATACACCACATCCACAAGCATGTTAATAATTACAAATGCCAATGCAATCACCAGAACCGCTCCCTGTATGAGAGCATAGTCTCTGTTATCAATTGCCCCTACAATCAGGGTTCCCATGCCTGGCCAGGCGAAAATGGTTTCTGTAAGAATTGCGCCTGCAAAACAGCCTGCCAGCTGCAATCCCAAAACCGTAATGACGGGCGGAAGTGCGCTTTTTAATGCATATTTCCAAATCACAACTGATTCCCTGATTCCCCTGGCCCTGAGAGCACGAATGGAATCCCCATGAATGGATTCCAGAATGCTGGAACGTGTGATTCTGGAAAATGTTGCAGTGGGGATGGTTGCCAGACAGAAGCAGGGCAGCACCATATGGCGGATCACATCTCCGATTCCAGATGACATGCTTCCCATTCCCAGTACAGGCAGCCAGCCTAAATGAACGCTGAAAACCAGCACCAGCATCAGACCAAGCCAGAAAATAGGCATGGAAACTCCCACCAGCGCCAGTATCATGAACAGATAATCAACTAAAGTCCCCTGTCGGACTGCTGAAGTCACACCAATTAACAGGCCTGCAATCAGTGCGATCAATATTGACGGCAATGCCAGAAGCAGGGTATTGGGTATTCTTTTTGCAATCAGACCCAGAACCGGCTGATTGTAAGAATAGGAGACACCGAAGTCTCCCTTTGCAATCTGGATCATATAATCTTTATACTGGCTGACAAGAGGCTGATCAAGCCCCATGGTCTCACGCATTTTCTGTACATCCTGAACGGATGCCTGAGGTCCTAAAACCGCTCTTGCCGGGTCACCGGGAATCATTCTGGTAAGGATAAATGTCAGCGTGACAACCACAAAGAGAGATGGAAGGATCTGAAGGCATCTGATTAATATTGTTTTAAACATAGATCTCCTCTCGTGTTTTTGAAACAGGGGATATTGCCTGCGCAATATCCCTCATTCCAGCTTCTTATTTTGATAACCATACATTGATATCAGGTGTACAGATTTTAACTTTTCCATCTGCTCTCTGTGTGAGACCCTGAACATTGGAGCTTACGCCCCAGTTTACATTTTCATTGGCATAAAAGATTCCCGGATACTGTTTTACAATAACAGCAAGGGCTTTTTTATAGAGTTCTGCACGTTTTGCCTGATCTGTTGTAAGAAGAGCCTCATCTAAATACTGATCTACCTCTTTATTTTCAAATCCCTGGCCATTTCCAAGGGAACCGATGGAACTGGAGTGGAACAGTTTATTTAAGAAGAAGTAAGGATCTGGATACCAGGTCCAGGACATTGCGAAGACATCAGCTTTGCCAGATGATGCAATTTCACTAAAAGCTCCCCATTCACTGGTGTTGATATTCACGTTAATATTTAAATTCTGCTTTAAATATGCCTGGAACAAAGTTGCCATTTTAATTCTTGCTTCTGTGTTGGAGATGTAGATATTTAAATCAAAGCCATCAGGATAACCTGCTTCTGCCAAAAGCTTCTTTGCTCCTTCCGGATCATAGGCCGGTTTTTCAGCCTCAAGACTGGAGTCATATCCCCAGGAACCTGGAGGCAGGGGAAGGCTGGCTGGTTTTGCCTCATTGTACTGATATACTCCGGCAGTCAGCTCGTCCACATTGACTGCTTTGATAATTGCTTCTCTTACTTTGATATCAGCAGTGGGACCGTTCTTCTGGTTGAAGTAGATGTATGCAACATGAAGTCCGGGTGTCTCAAGCAATTTCACGGACTGATCTTCTCTCGCAATCTTGACTGCTTCTCCGCTTAAGCTGGTGGCCAGATTGATTTCTCCGGTTCTCAGAGCGTTAACTGCCTGATTTCCGTCGCTGACCGGCTTAAATGTAACTCCATCCAGATAAGGTTTTGCTGCCCAGTACTTGTCGTTGCGTTTTAATACTGCCTGCTGGTCCAGTTCAAAGGACTCCAGAGCAAATGGGCCGGTTCCCACAAGGTGGGTACCGAAATCATCTCCCCAGCCTTCCACTTCTTCTTTCGGAACAATTACATTTCCTGCATCCGTCAGTGCTGTTAAGAATACCGCATTAGGCTCTGCTAAATAACATACCAGTTCTGTATCACTGACTGCCTCACAGTGATCAAGCATGTCCAGGCGGTTCATGGCGGAAAGCTTACGGGAACGTTCCAGAGAATACTTCACATCTTCTGCTGTCATCTTTCTTCCTTCCTGAAATTTACCAGGCTGGAAATAAACATCATCCCGAAGTGTAAAGGTATAAGCCCGTCCATCATCACTGACCTTCCACGATTTTGCCAGACCAGGCTGGATTTCTGTCAGTTCTGTATTGTACTCTACAAGCGTATCGCAGACAGTTCCAATGATCTGAGATTCGTAAGTTCCCGTATATTTAACGGGATCCAGGTTCTTAGGGGAGGAGGAAAGGGAGATGGTTAAAACGCCTCCGGATACCGGTTCCCCAGGTGTTTTTTCTTCTTTTGCCGTCTCTTGTGCTGTGCTGGCCTTCTCCGTGGCTGCTACTGTCGAGGCTGGTTTCTCAGAGCCGCATGCACTTAGGACAGCAGTAGCTGCCAGGGCGGCGATTGCTGCTAAGATTCTCTTTTTCATAATTCTTCCTCTTTTCTTTATATTTTAATAAAACGACAGCCAAAGAGGACATAGTCGCCTTTAACTATCGTTTATTATGCCAGTATAAAATAAATCTTGTACTTAAGAATGCTCTCTCAGCCAATCCATGGCGGTTCCCGCATAGATAGCTGCCATTTTATGTAAACTATCCTCATTAAATGTAACTCTTGGGTCATGAACACCATAGGGATATCCTTCTTCCTCTGACCCGGTCCCTACCCAATAGAGTACCGAGGGAACCAGCTGGGACACAACGGAGAAATCCTCTGAGCCCGTCATGCGGGGAAGTTCGTAACAGGCGTCTTCTCCCAAAATACGATTAATATATTTAGTCGTTTCCTGTAAAAGAATGGTATCATTTCTCATTGGAGGAACACCTTCGTGAAGAAACTCAACCGCAGCTTCTGCCCGAAATGCAGCTGCCGTCTGCTTTGCGATCTGAACCAGCCGCTCTTTGGCAAAGCTTCTTACTTCCGGATTCATAGTCCGAATCGTTCCCTTCATCACCACTGTATCAGGAAATATATTGGAAGCGGTTCCTCCATGGATCTCGCAGATACTAAGCACCAGCATCTCATCAGGGTGAACCTCTCTGCTGTTCACTCCCTGCAGGGTCATATGTATATGCACTGCTGTATTGATGGGATCCACGCAGTTGTGAGGGGCTGCTCCGTGACCGCCCTTTCCCTTTACAGTTATGGTAAATACATCACTGGAAGCACATGCCGTAGTCCAGGAATATCCTACCGTTCCAGCTTCTGCATGTACTACATGAAGCGCCATGGCTGCGTCTGCATGGGGATTTTCAAGCACCCCTGCCCTCACCATGTCAAGTGCACCTGCTACGCCTTCTTCACAGGGCTGAAACATCAGTTTCACGGTTCCCTGTAATTCTTCTTCTCTTTCTTTTAAGATCCGTGCCGCCACAAGGAGGGCGCTGGTATGGATGTCATGTCCGCAGGCATGCATGCAATCGTTCTCTGATGCAAACGCCAGACCGGTTTCCTCTTTCATTGGAAGAGCGTCCATATCTGCCCGAAGTAAAAAAGTCCTGCCTGGCTTTCCTGCCGTTACCGTGATCCCGGCCCTTCCGCAGCGAACCGGCTCATACCCCAGTGTAATCAGTTCTTTTTCCACAAGTTCTATCGTCTTTGGAAGTTCAAAGCCAAGCTCAGGATTCTTATGAATCTGCCGTCTTATAGCAATCCCATGTGACTCAAGTTCTCTTGCTCTAAATAAGATATCACTCATAATCAGAATCCTCCTGACTTATATTTATAAATTATTATGAATATACTATCAGGCGGGTTCTTCTTTGTAAATAGCTGTGTGCACATTCATTTATGCACAAATTAAGCAATGTGCACAGGAATCAGAGGATTGGCGCATTTACCGGTCTGTTAATTCTGAGATCGTACGCGCAAGCAGCGTCCTGGGAAGAATTACCGGCTTTTTCGTTTCTTTCGCAAACACCTTTTTCATATCCTGGCTGTATCCAATGCAGTCCAGTACGATCACATCTGCATTTACTCCCTTGATCTGCTCAGCCGCTTTTGTAATTTCCTCCCATTCTCCATAAGGGGAAGCAGAGAAAACATTTACATCCGCTACAATCTGTGACCATTTGTCCAGACTCTGTTGTAACTGCTTAGGGGATGGGGTTACTACTATAATGGATGAATTGGGTGAAAACAGAGGGACCATTCTGTCCAGAATATCACAGGGATAAATCAGGGGAACGGAGGATTTCAGTGTATCCGGAAACTTACCCGTGCAAAACATCATGATCAGTTCTGCTCCCTCCGCCTCCAGTTCGTGGATTGCAGTCTGAAGCCGGGGAAGAATAAAACGTTCTGCAAACGTTACAGAGGAGCCGTCGTTTAATCGGGATACCAGCACGTAATCGCCTTCCTCCGGTTTAAATCTTTGAATTTCTTCTTTTGTCAGCCCGTCTAACCCTCCTTTCTCGCAAAGTTCTGCTCTCCCCTCAAAAATACCCATAATATCGGCTGTAACATCTGTTCTTGGACTCTGTCCCACTGTAATCGCACCAATTTTCATCTTATTTCTCCTCTCGTCAAAAAGCATCTGTCCTATGCATTTTCATTGAATTAATATACACTCTTTTTAATTTAAAGATTCTATCAGCACGGATCCGTTCTGTCAACCTTAAAGAAATTTTATAGAAAGTTCATCAAGCTCAGAGCGAAGTCTGAAATCAGCACATTTTGAAGCAATCGGAGAAAATAACCGTAACGTATCTTCTGCCCTTCTTTTCCATGTTGCCGGATCCACAAATTCGATTGTTCTCATGTTATGAAGACGGTCCGAAAGTGCTACCAAAGCTCCCCTGTCATCCGCACTTTCATGAGTTCGCTCAAATTCTTCGTAGGATAAAAGAATCTCACCTATTGCAGGACCAGCCTCCTGAAGGATTTTCTCCTTATAATCTCCCCGCCACACATCATGGAGCAGTCCTGCACAGACAGTGTTTTCATCGGTTCCCATGTCTGCCAGGATGATTGCCACATTTAGCGGATGGGTGATATATTCCTCCCCGGATCTTCTCTTCTCTCCTTCATGTAATGTCTTTGCCAGTTGGTAAATCCTTTTTAATTTCTCTTCGTCATACTCTATTTTATTTTCTTTTAATGTGAGGCACAGAATCTGCCATAATTCCTCCGGCTGTTTGTATACCTGTGTTGTTTTTATATATGCTTCCATTAATTGTCTGTCTCCTTTCACAGAGGCATCACGAACATAGAAGGCCCGCAGTAAAACAGGCGAGTATCCAAACACAGAGGTGAAAGATTTAGTAAATCCGCTGTGGGTTTCCCAGCCATAGTCCAGAGCTGCATCAAGAATCCGCCTCCCTTTTGCAATCTCCTTCGCAGCCGTCAGAAGCTTCCTCTGCTTTACATATTCCATGGGCGAAACTCCAAATATTCTTTTGAAACATCTGGTAAAATAGCCGGGGGAATAACCCGCCCAGGCAGATAGCTGGGGGATGGTCAGCTCCTCTTTTATGTGGTCATCAATGAAAACTGCAACCATGGATATTCTGTCATCGGCTTCCATTTTCGTCTGCCTCCTTTCTTTTTTTCCACGTGGTAGCTTCATTATAACGGAAAAGATAGAAAACTGCTGTTCCAAAAATGATTTCTTTATCGTAAAAATCGAACAGGAATCAACAGGGTTCCCTGTTCTTTAGCCTCTTTCCAATCTGGCTGATTTTTATAACAAAAAGAGACGGGGTTGACCGCCTCAAATATTAAAATTTACCATCTTGAAAATGCCCACTTTTCGGTGTCATGTTTCATTAAGCAATTTACGGAAGGAGTACTTTCATATAAAGCCAAAAGAGCATCCGATTTTTACAACCGGACACTCCGCATTTTTATTTTTGCTGATCCAACACTGCCGACAGTTTTTCCACCATCTCGTCTACATGCTCTTTTTCAATCACCAGAGGGGGGACGAACCGTATTATATTGGTACCTGCACTGATTATAACCAATTTCTGCTCGATCAACGCCTGACTGATAATAGATGAGACCGGAACCGTAAATTCCAACCCCTGAATGAGGCCCAGCCCTCTTCTTGCTGTAATAATCTCATACTTATCTTTCAGTTCTTCCAGCTTTTTGGTCAGGTAATCCCCAATTTCCTTTACATGATTCACAATTTCCCGCTTCTCAAACAGTTCCAGAACTTTGCGTGCTGCAGCTGTCACAAACGGATTTCCGCCGTAAGTAGTTCCGTGATCGCCAGGCACCATAGCCGTAGCCGCTTTTCCTGCTGCCAGGAATGCGCCGATTGGAACTCCGTTGCCCAACGCCTTTGCAACCGTCATCACATCGGGTTTCACGCCGTACTGCTGCCATGCAAACATAGAGCCTGTGCGCCCCATTCCGCATTGAATTTCATCAAGGATTAACAGAATGTCATTTTTATCGCAAAGCTCTCTTACACCGGACAAAAATTCCTGAGTTGCAGGGTAAATTCCGCCTTCTCCCTGAACGGTTTCCATGATAATAGCACAGGTTTTCTCATTCACCAGAGCCTTTATACTCTCCAGATTATTAAAATCAGCAAACTTGATTCCGGGAATTAAGGGTTTAAATGGCTCCTGATAATGATCATTTCCAGTTACAGAAAGTGCCCCAAGGCTTCTTCCGTGAAAAGAATGATTCATGGCAATGATTTCATGGTCATGACCGCCGTCCTTATTATAAGCATATCTTCTGGCAATTTTTAAAGCTCCTTCAATGGCTTCCGTTCCGCTGTTGGTGAAAAACACTTTATCCATCTGGGATGCCCTTAAAATCAGTTCTGCCGCCTCTATAGACGGTACATTATAATAGAGATTGGAAATGTGAAGCAGTTTATCTACCTGAGCCTTTACCGCCTCATTAAATTCCGCATCATTATAACCCAGACCATTTACTGCAATTCCGGCATAGAAATCCAGGTACTCATTTCCGTCTGTATCATAAAGCCGTACTCCGTCCCCATGGTCAAAGACAACTGGAAAACGGTTATAGGTCTTATAAATCTCTGATTCCGCCTTATCGATATATTCCTGTTTATTCAGCATGGTAAAAACGCTCCTCTCCCGGGCTTACGATTGCAGTTCCGATTCCTTTGTTGGTGAAAATCTCAAGCAGCAGACAGTGGGGAATTCTTCCGTCCATGATATGTACTCTGGACACCCCGTGGTTCATGGCATCGATGCAGTTTTGAAGTTTGGGGAGCATTCCGCCTCCAAGAGTTCCTCCGCTTACGAACTTCTGGGCCTCTTCGATGGACATTTCAGAAATCAGAGAATCCTTATCCTGAAAGTCCCGGTAAACGCCCTCCACATCAGTCAAAAAAGCCAGTTTCTCTGCCTCCATGGCTGTTGCAATGGCACAGGCTGCATCGTCTGCGTTGATGTTATAGGTCTTAAAGTCCTCATCAAAACCTACGGGACAGATAATGGGAAGAAAGTCCTTTTCCAGAAGATCGTTGATGATCTGGGTATCTACCTCCGTGATGTCACCTACAAAACCGATGTCTTCTCCGTCTGAATAGCGCTTCTGGCATTTTAACATCATGCCGTCTTTTCCGCTGATTCCCACAGCCTTGATTCCAAGCTCATTGACAAGCTGGACCAGACTTTTGTTCACCCGGTTTAATACCATCTCCGCAATCTCCATAGTGGCTTCATCCGTTACCCGTAAACCATTGACAAAATGTGGCTCCATACCGGTTTTCTCCACCCATCTGCTGATCTCTTTTCCGCCGCCGTGGACGATAATGGGCTTGAACCCTACCAGCTTTAAAAGTACCACATCCTGAATTACCTGTTTTTTCAGCTCTTCGTCTACCATGGCACTTCCGCCGTATTTTACCACAATCGTTTTACGGTTAAACCTCTGTATATAAGGAAGTGCCTCAATTAACACTTCAGCCTTTTGCATAATGCTCTGATCCAGTATCATTTCCTGTTTCCTCTCCTTCTTCTGATCTGCCTTCTCATGTTCTGCCTTTCAATCGTTAAGAGCGGTAATCTGCGTTGATTTTCACATAGTCAAAAGTCAGATCACATCCCCAGGCTGTTGCAGAAGCTTTTCCCATCTTGATGTCAGCAATCGCAGTCACTTCCGGCTCCGATAGTATCTTAGTCGCCTCTTCCTCACTGTAGGGAAGTGCCACGCCGTTTTCAATGATCTGAAGTTTTCCTGCTGCGCTTTCAAAATACAGATCCACTTTTTCCGGGTCAAAGGTGGCTCCTGAGTATCCCATGGCGCAAAGAATGCGTCCCCAGTTGGCATCGTGACCGAATATGGCTGCTTTTGTCAGACTGGAAGTGATCACTGATTTTGACAATGTCACAGCCTGCGCCTTTGTCTCTGCGCCGATTATTTTCACCTCAAATAATGCAGTACAGCCTTCCCCATCCCCAGCCATCTTCTTTGCCAGAGTCTCATTGATGAAATTCAGTGCTTTTATGAATAACTGATAATCTTCATTTTTTTCCGTAATTTCTTTATTTCCAGCCATACCATTCGCCAGAAGAAGAACGGTATCGTTGGTGGAAGTATCTCCGTCAACGGATATCATATTGTACGTATCCTTGATATCTTCCTTTAATGCTTCTGTCAGCAGCTCTTTTGAGATTGCAGCATCTGTAGTAACAAAGCTTAACATGGTGCACATGTCCGGATGAATCATTCCGGAGCCCTTGCACATACCTCCGATGGTGATGGTAGCTCCGCCTGCCTCAAACTGAACGGCTACTTCCTTTTTCACGGTATCGGTCGTCATAATCGCCTGTGCTGCAGCGGTTCCGCTCTCTTCACTGCCGTCCAGAATCACAGACATTGCTTTTACTCCCGCTGTGATACGGTCAATTGGAAGCTGCATTCCAATGACACCGGTAGAAGCCACCAGAACGGAATCTTCCGGGATTGAAAGGCACTGGGAAGCGGCCTTTGCCGTCTGACTGCAATAGGAGAATCCTTCTTCACCAGTACATGCATTGGCGATTCCTGCATTCACTACAACAGCCTGCGCAAAGGGAGAACTGGTCACGATTTCCTTATCCCATTTGACAGGAGCTGCTTTTACGATGTTCGTTGTAAAGGTGCCAGCTGCTTTGCAGGGGACCTCACTGTAAATCATCGCCATATCTTTTCTGTTATTTTTATATTTAATGCCTGCTGCCGTTGATGCAGCTTTAAATCCCTTTGCTGCTGTTACTCCTCCGCTTATCTGCTTCATAAATATAGTTCCTCCCTGTCATCGGTTATGGTATGCTGTCAGCTTACAAAATCAGTGCGGTTTTTCTCACTGATGGTCAAATCATAGTAATTTAAATCATCTCGGAATGTGAATTTTTCTTTCCGCCAGAAATTATTTCCCAAAAGGTTGTTACGAAAAGCAATCAGATTGACTTTATTAATTCCCTCTTTTCTCAGTCTGCTGACGGCTTCTAAAACCATCGCCTGACCAACTCCATGCTTTCTGTATTCCTCTGCCACACACACATGGTATAACGTACCTCTGCGTCCGTCATGACCGCTTAAGATAGAACCGATCACGATCCCTTTGTCTTCTGCAATCACGCTTAAATCCGGATTTCTCAGGAGAAACCGTCCGATTCCTTCCTTTGAATCATCAACAGCCCGGATACCAAATCCCTTAATCCCGGACCAAAGTGCAAACACCTGGTCATAATCTTCTATTATCATTGATCGTATTATCATTATGTCTTCCTTTATCATTACTCTTTCTTTTAAACATCTACGGAAACATGGGGATCAGCTTCAGTCCTTTATTTTCCTCCAGTCCGAATAAAAGATTCATGTTCTGGACTGCCTGCCCGGCGGCTCCCTTAACCAGATTATCCATGGCTCCCATCATCACAATGCGGTTGGTTCTTGGATCGATCTTGAAATTCACATCAACAAAATTGCTTCCTTCCACCCATTTTGTCTGAGGTGTCACATCTTTTTCCAGAACCCGGACAAAAAATTCTTTTTCATAATATTTATCATAAACGGACTTTACTTCTTCATAGGAAACCTTGCTGGTTAATGATGCATAGGCAGTTATGAGAATACCTCTGTTCATGGGAACCAGGTGAGGTGTGAAACTGATGGTTACCGGTTTTCCTGCTCCGTAGGAAAGCTGCTCTTCAATCTCAGGCGTGTGTCTGTGTACACCGACTCCGTAAGCTTTGATGTTCTCATTTACTTCACAGTAAAGATTGTCAAGCTTTGCTCCTCTTCCTGCTCCGGACGTTCCTGATTTTGCATCGATAATAATTGTATCAGGATCAATCAGGCCTTCTTTTACCAGAGGATAAATGGAAAGCTCCGAACAGGTGGGGTAACAGCCCGGATTGGCTATCAGCCTTGCATTTTTAATCTTTTCCCGGTTGATTTCCGGAAGTCCGTATACCGCTTCCTTTATATATTGAGGAGATTGATGCTGGATCTGATACCACTCTTCATAGATATTCACATCCTGAATCCGGAAATCCGCACTTAAATCAATGACTTTAGTCTGTGATAAAATACGGTCATTTAAAGCAGATGCCAGAAAACCCTGGGGTGTAGCTGTGAAAATCACGTCCACCTTCTCTGCCAGTGCTTCTATCTTATCATCCATGCAGGAATCGCTGACGATTTCAAACATATTCTGATAAATGGAAGCGTATTTCTGGTCCACATAGCTTTTCGATCCGTACCACTTAATCTCCACGTCATCTCTCTGGAGTAAAAGTCTTGCCAGCTCACCACCTGCATATCCGGTTGATCCTATAATTCCTGCTTTAATCATCGTCATCGCTCCTTTGCATTCTCTATTTTGTATCGGCCCTGCGCTCTCCATTCATGAGCGTTTTATCATTCCCTCCAGGATTTTCATAATTATACATCGCTTTTGTATATTATGCAAGATGTTTTTATATTTTTCATTTTACCCTTGCATTTCCACCAGTTTTGTTGTATATTTATGTAAGTTCAAAAAGAAAATACACAAAAACCATAGAGGAGGAATCATATATGAAAGAGAAAGTAATTTTAGCCTATTCCGGCGGACTTGACACCACTGCCATTATTCCATGGTTAAAGGAAAATTTTGATTATGATGTAGTTTGCTGCTGCATCGACTGCGGACAGGGCAATGAACTTGATGGTCTTGAGGAGAGAGCCAAATTATCCGGCGCTTCCAAATTATATATAGAAGATCTGGTAGATGACTTCTGCGACAACTACATTATCCCATGTGTACAGGCCAATGCCGTTTATGAGAATAAGTATCTTCTGGGTACTTCCATGGCACGTCCTGCCATTGCAAAAAGACTGGTTGAGATCGCAAGGAAGGAAGGCGCTACTGCCATCTGCCACGGAGCAACCGGTAAGGGCAACGACCAGATCCGTTTCGAACTTGGTATCAAAGCCCTTGCTCCTGATTTAAAAATTATCGCGCCTTGGCGTATGACTGATGTATGGACCATGCAGTCCCGTGAAGATGAGATTGAATACTGCAAACAGCACGGAATCGACCTTCCGTTCTCAGCAAACAACAGCTACAGCCGTGACCGCAATTTATGGCACATCAGCCATGAGGGCTTAGAGCTGGAAGATCCGGCAAATGAGCCAAATTACGATCATCTTCTGGTGCTTGGCGTTTCTCCTGAAAAGGCTCCTGATGAAGGAGAATACGTAACCATGACCTTTGAAAAAGGCATTCCTGTCAGCGTAAACGGAGAAGCCATGAAGGTTTCCGATATTATCACAACGTTAAATGAGCTTGGCGGTAAGCACGGTATCGGCATTGTGGATATCGTGGAGAACCGGGTAGTAGGCATGAAATCCAGAGGCGTTTATGAAACACCAGGCGGTACTATTCTCTTAGAAGCACATCAGCAGCTGGAAGAGCTGGTATTAGACCGTGCTACCATGGAAGTAAAAAAAGACATGGGTAATAAATTTGCACAGATTGTATATGAAGGTAAATGGTTCACACCGCTTCGTGAAGCAGTTCAGGCATTTGTTACTTCCACACAGGAATATGTAACCGGAGAAGTGAAGTTCAAACTTTATAAGGGCAACATCATCAAAGCAGGAACCTCTTCCCCTTACTCCTTATACAGCGAATCTCTTGCATCCTTCACGACTGGTGATCTCTATGATCATCATGACGCGGAAGGCTTCATCACTCTTTTCGGTCTTCCGTTAAAGGTTCGTGCCATGAAGATGCAGGAACTAAAAAAATAATCATATCCAAATAAAACAGGAATTGAGGATACTGAAATTCAGTCCCAGTTCCTGTTTTTCTGTCTGAAATCAGATCATTATTCACAATAATCGGGTATGAACCCATGGAAAATCCTACATAATGTTTAATCTTTATTTTCTTCTCCTGTACAATTGACAGCCCGATACCGTTGATTTATAATTGCTCTGATTACATAACAGGAAATTTTAGCAGAATAGCAAAAAGAATAAAACCAAACCAGGAGAAAAAAATGTCGCAGGAAAAACAAATGCCCAGCCAAGACACCAAAAAGCAGATGGGTAAAATCATGAGTAAAAAATCAATCAAACGCAAGCTTCAAATCAGTATCGCAGCATTGTCAACAGTCATCACATTACTTTTCGGCACCGTCAATTCCATTATTATCTATCGGGATGCAAGAAATAACATGCAGCTCAGAATCCAGGAAAACACCAACGCATACAGCCACTCCGTAGAGAATGCCATTCTTATCTATAAGACTAAAATCGAATCAATCTCAAAAGATAACAGAATTGGGAACTCATCCGGTTCATCGGAACAGCTTCAGAAGAACCTGACCCAGCTGGCGAAGGAATACGGATTCGATTCCATAGTCGTCTGTAACACCCAGGGGATTACCTCCGACGGAACCGATGTCAAAGACAGGGAATATTTTCAAAAATCCACAAACGGAGAAACCTATATCTCCTCTCCCCTTTTAAGCAAGACAACCAATACGATGATTATGATTCTCTCAGCGCCTGTGAATGGCGATGGAAGCAAAGGCATCGTATTTGCAAGACTTTCCTGTGATTCTTTCAGTAAAATGATCAATGACATTTCCCTTGGTAAATCAGGCTACGGATTTATCGTAGATAAAACAGGAACCGTCGTGGCTCATAAGGATCAGGAGAATGTGAACCAGCAGTTAAATTACATCGAAGCTGCCAAAACAGATTCATCCGTTTCACAGGCTGGGAAAATGGTGCAGAACATGACAGCGGGTAAATCCAGTATTGAGTCCATTCAATATAAAGGAAATCACCTTACTGTTGGCTATGCCCCCATCCCTAATACAGATGGCTGGTCATTGGGCGTTTCAGCGAAAACCTCTGAGCTTATGGAAGGTTTCTATCTCTCAATTATTGTTATGGTACTTTTCGTAGCTGTATTTCTAATAATCGCTTTGATCAGTGCAGTAAGGATTGCCTCTCCTATCGTTAACCCCATCATTAAAATGGTGGACAGACTGGAACTCCTCTCTCAGGGAGATCTTCACTCTGAAGTTCCGGAGTATGTAAGCGAGGATGAGATCGGCACTCTTTCCAAATCCTTAAAATATACCGTTTTTTCACTCCGATCCATCATCAATGATGCCACTACTGTTTTAGACGGTGTAGAAAAAGGAAACTGTACGTTAACCATTGAATCGGAATACAAAGCAGATTTTATTCTGCTTAAAACATCGATAAATGGAATTATCACCAATTTAAATACCATTTTCGGTAATTTCAGAAGCTCCATTAATCAGATCTCAAGCGGAGCAGATCAGATCTCCTCCGGAGCCCAGCTTTTAGCTTCCGGTACGACACAGCAGGCAGCTACTGTTGAGGAACTAAATGCTTCCATTTCCAGTGTAGCCCATCATTCCGAGGAAAATGTTGTTACTGTCTCAACCGTAAATGAGTATGTAAAACAGACAGGAATAGAGCTTACAAAAGGTAATTCTTACATACAGAATTTAAATCAGGCCATGAGTGAGATCGGGGATGCTTCAAAAAAAATCACAAATATCACCAAAGTGATTGAAGACATTGCATTTCAGACCAACATTCTGGCACTGAATGCAGCCATCGAAGCAGCAAGGGCCGGGGAAGCCGGAAAAGGCTTTGCTGTAGTTGCAGATGAAGTCCGCAATCTGGCTGAAAAGGTAACGGCAGCAGCCGGAGAAACCTCTTCCCTGCTGGCACACTCTTCTTCGCTTGTTGAGAATGGAGAAAATTTATCCAGGGAAACAGTGGAAATACTAAAAGGTCTGGCTGACAAAGCAGATTTCCTCGGGGAATCCATGGAAAAAATCCGCAGTGCGTCTGCAGAGCAGGTAGATGCCATCCAACAGATCAACACAGGCTTAACCCAGGTATCATCCGTAGTCCAGACCAATGCAGCTACTGCAGAAGAAAGCTCTGCTTCCAGCGAGGAGTTAGCAGCACAGGCACAGGCAATGAAGGATGAGATCAGCTGGATTCAGCTGATGAGTGATACTGTTTCTGAAAAAGAGAAAATCAGCGAACCGGTTAATGAAATAATAGAAATACCGGATGCCACAGAAGAGACAGATGTTATGGAAGCTCCCAATTTAACAGATAAATATTAATTGAAAAGATACCGCAGCCCAATAAAAAAAGGTCTGCGGTATCTTATTTTATGAGTAGTCGACGGAATGATTTTCGGGAATGAGAATGGTAACCGTCGTCCCTGTTCCATATTCACTTTCTATTTCAAGCTTTCCTCCATGCAATTCCATTATTTTGTGTGAGATGGATAAACCAATCCCTTCTCCAGCTGATTGATCCTCTCCTTTATAAAAGGATCTGGTCACATAGGAAAGATCTTCGGGCTTGATACCTGTTCCAGAATCACAGATTGTAATTTTAACCCAATCCGATTCCTTTTCCTGATCCACGAAAATGGTACTGTGCTCGTTTGAGAATTTAATACTATTATCTATCACATTCAGCAGTACCTGTTTCAGTTTATCGCCATCTCCGTAAACTTCTAAAAAAGCTGTGCTGGTCACAAGCTGTATATTCTTCTTTTCTGCTTTTTTCTGCAATTGAAACACTGCTTCCAAAACCAGTTTTTCTATATTAACCGGTTGAAATGAAACAGTCACCCGGTCTGACTGGTATCTGGAAAAGTCAAGCAGGGTTTCTACCATGGTGATCAACCGCTCAGTTTCATGTTCAATAATCTTAAGACCAAACTCCATCTCCTCTTCCTGTAGCCCCTCAGGCTCTCTCATGGTTTCCACCCAGCCCTTAATTCCTGTCAGAGGAGTGCGAAGCTCATGGGATATGGAAGAGATGAAATCATTTTTCAACTGATCCGCTTTTCCAATTTCATCTCCCATATGATTTAATATGGTTACCAGCTCTCCAGCCTCATAAGGATACTGCTTCTTAATTTTCTCCCGGTAATTACCCTCTGCCATTTTTCCTGTTAAAGAGATAATATCCTCCAGCGGCTTTACAATGGAATTTCCAAGATGAAGACTCACGAAAAAAGTAATGGCTGCAATTGCAGTACAGGTGAGCAGTGCATAGGAGAAAATTCTTAAAATAGTGCTGTCTGCCGGCTTTAAGGAGGTGGTATATCTTAATATTCCCACCACCTGTTCTTCATATAAAAAAGGCGTGTATACAGCCATAATCCGTTCTTTCGTCTGACCGTTTTTTTCCACCCTGTAAACAGTTTTTCCGCCAGGTACCTGGGGATCTACCCAGTAACTCCGGTCTTTGTAAAATCCGGTTGAAGACTGGATCATCTGTCCGTTCCTATTTAACAGCTCTAAATCTGCACCCTGAAACGTATAGTTTTTAATGATCTGGTCACTGTAATCCGACAGCCGGAACGAGCGGGAATCAGACTGCCCAGCCCAAACGGGAACAACCGCCTGGGCATAGTGTTCAAAGGTATCTGATATCTGCTGATATAAATATTTTTTTACTCCAATGCCAAAGCTTGCCAGTACAAGTCCCAGTGTAAGAAGGATGATTATCATAAAATAGGCCATTACTCTCCGTTTCAATCAATCACTCCTTCCATATATATCCAAAACCCCATTCCGTACACAGGTACGCCGGACTTGCCGGGTCATCTTCAATCTTTCTTCGGATCCGCCTGATGTTTACATCAACCACCTTTAGATCTCCCACATAATTCTCTCCCCATACCTGATCTAAAATCTGGTTTCTGGTGAAAACCCTGTTTTTGTTTCTGATAAAGAATTGAATGAGGCTGAACTCCGTAGGCGTCACCTTCACGGCAACATCCTTTCGTAATAACCGGTTCTTTTCAAAATCCAGCTCAAATGGCCCGGAACAAAGCCTTGTCCCATTCTGGTCAGAGGATCTTAAATCCATACGGCGAAGGAGAGAAATGATTCTGGCCTCCAGCTCTGTCATACTGAATGGTTTAGTGATATAATCATCAGCTCCCTGAATCAGTCCCTTGATTTTATCCTCTTCCTGGGAACGTGCTGTCAACATAATAATGCCCGCCTGAGGACTTAAATCTCTCATTTTCTCACAGACAGCAAATCCATCCATACCTGGAAGCATGAGGTCAAGCAGCACTACATCTACCGGGTTGGAAGCAAACAGTTCAAGAGCCTTCTCTCCGGTTTCTGCTTCCAGAACCCCATAATTCTTTCTTCTTAAATTCAGGCAGATGAAGCTTCTGATGGAAAGCTCATCCTCAACTACCAGTATTGCTTTCATTTTCCTCCCCCACCACCAGGTGAAACTGGTCTCTGGATATAGGCAGTACATCTTTTAACTCAGTATAATAGACGGTATCGTTTGTCTTACCCAATATGGTGTCATGCTCACCAGACTCATCTTTTTTTGCCCATTTCACTTCAAACACGGTCTCTCCCCCTGAAACGGTTACAAGCTGTACACCCTGATCCAGTCGTTTTACCGTGATCTTACCATATAAATCGGAAGGAATGGTAATATAAAAATGCTGCCCTTCTTCTGCATAACGTTCCTCAACAGCCGTTTTCGATCCATCCAGCTTATAGTCATAATAAACCTGGATAAATGGAATCTCAGCCATAGCAGCATCTTCATACCCGTTTGGTATATACATTCCTCCTGCCTCAATCACACCGTCTCCGTTTATATCTCTGCTGGTAAGAGGATATGCCTTCATCAGAGTACTGTCGTTGTCACCTCCGATTTTTGTCAGTTTTCCGTCTTTCACTCCAAGAATTTCCGTTAACATGGAATGGGCACCCAGTCCGCTGTCAACAAAGATGGCATCTGCCCCATCTGCCAGAAGTCCGGCTGTGATCTGCTCCGGGACTGCCTGGGGATTTAACTCCACGCTGGAACGGGATATTAACTGACCTGCCTCATAGGAAAACAGTTCTGCTTTCTGTTCTTCCTCTATTTTTCCGTCTAATAAAAATATAGAAGGGGACTGGCTGTTTCCAAACTGCCTGATTAAAAGCTTTTCATAACTGCGGTTTACCTTCTGCACTAACTGATCCTGATTAAGTTCATAGATGAGAAGCTGCTTTGGGCTTTCCGGTCCGGAAATCTGTCCGCCAGCTATGATCTCCTTTTTTCCGTCTCCATCTAAATCCAACACTTCAAATGAATCAAAAGAGGATAATCCTGTCTCCTGATCCCATATTTTTTCGTAACTTCCGTCCTTTTCCTGTAACATCAGGAAATGTGCCTGCTTATTATCCCTGGTATCCCGATATAAAACCAGCGCTTCCTGTTTCCCGTCCCGATTGATATCATCAAGAACGATGCTTTGTTTCTTATCTGAATGATCAGCCGTTAAATATTCGGCACCTGCAGGCAGGATATCTTTTATTTTCTGTGTAAGATCCTCTTCTTTAGAATTGTCCGCTTTGGGTTGCTGTATGAACCCCGCCTGATTGCCGGAATAACTGCATCCGGATAAGTACGCGGTCATTGCTGCTGCCATTGCTGCCTGTAACAGGATATTTTTATTTTTTCTTTTCATGTCTGTCTCTCCGTCTCTTTAGATACTGCTGTGTTTCTGCGTTTAAAAATCATTCTTCAACAGATACAATCCATAGGTAACCTGGGTGTTTGTATCGTAGTTTATGGACAGATAGATATCATTATATTTAAAATGAGCATCGCCGTTCCGGTCGCTGACCGGATCTTTTAATACTTCTTTAAATTTGTCAATTTTTTCTCCCAGTTTTACGCCATGAATATCAAAATCCGGATCCATGACAAAAATCTGCTCTGCTGTCTTGTAATTTGTCTGGTCGAACCAGATGCGGATTCCCGCTTTTTTAAATTCCAGACCTCCCTCGTCAATCTTCTCCGGCTCCTCGCCTAAGTTTTTCACAAGTTCCTCTTTTGTAAGGCCCAACAGACCAATATAGCCGTCTAACCGGGCTGACTCATCTTCTGCTGCCGTAGTGTTTGCTTCTGCCGTAGTGTTTGCTTCTGCCGTAGTAATTGCCTCTGCCGTAGAACTTTCCTTTGCAGCCTCAGTCTGGGTTATGGAAGGGGCTGTGGATTCTTTTGTGCTACCAGCTGTCCTGTCTGTTTCTTTTATACTGCACCCGCTTATTTCTAACATACTGAAAAGCAGCAATGCGGCCAGCAGCCTCCTGCTGTATTTTTTATTATTTTTTTCCATGATACGTCTCATGATATCCTCCTTGGAATTTATTTCTTACAATAGCAGTATAACCCGTAATGAAATAAAATTGGTTACAAAGACATTACAATTTCATGATTCTTTTCCAAATAAATAAGGGAGCGTTTTCATAACGCCCCCTGTCTGTTACCTGTATTCTGATCCCTTTATTTTTCTCCGCTATCTGCCAGTCGGTTCAGGCCCTCACCGGCTATGCGGTATACCGTCCATTCATCCATTGCCTCAGCTCCCATGGAACGATAAAAATCGATGCTGGGCTGATTCCAGTTCAGACACCACCACTCCAGTCTTCCACAGCCGCGTTCTCTTGCAATGGCACCTAACTTCTTGAAAATGGATTTTCCAATTCCCTTACCTCTGTATTCAGGCTTTACAAACAAATCTTCCAGATAGATCCCGCCTCTGCCGAGGAATGTAGAGAAATTATGGAAAAATAACGCAAACCCTACTTCTTTCCCGTCTGCAAGTGCGAAGATCACTTCTGCTTTTTTCTGCATGAACAGCCATTCTTTTAAAAGTTCTTCTGTAGCAACCACTTCATCCAGCATTTTCTCGTAATCTGCCAGTCCTTTAATGAATTCCAGAATCAGAGCCGTATCCGATTCCTGTGCGTATCGAAAGGTCAGTTCCATCTTATTTCTCCTCATGTAAATGTATTTTTATACAGTATACCGTATTTATTTTATTTTTTCCAGAACATGCTTAATCCGCGGCATCATTTTTTTTGTATACAGATATCCGCTTTCCATGCATTCCTCCATATATTCAAAGGTTAAAAGCCCTGACCCTTTGGGAATCGGGGGCTTTAACAGAAGAATCTCACCGCTGGAACGGCAGTCCTTCAACTCCCTGCTCATAATGGAAAATGAGTGGAACGCAATCTCCATGATGGAATGATCCTTTGGCATTTCATATGCTTCCCCAATATCAACTGCAATGACGTTTGATACTCCCGTTGAAATCAGTAAGTCTACCGGAAGATTGTTGGTTACTCCCCCATCCACCAGCAAAAAGCCATTAATCTGCCTTGGGCAGAATACAGCCGGAACAGAAGAGCTTGCCATCATAATGTCACATAAAAGCCCATTTTTCTGCCATCTCACATTTTCTTCCCGAAGTGCTGATATCGGTACCTTTTCCTGAAAAAGATTTGTGAATACCACCGTATTTCCGCTGTTGATATCCACTGCTGGTATTAACAGCCCTTTCTTACAATCCTGTACCTCCATCCCATCGGTTAAATCACACAGAAAGTCAGAAAGCCGGTTGCCCTTGATTAAGCCCATTAAAGATGTCTTTCTGTGAAGCAGCACCTGGGGCAGAAATAAAATGACACCGATCATATTAGGATCAATATAATTCTCTCCATGGGCTGCCAGCCATCTCACTGTATCTCTCATCTTTCCAATATCCATTCCGGATGCGTATAATCCAGCCACAATACTTCCTGCACTGGCTCCTGCGACCTGGGTGGGCAAAAGACCGTTTTCTTCTAACGCCGTAAGAACACCCACATGAACCGCTCCTCTGGTTCCCCCTCCTGCTAACGCAAGCCCATAATCCGCCATATTTTCTTCTCCTTGCCTGGAAGAAACGTTTCAGGAAAATGTATGCTTTTTTCCGTTCATTTATGACCTGACAGGAGTAAGGCAGACAGCCAAAAGCCGGAAAGCAACAGGGTCTTCCCTCTCGCTTTCCGGCATCTTATATGGAATTAATTCCCGCCTGCATAATAGGAATCGATTCCATCTGCAATTCCTTTTACAATCTTGTCCCGATATTCATCGGTGGCCATCTTTTTATCTTCTTCTGCATTACTCATAAATCCCATCTCTACGATGGTTACCGGTATTTTACACCAGTTAATTCCGCTCATGGAATCGGTCTCCTGTACCCCCCGGTTTTTAAATCCGGTCTGGCTGCTGATTCCGTTTACCACTGTTTTAGAAAGAGCTGAGCTTTTACCGTACAGATTGCCGTTATAAGGATTCTTAGAAGTCTGACACATGGTCAGGGCTCCGGCCACAGAGCTGTCGTTTAATGAATTAGCATGAACCCTTACAAAAATATCCGCTCCGCTTTCGTTTGCCATATTGGCACGCTCTGCATTGCTGATATTTACATCATGGGTCTCGCGGATCATATAAACACGATACCCCCGGTTCATCAGTTCCTGCTTTAATTTAAGGGAGACATCCAGTGTCAGCTTATATTCTGGTATGCCTGTAGCCACACCCTGGGTTCCGGAAGCCACCTTTGGTTTCATCTGAGAGGATCCTGGTCCGATGGGTTCCTTTTCCGAGTTACCCTTCGCCTGGTGTCCCGGATCAATGGCAATGAGCTTTCCGTTACCGCTTCCTGATACGGAAGGAGTGACTGCCGCCTGTTCCGCCGGCTTGTCCTTGGATAAATAACGGGAAGACACATAGCATTCTTTGTTCTCATAGGTAACACGGCTCCAGCTCTGGCTGTATCCGGTCCGTTTCAGTGCCGTCCCCTGATTAAGAGAGGCTGCTATCTGGCCGGAAGAAGATGGCTGTGTCCTGACATTCACTCCGCTGCCTGTCACATAAACCGTCTCATCTGCTTTTTGAAACTCAGGAGCTGTCTCCTTCGTCACAGAAGCTTCATGAGAGCTTTTTTCCGCTGTCTTTTCTGTATCGTCTTCAATGGTTACGGGAGCACTTTCAGCCTCCTGGGATAACTCTCCTTTGGCTTCTTCCACTGCAGGAGTCTGTATGGCTTCATATTTTTTCCCGCAGCCGGAAAGCAGAAACAGACAAAAAAGCAGGACGGCAGGAACGATCCATATGATTGATTTTTTTCTGATTATCACAGTATAGTTCCTCCACCCACTACGTATTCGCCCTGGTAAAATACCACAGCCTGTCCGGGAGTGATCGCTCTTTGCGGCTCCTCAAATCTGCATTCCACCACGCCGTCCTCCACCTCTTTTATGGTACAGGGGGCGCCTTTGTGGCTGTAACGGATCTTTGCCATTACCTCCATCTCTTCTCCATGGAGACCGTCAACTGCCATCCAGTTTAAATGACCGGCACGAAGGTTGTCAGAATAGACATCCTCTCCTGTTCCAATCACCACTTCGTTTGTTTCAGGGCGTATCTCCACAACAAAAACCGGGTAGCCAAGGGACAAATTAAGTCCTTTTCTCTGCCCAACAGTGTAATGAGTGATTCCTTTATGGCGTCCAATGACCTGGCCATCCAGATCCACAAAATTACCTTCCGGGGCCCGCTCTCCTGCGCTCTCTTCAATAAAACCGGCATAATCATGATCTGGAATAAAGCAGATCTCCTGGCTGTCCGGTTTATGAGCAACGTTTAGATTGATCTGGTCAGCAATTGCCCTGATCTGATCTTTGGAATAGGCACCTACCGGCATCAGGGTGCAGGCCAGCTGGTCCTGTGTTAAGTTATAAAGAGCATAGGTCTGGTCTTTCGCAGCAGTCACTGACTTTTTAAGGGCATATCTGCCGTTTGGAAGCCGGTCGATCTGGGCGTAATGACCTGTGGCAATATAATCCGCTCCAATATCCAAACTCCGCTTTAAAAGAGACTCCCACTTGACATAGCGGTTGCAGGCGATGCAGGGGTTAGGAGTCCGCCCTCTCTGGTATTCCTCTACAAAGTAATCGATCACCTGTGATTTAAATTCTTCTTTAAAATTCATAACATAATAAGGAATTCCAAGATCCCAGGCAACTCTTCTGGCATCATCTACGGCACTGAGCCCGCAGCAGCCTCCGTTTTCTTCCTGAGTCACGTTATCCTCGTCCTGCCAGATCTGCATGGTCACGCCGATTACATCATAGCCCTGTTCTTTTAACAGCCAGGCTGCAACGGAAGAATCCACGCCGCCTGACATTCCAACTACTACTTTCGCTTTACTCATAGTATTCCATTTCCATTAATATTCTTCTACTACTTCTTCCTCGCCGATATCAGACTTTGGCTTCTCCAAGCCTTCAATCTTAATGTCATGCTTGGTTGCGTAATCCCACAACGCAGCATGGATTGCTTCTTCGGCCAGCAAGGAGCAGTGTACTTTTACAGGGGGCAGCCCATCAAGTGCCTCACATACGGCCTTATTGGTAACCTCCATCGCTTCCTGAACTGATTTTCCTTTTACCATCTCTGTTGCCATGCTGCTGGTAGCAACTGCTGCACCACAGCCAAATGTTTTAAACTTTACGTCCTGAATAATCTGGTTGTCATCAATATCCAGATAAATTCTCATAATATCGCCGCATTTTGCATTACCAACTGTACCCATGCCGCTGGCGTTCTCTATTTCACCCACATTTCTCGGGTGTTCAAAATGATCCATAACTTTCTCTGTATACATATTCTATGATCTCCACTTTCTGGTAATTCTTCTACCCTGTACTAGTTTCCCTGATGTCTGATATAATCCTCGTAAAGAGGTGACATGCTGCGCAGTTTCGCTACGATTTCCTTAATGGCTTCCACCACATAATCCATCTCTTCTCTGGTATTTACCTCATCAAGGGTCAGACGGAGAGAACCGTGTGCGATCTCATGAGGAAGACCGATTGCCAGAAGTACATGAGACGGATCCAGGGAACCGGAAGTACATGCTGAACCGCTGGATCCGCAGATTCCTTTCATATCCAGCATGATCAGTAAGGATTCACCCTCAATAAACTGGAAGGCAAAATTTACATTATTGGAAAGGCGGCTCTTTCTGCTGCCGTTAATTCTGGTGTATGGAACTTCTTTCATGACACGTTCCATTAAATATTCACGAAGCTCGGTCTCTTTGCGGGCTCTCTCTTCCATTCCTGCTGCTGCAAGCTCTACCGCTTTTCCAAAGCCTACGATTCCTGTCACATTCTCTGTACCCGCACGGCGTTTTCTCTCCTGAGCGCCTCCATGAACAAAGGAACGGGACTTAACGCCTGTTCTGATATATAAAAATCCAATTCCCTTTGGTCCGTTAATCTTATGACCGCTGGCACTTAACATATCAATGTGGTATTCATCTACGTTAATAGGCATATGACCGAATGCCTGCACTGCATCCGTATGGAATAAGATTTTATGCTCTTTTGCTATCTCACCAATTTCCTTAATGGGTTCAATGGTGCCGATCTCGTTATTGGCAAACATGATAGAAATGAGGATGGTATCAGGACGAATGGCTTTTTTCAGCTCGTCTAACTTTATGGAACCATTCTCATCTACATTCAGATAAGTGATATCAAAACCGCGTTTCTCCAGATATTCACATGTGTGAAGCACGGCATGATGCTCGATTTTACTGGTAATGATGTGTTTTCCTTTGTCTGCATAGGCTTCTGCTGTTGCAATGAGAGCCCAGTTGTCGGATTCAGAACCGCCGGCCGTGAAATAAATCTCGTTCGTCTTGGCTCCAAGAGAACCTGCAATGATCTCTCTGGAATCCTGAACCGCTTTCTTTGAGATACCGGAAAATTCGTATACGGAAGATGGATTACCATAATATTCCGTAAAGTAAGGCAGCATGGCTTCTACGACCTCTGGTCTGGTTTTGGTCGTCGCTGCGTTGTCTAAATAAATCAGTTGCTTCATATTTGTTAGTTCCGCCTTTCTGTAGTTCTAAAGTTAAAAGCTTCATCTACATTTCCTATTATACACACATTTCCTAGAAATTCAATAGGAATGATTCTCATTATGATTGTGTCATGAAGAAAGAACAATTTCCATATATTTATAATAATTCTCTTTTTCAGGAGATTTCATGAATGATTCTCTAAAGATCCCCAGAAAACTTTCAAAAAGAAAATATGCGCTTCTGACCGGCACCCTTCTTCTAACGTCAGCCGGGCTCATCACGCGGGTGCTGGGCTTTTTTTACCGGATCTTTCTCTCCCGTACCATTGGAGCTGAGGGTCTGGGTATTTTTAATCTGATTCATCCGGTCTTTGGAATCTGCTTTGCGCTTTGTGCAGGGTCCATTCAGACCGCCATCTCCCAGTCCGTAGCCGCTAATGTGAAGAAGGGCCGTTCTGTTTTTCGCAGCGGTCTCATCATTTCAGTGGCTATTTCCATGATCCTTGCTTATCTTATTATTCAGTTTAAGGATTTTATCGCCAGTTCTATTTTGATGGAACCGCGCTGCGCGCCACTGCTTACGTTTCTTGCCGTATCTGTTCCCTGCGCGGCGATTCATGCCTGTATCAACGGTTACTATTATGGTATGCAGCGTCCCTCCGTTCCGGCATTGGCGCAGATTATGGAGCAGATCATAAGAATCGGCGCTGTTTTCCTCATTGCTGACATTATGATCCAGTCAGGAATTACCATTACTGTCCAGCTGGCAGTTATGGGGCATTTAATCGGGGAGATTGCCTCTTCTCTGTTTACGGTTTTTGCCTACCGCTTTTTTCCTCCAAAAATGGCCAAAGATTTTGCTTATGATTCCTCCCATTTCAGCGAAACGGCTCCGGGACTCCTTCACCTGGCAGTTCCCCTTATGGGAAACCGGCTGGTATTAAATATTCTTGCCAGTGCAGAGGCCATACTCATTCCCAGCAGACTTCAGATGTCCGGTCTTTCGGATTCCGCCGCATTTTCCGTATACGGTGTATTAACCGGAATGGCACTGCCCTTTATTTTGTTCCCTTCCACTGTATTTAATTCCCTGGCAGTGTTATTACTGCCTACTGTAGCTGAGGCCCAGTCAGAGGGGAATGAGAAACGGATCGGAACGGCGATTTCCATGTCCCTTCGTTACTGTATGTATGTAGGGATTCTCTGCATCGGTATCTTTACTTTATTCGGCAATGATTTGGGAGTCAGTGTGTTTAAAGACAGTTCTGCCGGACAATATATGACTGTGCTGGCATGGCTCTGCCCATTCCTTTACATGGCTACCACCATGGGAAGTATTTTAAATGGACTGGGAAAAACCTCCATTACGTTCACCCAGAACGTCATTGCCATGACTCTCCGGCTCCTGTTTGTGCTTTTTGGTATCCCCCGGCTGGGAATATTCGCATACCTGGTGGGAGCTTTGGCAAGTGAACTGCTGCTGGCTTTCATGCATGTGCTGGCTTTGAAGAAAATGGTGGAATTTGTGTGGAATGCATGGGATATGATTGCAAAACCATCGGCACTCATGATACTGGCTATTGGAATCTATTATGCAGCCTTTTCCTTTATGGATCCATTTGGAGGCCTTCCTTTGTTTATTAAAACAGCACTACATATCTTGATTTTAAGTATCTTTTATCTGGTATTGCTGTTTGGTGCTCATATTATGAAACACGGTGAGGAATAAAGGCGTATGGAAGGCATAAAGTACTGTTTTCCTACTCCTTGCGTTGGATTTCAAGGTATAGTATAATACTTGTATACAGCGTGCAAAGGAAAGGCAGGTGGTATTTTGTCTCAGGAATATCAGATTTATGGCGAAACAACTGACAAAGCCGTGAAAGAAAGTTACTGGAATGCTGCAAAAGGTCTCCAGAAGGTTGATGGGCTTAAGCCTACAAAATATCTGTCGGACCTGGCGGAATCCAATATTGAAGGGAAATTAACCTATCAACAGGTAGAAAAACTTCTCTATGAGCACTATGAAAATGAAACAGCTGAAGACACTGAGAACCGGAACAAAGAGGCTGATCTTGTCTCTGCCAGAATTGTGCATATCCTTGACGGCCCCGGTTATCCATTAAAAGTCACCTCACTGAAAGCAATTCACAGAGAACTTTTCAAAGATATCTATGATTGTGCCGGACAGTTCAGAAAAGTTAATATTTATAAGTCTGAACCAATTTTGAACGGAGATACGGTTAAGTATACGAACTATACCGCTTTGGAAGAGACACTGGAATATGATTTTGATACGGAAAAAAATAAAAGTTATGAGGAACTTACAGGTGATAAGGTAATACGAAGAATTTCTGCCTTTACCTCAGCTATATGGCAGGCTCATCCTTTTATGGAAGGAAATACGAGAACAACGGCGGTATTCATGGAATGTTATCTGAACAATATGGGCTTTCACGTGGATAATGCCATGTTTAAAGATTATAGCCTGTACTTTAGAAATGCTCTTGTAAGAGCAAACTTTGCTGATTACAAGAATAGAATCATCGAGACCAGCCTGTTTCTGGAACATTTCTATGAAAATCTTCTTATGGGTGGAGAATATCGCTTAAGTAACCGTGATCTTATTTTAAAGAATGTACTTAACCAGTTTGAATCTGTGAAACAAAGTAATTTAATATAGGGCAAGACAAAGATACAAAAGGAGAATGTGGTTCCCATGGATATAAAAGAAGCTTGTTCCTGTACCCGGCTTTTTCAAAGCATATCAGAAAAATCAGTGGCATCGCTGATGGCCTGTGGCAGCCTGCGGCGTTTCCCAAAAGGATCACACCTGTTTTGGGATAAAGAAATGAACCAGACGCTTTATATAGTAGTAACCGGTTTCGTATCCCTTTATAAGATCAATTCCCAGGGAGAGAGGAAAACCATTTTTCTGCTGGGAAAAGGAGAATTGGTGAACGAAGAAGTTTTGCAGAATATGCCCGCTTCCATTAACTGCGAAGCCTTTGAACCATCTGTGGTTCTGTGCTTTGGAAAGATGGATTTTCTGGAGGTTATGCGTCATGATTTTGAACTGACGAAACTGATTCTTGATTCCCTGGCTTTAAAAAACCGCCGCTTATACCGCCAGTTAAAAAATACCTCCAACTCTGTACATGGGGAAAAGAAGATCGCGGCAAAGCTATGGCGGCTTTCCAAAGATTACGGCATTCCCCATAAGGAAGGGACCTTAATCAATATGGAGTTAAGCGTTACCTATCTGGCTGATATGCTGGGATCGCGGCGGGAAACCGTATCCCGTCAGCTAAAGCATCTGACCGAACAGGGACTGGTCCAGGTTCAGAGAGGTAAGATCATCATTCCCGACAGAGACGCACTGTCTGCTTTTTTTAAGGGAATTAATTGCTGATTAAGACTTTTACCGCAGCTGTAAGCCCAGCTAGCTTTTCCGCTGCATCACAGCTCCCGGAGCCTTTTACGCCGATATAATATTTTACCTTCGGCTCGGTCCCTGACGGGCGGATACAGCACCATGCTTCATCCTCCAGTTCAAAATACAGAACATTGGAAAGCGGAAGAGATGTGGGATATTCTGATCTGCTTTCCAAGTCTTTTATCACACCAGTTTCATAGTCCCGGAACCGTTTCACGGAAAAACCGCCGATACATGAAGGAGGATTGGTTCTGATTGTTTCCAAAATCCCTTTAATTTTCTCCGCCCCGTCCATTCCTTTTAAAGTGATTGTGCAGAGATTTTCTCTATAATGACCGTACTTCTCATACAGATGCTCCATCTGCTGGCAAAGACTCCTTCCCTTTGTCAGGTAGTAAGCTGCCGCTTCGCACAATGCCATTGCTGCCACTATGGCATCTTTATCCCTTGCATGAGTTCCTAAAAGGCAGCCGTAGCTCTCTTCATAGCCAAATAAAAAATGATGGCTGCCACTTTGCTCAAAGAGTTTCATCTGCTCACCAATGTATTTAAAACCAGTCAGAGTCTCCTTAAGCTCCACACCATAAGCGTCTGTGATCGCCTTTGCCATCTTACCGGATACAATGGTCGTCACCACTGCCTCATTCTTAAGAAGCTCTCGTTTTTCCTTCTTTTGTGATAAAATATACTCCAGAATAATCATTCCTGACATATTCCCGGTAAATGGCTCATATTCTCCGCTTTTTTCATTCTTTCCATAGACGCCCAGGCGGTCTGCATCCGGGTCTGTGGCAAGCACCACGTCTGCATCCACTTTTTTTGCAAGCTTAAGTGCCAGGGAAAAGGCTTTGCTGTCTTCAGGATTCGGATAACTCACCGTGGGGAAATTTCCATCCGGATTCTCCTGTTCCGGCACCACATAGACTTCTTCAAACCCCAATTCCTTTAAAATCCGGCGCACGAAATGGTTACCGGTTCCATGAAGGGGAGTATACACGATTTTCAACTGTTTTTGCTGATTTCTAATCATTTCCGGGTGAATCACCAGTTTTTTTAATTCCTCCAGATAGCAGTCATCCAATTCTTTGCCGATTATGCGGTAAAGTCCCATTTTTTCCGCTTCTTTCAGTTCCATGGTCAAAGCCTGGGCGTAATCTCTGACTTTTTTTACCTCTCCGATTATTTCCCGGTCTTTGGGAGCCGTAATCTGCGCGCCATCCTCCCAATACACCTTATAGCCATTGTATTCCGGCGGATTATGGCTGGCTGTGACCACAATGCCTGCTATGCATCCCAGCTTACGCACCGCATAGGAAAGCATGGGCGTGGGCCTTAAGGAGTCAAACAGGTAAGCACATATGCCGTTTGCCGCCAGACAAAGAGCGGCTTCCCTGGCAAACTCCAGAGAATAATTTCTGGAATCATAGGCAATTGCCACTCCTCTTTTTTCTCCCTTTTCACGAATGATATAATTAGAAAGCCCCTGAGTCGCCCTACGGACTGTATAAATATTCATTCGGTTTGTTCCTGCGCCGATTATTCCTCTGAGTCCTCCTGTTCCAAATTCCAGTTCTTTATAAAAACGGTCCTGAATCTCCATCTCATTGTCCTTAATGGCGATCAGTTCCCTTCTGGTCATCTCATGAAAGAGAGGATTCCCACACCATGATTCGTATTCTTTTCTGACATCCATTTTATATTCTCACTTTCTCTCAGGCAATTACTGCTGTCTTTTCTGCTTTTTTCCATGAAAAAAGCAGGCGGTCATCATCAGCCGCCTGCCATCTTATTAACGGCTCTGTCTCATTGCTGTATTTACATATCGCTTTCCCTATAGCTCTGACTTTTTTAACACATCGATATGGGAAGCCGGACTTGTATCTGAGCTCGAAACAGTAAAGCCCAGGATGGTAAACCGATTTCCTTTGCTGTTCTCATTTTTCGTAATACGCACCGTATGAGGACCGTTTGATCCGCTTGTTAAAAGCAGCGTATAATCCGCATGACTACCCCAGCTCCCGTAAAAACAGGTATCAATGGTATTGACATACTGATCCTCCACATACACATCAAAAATCCCATAGTTTTCTTCCATACCACCGTAATAGATCAGCCCCATATTAGTGGCATCTTCAATGGTAAATGTAATATCCGATCCGCTGTCAGTCTGCCAGCCATATGGAAACTGGGCATTCTTTACGGTGACCCTGGATACATCGCTGCCTGATACGCGGATACCGTCCCCGCTTCCCGAACAGTGATCCAAAATGGTGCCATTTTCATATCTGGATTCCGTCACAGTCTCTCCCGGCAGCTCATAGGTGCTGTAGTCACCGTAACTGTGATTTTTCATATCCTCCAATACCTGTCCATAGAAATAGGACATACACCGAGATATGATCTTGTGCCCTGCATTATTGGGATGTGTTAAGTCATCATATGGTCCTAACTGGTTCCACTGAATGCTTCCGTTCTCAAGCCTTGGCGCTACTACATCTCCATAACTCACCACAGGAACCTGATAATAATCTGCTATTTCTTTGTGGTACTCGCTGTAATCAATGCATTGGCCATCCGCTGAAAACCGGGTCAGGCACAGAGACACGACTGCCGGAGCCGTCCTGTATTCCAATATTCTGCGAATTAAGCTTTCATAGCTTTCCTTATTATGATCACGGTAGTCATTGACGCTGAATTCCACAACAACAAGATCCGGGTTCTCAAAAAGTACATCCTGTGCCACACGGTGAACACCAAAATAAGAATCTGTTGCTCCGATTCCCGCATTGACATAGTTGATTTTTGCATCAGGAAACGTTTTCTTCCACCACTGAGTCGTAAGATATGCATAGCAATTGGTATTCTTAGGGGTCGCAACGGAACCATCAGTAATGGAACCACCAAGATAGGCTATGGTCACAGTCTCCCCTCTCATTGCTTTCTCCATTACTTTCGTCAGACGAGAGAGGTTTCCTGTACTGTAGACACTGCTGTCCGAGATCTCCTGATCTGTCACTACATCGACGCCAGAGATCAAGGTTGTTCCATTCATAATCCCATCTTCTGTAATGCCAACAGCTTCTATCATATCCTTCGGATCACTGGCTGTGACCACCAAGGTCTGCACACTTGCCGGCTTATTCATCCTTGCCTCTCTTTCCGAGAAAAAATTTATACTCCCCAAATATTCTCCGATATCCCTTCTATAAACGCACACAGCTCATCCGCCATCTGCTCCGCTTCCATAATACGTATGTGACCTGGAGTCCCCACTCCGTTTTTTGAGTATAAAAAATGGACGATCCTGCTATCCTTAAGCTCATGGCACACCCGTTCAATGGATGCATCCCAGTTCTCATGATGTTCCAAAATGGTAGTTGATAAAATAATGAAAGCCTTTGGATACTTCTTTCGTATGCTTCGAATCCATCTTTCATAATCGTCACGCCAGCGCTGTGCTTTTTCCCCTTCCAGATCCGTCTTCATGTAATCCTCTGGATTATTGTCATTTTGTCCGATGGCTACGATCACCACCTGGGGAATATATTGATGAAAATCCCACTCTGTGACTGCTCCAAGCTGAGGATTATAATGTACCTTATCCCAGACACTCTCCATTCCTATCAGCGAAGGTGCCAGAAACCACCCGGTTCCATTTTGCAGGGCAATTCCCCCCTGGGCTATATCATGGATTTCAGCCTTTAATTTTCTGGCCGCTATCCAGCCGTAAGAAAACCAACTGTTGGAATATTCTCCGTTGTGCTCCGGGTCTGCCTTTCCGGCATATTCCGTTGCCTCTGATACCTCTCCCGCAGAAACAGAATCCCCATAGACCTCAATTCTTCGCACAGGTCTTTCTAAATTCTCTGTCAGAATTCCTGCTCCTGTCAGCAAAAGCTCTTCCAGCGTCATTACGTGGCAGGAATCCTGACGTTTAAACAGGATAATGCTGTGTTCCTTCTCTTCCAGGTTTTCAGCCAGAAGAATGGTTGTGTATCCTGTATCTGCAAGCCGTTCTTTCCTTTGCACCCCATCCACTATGATTCCTATATAATTCCCCCAATAAGCTCTTTGATTTTTTATAACAACCGTTGCCCCTGTTCCCACAAAGGAAAAGATCAGTGAGCTGGCCGGAAAGATAAATACGGGGTGTTTTGGATCAGTACAGTCAATTCGTCCGCTGTATTGGAGCCTTTTATCATCCAAATCAATTTTCATGAACCACTCCTTCTTTCCGCTTTCCCTCTAACAATTCCAGATTTTCATGTATCAGACTGCACCGCTGCACCACACAGTCCGAAGAACGAAGCGGATCTTTTGGGGTATGGAACACATAATCCTCCAGTTTTTCCACCGTAGTGGTTGCCACATGCATACGGGTATCGCAGGAGGCATAATAAAGGTAAACATCCCCGTTTTCTCTGGCAATGGCTCCATTGGTAAATACCACATTTGACACATCTCCCACCCGTTCTTTTCCCAGAGGTGCCAGAAACAGGCCCGACGGCTCGGCAATCACTTTGGAAGGATCCTTTAAATCTGTTGCAAATACATAAAGCACATAGCGAAGACCTGCCGCTGTGTTCCGCACTCCATGAGCAATATGAATCCAGCCTTTTTTTCCCTTAATCGGTACTGCGCCAGCGCCGTTTTTTACTTCTGTCAGCGTGTGGTAAACCCGGTGGCTGATAATCTTTTCTTCTGCAATCACCGCATGTGCGATATCATCACATAGCCCGAATCCGATTCCGCCCCCGCTGCCAGTCTCAATAAAACCATCCATTGGCCTGGTATAAAATGCATACTTTCCCTCTACAAATTCCGGATGCAGCGCTACGTTTCTTTGCTGAGGTGAGTGGAGTGTGGTCAGGTTATCAAGGCGCTCCCAGGTTTTTAAATCTTTCGTCCTCACAATCCCTGCGCTGGCTACTGCCGCAGAAAGGTCACTGTTTTCCTGATCCTTCCCTTCTGAGCAAAACACGCCGTAAATAAAGCCGTCCTCGTGCTTTGTCAGCCTCATATCGTACACATTGGTCTCTTCCGGACACGTATCCGGAAGTGAAACCGGGTAATCCCAGAACCGGAACCCGTCAGTGCCGTTACTGCTTTCAGCCACAGCAAAAAAGGATTTTCTGTCATTTCCTTCCACACGTACTACCAGGAAATAGTTTCCCTCTATTTCAATCGCACCTGAATTCATGACCGCATTAATACCCAGACGTTCCATAAAAAATGGATTTCTTTCTGCATCCAGATCATATTTCCAGATAAGGGGCGCATGATTTCTCGTCAGCACCGGATTTTCATAGCGGTCAAAGATTCCATTGTAAAATTCACTCTTCTTATTTTCTTTCTTTATTAGCTGTTCATATTTGTTAAGCTCCGTATAATACCTGCTATGAATCATGCTGTATCCTCCTTATTACCTCAAAACACATTCTTCCATTATGGTACGGACACTTCCATGGCTCTACAATCGGTTTTTTTATGGGAACCCTGTTCTGGTCAACCGCCCAGTACCATTCAGAACCAGAACGCGGATCAATCAGGCAGGTTTTGATATAATCCCAGACTGCATTTGCGGCTTCCAGATACTGAGGCTCTCCAGGACATTTTTCATACCCATTTAAAAAGCCTACTACAGCCTCAGCCTGAACCCACCAAATTCTTGTTGTGTCTTTGATCCCGTCCAAAGACTCATTTAAAAGCGAAGAATCCACATAGGCCCTGTCATAAATATTGGCTGTTATCTCTTTTGTGATGAGTCCCATCTTGCTGATGCAGTCCTCATCACCCAGAATCTCACAGCCCCGGTCAATGAGCCATGCCGTCTCAATATCATGACCGTAGGAATAAAGGTCAATCAAAGAATTCCACTTCCGGTCAAAAAACACCTTCTGGCGTCCTTGCCCCCGATTATAGACATGCTCTGCAAATATATCGAGGATAAACCGCATCCGCTCCCTCACCTCATTCTCCCGGCTCACCCGGAAAAGTTCGGTATAAGCTTCAAATACATGAAGCAGAGTGTTCATCGTCTTTTCAGCAACAATTCCATTTTCCGAGAGCTTTTCGTTGTCAATCGTGTGAAACGCTTCATCAAATGCTTCCTTATATCCCCATTCATCTGTACATTTTGTCTCGATCAGCTTAAAAAGCTCCTTCGAAAGCTCCAGGGCTTCTTCATCCTTTGAAGCATCATAATACGAGGACAAGGCATAGATTGCAAAAGCCTGATTATAGGTATGCTTTATTGTTTCCTCCGGCTGTCCGTCAAATGTCACAGACCAGTATACTCCGCCGTTCTCCTTATCCAGGCAATGACTTTTTAGAAATTCATAGGCATGACGGGCATAAAAAAGAAGGCTGTCTTTTTGCAAAAGAAGGTACGCATTTGAAAAAAACCATAAAATACGACTGTTTAAAATGCAACCCTTTACCGCCTTCTCATCCACCTTTAAATCATATCCCATATATCCGTAAAAACCACCATACTCCTCATCTGCAAGCTGTTCCCAGAAGGGAATTAAATCCTTTGTCAGATGCTGTATCATTTCTTCCGCCAACATATGCTTATCCTTTCTAGCGTAACCCTGTTTCTGTGTCACTTTCCGTCACCAGGCTGTGTTCCTTAATATAATCTGTTACCTTTCCTACGGTTGTAAATGCCAGCCCCACATAGCTGTCAGCCGCTCCATAATAGATTGCGATCCTTCCGCTTTCAGAATCGTGAATCGTAGCACAGGGAAACGTTACATTCGGCACAAATCCCCGTTCTTCATACCACTCCTCTGGTGTGAGAAGGAATTCTCTGCAGCGGTATTTCACGATGGAAGGATTGTCGATATCTAGAATTGCTCCGCCTATACTGTATACAAATCCGTTGCAGGTTCCCGTGACTCCATGATAAAACAATAGCCAGCCTTCTGAAGTCTCAATGGGAGCCGCTCCTCCTCCGATCTTTACATTCTGCCACCAGAAGTCTCCTGTCTTACCCATTACATGTCTGTGTCTTCCCCAATAAATCATATCCGGACTTTCCGAGACGTAGATATCTCCAAAGGGAGTATGACCGCTGTCACTGGGTCTGGAAAGCATCAGGAACTTTCCTCCGATTTTTCTTGGAAAAAGTACTGCATTCCGGTTAAAAGGCAGAAATGGATTTTCAATTCTTGTAAAGGTTTTAAAATCCTTCGTCCATGCCATTCCAATAGCGGCACCGTAGCAGTCCTGGCACCACATGATATAATAGGTGTCTTCGACTTTAACAAGCCGGGGGTCATATGCGTATACAGGCATAAATGGCTCTCCATGTTCAGACACAAACTGTATTTTCTCACGTTCAAACTCCCAATGAATCCCATCCCCGCTGTGGCCTAAGTAGATAAATGGAACGCCATTTGTCTGCTCCCCTCTGAAGACGCCGATGAATGCCCCCTCATAAGGAATTACGGCACTGTTGAATATTCGTGCGACTCCCTCTAAAGGATTCCGGTCAATGATGGGATTTGCATCGTATCTCCAAACAGGCATCCATGGTTTTGCCTTCTCCGGCCTATCCTGCCACGGCATATTCGGGACCTGTGATCCAATTATTTTAACTTCGCTCATAGTTGCTTTCCTCCACTCATGTATTTATATTCTTAAGCGTCTGTCTACCCTTTGACGGCCCCTTGTGTTAAACCGCTGTAAATCTGTTTCTGGCATAGAACAAAGATAATCAACGCAGGGATCATGGTGATTATGACTCCTGCACAGATATAGTTGTACTGGTTTCCAAGCGGCCCCGTGAATTTAAACAGGGACGTAGCTACTGTAACAAGCCTGTTTTTGTCCTGCAGATAAAGGTTCGCCGCATAGTATTCATTATAAGTTCCCACTCCTTTTAAAATCATAACGGTAATGATCGCCGGCTTTAAAAGAGGCAGAAGCACCCGGAAAAACACGCCGAAATAGGTGCAGCCATCCATAATAGCCGATTCATCCAGTGAGGTGGGGATATTCTCAAAGTACTGAATGAAAATATAAATGGACATAACATCAGTACCGCACATCAAAACAATGTATCCTGGCAGACTGTTTATCCATCCCAGGCTATACATAATCTGATACACGGATACCTGCATGGCAATTCCCGGAAGCAGAGAGGCGAACAGGAAAAGACTGCGGATTAAGCCATTGCCCGGAAATTTAAACCGGTTTAGGATATAAGCCAGCATAGAACCAGTCAGCACAGAGCCAAACAGAACGCACACAAGGATAATTCCAGAATTACGAAATGCCACTCCCATGTTTGCTTTCTGCCATGCTTCTATAAAATTATTTACATAAAACCAACTGGCTGGTAAGGTCATGACATTGGTCGTCGCATACTCTTCTGGTGTCTTGAATGCTGTGATTACGCAGACAATGACAGGGAGCACGGAAATAACAGAGCCCAGAATCAGTGTTGTATATTTTATAAATGTCCAAAGAAATTTCTTTAATTTCATCTGTTATCTGCCTCCCTCTGCCTGTTTCGCTTCTTCTGCCGTCTCACCGTTCGTATTGCCTCCTGATCACCGATTCCAAGAAAATACCATTCTCCTGCTTTCTGAAGCAATGTAGCAAATAAAATCAGCACAAACAGAACAATCGCCATAGCTGAAGCCAGACCTACCTTCTGGCTTACGTGGGCCAGCTTATTCATAATAACAAAATAGGTACCTGTTCCAAACTCGCCGTTTGTGATTACATAGGGCGGTTCAAAAACACTGAGTGAACCGGTAATTGCCAGAATCATATTGAGTACAATAATAGTCTTTATGCTGGGAAATATAATATACCGGAACTTATTGAAGCCGGAAGCTCCGTCAATTGCCGCCGCTTCATAAAGCGTACTGTCCACTGACATGATCGCACCGATAAACAGTACCATATTCTGTCCCATATACCGCCACACAGAGGTGGCGGCAATTGAGATGTTATTGATACTCTTATCCTTCAGCCAATATGGCAGAGAATCCAGATTGAACCCAATCCACTGAAGAACCGTATCCAGTACAAAACCTCTTGTATAGAAAAACTTGAAAATAAAACCCACTGCAATTCCGCATACCAGATATGGGAAGAACATAAAACCTTTATACAAACCTCCGCCTTTTACCTTAAAGCTTAAAACGGAGGCAAACCACAGCGCAATTGCCAACTGTATGAAAGCTGCGACTATATAATAACCGCTCAGCTTTAATGCCTGAAAGCAATCCTTCCTGGAAAATACTTCTGAATAATTTTTAAGGCCCACAAATTTTCGCGCTCCAATGTACTTCATGTCATAAAAGCTGAACTGAAACATCTTCAGAAAAGGAATATATGTAAAAACCAGAAGTAATAAGAGCGGAGCCAGCATAAATGTGACCATACACAGTCGTCGGTTCACCTTTCCCGACTGAATCCACTTAATAAAGTTAAATGGTGCTCTTTTTGTGTTCATATCATTTCCCCTTTTTCTGACTGTTAATGAGTGATTCCAATCTTCTCTTGCGCCGCAGTCCACTTTTCATTCCACTGGTCTGCCAATTCTTTCATAGAAGGCTGCCCTTCGATTGCTGCCTCCACTACCGACTTCGCCATTCCGCCTGATACATTAATTCCCAGCTCGGATTCATTATTAACATCATTTCCCCAGGTTTCCTCACCTTTTAGTACCGGCACATCATATAGAAGCCCAACTTTGTCAAATGCTTTTAAAAACTCCGGCATCTCGGAATTCACTTTAATCGAAACACCGCCCTGGTTCACATCGAATCCGGATTTATCGATCAGCCATTTGATATAAAGCATGGCTGCCAGTTGATTGTCTGCAGAGCTATTGCAGTTGACTCCATAATTATAATCCGCAGATACTGAAGTATACTGCTTTCCATTCACTGTAATTGGAAATGGCATATAAGCCACATCATCACCATTCTCCGCTGCATCCTTCATCTGGACAATAGACCATGAGCCTAATGCCATGCTGGCAATCTCTCCCTTGTTTAACCTTGCCTTGCTTCCTTCCCAGTCGGTGGTGGTGGGGTCTTCCTCTGTAAGACCTTTTGAAACTGCCTCATATAGTAAGTTATAGACTGCATAAGGCCCAGTCTGGTCTCCCCGGTCAGCAAACGGATTCTTTCCCTTAACACGGCCCTCCTGTGCAAAATCTGCCTGCCCGGTTGCACAGGCATCTATGTAAGCATCCCATGCCGTCATGGTCCAGCCGGCTGCAAAATTTGTATAAAGCGGAATTGCATCTGTATTGTCTTTGATCTTTTGCAGCGCACTTAAAAACTCCTCCGGAGTTTTTGGTATTTCCTTTACTCCTGCCTTTTCAAACACTGCCTTGTTATAAACAATTCCCTGTATATTTCCCATAGATGGAATTCCATAGACCTTGTCATCATAGCTGTAATTTGACAGCATGGTATATTCTTTTGACAATTCATCCATAGCTCCTAAGTTGATAAAATAGTTTTTGAGTTCATTCTTATCAACCGTTGTGGGAATCATACAGATATCTCCCCAGTCACCAGTGGTCAGCCTTGTTGTGATATCATTTGCATAATTTGTAATTCCCTCATATTCGATGTTAATGTTTGGATACATCTTCTGAAACTCTGAAACATAATCCTTAAACGTCGTATCAACGATATCTGTTTTGTGGGTCAGAAATTTTAAATTGGCCTTTAAATCCGTATGCTCTCCCAGCTTAATCTGATCAAATGTAACACCAACGTCTGTCTTTTCTGCCTTGACCTCTTCTTTTTTGTTGCAGGCTGCCAGCGTAGCTGTTAATGTACCAGCAAGAACAACTGCAAGAAATTGCTTTCCATATCCTTGTCTCATGATAAAACCTCCCATTTTTTAATCTTTTTTAACTTAAATTAATCTTAGCACATTTATCTTTTAATCACAAGTTTATTTTGCAAGTCTATATTTATTTTGTATATGTTTTATACATTTGCTCATAATTTATATGCATAATGTATAATTAATATTATTTTTAATTTATTTTTTTGACATTTATTTTTCTGTAAAATAATAATTTTAATTAAATTTAAGTTAATTCGTTTTTGCACAAAAAAAGAGCAGCACGCTGCTACTCATTTTAATTTATTCCTGTATGGTTTTTACACTGCTGCGTTCCACGATATAGCTGTCCAAATATTTTATATCATTATGATCCGGGCCTCCAGCCACCTTTTTCAGAAGGATTTTTACTGCTTCGTGAGCCATCTCTTTCATATCCACGTTATATGTTGTAAGCTTCTTGGCCAGAGAATGTCCATATAGGTAATTATCATACCCTACAAGAGAGATATCCTCCGGTATCCGGTAACCCATCTGGGAAAGCTTATCATACAGAAAGCCTGCAACAAAATCACTGCTGCATACAAACGCAGTAGGAAGCACTCCTGGCAGCGAAATGTCGGCCTTTCCACTGACCACCTTCGCATCAGCAATCACCCACTCCGGATTAACCGGAACGCCCCATTCTTCCATCACCTTACGATATCCAAAATACCGGTCACAAAGGTTTTCATTTGTTTCCGCCTCGCCTACATATCCAATATTCCTGTGTCCCCGCTTCAGGAGATAACGGGTCATTTTGTACATCCCAATATAATTGTTGGACATAATAGAAGAGCACCCGATTTCCTCACATCTGAAATCCAGCAAAACCGCTGGAATCTGCAGAACTTGAATCGTATTTTCCAGATATTTCTTTTCCATCTTTCCAATTACTATAAGACCGTCGATTCTTCCCTCTTCACAAAGACGTGGAAGTTCAAGCTCTTTTTCTTTATCAGTGCTGATAATCTCCAGCGTTGTAAGCGCTTTAAACGTTGAGGCCGCCCAGACCGTCTGCTGATACATAGTCCAATAAAAAGAGGTTCCAATTCCGATATACTGCTCTGATACGATTACACCTATCGTGACCTTTTCTTTGGGGCTCTTATCCTGCTTCGTATTGTCATAGCCCAGCTCTTTCGCCTTTTCAATCACCTGTGTTCTTACGGCTTCACTGACTCCCTTCTTACCTGAAAGGGCATTTGATACGGTCACAATACTTGTCCCTAATTCGTTGGCGATGTCTTTTAATTTTACTGATCCTGCCAAAGATTTACTCCTCCCTTCTTTTTACTGTATTTCCTTCTTTTAAAATGCCATTCACCACAGTGATCCCTGCCGGCTTGCCTTTTCCCGAAATTCTCTTTAAAAGCGTGGTGACACTAATCCTGGCCAACGCATTCTCATCAATTTCATAGGTTGTCACTTCCATCTCTTCCGGATATTCGTCAAGAAAGCGGTCAAATGCCACAATGGAAACATCTTCTGGAATTCTTAAACCTCTTTCTCTGAGCTTTTCAATCAATACGCCAGTGGTTCTCTCACAATTGCATACAAATGCTGTAGGCAGCTTTAAAGGCAGATCAAATTCAATTACAGAACCTTTCTCCCCCACACTGCGATCACAAATCAGGCTCGTATTGTCAATATGGTTCTGCAAAAGTGCTTTGCAATATCCCATATACCGGTCCATAATACTGTTAGTCGCTTTTGGCGTTCCCACAAATGTAATATCCCTGTGGCCGAATTGAATCAATCGTTCCACAGCTTTTTGCATTCCCCGGAAGCTGTCTGTAATAATAAAATCCATATCCATATCCACATTGTAAAAATCCACACCAACGACAGGCACCTGCGCGCTTTTTCCCACCATATCAACAAATAGCGGTGACATCTCACCAATGATTAACAGTCCGTCTATCTCTGCATCTGCAAACTTATAAGCCTTGTTTTCCAAACGCTCCCGCTCTTCATCAATTACCTCCAAAATCGTAAGTGAGTTACGCTTCGCGGCCTCCTTTGCAATTTCTTTGTATATATGCATATAAAATGAAGGATATTCTTTTACATAGCGCTCTGCAATCAGAACTCCGAAACGGTATGCCCTCTCTTTTTCCCTGTCTTTCAGTGCACTTTTCTGGTATCCTGTCTCTTCTGCCAGAGAAAAAATCAGGTTACGCACCTGATCGCTTGCTCCCTTTTTTCCTGACAGCACATTGGACACTGTTACCACACTAACACCTGCGCGCTGGGCAATCATCTGCAATGTAACCTTTTTTCCCATTTATTTACCCACTTCTTTACTTAATTTTAATTAAAACTAAATTAATTTTATCATTAAAATTATATAAGGTCAACGAGAACCATACTCTTTCTATTGCAGTAATTTTTTAAGTCATCGTGATTTAAATCACGGTGATTTTTTTAGTTATTGATTATACTGGTTTTGTGGGTAGTTTGATAAAAAATAAACAAAGGAGGTTGTTTATGTTTCAGGAAGAATATTCAATGTTAGCAAAAGCGGCGGAAAACAAATCAAAGTTTCTGAAAAAAAATCCTGTTGGATACTGGTTTGCGGCCATGCTGGCAGGTATTTATGTGGGTTTTGGAATTCTATTGATCTTCTCTGCCGGAGGGATGATTTCCAGTCAGCCTTACGTCAAGATTATTATGGGTGCATCCTTTGGCATCGCCCTCAGTCTTGTTGTTATGGCAGGAGCAGAACTGTTTACCGGCAATAATTTAGTAATGGCAGGCGGAATGTTCAGCGGTACCGTCACAATTGGAGAGGCTGTCAGACTGTGGGTGGTCTGTTTAATTGGAAACTGGGCCGGTTCCATTCTCCTTGCACTTATTTTCTGGGGTGCCGGGCTGGCAAAGGGGCCAGTAGGGGAATTCATGGCAAATGCGGCTGCTGCAAAAATGGCAATCCCCCTCATTCCTCTCTTTTTCAGAGCGGTACTTTGTAACATTTTAGTCTGCCTTGCGATCTGGTGCAGTTTCCGCTGCAAATCAGAGAGCGGAAAATTAATCATGGTGTTCTGGTGTCTTTTCGCATTTATAACAAGCGGTTACGAGCATAGTATTGCAAACATGACACTGCTTACGGTGGGAGTCTTAAGTCCTAACGGTGCGGCTGTTTCCCTTTCCGGATATTTTTACAATATTCTGGTTGTAACTCTTGGCAATATGGCAGGCGGAATTTTATTTACTGCTGTTCCCTATTATCTGATTTCCGGAAAAAAGGAGGCTTAGCATGGGATATATCCTTAATACAAAAGAGGTCAGCGAAGTATTTCAAAACTGGAAAAAGGATTCTGTCATCTATGCTCCCATGCTGATGAAAAACGGAGGTGCTTTTTCGGATACGGACTCTGTTCACTATGGAGAAATTCAGTCCATTGACGAAATCGTATTTGACCAGAAGTCAGACTTTTCTTTTAAAGAAATTCTTCTTCCCATCTCGGAGACCTTATTTTATTTTACGGAAGATTCTGTAAAGGAACCGGAAGCCCCTGTGAAGCAGGCAATTATTTTTCTGCGCAGCTGCGACCTTCATGCGGTGAAACGCTTAGATACCATGTATCTCCATAACGGGGCTGAAGACCCTTATTATAAACGTCTCAGGGACCGGGTGAAATTCGTACTTATGGGGTGCAAAGATTCCTTTGAGAGCTGTTTCTGTGTTGATATGGGAACCAATCGTTCAGACGACTATCATGCTTCCATGGAACCATCAGAAGACGGAGTGCTGATTGATAATAAAAACCCCGAATGGGATGAGTTATTTGCTGCCAACTGTTCAAAACAGGCAGATATAACCCCTTCTTACGTAACCGAGACTGAAACACAGGTTAACATCCCTGATTCTCTTTCCTTAGAGGTCATGAAGTCATCCATGTGGAAACAATATGACAGCCGCTGCATCAACTGCGGACGGTGTAATTTTGTATGTCCAACCTGTACCTGTTTCACCATGCAGGATATTTTCTACACCGATAACGGCAAAGTCGGAGAACGCCGCAGAGTATGGGCTTCCTGTATGACGGATGGTTTTACTGATGTAGCAGGCGGCGGAAACTATCGCCAGAACAACGGTCAGCGCATGCGCTTTAAGGTTCTTCACAAAGTATATGACTACAAGAAACGCAATGGGATTCCTATGTGCGTAGGCTGCGGCCGGTGCGACGACGTGTGCCCGGAGTACATCTCATTTTCCCACTGCATCAATCAGCTGGAGGATGCCATGAAGGAGGTAAATGGAAATGAATCATAACGAATATCTTCCTTTCCGTTCTGAAATCAAGGAGGTAATCCGCCATACGGACATTGAATACACATTTCGCATGGCTTATCATGGAGACGTAAAACCGGGTCAGTTTTTCGAGGTTTCCATTCCGAAGTTCGGGGAAGCGCCCATTTCTGTCAGCGGTATCCGGGAGGATTCCGTAGATTTGACCATTCGCCGGGTAGGTAAGGTGACAGGAGAAATCTTTGAACGTTATCAGGGAGACAGCCTGTTTTTAAGAGGACCTTACGGCAATGGATTTGATATGGAAAATTTCCGGGGAAAAGAGCTTCTTATCATAGCAGGCGGAACCGGACTTTCTCCTGTGAAGGGTGTGGTTGATTATTTTTCCGGTCATATGGAAGAAACAAAGGGCATGACACTCATCGCCGGATTTAAGACCCCCAAAGACATTCTCTTTCTGGAGGACTTCGGCAAATGGAAGCAGGCAATGGAAGTCATTCTGACTGTGGATTGTGCAGAGGATGACACGGCCTGCCAGATCGGACTGGTCACCCAGTATATACCAAAATTAAAGCTGAAAAACAAAGAAGAAACCACTGCAATTGTGGTGGGGCCTCCAGCCATGATGCGCTTTACCACTCAGGGACTTCTTGATATTGGACTGAAGGAAGAAAATATCTGGATATCCCATGAACGGAAAATGTGCTGCGGAATCGGCAAATGCGGACACTGTAAAATTGATGACACCTATGTGTGCCTGGACGGACCTGTCTTTCCATTTACCAAAGGCCGCAAACTCTTGGATTAGAAAGGGGAACGTCTAATGGATATTAACACAAAGGAACTGAAAAAAAATGCTTTCCGTGTTACGAAACACAGAGGTCTTACAGCCTCCCGCGTCCGGGTACCAGGCGGTTATCTGGAAGCCAGATTTTTATCTATGATTCAGAATATTGCCGATACTTACGGCAATGGCACTGTACACATTACCTCCAGACAGGGTTTTGAGATCCCTGGAATCCCATTTGCGGATATTCCAAAGGTCAATGCCCTCCTGCAGCCGATTATTGAAGGATTGGGTATTAACCAGGAAAAATCTGGAGAGGGCTACAGCGCTGCGGGAACCCGGAATATAACCGCATGCATCGGCAACAACGTCTGCCCTTATGCCTGCTATAATACGGCGGATTTTGCAAAGAAAATAGAGAAAGCCATTTTCCCTAACAATCTCCATTTTAAGGTTGCATTAACCGGCTGTCCCAACGACTGTGCCAAGGTGCGGATGCATGATTTCGGCATTATGGGAATGACACTCCCACACTACGATGCAGACCGCTGTGTCAACTGCGGCGCCTGCGTGAAAGCATGCAAACGGAAATCAACCGGGGCTCTGGAAACCGTGAATGGTAAGGTAGCCCGCAATCATGAAACCTGCATCGGCTGCGGGGAATGTGTACTTGCCTGCCCCACCAGAGCCTGGACCAGAAGTCAGGAGAAGTTTTACCGCCTCACCCTGCTTGGACGTACCGGAAAGAAAAATCCCCGTCTGGGCGAGGATTTCATCAAATGGGCAGATGAGGACAGTATTTTAAAGATTATTTTAAACACTTATGATTATGTAACAAAATACATTGATACCACTGCTCCCGGCGGAAAGGAACATATCGGATACATTGTGGACCGGACCGGATTTGAAGAATTCTACCGTTGGGCAATGAAGGATGTGACTTTGCCGGAAGAAGCAAATGTTTATAAGCCGCTTTACTGGAAGGGCGTCAAATATTAGAAAACGATAAAAGCATGACCAGAACCCATACTCGTGGATTCAGGCCATGCTTTTATGCTGCTGCCTAATCTTTATCCTGAAACAGATTATTTAAAATAGTAATTATAAAAGCTGCAATCAGCGAGTTAACAAAGCCGCCCATACTTATATTTTCAACAAGGGAATCGGCGATCATGATCGTCCATGCATTTACAATAAAGCTGAATAAGCCTAACGTCAGCAAATTGGCGGGTAATGTAATCAGCATAAGAAACGGTTTTATGATCAGGTTCACAAGCAAAAGTACCATGCCCATAATAAGCAGTGCGCCTAAACTTCCTATATAAACCGAGTTAAATATAAATGACATCAGATAAATGGCTAATACAATTGAAATATACTTTATAAATAGTTTCATCATTTTCCCTCCAGTAAACTCTATTTTGCCTGCATTGGTTCCTGATGTTAAATTATATATGATTCCTGGCTATAAATGCAAGTTACTTTCTATCTTCCGTGACTCCCACTGTATTTCTTTAAAAATTCTGTTATAATTATAACAGAATTTTAACAGCCAGTATAAGGGGGAAACTTATGTCAAGTGCTATGTTTTTCAGTCTTCTTTTAAATATCGGTCTTCTGGTTCTGATCGCCACCCTTCTTACCAAAATCCCCATTGTAAGGAGCATGCTCCTTTATGATATGCATTCCGCCGGCTGCGGAATCATGCTTGCCACCCTATTCGGTTTAATCAGCATTCTATCAACCTACACAGGAGTTCGCACTCAGGGAGCAATTGTCAACACCCGGGTAATCGGAGTGCTGGCTGCCGGCCTTTTAGGCGGCCCATATGTGGGAATCGGTGCAGCCTTAATTGGAGGGATTCACCGTTATCTGTTTGACATCGGTGGATTTACCGCAGCAGCCTGTGCTGTCTCTACTCTGGTTGAAGGGCTTGCAGGCTCCTTGTTCTCCAGCCGGTTTAAGGCGGGAAAAATGGGCAGCTCCAGTGTTTTTATTCTCACGTTTTTTGTAGAATTTCTTCAGATGATGATTATTCTGCTTATTTCACGACCCTTTTCTGCAGCAGTCCAGCTTGTAAAGCTGATTTCACTTCCCATGATGACCATGAACGCACTTGGAATGTTAGTATTTCTGGGCACTTTTAATATGGTTTTTTTGGAGGAAGACAGTCAGTTTGCTGAACGGATGCGGCTGGCTCTTGGAATCGTGGAACAAAGTCTTCCCCATCTTCGCAAAGGCTTATACAGCATAAAGGATATGCAGGCTGCGGCTGAAATTATTTTTCAGTCCACCAGTTGCGCAGCCATACTTATTACAGATACCGAAAAAATAATAAGCAGGAAAACCAATTTGGAACTGAAGGATATGAATGAGGATACGGTTCTTCTCTCAATTCTGGCGTCTATCCACGACAGGAAACCAACCATTTTTCATTATGCCAGAAAAGGGGAACCACTTTATTCCATTTTGAAAAACCATATCATTGTGGCTGCTCCCATTATAGAAATGAATCAGGTTATGGGAAGTCTGACCATGGTAATAAAAAAGCACTGGCAGCAGTCCCAGTCTGATTTAAATTTTGCCTCGGAACTTGCAAGGCTTTTTTCCACTCAGTTTGAGCTGTCTGAACTGGAATACCAGAAAAAATTACGGCGCAAGGCAGAATTAAAAGCACTGCAGTCTCAGGTCAATCCCCATTTCCTTTATAATTCTCTCAACACCATTTCCTACGTCTGCCGGGACAATCCGGACAGAGCCAGAGAACTGCTTCTTACTCTGTCTTCCTATTACAGACAGACACTGGAGCACAATTCCTACATGCACACACTTAAGACAGAACTTATGCATATTACCAGATATCTGGAATTGGAAAAAGCCAGATTTGAAGAAAAGCTTCATATCGAAATAATAACGGATGAAAAAACAAACTGCCTGATTCCGGCGTTTATCCTTCAGCCTCTGGTAGAAAATGCAATCCGCTATGGTTTTGATAAAAGCGCCAATCGCTATGTATCCATCTGCGCCTGTATGGAGGGAGCATCTATAAAAATCTCCGTTTCCGATAAAGGACCCGGAATTCCGGAAACAGTCATAAAGCATCTGTATGAAGGGGAACATTACGGGGGAGTGGGACTGGAAAATGTCCATAAACGGCTAAAAAGTATTTATGGACAGGAGCACGGACTTCATATTGAAAGTTCTGATTCCGGTTCTGACATCTTTTTTACCATTCCGGTTTCTCCAGAATCAAAGTATGAAGGGGGATTCACTTATGAAAATTGCTGTGATTGATGATGAACGCCCTGCGCGTAAAGAACTGATCCACCAGATTTTATCCTTCCTGCCTGAAAGCGAAATTATGGAAGGAGACAGTGGTAATGCAGCCCTTGAATTGTTTGGCCATCATTATTTTGATATTCTCTTTCTGGATATCAGTTTAAATGATATGGATGGAACCACACTGGCAGCTGCCGCAAGGAGAATGATGCCTCATGCCCAGATCATCTTTGCAACCGCGTTTTCCCAATATGCAGTCCAGGCATTTGAACTGGGTGTAAACAACTATATTTTAAAACCCTTTGATCCGGAACGGTTACGTTGCATTCTGGAAAAATGCAGACAGGATTTGGATCATTCTTTGAAAAATGATTTATGCCTCCCAGCACATAAGTTTCCCATTAATGTCAACAGAACCATTATATTGCTTGATATCAGACAGATCGTATACATAGAAACCTGCTGCCGAAGCTGCATTATCCATACTGTTTCCAGGGATTATACGGAGAACCAGCTGCTAGGTGAATATGAAAAACGCCTTTCCTCCTGTGGATTTTACCGGATTCACAAAAGTTATCTGATCAATTTAAATTATATATCCGAACTGTTTCCATGGGCAAATAACAGTATGGCAGTTAAAATGCAGGGATTTGAAAAAGAGATTCTGCCCGTAGGAAGAGAAAAGATCAAACAGTTTAAGCAGATCATTGGTGTCTAGCTGCTGTTTATGCACAAATACCTGCTTTTCATCCATTTTCCATTTATTATTGTGCATATTTCATTATAATTGGTGGTAATGAGATGTTTTAATAATAGGAGGTAGGCAAATGATAAGTTTCTTTTTATGTCTGTTGCTGCTGATTTCAGGTTTTTTCTTCTACAGCAAAATCACAGAAAAAGTTTTCGGACCTGATGACAGAGTAACACCAGCTCTTTCCATGACGGATGGAAACGACTACGTTCCCATGGGGACCCCACGCATTTTTTTAATCCAGCTGTTAAATATTGCAGGCCTGGGTCCCATCTTTGGTGCACTTGCCGGAGCCTGCTGGGGACCCAGTGTATTTTTATGGATCACCTTCGGTACTCTTTTAGGGGGCGGTGTACACGATTATATGATAGGTATGATGTCCATGCGGCATAAGGGCGCCAGTGTATCAGAACTGACCGGTTCCTATCTTGGCACAGCCATGAAGCAGATCATGCGGGTATTTTCAGTAATTCTTCTTGTACTGGTGGGTGTAACCTTTTCTACCGGGCCGGCAAATCTCTTAGCGATGCTGACACCTAATGTACTGGATTCCAGATTCTGGCTCATTGTTGTACTGGTCTACTATTTTATTGCCACCTTTGTTCCTATTGATAAGGTGATTGGAAAAATCTATCCGTTCTTTGGAATCTGCCTGATAGTAATGGCACTGGGTGTTGGCGGAGCCATTCTTTTTAAAGGATATCACATTCCGGAAATCACCCTGGCCAATCTTCACCCAGCCGGTACACCAATCTGGCCCACCATGTTTATCTCTGTTGCCTGCGGCGCCATATCGGGATTCCATGCCACACAGTCTCCTTTGATGGCCCGCTGTCTTACCAATGAGGCAGACGGCCGGAAGGTATTTTATGGAGCCATGGTCGCAGAAGGTGTTATTGCGCTCATCTGGGCTGCAGCGGGAGTTGCTTTTTATGATGGAACCGGCGGTCTTTTAACTGCACTTGGAAATGGGCAGTCCAGCGTTGTTTATGAAATCTGCTTTCAGCTTCTTGGACCCGTTGGTGCTGTTATAGCCATGATCGGAGTGATCGCATGCCCCATCTCCTCTGCAGATACGGCTTACCGGAGTGCACGTCTGACTCTGGCAGACTGGTTTAAACTTGATCAGAAACCGGCAAAAAACCGCCTGCTCCTTACCATACCGCTTCTGGCAGTTGGCTCTGTTCTGACTCAGTTTGATGTACAGATCGTATGGAGATATTTCTCCTGGAGCAACCAGACACTGGCAATGATTGCATTATGGACTGCAAGCGTTTATCTATTCCGCAAAAAACGTTTTTACTGGATTACAGTGCTTCCTGCAACCTTTATGTCCGCAGTCTCCTGTACCTACATACTGATGGCAAAGGAAGGACTTCAGATTTCCACCACCATTGCCTATCCAATTGGAATACTTTTTGCAGCTGCCTGTTTTGGAACCTTTTTCTATACTACGGTTCTTGGAAAGGGCAGGTATGCCAATGCTTCAGCCAGTGAAACAGAGTATGCTGCAGCAAAATCAGACTAAGCATTCAAAGAACAAAACTGCCAAGTAATTCAGCCTTGGCAGTTTTGTTCTTTATTCTCTCATTGCTTTGTTGCACAAGGAACAGTTTGCACAGTCAGAAGGGCTGCAGTGCATTCCGGGCCGTGCAAACGGTTCTATGGTAAATCCGCACGATTCCAGATCATATCTGTCATTTTCAATCAATACTTCTCCAGATTCCAGAAAAAACTCCACTTTAATCCCGGATACAGTGAGTACCTCATCATAGAGAGGATGGGGCTTTATGTGGGGAGAATACTTTCTCATTACCGCTTCCTCCGTCTGAACATAGATGGAGTGATCACAGGTGATAAGACCTTTGATCTCTCCGCTTTCCGTAAACGAAAGAGAATTGCTGTCAGCATTGATTCCGATCTGGTCCGGATCGTAAGCGGTTATTTTTCCAATGGGAGTTGATACCAGGACAGGCTCTGCCGGTTCTACTGATTTTAAGTTTCCCGACTCATACAAGGAAAGTCCCACCTTAGTTTCCACCATTCCCATAGGAGTCTGTATGGCAGCACTTTCCCCCGGAAACAAGGTAATACTTTTTATATCTCCACTTTTATAAAAACAAAGGCCATTTATCATTGCCTGAAATTCCGTAAAGCCAAGATCAAAGGTCAGGGAAATGTTAAGCTCCCGTTCATCTTCCTCCGTCCAGAAGCCACTCATCTGTCCATCCAGGATAAATATCCGGTGAAGCTCTCCAGAGGGATAAAATTTAATCAGTTCAACCGGAAGCTCTCCAATGGGGGTGAGAACCTCCTGCTGCTCTTCTAACGCCACGCTAACCACCATTCCCTGCTTGTCAAATTCCACAGACGGCTTCTTTTTTCTTCTGCCGTTCTCCGTATAAGCCGGAATCAATTCTCCTGCCTGGGTAACAATCATATTTTTTTCCGATAGGGTTACTCCCGATAACTCTCCGTCTGGATGACAGAGAAAGGAATCCACTCCACCCAGAATTCCATAAGGGGTCTGTAGTGTCCCAGCATCTAAAACCATATAATTTTGCATTTTTTCCACCTCCTGCTAACACTGTTTTCGGGTTATGGTTATATGTACTTTTCCATTTCCATTTCCATTACATACCTTTTTTTCATAGGAATCATCGGTTTCAAGCCATGGGGGTATGTGGGCACAGACAATCTGCAATTCGAGAAACGGAGTATTGGAAAGGAAAGGCAACAGTGCCTTTTTGGATGATACCTCCGGGCACTCCGTTTGAAGCTGCACCAAATCCAGAAAATAGATTCCTGGTGTCTGCGTTTCCACAGGTCCGGCATTCTGAATCATTTCTTCTTTCCTTCTTCGTTTTTCATCACTTTCTTCTATATCCTTTATCATTCCGTCTAACGTGTCCTGGTCCGCTTTTTCTGAACAAAAGATGCAATAACCTTTTTGGTTGAATACGGAAAATGGGATTCCTGAAAGCTCTCTGCACAAAACTGCTTTCGCATCTTCCGCGAGAGTCATGATTGCTTCCGTTTCTTTTCTCAGTTTTTCAATTGTATTTCCTGTTATGGGAGAAAAGGGAGCGGTACGCACCGCCCGCCACTGTTCCCCCTCCTTTTCAAAGATTTCCACCAGGTTGCAGTACAAAAAAGGAACCAGTTCCTGATCTTTGCTGATCACCGCTATTTTTTCCACCTGCCTGCTCCTCCTTTACCCATTAATTTCAACCACATTCCCATGGATCAGTTTTGCAAGAAACTCCTCCAGCTCTAGCCTTGCATCTTCTTCATCAATATTTTTTTCCTCAGAAAGCAGAGTGATTAATTCCTCCACTCCTGCCCCCCTCTCCAGGCTGTTCCATAAGAAGATGCAGATCTCATTTACCGATGGCAGACCGTCTAAGGAACCGTTCTGGCTGTCTCTTTCATCAAAAATACAGAATTCCCCTCCCAGTTCCATTAATGCAAATCCAGGCTTCAGCTTTACTTTTCTGATGTTCATATCAGTTCCTTAACCTTTCTATATCCACTCCGCTTTTTATCAGTTCTAAATCTTCTCTGTCATATCCGGTACTCACCATAACCGCTCCGGTTGTCAGCCACATAACAACCAGTCCACAGATCTTCTGAATCATGAGGATCATCAGGTATGCACTGAGTTCCTCATTCTGAAAACATACCTTCATGGATTCTGTCAGGAACTTTTCTGCCTCTGATCCGGCTTGAAAGTTGATTAAATCATCTTTTTTCAGTACTCCAAACTGCTTTACAGTCTGATAATAGGCTAATGCAGATTCAATCCTTCGTTTCTCCTCCTTCGCCTGTACCGTGGTATATCCACCCGCGTAGATGACTGGCGCGCAACCCATTAATCCTGCAATTCTACCCCGCAGCATCTGCTTGTCGTAATAATTGGTTTTGGGATCCCCAATCCGCTCTTTAATTCCATCAATCCTCCTGCATATCCGGCTGTTATCCCCATTTCCTTTTATAATTGTATAAGAACCGGCAGCGGTCACTGCTTTTACCCGCCCCAGCATGGCTGGTGAAATTTCTTCCATCTGACAAGGATAAATACCATCAAAAACCATGGTATCCGTATACACCGCAGCGTCCTCAAAAAGGTCTTCTTTTCTCCTGCCAATTCCCGGCGCCTTCATGGCTCTTACATGAATGCGGTTCTGTTGTACATTTGCACTCAGAAGAGTCAGGGCTTCCCCCTCTATTCCGTCTGCCAGAATAAACAAATTCTGCTGTCCGGTCTTTTGAAGGAGGGGATAGATGCTTGAAAAGGAAGTGATGGGGGTTTTTACAATCAGAACAAGGGCATCCCAGACCGTTCCTTCCGCTCCCACTGTCAAACCTCCATCAAGACGCATTCCTTTTATTACTTCAAGCCTGGTTTCCCCGGACATGGATTCTTTTACAACCAGTTCCCCCGCTTCTGATCCTTCCACAATCATTTGGGCGGTCTTCTGGTCTTTGGTGATTCCTTCTATTAAATCGGTGTTTATGACAGGCAGGGGGATTGCTTTTTTACCTACAAATTCTTCCAACGCTGATGCAGCGGCTTTTAGTTCCCTGGCAAGAAGTACCGGACTGATTCCAGATGCGGATTTCCTTTCACAGTAAGATAAAAGCCGGGCTGCCAGACGGGCTGACTCCCCGGTTCCGCAGCCTGCTGCCTGATTGATTTCACCGATGGCTGCGGCCGCCAGACGGATTCCCTGGTTAAAAAACAAATCTGTTCCCTCAAGCTTTCCGGCTACCTCAGAGGCAGCAAAACTGTAAACTCCATTTACCATTACCTGCCCCTCACAGGAGAGAACCCGGCAGAGACTTAAAATTCCTTCCGCCATTTTTTTTCTGCCTTCTTCAAATTTGATCTTCCGAATCATTCTTCTTCCCTCCATTCATTATGGATTTTAAGAGATTTTCCCCTTTTTTAATATCTGCACTGCTTACATTTAAATCAAACTTACGGGCTGCACTATGGACAAATTCGTAAAGGTTGCAGTTACCGGCACGCTCTCCGATTCCAAGCAGTGTCCCATCTACCATATCAGCCCCGGAAAGCGCCATAACCATGGAATTGGCCACTGCCATTCCAAAGTCATTATGTTCATGAACCTCGATCATGATTCCTGTCTGCTTTATTTCCCGCACCAGCTCCCCTGCCCGTCTGGGGAACAGCACCCCAACCGTATCTGCAAGGCGAATGGTCTCCACTCCCTTTTGCCGCATCAGACGAATTAGAGATACCAGGAAAGCCACATCAGCCCTTGACGCATCTTCCAGACCTACCGTAATGGGAATGTTATAATTCCTGGCGACTTCCAAACATTCCTGAAGAGAATTTTCAATCCATTTTTTATTTTTCCCCAATTTATTATAAATCTGCGTATAGGATACGGGGGTTCCGATATGAATCAGGTCCGGTTTCTGTCTGGCCGACTCTTCTACATTTTCAGGGTTTAATTTAGACCACAGGGAGACAGCTGCCTGTTTTTTCTTTTTCATAATTTCGCTGATATAATGAACGCCCTCTGTACCCACATCGTAAATCCCTGCCTCGATTTCGGAAACTCCGATGCTGTCTAAAAACAAAGCCAGACGTACTTTATCAGAAGGAGAGAATACAACACCCGGACACTGCTCGCCATCCCGAAGAGTGGTATCAACTATTTTGATTCGCCTTTTCATACTTATCACACTCACTCATCATTGTTAAAAACTCTTCATCAGTTACTTCCCCGCCCTTTTTAATACTGAGACGTTTTACCATTTCTAAAAGATGCTCCACCGGATAACAGTCTTCCATCTGATACTGCTTCAGCTTATACCGAATGGATGTGCCCCCCGAATGTTTTCCCAGGATCACCTTTCTTGATGCTCCCACAAGTTCTGGAGGAAAGGATTCGTAATTGGATGGTTTTTTCAAGACTCCATCCACGTGCAGACCAGATTCGATATAAAAGATCTTTCTTCCAATCACAGGGGTATGACCCGGTATTTGTGTGTTTGTCATGGCTTCAAAGATATTTCGTAAGTCGGCCAGTTTCTCAAAGCTGTTGTTTGGTTTATAACGTTCCACCACCCTCATGGCAAGAATGACCTGTTCCGTAGCCGCCTTGTTTCCGATCCCGGTAAAGGTAGTCATCACCGTTCCGTTATGATGATATTGTAAATAATCCGCCGCAATGGCAGAAGCACAATAGCAGGAGTTTTCCGGATACAGGATGGGAGAAGCCTGGATTAACAGCTTCATCCCCCGCTCATAAATATCACGGCTTTCATAGATGAGTAAATCGTCCAGCCCCGTAAGCCTTAACCGGTTATCTGGTCTGGCACATTCCAGTCCCCTTAACTCCGACACATCATTGACCTGTATATTACGTATAAACTTTCCTGTCCCATCGCAAAAAGAAGAAAAAAAGAAATGAATCCCGGGATATTTAACGCTTTCCGATGGACTGGGAAGTTCCATATACCAGGTGATCCCCTGAGGTAAATCCCCCTGCATCAGCTGATAAACTCTTGGTGTTAACACGGCTCCCCATATGCAAAGACTCTCTAATGTCCGGGCAAATTCATACACCAGCTCCTTTTTTAACGGGTATTCCTCCAGCATCGTCAGTGTTGCATCAATGATTTTAATCAACAGCAGCCCCTCCTTTTCCTGTGCTTCCTTTTGCATCATTACAGGTATTAAATCATTAAATCACCAACCGGATTTCCTCCTTCAAAATGCTCATCAAAGATGCGTTCCACATCATCCTCTGATACATTGCCATACCAGACTCCTTCCGGATAAACCACCACAACAGGACCTTTGTCACAGATTCCAAAGCACCCGGTATTGTTTATGACTACCTCTCCGGAAAGATCCCTGTCTTCAATCTCCTGCATAAAAGCCTGGATTAAGTCAACCGCTCCCTTCTGGTAACACATCCCTTTTTGTGTTCCGTTGATTCTGCAGCTTGTGCAGATGAATACATGATATTTTGGCTGTACCATCTTTCTCCTCCTCTTACATGGCTTCCGCCGCTTTTTTTACTGCATCTTCAATCATGTCATAGGTATTCACCGGCTTAATCCCCAGTTTTGTCAGCTTTTTGGCTGGTTCCATACCGATACGCATGGCAATGACTCCGCTGCAGCCATTTAAAGCAGCTATAATTCGTTCTATTTTATCCTCTTTTTCTCCGCATTCTTCTTCCCCCTGACAATACTGCTCCACATTTCGTTTTCCTGCAAACCGGACTTCTCCGTTGCGGTAGTCATACAAATAAAATTCCTTTGCATGACCGAAGTGAGTATCAACTACCACCCCGCTTTTGGAAGCGACTGCAAAACGAAGGCTTTTTGAAACAGGAACAATAACCGGCCTTTCCTCCGCTACGAATCCCTTTAATTGTATGGATTTATCATCGGTCAAGGTTCCAATTGCATCCGCCCGGCAGTGCTGGCAGTGATACATCTGGGGCATAATCTCTTCACACTGCTTTCTGATCTCATTTAACTGTTTGTTTGAAACCGGCTCCACATGTTCCAGTGCGCTGCCCTTTACCGGAATCATCTGCATAATATTAGTAATAAAGCAACCCAGTGATTTGACAGTCTTTACAACCTCTGGTACATGGCTGTCATTGATTCCCTTCACTGTCACAATATTAACTTTTACCAATATTCCATTGGCAATTAACTGCCTGATTCCTGCAATCTGGTTTGCTACCATAAGAGCCCCTGCTGCGTCACCGGTGTATTCTCTGCCCATATACCGGATATACTGGTACATCTGCCCGCTGATATGGGGATCCACCGCGTTCATGGTTACGGTTACATGGGAAACGCCCAGTTCCTTTAGCTCCAGTGCATACTGGGGAAGCTTCAGTCCATTGGTGGAAAGACAGAAGGTTACTTTTGGATCCTGTTTTCTTATGAGTTGGAATACCTTTCTTACATTCTCCCAGTTTTCCAGGGCTTCCCCTGGTCCTGCTATCCCCACAACGGTTAAGTTGGGCATTTTCTCCTTCACTGACAGATAACGGTTAAGTGCTTCCTCAGGCGTCAGAATAGAAGAAGTGACTCCCGGACGGCTTTCATTGGGGCAGTCAAATTTTCTTACACAGTAGCCGCACTGGACGTTGCAGGCAGGAGCTACCGGAAGATGGATTCTGGCAAACTGATGAGCCTGACAATTATAGCAGGGGTGCTCCTTTGTCTTTCGCTTCATGATCTCTTTGGCAGATTCCGGTTCCTTTTTCTGATCAATGGCTGTACCCTTATAATATGTATCATATAAAGTCTCCCGAAAGGTAGTTTCAACCGTGTCGATCAGCAGATTTGCGATCTCATCCATATATTCCACCGATCCTTCATAACCCAGCATTTTAAGCCGCTGTCCCCCCACATGATCATGGATGGGAAATCCTCTACGAACCAGGGGAAGGTGTAAATCTTCTGCAATACGCCTTCCGTCAGAACTGCCTGCAAGAATATTGGCCTGATAGGTAACAATCATCTCCTCAATATCCTTAAAATCCGCTTTATCTGCAATTTTATACTCATCTACCAGGTACAGACCGGCAAGACCAGAAATCTCCGGTCTGATCAGTCCGTCAAGTTCCGGACTTGCCGATCCCGCTGCACAGACTACCGGCATGACTCCGCATTCACACATCATGCGCACGGTGGAATATACCAGATCCGGTTCCCCAAATACAGCCGCTCTTCCTGAAGAATGGTATTTATGAGAATCAATCATGGCATCTAAATAGCGCCCTCTCTCTTTCATCAATTCATCAGGGATTTCTTTTCCGGAAATACGGGACAGTGTATTTAAAAATGCATCTGTATCCCTTAATCCTACTGGCAGGGGCAGCCGCTCATAAGGAACTCCATATGTTTCAGATAAATATTCTCCCACAGAATTCTTATGGTGAAATGCGGTCAATTCCAATGTAAGATTCGCTCCACCCATCTGCTTTAACCGTGCCAGATCCGTTCCCTCATGAGGAAGGCGGTTGTAACTGGGGTCGTGGGCTCCATCTAAATTATCGGATAAGTCAGGAAGGAGAACGGCATCAATTCCAAAGAGCGAGAACATCCTTTTTAAATATCTGGTATCTGCCGGGCTTATGGGTGCCGTGATGACATTTACCAGATGATTCTTTTCTGTCTCCATCTTAATAGAAGAAACAATGGCAGAAAGAGCTGCAAAATACCCCTCATACTGGCTTCCACCATATCCGGGGGAATGGCAGGGAATCAGCGTAATGTCCTCATACCCTGGATTTTCTTCCAGAAAAGACTGTAAGATCCCCGGAACATCCTCTCCTATGGTTTCTGCCAGGCATGTTGTCATGACACCAATGATTTCTGGGTGGTAAAGCTCAATTAAATTTTTTAATCCTTTTTTTAGATTTTCACTGCCGCCATAGACTGTTCCCTGCTCAGTCAGGGAGGAGGAAGCAATATCCACCGGTTCATTGTAGTGAGTCGCCATATGACGCCGGATGTAGGTAGCACACCCCTGTGAACCGTGAAGGATTGTCATGCAGTTCTTCAGACCGTAGAATGCCGTCGCACTGCCCATGGGCATACACATTTTACAGGGATTGATATTTAGATTCACCAGAGGTTTTACTTCACTCTTCATCGTCATTCCGCCTTTCTGTCAGCTGATGTAGCCCCATACCGGACTGTTTATGCTTTTATTGATTTCCATGGTGAAATTGACCACCCCTTCGAAACCGGCTAAAGGAAACTTTCTCTCATGATTGTGATCACAGAATGCGATTCCCAGCTTATAGGCAAGAGGTCTTTCCTTTACACCTCCAACCAGAATATCCGCTCCCTTTTCTTTCATAAAGGTTTCTAACTCTGCCGGATTGGCATCGTCTAAAATTACAGTATCAGATTTCACCAGACTCTCAATCACTTCATAATCTTCTTTTTTCCCTGTCTGGGTTCCGACCACCACCGTTTCCATCCCCATTGCCTGAAACTGGCGTATGAGGGAGATTGCCTTAAATCCACCGCCTACGTAGATAGCCGCTTTTTTCCCTTCCAGGTTTTTCCGGTAACGGCTTAAGAAACGTTCCAGCTCCTCCGCCTTCCTCCTGCAAAACTCCACTGCTTTTTTTCTTGCCAGTTCATTTTGAAGTGCCTCCGCTGTCCTGATTAAGGAATTGGTGGTGTCTTCGATTCCGAAGAAACTGACCTTGATAAAGGGAATGCCAAATTCCTCCTCCATACGGTTTGCCAGATAGGTACTGGAACCTGCGCACTGGACTATATTTAAAGCAGCTTTCGGCGCTTCAATCATATCCTCATAACAGGTATCACCGGTAAAACCTGAGATCACATCAATGCCGATTTCCCTGAAATAATTCTTGATAATCCACATTTCTCCTGCCAGATTAAAATCCCCTAATATGTTGATGGCAGTTCTCTTTTCTTCACTTTTATGGGGCAGAAGCACATTCATAATCGCATCACATGCCATCCGGTAGCCGGTGGATTTATTACCGGAAAAACCGGGAGATTTTACTGGAATTACCGGAATGTGATACTGCTCTGATTTCATTCTGCACAAGGCCTCCACATCATCTCCGATTACACCAACAATACAGGTGGCATAGATAAAGATCAGCTTCACGTTGTCTTCTTTCTCCATCAGCTCATCGACTGCTGCCTCAAGCTTTCTGATTCCTCCAAATATAATATCTGTTTCCTGCAAATCCGTGGAAAAGCTGTTTCTGTAAATATCCTCTCCACTTGTTAAAGATCCCCTGATATCCCAGGTATAGCTGGAACATCCGATGGGACCATGTACAATATGCCAGGCATCGGTAATGGGATTTAAAACAACTCTGGCTCCGCAGTATACACAGGCCCGCTGGGACACGGAACCGGATACACTGTTGCTGTCACATGAAATTCCGCCCCCCATGCCGCTGCACCCGTCTTTTACAACAATGGAACTTTTCCTTGCGTCCAATATATTCCGGTTGCTGTTCTCCGTTTCCATAAACATACTCCTTTCAAAGACCCGCAAATTTAAACAGAAATAGGGAGGGGTCGGCTCCCTCCCTGGTTCCATTTCATGATTGATTTACATGACTACATCAAAATCTTCGTCTGCCGCATCCCGGTCCTGCCGGTCCATCATGGCGTCTACGATCTTTTCCGTATACCGGATTGCACCTGCATACCCAACAGTCGCCTGTATGGGATTTCCATAACGGTCCAGTACGGGAAATCCCATCCGTACCAGAGGAATATCTTCTGCCTTTGCAATCTGTTTTCCATAACTGGAGCCTAAAAGAAGATCTACAGACTCATTTTTAATTAGCTGATGGAGATAAAACAAATCCGTATCTGCCTTTACCACATATTCGCTTTCATCTACACCATACTGATCCATCAGCTCTTTGATCTCTTTCTCCCAGCGAACTTTGGGTGTACCGGTTATAATATATCTGGGTATCATTCCCAGTTCCAGACATAAGGAGGTGAAGCCGTACACAATGTCAGGATCTCCATAAATGGCGGCTTTCTTTTTATATACATACTGGTGGGAGTCCAGCATTAAGTCCACCAGTCTGCCCCGCTCATCTTCCAGTTCTTTCGGAACCTCTTTCTTTGTAAGCTTCTGAAGCTCCAGTATGTACTGATCAGTCAGCTTGACTCCGACCGGAACTGGAATATTGGAGAAAGGAACTTTATATTCCTTTTTTAAATACTCCGACGGTTCCAGAGAACAGTAGATTCCCATGGAGATCAGCTTTTCACAATCTCCCAGTGCCGCTATATCTTTGGCCTTGGTTCCTGCATTGTCATGAAAATATTCACTCTTTCCATCCATGGGGTGATCCAGTATCCCCTCGTGATCAGGAAAATAGATATAGTCTGCGCCCATCAGCCCTGCAATCTTCTTTAACTCCCTGTCGTCTCCTGGATTAACCCAGCCTGGAAAGATGGCTGCTTTACCATTGGGCGTCCCGGTTTTCTTTGTCATATACTTCATGAAACCAATCATCATGTTGGAGAATCCCTGAATATGGGAGCCTTCGTAGGAAGGGGTACTGGCATAAAGAACGGTTTTCCCTTCCGGCACTTCCATATCCATAATATAGGAACCAACATCATCACCGATGGTTTCAGAAAGACAGGTGGTATGGATTGCCATAATATCCGGTTTATAGATGTCAAATACATTCTTCACTGCTGTGGTGATATTGCTGCGTCCTCCAAATACCGAAGCACCCTCTGTAAAGGAGCTTGAGGAAGCAATGGCAGGCTCTTTAAAATGCCGGCTTAACACCGTTCTGTGATAGGAACAGCACCCCTGTGATCCATGGGAATGGGGCATACACTTTTCGGCACCCAGTGCGCAGAACATGGCGCCTACAGGCTCACAGGTTTTGCAGGGATTAATGGTCATGTGGCGGTTTTCCATAATTTCTTTTGGTGTTAATTCAAGCATCAGCCTGCACCTCCTAACGTTCCTTCTAACATCGGCATGGTCTTCCACGGCGGCTTTACCAGCGACCAGGCGTTGGTATAAAGACTCATGGTTACATCTCTTCCAAAATTGACTGCTCCCCGAAAGCCTGCATAGGGTCCGGAGTAATCATAGGAATGCATCTGGCGGGACACTACTCCCCCATGCTGTATGGCGTATTTATCTTTGATTCCGGAAAAGAAAATGTCTGGTTTATACTCTTCAATCAGCTGATCGGTTTCAAACATGTTGTAATCGTCTACTACCATATAGCCTTCCTTCATATCTTTTACCATTCCGTTGTAGGTATCCAGCTCCACCCCCTGGTTTCGCAGACTGGTTAAATCTTCCACAGAGTATCTGTCATCATATCCAACAGCTCTTTCAACCGATATTTCTTCAATGTTTTTCGAATCTGCATCTGCCTTGATCTGGGGTATGACATCCCGCCCTTCGTAATCATCCCGGTGGGCAAATTCATAACCGGCAATGGTGGTTTCCATACCAAAATCCCTTAAAAGCATCTGGTAGTGATGGGAACGGGAGCCTCCTACAAAGATACCCGCTGTTTTTCCTTTTAATTTGGATTTGTAATATTCCATATCCTCATTAATTTCTGCCAGTTCCTCTGCAATCACTTCCTCTGTCCGCCTTGTAAGCTCCGGATCGTTAAAATATTTAGCCATCATACGCAGTGATTTAGAGGTTGCCCCTACTCCGATGAAGTTCACTTTCAGCCAGTCAACTCCATATTTTGTTTTCATCATTTCCGCTATGTAATTAATGGACCGGTGGCACATGACAAGATTTAAATCTGCCAGATGGGAATTTTTTAAGGTTTCGTAGGAACCGTCTCCGGTAAATACAGATACTACTTCGTATCCGATTTTCTTTAAGATTCGCTCCTGTTCCCAGCCATCGCCTCCGATGTTGTATTCACCCAGGATATTGACGCTGTATTTTCCCTTTGGCGCCTCTTCCCCTTTTCCGATTACATAGCGCATCAGTCCGTTGTTGGCAATGTGGTGACCGGCTGACTGGGAAACTCCTTTATAGCCTTCGCAGGAATATCCAATGGCTGTAATGCCGTATTTTTCCTCTACTCTTTTTGCCACCGCCTGCACGTCATCACCAATGAGACCGATGGGACAGGTGGAACAGATGAAAATGCATTTGGGATGGAACAGCTGCATGATCTCATCGATTCCCTCTTCCAGCTTCTTTTCTCCTCCAAATACAATATCCGATGCCCTCATATCCGTACAAAAGGAATATGGAACAAAGTTTGGTTCGCCTTCATAAGAAGGTTTTGCCTTATTCCTTCTGGTTCCCCAGGAATAGAAGGCACATCCAATGGGGCCATGTGTGATAACCACAGAATCTTTGACAGGCCCTACCACAACGCCTTTACAACCTGCATAGCAACAGCCTCTTGCTGTAATAATTCCAGGTATTGCCCTTGTATTTGCTGTAATCTCATCCGCATTTTCTCCGAATTCCAGCTGGGTAATATGACTTTTTCTATTTTTAAATACTCTGGATGAATATTTATCCAGTAATAAATCTCGTTCCTTTGACATCTCCCTCACCTCCTGTCAATAAGCCTCAATTGTGCTTTCTCCGCTTCTGACGGTATAAGCCTCATAAATGGGAAGCACAAATATTTTTCCGTCACCGGGATTTCCTGTCTGGTTTGTTTTTATCAGGATATCCACCACATCCTTCACCTGGGGATCTTCTACAATCAACGTAATCAGCCGTTTTGGAATCCAGCGGAACGATTCTGTTAAATATTCTCCTTTGGGAGACATGGGAAGCTCCCCCGTTTCCAGAACCAGGGACAAAAGCTCCGGATCAATCCGCTTCTTTCCTCTTCCTAATACCGGTCTGCAGGTAAATGCAGGAAATCCGCCTTCTGCAAGCGCCTTCTTTGTAGGGTTTATTTTGTTCACCCGGATAAATGCCATTACTTCTTTCATAGCAATCGTTCCTCCTAAAGTCCCTGCTTTCCTGTGCTGATGGTGTAGGCATCTTCTACAGGAGATACAAAGATACGTCCGTCTCCGTAATTGCCTTCCCCTGTTCTGGCAGTTCTCATAATCACCTTAACCAGATCATTCTTGTCTTCGTCACTGCAGAAAAACAACAGCATTTCTTTTGGAATTTCATCGTAGTGAACATCACCTACCGTAATTCCCTTTTGTTTGCCCCGTCCATATACATCCATCTTGGTCACAGCCTGAAATCCAGCTTCTGATGCTTCCTTCATAACATAATCCGCTTTTTCCGGCCTGATAATCGCTCTCACCAATAACATAATATTTTCTCCTCTCCTGACCCCTTAGTCCATAACTCCGTACTGCATTAAAATTTCTTCCAGTTCATCAATTTTCATCGGATTTGGAATGACAAACATTTCATTGGCATCCACTTTTCTTGCCAAAGTACGGTATTCATCTGCCTGAGGCTCCTCAGGAGAAAAATCGATTACAGTTCTTTTTCTGATCTCAGCCCTCTGAACTGCATTGTCACGAGGTACAAAATGAATCATCTGCGTTCCGATCTTTGCAGCTACTGCTTCCACAAGATCCTCTTCCTTATCCACCTTTCTGGAGTTACAGATCAGACCTCCAAGTCTGACACCACCGGTCTTTGCATACTTGGTAATTCCTTTAGAAATGTTATTTGCCGCATAAAGCGCCATCATCTCGCCGGAGCAAACAATATAAATTTCCCGTGCCTTTCCTTCCCGGATTGGCATTGCAAAGCCTCCGCATACAACATCACCAAGGACGTCATAGAATACATAATCCAGATCGTCGGTATAGGCTCCCAGCTGTTCTAACAGATTAATGGAAGTGATAATACCCCGGCCTGCGCAGCCCACACCTGGCTCCGGTCCGCCGGATTCCACGCCTTTGATTTTGCCGTAACCTACTTTTAACACCGCATCCAGCTCAATATCATCGCCTTCATCCCGAAGGGTATCCAGTACCGTCTTCTGTGCCAGACCTCCTAAAACCAGTCTGGTGGAATCCGCTTTCGGATCGCATCCCACGATCATAATGTGCTTTCCCATCTCTGCCAGACCTGCCGTTAAGTTCTGAGTCGTTGTGGATTTACCGATACCGCCTTTTCCATAGATAGCAACCTGTCTCATAACCAATTCCTCCTTACATAAAAGAAGAGGCGGAAGGCAGATCTATTACAGATCCTGCCATTCCACCTCTTTGTGAATAGAAAATGAAAAAGTAACCCTGAAGTTTTGTCGACGACTTAGGTTGTTATCACTATATATGTTTTCATCTTTGAATTCAATACTACACAATGCACAAATATAAATCTTCAAACTGGCTATTTACAGTATTTTATACAAACTAATGCTTGTTATCTAAAAATTATTCCATCTAAAAAAATAACAGCCTGCCTGGTCTGCCGCTGTGATAAAAGAAAAGGAGCCGTGTCACCGGCCCCTTCAGTTTTATGAATCTATTCCAACCATAACAGAAGTCGCCTTTATGATGGCATATGCATCTGACCCAACTTCCAGCTTTAAATCCTTTACTGATGCCATGGAGATCGTGGCAGATATAAAATTACCTCCTCCGATGTCTATGGTTACGATTGCGTTTACTGAGCCGGACTCAATCTCTACAACCTTTCCCTTTAACTGATTTCTGGCACTTATTTTCATACGATCAGCCTCCCTCTTAATCCGGTTATTTTTATTCATAATAAATATTGTCCATGCTTTTGTCAATCTATTTCAAAAATACCTAATAAAATTAAGACAAAAGTAACAGATCTTCCTTTGGGAATTTTAAATATAATGGGATTGTTTCCATTTCTTCCGCCTCATATTCTTTCTTTTCCCAGATCCACCAGATTTTGGAGGATGACAACCTGGAAGCATTCTGAACTAAATATTGCCGCTGAAAGGTTGTATGGGCACTTCCTGCAAGAGAGATTTTCATTGTGTTCTCTTCCTCAGGATTGGCAGCCGGCACCAGATTATGACCTCTGATTCCAATGTAGCAAATGGAGTCTTCAATTGGTTCGGCTGTTTTCAGTTTTATCCCCCAATCCAGCGCATATAGCTCATAGTCGCTGATCCGTTCTATGGGAGAAATATTTTTGCAGCCAGTCAGTCTTGCCGCTTCTATTCTTAAAGGTTTCTTAAAAATTTCCTTTGTAAGCCCCTTTACAACACTTTCTCCATTGGACAGCAGGATCATATGATCACAGAACCGGTAAATCTCGTCTCTGGAATGAGAAACAAACAGCACATCTCCACTAAATTCCTTTAACAGTTCCAGCATCTCCAGCTGGAGCGTATCCTTTAGAAATCCGTCCAAAGCGGAAAAGGGCTCATCTAACAGAATCATTTCCGGCTTACATAAAAGCATGCGTGCCAGTGCTACCCGCTGCTGCTGGCCTCCAGATAACTGGGAGGGAAGGCGCTTTTCCAGTCCCTGCAGCTGAAAACGCTGGATCTGTTCCAAAATCTGGATCCGCTTTTCCTTATCCCTGCCTGTCAGGGATATTCTTAAATTTTCCTCCACTGTCATGGTGGGAAACAAGGCGTAATTCTGAAACAAGTACCCCACATGGCGTTCCCTTGCCGGCAGATTAATTCCTTTTTCGGAATCAAAAAGCACTCTTCCATTGTGAATGATTTTTCCGCTGTCCGGTTTTTCAATGCCTGCCACGCACTTTAAAGTCATGCTTTTTCCGCATCCGGAAGCCCCTAATATTCCCATGCATCCTCTGTCGGTTTTAAATTCCACATCCAGTTTAAAACCATGGAAATTTTTTACGATCCTCGCTTCCAGCATATCAGACCCACCCGCTTCCATTCTTTCTGTTTTTTCCTGATATTACGTTCATTGCTGCTACAATAAAGAAGGATAAAAGGACAATGACCAATACCCAGAATCCAGCCGTGTCCCAGTTTCCACCAGTCACTTCCGTAGCAATTGCCACGGATACCGTTCTGGTTTTGCCCAGAATATTTCCCGCCAGCATGGTAGTTGCACCGTACTCTCCTATGGCTCTTGCAAAAGAAAGTACGGTACCGGAAGCCAGCCCCGGAGCAGCGATTGGTACCACAATTTTCCAGAAAATTTTGCGTTCCGACAGTCCTAATGTTCTTCCTGCCTGAATCATGGTTACGTCTACCTGTTCAAATGCGGCTCTGGCATTGCGGTACATAAGTGGAAAGGCTATAACAAATGCTGCCATAACGCATCCCGGCCAGGTCTGCACCAGCTTGATATCAAAGTTATCCAGAAGATATCTTCCAAAGGGTCTTCTCAGGCTGAAAATCAAAAGAAGAAAAAAACCTGCTACCGTTGGAGGCAGCACAAGGGGTAGTGTAAGAATTCCATCCGCAATGGCTTTTGCCGTATTATTAAGTTTCATAATCTGCCTGGCTGCACCAATTCCTAAAAAAAAGGTCAGTACAGTGGCCACAATTCCTGTTTTCAATGACAGATAGAGCGGACTCCAGTCGATGGTTCTAAGTATTTCCCCCAATGCATTCACCTCCTTCATACGGTCTCTTATTCTGTATATTTGGTAAAACCTGCTTCTGTAAAGAGCTTCATTACACTCTCATCACTGGTTAAATATTTCTTAAATTCTGCTGCTGCTTTTTTCTGATCCTCACTGGCTTCCTTGTCCTTAATCAGACCCACCGGATAGACAGCGGGATCAATCTTAGTTTTATCCGCCTCTGCTATAATCTCAACTTTATCCGGCATGGAAGCGGCATCTGTAGCATAAACCACACCTACTTCATTGCTTCCCTCTGCAACTGCGGTTAAAACTGCAGTCACGTTGGCCCCCTCGTTGATCTCCATTTTCATAACCTGATCCAGGATTCCCATATTAGTAAAGAGTTTTCTGGCATACTGCCCCACCGGTACATCTTCTCCTGCAAGTGCAAGACTGGAAGCCGCCGTAATATTCTCAAATCCGGTCACTGCTGTCTTTTCCCCCTCGGGCTTAATAAGTACAACCTTGTTTACAAGAAGGTTTGTATCAGAACTCTCTTCTACCAATCCTCCATCCTTTAATGCATTCATCTGCTTGGGTGCTGCTGAAAAGAAAATATCGCACTGGGCGCCCTCCTCAATCTGTTTCTGAAGAGTACCCGAACTGTCCGCATTGTAAATGATATTTACTCCGGGGTGTGCACTTTCATAATTCTCCTTAATCTTTTCCATGGTGTTTTTCAGGCTTGCTGCAATAAACACATACACATCAACCGGCTTCGCTTCCTCTGTCTTTGCAGTCTGAACAGCAGTTGTTGTCTCCTGAGCTTCTGATGTTTCAGATTGTTCTGACGCCGCCTGTGTGGCAGGAACCGCTTTTCCCCCCGCCTGACCGCAGCCTGAAAGCAATCCCCCAGCCAGTGACACCGCCATCATAATTTGCAGAAATCTTTTTCTTTTTTTCATCTTTTTTCCTCCTCATTTTTAGATGAAGCCTTCCTTAAAGAAGACTTCTGATTCATTAATGATCTGTTTTGTTCTGTTTTGTTCTGTTTTGCAAGTATTTGTTTATTTTAAATGATACACAATTAAAAGTCAATATTCCTATATCTTCAGATTATTTCTTATTTTTCTGGAATAATTAATAAATTTATTTCAACATATCAGTTCTCACCTTTGATTGACAAAAAATAAACCTTGTTATACCATAAATAATAATGAGGCAGGGGAAAGAGGATATCACATGGAAAAAATTTACAGACCCCAGGAAGTAGCGGATCAGCTAAAAATCAAAAAAGCGACCGTATATGAATTAATTAAACGGGGAGAATTAAAATCCGCAAAGGTGGGGAAGCAGATCCGCATCAGCCAGGATCAGCTTGATGAGTATCTCACCAGAACAAATCAGAAAAAAGAGGCGGCCGGATTCACCAATGTTCTTCCTCCCGTTATGGATATCCCCCGTTTTTCAGCCGATCAGGCCAGCAGACAGATGGACTATCTTCTTCATACAAACGGGCTTATTATTAACAGTCAGGAATCCAGAACGGTTGAACTGCTTCGCAGTCTGCTAAGTCAGAGAGATAACAGTCTGCCACTCCTTCATTCTTATATGAACGATTACAACAGCCTTTATTCTCTTTATTATGAGAAAACCCATATGGCACTGACCTGTTTTTGCTTTGAACAGTTTGAAGAACGGATCAGCCAGATCAGTCATTTCCTACCGGGGAAAGAAGCTGCGGTCATTCATATCTGCACATTAAAAACAGGCTTTTATGTAAAAGAAGGAAATCCAGATCATATAAGCAGCCCAAAGGATTTATGCCGCCCTGAAATTAAATTTTTAAACCGGGAAAAGGGAAATGGCCTGCGGATTTATTTAGACCGGATACTGACAGAGAAAAAAATAGACAGGTTCCTTATTAGGGGTTACGGAGATGAAAGCCTGTCTCACATGTCATCTGCCAATGCGGTTGCTTCCGGGCTTGCTGATGTCAGCATGGGAGATCTCTCCCATCTGGCTGCATATCCCCATATGGATTTTATCCCTTTAAAAGATGCATCCATGGATCTGGTCATACTTAAATCTGCCATGGAACAGCCAGCCTTTAGGGCTCTTCTTGAAACAATCCGTTCCATGGAATTTAAAGACAGTCTCCTGCATTTTAACGGCTATGAAACCATACACACAGGAGACGTCAGCTCTACCACACCTTAGTTGTTTTGATCCATTTTTAAGTGGGAAATTACAAAAAGTACGCCGCCCGCAGTACACAACAGGCTGCCCCAAAGCATGGCATAGGTAAGGTCAACGGCGGCAGCCTTCCCAAATATGAGATTGGTTCCCGTCCCGCATGCCTCCCCAACCACTGCATAGATACTAAGTACAGTAGCCCGGTCTGCAGAAGTAACCCGGCAGTTTTGCAGCCTGGCCTTTAATGGCCCAAACAGAGAGGAAGCAAGCCTTAATAAAATGATGCTAAGAACGGAAAGCAGTCCATTTCTAGTCTGGAAAAGAACCAGGCAGGAGATACCCCCGCATAAAAACAAGGCAACGGTAAAAGGAAAGATCCCCATTTTTTTATTCAGCCGGCAGGACCACATACCACCCGCAATTCCTGACAATGTGACAATAATAAAAACATAGCCCATTGTCTTTGGCTCCATTCCGCATTTCACATACTGCAGCTGGTTTAAAAACACAGTGATCGTCTGATTTGTCTCCTCAAGCAGTGTAATTCCCACCATGCCAAGAAGAAAATACCGGTCTTTTACCACGTCAAGAAAGGTGTGAAAAAAATGCATGCTGCTTTTTTTCTCTTTCTCCGGCTCTTTTACTTCGAATAATCCAAAGACAAGAACGGCTGCCACTCCATATGCAGCCATGGTTAAAAAACCTGCCAGCCTGTAATTTCCCCCAATAAAAACAGAATAGAAAAGAGAAGCAAAAAGCAGACCCGCCATTCCTAATGACTGGTAAATGCCAAATACCTGCTGGCTTTCTTCCTCCCGGCAGGAAAGATAGAGTATGCTTAAATCACAGCCTGACATTCCTGCCATCACCACACTGAGCAGCAATCGCTCCAGTAAAAATAAACCAAATCCGTCCGCTTTCCAGAAAACCACCTTGGAAATAAAATAGATTCCCCAGGTGATAATCATGGTCTTTCTATATCCGATCCGGTCCGCGACCAGTCCCCAGGGCATCTCAAGAGCAATACACAGAGCAAGAGAAATGCTTTCGATTACTGTAATTTGAAGTACGCTGACACCTGCTGCCTGTCTGTAGAGAGTGGCTACAGGTCCATAAAAGACCAGTCCCTGCAGAAAGGAAATGGCATAAAGCAAATATATGTTTTTTTTATCTTTCATATTTTCTCCAATGATCCGTATTTTACAAAATAACAGGTACCAAAAATAAGCTCTGTTTTCACAGTGCTTTTTTTAATACCAATCTTTATGAATTTTTTCTACGTGGGATCATATGATGAGAAAATAGATAATGGCATAAATCTGCCCTCCGGATTTTGTAGTGAATTACTTTGTCACTATATCATGAAAACGGATGCATGTAAAGATGAGACAAACTATTAGTAACAATTGACAGTAAGATCCAATAGGAGTAAGATGAATTTTGTTGATCTTATATAATTAAAAGGAGGGGTTTGTATGGATTACAGCTTTTTGTTAAATCTCACAATTATTCTTTTAAGCACTAAGGTTTTAGGTCTTGTAACGCGTAAATTTCACATGCCGCAGGTAGTAGGAGCACTGTTAGCGGGAGTTATTCTTGGCCCTGCCATGCTGGGCACACTCCATGAAACCGAATTCCTTGATAAACTGGCGGAAATCGGTGTGATTGTCCTCATGTTTTGCGCTGGTCTGGAGACAGATACCGCAGAATTAAAAAAGAGTGGTAAATCAGCGTTTATCATTGCACTGATCGGTGTCGTCGTTCCTTTATTCGGCGGCTTCGCTGTTGCTTCTTTCTTTAACCGCCCTGGCGTGATTTCTTCCGATGCCACCTGCTCTTTATTTCTTCAGAATATGTTTATCGGAGTGATTCTCACTGCAACCTCCGTAAGCATTACAGCTGAAACATTAAAAGAAATCGGTAAGATAAAGACCCATTCGGGCAATGCTATCCTGGGAGCGGCCATTATTGATGATGTACTGGGAATTATAGCACTTACCATCATTACAAGCACCACCGATCCCAATGTCAATCTGTTTGCTGTCTTATTAAAAATTGCCGCATTCTTTGTCTTTTCTGGCATTGGCGGTGTTTTAATCTATAAAGCATATTCCCGTTGGAGCAACGACGCGGAACGTGGCTTACAACGCCATGCCATCGCTGCTTTTTGTCTCTGTCTTCTCATGTCTTATATCGCAGAACACTTTTTCGGCGTGGCCGATATTACAGGAGCCTACATAGCCGGAGTTATCATATCCAACACCCAGAAATCCCAGTTCCTGACCTCTAAATTTGACACCCTGTCCTATCTTCTGCTCTCACCGGTATTTTTTGCAAGTATCGGACTTAAGGTAGAACTCCCGTCCATGACACCAGCAATTATTCTTTTTGCATTTCTTTTAACCCTTGCTGCCATACTAACAAAAGTAATTGGCTGTGGAATCGGAGCCAAGATCTGCGGTTATAAGAATTATCAGAGCATCCGGATCGGGGTTGGTATGATTTCCAGAGGAGAAGTTGCACTGATTGTTGCAGGAAAAGGACAACAGCTTGGACTTCTTAGCGGTGATTTTCTGGGACCGGTGGTTCTTGTTGTCATTATTACCACAATAATCACACCAATCGTGTTAAAACCGGTCTTTCGCATTGGTCCTTCTGTGCCCTTTACAGAAACCAGACTGGGAGAAAGTTATGAAGAAGTCTCCAAATACAGGTAATTGTTAACAAAGCTCTAACAAAATTATAGTTGCACTCGCAACTATTTTTGTGTTACACTTAATATAATCGAATCGAGTCAGAGTTGCAAAGGCATGATTTTTGCTTCTTCTCAGCCTTTGCACCACTGACTCAAAATAAAACGGACAACAGGAGGTATTCGCTTGAATCAAAAACTAAAGGAAAAAATTATTGAATCCCTTTCATCTGTACTGCCCGTTACATGCATTGTGCTGATTTTGTGTATAACCATTACACCCATGCCGCTTGATCCGCTGATGCTGTTTCTGGTAGGTGCAACCTTACTCATTATCGGAATGGGCTTTTTCACACTTGGTGTAGATATGTCCATGATGATCATCGGGGAAAAAGTTGGAAACCATCTGGCAAAATCAAAAAAATTACCTATTATTATTTTTGCCTGCTTCATCATTGGTTTTATTATTACCATTGCTGAACCAGATCTTCAGGTTCTGGCTGGTCAGACCCCTGCAGTACCTGACATGGTGCTGATTCTTTCTGTCGCAGCCGGTGTAGGAATCTTCCTCGCCCTGGCCTTTTTAAGAACTCTGCTGGGTTGGAATTTATCAAAACTTCTTCTGATCTGCTATGGAATACTCTTTGTTATCGCGATTTTTGTTCCAAAAGATTTCCTGGCTGTGGCTTTTGACTCCGGAGGTGTAACCACCGGACCCATTACCGTTCCATTTATCATGGCCCTTGGCGTAGGTCTTTCCTCTGTTGGAAGAAGTAAAAATTCAGGCAGCGACAGCTTTGGTCTTGTGGCCCTCTGTTCTGTAGGACCGATTCTTTCAGTCATGATTCTAGGGTTACTCTATGGCTCCTCTTCCAGCAGCTATGAACCCACGGTAATTCCTGCCTTCACCAATTCACAGGATCTGTGGCTGGCTTTTCAGCATGAACTTCCGGTTTATGCAAAGGAAGTCTTTCTGGCTTTGTTTCCCATTCTTTTATTTTTTGTAGTTTTTCAGATATTTTTCTTAAAACTAAGACAAAGACAGATCATTAAAATACTGATGGGAATACTGTACTCCTACATTGGACTCACATTGTTTTTAACCGGTGTCAATGTTGGATTTATGCCTGCCGGCAATTATCTTGGAAAACAGCTGGCCTCTCTTTCCTATAACTGGATTATGATTCCCATCGCCATGCTCATCGGTTATTATATTGTAAAAGCAGAACCTGCTGTTTTAGTATTAAATAAACAGGTGGAGGATATCACTGGAGGTGCCATTTCAGAAAAAACCATGATGACAGGATTATCGGTAGGTATGTCAGTTTCTTTGGGATTATCTGTCATAAGGATTTTAACTGGCCTCCCTCTTCTTGCACTTTTAGTCCCCGGATATGCGCTGGCACTGGGTCTTTCCTTTATTGTACCGCCCATCTTTACATCAATCGCATTTGACTCCGGCGGTGTTGCTTCCGGTCCCATGACGGCTACTTTCCTGCTTCCGTTTGCAATGGGCGCATGTGAAGCAGTGGGCGGTAACATTGTGACTGATGCCTTTGGAATTGTTGCCATGGTTGCCATGACACCCTTAATCACCATTCAGCTGATCGGTGTGATTTACCATTTTAAAACGAAAAAATCCAGTTCTTTTGCAGGGGTTGCCTCAATTGATATGGAACTGGAATTTATTGAATTAGGAAAGGATGAAGCAGATGACTTCCAATCATAAAGTTTACTGGATTACGGTTATTGTAGACCGTGGAAAAGGCGAAAAAGCTGCTTCCGTTTTCAAAGAATACAATCAGGAACTGCTGCTTAATGTCAGAGGACACGGAACAGCCAGTTCTGCAATTAAAGATTGCCTTGGGCTTGATGAGCCGGAAAAGGACCTGGTAATCGGAGTGGTTGATCAGTCAGCCTCCCAAAGCCTGATATCCACGCTTCATAAAAAACTGGAGCTGGATAACCCTGGATACGGTATCGTATTCACCATTTCTCTGTCAGGAATCAGTGCCGCGGCTTCGAACCTTCTAAACTCCGGCATTGCAGGCAATGAGAACCATTTATCTACAGATTATCACAAGGAGGATCATCCTATGTCAGATACAAACGCGTATGAATTAATTGCATCCGTCATAAATACGGACCTTTCAAACCCTATTATGGAATCCGCACGAAATGCAGGCTGTAAAGGCGGCACACTAATAAAAGCAAGAGAACTGGGCGGAGATTCTACCAGTAAACTGTTTGGGATGACCGTCTCAAATGAAAAAGAAATTCTTCTGATGCTGGTACCTAAAGCAGATAAACAGGCAATATTAAAATCCATTTGTGAAACCGTATTAAAAGAAACAGGAGAACGTGCCATCGCTTTCTCTCTTCCAGTGAATGATGTGGCTGGTTTAAGCTCACTTATAAAATAATCGGCCTCTGCTTTCTTGACACTGTGGCTCTAAACTCTTATAATATATGTATTACAGTTGTAAGAACAGGAGAATGAGTATGAGCCACCTTCCGCAAATTTCTGAGGCAGAATATGAAGTGATGAAGGTACTTTGGAGGTATGCTCCAATTAACACCAACGAGGTAACTGAAAAACTAATCCAGACAACTGACTGGAATCCCAAGACGATTCACACCCTGTTAAAGAGACTGGTTCAAAAGGGGGCTGCTACCTACACCAAGGAAAGCCGTGTGTTTATTTATACTCCTCTTATTAATGAGGACGACTATCTCAAGAAGGAAAACAGCCACTTTTTAAACCGGTTCTATAACGGCAGCATATCCGGTATGGTAACAAACTACATGAACAGCAATCATATATCCAGCGAGGACTTAAACGAGCTGAAAAAGCTTCTTTTTAAGGAACATGGGGAGGAAACATAATATGCTTTTTTCCCTTATGATTCGTCTTACGTTAAACAGCGTTGTGATTATTCTGTCATTTGGAATAATTCTGCTGATAAAAGAACTATTTAAAAATCATCTTACCTGGAAAGCCCAATACAGAATCTGGTATTTCCTGTTGCTTATACTGATCTTTCCGTTTCTCCCCTCCTCCATGATCCATGCAGGGCTTCGTTTATTAAGCCTTTCTGGAGGCAGTGTCTCACCTGTCAAAGTAACGACTCCCACTTTTGCCAGTGATGCCGGTATTTCCAGCTTAATACAAGATTTCTCCATATCCGTCAGCCGCAGCCGTATCTTTCATCTTCCTGCTTTTCTGCCTTATATATGGGGACTGGGAATTGGTATAGTGTCAATCCTTAATCTTATTTCCGACATTAAAATCAGACGAATCAGACGGGCCAGCCTTCCTCTCCAAAACAGGCAGATCAGAGATCTGTTTGACTGCTGCCTGAGTGAAATGAATATGAAAAAGAAAATTCACCTTTACAGCAGCGCATATTTAAGTTCTCCCATGGCTGCCGGTTTAGTAAAACCGGTAATTATAATGCCCATCCATATACTTTCAGAATTTACAGAAGAAGAGATTCGCTTTATTCTCCTTCACGAACTGAACCATATTAAGCACAGAGATCTTTTTCTTAACCGTTTCCTGGCTCTTATGCAGGCACTGTACTGGTATCATCCAGTCGTCTGGATTGGGCTAAGAGAGATGAGGAAAGACCAGGAAGTTGGTTGTGATCTATCCGTTTTATCCATGTTAGAAGAAAACAGCTATCTGGATTATGGAAAAACACTGATTCGTTTTGCAGAAAATATAGTAAGCCGGCTTTCTTTTGCTTCCCAAATCGCAGGCCCTGAAAAAGAGATCAGGAGGAGAATCCGCTGCATTGCTTCTTACCGCAAAGAATCCAGATGGAAACAATGGAAAAGCCGGTTTTTACTCACCGTAACCAGTCTGGTGCTGCTGGCTTTTATCCCTGTTATGTCTGTCAATGCATCCAGCGGTTCTTTTTACCCTTTTTATCCTGAACATATGAAACAGCTGGATTTAGACTCCTGTTTTTACGGTTACAATGGGAGTTTTATACTTTACGAAGTCAATTCCCATCAATATTATATTTATAATCAGGGAGCATGCACAACCAGGATTTCTCCCGACTCCACCTACAAGATATACAGCGCGCTGTGTGCACTGGAACAGGGAGTGATTACTCCTGACTCCTCTTATATGAAATGGAACGGTTCAGCATTCCCCTTTGAAGCCTGGAATCAGGATCAGAATCTGAATACTGCCATGAACCGTTCTGTTAACTGGTATTTTAAAGCTTTGGATGAAAAAAGCGGCATATCCGCATTAAAAAGCTGCATTGGACGACTGGAATATGGAAATCAGGATTTATCTGGAGGAATCGGCAGCTACTGGCTGGAGTCTTCGTTGAAAATCTCTCCAGTCGAACAGGTGGAGCTATTAAGCCGGCTTTGCCAGGGAAGTCTCCCGTTTCAATCAGATCATATCAAAGCCGTAAAAGATTCCCTTTTTCTCACTTCCAGCCATGGTGTTTCATTATACGGAAAAACCGGAACAGGCAATATAAACGGCCAAGATGTCAACGGCTGGTTTATCGGCTTTACACAGTCCCAGGATGAGACTTATGTGTTTTCCACCAATATTCAAAGTGACCAATCTGCCAACGGTCGCACTGCTGCTGCAATTACACTGGACATCTTAAAGAACCAGAATATCTACAGACAGTAAAACAGAGCCTGAGACAGGAGAATCTCTCCAGCCTCAGGCTCTGTCTTTTTCATTTATTGTACCGGAATATAGGAATCAAGAATCAGTTTATCTTTTCTCACAACATACCCGCTCCCGCCCCTGTTTTTCACATCTTCCACCATGCTGACAAGAAGCAGTGGTGTACTGGTATCAGGATCTGCGGTAAATACTGAAAACCAGCCAAGCTCCGTTCCGGTAGTATCCCCTTTGGAAGCTTTGATCTCAGCAGTTCCTGTCTTTCCTGCAAGCGCCAGGTCAGATCTCATAATGGCATGGCCGGTTCCATGCTCTGAGCTGACAACCTTAATCAGATCCTCACGGACCAGATTGGCATTGTCTGGAGAGCAGGCTCCTGAAAGCCATACTTTAGGTGCTGCATTTTGCTCTGCTCTTAAAACAGGCTGTATTACATTGCCCCCGTTGGTAAACATGGTGTAAAGGGCTGCAAGATGGATCGGATTAACAAGCATCTGACCCTGTCCATAGCCGCTGTCAGCCAGCTGTACTTCCGTTTCGATCCGGTCTGAATTGGAATACTGGGACTTGGCAACGGAAATCTCAAAAGGAAGGGACTGGTTAAATCCCAGCTTTTTAAGCCCTGACATAAAATCATCATAGCCAATCTTTAATGCAGCTTTGGCAAAATAAATATTGTTAGAATATATAAAAGCATTTTCCAGATTAAGGGGGTTGCTGTCATGAAGGGTGGTTATGTAATAGTTTCCCCAACTCTCATCTTTTCTCCAGCTTAACCCAGTGCTTCCATAATCCTCATTGGGATCAATGGCGCCGTTTTCAAGTCCAACCACAGCCGTAATGGGCTTAAAGGAAGATCCTGGAGCAAACTTCTGACGGAAGCGGTTATAAAGAGGCTTTCGCTCATCATTATTTAAGGAATCCCATTTTTCAGCCGGCATTCCCAGAATGAAATCATTGTTATCATAGGAAGGCGTGCTCACAAGAGCCAGAATCTCTCCTGTATGGGGATTCATGGCTACACTGCAGCTTTTATCTTCCTGAAATGCATCATAGATCGCACTCTGAAGTGTACTGTCAATGGTAAGTGTGATATCAGCACCATCAGTTCTGGGCCTTACCGCCAGCTTTTTCTTACTGTTTCCCGTTGCATCTGTGATGGAAACAGTATGACCGTTTATTCCCTTTAATTCCTTTTCATACAACCCTTCCATACCGCTTTTTCCAATTACGCTGTCTGTTAAATAATCTTCTCCCTTATGTTTTTCCAAGTCCTCACTGGTCACATTCTGGACGTATCCAATGAGATGGGCGCCCTTTACGCCCAGGGGATAGGAACGCACGGAAGTGTCTGTAATTAACACTCCGGGAATTGTAAGAAGCTGATCCTGAAGTTCTTTGTTTTTCTGATCTTCTTCACTGACCTGATCTGAGTGGAGCTGAAAGTCATCTACTTTTTTCAAGGTTTTTAAGGGAACAAAGGAATCTTCCTTTACCCAGCCTGCAGACAGCTTCTTTTGTATACTCTCCGGAGACATGGATAGAAGTTCTCCCAGTTTTTCCACATCCGGGCCGGAATTCTCACTCATTTTCCCCGGAACAAGGCCGACAGAGGAGGCAGTTCCCTTTCCTGCCAGCATAAGCCCGTTCCTGTCAAAAACAGACCCTCTTTGTGCCTCATCTGTTGAAACTCTGACTTTATCGGTTTTGTTAAGCTCTGGAAAAATCATGCTGTCATTCCATTCCAGTTTATAGCCGGTTTTCTTTTCTTTTTTAAATACCGCCTGATTGGAAAAACTGATCTCTCCAGCCAGACTGGTTAAACTCATCTGATAAGTGACTACTGCTTCCTCATCCTTTAAGTCAACACCGGTTATATCCGCTTTTATGTTTTCTGCTTCAATGCCTTCATAAATTTTCTTATTTCTGCTAATGAAATCTTCCTGACTGATATTTAACTGACTCTGCTCATCAAGCATATCATACATCGTTTCGTAATCCGCCTTCTGTAAGCTTGAAACATAATCAGAAAAAAGTACATCCGGTTTCTTTGACTGGTTCTTCTTACTTTCAAGCCGGAGAAATAAAATTCCTCCGGCCAGACCAATCATCAGTATTAATAATGTACAAACTGCAGAAAACACAAATCGTTTTATTCCCCGTTTCATTCCCCGTCTCATTGTATTTCTCCTTTAATCCGTACGAAGGTTATTGGATACTCCGGAAGCCGTACCAGTTAAAATCTTTTCGGTATCTTCCAGATGGAAATAATAATTAAATATATTCTTTCCAACGCCTACCACATTACCGGAGCTGTATCCGTTTGCGATCCTGACTGTTATGGCAATCTGAGGATTGACAAGAGGTGCATACCCAATAAAGAGACCATGGTTGGGTTTTGTTTTTGATTCTTCTGCAGTACCAGTTTTTCCTGCTGCATCAATTTTTAAATCTTTTAAATTGGCATTGGATTTTACCAGTTCGTTCATACCTTTTGCCACATCATTCCATACAAACTCTGGTAAGCTGACTGTACTGTTTACGGTTGGAGTAAATGATTTTACAACTGCGCCGTCTCCATCTGTAATCTTGCCGATCATGGAAAGCTGATAACTTTGACCATGGTTAGCCAGTGTCGCCGTATAGCGGGCGATCTGGGATGTGGTATAGTTATGAGTTCCCTGACCGATGGAGGATGGAATGGCATACTGATCCGTTACATGAGGTTTTGCCTCTCCGATCTCAATACCTGTGTTCTTATCCAGATCCAGAAGCTGGGCATATTTAACCAGGTTGCCAAGTCCCTTATCCTCTGAGAAGCTTCCATCTGCACCTGTTCCCAGCCTGTAAGTGATTTCCGATAAATATACATTACAGGAGTTCTTTAGCGCATCGGCACTGGAAGAGATCACACCGTGACCGGAACGTTTCCAGCATCGCAGAGGTGGTTCTACCTTGTCAAATGCACCGGTACACAAAACACTGGTATCCGTCTGAATCACACCTTCAGTTAACCCGGCAATGACCGTAACCGGTTTAAAGGTAGATCCAGGTGCCGTTAACTGGCTGGTGGCACGGTTAAACAGAGGCAGGGATAAATCCTGTTCCAGCTGCTGGTAATAGGAGGTATCCATCTGGTTCGCCAGCCGGTTATTGTCATATCCCGGATAGCTGACACAGGCGATTACCTCTCCGTTTTGGGGATTGACCACAACCGCAGATCCGGAACAGGGATTTAACGCCAGCTGAGCCGGTGTAATCTCCAGATTGGTGATTTTCTTACGGATAAACTGATAGGGACTTAACTGACCATTCATAAGAAGAGGGTAGTCCGGATCGTCTTTTGACAGAACTCCCTGTTCATACAGAAGCTGCTCTGTCTCTCTGCCGCTAAGGGACCCTTCTCCAATCATTGCCTGATAAATCTTCTGTTCAAAATCACGGTTTTCGGTGATATCCTGTAACATCTTTTCTTCCGCAAGACGCTCTGCATCCTGGATCTCCGTATACTTTTCATTGTTTTCCAGACGGCTTAAATCCATATGACCTGCAGCAATGGATTCGGTCAGATATTGCCTTAAACTCTTTTCTTTCCAGTCCCATGTGCCGCTTCCATTTAGCAGGAACTGATCTTTACGTGCCTGGCTGACCAGAAAATCCAAGTATCCCTGCATCTGGGGACCAAGTGCCTGATAAGAGGCACCTGAAGCGTCGAAGGCGGCTGAAAGCTGACCAATCACCGCTTCTTTTTTCTGTTTAAAATCTCCATAGACCTTTTTTTCCAGATCCGATGCATTCTCAGCCTTTAACCGCTCCGTATCGATGACATGATTCTGGATCAGCGCATAGTACACTTCGTCAGAAGCAATCCGGATCTGGGAGGCATCGGCTGCTTTTGGCATTTCTGCCCTTCTGGTTTCCACCATATTGGCCAGGAGAATTCCGGCTATCTGCTGTTTCAGCATCTGATATACCGCATCCTGCAGGCCTTTATCCACCGTTAAGTAAACATCCTTGCCAGTTCCAGGGCTGTTGGTAACCACTGGTTCTGTCTTTGGATTTCCCACCACGTCGGTATAAAATTCCTGAGTTCCATCCTGTCCTCTCAGCCATTCTTCCATGGATTTTTCAATTCCGCTTTTACCAATCACAGACTGATTGGAATAAATACCGTTATTATCTCCAACGGCAGCCAGCTCATCGGCTGATATGCCACCTGTATATCCTAAAATAGAGGACATACTTTCTCCGCCATAGTACACCCGGATGCTGCTGTTTTCCACATCAGCTCCCTGAAGATCGTGCTTTTGTTCCATTACACCCACCATGGCTTTGTCAGATACATCGGAGGCAACCAGATACGGCAGGTATTTCCGGTATGAATTTAAGGACAGACCATAACGAATGTTGGCGATTTGTAAGATCTCTTTGGGCGTTAAGGACGCAGGAAGCCTGTACAATTTCTGCTCCTCTTCCGGATAGGAAGAATCAATCATAAACTTCTTCTTTCCGCAAAGATCCTGCATCAGTTCATCGGCCGTCTTTTGTGACTGCTCTTCCGTCAGATCCGTAACCTGGCTCTTACCATAAAAGTCAGCCTTAAAGCGGCTCAGCTTCCAGCCATCCACCGAATATTGATAATTTCCTTCTTCATTTACCATAATGGGGAGACTGACATTTAACTTATCTTCATCCCCCACAAGACCGATCAGCTGATAGGCGATTCCGTTTAATGTTTTCTGTTTTTCCTTCTGATTCTTATAATTTCCGGAATCTTCCAGAGTGATGTTATAGGAAAGACGGTTTGATGCCAAAAGCGTTCCGTTCCTGTCATAGATGTTCCCTCTGTTCCCAGGAAGCCTCTGGGTTTTCATAATGGAGGTGATAAATTCCTCCTGGCTGGCAGCCCCCTCCATAATCTGCAGGTGATATAACCTTACCAGCAGTGATGATAATAAAAATCCAAAAAATAATCCCAATATCAGCAATCTGGGAATCTGAAATGAAATATCAGGTAAGCTTTTATTCTTAAATAGATGATTGCGGCGCATAATTCTCCTTATTCTTACGCTTGTAATATTTATAATATGAAAGGAACAGGGACACTTTATACCCTCCCTGTATACAGATAAATTACTACGTATGTAAGATTTGATTATACACCGGATCCATTCAGATGTAAACCGTTTTTTCATTGCAATGCCATCTGAAGACGCTCCATTTCATAGAATTCCCCTTTTAACTCCATTAACGTCTGATAGCTTCCTTCTTCCCTTATTTTCCCCTGGTCTAAAACCACGATCCGGTCTGCTCCTCTTACTGTGGAAAGCCTGTGTGCAACAATAAATGTCGTTCTTCCTTTAATCAGCTCATTGAGGGCATCCTGAATCTCCTTTTCTGATATGGTATCAAGAGCCGAGGTTGCTTCATCCAGTATAATTACCCGGGGATCTCTGATAATCGCCCTGGCTATGGAAATTCTCTGTCTCTGACCTCCGCTTAAATTGGCACCATGTTCTCCAATCATGGTATTAAGACCATTGGGAAGCTTTGCAATCACCGATTTTAGATTTGCAGCTTCCACTGCATGATTCACATCTTCGTCAGATACATTGGTAAGACCATAAGTTATATTTTCCCTTACCGTACCTGTAAAGAGAATAGGGGTCTGTGGTACCACTGAAATAAATCTCCGGTAGCTTCTTAAATTAATTTCACTGATATCCGTTCCGTCAATGAAAAGCCTGCCGCCGCCTGGTGTTATAAAACCAATTAACAAATTTAGTATGGTGGTCTTTCCCGAACCGGACTCTCCCACCAAAGCGATGGTCTCCCCTTCCTTCACCTCCAAATCAATTCCCGACAAAACCGGTTCATTGGAGTCATTATAGGAAAATGCAACATTCTGAAAGGTAAATCTGCCCTTTAACTGGTTTAGTTCCCTCTTTCCCTCATTATGCTCCACATCATCGGAAATTAATACCTCGCCAATGGAAGAAACGGATTCCAGTCCCTTGGTCAGTATGGGAAGCAGATTAATCAGCCCGGTAAACTGGTTGACTACCGTGGTAAAGCTTGCCTGATAAAAGGTTACATCGCCGATCTTTATGGAGCCTTTCCAAGCCATATATCCGGAGAACCCCAGACACAGTGCCTGAAATACCTGAAATACACACCAGCTCACAGCCCCAAAATGTGCCTGCACCATATCCAGCCGGTATCCTTTGTCTGCCGTTTCTTCCAGCTGTTCTTTGATCTTATCCACCTCTTGTTTTTCAAGGGCATGGGCTCTTGTAACAGGAACCAGCTCCACCATCTCCATGACACGTGCGCTGGTTTCTTCCATCTCACGCCGAAATGCCCGGTTCTCGCTGTGAATCCGTTTGCGAAATGCAACTACTGTCACGGCAGTCACGGGAGCCACCAGAAGAAAGAACAGGAGCACGGATCTGTTTTTCACAGCTGTGATCCCCAGCGTGATCACAAGATTCATCATGATATTCATCAGATTCACAAACAGCTGGGAGGATAATGTCTCCACTGCCTCCACATCACGTATGATCTTGGACTGAAGCCTGCCTGACTGTATCTGCGTATGATATGGAATGGACAATTCCTGAAGTTTCCGGACCAGAGCACCTCTTAAACCGGCCTCAGTTTTTCGTATTACCTGATTTTTGTACTTGTTGTGAAGCCAGTTTGCTGGAAGATGCACTGCTAAAAGTCCAATCCAGACTGCAACATTTAAGATGATCTGACGCTTTCCCTCTTCTCCTCCTGCTATGGCTCCGTTGATTACATTGGCAGTCAGAAGCGCAGCAAAGAGACTGGGCGAATGTTTAATTACAAAAAAGAAAGTGGACAGAAGAAACTTATGGTACTGCCCTTTATAAAATCCAAGCAGCACCATAACCGAATGATTCCTGTACTTCCTATAGCAGTCAATAAACCGGTGTTCCATTTTCGCATATTGATCCATCGTCTTCCCCCTAGGAAACATCAAGGCCCTGATTCTCTATTACCACGTTTTTGCTGTCTAACAGATCTGCATAAGGTGCCCCAAGCTTTCTCAATTCTTCGGAAAGAAACCCTGCCATGATGACAGCCCCCTCTGGTTTTAAATGAGTATTATCCCCAGGCCACATGAAATACGCTTTAGAGGCTAAATCTCCTACTGCTTCCAGATAAGCCTCTGTTATAGAGGTTAAGTCAATAACCGGAACGCAGGCTTCTTTTCCGGTCTGCTTAACCGCCTCCGGATAGGCTCCGTGGCTTCCGGGAAGAAATTTACCCTGGTCATTAAAAAGCCTTCTGGCGATGGGGGTAATAAGCACTGGATAAGCTCCATTTTCTCTGGCCGCCTGAATAAACTTCATCAGATTCTCTTTAAATGTGGTCTCCGGATCAGTGTGGCGGGCCGGATCATCCTTTTCATCGTTGTGACCAAACTGTATAAAGAGAAAGTCTCCCTCTTTCATTTCTTTTTCCATCAGAGCCAGGCGGCCTTCATCCAGAAATGATTTTGTACTTCTCCCATTTTGAGCATTGCTTTTCATCTCCACACCATCTGCCAGATAAAGAAGCATTGCCTGGGATATCCCGGTCTGGGGATATGTGGAAGCTTTATTAAATTTCACTGTGCTGTCTCCAGCATAAAAGATTTCTGCCATTTACGTACACTCCATAAGCTGCTCCTGTAAAACGTTTTCCTTTTGTCAGACCTTCCGAACAGATAGAAGTCACATCAGTCCACCGCCACAGGATTTTATTATTTAATAGAAACGTTCTGTTAAGACCATCTGTCTCAACGCGGAATAAAACACGCCCTTCAAAAGTAAAATCGTTCTTCTCTGTTCTTACATAGGCGTTATCTACATATTCCGTTACAAATATCTGATTCTTTGTTACACCAAATTTTATGTAGGTGTTTTCATCATAGTACAAGATCACACCTGCATCAGAGTTGAATTCCACCCGCTCTTCCTCAGGTATCCACATCTCGAACTCTGCTGCGAAGCTAAAATCCGGCTGAAATTTAAGAAGCAGGCTATTGCATTTTCTGCTGCATAAATCAAATCCGTCTCCTCTGATCCACAGCGTTCCATCTTCCCCAGTCCAGACACGTTCCCTGTCTCTTGTTCTTGGGGATAACCAGACCTCTTTCCTATTGACAGCCTCAGGCTTTTCGTACGTCTTGGGAAACGGAACCCGTTCCATATAAGAAGGACCTTTTCTTTTATTTACCACAGGCCACCCATCAGCTGTCCAGGTAATTTCATCAAGGCAGGTTTCTCTGCCCAGCATTCCCCATGTCCCATTGATGAAACGGGAAGATAAATATACCATAAACCATCTGCCGTCTGGTGTCTCAACCGGCTTTCCATGGCCACAGCACTGAATGGCTCCCATTTCATCCCACTGATGCATGATTGGATTGTAAGGACAGTTTTCATAGGGCCCGTATAATCGTCTGGATCTTGCAACGGTAATCATATGTCCTTTTCCAGTTCCGCCTTCTGCCAGAAAACAATAATAATACCCATCCTTCTTTATCAGATGAGGTCCCTCTGGAGCATGGCCGGTATGCCCATACCAGATCAGTTCCGGTTGGGATAACAGTTGTTTTCCATCCTGGGAAATCTCCACCATTCTTGCTCCCCGGTTAATCAGCATATACCTTTTTCCATCCTCATCAGTAAAAAGGGAGGGATCAATCCCTAAGAGATTATGAATGAACGGAGTCTCATAAGGACCTTCGGGATGAATGGAACTGGTGATCATCTGTGTCTGAATATAAGGCGCATCATCATTATTACGCAGAGTTGCGCAGATATAAAATCTTCCATTGAAAAAGCTGATATCAGGTGCCCAGAATCCCCTTCCTCCTTCCAGATTTCCCAGATATTCTTTTGCCCATATTTCATCTGTAACCGCATAACCAATTGTTTTCCAGTGAATCAAATCCCTGGAATGAGAGATGGGAATACATGGAAAAAACAGAAAACTGGAATGTACCATATAATAATCTTCTCCCACACGTACAACACTGGGATCCGGGTGCATTCCCCTTAAAACAGGATTGCGGTAAGATTCCTCTAAGGAAAAACCGCATATCCTTTTAAAATACTCTTCCATGGGCGACCCTGCCGCCAGATCATAAGGCGTACACATGGACTGATTTGCCCATGTGGGATCCATGTTGCAGCGCTCTGCCAGATACTCCACCAGTTTTTGGTTTTTCCCTCTCACTGCATAGTGGAGAAGGCTGTTCCCATTCTCATCACAGTCCTCTGTATTGAAACTGTGATCAATCAGGTGGACAACCGTCTCATACTCTCCCCGCTCTGCTGCTTCAAAAGCCCTCTTCGCTGCCGCTTCCGTCTTTGATGTGTATAAATTCATATTCCCCATACCCTTCTGATCTTACGTTGTTTTTGTTGGCACTCCACAGACAAAGCTTCGCACCTGTCCAGGTCGCCCGGCATAGGGGCTGTGGATCGCCGATACAGGTGTAGCTGGCTCCATCCGGTGACCAGGAAAAACGGTATGTTTTATCAGCAAGTAACTCCAGACGCAGATACACCATATCATTCTCATAAGGACAGGAAGTTTCAAGGATTTCCCGGGCTTCTCCAAGCAGTTCCTTTTTTGTTACTGTTCCTTTGTACAGCCTAAGGCTGTTGCCATCAATGGACCGCTCCAGAGCCAGATAGGCATAGGAATGTCCAATCATTCCTATTGATGCCATATCCCCCTCCTCTTCCCAGTTCAGGCGTACCTTTGTGACAGCGGTGAATATCCCTTGCTGGGGGATCTGTGTCATGGCATTGGGTGCATACCATAGTAAATTTTCTCTGGTATTGTTTTTCATACAAAACAGACGGATACCATTATGCCCTGCCAGAGAATAGTAGGACTCTTTTGGGTTTGCCTGCCACTGCCACTGAAGGCCAATGCTTTCCCCTTTAAACTCATCCGACTGGGCAATCCTGTATTCTGGCTGCCCTTCAGTGGGAACCTTCCACTCCTTAACCGGTTCTCCGATTCCGTCTCCATTTTGATCCGTTCCGATAAAAGGCCAGCCATTATGAAAACACATAGGCTGCAGATGGACAATTCTTCCAAGCTCATTGACATCCTGGAAATGAATAAACCAGTGCCTGCCGTCAGGTGCTATGACCCAGCCGCCCTGATGAGGCCCGTTTATGGAGGTGTTTCCCTGATGCATCACAATCTTATATTCATACGGGCCCTTTACAGATCTCGCTCTCAATACAGACTGCCAGCCAGTTGAAACGCCTCCTGATGGCATGAGAATATAATAATATCCCTGGTCATAATACATCTTGGGACCTTCTGTTGTGGGAGCAATCTGTTCCCCGTCAAATATGGTAACCGGCTCTCCAATAATGTTTCTGCATTGAGGGTCGATTTCCACCAGATCCAGCCTGTGCTTGATCCCGCATCGGCTGTTGGCATAGGCAAATACCATGTACGCCTTTCCATCTATATCCCAGAAAGGACAGGGATCAATCCAGCCTTTCGCCTCATGAAGGCAGTGAAGTTTAAATGTTCCATATGGATCCTTTGATGTGGCTACAAAAATCCCTTCATCAGGAAGCGGTATGAATACGTAAAAGGTACCCTTATGAAAACGAATGGAGGGCGCCCAGGTTCCTGAGCCGTGAGACGGCAGATCATATTTTTCAAAGGGCAGTGAATCCACACAGTGATTGATGATTTCCCAGTGAACCAGATCTCTGGAATGGAGAATCGGTACACCTGGAAGATATGTAAAAGAAGAAGCTACCATATAATAATCTTCTCCCACCCGAATTACATCGGGATCTGAATAATCGGCATACAAAACCGGATTCTGATACATTGACATCGTAATTGCCTCCCATAATATAGTTCATTTGAAAAAAAGGAGCAGAAATTCTGCCCCTCTTTCTGCCTGATCGTTACTCCTTTACGGCACCAATATTAACACCCTGAATAAAATACTTCTGGCAGAATGGATATATGATCATGAAGGGGAGGATTGCCACAATAACAGCTGCGTTCTTTACTGTGTTTTCAGTTGCACCGCCGATTGCCTGGGGCAAATCACTTCCCATTATAACAGATCTTAACTTCATTTGGAAATTATATAAATTATCATTTGTGATATAAAGTTTATAATTGGTATAATCGTTCCAGTAAGATACGGCGTACATCAGACCAATTGCAGTCAGTGCAGCTTTTGATAATGGAAGGACAATTTTTATAAATATTCCCATGGGAGGGCAGCCGTCAATTTCTGCTGATTCAAATAAGCTGGCCGGAATACCCTCAAAGAAATTTCTCATAAGTACCATATTATAAACATTGATAGCCGGAAGAAGAATTACCACAAATAGGGTATTAGTCAGATGAAATGATTTCATTACCAGATAGGTGGGAATCATGCCTCCGTTAAAAATCATGGTAAACAGCATAATATTCGCAAACAGCGTTCTTCCCGGCATCTTCCACTGAATCAGTACATAAGCGCCCAGTGTTGCCACAGTCAGTCCGGTAATCGTCCCCACTATGGTTGTAAATATGGAAACCAGAAACGGCTTATATAAAGTCGGATTGGTAAATACAGAGACATAACCTGCAAAACCAAATTTTTCCGGAAACAGTTTCATACCATAAGCCGTCTTTAAATCAAAGGAATCAATGAGAACCTTGTAGATCGGGATAATCATGATAAGACTTATAAGTACAAATATGATCACCAGCATATAGTCAAATGCGGTTGCTTTCTTTTTCATGTTTTCTCCTCCCTACACAATTCCTCTTCCACGAACTTTATAGCTGGTCTTGTTGCAGATAAGCACAAGGAAACAGCCCACCAGCGAGGAAATCAGACCTACCGCTGTTGTATAGCCGTAATCAGGCAGAGCGCCGGAATTAAATGTCTGTGTGTAAATATAAGTCTGAAGTACATCTGCCTGCTGGCGAACCGCATCATTTTGCATAACGAATACAGATTCAAACAGATTCATTACCTTGGCAAGATTTAAAATCAGGACTGTAATAATGGTATTGTTAAGTGCCGGCATGGTTATGTAACGAAGCCGGTTTAACCGTCCTGCTCCATCCATGGAAGCTGCCTCATAAAGCTCCGGATTAATTCCGGAAAGTGTAGCCATGAAGATAATCGTTCCCCAGCCTGTATCCTTCCAGACGTTAATCACATAATACATCGGCCGCCACCAGTTCTGACTTCCAAGATAATAGATTCCCTCATTCAGAATTCCAAGCCTGATCAGTACGGCATTTAGAAGACCGGCCCCGGTAGGAGACAGAATCAGGGAAAAAACGGATGCAGTAACTACCCATGACATGAAATGCGGCAGATACACAATCGTCTGTGTGATCTTTTTAAAGGTCGCAGACCGAAGCTCATTGAGCATAAGAGAAAGCACAACGGCCATAATGGTATTCAGCAGAAGCTTCACAATACTTAAAACAATGGTATTCCCAAATGCACTCCAGAAGCCCGGCATATTCATCATCTTTTCAAAATGTGCCAGACCGATAAATACGGGTTCTTTAATTCCTTTATAGGAATAAAAGGCATATCTGATGCCCAGCATGGGAAGATAATGAAACACCAGTGCAAAAATCAGAACAGGAAGAAACATCACATAAAATCCCCTGTAATATCGGAGTGAAACAAGCAACGGCCGTTTATTTTCGCCTGCAGCATACGCTGCAGGCCCTTTCATCTTTTTATTCATAGGAAACCTTTCTAATTCTATTTTGCAGATTCTTTCTTGTTAAGTGAATCCACGATTGTCTGTGACCATTTTACACCGCCATCGCTTTCGAAACGCTTGAATGCTTCGTCTATGGAAGTACCCTGTACGACAACATCTGCAATAATGGATTTCTTCAGTGTCATTAAATCTCCGTTGTAGGTAGCCATTTCTTCGGTAGAAGGAGTGATGGTTGCCTGACGGCAGTTTTCATTAAATACAGTCTGGGCATTTTTTGCCTCATCTTTTACTGCAGCCTTTCCAGGATCCCCTTCCCAGGTTGCGATGGCAAGCATTGGATCAAGATGCTGTTTTGTGTACTGTGTTCCGGGATTTTCAAGACTCTCTTTTAAATGGAATTCACCCTCATTATAGGCTTTGTCAAGAACTGTTTCCGCTTTCTTTGACCAGTGAACATCCTCCACTCCGTAGGTCCAGAGCATTTCCATCTCACCGCCATCTAACATGGATTCGATCAGGTATTTAAATACGCCTTCCGGATTTTCACAGGAAGAAGTAATTGCCCAGACGGGAGCCGTTCTTTCCACATAAGTACCAACCTCTTTAATCGGTTTTAATGGAATGAGTTCACTGTCATGACCGTTTGATTCCAGGTTGTTCTTTAAGTTGCTTGCCCAGGTGCCTGCCCAGTAAGTAAATACGCCGAATTTATCCTCGTAAAACTTATTACGGCAGTCTTTTGTTCCATTTGTTAAGGTTTCTTTATCAATATAGCCTGCTGCATAAGCATCTCTCATACGCTGCAGCGCTTCCTTAAAGTTATCCTTGGTAAATCCATCATACCAGACACCGTCTTCCCCCTTGGCAAAGGAAGGATATGCGTCCTGATAAAATTCTGGCAGATAATTGGTCCATGGCTCTTCTGTTCCGATGAATCCGGCAGCTGATAAACCATAGGTATCTCCATTTACTCCGTTGCCGTCCGGATCACCCTCTGTAAATGCCTTCAGCATGTTTAAATATTCATCATAAGTTGTAGGTGCAGTCAGTCCGCAGTTATCCAGCCATTTCTTCTTTACATATGTAACACAGCCGTTTCCTCTGGTAACCGGGAATCCGTAAAGCTTACCGTCAATCTTCATATTGTCTACAACATCATCCCCTGTAAAACGTCCGGATGACTTAAGCTCTGAATTCTCCCATGCCTGTGTCATATCCCAGAGTGCACCTTCCTCCGCATATCCGGTATAGAAGCTGCCTGCAAGGATAATCGCATCCGGCCAGTTCTCTGGACCTGAAGCAAACGTCTGACCCAGAACATCAAAGTAAGCGTCATGATCCGGCTGTATAATTTCTAAATCAATTCCGGTCAGTTCTTCCCATTTTTTTTCAAATGCATCTCTGTTATTTTGTTTTGTCATAACCGTTGCATTTACCATAATGGTAATCTTCTCCGGTTTTTTAATTTCATTCTCCGCTTTACTCTCTCCTGTTGAAGAGCTGCTCTCCGTATTCGCGCCGGCATTCGTTACATCTGCCCCAGATTTGGCAGAAGAGGAACATCCGCTTAAAGCCACTGAAGCAGCCATGGTAACAGCCATACCAGCTGCAAGCATTTTTTTAACTCTCATTTAGAACCTCCCAATATAATTGTTTTTGTTATCGGTGGTGCGCACCTTTTTGCATTGCCATCATAGCATCTCATACACACAATATCAACGCGCATTATTTACTATCGTTGTTCATTTTTAGCTAAACAGTCTGTTTTCCCAGTCATTTATTATGCATATTTTATATCATCCGTATCAGCCCTTCCCCCTTACGACATAGTTATATAAGAAGTGACAGGAATTGGTTTTGAGTACATATTTTACGTTCTATGTACAGATCTTCATATAAAGAGGGGATCTGATTGATTTTAGTACCGTTTCATACTATAATTTTCATATGAAAAAAGGAACGGTGCATATGAAAAATCGCAAACTTACATTAAAACACAATAAAAATATATCCTATAAAAATCAGCTGATGCTGTCCTATACGCTGATCCTGGCAATCATTCTGCTGATCGGTGTAATACTTTACTCTCTTTCCTACAGTCAGGTAAAGAACGGTATTTATCAGCAGAACCGTCTCAGTCTGTCTGCCTCTGTTACACAGCTTGATAATACAATGGAGCTTACCAATGCCGCCGTGAAGCAGATTACCACCAACAGCCTGTTTAATAACCTGATCAACAAAGTAAACAGGGGGGATTCTTCGTTTTATTATCTTGGTTATAAGACCCAGCAAAGTCTTAAATCCATTACACCGGTAGAATTTCTGCTGCCAATTAACAACTCCTTCATTTATATAGAGAAATCCAGCTACGCCATCTCTCCCATTCTTTTTTCGGATTTCGATTTCTTCATCTGGAATAATACAAAGTATCCAATCGATCCTGCCCAGTTATCAAAAATACTGGTAGATCCTTCTTACTGGAACAAATTCATTCCTTTTGAACAGCTTGGTACCTCGTCAAAAAACTTTTTGTACCTATATCCTCTGACATCTGCCTCTCAGGTGGCCAATCACAGCAGTTCCGTGATCTGCTACCAGTTTGAACACGAAAAAATTATGAAGTTTTTTTCAAATATTAATTTTTATCATAACGGATATCTGGTTGCATACGATAAAAATGGCAATCAGACGTTTCTTCTCTCTGGAGGCGGTCCTGTCATCGAATACGATACCTTAAAAAATATGGACTTTGAGCATAATATCGCACATTTTACCCAAGGCAGTAACAGGGAGGAGATGCTGATCACTACGGTATCTTCTTCCTATAGTAACTGGAATTACTACCTGATACAGCCGGAGGAAGAAGCTTACTACTCCATTACCCCCTATCAGCGTTTTTTTACAACCGTAACTCTGGCAGCCATAATTCTTGGCGGAATCCTGGCAGTAATCTTTTCATCCTTTGGAAATCAAAAGATTTTAAGGCTGTCCAATGAACTAAACATAAAGGAATCACTGGCAAGCTCCTTAAACCTCCTTGTGGAAAAGCAAAAACCGGTTGTGGCTGAGTCCTATATGCGACGAATCATGGAAGGCAGCATCACCAATAACGTAGAGATGCAGTATATCATAGATGAACTTGGTCTGGAACGCCCTGACACCAAATTCCACGTTTTATATACGGAAGTCTCTCCCTCTGAGGAATCTGATATCTGCACCAAGGATCTGGAATTATGCTTTGAAAATTATGATATGCTGGTGAGAGAAGCCCTCCGCCGGTATTATCCGGATACCGGATACATTTACAAGCCTTCAGACCGGGCTTTTGCCATATTGATTGCGTCTGGTGAATCTTTACATTTTGAACAGGTTTTAGAACAGAGCAGAAATACCTTTATTTCTATGCATAATGAACTTCTGCAAAAATATGGAATCTGGATCCGCGGCGGGCTGGGATCACGTAACGGGCTGATTTCCTATACCTGGAAATCCTATCAGCAGGCAAAGGAAGCCAAATCCGTCACAACTACGGAAAAATATATTTTAAGCCGCTATGATTTTATAAAATCCAATGATGTTTATTATTATCCGGAAAGTCTGTCCATTCAGCTGAGCGGTTTTATTTCCACCGGTAACAAAGAACAGGTAAAGGAGCTTTTTAAGCTGATACGGGATGAGAATACATCAAGACGCAGCCTTTCCTTTACCCAGCAAAAATGGCTTTTATCGGATATTCGTTCCACTGTGTTTAAAAAGAGACATAGCATTACAGAAGAAGGTCTTTTAGAAGACAGGCTGAAACTGCTTGATATGATTGATAAACAGTTTGAAGGAGAAATCAGTATTGACAGCTTAAAAACCATTGCATTAGAGCTTTGTGATGTCTGCGGAACAGAAACAGAAAGCAACGAGCTGATTATTAAAATACAGGATTATATCGTCAACAATTACCATGATCCAGATTTATGCCTGACAAAAATATCGGATATATTTGGTATTTCGGAAAATTATTTCAGCTATCTCTTTAAAAGAGAGGTATCCGAGAATTTTTCCACTTACTTAGAACGGCTTAGAATGGCAAAAGCAAAGGAGATCATATCAACAACTGATACCAGTCTTTCCACGCTATATGAATATCTTGGTTATAACAATGCCGCCTCTTTCAGGAGGGCATTTAAAAAGAATTTTGGTGTATCACCGAAGGAAATGAGAGATAAAACAAATGCAAAATAATCAGATACAATCAAGCAAGGCGGCAGTGGAAAAGCTGTGGTTCCGAATGAAACAAAGCGGTCTTCCCATTCACAGTTTTCTGGCTGACCAGGGCGGAAATCTTCTTACGGAAAACTATCAGGCTCCCTATGCCAAACAGGATCTTCACCGCATGTTCTCCATAACCAAAAGCTTCTGTGCCCTGGCGGTGGGATATCTTCTTGAGGACGGTCTGGTTTCTCTTTCAGATCCCATAACCGGCTATTTTCCGGAATACTCAGATACAGAAGTGAAAAGTCCATGGCTCATGAATATGACCATACAGCAAATGCTGATGATGCAGACCTGCCACTCTTCAACCACCTATAAGATAGACAGACAGAAAAACTGGGTGGAAAGCTTCTTTTTGGTACCCCCCTCACATAAGAGCGGGGAAGTCTTTCTCTATGATACTTCTGCCGCCCATACGCTGGCAGCACTTGTAAAAAAGCTGACAGGAAAAGGAGTTCTTGATTATTTAAGAGAGAAATGTCTGAATGAACTGGATTTTTCCGAAGATGCTTATATCATAAAAGATCCCTTTGGAAGTGAAATGGGAGGCTCCGGCCTGATGGCCTATTCCCTTGATTTATTAAAGATTGGCAGATTTTGTATGAATACAGTGAAACATGGGACAGGGGTTTTTGCAGATTATTTAAGAGATGCCGTTTCCTTTCAGGTTCCCACCATTCATTTTGGACAGACAATAGATGAAAAACAGGGATACGGCTATCAGATCTGGCAGATTCGAAATGGCTTTGCCATGTATGGTATGGGGAGTCAGTATGTGCTTTTTTATCCGGAACTGGATCTGGTTTTAGTCATTACGGCAGATACCCAGAACATCAGAGGAGGACAACAGAAAATACTGGATCTGGTTCGGGATGGATTAAAGGAGTTTTTAAGCCCGGTTCCCTGTCTTCCCGTCTTTTCCGGCCCCTCTCATTTAAACGCCGTTTACCGTCTTCTGCCCGGCCGACAGAGATTCACAAGGCTCGCTCTTTCCCTTGACTCCAAAGAAGGCAGTCTTACCCTGTCCGGACCGGATAAGACATACACATTCTCTTTTTCTTTTACAGAACCTGCTGTCAGTATCTTAAATGGCTACAAACAGAGAATTGCAGTGAAAGCTATATGGGCAGATTCCAGAACTCTTTACCTCCCTGTTTCCGTTGTGGGAGAATACGTGGGTTCCATCCATATCCTTTTAACTCTGTCGGAAGACGGGATCACCGTATGGATGAAAAAGATAGAAGAATCTCTTTTCCATGAATTCAGTGGATTTTTAACCGGGTTCAAAGAGTAGATTATTTCATGATATCTTCTCCCCTGGCAGCTCTGGCTACGATACCAGAGGAGGCTAACAGTGCGATCAGGTTTGGAAATACCATGAGTGCGTTAAAAAGGTCAGATAAATTCCAGACAAGCTGAACCTTTAAAAATGATCCAAGCACCAGGAACAGTACAACGATCAACGCATATACCCTGGTTGCTTTCGGTCCAAAAAGTGCTTTCACATTTACCTCACCAAAAAAGTACCAGCCAATGATTGTTGAAAATGCGAAAAACAGGAGACAGATTGCAACAAACGCATTGCCAAAGGAACCAAACGCCTGACTGAAGGCTGCCTGGGCGAGGGCTGTTCCCTGAGGCGCTCCCTCTACCCCCGGTGCCAGTTTGCCGGACGTGAGGATTACAAGAGCAGTGAGATTAAGAACTACAAAGGTATCAATAAATACAGCCATGATCGCCATGACGCCCTGATCCTGAGGTTTCTCTACCTTTGCCATTGCATGGGCATGAGGCGTTGAACCCATACCTGCCTCATTGGAAAAAAGCCCTCTGGCAACACCATAACGCATCGCTTTCTGAACTCCGATTCCGGCTGCACCGCCAAGAAGTGCCTGGGGGCGGAATGCTCCGATCAGAATGGATTCCAAGGCAGGCAGGAGTGCACTGCGATTTATTACCAGTACAATCAGACAGCCGATGATATAAAAGGCAGCCATGACCGGAACCAGTTTTTCAGTCAGAGAAGCAATTCGTTTTACTCCTCCCATAAAGGTAAATGCCGCAACTGCAGCAATAACGATACCAACAATCAGGGGATCCAGACCAAATGCGGTGTGAAACGCCAGACCGATGGAATTAGCCTGAACCATATTACCGGTAAACCCCAGTGCAAAAATGATTGCCAGAGAGAAAAATACAGCCATTACCTTACCGGCAGTTCCTTTAAAACGGGCTCTGATATAATAAATCGGACCCCCTGTCACTTCACCGTGGGAATTGACAGTTTTATATTTTTGAGCCAGAACAGCTTCTCCATAGTTGGTCGCCATTCCAAAAAAGGCACTGAGCCACATCCAGAATATTGCTCCAGGTCCTCCGGAATAAAGTGCTGTCGCACAGCCTGCAATATTACCCGTACCCACCTGGGCTGCAATTGCCGTAGTTAATGCCTGAAAGGAGGACATTCCGTCTTTGCCGGCATTTTCGCCATTCAGCTTAAAACTGCCGAACATCCGCTTAAATCCTTCTCCAAATTTTCTGACCTGTACAAACCGGGTGCGGACAGTAAATAAAATTCCTGTTCCAACCAGCAGATACAGTAAAATACTGTTCCAGACAATGCTGCTGACTTTATCAACCAGCTGTGTAAATTGTTCCATGTGATAGACCCTCTCTTTTTGTTTACTAAAAAAAGCCAGACCATACGGGATGATTTGGCTCTGAAAGCAAACAAATAAGGGCATCACTGCCGCTAAACGTTTGAACTTAAACTCTGTCCTTTTGCCTGAGAGATTAACGCGGTTTCCCGCGCCTTGCACCTTCGGCACTCATTCATGAGATTCTCCAGAGCCACATCCATTCATAGTCCTTATCCGGTACTCCGGATGCCTGAGAGTGTTACTCCTTCGGCAGACAAATCGTCATTTTCCTACGAACTTCGCTTGTTGGTTTTTTACTTTTTCACTTTATCACATTAACATAGGCTCTTAAGAATGTCAAGTCTATGCTTAACATTCTATCCTCTATATACTTCACTTTCTTTTCTTTCTGTAAGCAAAAACGCCACCGAAGCCAATAATGGCACAAACCGATGCGAGTACTGCCAGAATACCAGCCGGACTATTTTGAGACGTTTCTTCCTGGTTTCCTGCCTCGCTTTGCGTTTCAGACTGGCTTTCCGCTGATGTCTCAACTTTGCTATCCTTTGAAATGCCATTCTCCCCAAATGTAGTGGAGATTCCATAATACTTGTCAAATTCAGATCTGTCTGTATAGGAAGTACTTAAAGCATTGCAGGTGTCTGTTGTTATTGTCTCTGTATAAGTTCCTGTTACAGTCAGAGTCCGGGAACCAGTACCGGTTACCACCGTCTTTCCATTTGCAACAATGGTTACTGTCTTTCCATCTTCATCTATAATTGAAGCGCCTTTTTCGGCGTTTAAATTACTTATTTCACAGTCTTTTATAACTACCCACTTGGAGGTACTGTCCAGATTGACGGTGACAGGTGCCTCTGTTGCCTTTGTATTGACCGAATTGGTCTGAATTACGGTTGAACCGGTGTAGGTTGTATTTTTCAGAAGATATAGTTCCAGGCTGCTGATGGTATCAACTGAAATTGTTCCGTTTAGAGTCTGGTTTAATCCGGTAAATTTCACTTTTGATCCATTGCTTCCGGCAGTTCCCCAGTTATTGGAATCATTGCCTTCCACAGTGAGCAGACCTGCATTATCGCTGTCAAAGTCCAGTTGTGTATTACTCAGCACAATATTGGCTTCTGTATTGGTACTATAAAACATGGAACCACTTTTTACTGCACTTTTTAATGTGGAATCTGCTGCTTCAAAGGTTGCCGCTTCACCAGTAGAGGCTTCCGCATCTCCTGATGTTGACTGATAGATAATGATTCCGTTTGCAACCGGATCACTGGCTGTTTTACCTGTATTGGTACTGGTAAGAGCGGAATGGTAGATCCTGATTGTATTAAGCCCTTCCATCCCTGCAATCTGACTGGAGGCCGACGAACCGGTAACGTTATCAACCTCAATATTACCTGTGGAATAAAGAAGAGGAGAACCGGATCCTTCCGTAGATAATGTACTGTTGGTAACGGATATGGTTCCGCCTCCCCGGTCTGTAGCGATTGCTGCACTATGATCTCCCTTGGTGGAAATATCCATTAAATTTGCTATAATCGTACCTCCATAGGTAGCGTCCAGACCTCTGGAATTGCCGGCAGAAGTAGAAATCTGATTGTCATTGGCATAGATCACAGCATGATCGGTAGAAAAGATACCGTTGCTGCCTTCACTGTCAGCGTTTAAGGAACTTTCAGATATATATGCCTTCGAATCACTGTTTACCCCGAGTAGAATGGAATTCAAACCGTAAAAATTACAATTGTCTCCATTGGTGTCATCACCGGATTTTTGTAGTGTACCCTTTGTAATGGTTAAAGTTCCTCCGTTCTGAACCAGCGCAGCGTTCTGGTCTGCATCCGAAGCAGTGATGGCTTCTTTCTCTGAGGAAACCGCTTCCCCGTCAGCAACCAGTGCTGCCGTATAACTGCCCTTATAGTCAAATGTCATCGTATCTGCACCTCCCATTCCTCCAGGAGGGGCCTGATTCATGTCAGCGGGCTGCTGGCCCTCTGATTTTTCTTCTCCCTGTGGTGGCTGACCGGCAGGAGCCCCTTCCGGCGGCTGCTGACCATTCTCAGGGGGTTGACCCGTTGGAGCTCCTTCCGGCGGCTGTTGACCTCCGGGGCCTCCTGCTGGCGGTTCTGATGACTGAGTTGTTTCCTGTATTGTATTTGCAGCATGAATCGTTACTGTCTGTGACGTCATTGAAACCACCATTGTCATGACCAATATTCCAGCCATTGTTTTATTAAATCTGTTAAAATGCATATTTCCTGCCTCCTCTAACCTTTTGACTTTTAATTATGAAAATATTGTATATTACAAACCTGAAACACAGCTTAAATAATTATTTACATTCTGTGAAAGATTTGTGATAATTCAGTGTCTCTGACCATAAAACTGGTGATTATCAACGGAATCTGATACAATGGTAACAACAATATTTTTAATGAGAGGAGCTGTCATCTTGATTATTCAAACCCACAAATTTAATGAAACTGCCGGATTTTTTACCACATACCTGATCGAGGATTCCAAAGAACTCTTACCTGGTAAAAAACGTCCGGCAATGGTAATTGCTCCTGGAGGAGGCTATCTGTTCACCTCTGACCGGGAAGCAGAACCGATCGCATTTAAATTTTTATCTATGGGATATCATGCGGTTGTCTTAAGATATACAATTGGTAATCCAGAGGAAAACCGAATAGGCGTCGCCGACACTGCGTTAAAGGAACTGGCTCAGACGGTCCGGTACTTAAGGCAGAATTGCGAACGTCTGCTCATCGATCCTGATAAGATTGGGATCTGTGGTTTTTCCGCAGGCGCTCACCTTGCTGCCAGCCTTGGCGTACACTGGCATGAAAAAGAACTGGGAGAATTTCTTTCGCCCAAAGCGGCCAGCCCGGAAGAGATCCGGCCAAGCGCAATGATTCTTGCTTATGGTCTGCTGGATTATCAGGTGATGAAGGAGAAATCGGCCGAAGTGGCACAAGATGAGTTACAAAAACAGATGTTTGATTTTATGAGCCGGGCAAATGTGGCTCTGACCGGGGAGAAAGAGATCACAGAGAATGTGATCCAGACCTTCAGCCCCTCCCGCTTTGTCTCTTCTAAAACTCCGCCCGCTTTTTTGTGGCATACCTCAGAGGATGGGGTGGTTTACTCCGAAAATTCTCTGGTATTTGCCCTTGAGATGGCCAGACACCATGTCCCCTACGAACTCCATATTTTCCAGGAAGGAGAGCATGGACTGGCTCTGGCAAATCAGGTAACAGCCAACACTGCAAACCAGATATCTCCAGAAGTTGAGACCTGGTTCCAACTTGCTGGTGCATGGCTGAAAAAACAGCTCCCATTCTGACAAACTGTCGGGAGCTGTTAAAATCGCAAATCTAAATGCATGGAAACCGGATGCTTAGCTGGTTGCCCCGCCCACCAGATGCAGCTTTGCATCCAGTATTTCCTGCTTTCTGCTTAAAATATCATCGGTAAGAAGCTGTGATTCAACGTTCTCAAACCCAATCCGTTCAATGGAATCTGCAAACCGCTCTCCAGCCTGCCCCTGCTCCCGGAACAGGAGAATGGTCTTTTCGACGACTGACAGTACTTCCTCTTCGCTCTTAAAAATCCTTGATAGCGCTTTTCCATGATTTATCTTTTTTCCCCATCTTCCACCGATATAAACGCGAAATCCGGGTATTCCCTTCTCAGTTACTCCAAACGGGCATTTACCGGTACAACGTCCGCAGTTGATGCACTTCTCCGGATCAATGCCAATCAGTCCGTCTGAAAGTTTTGCCGCTTTCATGGGGCATGCAATCTCAACCTGGCACTTCCTGCATCCACGGCACAGATCTTTCTTCGCACACGGAATCAATTGTCCCACAATACCAATATCATTTAAATTGGGCTTTACACAGTTATTGGGACAACCTCCCGTGGCAATCTTGAATTTATGCGGCAGCTTTACCGTATGATAGCCCTTGTAAAACCGTTCATGTATTTTTTCTGACAAAGCAAACGTATCATATAGCCCATACTGACAGGTGGTTCCCTTACAGGATACAACAGGACGCACCAATGCTCCGGTTCCTCCGGTCTCTAATCCAGCTTCAGCCAGATGGCTGCGAAACTCCTCTATGTCATTAAAATGAATACCTCTGACTTCAATGCTTAAACGAGCTGTAAATACCACATCTCCATTGCCATACTTTCTTGCTGCATCCGCAATTGCAGCAATCTGATCCGCCGTAATCTTACCATTTACAGTAATTACACGACCGTTAAATAAATCCGTTCCCTTATTATTTAAAAAGCCAAGCGCTTTCACCCTCTTGATCTCATCTGGTTTTAATGTACATTCCATAATTTTACCACTCCTGTTTTCTGTTATTGTCACTATCATAACACTTGTTTTTTTAACCGTAAAATAGTATTATCTAAAGCATGATATTGGTTTTTTCTATACCAGATGATGGGAGATGGTAAAATGGCCACGTTAAAACAACTGAAAACATTTATTACAGTGGCGGAAACATTAAAAATGAGTGAAGCGGCCAAACGGCTCTATGTGTCCCAGCCTACCGTAAGTCAGATTATTGCAGATCTGGAAAAAGAATATGAAACCACGTTTTTTAAACGATATCCCAAGCGGCTGGAGCTGACACCTATGGGGAAGCTTTTCTGGGACAGGGCTTTAAATGTATTAAACAGTTACGAAACATTAAATCAATCCATGAAAAACTCTGCTGTACTCCGCCCGCTGCGGGTGGGAGTTACCTTAACCATCGGAGATACCATGATCAGTGACATGATACAGAGACTGCAAAAGAGCCATCCGGACATCTCATGCTCTGTATATATAGAAAATACAAAGATACTGGAACACCGCCTGATTCACAATGAGCTGGATATCGCACTAGTGGAAGGCGTGATATTAAATGAGAAGATTCATACAGAACCAATTATGGAAGACGAGCTGCAGCTGATTTACAGCATAGACCATCCTTTTTCCGGAAGGGATGTGATCAGAGCTGAAGATTTATACAACTGTGAATTTATACTGCGGGAAGTTGGCAGCGGAACACGCTCTATCTTTGAAAACCTCATGCAGACCCGGCATATTCCTTATAGCGTTAAATGGGAATCCTACAGCGGATCTGCCATACTGGACGGTGTTGCCCGCAACCTTGGCATCGGAGTCATCTCCACCCGCTATGTTAAGGGATCTTCCCGGTCTGAAGTGATCCATGCCCGTCCCATAAAGGACATGCCCATGAACCGCTACTTTTATCTTTGCTATAATGAATGCCACGCCTTTAACTCCCAGATGGCTGATTTCAAGGATGCCGCAAAGTCCATGAGATAGACAGTCTGTGGGAGTTTCCTGCTTTTCAGCCTATGGGAATTCTATTTTCATTCCATCATAGGCAAATTCAATTCCTTCATACTGTCTTTGCAGCCTAAAGTAATCGTCATAGGATTTTCCCCAGTCTTCTTCTAAATGGGTGATGATTACTTTTCCTATCTGATAATTCTTTTTTAATGCAACAATCTCATCCATAACAAATAATTCTTTCCGTAGAATATTTGTTTCATCAAGTACAAACCCATCCTTTAACTCATCTCCCACAATGGTATTGCCAATAATTAAAACATCGGCTTTATAAAATAGCAGGTGATCTGGGAATGGTTTTACATCGCAGGGCGCATAAATCACTTTCCGCTCTTTATCCTTTATCACAAAAACGGTTACAATCCCACTTTCATCAACCGGGACAAATTCGATCTGAATTCCGTTTTGTTCCAGATGGTTCATATTTTTGACTTTTGCCAGTCCCATCTCTTCATAATATTCCAGCATGGAACCATATTTACTGCACTGACTCCTCAGTTCCTTTATAATCTCAGTCATGGCACCTACAATCAGAGGCTGGCTGCAGGTTATCCCCACAGACTGGGCAAGCCAGTCCATTTTTAATTGCTCAATCACCCTGATTCCCATGGTATGATCCGGGTCTGCGTGGCTGAACAATATGGTATCAATTGCTTTCACATCAGCATGGTTTAATGCTGCATTGATGTCTTCCGGTGTATCAATTAATAAATTTAGATCTTCTAAATACAGGCTGCATCCACATCTTGCGTATGGAACTCCTTTTGTCCTGGCCTCCTTGCAGATTCTGCATTGGCATAATGGTCTCGGTATGCTGACGCAGCCGCCTGAACCGATTATTTTGATCTTCATGTTGTCACCTCCTGGTATTGAAAATTTTTCTCTTTTCGTGTGACGTTGTTACAGACATAATGCCCCCTGTCCCTCTGTCCGTATCTGTCCGGTAGGAGCCTTAAAGCAAAACGGATTTCAGGCTCCCACCGTTGATATGGAAGCCTGAATACGCTGTGGCAAATGTACCAGATTTTGTCCTATGAACGCGCTGCGGCTAGCCTGATTTACTTATTTTATTATCATTGGGACTTAAGAGTAATCCTTATGATATCAATCTTTTTTCAATGCCCCGGCAATTCCCAAAACAGCTCCATACAAAACAGCTGCACTTGGCCAGATAATCCAGGTCTTACCCCAGTCTTCAGTTAAAAAACTGATCCCCAGATAAACTGCAGTCACAATACACCAGTAAATAGCCGGTACACGTTCTTCTTTTTTCTTTTCCACCTTTTTGCCTTCTGCATAATCTCCCTCCTGAAGAAGAATATGAAAACAGGCTTTCTTCTCTCCCGCAACTATGATCAGAAAAACAGCTGCGGAAACTATAACAAACAATACTAACAGACAAATCGTCTGAATATATCCAGAAGCACCTAAAGAAGATGCAATCAGCAACGGGCATACGGAAATGATGCATAGAAACACACCCGTAACCGTATAGAGACGGTTAATCCCTTCATATTGTGCCATTTTTTTGCGTACTATTGCTTCTACTCCATATTCCAGCTGAAATACTTCTTTATTCAGATGCTCAAATGCTTCCATCTTCATCCCGTTTAATATGAAAAATACCGTAGAAAGTCCTACAATCAGAAGCAGAACAATGACACCGACACCCCCTGCCATCCCTTCGCTAATCACATTTTCTTTATATTCTGCCAATGCCCCAAGATAAATAAGAACAACCGGAGACAGGATACAGGCTGATACAGCCCCGGCTATCTTCTTCGATGCTTTGATCTTATTTTCCATAAATTCGTTTGCAACTTCCATGGTGATACGTCTTCTTCCATTTTCACCATCGGCATTTCCGGGTAATGCTGCCGGTAAGTCTTCTAACTCCTCCTTCAGCAGATAATCGGTCGATACACCAAACAGCTGACTGAGTTTTAAGATTCGTTCCAGATCCGGAATGGAAGCCCCTGACTCCCACTTTGAGACCGACTGCCTGGATACCTCCATCTGGAAAGCCAGTTCCTCCTGAGACCACCCATTTTTCTTTCTGAGTTCCATAATTTTTTCTGCTAAAATCACAATGATCCATCCTCTCATCATTCATATTGGTCATACGCCCATCCTTAGCTTTCTATTGTTTTATAGTCTGAAAGAAAGCGAATAATGTCCGTTGACTGCCTCTATTATAAGATTTTCACCGGTTGTCAACTACCAAGTGCACTGTATGATCTGACAACCAGCAGTTGCAATTTGCAAAAACAGAGGTAAAACGGATGGCTAAGACTCAGATTATCAGAAAACGGGAACATAATATGGCACCAGCAGTACTCATTAACGTTCCAAGCAGATAATATTCTGCAAAATCCTGATCTTTGGATATCCGGTCATACCTGGCTATGGATTTCGCTGTTAAAACAAGCCCTGCAGCCGAATACTGTCCCCGTGAAATCAAAATCAACATGATGATTCGTTCCAGTGTGCCAATCAGCCTTCCTGCATTGCGGTTTCGTTTCATTTCCGCCGTCCTGTCAACAGGTTTATAGATCATAAGCATTTTCTGAATCAATAAATTCATGGGTTTATGTACAAGGAGCAAGGCAAGAATCCAGGCAGCAGTTAACTCGAAGGAAATACCGGCTATATCAAAAAAGTCAGTAACGATCTGCCACTTCCAGGTCTGAAAATGCCAGTAAGCCGGAATATAAGAAATGAATAAAAGACTTATCATATGAAAAATCTGATCCAGGCAAAATATATTTCGTTCCTTTTCCGGTGTTTTTTTCTTTTGACTGGTCAAAGACCTCAGAGAATAAAACTTGCCCGAATCGATCATAAAATGACAAAAGCCCGCAGTCAGACTAATATAAATCGCACTTCCTGGCAAAATCACCAAACTGGTTAAGGTCATGGTCCCTAAATAAGCGAGACAATGGATCAAAACCCAAAGGAATCTGCTCTCTTTCTTTTTTGCAGTCTCCTCTGCCTGTGTATAAAAATCCCCCAAAACGTGCCCTAACAGGAGCACCATCATATATTGTTTCAATTTCTAATCACCCAATTTCCCCCAATGCCTTTTCTACAGTATCAAACGCCTCTTCATAAGCATAGTAATTTCCTGTCACCAGAACCTTGCTCACTGTTGGCTGCTTAATATTCAGCCTTTTTGCTGTTTCTGTCTGGTTGTCCCGATGTTCCAGCATATCCTGAATAATTTCTCTCTGACGTTTTGTCCACGAAGCTTTTAATGCCGCCATCAATCCAAAAATGGTGTTTATGAACATCTGGGGCTCCTGATTTTCTCCCTCCACCTCAAGTCGGATATCAGAAACGCTACTCTGCTTTCTCTTTTCATTTTCCTTTAGATATTCAATGGCAGCCCTCGCTTTGTGGTACCCCGGTCCATCCGCTCCGATTGCCATATACGGATTGATCTTAGTCGTAATCTCTCCCACACCGATTCCAAACCGCAATTTCACGGGATCCAGTCTTCCTTCTATTCTTGAAATAATCTTCATCACACTGGTTCCGTTTAATAATAAACCCTGAAATTCATCCCCCAGAGTAATCATGAATCTGGAAGCGATATCGTCTGAATAGTGATCATTGATTTCATTCAGCACCATTGCCAGATTTTCCTGGACCTCTTTTCTGTTTTTAATTGCTTTGGATCCCTTTATATCTCCTATAATTGCAATATAGGGTTGATAATTGATTAAAAAATACATACCAATACCTCCAATATCTTTAATTGCATTATATAACCTTTTTCGGCTATAATCAACAATTATTCATCAATTGGGCTATATTATCCACCAATAACAAAAGTCATTTCTGTCTCAGTGGATAACTCCTCTATGTATCGGTACCCCAATGCATTAAATTTCTTTAACTGTCTGACCTCTGTCACATTGTTCTCTGCCATAAACCGAACCATCTCTCCCCTTGCCATCTTGGCGAGAGTCCCCTTCTGTTTTATCTTACCATGAGCCAGTTCTCCAAATATACATGTGACAAATGTATCAGCAGACGACAAATATGGCTTCACCGCCTGAGAGTACTCCTTAGATGCAAGATTTATTATAATATGTTCTTCCCCTGCCAGTTCTTTATAGATTCTATTGTCCCAGAAGCCGTATAAATCCCTGCTGTCAGCAACAGCCATACGCGCCTGCATCTCAAGACGGTATGGCACTACTCCTTCAAAGGGAGATAAGATTCCATAAAACCCGGAGAGAATCCGCAGATGGTCTCCGAGGTAGTCAAGTGCCTGCCTGGACATAATCAGAGGCGCCATATGCTGGTATTGAAGCCCCTCATAGGCCAGTACTGCGGGAGTTATGTTTTTCTCCAGGTCCATTTCAGCAAATCGCCTGTAATTTAATCCTGCAAGCTGGTCGTTGCAGCCCCATAACGTCTTCACCTCATCATAGGACATCTTTTTAATTTCTTCCCAAAGAATTCTGGTATGATCTAATAAAACAGGCAGCCCTGTTGTGGCCATGGAATCGGTATCCACATTCATTTTTTTCGCTGGTGATATTATGATCTTCATTTAGATTTCCTTTAACATCTGCGCTGGATTCTCAGCCGCCTTTACTTTCCCCAATGCCTTTTTTATCACTCCCTGTTCATCAATCAGATATGTGGTTCGAACCACGCCCATGGTCTTTTTTCCATACATATTCTTTTCCTGCCACACATCGTAAGCCTGAATTGCAGCCAGCTGGGGATCAGAAAGCAGAGTAAAAGGCAAACCATTCTTCTCCTCAAACTTCTTATGAGAAGCAACGCTGTCTTTACTGATGCCGATCACAACTGCATCCTTTTCTAGAAACTGGGGATAAAGCTGCGCAAATCCGCATGCCTGACTGGTGCAGCCCGGTGTCTGGTCTTTTGGATAAAAATAAAGAATCACTTTCTTTCCCCTGTATTCATCTAATGTATGGATTACTCCATTCTGGTCCGGTAATTCAAATGATGGTGCTTTTATTCCTGTTTCTAACATCTTTATTCCCCTTTCCGTCTGTCTGCTCTTATTATTTCCAACAGTATGACATTCCATTTATGTACTTATATTATCATGAACAGGGAATTTTGTAGATAGAAAAGTTAAAACCACTTCTATTTATTCTGGCGTCTGACCGGCAACTTTATTTCTGAAATAAATAGTCCTGCCAGTGTAAGCAGGATTCCAAGCACGGCTGTACCTGTAATTGTCTCGTGAAGGATCAGTACGGATGTAATAACAGTAATAACTGGAACCATATAAATATAGACACTGGTTTTTACGGCTCCCAGTATTTTCAGTGCATAATTCCAGGTTACGAAACAAATGGCAGATGCCCCAAATCCAAGAAATATGATGTTAAACAAATTCACCGGTTTTATAATCTGATCAATGTCCGGCTCAAACTTAAATATAAATAATACAGGCATCATAAACAGTAAGCCGTAAAAGAAAATTCTTCGTGTCACTGAAATGGTGTGGTAATGATACCCGCTGATTTTCTTTGTAAGTACGGAATAAATGGCCCATACCACAGCCGCCAGCACTGCCAGTATATCTCCCATTGGATTTAATTTCAATTGACTGCTTCCGTTAAAGCTGATGAGAAATATCCCCCCCACTGCCACTGCAAACCCAATAAAAAACTGGGCTCTCATTTTTTCTCCAGCCAAAAGCAAATGGGCGAAAATCGCAGTAAAAAACGGTGCAATGGAAATGATAACGCCAACATTTGAAGCCAATGTATAAGTCAATGCTATATTTTCCAGCAGAAAATAAAGGGTAATACCACATAATCCTGCTCCTGCAAAATACAGTTCCTGTTTTCTTTCCTTCACCTTCAGGCGGTGGGGATATAACGCGAGTAAAGCGAAATAACCAATTACAAATCTTATAAATAATATTTCTATGGGAGTAAATGCCTTTAAAAGTATTTTAGTCGATATGAATGTGGTACCCCAGATAAAAATTGTAAATAATGAAAACAAATGTCCCTGAATCTCTTTCTTTCTGTCCATGAAAACCCTTTCTTTTTATCAGTCAGCATCAAGTATCTTTAAATATTTTACTATACTGCTTTGGTGTAAGTCCAATGTAGCGTTTAAAAAAGTTGGAAAAATGGCTTTGATCACTGAATCCGGTCTGTATCGCTGCCTCCACAGGCATGGCCCCCTGCTCCAGCAGCTTCTTGGCCCTGTCAATCCGTATGGTTTCCAGATAGCTGTAAGGAGAGATTCCCTTTTGCCTGGTGAATGACCGAAGCAGGTAGTATTTACTCAGCCCTGTCATATTACAAAGATCATTGAGAGAAATATTTTCCATATAATGAGACTCCAGAAATTCGCAGACCACCGTTGCCTGCGTGCTTTGCACCATTTGTTCTTTTGGCAGATGCTGCTTTGTGTGTTCTTCGACCAGCTGCCCCAGAAGAAAGAAAAAAATCTCCTCTTTTTTAAAATCCGTTTCTTCCTCCATAATTATCTGATGAAGTTCCTTTAGTATCACAACCAGTTCACTGTGAAAGATTACCTGAGACGTGAAATAAGGCAGATACTCTCTCCCGGTTATCTCAAGCATTGCCTTTTTCATAATTTCAGGCTGGATATTAATACACCGATAATCAAACGCTTTTCCGTTAATCTGCTCGCAGGCATGATTATCCCTGGGATTAAACAGTAATAAATCTCCTGATTCTACGGTGTAATCCTTGTTTTTACAATGCAGATACCGCTGGCCGGCGTCAATGAACCCAATTACGTAATAATTATGAAAGTGGTTGGGAAAATTTTGCATAATACCCTGAAAATGATAGGCCTCAACATTTAATTCCCCATCATATTTCACAGTCCGCATTTCCTGCTTCATAAACGGGTCCCTCCTTTCTCTCCTGTCTCATGCATAGTATAACATAGATGGTAGCTGCTTTCTTGTATGATATTGCCTTTCACTGTATAAAAATACACCTCTTACCGCCAATAACCCACCACTTGCCTGAAACATATTTACATAGCTGTTATTTTCAGATAAAATTAGCACATATTAAAAACAGGCGCCGGCAGCTGACCAGAACGAACAGGAGGATGGATATCACTTTATTATGAAAATTCAAATAGAAATTGATACAGCTTTACAGGAAAGTGAATTGTGTATCCGCTGTCCTGAAATCAACGAGGAGATTACCCTGATTCAAAAAATGATTTCGGAACTGGATAACAGCCAGACACAGATGATTTTCTATCAAAATGATACGGAATTCTATTTTCATGTAAGCAGAGTCCTGTTTTTTGAGACTGCAGACAAGGGCATCTTTGCCCATACAACCGATGATGAATTTCAGGTAGAATATAAGCTTTATGAACTGGAAGAGCTTCTCCCCCCTTATTTTATGAGAATCTCAAAATCCACCATATTAAACACCACAAAGGTTTACAGCATCACACGCAGCCCCACCACCTCCAGCAGGGTGGAATTTCAAAACTCCTATAAAAAGGTCTATGTATCAAGAAACTACTATAAGCTTTTAAAATGGAAGCTGGATCACCAGCACATGGAACGATAAAAAAGAGAGGTAAAATCAATATGCAAAAAAATAGATTATTTTGGGGAATTATGTTTCTCCTGGCAGCCGCATTTGTAATAATCGGAAAACTGGGCTATCTTGGCAGTTTTAGCCCGTTTTCCTTAGTTTTCACTGTATTTATGCTGGCCATCATCGCGAAAAGTATTCCGCGGTTAAATTTTTCAGGAATCTTATTTCCAATTGCATTCCTGTGTATCACCTATGACAAGGTTCTGGGGATAGAGAGTCTGACCCCCTGGACTGTCCTTGCAGTAGCACTCCTTGGAAGCATCGGATTGTCGTTACTGTTTCACAAGAGAAGCCATGACTGGTATAACCATCATCACAAATACAACAGCTTTCATCAGGACCCACAGGTGGAAGTAATTGATGTTGAAGACAATGACCATGTAAAACAAAGCACTACGTTTGGATCCAGCACAAAATATATAAACTCAGATAATTTTAAACAGGCGGATTTAGACTGCAGTTTTGGCTCCATACAGGTTTATTTTAATAAAGCACACGTGGAAACAGAGGCCATTGTACGAATTAGCGGTAACTTCTGCGGAATCGAACTTTATGTTCCGAAAGAGTGGAGGGTGGAAAATGAGATCGAATCCGTAGTCGGTGGAGTCAGTGAGAAAGGCAGAGGGTTTGTCACCAATAATACTGCTCCTGTATTAAAACTGGTAGGAGAACTTAATTTCGCAGGAGTGGAAATTATTTATATCTGATGAAAACAAAAGTAGCTCCGGTCACCATGGCCGGAGCATTTTTCATGTATACTGTTTCATATTATCTGGCACAATTGTCTGCGGTGCCGATCAGAATTTTCAGACCGTGTTCCAGTTCCGTAATCACATAGGTAAGGCATTCTTCCACTGCTTTGGGACTTCCTGGCAGATTTAATATTAACGTTGATTTCCGGATTCCGCAGGCTGCTCTTGATAACATGGACCGCTTTGTGATCTGCAGGCTGTAAGCTCGCATTGCTTCCGGAATTCCAGGCACCATACGTTCGGCAACCTTTTGGGTGGCCTCAGGCATACAGTCTCTTTTGGAGAAACCAGTTCCACCGGTTGTCAAAATAAGATCAGCCCGGTTGTTATCGCAAATATATTTCATCTCATCACATAACATGGTCATGTCGTCAGGGAGAATTGTCTGATGAACGACTTCGTATCCATATTCTTTCACAATGCGGCAGATAACAGATCCGCTTAGATCTTCCCGTTCTCCCGAAAATCCGGAATCGCTTGAGGTTATTACTGCCACCCGTAATTTATCTGTCTTTGGTTTTTCTATACTTTCATCCAATACGGTCAGATCATCCCCTTCCCGAATGATACCTCCTGATAACACACGGGCAAATACTCCCTCTCTCGGCATGATACAATCCCCCATTTTCTGATAGATCTCACAGCCGGTATGGCACTCTTTTCCAATCTGGGTAAGTTCTAAGAGAACGTCATTGCATTGAAATCTGGTGCCTACCGGCAGGGAACGAAAATCAATTCCATCTACAATCAAATTTTCACCAAAGGCGCCTTCTTCCAACTGGGCACCTTTTTTTTTAAATGCTTCAATCTTTTCATTGGACAGCAGGCTGACCTGTCTGTGCCATTTTCCAGCATGGGCATCTCCTTTTATTCCATATTCTTCTATGAATTCTCCGCAGTGTATATTTTTCTTCTGAGTCCCTTTTTTTTCGCTGATGCAGACTGCAATAATTTTTCCCATGGGTATTTCTTCTTATCCTCCTATTTTTGACATGCCGTCAGTCTCATAAATCCCCTGTGGATTATCTCCTGTAAAATTGTGGCTGACCGGCTTTTCATAAATTGTCTGTTTCATCATCTGCTCCAACACAGAATCTTCCACATTGGTTCTTAATAAAGTTTTCAAGTCTGTTCCATGATCGTATTGCAGGCAGGTTTTTAAATACCCCTGGGAAGTAAGCCTTACCCGGTTGCATTCATTGCAGAATTTATGGGATCGTGCACTGATAAAGCCGATCTTGCCTTCAAACCCGGACACACTGTAATAATGAGCCGGTCCGTTTCCAATTACTGTGTCCACAGGTTCTAAATGCCCATACGATTCTTTAAGAACTGCAATGATGTTCTCTTCACTATAATAGGAAAAACTTTTTCCTAACCCAATTGGCATCATTTCGATAAACCGAACCCCCAGCCTGGAATCCCTGGCCAGGCCTGCAATTCTAATAATATCTTCCTGATCTGTATCCGCAAACGGGACGCAATTAATCTTTACCTTTAAATTTTGATAATTCAGCGCTTTTTCTATTGCAGACAGTACATCTGTTAAAGCATCTTTCCTTGTAATCCGCTTATACTTTAACGGATTCAGAGTATCCAGGCTTATATTAACGCCGTCCAATCCAGAAGCCATCAACTCCGGAAGGTACTTTTCCAGTAACAGACCATTGGTTGTTAAGGTAACTGTTTCCATTCCGTCCAGCGCTTTCAGCTGTCCAATAAGAACCGGAATATCTTTTCTTACCAAAGGTTCTCCGCCGGTTATCTTAACTTTATTAATACCAAATTTTAGAAAGCACCGGCAGAGTCGCACAATCTCATCATAGGTCAGGATCTCTTCGTGGGGTATAGAGGGCACTCCTTCCTCAGGCATACAATAAATACAGCGAAGATTGCATCTGTCTGTTACGGATATTCGGATATAATCGATCTTTCGATTCCATTGATCTTTCATTCCAGGTCCTTTCCGTTAAAAATATCTCCGCTTTTTCCTCCGGTCTTTTTCTCAAGGAAAATATCCGTTATTTCCATATTCTTATCAATTGCCTTGCACATGTCATACACCGTAAGCAACGCTACCGTAACTCCTGTGAGAGCTTCCATCTCAACACCGGTTTTTCCTTCCGTTTTGACCAGGCATACAGCCTGAATACCACCTGCCTCTTTATGAACCTCAAAGTCAATCTGGCATTTGTTTATTGCAAGAGGATGGCACATGGGAATGAGGGAAGAAGTGTTTTTTACTGCCATAATTCCAGCTACCCTGGCTACACCAAGAACATCTCCCTTTTTTACTGTATGATTTAAAATTGCTTCCATGACATCAGCATTTACCTTAATCCTGCCTTTTGCAACCGCAGTACGGGCAGTGATGTCTTTACTTGATACATCTACCATAACCGCATTGCCATGGTCATCAAAATGTGTTAATTCTCCCATTTTATTACCACCTCATCTTCTGGATTTTTTTATTTTACATGGCGCCGCAGCCGGACCCCGTGAATATTCATTACTTTCATCACCACTGCATCTGGCACTAATTCATAAAGTACATGATCAATTTCCATAAATGAAACTCCTCCTACTGCTTTTACTTTACAAATATGCCCGTTTGATTCCAGCCTGTTTTTAACGTCTTCCACTCGTTCCCAGGAATCAGGGAACATTCTTTCTGTTTCTATAAATATCGATTCACTTCTTACAAGAATAGGAATTCTTGACACAATCCCGCTGCCTATGGGTGTTTTTGCCAGTTCTTTCTTATAAGTAAGAATTGCCTTCCATGTTCGTGGGAACGATCCCTTTCCTTTAATAGCGAATAATGCTTCAACAAAATTATTTTTATTACATAATTCTTTGATCATTTCATCTATCTGATGGACTTCTTCCAGCGTAAATATCTTTGACAGATCTCCGCTTTGCTTTAACAACCAGACAAGGCTGATGTTCTCATCCGTAATCGCATCTTCTTCAACAATCATTTTTCTCAACTCATTTACTGTGTTCTGATATTGTAAATCATCTGACCTGTATTCATTTATTTTTACTCCAGATGTCTGATAATACAAATCACATTCCAATAGTGACGGAATGATATCCATGAGTTTTTCCGACACCATTCCATCAATCAGTTTTTTATAAAATTTATTTATTTCTTTTACAGGCATGTTCAGAGAACGACTTACCAGATTGGATAAGGAATCACTATTTGTTCCATTCGCCTTCCAAATATCAGATACCGCCTTTTCATATTCATTCAATTCTAAGGCAGAATCCTGTTTTCTGCAATCATATTCCTGTGCAGAAATAATTTTTTTACACACAATAAAATCCAGCAAAAGAGCTGTCACCATACACCGCTCTTTCAGGCTGGTAAATGATGTTGTTTTTTTCACCCGTTCCCCATTGAAAGAAATGAGTGCAAATCTTCTCGTTAAAGATAAATTACACATGTTACATCCCCCTTGTTTCATACTTTACTCACAACATATTATATGAGATTCAATCTTGAAAAAGCATGATACAACCCGTCTTTATCCACATCGTCTGTAATAAAATCTGCCACTTTTTTGATTTCATCTCCACCGCTGCCCATTGCAACACCATACCCGCAGGCTTCCAGCATGGGTATATCGACTTTTGCATCTCCAAATGCGATGGTATCTGATCTGTCTGCATTCAGATAATGCAGCAAATGCTCTATGGCATTTCCTTTCGTAATCCCCTTTACTCCCAAATCACCAAAGAGAGCTTCTTCTCCTCTTCCGCCCCATGTTCCAGATTCCAGATCGGGAAATTGCGCTCTTGTATTCAGAAAATCCTGATATGAATGAAGCATATAGCTGACTTTATTTAAATCTGCCCGGTATAATTCTTCTCCGAAAATCATATCCGGAAATATAGTTCTAACCGTAACATTTTCGGCACCGGCGATTCCTTTCCTTCGGGCATATTCCTTCAGGGATTCATCTGCCCTTGATTCAAAGTTCTCGCTGGCAAACAGTCCGTTATTGCTTTCCAAATAAAATTCCAGATTCCTGCCATGCAGCCAGTCAACAATTCTCTTGCATTCCTCTTTTGAAATTAACCGGTTCAGAACCACAGTTCCATGATCCTCCACATAACTTCCATTCCCACCGATCATGCCATCCAAACCAATATCCCAGATATCCTGATAGATTTCCGCTTTGCTGCGTCCCGTACAGATGTAGACTCTGTGTCCGTTCTTTCTTGCTCTTCTGACCGCTTCCACAGCCGAATCCGGCAGATTGGTCTCATAGTCCACCAATGTTCCATCTACATCAATAAACAGTATTTTCCCCATGATATCACCTCTCTTCTTCGGAGTACTCCAAAAATAATTTCTTTTCGAATCCGCCCCGATGTACTAACTTTTCTACCCTCTTTCCTTCCAGCTCCTCTATGCTGTATCCCCGTGCTTTGCAGATTGCATACAAAACTTCCAGAACATCAGCCATTTCCTCCAGGCTTTTGTCTGCCTGATACTCATTTACTTCTTCAAATAATTTTTCATCCAGAGCGGTCAGATATTCTGCCTCTGACAGGATATGATATTTTGCCTTGCGTCCACTATTTTCAATTATATCCGGAATCTTATCTCTTACCAGTTTATTTAGATTAACCAAATGTTTGTACCTTCCTTATTTAATTTCACTCTTAAGCATACTCTTATTATACTACCAAAACTTTATCAATAAAAGGAAAAGAAAAACCGCTGCCATTTAAGTAGTCTGTGACACGAGACTAATATGGCAGTGGTTTATTTTTGACTGTTATACTGTTTTAAACTGTTTGCTCTGTTTTAACTGTTATACTTACACTTTACTTTCCTACATTTTTTCTATGCGCTCTGCTGCACCTGACAGATAATCACAGGAAAATCGTTCAAACTCGCCCTTATCTACCAGACTTGCAAGTACTGGATCAATAGGAATTCTCCCTAAAATATCAACACCCGTTTCAATAGCTATTTCACCCAGTTTGCTCTCTCCGAATATAGGAATTTCTTTTCCACAATCCGGACATTTCACATAACTCATGTTTTCTACATAACCAAGAATGGGAATATTCATTAATTTAGCCATGTTATAGGCTTTTTTCACAATCATGGAAACCAGATCCTGCGGTGAGGAAACAATGACAATTCCGTCCAGCGGAATGGACTGAAATACTGTCAGGGGGACGTCACCCGTTCCCGGCGGCATATCAATAAAAAGATAGTCTAATTCATCCCATACCACATCTGTCCAGAACTGCTTTACCGTGCCAGCCAGGATAGGACCTCTCCATACAACGGGAGAATCTTCTTTATCCAGAAGTAGATTTACGGACATTATTTTTATGTTATTTACTGTTTGTTCCGGAAGTAATCCAAATTCATTTGCGGAAGCTTTTCCGGTTATCCCAAACATTCTTGGAATAGACGGACCGGTAATATCTGCATCTAAGATACCCACACGATATCCTTTTCTATTTAACAAAACCGCTAACATTGCCGTTACAAATGATTTACCTACTCCGCCTTTACCGCTGACGATACCAATTACATTTTTTATGGAACTGTACTGGTTTAACTGCTCCAGCATACTTTCTTTGCTATGTTCACAACCTGCACAGGATTCCCTGGTACAGCTGCCGTCTGAACAACCCTTTACATTTTCGCTCATATTCTCTGCTCCTGTCTTTTCCTTTGCTAAATATATTAATACCATTTATGACATATGTCAATATTTAGCATTCTCATAATGAAAAATATAATCATTAATTTTTACATGAAACGCTCCTGCTATTGCCGGACACTTTGCTTTCAACAAAAAAAACAAATTCCCTTTTTCACCTGAAAGGGCTTCAAAGTTTCCTTGTCCTTTGCTGATAATAACGTCAGATCTTTCATAAATATCAATAAACTCAGGACTGCAGTCAGCTAAAATTGTCCCTGGAGATCCGCAGCCCGTGGAAATGACACGCGCAACTGAATTAAGTCCCGAATCCATTGCTTCTTTTTCTGTCACATCATTAATAATTGATTCACCCCGCACTCCATAGGTGATTGCTGCGTCAGTAAAACTCTCTAACATGACCCTGTCAAATATTGTTTCACCTGTATTATCTCCAATAATAAGTATGTTCTTCGACTGTTGTAATTTTTCCGTAAAGGGATCCAGATCGCAAATGGTAAATTCCTTTTCCAACTCCTTACTAATACATTTCTCTAATTCCGGATTACTGTAGACCGCCGCATCCAGATTATTCCCTACAGCTGCTACTTTTAGAGCCCAATATATGCTGTTTTCTTTTCTTTGCAGAAAGTCCTTTAAAAGCGGATATAAATCCTTTGCTGCCTGTAAATCTCTATTTTTTATCTGCTGATATGGATCAGGATTACCGGTCTCATTCTTAACCAGATTATGAATTTCTTTTGCCAGCTGGGGGGAATTTTTATATTTATCATAGTCTGACAGCAATTTTATTGTATCCTTCATAATTTTATTATGGATTTCTTTCTGATCTGTCGCTATTCTGGCTGCTTCTAGAGACTGACGCAGTAAACATGGGATGCAATCGATTAATAATTCCATTTTATTCCCCCTGAATTCATTTTCTTTTATTATAACATTATTCAGCCAGCTTGCTCTGACAAAAGAAAAGATTGAGGCAACAAACGTGTCTCAATCTTTTCTTTATCTATTTCTTCCTTGCATCTGCAATGTAAAAATAATTATTAAAATCTGTGATCTGGATATCTTTAAATCCCGCCCTCTGAAGATTTCTTTTTAGAACATTCTTATCCAGCCGGTGATCAGCAGGCGGTCCGAAGTCACTGTCTTTCTTGATCCATTCAATGATAATGATACGGCCGTCAGGATACAGAATCCGATTTGTTTCTTTTAAAAATTTCTCACGCATCTTCACTTCATGCATAACGGTACATAAAAAAGCAACGTCAACGTAATTATTCTCTAAAATCAAACGATACTCCTGCGTCACAACCGGGCGCACATTTTTTATATTTCGTTCCAGCAATCCCGCTTCTACATCATCAAGCATCTCTTTTTCTATATCCAAAGCATATACAATTCCCTCATTGCCTACTGCCTCGGATAATGGGAAAGTGAAAAAACCAATTCCACAGCCAATATCTGCAACAACATCCGATTTTTTTATCCCAATTGTTTTCAGGATCTCCTTTGCAGGTAATACTTCTCTGCGTTTTGGACTGTCCAGCTTACTCTTATTTAATACTTTAAATTTGTGTGCCATATTTTACTCCAATCGTAATATTTTTTACTGGAGCATTGATATAATCGTCTGCTTGGACTGGACACCGACTGTGCTTTTTACCACTTTTCCTTCTTTCATAACCACTAAGGTAGGTATGCTCATTACCTTAAATGCCTGGGCAAGATCCTGCTCCTCATCTACATTAATCTTGCCGACTCTGGCCACTTCTGCCGTTTCTGCAGCCACCTGCTCTACTACGGGTCCCACCATCTTGCACGGGCCGCACCAGGATGCCCAGAAGTCCAGTAAAATAGGTTTATCTGACTGCATTACCTCCTTCTCAAAATTTTCCTTCGTTATTTTCAATACGCTCATCGTATATGCTCCTTTCTGTTTAAACAACTATGTTCTTGATAATGTTATTCTACCTCAAAAAAATATTTATTTCTGTGATGATGTCACGGAGCGTTTACAAGGTTATTAAACTATTTTATTTCTCTTAGAGTCTTCTTGTCATATTTTTTCTTTACTCGGTTGAAAAAGGAGTAAATGAGAGTAAACTCATAATAATCGGCCGTTTCTAATCGCCTGACCTGAGGTTTCCCATTTTTTATATTGCAAACCTGAACAGACTTGCCATTATCCCCTATTAATGTTACAGAGCCAGATTTCCCTTTATATTTCATTTTCTAATATCACCTCACTGTCCATATAAAACCTTGGCGCCCTCCCTTTAGTGAAAGAATTGTGTTATACTATCATCAACTGTTATACAGTGGCTGATCAGAAAGGTGCTTCTTATGAAAAACAAAACAATTATAATGATTATCTGTGTTCTTACCCTATCTGGGTGCAGGAAAATCAATACCAGCAATTCAGAGAATATAAAAACAATTCAGACAAATGAACCAGCTGCGGACACAAAGCCAGAAACTGTGGTTCAAGCCAGCTCGACTGCGATTTCACAAACGGAGGCCGAAAATTACGAAGGGTACTCAGGCCTCTGGACTGAAAGCAGTTTCAGTCATGAGGAGGTTCTCTCTTATGGTGGTTTAGAATTTTCTTTTCAGGTCACAGATAAAACTAACTTAGACGGATACTTATTTATGCAACAGGGCACCACCGAACGCATCGCGGAAATCGATAATATTACTGGTAAGATAATCAATGGGGAATTGAACTATAAATATGACGATGACGGCTGGGGCGGTTCTGGAATTCTTCATATTATATTCAGCAATGATAATGCCATCCAGATTGAGGTGCAGGATTATAAGATGAAAGATAACAATTTATCCGGGTACGGATTTTCAGGTGTATATAAGCTGGAGCGCACGAAACAGAATAAAGAAGATGGGGAAAAAAGCAGTGAAACTACAGCCAACAAGACAACCGAGCCAGATTTATTTGATGTGGTGTATGAAAAATATTATTCCCATTGGACGGATAACGAAATGCAAAATGCAATCGCAGAACGAAAGAAATACCGTGATCAATGTTCTTTTTATCCAGAAGTATCCGATTATTTAGAAAATGTCCGGGAGGTACGGGATATTTCTTCTGTTGTGGAACCCTTATATTTCACAGATTTGAAGATTTACCAAAAACAGGATTTTGATCAGGTTCCTCCATTAATCATACATCTGGCCAAAAATGAGATTTATGCAAGGCATGGTTATATTTTTATTAATCAAGATTTAAATAACTATTTTAAGGGACAGATTTGGTACGAACCGTTAATCACACCTGAAAATTTTAAAGACAGTGTGTTTAACAAAAACGAGCAGGAGAATTTAAAACTGCTATCCAGTCTGGATACTTACAAATAAAAGTGGATAAAGAAGGGAAGGTGCGAGGTACCAAATCCAATTCCATTCTTCCCTTCTCTTATGGAATACTAATTTCAAAACCAGTTAAGCAAGCAGTTGTAAAGGTTAACGAACACTAATTTTTTTACCCCTTCTAATGGTGCCATCACTGTTCCATTCTGTATACACGTAAGGAGTACCGTCCGTTGTTCCGTTTTCGGTAAAATTATAGGTAGTATCATTATAGGTATAGGGCCCGGTTACCATTTTTAGAGAATTGGTGTTAAAGTAGTATATGTTCATTCTGATCCGGATCTGGCTAAAGTATATATTCAATTGTTGGTATAAGTCAATGAAGTTTATTTTTTTGTAAAAATATGTAAGTTATTTGTAAATAATTGACAGTATTTTATTCTATAATTTGTTTTATTCGCAGACTAATACTATCTTTACTATGACGTCCGTACATGATAAATGGAATAAAAATACACGTGGCTATTAATGCCATTACTATAAAAAATAAGGCTGAAAACGGATATATGAATTTAAAATAACTTATTTTAACCTGAATATATTTAACCATAAAAAGCAATAACAGATTACCGATAGTCAGCAGAAGTCCTGTTATCGTCAGACTGTATAATGCCCCTTCCACAGTAAGCATAATTCTTAATCCTTTTCTGCTTAAACCAATGCTTTCCAGTATGATTAGTTCTTTTTTTCTTGTCAGTATAGTCATAACCATTGTATTGATATAATTAATAATACCAATCAATATTAGCGCTGTGCTGACTGACATCATAATAATTCTGCTGCCTGCAATATAATTTTTCTGGCTTGCTATCACATCAGAATTACAAACAAGATACACTAAGTCTTGATTCTGTACATTATTCCTGGTCTGATATTCTAAGTTTTTCTCTTTTACCCAGTTTTTCAGTAGAATTTTTATATTATTTTCCTGCTCTTTCGACACGTTTATCTCAGTTCTCAATAGCTGTCTGGTTAATGTCTTTGATAAACGATTGAATTCCTCTTCCCTTACCAGAAAGTAAATGGTATTCGAACCACGTTCACTTAACTTTAAATCCGGAAAATCCGAAGCTGAGAGATCTAAATATCCACAGTTTTTTAATTGTATGGAATTCATATCCGTTATTTTCGTACCTTGCTCAACGATGTCATTAAGAGAAACTGATTCTCCGATTAATTCTTGTTGTTCCTGTTCACTTTCTCCCGAAGCTAAATGATTATGTAAGATGATGGTCCCAGCCCCTTCAGCAAATTCGTTCGTGTCAATGCTCAATTCGTTTTTCGTAATATAGTTCAACAAATGTTCCCATTCCTGATAATCGACTTTTTGCACCACTATAGTCTGTTTTTTGTAATCTTTTAACACTTTTAAAACATTTAGCGTTGATCCATCATAAATGGGTAAATATCCATATGTTTTTAATAGATTCTCATTGTTTAAGCCCGATTTATGCAGTATATCTGAAATCATTGATTCCGTTATCAGCTGCTTCTCTGATGAGTCATCACTATTTTCTAAAAGATTGTTAATCGCATTTTGGGTGATCCATATTTCAAAATCAGGGTTTTGAGATAATCTGTTTAAGGAATCTGTCCCTAAAGCCAGTACACAGGAACCGATTGCTATTCCACAGCCAATTGTTAAAGAAATTACCGTAAAAATAAACTTTTTCTTATCTCGCAGTATATTTCCAATCGCCAGATTAAGAATAGGATTTATGTTATAATGCCTTTCCTTTTTTGTTACGTTCTCTTTTACGCTTTCCGTCTGCTTTATACCTTTCATTGCCTCAACAGGGCTCATCTTCAGCAATTTATCCACTACTGTTTTCGCTGTGGTAAACATAATTACAGCTGCCAATAAAATGGTTATTACCAGAAAGGTATTATTAAAAGCACGTATTCCCCTGAAATTTCCTTCATTACCAAGATACATATGAATTAATAATTCAGGCAGAAGCTGATACACCACAATTGCGCCGATTCCACCCCCAACTGCACAACCCGCCAGAAATATTCTTAAAACCTGCCGGTATATCATAATTTTAATCTGTCTGCCTGTTACCCCTATCACTTCTAAAAGCCCATACTGCTTAATGTCATAGTTTAATGAAATAAAAAGAGTATTATAAACAAATATAAACATACTAAAGCCTATTAATAAAATGAATACCATCGCACTGCCAAATCCACCTGCTATGTTTTCAATCGCTCTGTACTGGGCAGTCTCACTACTATTAAAATATTGGTTATCGTCGCTTAAGGATATACTTTGATACAAACTTCTCTCAATCTGTTCCGCTTTCCCGTATTTTGATTTAACATCAATTAATATCCGGGCTGGATAAAGATCAACCTCCCCCTCCTTACATCTGTTAATGGAAATATAAGCAATCGACTGATCGCTTAAACGATTATGGTAATCTGTATAATATCCAGACAAAACAAACGACTGTATGCCAGTCAGCTTCTCTTTACTGAGACTATTCCAATAAAACTCTAAATTAATCTTCATACCAATACTCGGATCAGTAATTCCCAAATATTTTAATGTTTTATCAGATAGCATTATCTCGTCCACGTTTTTTGGATAGCTCCCAACTACATCCGTATATGCCGGCTTTATCATAGACTGATATGTAAAATCATCTGTTGCTATACATGTACAGATTTTCTGATCATCTAAAAAAATATTTCCCGCTAATTTTTCTTTACCAACACGTTTCACATACGGAAGACTTCTGATTTTATCCTCTATCTCCATAGTTCCATATTCTAAATAAGAGGATACAGCCATTCCATCCTCTCTTATATTTTTTAATATATCCAGATTTAACTTACCATACAGGAAGCTAAAAATAATAAATGTTAAACCGATCATAATTGAAACGCCTGAGATTAAAACAGCATCACGCTTTTTATTGTATTTTCTATAGGCATTGTATAGTACTCTTATTCCATTCTGATTAACGTTATATTTATTATTTCCCATCACGAACAATCTTTCCATCCTCTATTTGTATGACTCGGTCTGCTGCCTCTGCTACCTTATTATCATGGGTGACAACAATCATGGTTTGACCAAATTTCTGGCTCATACGTTTCATCAGTTGAATAACATTCGCACTTGTCTTTGAATCCAGATTACCAGTTGGCTCATCTGCAAGAACAATGGCTGGTTTCGTATATAATGTTCTTGCTATTGCAACCCTCTGCTGCTGACCTCCAGATAGTAAATTAGGCATCTGGTATAACTTATCCTCTATTTCAAGTATTTTTACTATCTCAGTTACTTCGTTTATATCAATTTTTCTTCCGTCAAGTTTGGCAGGGAGTATTATATTCTCCAAAACATTGATCACTGGAATCAAGTTGTAATTCTGAAAAACGAAGCCTATATTTTTCAATCTGAATTTTGCTCTTTCCTCTTCATTGAAATCTGTAAAATCAGTTTCATTGATAAGAACTCTGCCTGAGGCAGGGTTCTCCAATCCACTTATTACGTTAAGCAATGTGGTTTTTCCGCTCCCTGACGAACCAATAATTGAGACAAATTCGTTTGGATATATGGTCAGATTAATATCATCCAACACGTTAATAAATGAATTGCCACTTTCATATGTCTTTGTTATGGAAATTAATTGTAATGCCTTCATTAACAGCCATCTCCTTATTAATCCAGATTCCAATAAGAATCCAAAGGTTTTGTATTTGAATTTAAGTGTCCTATAATCTCTTTATCATCAAAGAAGTAATTAATTACTTCATGATCATTAAACTCTACTAATATAGGAACTGCAGGTATTATTAAGTTATCTTTCTTCAGATCATCTTTCTCCAGAACTGGATGAGTATAAACTGCATATACTTTTCCAAATTCTTTGCCTTCATGTAATTCTGCATATCTCTTATTAACCCATAAAATTTTATAATTTAAAGGAGGATACAACTGCTTAATATCTTTTTCAGTTTTGCCATCGTAAAATTCGATCTCTCCTCCATCAGTTTTTTCTCCAATCTCCACATCATATTTTGCCTCATGCGCATCCCAATCATAATTTTGTGTGCCCTTCAACAATTCTGTGTCAACCATAATTACCTTTTCATTACCGGCCAATTCTTCTATGTCTGTTTTTACATTATCGCAATATGGACAATCTTCCCGATTAAAATATACATAGAAATGTCCGTTCTGACTATATAATTGTTCCAAAGTATATTTAACATTCCTGCTGCTGGCAGTCTCTTCTCTTACCTTTGGCAATAGAAAAAAAGCCCCTCCTCCAATTAATATTAATACAAATAAGACTATAATACCACTCATTATCTTTTTCCTCATTATTACCCCTCCTGATTCTCATAATACCTTCTATAAAGTTGGCTTTTATTCAATAAAGCTTCATGATTTCCCTCTGCAACAATATGCCCCTTATCCATAACAAAAATCCGATTACAATCCATAATATTATTCAGTCTATGGGTGATAATAATTAATGTTATGTTTGTATCTTTCTTCAATGTTTCAATAATTTTACGTTCGCTGATGATATCCATGTTGCTTGTCGCCTCATCTAATATTAAAAAATCAGGATTATATAGTACTGCCCTGGCCAAGGCTATTTTTTGTCTTTGTCCTTTTGATATATTATTTCCCCGCTCCGTCAATATACTATCATAACCCCTTGGCATATTACTTACAAAATCGTGTACTCCCATCATTTTAGCCACAGTAACTAACTGATCCTCTGTAATATCAATCTCACCCATTAGCAAGTTATCTCTTATACTTCCTGAAAAAATAAAATCCTCTTGTGTCACATATCCAATATGTTTACGCAGGTAATTTAAGCTTAGTTTTAAATGGTCTACATTATTGATCAATATTTTTCCTGTCTGTGGCAGATATAGCTTCATTAAAAGCTTAGCAATTGTAGTCTTTCCACTGCCATTATCTCCTACAATTGCTATATTTTTACCCTTGTTAATCTGAACTCCAGCAAAATTTAGTACATCTTTATATGAATTAAAACCAAAGTTAATATTATTCATTTCAATACACTGGATACCCGTTAAATTATCCCCTGAGTCATACTCCTTTTCAACTCCCATTATTGAATCTAAACGCTCCATTGCTACTTTGGCTATATAATACTCCGGTTGCAAGTTTACTATATTACTAATTGGCATCAGCATATACCTGATTAAAATGTTATATGTAATTAGTTCACCAAGGGATATCATCCCGTGAATCACCTCAAACGTTCCTACACAAAGAATCAAAATCTCACCTACGCTATTAATTATGGTCTTTAATGCAGCCTGATTATTTTCAGCATTACCTAATTGAATAATTAAATTCTGCCATTTAATAAATTTTTCTTTTCCTGTATTAAAAATATCAGTTTGCTTTTGATAAACTTTAATCGTCTCAATTCCATCTAATGAATCAACTAAATGGCTGGTTATAACAGACTGCTGATTCATATGTTTTGCATTTAATACAGAATACTTCTCTCTATAAATAACTATGGAGATAACGTAGCTAATGCACATTATTAAAACCAGAATAAACAGTTCTATACTTTTTAAGCATAAAATAATACCCACAATTATTATAAACATAATGTCAACCGGTAATATTAAAATACTGGTTACTAATATCTCTTGTACTTTACTGGCATCTTGAAATCTGGAAATAATATCACCATTTTTTCTTGACTCATGAAATGAAAGCGGTAAATTTAAAATATGATCAAAATAATCTAATGATAATTTTAAACTAATATTCTTACTTATCTCCAATGATAAACTAACTCGTAATTTATTTAAATATGCATTTATAATAGTAAAAGCAATAAAGATAAAAGTAATTAAAATAAGTGAATATTCCCATTTTTTCGGTATTATTACATCTATTATTATCTGAAAATAAAATGACATTAGAATACTTAGTAACATTGACAAAAAAGATAAAATAATAATCTTTACAGCATTTTCTTTCTGGAACTGTATGAGTTTCCAAAGTTTTTTATTATTTGTTTCTTCCGAATGTTTTGTAAAATCTTCACCTGGTTTTAAAAATATTAATATTCCACTCCAAGTATATGGTGAATTTTCTTTCTCATCAGAATTAAAAAAGCTGCCTTTATCAACTTTTAACAGACCGATAGCAGGATCAAAAATAATCAAATTATTTTTTTTAATATTATAGATTACTATAAAATGACCTACACCATTTTCATTGTAAGTATGTGCAATGCATGGCAGGTCTATTTCACTGCTGTTAAATTCTTCCGTTTTTTTTGCAGCACTTGCAATCATACCAAGCCTCTGGGAAGCTTGTATTATATCATTTATATTCATTCCATCTTTATCCATATTTGTACAATTCTGAATCTTAGATAATGATACTCTTTTTCCATAATGCCAGGCTATAGATGCTATGCAGGCACTTGCACAATCAGTGGAATCATACTGTTTAATGCATTTATATCTCATAAGCTTTCGTCCTTTGCCATATAGTTATATCAAAAGGCTAGAATCTTTAAAAATAAAGATTCTAGCCCAAAATAAATACAGGACTTTTTAGAGGTCACAGCACTCATACACAAACTGTATATATTTTTTAGCCTTTTCGTAATCTGAATCCTTATATTTTTTTACATTGTCCTGAAACTTTTTCTTACTTGAAGGACAACAAAAATAATATCCATAGTCAGAATTACAGGCTCCCCCTTTCACCAAATTGAGTTCCTCATTTGTTAAGCTGATCATTCCACTCATTTCAGTTACCTCCTTATTTTTTTATATCAATGGATTTAATCCATTCATATTAGTGGTATATATAATAAGGTAACATTAAACCTGTTTAATCCATTTATGATGTAGAAAAAACGATACTAATCGTCATTTTTAATTGATTTTTTTAATATTTGTATCTAATTTATGATTTCTTTTTCCTGTAAAATTAATTATTATATTATAAAACATTTTCCTTGGAAGGAAAACAGCCATAAATCGAATTATTTTTGCCTCCAAACCTGGCACACTTACTACCTTCCCCTTCTTTAGATCCTTCATTGCCAAACCAACGATTTCCTGAGGATCCATGAATTTCATAAAGCCATTTTTCTTCTTTACCACTTTCATTCCTGCACTCTCATGAAAATCAGAATCTATAAATCCAGGACATACCACCTGCACATGAATAGGGGTATCAATCAGTTCCATATATAGCCCTTCTGTAAAATTGAAAATAAATAATTTGGTAGAAGAATAAAGAATGTTTCTTGGCATCACTGCAAAGGCACCATCGGAAGAAATATTAATAATAGTCCCCTTATGTCTGGACAGCATCTGCTTTAATACGTTTTGGGTTAATATAACGACTGTATTCATTTGCAGAAACATAATGCGATCCATATCTTCTTTTGGCACTTCTGAAAATACAGGCTTCAGCCCAAATCCTGCATTATTTACTAATACTTCAATCTCTTCTTCCCTGATTTCATTCAGTAGGAGGTTTAAACCTTCTTCCTTTGCCAAATCTACAATCACTACTTTCACTTTTACGTGATATGTATTTTCTATATATTTTGCGTTTTCTATTATCTTATTTTCTCTTCTTCCTGTAATAATAAGATTGTATCCTTTTTCCGCAAACTCCTTTGCATATGCCAGACCAAGTCCACTGGTTGCTCCCGTAATTAATACTGTATGTTTCATGTTTTTTCTCCTTTATCATCTATTGAATTCATTTCAATGACACTTATTCATTCGATAGTTGTTTTTTTACCCCGGCAATAACCGGGGTATTTACTAGTTCAATAATAATTTGATAATCGAGATGACCTTATCCGCTTTTTCATCTGCTGAAAGGGAATCGTCATTAATAATTGGTGACTGGCCATAGACAATAAACTTTGAAATGCTTTCAGGATCTTTCACATTCAACTGCCCCTTCAAGTTTAGGCGGACAATAAACTCTTTTATATATGGCTGAACTTTATCATTCATCTTTATTTCCAATTGCTTATGAAATAGCTGATTTCCATCTTTATGAAAAAAATCATGATACTTTTCTTTTCCGTCATTTCTGATGAAAGCATTTATTATTTTTTGATAGTATGCATTCAACGATTCCTCATCCCTTTGCAGAATTTCAATTATGGGAGAAATACACTCTTCTGCATAAAGAGTTAAGGCATACTCATATAATTCGTACTTTGATTTAAAATAGTTATAGCAAAGACCTGGAACAACATTGACTGCTCTTGCAATATCCTTTATGGAAGTTGCTTCATAACCTTTTTCACAAAATAACCTCATGGCATTATCTGCAAGTTCACGCTTACGAACTTCTGGTTCTTTTGATATTCTCATATTTCGCCTCCTATAATCGCATTATAGCATTCGAATGAACAACGGTCAATGAACCGAATTCAATTATATTTACAAACTTCCAGAAAAAAGATACCGATAAGAAATATAACTGCATCTTCCAATCAATGATCCACAGGCAAAGCTCATAAGGCCTACTGCAATTATATCGCTGCTTACAGCCCCTATGAATTTCAGACCCCATTTGGCGAAGATAACTAAAATATAGATAAGAAGACTTAAATAGGATTCTTTATAGTACATTTTTTCGTCTGAATCTCTTTCATACTTCAATGATCCCCCTCTGATCAAGCCAACACACAAACCGGCAATCCCAAAGACAGCCAATGCCATCATCATTTCAGACGAGTAAACAAAATTCTGCTTTCCATAATCTTCTAACATCATTCCCATAAACAAAACAGGCATAATCCATAGATTTGGAAATTTAATTAGTTTTATTTTACCTCTCGAAATATTGGATATTTTTAAAAGCAACAGAATCACAATTCCATACGACATTGTCATAATACAGCTTCCGCTCTCGCAAGTACCTCTTTTTTTCTAAGAATCAGCGTGATTGCTTTTGCCAGGAAAAAGCCTGTAAATATATAAAGAGCGGTGAGACCGATATATTCGGCATTATTTAAGTTGATTCCCCCATGAGCAATTGTTTCAAACCATGGTAACACCAAAACCCTTACTGGAATAAAAACAAGCCAGAACGCCATACCAAGCAAGGTCCCTTCTGTAAAGGCTTTATGGTCTGCAATTGTGATTTTGGCAAGCAGGCCTTGCAGGATACCAATAGTGAGCCCAACAAAAATCCTGAAAGAAAGTCCGGTTACCACTGAGTGCAGGAATTTACAATGAAGATACCGCTCAATGGAAACCACCATAAAAATCATAAATGGGATAAAAATCTTCCCATTAATTTCCTGTCTTTTAAAGTGATTTGTGACAAAAAAAGCAAATGCTGCAATAGAAATAATAACAGTGATTATCTGCTGCATAGATGATCTCCTCTTCCTGATTCGTTTCATTTTTATATTAGAAGCTTATCAGGAATTGCTATGCTTTTCATCTACCTTAAGTCACATCGAAGGTCACAAAACAATTAATTTTCCATGACTTTAGTCATGTATACAATCAATTGCTTCCGATTTTCCATACCCAGCTTGTCCAGTATTTTAGTCACATGATTTTTTACAGTTCCCTCTGACACAAACACCTTGGAAGCGATTTCCCGGTTTGTATTCCCCTGCATGACCATACATGCAATTTCAAATTCACGGCTTGTAAGTTCCTGCAATACTTCCGGTCTCTTTCCTGAATTTTCTGTTGTCTCCATTGGATTTACGTCTCGTTCATCTGCTCTGATCCCGCCTTTATTCAACCGCAGCGCCGATACTACAGTCTCCGTAACCCTTGGGTGAAGCAGCATTCCGCCCTTTGCAACGGCCTTTATTGCATGAATCAGATCATCGGGATCGGAATCCTTTAACAGATATCCGTCTGCTCCATTCTCCAATGCATGAAAAATATAATCCTCATCTTCAAAGGTTGTCAATATCAGTACTTTTACATCAGGATATTTCTTCTTTGCCTGCAGCGTTGCTTCTACCCCATCCATGCGGGGCATTCGGATATCCATAAGAATCACATCACAGGATTGTTGTCCCATTTTATCGATTAAATCAATTCCATCTACTGCTTCTTCTACCAGCTTAAGCTCTGAATCCAGGCCGATTACATACCGTAGTCCATGACGAATAATGGGCTGATCATCTGCTATTATTATTCGAATCATCGAATCGCTCCTCCTGATTGAATTTAATCTGTACTTGTAAAGAAAATCCGTTGTTCTCCGTACTATTCAATGTACAGACACCATTCCATTTCTTCATACGTTCCTCAATTCCAAGAATTCCATAAGATTTATGAATGGTATCCACCCCTACTCCATCATCTTTCACAGAAAACTCCAGACCCCTATCCGTCATAGTTAATGCAATCCAAATATGCTTTGCATCCGAATATTTCATGGAATTTGTGATACCTTCCCGAATTGATTTATAGATATCTTCCTTTAATCCCAACTCAATTTTTTCTATACCTTCATCACAATCGAGATAAATATCCTGACTCTCGGTTTGTACTATGGATTGGATCAACTGCTCCAGTGAGGCCTTTAAATCTGAATACTTATTATTTTCTTTAAGCCGATATACAGTATTCCGCAGCTGTGAAATACTGTCCTGTATTACTTCATTCAAGGAAGAAAGGATTTCCTTCTCTTTTTCAGGATCTATTGCAATGTACTTTTCCAACACCTTAACGTACATCTTTACTGCAACTAGCGTGTGCCCGATAGAATCATGCAATTCCTGTGCAATCGCCTCCCGTTCCCTGCTTCTTGCCAATTCCTCGTTCAATTGCTGCTGTTGCTTCAACAATTCATTTTTTTCATTTAACTGGTCATTAAGAATCGCTAATTTTTCTTTCTGCTTAATTTGCTCCAGAATGAGGATACAGATAAATACTCCTGCAAGAAAATATACAATATCATACCCCACATAGGACCAGGCAGCTTCCATGCTGCCCTCCTTTAAAAAGCGTCCTAAATCCGTTAATAGATAACTTACTCCGTATAAGCCCAGCAAATTGGCGGGTATTTGCTTTCTATCAAAAAACAGCAGTTCAATTAAAATAATATAGATATAGATATATGTGCCTGCAATATATTTTAAAATGCAGGCTGTGCCAATGGAAAATAAAATGGACGCTATCGCTCTTATGTCCCAGGTTACCTTCGGGTTGTTATTTCTTAATACCTTTTTTCTATAAAAATCGTTGCATATACTTAAACTGTATAAAAATAGCAGAAAGATTATTTTATCTTTTCCTGCCGCAATAATATTGATGTAAATAAGCACGGAAAAGAATGTTTTAATGATGAGTGAGTTATATTTTTTAATTTTCATGTTTTTCTCCCCCATTTTCCCATCAAGGGGTTGGATGCATTTTGTAATTGTATCACATAAATAAATGGAGTTCAACGTGATGGCCTTGGTAGTTACAGCTAATGCATCTTATTTGTCTTTGCGAAATTGGTTTGGCGTCTTATGATATCTCTGTTTAAAAAGCCGGATAAAATGCTCTACGTTGTGATAACCAACCGCTTCCGATATATCTTCGATTCGGAGATTGCTTGAGCAAAGCATGCTGCGTGCTTTTTCTAATCTTATCTCCTGTAAAATAGAGCGAAATGATTTTCCTGTTTTATGTGTTATATATTTTGACAGATATGTTTTAGTTAAATGAAATTTTTGTGATAGATCACCAATTGTAATCCTCTCACAGTTGTTTTCAATATACTGCAATATCTGAGTCACACGGGAATCAGCTTTTTGACAGTCTTGTATTATTTCAATTTCAGCCGGGTCACATCTTAATAAATAACACAACAAAATTTCAAAAAGATTATTCATGATATTTTGAAATCCTGCATATTGATTGTAGTTCTCCTGGTACATCTGAAGAAACACATTTTTGATGTCCTCATCCGAAACCATATGAAACACCAAGACACTTCCGCCATCTCGAGAATATAGCGCATTGAGAAAAAAGTCTGAGGTCAGACTATTTCCGGCTAAACATCGGAAAAACTCTTTTCTAAATGTGCTTTTGCGGACAGTCATCTGCAGGGCTATTGTTTCCTCCATAACATAAGGCGTATGAAGAATCCCAGGCGAGATAAAGCAGACATCGCCTGGTTGTAAAATTATGGTATTCTCTCCCATCTCTATTTGCATATTATTTTCTGCAACATATACAATTTCAAAGAAATCATGAATTGCGGATAGATGAGGCATAAGACGACAGTATTTTCCAATATAAATATCTGTCTCCAGGCTCTCCCAAACAGACTCCTCACCGTTAAACGTTTCACATGCTTTGGGGAATATTTCCTCTATATAGATTCTTTCTTTTATTAATCTGGCAGGATCGTGCTGTTCCAGAAAATGCTTTAACGCTTCCTTGTCATTGTAAAGCGAGGCATATTGCTGATAAAAGATCTCCTTGTCATTATACTCTTTTAAATGCTGCATCACTTCACTCTTCGCTATCTTTTTGTCATTCATCCGCTGAATTCTCCCAATAATCGATTCACTGCAATGGCCAGTGCAAACGCTGATGCTTTTATAATATCACTATTGATTCCAACACCCCAGTATTGTTTTCCATTTTTTTGAATTCCGATATAAGCGGAGGCTAAGGCCGATGAATCCGCTCCCATAGAATGTTCTTCGTATACTTCTAAGTCATATTCTACGGAAAAATGTTTCTTTAATGCATTGCTGATTGCATCAAGGCTGCCTGTTCCGTGACCCTTTACACAAACTATCTTATCATCCTGCAATATAGTAAGGAAAGCTTCATTTGCTTCTTCCACATTAACTTTCATGGAATGGATTTGAAAAGCAGGAAAGTATTCAACGTATTGCTGCCTGAATAATTGATATATTTCTTCCGTTGACAGCTCTTTATTATCTCTGTCCGACACCTTTTTTACAAAATATCCGAATTCTTCATTCATCCGATATGGCATATGAATCCCATAAGCATTTTCCAGTATATAACCGATCCCCCCTTTTCCAGACTGACTGTTGATACGGATTACATCGGTTTCATAATTTCTTCCCAAGTCGGTGGGGTCTACTGGAATATATGGCACATCCCACTTCTGCATTTTTTCCTGTTCCCGATATTTCATTCCTTTTGAAATTGCATCCTGATGGGAGCCTGAAAATGCTGTAAAAACAAGGGAACCTGAGTATGGCTGTCTTTCAGAAATGGACATCTTTGTTAAACGCTTATATGTATCACAGATCTGATTCATATTACTGAAATTCAATTCAGGATCTACTCCCTGTGAATACAGATTCATGGCTACTGTGATAAGATCAACATTTCCCGTACGTTCCCCATTTCCAAAAAGAGTCCCTTCCACACGCTGAGCACCGGCTAAGATTCCATACTCCGCGTCACAGACTCCACAACCTCTGTCATTATGAGGATGAATGGATAAAACAACAGAATCTCTGTCCAACAAATTATTGTTGATATACTCCAATTGACTGGCGTAGATATGCGGCATGGCATTCTCAACCGTAGTTGGAATATTGATATTTGCTTTATGATTGGGTGTAGGCTTCCATATTTCTAAGACGCTGTTGCAAATATCAAGGGCATAGTCAACCTCAGTTCCCGGAAAACTTTCAGGACTATACTGAAAATAGAAATCTCCCATTGTTTTTTCAGCCAGTTTCTTAAATAATCTGGCTCCGTCAACCGCCAGCTTCTTAATATCTTCTTTTGATTTATGAAATACCTGCCTGCGTTGGGCTTCTGACGTGGAATTATATAAATGCACAATCGCTTTTGGAACGCCATCCAGTGCCTCAAATGTTCTGCAGATAATATGCTCTCTTGCCTGAGTAATTACCTGAATCGTAACATCTTCCGGAATCATTTTATTTTCTATTAATGTCCTTAAAAACTGATAATCCGTTTCCGAAGCGGCCGGAAATGCCACTTCGATCTCTTTAAATCCAATTTCTAATAACATTTGATACATCTCAAGTTTTTCCTGTAATGTCATTGGAATGGGTAATGCCTGATTTCCATCTCTTAAATCCACACTGCACCAGACTGGTGCTTTCTCAATTGATTCCTTTTTTACCCAATCATAAGAGATCACTGGGGGTAAATAGAATTTTTTCTCATATTTCTGATGACTAAACATAATTCATTCCTCCTTAATGATAATAAAAAAAGCCTCACATCTCCGGCATTCTGCCAGGGAGACGAAAGACTTGATCTTACGCGGTACCACTCCGATTCATAACAATTCAGTTATGCGCTTATCAGGATACGGGCACTGCTGCCTTATATCCGCCCCATGTAACGGTGGGTTTTCCGATCTTAGCTACTCTCTGATTGATACAAACGATAATCCGATTTGACTAAGACTGCTCAAAGGTGAGTTCTCTGTATTCCTTCTATTGCTTCGCATCAACCAGCAACTTTCTGAAACCGGTTTACAGATACTAATCCTTTTCTTTGCATTTTCAATATTTATTTTCCTTATACTATCAGATAGAGAGTTGACTGTCCAGTGGGGAATGTGTCTTTATGAATTGATGTTTTGTGCACTTACGCATGATTTGGATTAGCACTAAAACAAATATTAGTTTATGGACTTATTTTTATCTAAAAAAAGTCTGACAATATTCTTACAGCACTTCTCTTTCTTCATATTCCTTATAATCCAGGAACCAGAAATCTGCATGGATGCCATCCCCCTGACAATCACAGCAGTTTACCCCCAGCATGGAACCGGTGAATCCGTTTCCTTCGATTCTTTCATCCGAAATATTTCTCATATCCAGAATGCCGCCGATTTCCGTGAAGACGTGGTTATCCAGGGAATAGGCATACTGTAGTTTTCTCCTCCTTATGACAGCTTTTAAGTATACCGTGCCTGCTTTTTCAGGCAGATAGACTGGTTGGGAATCCCTAAGAACCTGGTTGATCAGGGTGCTCACTGTAAGGCACTTTCCCCGTTCATCCCTGCTCATTTTCAGATAGTAATGGTTATCATAGTTATAGTAAACCATCATCCCGGCAAGATGATTTAAGTGTCTGGGCTCAAACTCCATTGCTGCGGTAAAATCGCATTCCAGGCATTGCTGCCGTCTGGCCAGGAACGCCTGCATGTATTTTGACATGGGAGAACAGCCTCCCTGTATTCTCAGATGCCCGTTTACCACCTTGATTCCGCAAGTGCCCGCCGACTGCCTTAACGTCATATAATCCAGCGGAAACGTTCCATTGCTGAAATCCGCGAACTGGGATTTGTCCCTCACCTGACTGACCCTGACGGGAACCTCAAAGGTATCCTCCGGCTTCGCCTTGTCATTGGCCTTCAGCTTAAACCAGCCGTCCTCTGTCCACTCTATATTCTGAATGGCGGTTTCCCGTCCAAGTATACTGCATTCATCCACTGGTCTGGAACATAAATGTGCCATGTACCACCTGCCGTCGGGACTCTCCGCAATCTGCGCATGTCCTGCCCGTTTCAGCCTGCAGTCTTCCTGCCCTTCCGAAGTGATCAGCGGATTTGCCGGATTTTCCTCATAGGGACCGTAAATGCTTTCAGACCGTACAACGGTCGCGCAGTGGAAAAAATCTGTTCCGCCTTCTGCCATGGTCAGATAATAGTACCGGCCCCTCTTCGTGATATTGGGACCTTCCGTGGTTCCATATTTTGTACCGCCGGATACCCGTACCGGTTTTCCAAGAAGCACCTTGTTTTTTGCATCGTATTCCTGTACATCAACGCCGCTGAAGCGGACCATGTCCGCTCTGTGGTCCAGAGTCATATTGACGAGATATTTTCTGCCGTCATCATTATGAAAAATGGATGGGTCAAAGCCTGAACGGTTTAATGGAACCGGTCTGGACCATGGGCCGGTTACGGACGGAGCCGTGACCAGAAAGTTATAAGTATCTTTATATCTGGGCCGGTTGGTATAAACGATGGTATAGGTCAGATAAAACAGACCGTCACAGAACGTCAGATTCGGTGCCCAGATTCCGCAGGCCGCATCTACTCCGGTCAGATCCAGTTCCTTCTCGTCAGTCAGGGCATATGCTGCAATCTCCCAGTTAACCAGATCCTTAGAATGGTGAATGCACACTCCGGGAAACCACTCAAACGTGGAAGTGGCGATATAATAATCATCCCCTGCCCGCAGCAGCGACGGGTCTGGGTTAAAGCCTTTCAGTACCGGGTTTTTTACCTGCATGTTATTTCCTCCTTTTAACCTTTTAAACCTGTAGTTGCAATTCCTTCAACAAAATATTTCTGGGCTGTAAAGAACAGGATAACTACGGGAATCACCGCGATGCATGCAACCGCCATTACCTTATTCCACTGTACCACCGACTCCGCATCCAAAGATAATTTTAAAGCCAGCGAAACTGTATATTTCTTTACTGTATTAACATAAACCAGAGAATTGAAATAATCATTATAGGTCCACAAAAACTGGAATAAACCGGCAGAAAACAGGGATGGCTTCATAAGCGGCAGTAAAATATGAACAAAGGTCTGAAAAGTTCCGCATCCATCCATATACGCAGATTCATCCAGTTCCATCGGAAGCCCCCGGAAAAACTGAACAAGCATATAAATAAAAAACGGATAGCAGGCAAATGCGGCAGTCAGGTAAAACGGCCAATAAGAATCCAGCACATGTAAATTTCTGAATAGTATGTATCTCGGAATGATAACTACAGCATTGGGCAGCATCATTGTTGCCAACAGCAACGCGAACATTGCCTTTTTCCCTCCGAACTGAAACCTGGCAAAGCCATAGGATACAATGGAACTGGAAGCCACTGTAAGAAGCGTAGTAGGAATCACCATGGTAAAGGTATTCACGAAAAACCGTGCATAGCTGTTTCCCCCGATTCCTTTCCAGCCATTTGCATAAGCCTGCCAGTTGAAGGAAGACGGCAGCAGTTTGATCGAACCATAGATTTCCTCATTTGTCTTAAAGCTGGCAAGGAACATCCAGAGCAGAGGAAACACCATCATAAAACCAATAAATATCAGTACTACGTACATAATCAATTCCTGTAAATTTCTTTTCTTCTTTCTGTTCATCACAAAATCCTCCAATCGGTCATTATGAAGCCTCATCGCCATAAAATACCCACAGCTTCGATGAGGCGAACAGCAGGATCGTAGCCATTACAATCATCAGGAAAATAACCCAGGAGGTTGCCGCTGCATATCCCATCTTAAAGTAGGTAAAGCCGTCATTGTACAATTTCAACCCCAGCATGTAGGTGGACTTCACCGGTCCGCCCTGAGTGATTGCAAAAGCAGATGTGAAATTCTGCAGGGCGTTAATGGACTGCATAATAATGCAGAAAAATATGATAGGCGAAATCTGAGGAAATGTCACACTGAAAAAAGATCGAAAATTCCCTGCCCCGTCAATAGCGGCAGCTTCATACAGCGATGCAGGAACTTGTTTCAACGCAGCAAGAAACATAACCATGGAGGAACCAAACTGCCAGGCCTCTAAAAGGCTGAGGGTAGGAAGCGCCAGCTTTGGATCACCCAGCCAGGAGCTTCCTTTTATACCAATATGGGTCAGAAACGCATTGATCAGACCATTATCCATAAACATCAGCTTCCAGAGAATGGCAACTGCGATGCTTCCTCCAAACAGCGACGGCAGATAGTATATGGTCCGCAGCACCCCGATCCCTTTTCTGCTTTTATTCAATAGAAGGGCAATGAGCAGAGACATTATGATTTTAAATGGAACCGTGTAAAGCGTATACTGTACTGTTGCTAAGAAAGATTTCTTGAATTCCTTATCCTTTGTAATTAATGCGATATAATTTTTTAGTCCAATAAATTTCATATCACTTAGTACATTGTAATCGCAAAAAGAATATATCAGTGACGAAACAAGCGGATACGCCTGCAAAATGAAGAAACCAATTAACCAGGGAAGTATGTATACATATGCCATTCTTCCCCTTCTTGTATTTACAGAAATACATTTTTTCCCTTTCATATTACGCCTCCTATGCCTTAAAAACTAATTTCCAGATGAAATTATTATAGCATCGGAGCAGTTTCTTCTGTAGGAGTCAGGCTTACAATAAAGTCTCATTTTTTTACGAATATCTCAAAAACTTCTCTTCTTTTCTTTTTTTTATTCATATTTACGTTTCATTGTTTACTCCTATGAAACAGCAGATCCCTGTTTAAATTTGAACAGGCTATTTTAAAATGGATTACTGTTCCCATACCGTATTTGCTCATGATATGAAGACCGCTTTCCTTTCCATAATTCAGAATCAGCCTTCTGTTTAAATTTGTAAGCCCAATATTTCTGGACTCCGGGTTGTTGATCCGCTCACAGACCTTTCTCATTTCATCCTGTTCCATTCCGATTCCATTATCCACTACCGTAAACGTCAGATTCCCATGCTGTTTCATAATTTTCACTTTTATATAGAGCATATCCCCATTGCCTTTTCTTCCGTGGCAGAAGGAGTTTTCTAACATGGGCTGCAATATCAGGCGGAATACCTGGTCTGAAAGAACCCGGTCATCTATTTCATAATAGACAATACTCTGATTGGGGAAACGGACATACTGGATCTCGCAATAAGCCTTTAGATACTTGAGTTCCTCTTCAATGGTCACCAGTTCCATGGGGTTTCGGAAAATATAGTGTATAATGCTGTTGAGCTCCTGCATGAGATTGTGCATTGCGGACTGGCTTCCCAACTCCTTCAGAACCTCCATATCCATGGTCTGCAGAGTATTGGAAATAAAATGAGGATTAATCTGCAGCTGAAGAGCCACCATTTCAGACATCTCGCTTTGATGCTGTTTCTCCCTTAAGCTGGCCTTCATCTGGTTATTATGCAAATACATATAAATGATATTGTTTAAAAGCAGGCCGTACTCATCCTTTACATCCATGGGCGGCTTTTCCAGCATGTCACCGTTTTCTGCAGCCGAAAAAATTTCAATACAATCCTTTATATAGCCAAAGGAACGTTTCGTTGTCACCCATGCCAGAAACATGACAAGCCCTAGCAGTATTCCGATCATCAGCATAACACCTTTAAAGGAATCCCAGACAGACTGAACCAGATAAGACCTGGGAACTAAAATCACCTGATAAACCGGTAAGGTCATGGATTTCTTAACACAGATTAAATAAGATTCTTTCTTTAAGGAGATCCACCTCTTGTTGTGAGAATACCTGCCGGTTTCCTTCAGTTCCTGAGCCATCTGTGGAAATATACGACCGGTAAATTCCCGGTCATCGCTGATTTTTCCATCACCAGCAAGAATGATCTCACCATCCGTATTAACCACACAAAAGGTCTGCCCATCACTGGAAGACAGACCGGAAAGCATTTCACTCAGTTCTTTTTTTTTGATATTCACGCCGATGACTCCGTTCATGTAGCTCATACGCTGATATATGGTAGCCACATCCACTGCTTTTTCAAAAGAATAGCGTTTCACAGGTCTTGATATGATATACATACGGTCTTCCGGATTCATGCTTTGATAACCCTGTAAAAAATCCAGATCATGAAACTTCTGAAGTGTCGCTATTTCTTCCACTTCAGAAGTCATGATCCGGTTTGTGCCATCCAGATATAAGTATATGGAATGGATATATGTATTGGAGACTTCATATTTACTGAGGAGTGTTTTAAGCGCTGCCAAAAAAATGGAGTCCTTCAGATCCATATCCGAATAGGCCATTACTTTTTTTAATGACAGCGCATACTGGGCATTGCTCATCATGCTGTTCTGCTGAAATATGGCATTGCTTATGGTATTATCCAGAGTATCATTGATACGGTTAATGGTGTTCATTTCCTGATGTAGCAGCTCTGCCTTTTTATTCTGAACCAAAATAAAGAGGCTGATCAGAGATATGATCACAATCGGAAGAATCATGATTATGCTGAATGTCCGAAACCGTTTCATAAAGAACCGTTTCATCATCATTTGTGGTTTCCTCCCTGACCGTTCCGATATTCCCTGGGACTTATATTATAATAGCTTTTAAATGCTCTGGTAAAATTCTTGGGATTGTCATAACCCACATAATAGGCGATCTCATAATTTTTATAATCAGGATTCCGCAAAAGCTCGCAGGCCTTTTCCATGCGCACTTTGTTTAATTTTTCCAAAAAACCGGCTCCTGATTTGTCCTTATAGATTTTAGAAAGGTAGTTGGTACTTAAACAAACCAGTTCAGCTGCCCCGCTTAAGGAGGCTGTCCGGTAACCGACTTCAATATACGAATCCACACGCTTTATGATTTCATCGTAGTAGGGTTTTTGTTCTATTTCCTGAACTGCATGTTTTTCTTCCAGACGTTCCCGGATCCGTTCAAAACAACTTACCAGATCATCATATTTCACCGGCTTTAACAAATAATCTGTAATATCCTGCTGAATTGCCGCACGCATATAGGTATAATCCTGATAACTGCTGAAGAAAACAATGCTGCAATCGGAAAATTTTCTCAACTCTTTTGAAAAAGCAATCCCATCCATGTCCGGCATTGACACATCCGTCATCACCACATCCGCCGGATTCATTTCCAGATACTTAAGAGCAAGTCTTGCACTTAGAAATTTCCCAACCACTTCAAACCCAATATTGTTCCATGGAAACAATTCCGTTATCCCCTCCAGAATTCGTTCTTCATCATCTACAACTATTAATCGAAACATGCCTTCCCCCGATCATTTACACACCATAAGTTTATTTGGATCTCACCTTCCAGTATATAAAAAAAAATCCTTTTTTAACAGCAGATTTTATATTAATTGGCCGCATAGCAAAACTCTGCCATACACATAAGGCATGGCAGAGAATGTAATTTATTTCTGGGATTCAATGTAATCACTTAATAATTGAACAATTTCCCTGGCTTCATCCGCCGGAGTCTTGGCACCGTATGCAATATTATCATATGCATCTTTAAGAATTGCCTCAACTTCCGATGTGGTGGTCTTACCGGAATCAGAGAGTCCATTATACTTTAAGCTGGTTTCTACAGCCATCTTGGCCAAGGGATTTAAGCTCCCGCTCTTCTCGCAGATTTCCTTTGCCCTTGCTGTGGGAGGAACACTCCTCACAGTTCCCAAAGTTTCAATGGCTTTTTCGTCATTAAAGAAGAAATTAACAAACATGGCGGCTTCCTTCGGATGCTGGCTTTTTGCATATATTCCAATATAACCGGAACAGTCGTTATACCAGCCATCGCTTACCCGGTCGGCAGCAAGAGGCAGGTTCCCTGCAATATACTCTGCACTCGGATTGGCAGCCTGCAATACATCCGCCATGGAGGTATAAGTCAAGACTCCCACATATTTTCCTGCAATCCAGTTGGGATCTTCCTGATCCGATTCCCCATATGCGGCCTTATAGGATGCAGGTGGAAAAACTTTATTATCATATAAGGATTTGATAAAGTTAAAGCACTCCTCAAACTGAGCCTCTGTCATATTCAGTTTCAGATCTGAATCTATCAGGGCCTTTCCGGTCTTTTGGCGGCACCATGCCCTCATAAAAAATGATGTGGCATATCTGCTGTTAACAGAAAACAAATAAGTCTCCGGATCGTATTCCTGAACTTTTTCCCCCCATTCAATTAATTGGTTCCAGTCATAGTCCTTGGTTAAATCAATGCCGATCTTATCCGCCAAAGTCTTGTTTACAATAATCGCACTGCCTGCCTGGCTTACCGGAACGCCATACTGGCTTCCTGTTCCAAACTGACCGTTATCCTTGAGAAACTTTGCATCAAAATTAGAAAAATCGATATCCGTCTCAGATAAGTTATACAGGACACCATTCTCGTTGTAATTCGGTCCGGATCCTGTCTCAATCTGGAAAATATCAGGTGCTGTCCCAGATGCAAATTCCGTCATCTTCTTCTCATTATACCCGTCAAATGCACTGTACTCCGGTTCAATGGTAATCCACGGATACTTCTCTTCGAACTGCTTGATCACTTTCAGGGTAGCCTCATGCCTTGCATCCCCGCCCCACCAGGAAAACCTCAGAGTGACCGGCTCTTGTTTCTGATCTTCTGCAACGGTTTCACCAGCTTTTGTCTCAGCCTTTGACGCAGATTCCTTCGTATCACCGGCGGCCGATGTCGAATTGCTTTCTGATGAGCTGCAGCCTGCAGTCAGCGAAACGGCCAGCAAACAAGCTAATGCTGCTGATACATACTGTCTCTTTTTCATGGTAAACCTCCCTTAATATTAAAATGATATCTGGAATACTAATATAAATATTATAACAGTTCCAACAGTTTTCGGTAGGACTATGGCTTATTATTAAGTTTCTTTTTTAGGGTTGTAAATGTAGAAGTTATCATTTCTTATGATGGAGAAACCATTTATAGATACCATTTAACTCTACTTGACATTTCCCCAAAAAAGTGATAATATTCCTTAGATTCATCGGAGGGAACTTACTCCATAGGGGAAACTCTAAGAAGTGATTTTGCCGGATAAGATGGTATGTCGAGAGAGATACTGTTTTATCCGGCTATTTTTTTACGAAGAAAGGGTAATTCTAATGACAAAAACATCTAATTTCACAGAGGGCAAAATCTTATCGCCCTTGTTTAAATTTGCAATACCTGTACTCCTCGCTATGTTTTTACAGGTAATGTATGGTGCTGTTGACCTACTGATTGTCGGCCAATTTGGCACAGCGACAGATGTCTCTGCAGTTGCCACCGGAAGTCAGGTAATGACGACTATTACTTCCATTGTTAATGGCTTTGCGATGGGAGTTACGATACTTATAGGCCAGATGCTCGGACAAGGCAAATCTAAAGAAGCAGGAAATGTAGTGGGCAGCGGTATCTGTATTTTCTCCGTACTTGCGGCTATCATCACTGTTGTTATGTTCAGTTTTGCTGTACAAATTTCAAAATTGATGCATGCACCAGCGGAGGCATTTAACGACACAGTATTATATGTATATATTTGCTCAGCAGGTGTTGTTTTTATTGTTGCTTACAATGTGATTTGCGGAATTTTCAGAGGTCTTGGAGATTCCAAGACTCCACTTATAACAGTATCCATTGCCTGTGCTGCAAATATCACAGGAGATGTTATTTTAGTCGCCGGATTTCATATGGGCGTCGCAGGTGTGGCGATTGCAACTGTATTTGCTCAGGCAATCAGTGTAATCCTTTCTGTCATCATGATAAAGAAACGGGGCTTACCTTTTGAATTTTCAAAAAGCAGTATTCGATTTCATAAAGGTCTTACCTCACAAATTCTAAAATATGGTGCACCAATAGCATTGCAAGACGGACTGGTAAACTTATCTTTTCTTGCTATTACCACCATTGTAAACTCACTTGGTGTCATCGCTTCCGCCGGCGTTGGGGTGGCAGAAAAATTAGCGGGATTTATTATGCTTGTTCCTTCTTCATTTGCACAGTCAGTTGCTGCTTTTGTAGCTCAAAACTATGGTGCCAAAAAATATCTCCGGGCAAAAAAGACTCTGGCTTATGGAATTGGAGCTTCCCTGTGCTTTGGTGTGGTGATGGCATACTTCTCCTTTTTTCATGGAAATTTACTTTCTGGAATGTTCTCAAACGATATTGCGGTTGTAAATGCCTCCTGGGATTATATGAAAGCCTATGCCATTGACTGTCTGCTTACTTCCTTCCTTTTTTGTCTGACAGGATTTTTTAATGGCTGCGGCAAAACAACCTTTGTTATGTTCCAGGGGATTTTCGGTGCCTTTTGTATCAGAATCCCATTATTTACATTATAAGTAAAGCCGCACCAACTTCTTTATTTTACATAGGTCTTGCTACGCCCTCTTCCACTTTTTTACAAGTAATATTTTGCCTTGTTTATTTTATAATTGTTGCAAAAAATTTCAACAAAAGTGGGGATTACTAAAATAAAGTAACTACATTTTTGCAAGAAAATATCTTTTTATGTTATACTAATTCAATAAGCGTTAAAAAGAAATGAAAGGAAGATTAATTATGCCTTGTGATAAATTCTGCCCTATTGAGCATACGGTCAATCTGATTGGGCATAAATGGAAGGTTCTTATATTAAGAAATTTATTTAATTCCGGCACTCAAAGATTCATTGAGTTAAGTAAGGGAATTAATGGAATCAGTCAGAAAATGCTGACACAGCAGCTTCGGCAATTGGAAGCCGATGGAATCATCTGTAGAACGGTATATCCTGAAGTTCCTCCAAAGGTAGAGTACTCCCTGACGGAACTTGGAAGATCATTAGGTCCTATTCTGGAAGAGATGAATCAATGGGGGAAAAAACATATGGCACAAATTGATGCTGATAAATAATGATATATAATTTACTAGGGAAAAGCGGGTCAGGCAGTTTACCATAACTGTCTGACCCGCTTTTTTGAATCATTCAGCAAGTTCATTATTTTTTATTCATTAAAATTAACCCGATGATACTGATACATACTCCTATGGTATTCACAGGAGAAATTTTTGTTTTATAAAAAATAATTCCAATGATAATTAACATAATTGTTGAAATTATACTTACAAAAAGAGGAGCAACAGCTATATTCCAGCCACTTCTATAAAGATACAAATATCCGATCTCTAATCCTAACGCAGATAAGCCTAATAAATAGCTGGCCCAGTTTAATTGTTTTAGTGAGCTTACTATATTGCGGTCGATCGGTAAAAAAACAAATGCTAATACCGAAAAAATAATTGCTGTAATGTATGTCACTAACATTGATATAAAAGGATTTATCGTTTGATTAATTGATTTTTGGCTGATATTATACATTACAGTTGCCAATACTGTGATTACCATAGAAATATAATACATATAAATATACCTTTCTCTATATTAGAATTATTTTACAAACGTATTCTTTATCTGTAAAACCACCAATTTTTCATCTCCATTATTTGTAAAACCATGACTCTCGTTGTGGGGAGACAGCATCACATCATTTTCTTTAATTGAAATATCCTTGCCATCTATGGTTATGATTCCTTTTCCACTGATAACATAGAAAATTTCATCTAAATTTGAATGTTTATGAGGAGTCATTGTCTCTCCTGGTTCATAGAATAAAATGCCCGAATCCATTGTTCCCTCTGTAAATAGTGCTTTCCGTTTCATGATTTCTGTTATATCGTTAACATTTATTTTTTCCATTACATATCCCTCCAGATAGGTATTATTTTAATTAGTGCCCGCAAATTAATTGACGTCAATCATTCAGATAGCGCTTCTGTACTTTTACTATAATAAAGATACAAAATTTTTGCAATAAGGCACTATTTTGTGTTATACGAACGAAATAGTAAGTAAGGACATGAGTTGAAAGATGATATTGTTATATCGGACACTAAAATAAGCCCATATACTCGTATTTTTCATACAAGTATATGGACTCATATAGATCTTAAGTTATTTATATTGTTAATAAATATATCTATATCCATTATCTTCCTATAGCTTTGCCACTTAAAAAAACTTTATTAATGACTAATATAATTAATTAACCGTGGCAACTCTAAAGCCATAACAACAAGAATTGCTGAGATAGCAATAAACATAAGTCTCATATAAAAATCACCCAACCGCTTCTTTGTATCTTTACGGATTTGATCCTGTAACTGTAAACATTGTGTATCCCACCATGATTGCCATTTTTTTATGAAGTCTATTACAATCTTTGCATGTATGTAGACACCTTTCACCATGATACATCAGAGTTTATTTTTTTAGAATTCCACCGTGATAACAAATATATTAGCCACACTTATAGTTAATTATCTTTTCAAGGAATCTTTTCGCATCTTCACTGGATTTGCAATAATCAACCTATTGTCCTCCAAAACCGCTGCATCTCCAGTAATTAAAAAATCATCTTAAGAAATCGGATTGGAATATGACCAGGTGTATGGCCAGGTTAACACGTTCCACTTAATGAGTCGACCTCTTGGTTACGTTTTCTATATTTCTAAAGCTCTATCATTATATCTGCTTTCAGCAATAAAAAATATAATTTAGGGGATCTTGTTTCAAAAACTCTTCTAAAACTATATCTTTATTAAAAGTCACAGTAGTATATTTACAAACGTCCTTATTATATTTTTGTGGATTTAATAATTCGTAAATATATGAAGTAAAATGTCTCTGAAGTTCAGTTGCATGACCTATATATCTATTTGCATCTTCTCTAAGATATATGTTATAAGAAAAGACAAGAAATTCTAATGCTATATGCCTATAACCTTGATATGCAGATGGTTTATCTTCTCCAAATGAATCTCCTTTATCAATATTAGGAAAATAAAACCTCCCCAATTCAATTTGAGTTGATAATTTTGATAGCATTTCACATTTCTCAGTATCATTAATACAATTAAATTCTGTCACTAATTTAAGATGTATCAAGATACTTGTTGTTTCTTCATACCATCCCAATAAATTATTTCTAAATTGATCTGTTAATTCATATTTCTTAGTATTAGTAATCCAAGTATATGCAAATGAAATTAACGCCACAAACAAAGCTAAAGCTGCAATAATATTTGTAATAATATCTACCAATTTAATTATACCTCCTTTTTTACTATTTATTGATATGCATATATAAATAATTAAGTTTATTAGACCTTAACCAATCATCAGATTTAAATGATAACTAAAACGAACCAACGAATGATAGACAGTATTTATATCTGATTAATTCATTCCTGCATTTAATCAGTCTTGCCGATTTTATTCCCTCTCGTTTTAAATGGTTATAAAATTGAAATCTGATTCCGTCCGTTTTTCTTAGAATGATATAATGCCTCATCAACTCTCTTAACCATCTGTTCCATACTAAGATCTTCATCGACCTCTGAAATACCCACGCTGATGGTCACATGGTAACTTTCATTCTTTTCCTCACTTTTCAATGAATCCATAAACTGTTCCATAATTTGCTTTGCTTCGTCCACTCCCACCAATAAAACACCGAAAAACTCGTCTCCACCCCATCGTGCTGCGATTCCATTTTTGCCTATTGCATGTTGTAAGTCTTCCCCAACCATTGCAATGACTGAATTTCCAAATATGTGGCCATATGTATCATTAATATCCTTAAAATGGTCAATGTCGAACATAAACAACGTTTTTTTCGTCTTCCGGTTCTTTCGAAGAAATGCCAGATACCGTTTGGAAAATTGCTTTCGATTGGGAAGTCCTGTTAACTCATCCGTATTCTCAATCTTTATAATACGCAGATTACAGTTAATAAATACAGACGTGGAAACTACGATACAGGCAGCCAGTGCAACCAGCATAAAAAACACATTGCTTTTTACGCGTTCCTGAAACACCTGGCTAATGGAACTGGTATCCATCTCAAGAACCAAATACCAGCCAAGTATTTTATCATACTGGGTGATTAAGCATTTTCGCTTCCCTTCCGATGTGTACCACTGCATGATCGGGGTTTCAGACTGATTTAACTGAAGACGTTCTGTAATCCCAACACGTTTTTGCAGTTCTTCTTCACTGATAAAGATATCAGTATCCCCTTTAAAAGAAGTTTCGGCCCCCATGACATTAATAATATGAACCGACAAGCCATAATCTCTTTCATAAGAATAGATCGTATCACCCAGGGAATCAACCTGTAACCCCACTCCAATTACACCAAGAAGTGTTCCATCACTGCCTTCCACACGAAAATTTACAAAGACCGTTATATAGTCTTCCTTTGTCTCATTGGTGTCTACCTCAAGATCATATTCATTGCCGGATTTAATAAAATTATAATACCAGATATCGTGCTCATCTGTCTTTGAAATTGTCTTATTGAGGCCATCCTGATAATAATAATTTCCTGTTTCTGCCGAAATACAAAACACCGTGGTATATCCATATTTATTCCGGTATGTGTTTAAATAATTATATAATTGTTTCAGGTATGTATCATTTCCAACATTTTTGGGCTCCTGTGAAAGCCATTTTTTCAGGAATTCATCATTCGCCATTGTTTTGGAAACCATCACTGGTTTAGTCATAGCGTCTTCCACATGGCTGGAAATATCTTTATTAGACAGGCTTAAAATATTTTCCAAATGTTTTTCTGCCAGGTCCTGGTACGCGGTGGTATCTCGATAAACGATGCCGATAAATCCAATTATAATGGAAATGATGATAATGAGATTGCTGAGTAGTAGTATATGCTTTTTCACATTTGCTCCTCTTGGTCATACCTTGGGTGTATTTATTAGGTGTATCAGCTGTCATTTCTTTGTTATTATAATATAGTCTTTACAATTGTGATAATCTAATTATCATTTTATATCCGTTCTGGCAATATGTGCTACGCTACCAGGTATTGCAGTTTTATAGATATTTCGCATACTAGTTAAAATATCTTTCTCATTATATATGATAACCCATGCCATTTCCACATTATAATTATATGCTTTAGAAAATTAAATAAAAAATATTAGTATTAGAATTCTACTAATCAATCTACAGATAAAAGAAAAACAAAAAGCAGAATGCTTTAGTCATACGCCTAGTCCTTCTCTAAAACACACTGCTTATTACGTTTTTTTCTACAACTCATGCAGTTTCACCTGATATTAATAATAAGCACAACAATTTCACAATGACGTGTCTCCAGTTAAATAGGCAAAGTCTATGTATGAATACCTGCAAAAAAGCTATACACGTACTTATAAGATGCTTCTTGCATTTTTTCTCATCTGTTTCAAATAAAATAATTATTTTCTACTTTTTCTATTAAATTGATATATTTATAGTTGTCAATAAATCTATTAATTCTTCAATAGTTTTAATTTGTTGAGATATTGTATTAAAATCAATAGGATTATCCTGTATATTGTTAAATTTGAGTGCTCTTTTATAGTATTCTTTCGCTTTAATCGCACTTTCTACAGATTTCTCTAATATTGCCAAGTTACGATATGTATTACCATACCCAAACTGAATGTTTCCAAACTCTGTTGGATATTTATCAATTCTAAATATTCTTGAAGAATTATCAAAAGCCTTTATAGCTTTTGTAGCAAAATCTATATCTCTTTGCACTAACAACAATTCATTATAATAAGTTCCCATTAACCAATTACTGTGAGCATAGTCTTGTGGATAGTCTTCAACGGATCTAATAAGCAAAGCTTCTTCGCAATATTTAATAGCTTTTTTAATATTGGAAATTTTTTCATATTCATGTGATAAGCTATAATAATTTGCACTGATATTACTTGTAATTTTTGAATATTCATCAGCAAATTTATCTATTCTATAAAACTTCAATGACTTAAAATAAGCTTCATTTGATTTTATTAAATATTCTTTATCATATGTATATTTATATGCTGTGTTGTATGAAATACCAATGTTATTCTGTAAATTTGCATACAAAAAATTTTTTTCATCAATATTTTTTTCAATAGATGCAAATATTTCGATGGATTTTTTTATATTTACTTCACTATTTTCCACTAGGCTTAATGCTCGATATGCTGATGCTATATTTATTTTTGTGTGTATAAAGTCCTTTTCATTTGTAATTGCATTAGTGTAAATCAATGCTTTTTCATAACACTCGATTGCCAGAGTATCGTTTATAGACTTTTCTGAAATTTCTCCAAGCATGCAATAACAATTTCCCATATCATTGTAAGCTGCAGAAATCAATCTATCCTCTAATAAATTATCACCAACCTCTATTACTTTTTTTAGCGATTCTAAAGCTTTTAGACAGTTCATTTTTTTATTATCTCTAACTGCTCTCTTACCATAAATTGTTCCCATCTTCAACTTAATCTTACAAAACATTTCTGGATATCTTTTACTTGATATTTTTTCTAATATATTATCATACTTTTTTAATGATTCTTCAAAACTTCCAATAGCAAACAACTTTTCTGCATCCTCTAGCAAATCATTAATAATACTTAATTCATTATCACATGCTACTTTATTTGAATCATCTATTTTCTTTAAAATATTTTCTTCTGTTTCTAAAATTTTATTTACCACGAAACCTTTATTTGTTTCAGCATTATCTAAAATTTTCTTTTCCGTTTTTTTGGTTTGTGCTAAAACAATTTTTCCTTCAGTGCTAACCATGTTAACAACCGCGTCATTAAGCATGGTTAGATACTCATTTAAACACTCAAAAATTAAACTTTTATCAATATTAGGTAAAACTTTAACATCTGGATAAGTTTTAATAAACAAATCAATAAAACTATCTCTATCATCATCACTAATAAATTTAAAATTAGTAGAAATAATAGTTTCATCACTCATAATAAAATTTTTTAATCTATCCTCTAAATAAGTATCTCTAAAGTTTGAATTAATCTTATTAATAATATTATTATCTAATTTAGTAAAAATCTTTCTTATTTTTCTTTCTTCAAAAAATCTTTCCATTTTCTTATCAAAGAGTTGATTTAATATCTGTGTAGAATAATCTAATATTTTTTTTAATGCCATCTCATAACCAATCATAATTTCCTCCAGTTATATACTAATTATTTTCCAAATTTATCTGCCCTTCCTCTAATTTCTTAAACCATAACCTTTTCTCCCTCGTCAATTATATTTAATTTGCATGTATCAAACTTAGCCTTTCTATAAATATGGTACTAGTTGATAATATACTTTACTTTTTTGTATTTCTGCTTGCTACTATTTGTCTTATCAGGTTCTGTCATCTCAATAAACCCCAGCTCCAAAGCAGGCAACAAATAATTATCTCTAAAAGTCTGCCTATGTATTAGCCCCAGTAATTCCATAAGTCCTTTTGTTATATATTCCTCATCGCCAATAATCTCTAACAATTTTTAGCTTGTTAAGTTACTTGTCCTCTTACTTGTAAGGTATCTGCAATTTTACTTGATTTGCAGGAGGGACCATATGAACCAACTGCTCTCCAGGAAAGACTCCTACTCCACCACTTCGAAATGTTCCTGCCTCATTCGCCAATTCAGAACTTTATGAGCTAGTAACATATCCTTAACATAATATGGATTCAATTCTTAAAGCTTATTATATACCTCAAAGGCATTCTTTACCTCGCATATTTCATCTGTTGCCCAAGATTTTTTTCCACTAATAATATCGATTTCTAGATACAAAGATAAGGAATTATTTTCAATCGATAAAGAAATTTGGATTGTTGCTCATATTATCATTTATCGTGATTTTGGTTATTATTTAAGTAATAACAAAAATTAAATTTACTGTCTTATCATAATACATTTTCCCATTTTCCACAATCCGACCGTAATATAATTATATCAACACAATTTTTCTGTTTATTATATCTTGCATATATTCCATTCACCCTTTCTTCTGACGATAACATAATCAAAATTTCACTCCTTCATCTATAGATAAAAGGAAAACAAAAAGCAGCATGCCAAAGTCACCTTCACAGACAACTTCAAGACATACTGCTTTCACATATATTTCATGTACTAAAACCTATACCACAGATCATCTTCTGTAGTATAAGTTTTTTTTGCCCTTACCTACAGTTCGTAAGGCGTCACCTGATATACATAATAATTCAACCAATTCCCATAAATCGTATTCGCCGCATTCCTCCAACACAGCACTGGCATCGTATCTGGATCATCGTCCTCATAATAATTACAGGGAATCTCCGGATTCAACCCCTTATCCAGATCCCTATGATACTCCCCATTCAACGTCATCCGATCATATTCCGGATGCCCCTGAATGAAAACCTGCTTCCCATCCTCACTCATCACCATCAGGATCCCTGCTTCCTTCGACTCCGCCAGAATCTTCAGCTCCTGATGCTTTTCAATATCCGCTCTCTTCACCTCGGTATACCGGGAATGAGGCGCCATCACATAATCATCAAGGCTGCGTACCAGCGGCACCTTCCGATCCAGGACCCTATGTCTGTAAATACCGGAAAGCTTGCTATCCCTTTTATACTTCGGTACTCCATAATGATAATAAAGCCCTGCCTGGGCGCCCCAACAGATATGAAGGGAGCTGGTGACATTGGTCTTGCTCCACTCCATAATCTTCGTCAGCTCTTCCCAGTAATTCACCTCTTCAAACTCCATATTCTCAACAGGCGCACCGGTAATAATCATACCATCGAACTTTTTATCTCTTACCTCATCAAAAAACACATAGAACTTATTCAAATGGCTGGCAGAAGTATTCTTTGAAGTATGACTCTCCAACATTATAAACGTACAATCCACCTGCAGCGGCGTATTGGACAATGCGCGAAGAAGCTGGGTTTCCGTCTCTTCCTTAATAGGCATTAAATTAATAATCAGGATTTCAAGGGGACGAATGTCCTGTCTTGAGGCCCGGTCCTCATCCATGATAAATATGTTCTCTGTTTCCAGTATGGCTTTCGCAGGTAAATCCTTTTGTACTTTAATCGGCATATGTTATCCCTCCAGCAGTTTTATGAAATCCTCTTCTGAAATAATGGGCACTCCCAGTTCCTTTGCCTTTTTATTTTTAGATGAATTGGATGTGGTATCGTTGTTAATTAAATAAGTCGTCTTCGATGTAACCGAACCAGTAGCTTTGCCTCCCTGTGCCTCGATTGCTTCCTGAAGTGCCTTCCGGTTCTCAAAACGCTCCACGGATCCGGTAATGACAAACGTCATTCCCTCCATCCGCTTCTCTCCTCCGGTCTCCGCCTCCTGCTCAATGGTTACTTCTTCTAACAGACGGTCTGTCATCTCATTATTCTTCTCGTCCTTAAAATAAGTAATCCAGGCATCTGCCAGCACCTTTCCAATGCCAGAGACAGCAGTCAGCTCCTCTTCCTCTGCATGACGCATTCGGTCAAAATCGTAGCGGAATTCCCGGCAGAGCATCTTCGCATTGGCAACACCGATTCCGGCAATTCCAAGTCCGTAGATCAGACGGGGCAGGGTGGTATGAGATGCCTTTTTCACTGCCTGAATTAAATTGTCATAAGACTTTTTACCAAAGCCCTCCATCTGGGTAATGGCTTCCTCATGCTGATCTAAATGAAACATATCGGCAAACTCCCGTATAAATCCTGCTCCGATAAACTTCTCCAGTGTAGCTTCTGATAATCCATCAATATTTAAAGCGTCCCGGCTTACAAACAGAGAAAAGCCCTTGATCCGCTTTGCCTGACAATCCGGGTTGGTGCAATATAAACTTTTCACATCATTTACCCGACGGATCTCCGTAATGCCGTCACAGACCGGGCAGTGATCCGGAATCTTTATTTTACCACTTCTGGTTAAATTGTCGGCAATCTGGGGAATAATCATATTCGCCTTGTAAACCGTGATCTGATCCCCTTCTCCAAGCTCCAAAGCTTCCATAATACTCAGATTATGGACACTGGCGCGGCTCACTGTCGTACCCTCTAACTCCACCGGCTCAAAGATGGCAACCGGATTAATCAGACCGGTTCTTGACGCACTCCATTCAATTTCTGTCAGGGTTGTCTCCCGGATCTCATCAGCCCATTTAAATGCGATGGCGTTGCGGGGAAACTTGGCAGTCCGTCCAAGAGATTCTCCATAGGCAATATCATCAAATAAAAGCACCAGTCCGTCTGATGGAATGTCATATTCCGGTACAGTCTTTGCAAATTCAGCAACTGCATCCCCTATGTTGTCTTTCGTCACTATCTTATAATCCACCACATCAAAGCCCTGGGCTTTCAGCCACTGAAACTGCTCAGCTCTGGAGTTTTTAAAATCAACACCAGGGGCGGAAACCAGAGCAAATGCCTCGAAATTCACGTTTCGCCGGGCGGTAATCTGGTTGTTTAACTGTCTGACAGAACCGCTGCATAGATTTCTCGGATTCTTATACTTTGCATTCACATCCTCAATCTCGTCATTAATCCGGTTAAAGTCCGTGTATTTTATAACAGCCTCTCCCCTTATAACCAGTTCTCCCTGATAGGAAATGGTAAGGGGAATGTTTGCAAATACCCTGGCATTGTTGGTAATTACTTCTCCGATCTCTCCATTTCCCCGTGTTACCGCTTTTTGAAGCGTTCCCTCCCGGTAAACCAGAACAACCGTCAGTCCATCCAGCTTCCATGAGAGAATTCCCTTTTGGCCTCCCAGCCAGTCTGCTAAATCCTCCGTGCTTTTCGTCTTATCCAGAGAAAGCATAGGAGAATCATGGGCTTCCTTGGGAAGCTCGCTTAAGACCTGATAGCCAACGTTCTGTGTGGGGCTGGTGGAGAGAACAATTCCGGTTTCCTCCTCCAGCGCCGCCAGTTCATCATAGAGACGATCATACTCATAATTGCTCATGATCTCCCGGCTTTCCTGGTAGTAAGCTTTTCCTGCTTCCTGCAACAGGGGGATCAGTTCCTTAATTCTTTTTAGTTTTTCGTCCATCAGATTTCTCCTTTTTCTGTTCTTGATAGGGAAGACTGGTCGAGCTTTTTAAAGACTCTTTCATCTGGTGGTATTCACGCCGGGAAAGTTCACGGTAAGCACCCGGCTTTAAATCTCCTAGTTCAATATTCATAATCCGCATTCGCTTTAACATGCGCACTTCAAAACCAAGCTGGGTGCACATTCGGCGAATCTGGCGGTTTAATCCCTGGGTTAATACGATACGAAATGTTTTCTCTCCCGCTTTCTCTGCAAAGCAGGGCTTTGTGGTTACGTCTAACTCAGAAAGTGTGACTCCCTTTCGCATCTTTCTGATGAAATCGTCTGTAACTGGACGATTCACTTTTACTAAATATTCCTTTTCATGAGCATTTCCGCTGCGCATGATTTTATTCACTAAATCTCCCTGGTTAGTCATGAGAATCAGACCCTCGGACTCCTTGTCCAGACGGCCTATGGGATAAATCCGCACGGGGTAATGAACCAGATCCACGATGTTGGGAGCCCGGTCCTTGTCTGAGGTGGTGCATACCACACCCTGGGGCTTATGGACTGCTAAAAAGACAGGCTCTGCCTTATGGCCGGTCTCACCTTTGGCTGCGCTGACAGAACGGCCCTTAACCGTAACAGACTGTCCCGGAAGCACCTTTTGTCCCGGTACTGCGGCCTGTCCATCTATTTTAACCTTTCCTGTCTCAATGAGCCGATCCGCCTCCCTGCGGGAACAGATTCCTGCCTCACTTAAATATTTATTCAGACGGATTCCATTTGCATCCATAATTGTTCTCCCTTACTGTTTGCTAGATAAAAATTATAACATTGCTAAAGTGGTACGTCAAATTTTTATCTGTATTTTAAAAACGATTTTTCTTTCCTGAATGGTAAAATATGGTTTGCTTTTTCTTAGTAAGCGTATTATAATAATAAATATCATTATTACATAGGAGGATTTCGTTATGCCGTGGACACAAAATTTATCAGTTGGTATTTCAATGATTGATGATCAGCATAAGATGTGGTTTGAAAAAGCAGAGGCTCTCTTTGATGCCGGAAAGAACAACAAAGCGAAGGAATATGTAGGAGAGCTTTTAGATTTTCTCGAAAGTTACACAAAAAAGCATTTCGCAGATGAGGAAGTTTACATGCAGAAGATTCATTACCCTGGATATGCAGAGCAGAAGCAGGCTCATACTGCTTTCATTGCCCAGCTTTCCAAGCTTAGAAGCGATTATAATTCTTCCGGCGGTAATTTACTTGTTATCTTAAATGCAAACCAGATGGTGCTTGAATGGCTTACTAAGCACATTTCCAATATGGATAAAAAGATCGGCGAATACGCAAAGACCGCCCATTAACAGGCAAAGAGGACTTAAATGAAATCCATTCAAGCCCTCTTTTTTATTATTCTTACGTAAACTTATAATGCACTTCACAGCCGTTAGAAATGCGGTTGCAGATATTTACCACCCGCTCCATGACAGCCGTAATCTTGCTGTTCTCCATCTCAATGTTCATTAGCTTTAAGTCTTCCGAGATCTTTATTACCTTCACCCCATCAACCTTTGCAATTTCCCGCTCAATTTTTCTGGCCTTTGGCCGGTCTGACAGGGCGTAAACGTGGTAACTCCTGTTCACGCTTCTCCCTCCTTTCTATGAGTGTCTTACCCCTATTGTAGACAATCAGAGGGAACTTTAAACATTACAGGAACGCCCTTGCTGCAGTAGTAAACAAAAAGCAGACTATGACTCCGGTTACCGTGGGCACAAACCAGGATAAAAGGGTCCATTTTATGCTCCCGGTCTCCTTCTTTATGGTCAGGCAGGTAGTGGAACAGGGCCAGTGCATGAGGGAGAAAAGCAGGGTGCTGACGGCAGTTACCCAGGTCCAGCCATGGGCAATCAACAGATCCCTTAATATGGATAAATCATTGATTTCCCGTATGCTTCCTTCGGAAAGATAAGCCATAATCATAATGGGAACAACGATCTCATTGGCGGGAAAGCCAAGGATGAATGCCAGGAGGATCACACCGTCAAGGCCGATGACGCTGGCAAAGGGATCTAAAAAACCGGAGCAGAGGGTTAATAAGGTCATATCCCCCACTGTGATATTTGCCATCAGCCAGATTACCAGACCTGCGGGAGCAGCCACTACAGCGGCTCTTCCGAGGACAAAGAGGGTCCGGTCAAATATGGAGCGGACAATGACCTTTCCGATCTGGGGCCTGCGGTAAGGGGGCAGCTCTAAGGTAAAGGAAGAGGGGATCCCCTTTAATATGGTTACAGAGAGTATTTTGGATATTACAAGGGTCATGAAAATTCCAAGAAGAATAATACCTGACAGAATCCCTGCAGATAAAATCGTGGAAAATGATCCCGTCGCTCCTCCGATAAAAAACATGGTAATAATCGCAATCATGGTTGGAAAACGCCCGTTGCAGGGAACAAAGTTGTTTGTAATCATAGCAATGAGTCGTTCTCTTGGAGAATCAATAATCCGGCAGCCTACAATCCCTGCTGCATTGCAGCCAAAGCCCATGCACATGTGGGGAGAAATCTATGCTTTTTTGCTTCCTGGAGGTCCGGTACGGTAGAAGATCCGGACAGTCAGTAACTTTTTCTCTTTCTGATCCGGATATTCCCTGGACTGAAAAATCTCAATACGGTCAATAAACTGTTGTAAAAGATCAAATGCAGGAATCTTATTTTCCATAACCTCATTTAGCAACCGGTCCACATCATGTTCTGATTCCCCTCTGCTTTTCCACACCAATGCGGCGGTTTGGTTTACGAAATCTTCTTCTGCCTGAATCTCCTTGAGCTCCTTTTCATAAGAAGTAATAAGCTTACAAAACCGTTCCTCTTCTATCACTGCGTTAACCCGGTCTTCGTAAATTTTTCTGATGATACGTTCAATCTCCCTTTCCCTCTTTTTTAAAGAGGCGGCCGCCTGCTTTTCGGCCGGATTACCTGTTCTTTTTCCATAGACCTCCAATTCATCCGCAATTTCTTTTCTTTCATTTTCCGTCAAGGTGATAATAGCTGCAAGTTCCTGAGACACAATCTGGCAGAGCAGACCATATTCCATGTAATGATTGGTACATACGGATTTCCCGTACTGCTTATACCCACTGCATACCAGCTTTCTCTCTTCCTCATTCCTGCCCGCACTGGTAGTCGTCATTGCTCTTTTGCAATCCCCGCAGTATACCAATCCGGAAAATGCATTGGTGAATGGGGGGGAATCAGATTTTTTTCTTGAAGTTTTCCTTCTTTGGACCAGCTTAAACATTTCTCTGGATACGATTGGCTGGTGCTTATCCTTTGCAACAATCCATTCCTCTTTCGGTATACTTAAGGTAATCTGGCTTTTAAAGGACAGCTTGGATGATTTACCCTGCACAATATCTCCTGTGTAGACAGGATTAGACAGAACCTTGCAAATGTTACTGGATACCCACCCGTTATTTCCTTTCCCGTTGTCCGGAAAGAGTTCGTGGTGAAGAAAACGGCGATAATCAGCCGGCGTTTTAACTCCTCTCTGATTTAGAAGCTCTGCAATCTTCATAGGTGACTCCCTCCTTAATGCCCGCTCAAAAATTTCTCTGACAACTGGAGCTGTTACCGGGTCAATCAGAAGATGATTTTTATCCTCCGGATCCTTCCTGTACCCATAAGGGGCAAAATTACCGATAAATGCACCCTCTTTCATCTTGGTTCTTAATGCGCTGCGGATCTTTTTTGAAGTATCTCTGGCATACATCTCATTCACTATATTCTGAAAAGGGGCCAGGTCATTTCCCGGATTGAGGGTATCATAACCGTCATTTACTGCAATATAACGGACCCCTTTCGCAGGAAAATAGATCTCCGTGTACTGACCGGTAAGGATATAATCTCTTCCGAGCCTGGAAAGATCCCTGGTAATTACCAGATTGACTTTACCGGATTCTATATCTGCAAGAAGACATTTCCATGCCGGACGGTCAAACGTAGTCCCACTAAACCCGTCATCTATATATTCCCGGTAGATAAAAAAGCTGTTTTCGCTGGCATATTCCCGGAGCATGCTCCGCTGGTTGCCGATACTGGCACTCTCTCCCGCTCCGTCATCTTTGGAAAGACGCATGTAAAGTGCCGCCTGGTACTCGCTCATCCCAGACCGCCCCCTGCATTCAGACGTCTTTTTAAAAGTTCAAGAATCAGTTGCTGTATTGTTGCTTCGCATTGAAAGCATTGCTCCACTTTGACTGTTAACGGCTTATCCCTGCCTTCTTTTTCATAGGTGATCTCTCTGGACAAATCCATAGTGCCCACCTCCTGAAAGATCTTATTCAGCCAGGTTTGTACCATATACTTTCTGAGCATGCATACAATGAAAAAAAGGTATGGCACAATTTCTGCCACACCTTTCTCACCTTATGAACTGACTCTTGCCCCATCAGGCCCTACCCGATAACCATCCGGGGTTACTGTATCAGTAAGCAGAGAACCTTCTTTTTCATCCTCTGTTTCCTTAAAATAATACCACACTCCATTAATAATTTGCCATCCTCTGAGCATACAGCCTTTGTTCGTGCCATCCATTGGATTTAAATAATACAAATGTTCTTTATACCGAAACCATCCGGTTACGATATAACCTTTTTCATCAAAGAAATACCAGCTATCTGCCCCATTCCAGCCGGCTTTCGCCCAACGGTTGGAAGGGTGAGAACCATCCTTTCCAATCAGCTTCCAGCCATTATTATCTTGCTGCCATGAGCCATCGTAATAATTGGAATCTTTCGATTTATAATTACTTTGATCGTAACTATCATCCTCTTCTTCCCGGTCCTTAACTTTTCGTATTACTGTTACTGTAAATAAATCCGTAAAACGGCGCTCCTCTCCCTTTTTGTCCTGCCCATAATAAACCACCTTTACATTTCTGGTTCCAGGCAGGGAAAGATCGTACTCCAAATCATAGTCATCTTCCGAGAGAATGTTTTTACGCACTGCATTGGAAGGACTGGCCTTTTTATATTCTGTAACAACTAATCCTTCCGTGTCCAGATCTTCTCCCAGCTCATATTTTAACTTTCTTGGTTTTCTGGATATTTCTATTTTAGAAGTATAATACTCGTCTTCCGAAATCATTTCACGGACTGTAACCGGAAAAGTATCGGTAAATATTTTTTCTGAACCATCATCAGCCCACTCATAGTACGAGACTGACACATCTGTTCTTCCTGGCTTGGAGAAATCATACTCCGTCTGATATTCATCTTCGGATAAAACAATTTCTCTTACAGCATTGCTTGGGCTTGCCACTGCATATCTTGTGACCTCCATACCAGTCTGATCAAGCTCCTGCCCTGTTTCATACTCTTTTTTTACTGGTTTTTGTGTTACCCGGATTTTGGTCGTCTCATAAGCAGATTCTTCCACAGGCTCCTCAGCCTTTACTTCATTTACTGCAAGCCAGCTGATTACAGGATCGCTGTCCCCCGTTTTCTTCACTATAAATTCCACAGTCTGATCAGTCGGAACTTCTATAGGAATCAAATTCTTTAAAATAGACTCTTCCGGCTTTGAAATGGTGATCTTCCCCAGAGAAACGGTAGCTTCTTTCCCCTCCTTATCCTGGTAAGTCACAAATGCCTCCATGGGACGGGTCACGCCCCACCATTCATAAAATCCGCTGTAAAACTGATACGTTCCAGCTTTTAATGAAAGCTTATAACGAATATCTTTACCACTTCTCGCCCACCAGCCGCTCTGAGACCGGCTGTCACTGTCTTCACCCATTGGACCGCCTAAGTCATCCGGGTTTACATACCCCCAGGAGTCCTCTGCGTATGGCTGGTCAGGAATCTGGTTAAGCAATCCTTCCTCCGCTTGTGTAATTGACCGGTAACAGGATGACCCTTCGCTGTCTGCCACTCCCGAATCAATAAAATACACAAGATGATCCGGTATGACTTCTACCGTTATTGCCACCGGCAGTCCCAAATCTTTTACGGTTCCTTTTATTTTTACGGTTGACCAGGGTTTGTCAAAGTCAGACTCTTTGACATTCTTCCATATAATCTCCTTTTCTACTCCTTCAACTATACTGCTAACCGGAAGTTCCGGCAGTTCTCCTGCCCTAGTTACCATAGCCGATGGTATATCTGCACTGACTTCCCTTGCTGCCGCAAACCAGCTGATTAAATGAATTTTGGTATCTGCCTTTTTGATTCTTACCTCCACCAATCCATCTTTGGGTATCTGTACATTTTTTACAAACTGGATATTATCAGAAGAAGAACTGACCGTAGCCGTTCCCAGTTCTTTTGTCTTCCAAACTCCGTCTGTATCTTCATAGCCGATTTCAATTTTACCAGAATGAGTCTCTCCCCAATACGCCTGAGCACCCATCATGAATCGGTAATTTCCAGCTTTCATGGGCAGTTTATAAATAATATCACGATCTGTATTATAATCCACATAAAGACCAGATTCATAGATACCAGTGTTATAGCCTACGCTGCTTCCGCCTTTTACTGTCACCGCACTGTCTTCCACATATCCCCATGATCCTTCTTCATATACCTGGTCGGAACGATCATTTTCCAGCTGTATATTGGCTGCAATTACGTCATATAAGCTGGAATGACCGGTTTCTCCATTTTCATCAGTGACTCCGGCAGTTCCGCTGTCTATAAAATAGGACAGACCATAAGGTACTACAGTAACCATGGTGCTGACTTTTAAGTCTGTTTCCTCCACCGTTCCAGTCACCGAAACGGTACTCCATAGTGTTTGAAACTGTTCTTCTGATAGATTCCAGGTCACCGGCTTTTCCGATTCTTCCATAGCTGCATTTAATACTGTCGCAGTATCCGGAAGATCCGGCAGACTGAACTGGACAGCGGTTACGGACGCAGGTACTTTTTTTACCTCTACAATGGTGTCGGAAGGTACCAGCTTTATCAGGGCATTACGCAGTTCGATTCCTGCCAGATCCACTTTCATCTGACTTGCCGGGTGAGCAAGTACTTCCTGAGCAGCCTTTGTTTTATCTTCCAATAAGCTCAGCAGTGTATGAGGATATAGACTGGAATCAAATGTCTGATTCATAACATAGTCTGTTAATTTGGACAGCGTTTCCGTTTCTATCTCTTCTCCATCCTTGTATGCTGATGTAAAAAGATTGATTCCGTCTACCTGATAGGTCCCCTGTACTACCTCTATTGTAACCTCATGATTTCCTTTTGCAAGAGATTCATTCCAGTAAGTTGTCTGACGGTCTCCTGCGCTTATGGTATTGGCAGTCATCTCCTGCCCATCAACAGTAACTTTGATCCTGGCAGTTGAGGATTTTCCAAACACATCAAAGCCTACTCCCTCTACAGTCTCAAATGTCAGCTGGCTTCCCGCAGGCATGGAAGTATAACTTCTGTTATAAAAAGCAAATCCCTGACAGATATTATGAGTCACATTTCCATTCCAGGTGATCAGAGGAGATGTATCATCAAGCTTTGAAAGTGCATAGGGGGCAGTTCCTTCAGTAGGAAGAACTTCCAGATTGTCAAAGCTGGTCTGATAAAATCCGCTCATCAGGGCAACACGTCCAGTCATAACCGGATTGGCAGAATCCACAAAACTTCCTGTTTCTACCCCATCAACGTACATGGTGATTGTGTTTTCTTCTGCCTTAAGCTGAAGCTTATGCCAGAGTGACGGAGAAAAATTCTGAATGGTACCGGACTTTTTGACTGTATTGAAATTAAGAAGCTCCCACTTTCCGCTTTCATATAGTTTCGCGCGGTAAGGTGCTCCGCTTGAATGAACTAATTCCCTTACTCCCAGTACCGCAAAATTATCTCCGTAACCATTTCCTTTCGTATCCAGTTTTACATCCACTCCTGCTGTATAGTTCGCCCAGCGGTGATCACCCAGAACCGTCCATGGAACCGCTGTGGTCTGGCTGCTTTCATCGCTTCCACTTCCCCAAGGATTCCAATTATAGGGCCGGTTATCCCCATGAATCATCTGTGCCAGAACGTATCCGGTATCATCGGATTTTTTAACTTCAAACGCTCCCTCCAAATCAGTGGTGAATAAAGGAGTTCCTCCCCGTTCCTCAACAAAGGAATCTTCGTAATCAAAATGATCCCGGTAAGGAAGTTCCAATACTGACCGGTTGATTCCTGAGTCATTCTGCCCGCTTTCATAGCTGGTACCCCGGTCTGTCAGGCTTGTTACAGTAACTATTGAGTAAGGTTTCACAGTGAATTCAATCACGGAAGTATTGTCTTTGCCAGTTAAAGGCATTTTCTGATCTGTGATCTTCTGAAACCAATTGGCATCATAGGCTTCTCCTGAATCCGGGCCTCTGGTTTCCCAAACATTGTATGCCTTCTCACTGGTCTTCATATTTTTAAGTGAAATGTGGTATTTCCGTTCTTTTGAGGTATTATTTGCAAACATGATAGAATAGTCATCCGTTTCCGGGTCCTTAACTGCCAGACGAGTATCTGTAGATGTATCTGTTGTAATATCTCCATCTCCGGTTGAACCATCTGAATAACACGCTTCTGGCAGATAATTCCAGTCACTGTCAGTAAACTCCATAAAATGCTTTGCCATCTGGATTCCGCCATCTGCTTCATAATAACCAGACCATGGATCAAAGGCTCCGATCAGCTGCTTGGGGCTGTAGGCGCTTCCTTCATAAAATGCTCCGATTGCAGGCTGAAATAACAGCTCTGTCATATGGCTGGTATAACCATCTGCATTTTTGTAAGCGTAAGCAGCGATGAATCGTTCTGCCATGGCCGCAATTCCTGCTGATCCTCCAATCCCTCCCCGATCGGGATCCACATTTGCACGGTAATTGGCATTAATCATAGGAGCCGTGGACTCTCCATACCAGATCTCTTTTCCATATTCCTGATTGAGTTTTGTTAGAGATTCACTTCCCATCCAGATCTGATAATGATCAGAAATAACATCTACCAGATCATTTAGTTCTTTATCCTTCATGAGATAATCTACAGTAGTACTCATGCCTCTGTATAAATCAGCCGCAACGATTTTAATCTTTCCATAATCAAAGGCACCTATCCCGTTTTTACCGTCTTCCTCAAAACGTTTTGCACAATATTTAATCCAGGAAAAATCATCTGCGTAGTCTTTCCTTCTTTCGTTCTGTCCCGGACTGACCTCTGTTATCTCATAGCCATAGGTCTCGTATACAGCATCTATGGTCTTACGATACCACTGATATCTGGCTTCATATTTGGGATTTTCAAATTCGTTGTAGCCAATTCCCTCCTGAGTCCATTTGGGTTCTCCCCACCGCAGGATTTCTACCGTAATGTCGGGGTTAATGGACTTGGCGTCCGCTGCAAAAGAAAATCCGGCTCCCCGCTTTACATTAGGAACTTCATCAAAAGAACGCATGGTAGCCGGTTCAGTCCCGGAAGAAGAGTTTACATCTGCACCCATTTCTATTTTCACATGATTTAAGCCGGCGCCTTCTTCTTTGTCAAAAAGAAGCCTCATCATTTTCCAGTACTGATCTTCATGAAGCGATTTATAATCCATTAAAAGTCTGGAGGTATTATTACAGGTTACGGAGCCAAATCCCCCAAAGGTATTAGCCTTATCAATCTTAGTTCCGTCCACAGTTACGTCAATCACATCCTTTGGAGGCAGCTCTTCCTGCGTTTTTAGAATGGTGAAGCCGGATAATACTGCCTCCTGGCTTGTTCCCGTCTTTTTCTCAAATGTCAGCTGTACTTCCTGACTGCTTGTAAGCGTAAAGCTGCCCACAGCTGTATTTTTACTAAACTGAGTTCCTAATACTGCGGTGCCAAGCAAATCAGTTCTGGACTGACCAGCCGCATCCGTATAGGTCACAGACATATTCACAGATCTTTGGTAATTCCCCCACCACTCTGCACATTCACCTACAGCAATATAGGTGCCTGCCTCAAGGGGAATCCGGTAGATAATTTGTTTACCAGATGATGCATAATAACCTGTCTCATTTCTGGTATTTTTAAACTGGCTCACTGCCCCCTTTTTACTCATATCTGTTCCAATTGAACCTGCATACCCCCATGTTCCGCTGCTATACTCCTGATCTGGAACCTGATTTTTCAGTAAAGTTGTGTCTCCGTTTTGTAAAAATGCAGTATATTCAGCAGAATTTGCTGCTGCAGAAACGTTTGAATCCACTAGGTACACCACCTGTTTTGGTACCGCCAGAACTGTGGCTTCCACCTTCTGACCATTTTCTGTAATAGTACCGGTCACAGATATCCTGCTTCCTGCGTTATAAAAAGAATCATTTCCATTTATTTCCCATGTAATGTTTTTTGGTGTCTGAATGGAACTGCCTTCTGCTACACAGTTCACACTGGTTGGCAGGCTCTCAAGAGAAGATGCCTTCGTGGGAATCTCGCCTTCCTGAACTGCATACTGGGAGGCATGACTGGTCATGATACCTCCTAACGGTAAGCCGCTTCCAATCAGCCCTGTACAAAGCAGCAGAGAGACCGACCTTCGTAATTCCTTTTTTAAATTTACCCCCAATTTCTGTTCCTCCCTCAATCATTTTTTCTGCAGATTCCAACCACCGGCTGGATCTACAGGGATTTTTGCGCATATTTTACAGATACGCAGTGATTATATATTGAATCTTTGTATTATTTTTTCTCCTTTCCAGCAATTAAATTAATTTTACTGATTGGCCGTTGAGTTTTGAATGTAATTTATTATATAAATCCTGTACTTTTTTGTTAATTTTTTCCATTATCCAGGTCAATGAAAAATATGCAAAAATAATCCTGTACTTTTTCTACAATTCCTGTACTTTTTTTGTTTTCTATTTGTCCAAATAAAAAAGAACAGGTTACAGAAAATTTTACAAAAATTCTGTCCTGTTCTTTTACTTTCAAAATTTACTGAGGGTTTGCTTCTGTCACACCAGGTCCCACATTCACAGCCTCATGGGTCTCACCTGGTTCTTCTGCCGGAGCTGCTGTGGTACTTTCCGGCTGTACATGAGTTTCCTGTACGGTCTCTTCGTGCTTTAAGGTGGTATTTCTCTGAATTACCTGCGGTTTCCCTTTATAACTGCTGTTGTGAAGCGGCTCTTCTTTTATTACCGTGTCGCCCTTCTTTATTACCCGGTAACTTTTAAAATAACCGCCGATGGTTCCTTTATCCACTACCTTTTCTGTTCCAAAAGGCAGCGTTGTATTTTCCTCATAGGTAACCGGAAGGGGATCGGAATCCTTCACCTTTTCTGAACGAATGGTAACCTTTACACCATCCTCAAGAACCGGGATTCCTACGATAGATAGTTTTAAAGTAGTTCCGTCTAAAGATGCTCTGAGTACGACAGAAGAGCTTCCGGTATTAATAAATTTTAAATCCGGTCCGGCATAGCCGTCAAAGCTGACCATGGCATCCTGTCCCTTTTCCACGTAGGAGGGGGCAAAGCTGTGAGAATTCCGTTCCGTGGTTTTAAACCCGCTTTCTATAATCGCATGGTACAGTGTGGTGGAAACCTGACATACGCCGCCGCCCGGCTCTTCAATTAAAACGCCGTTTCTGTATGCGCCTGCAGGCTGATATCCCTTTTCACTGGTACGGTTTCCTGTGGTATTATTAAAGGAAAACTCCTCACCAGGCTTCAAGACCACGCCATTGATGGCGTTCACGGCTAGGCTGATATTCTGATTTCGGTTTTTATTGGTGGTAGTTTTGGTCGTAAAGGTTCCGATTACCTTATACTGTTCCTTTGCCTGAGCCTGGGTCCTTGCAGGTGCCTTAAGGTCAAACTCTGCCGGGATCTCAGCCTGAAATTTCTCTTCTTTAGCAGCCGCCAGAAGCTGATTTACTAACTTCTCCTGGTCCAGTACTCTGCCATTTTGCTCTTTTGTATAACTGTATACCCCAGTTTTCTGGTCAAATGATTCCACTTCGGAATTGGCTCCGTCCTTGTTCCAGCGCTTAGCAAGAACCTCCGCCTGTTTTTTAAATGCTTCCTTCATGGAATCGTAATCAAGCTGATAATCCTGTGGCTGATCTGCCGGAGTTTCACTCAGCTTCTGAATAATGTTCTCCAGCTGACTGCTTAGTATATCATCTATTACAACTGCATCTGTTCCGTCTGTAACAGTCATTTCCCACTGATAACGCTCTTCAATGGTATCCTTTGCCTCATTTACAGTCAATCCGGAGAGATTGATCGTTCCGATCCTGGCTGATACCAGCGCTTTCTCCGGGACTGTTTCTTTTTCTTTAGTTTCTGTGATCACCTGGCTGCTGTCAGAATCTTTGGTTTTTTTACTGTTTCCAAAGCTATATAAAATACCAACCGTTGACAGGGCAGCTATGAGCAATGATCCATAAATGATTCTCCTATTTCTTCTTTCACGTTTTCTTCTGGCCCTGTTTTTATCCATATTCTTAGTCTCTTACTCCTTTCCTTGTCTGATCGATAATACTCTTCATCGTGTCCTCTGATAACTGTCCGCTTGCATATCCAAATACATTGCCATCCCGGTCAATCATAAAGGTTGTTGGATAGGAGTATATCCCATACGCATCGAATAATTCTGCATTCGTATCCATGAGCACCGGATAGGTGTATCCATTATCTTTTAAGAACTTTTTGATTCCCTCCTCATCCTTTTCATCCCCGTAACCGGGAGCTGCTACTCCAAGAACAATCAGTCCGTCATCGCCCTCTGTGCTGTAGGTCTCATATATCTTCTGTATATCCGGCATTTCTGCCCTGCAGGGCGGACACCAGGTCGCCCAGAAATTCAAAAAAATGGTCTTCCCTTTATAATCTGAAAGAGAATGTGTGTTACCAAACTGGTCAGTTAAGGTAAAATCAATGGCAGGCAGAATCTGATTTTCCCCATCTGCGGTTTCTTCTGATTCTGACTGGGGCTCAGTCGCTGCCGCTGTGGAAGTTTCTTTTGTGGTTTCAGCCACCGTTTCCTTTGTTGATGGTTCTTCCTCTTTTGCCGGCTCTGTGGACTCCCTGGTAAATGGAGATTTTACGGAAGAAAGATATCCGGTCACAGAATTCATTTTCCCGGTAAACATCAGTAATCCCATGAGTATCATCAGCGCTCCGCCAACTTTAACCGCATTTTTAGCAACATTCCTATGTGTCTTAAAAAATTCAAGAACCGATGTGGTAAAAAATCCCACTGCAAGAAATGGCAGAATAAATCCCAGGGTGTAGACTCCAATCAACAGAAATCCCAGTGTTTTGGTGGAAGCAGATGCCGCCATGATCAGCACGCTGGCCAGCGCAGGTCCTACACAGGGTGTCCAGGCAAAGCTGAAGGTAAATCCCATGAGAAGGGCAGTGAACGGAGACATGGCTAGTTTATCAAACGAAACGGAAAGCCTGCGCTCCTTTCCCAGGAGAGAAGAATTTCCCAGGAATCCCAGTTGATATAATCCGAACATGATGACAAGAATTCCGCCTAGTCTTGCAAACAGAAGCTGATTGGTTCTAAAGAAGCTTCCAAGTGCTGAGACACCAATTCCCAGAAGGAAGAACGTAAAACTGATTCCAATTACGAAACAAACGGTATGTAACATAACCTTGCTTCGCTTATAATAAATTCTTCCATCCTCACCTGTTACTCCGGTTCCCCCTGACAGATATCCAATATAGAGAGGAATTAAAGGCAGCACACAGGGTGAAAAAAAGCTTACAATTCCCTGTAAAAATACGGCTAATACCGGAACACTCATGTCAATCGAAAATCCCAAATGATTACCTCCTGTAAATGATACTTTTACCGCCCGTTTACGGCAGTTAACCTCGTGTTTCTGTACTATTTTTAATTACAGTTTATATTTGTAACTATAACATTCAGAATAAAAAGTGTCAAGATAGTAATCCAGGATTTAACAGTGAAAAAAGCATAGATTTCTTCTGTCACATGGTCAGCGCCTGCTTTCCGCAGGCAGAACATCGTTTAAAGCACCGGTCTAAATTAAAGGCTACTCTGGGAAGATAACCAAAATCTTCCAGCAGGGTAAAGAGGGGAAAGAAAATGGCCATAGGCGGCAGCATAACCGATATTACCCAGGCAAGCACCCGGTATACACCGTGAATGAAAAGCCCGGATAAAACTGCCGGAACTCCCGCTGCATCTGCGGCAATGGACAAGCGGTCTTCAATACCAAATAATAAATTGCTTAATAGCTGGGATGGATAATTGGCGCCTGTAATAGTCAGCCAGAAAATTCCCAGAAGAACCAGAAACATAATAGGAAATCCAGTTGCTTTACTGGTAAAGAAACGATCCAGTTTCCGGTCTTTCCCGTTATAGGTTTTATTCTCAAATACCACGACACCCTTACATAACTCTTCTGCTTTTCGGATAAATACAGCAGCCATGTCATCGCTTACCTGTTCCTGGCTGATCCCCTGTTCTTTCCATTCGCTCCAGATTTCAGTTAGGCATGCCTTTACAGTCTCTGAATCTGCAAGAGGCTTTAAATATCTGTTTACTGCTCCCATCAGGTTTTCATTGGCATCCAAAAGCCTTGCACAAAGCCACCGGACTTTAACTGCTCCGTCTGATACTTCCTCCACAGCAGGAACCAGCCTTTCTATTGCCTCTTCAATATATTGGGGATAATATATGAGCACAGGTCTCTCATAATTAGTCTCCTTTTCTTTGATGCACCGCTTTAACCCCTGGTAAATCTGGTTCAGTCCCTTTTTACTTCTTGCTGTTGTTCCTGCTACAGGGGCGTGGAGCCGTTCTTCCAAAAGATCCAGATTTAAAACAATCCGTTTCTTCTTTGCCTCATCCATAAGGTTCACACAGACTACCACTCGGTCAGCTGCCTCCATGATCTGGAGTACCAGATTTAAATTCCTCTCCAGACAGGTGGCATCACAAACAGTTACTACTGCATCGGGATTTTCAAAGCAGATGAAATCCCGTGCCACCTCCTCTTCTGTAGAGTGTGCCATAAGGGAATAGCAGCCTGGAATATCCACCATAACATATCCCTGATCCCCATCCCGACACCAGCCCTGGGCATTGGCAACCGTTTTGCCGGGCCAGTTTCCGGTGGGTTGATGCAGTTAGCCGAAAAATGAAAAAAAGCCATTTTCATACGGTCAGATTAAAATCCGGAAGTCGGAAAACGGGTTTGTGATGGAAGTTTGTTCAAACTGTGAAATATTTGTGAATTTATTCTTAATTTTAACTAATTTCTATTTTTTTAATACAACTTAATTTTTTTTAAGAAATAAATAACAAATTTGGCATTGATTTTATTCAATTTCGGTGCTACACTGAGTTCTGACTTCAGGGACATAGGACAACCGGAAGCCATACAACCATAATACCTATGCAGTCTCAAGGAGGATATAATTATGAGGTTAACAACAAAGAAACTGGTACTGACAGGTGTTGCAGTATTAACTATGGCAGCTATCTCCGCATGTGGAAATACTAAAAGTTCTGAAACAACTGCCGCTACAAAAGCAGAAGTAACCACCGAAGCAACCACAAAACCAGCAGAAACTAAAAAAGATGTAAAAGAAAGCAGTTCCTTAGCAGAAACCAAAAAAGACGAGACTAAGAAAGAAGAAACAAAGAAGGACGAAACCAAGAAAGATGAAACAACTGCTGCAGAGTCCAAGACTGGCGACAGCAAAGTAAAGGCAGAATCCCCAGCAGCTGCAAAAGACAGCAAGTCAGCAGTAACAGAAACAAAGAAAGCTTCTAATTAGTTAGTAAGATTCCTACATAGCATTTCAAAAGGCAGATCCGCCAATCCGATCTGCCTTTTTATATAGAATCATTCCGTTGATCCAGTTTCTTTTTCTTCTTTTTTCCGAAGATTTTTCAGAGTGATTTCCACTCCCTCTTTTTCCCCTATTATTCTCGCCAGCGCTTCAAATGCCCTGACCGGATCTGCCTGATTTACTGTGGTGATAGTATCTGCCACTACTACCACCTCCTTTCTGGTTAATTGTATGTTCCGCTGATTGTCCTTCTTACCTTATTTAAAGCAATCACCGAAAACGGGTTTTAATTTACTGCCGGAGGGAGTAGATTATACCAGGAGATGATAGAATGAAACGTGCTGAGGAATCTGAGAAACTGCTGCGTGTAGCCGTCTACATCCGTGTATCTTCCGATGAACAGGCGGAACGGGGCGATTCCATTAGAGATCAAAAAGAGCGGGGCATCAAATACATCGAAGAACATAAAAATATGGTTCTGCAGGATATTTATCTGGACGACGGCGTTTCCGGGCAGAAAATTGACCGGGACGACTTTACCCGTTTAATGAATCATGTAAAAGAAGGGCTTGTGGATCTGATTATATTTACCAAGCTGGACCGGTGGTTTCGCAGCCTGCGCCACTATCTAAATACCCAGGCAGTCCTGGAAAAATATCATGCAGTCTGGACCGCCATCGACCAGCCCTTCTTTGACACTTCCACTCCCTACGGCCGGGCATTTGTGGCTCAATCCATGACCTGGGCTGAACTTGAGGCACAAAATGGCGGTCTTCGTGTGGCTGACGTCTTTCGTACAAAGGTCACCCACGGAGAAGTCATATCAGGTAAAGTCCCACACGGATACCAGATCGAGAATAAGCATCTGGTACTGTCAGAGGAAGCCCCTGCCATACAAGACACAATTTTTTATTTCTTAAAACATCAGTCCATGAATCAGGCTGTCCAGTACTTGAAAGACACACACGGAATCATCATGTCCGTGCAAAACTTTAAACAGTCAATCCTTCGCAATGAAAAAATCACCGGACGTTACAGAAGCAATGATACTTACTGTCCCCGTCTGATTTCCGATGAAGCCTTCCATCAGGTTCAGCGCATTCTGGATCATAACAGCAATATAAAATCCGGTCAGAAATACCCCTATATTTTTACCGGCCTTTTGGTGTGCGCCGAATGCGGTCAAAAAATGGGTGGCTGTCATATCAATACCGTTTCAAAGCGAAAAGACAAAACAGAACTCCGGTATAAATATCCAGCCTACGAATGCAAACGGCACCGGTCTTTCCGGAAGTGTGACAACGGGGGAGCAGTCAGGGAAGTCCGCATAGAGGAATATCTTCTGAAAAATGTAAAGGAACAGTTTGGGTCTTATATCGCAGACTTTGAAGCAAAAAGCAAAAAAGTAGTTGATAACCGTCAGAAAAAAAATCAGCTTCAAAAGAAAATAGACCGGTTAAAGGATTTATATTTAAATGAAGCAATTACACTGGAAGAATATAAAACCGACAGGGAAGAATTAGAGATTCATCTGAATCAACTTTCTGATATAAAGCAGCCGGCCGAAAATCCGGAGGTTTTTATAAACATGATTAATAAAGATTTTGAAAGCATGTATCAGCGCCTTGATAACCAGCAAAAGCGCCAGTTCTGGCGGTCAGTCATTAAAGAAATACGCCTGAGTAAGCGCTCCGGCTGTCACAGGGAATATACCATTATTTTTTTATGACGATTTTGCCCCTAAGTGCATGATCCGGTGTGCTGGTTCATCCCAGTCAGCTGATTAAATACCGTACTTTTCCCCACATTGGGATTTCCGGCCAGCGCGATTACCAGATCTTCTGGCTCCTTTTTTTTAATTTCCAGTCCACAGTCTACCGATTTGATTCCCATGGATTCTCTGCTTAGTCCCATATGTCTTCCTCCGCAGTGACACAGGCAGCCGCAATTCCCTCTCCATAACTGGGTTCAAATGACTCCTGGTCATGATTCTGTATCAAAACCCTGACGGAATCTTCATTTCGCAGGGCGATTACAGCTCCTCTGATTAAAAATGCAGTTGGATCCCCAAGAGGACTTTTACCCACACACTCCACTACAGTGCCCTCAATCAGTCCCATATCCTGTAATCTGCGTCTCATATCATCACAAACGGTCAGTCTGGAAATAATTCCTTTCTGACCTCTTTTTAAGTCATTTAAGCAAAAGCGTCCCGACATTTCTTTAACCTCCGAAAAAGTTTCCATATCCTAACATATGCATTTGATAAAAAACAGGTTCCTGTCTCACTCATCCCCCTGCCGCCCTGGTAATTCATAGAATCTGCCAGCCATGAATAGATATAACTAACAGCCGTATACAAGGAGGAACTGACTATGCCTCAGAACGATAATTTTTATACATTAAAGGGTTACTCTCTTTTGGAGCATACAAAAATCACATCCTCGATGGAAGACTACCTGGAGATGATATACCGGTTATCTCAGGAGAACCAGCCGGTCCGCATTAAGGAACTGGCAGAGTGTCTTCATGTCAAGCCCTCCTCTGCGTCTAAAATGACTGGAAATTTAAGGAAACAGGGGCTGGTTGGCTTTGAAAAATACGGAACCGTTTCTCTGACCAGTGACGGAAAGGAGTTAGGGGAATACCTCCTGTTCAGACACCAGATTCTTACCCGTTTTTTTTGTTATGTCAATCAGAAAACCGATGATCTGGAGCAGGTGGAAAAAGTCGAGCATTTTATTGATCCGGAAACAGTGTATAATATTCAAAAATGGTTGGATAAATTTGCATAGATATGCTTGTGTGATTTGATATTTCGTCGTATACTATAGCATAACACGAACATTTCTAAGGAGGAGAAACACATGGATAAGATTAATATGACAACCCCCATAGTCGAAATGGATGGCGACGAGATGACCCGTATTCTCTGGCAGATGATTAAGGACAACCTTCTGCTGCCCTATATTGACTTAAAGACAGAATATTATGACCTTGGACTGGAATATCGGGATCAGACAGATGATAAAGTGACCACTGATTCAGCTCTGGCCACAAAGAAATATAAAGTAGCCGTTAAATGCGCCACTATTACCCCAAATGCTGCCCGTGTAAAAGAATACAACTTAAAAGAGATGTGGAAAAGCCCCAATGGCACCATTCGTGCAATTCTCGACGGAACCGTATTCCGGGCGCCTATTGTTGTAAAAGGAATCGAACCATGTGTTGTAAACTGGAAAAAGCCCATTACCATTGCCAGACACGCTTACGGTGATGTTTACAAAGGATCTGAGATGAAGATCCCCGGTGCCGGCAAAGTAGAACTTGTTTATACTGCTGCTGACGGAACAGAGGTGCGGGAACTGGTTCATAACTTTGAGAGTGCCGGAATTGTCCAGGGTATGCATAATATTAACAATTCCATTGAAAGCTTTGCAAGAAGCTGCTTTAATTATGCACTGGATACAAAGCAGGATTTATGGTTTGCAACCAAGGATACCATCTCCAAAAAGTATGACCACACTTTTAAGGACATTTTCCAGGATATCTTTGATGCTGAGTATGAGAATCTGTTTAAGGAAGCAGGTATTGAATATTTCTATACCTTAATCGATGATGCGGTAGCAAGAGTGATGAAATCAGAAGGCGGTTATATCTGGGCCTGCAAGAATTACGACGGAGACGTTATGAGCGACATGGTTTCCTCTGCATTTGGATCTCTTGCCATGATGACCTCAGTACTGGTTTCTCCTGATGGTGACTTTGAGTATGAAGCAGCTCACGGAACTGTGCAGAGACATTATTATCAGCACTTAAAGGGCGGGGAAACTTCTACCAACTCCGTTGCTACGATCTTCGCCTGGACAGGAGCTTTAAGAAAGCGGGGAGAACTTGATGGCAATCAGGAACTGGCTGCATTTGCGGATAAGTTAGAGCAGGCAACGATCGATACCATCGAGGCTGGAGAGATGACTAAAGACCTTGCGCTTATCACAACAATAGAAAACCCAACTGTTTTAAACAGTGAGGATTTTATAAAAGCGATTGCAAAACGACTTTAATCATTAGATCGATAATATAGGGCGACAAATTTAAATGAAAGGCAGGTTCTTAAGAATCTGCCTTTTTGCTTTTAAGTTAAAAAAGTAAGATGCAACAAAACCAACTTAAGTTAGTTTCGTTACATCCCCTTTCTTAATCTTCCATATCACCAGATGCTCCAACATATCTGTCGCAAACTGATATCGCTTCAATCGTACCATCTATTCCAAGAATTTCTGAAGAACAGTACACTCCATAATCACTTTTTTCCGCTTTTTGAGGAAGGTCCTTTTTAAGCACCTTTGAATAATTACTGCCATCTTTTTTATAGTATAACTGCCTTAAATCAGTGCTTCCTGGATTCTCATAGGAAGTAAGGGAATCAATAGGATCACCTACCTTTACTCCATTCATTAATTTCCAGCTGTCATCGTTCAACTGTATATAGGTAAGCAGATTTTCTTTATATCCAACTATAATATTTTCATAATCATAACCACCCGTCCAGCTTCGTTGATCCGTCTCTCCCAGTATCTTTTCTGCTTCATCTCTTGGCATATATAGTTCAAGGATTTTTCCATCTGAATTCTTAACTGCCAATTCCTCCGGAACTGATGTTTTTTTCCCGCTGGCTGAACAAGAACATAATAAAACAGACATGAATAACATTACTACACAAATAAACCTTTTCATAATTTCTCCCTTAAATTTCAATATTATTATTAAAGTCACTTTATCATTCTACATAAATTCGGATCCATTATCAACCATAATTTACCAGCTGCACTTTTTATCTATTAATTTTTATACATCAAATCGTTTCGACATTTTTTTCAAAATCTCTGTTCAACCCATTATCAAAATGATATAATGAAAGTTATCATATGAAGCACTGGTAATGGAAGGACCTATAAACATGAATCTACGACATCTAACAATCTTTAAAACAGTATGTGAGGAAGGAAGCATTACAGGAGCGGCAAAAGCGTTGTCCATGACTCAGCCCGCTATCTCTCATGCCATCAATGAACTGGAAGAATCCGTTGGCTCCCCCCTGTTTGACCGTGTATCCCGAAGAGTAATGATCAATGAAAACGGTAAATTTTATTTATCCAAAGTGATTCCTCTTCTGGAATTATACCAGGATCTGGAGAACTATTCTGGTTCCCTGCACTTACAGGCACCTTTGCGGGTGGGCTCCTGTGTGACTCTGGCCAGTTACTTACTTCCTAATGCTGTTTCCCGTTTCGCTCTGACAAATCCTGACATACAGCTGAAGGTTACCGTGGATAACTCCGTGGAAATCATCAGCAAACTGTTAAAGAATGAGCTGGATCTGGCTTTGGTAGAAGGTGTCGTATCCGACGAAAAGCTGGAGAAAATCCCATTCTCCTCCTATCCCATGGCCGTAATCTGTTCTCCAAACCATCCCTTTGCAAACCGGGCTGCACAGCCTGTTTCCCTGGACAGGCTGATTGAGGAACCTCTTTTATTACGAGAAACCGGCTGCACCATCAGAGATACCTTTGACTGCGCGCTGGCACTGAATAACTTATCTGCTGAACCGTTGTGGACCAGTACCAATTCCGACGTAATTTTACAGGCAGCCAGAGAAAATATCGGGATTGGTGTTGTACCAAGAATTTTTGCCGATGAATCCATTAAAAAGGGTGAGATTTTTGAGATCGAGGTAAAAGATATGGAGATCAGCTGTATGAACCATGTTGTATTCCATAAAGACAAATTTCAGACAGAATCCTTTCAGGCTTTTATTAATCTGGTCTTATTTGACTAATATAGAAACGAAAAATCGCCGCACATCATCTCCCTTCAGAGGCAGATTTATGCGGCGATTTCTATTTATGCTTTTTCAGACAGAATGTGGTCAATGCTTACAATCTTAACACAGAGTGCAAATAATTCCATGGCCTGCTTTAAATCCGGCAGAGTCGGATAAGACGGTGCAATACGGATGTTGTTGTCATGAGGATCCTTTCCATATGGATAGGTAGCTCCTGCACCAGTCATGACCAGACCTGCTTTTTTGCATTTTGCAACAATGGTTTTGGCGCAGCCATCTAACGAATCAAAGGAAATAAAATATCCGCCTTTTGGACAGGTCCATTCACCTACTAAAAGACCGCCTAACTCTTTTTCCAGAGTTTCAATCACAGCTTCAAATTTAGGTCTCATGATATCTGCATGCTTTCTCATATGCTCTACCATTCCATGAATGTCCCCAAAGAAACGTACATGACGAAGCTGGTTCACTTTATCATGACCAATAGTCTGAATCTTTAACTGCTTCATGATGTCCGTTAAGTTGTTCTCGCTGGCTGCAATAGCTGCGATACCGGATCCAGGGAAGCTTACCTTTGAGGTGGAAGCAAATTTATAAACCATATCCGGATTTCCGGCTCTCTTGCATTCTGCCAGAATCTCAATTAAATGATCCTGTTCGTTGTCGTATAAATGGTGAATGGTATAAGCGTTATCCCAGTAAATACGGAAGTCGCTTGCTGCCGGTTCTAAACGGGCAAAACGGCGTACGGTTTCATCTGAGTAAGAAATCCCCTGAGGATTGGAGTACTTGGGCACACACCAGATACCCTTGATGGAATCGTCTGCAGCCACCAGCTGCTCTACCAGATCCATATCCGGGCCGGTTGGAGTCATAGGTACGTTTACCATCTCAATTCCAAAGTATTCCGTTATAGAGAAATGTCTGTCATATCCAGGTACAGGACAAAGGAATTTCACTTTATCCAGCTTACACCAGGGAGTGCCACCCATAACACCGTGGGTCATGGAACGGGAAACGGTATCATACATTACATTTAAGCTGGAATTGCCATAAATAATAATGTGATCCGGTGCTACCTCCATCATATCGGCAAGAAGTTCCTTTGCCTCCTTGATTCCATCAAGCACACCATAATTGCGGCAGTCTGTACCGTCATCACAGGTTAAATCATCGCTGCTGCTTAACACATCCATCATTCCCATGGAAATATCCAGCTGCTCGGCACTAGGCTTTCCTCTGGACATATCAAGCTTTAAGTCTCTGCCCTGAAACTCCTTATACTGTGCAGAAAGTTCCTTTCTAAGCTCCTGTAACTCTTCCTTTGTCATTTCAACATACGGCTTCATAGATTTCTTCCTCCTCATAAAGATTCCTCTAACCTAACAGTTCCTTCAGAATTCGGTTGACCGCTCCCGGATCAGCCTTTCCTTTCATGGAACGCATGGTCTGACCAACCAGAAAGCCCATTGCTTTCTCTTTTCCGTTCCGGTAATCCAGGGCAGACTGGGGATTTGCAGCGAGAATCGCCTCAATGGCGGACTTAAGGGCACCTTCATCGCTTACGACTTTCAGTCCCTTTTCCTCTACATAGCGCTCCGGATCGATATCATTTAAGAAAACCTGCTCAAATACTTCCTTGGCAACCGTGCGGTTAATGGTTCCATTATCCACTAAAACAATCAGTTTTGCAAGATTTTCCGCAGAAAATGTCATATTTTCCATTTCCATCTCATGCTCTTTTAACAGTCTCATACCCTCTACCATCAGCCAGTTTGCGGCTTCTTTCGGCTTCTGGCAGATGACTGTAACCTGTTCAAATATATCAGCCATGTGCTTGGATCCGGTAATAATATCCGCATCGTATTCAGAAAGACTATATTCCTCCTGATATCTTGCCATCTTCTCAGTCCGCAGTTCCGGCTGCTTCTCTTTAATGCTCTGAATCCACTCATCGCTTATGGATATAGGCGGCAGATCAGGATCCGGAAAATAACGGTAATCTTTCGCATCCTCTTTGGAACGCATGGCATGAGAAGACTCCTTGTTGTCATCCCAGCGTCTTGTTTCCTGAACCACTGCTTTCCCGTCTTCTATCAGCTCGATCTGACGCTTTCTCTCCCCTTCAATGGCACGGGCAATGGCTTTAAAGGAGTTTAAGTTCTTCATCTCTGTTCTGGTTCCAAACTGGGAAGCACCCGCTTCTCTTACCGATAAGTTTACATCAGCTCTCATGGAACCTTCCTGCAGTTTGCAGTCAGAGGCGCCTAAGTACTGAATGATTAAACGCAGCTTCTCCAAGTAAGCGATTACTTCATCTGCACTTCTCATATCCGGCTCAGAAACAATCTCAATTAACGGAACTCCGCTTCGGTTAAAATCAACTAAGGAACAGTCTTCCCATTCATCGTGAATCAGTTTTCCCGCATCCTCTTCCATATGAATCTCATGAATCCCTATCTTTTTCTTTCCTGCAGCTGTATCAATCTCCACATATCCGTCGTGGCAGATGGGAAGATAAAGCTGGGAGATCTGATAGTTCTGAGGATTGTCAGGATAAAAATAATTTTTCCGGTCGAATTTACAATTCTGGTTGATCTGGCAGTTTGCTGCAAGGCCTACTGCAAGGGCGTATTCCACCACCTGTTTGTTAAGAACGGGAAGAGATCCCGGCATTCCGGTGCAGACCGGACAGGTATGGGTGTTGGGCGCTCCGCCGAATTCTGTGGAACAGGAGCAGAAGATTTTTGTTTTTGTAGCAAGCTCAACATGAACTTCCAGACCAATCACTATTTCGTACTGTTTGCTCATTTACTTCTCCTCCTTTTCTTTCATTGCCTTTGCCGCCAGAGAAGGCATCTCGTAGGTTCTGCTTTGCTCCACTGCAAAACCGGCCCTTAAAATATTTTTTTCCTGGAAACAGTCTGCAATCAGCTGTACGCCGATGGGAAGTCCCTTCTCATCTGTTCCAAACGGAACGGAGAGACCGGGAAGTCCGGCTAAGTTTACAGAGATCGTATAGATATCTCCCAGGTACATCTTTAAAGGATCGCTTAAGCTCTCACCCAGTCTTGGTGCTGTGGTCGGCGCCGCCGGTCCCAAAATCACATCATATTTGGAAAATGCCTCATCAAAGGCTTTCTTAATCAGCGCTTTTGTCTTTAACGCCTTTAAATAATATGCATCATAATAACCGGAACTGAGTACGAAAGAACCCAGCATAATCCGACGTTTTACTTCCGGTCCGAAGCCCTCAGAACGGCTTTTTTTATACATTCCGTGAAGTCCTGTATATTCCTTTGCCCGGTATCCGTATTTTACACCGTCAAAACGGGACAGATTGGAGCTGGCTTCTGCAGAAGCTATGACATAATATGCCGGAATGGCGTACTCCACCATGCCCAGATCAAAGGTCTCCACAACAGCACCCTTTTCTTCCAGTACTTTAGCCGCCTTTAAAACGGCCTCTTTTACTTCCGGCTCCAGGCCTTCTCCCATATAATCTGCAGGTATTCCCACCTTTAAGCCTTTTACCTCACCAGTTAAATACTTGGTAAACTCATAATCCTCACGCTGCACGGAAGTGCTGTCCATACCATCATGGGATGCCAGAACCTCCAGAATGGCTGCACAGTCAGCCACATCCTTTGCTACCGGCCCAATCTGATCCAAGGATGAACCGTAAGCGATGAGGCCATAGCGGGAAATCGTTCCGTAAGTTGGCTTTAAACCTGTAACTCCGCAAAAGGAAGCCGGCTGTCTGATGGAACCGCCCGTATCAGAGCCCAGAGCGAAAAAGCACTCTGCTGCTGCCACTGCCGCACAGGAACCACCGGAAGAACCGCCGGGAACATGCTCCGGATTCCAGGGGTTTCTGGTAACGCCAAATGCAGAAGTTTCCGTTGTACTTCCCATTGCAAACTCATCCATGTTGGTCTTTCCGATGATCACAGCTCCCGCCTGTTTTAAATTCTCCACCGCCTTGGCATTGTAAGTAGGAACAAAATCGGATAAGATCTTAGAACTGCAGGTAGTTTTCAGTCCTTCCATGCAGATGTTATCCTTAACCGCTGCCGGAACACCGGCAAGAGGGCCAGTCAGTTCTCCTGATTCAATGCGCTTTTGGATCTCCTCTGCCTGCTTTAAGGCACCTTCTTCATCAATGGTTACGTAGCTGTTAAGCTCCGGTTCCATGGCCTTAATCTGGCCTAAAACGGCTTTTACAGCCTCAGGGGAGGTAACCTCTCCCTCTTTTATCTTTTTCCCCAGCTGTACCGCTGTGAGGGACAATATTTCGCTTGCTGTCATTTTAATTCCCCCTATTCCACTGTCTTCGGCACTTTGAACGCTCCATCTTTGCTTTCCGGTGCATTCTTTAGAATCTGGTCTCTGTCGTCTCCGTTAATCACCACATCTTCCCGGAAAACATTGTAAACCGGAAATACATGGGACATGGGTTCCACTCCATCAGTATCAAGTTCATTTAATTTGTCAATATAATCAAGCATACGGCCCATATCCTTTTTTGCCGCTTCCTTTTCTGCATCATCAAGCTCCAGCTTGGCGAGAATGCCTACATACTCAATTGTTTCATCATCAATGATGTGCGCCATTTCTTTTTGTCTCCTTTTCGCCTAATTACGGTTCCAGCCTGGTAACATCTCTTGGGAACAGTGTGGTCTCTCTGACGTTTGACTCGTCAAGAAGACGCATGGTCAGACGTTCCAGACCAATTCCCAGTCCGCCGTGAGGTGGCATTCCATACTTAAATATCATTAAATAGGAAGAGATGTCCTCCGGATTCATTCCTCTGGCCTCCATCTTTTTTATGATGGTATCATAATCATGGATTCTCTGGCCTCCGGTTGTGATCTCAAGTCCCTTAAAGAGTAAGTCAAAGCTTAAGGTGAATTTAGAATCTGCCGGATCATCCATTGCATAGAACGGTCGCTTTTTGGAAGGATAATGAGTGACAAATACAAAATCACTGCCATACTCTTCTTTAAAGTAACGGCCGATTAAAACTTCCTCCTCCGGTTCCAAATCATAGGGGTTTCTTATCTTTCTGTTATATTTTTCAGATACCAGCTCTTTTGCTTTATCAAAACGAACCTGGGGAATGTTGGTTACATCAGGAAGGTCGATCTTTAACATGGCAAGTTCCTGTGCATATTCCTCACAAAGAAGTTCGAAGACATACTGAAGCATGGCTGTTTCCATTTCCATGATCTCCTCAAAGCTGTCAATGTATCCCATTTCAAAATCCATGCTGGTATATTCATTTAAATGTCTGGTTGTATTGTGCTTCTCTGCGCGGAAAACGGGTGCTACTTCAAATACCCGGTCATATACGCCAACCATGGTCTGTTTGTAGAACTGCGGGCTCTGACCCAGTTCTGCTTTTTTATTAAAATAATCCAGTTTAAATACGTTTGATCCGCCTTCTGCGCCCCGGGCTACAATCTTTGGTGTACGGATTTCGGTAAAATTCTGGGAATGGAGAAAATCCCGGAAGCCTCTTACAATCCCTTCCTGAATACGGAATTTTGCACGCTCCATGGGGTTTCGCAAGGTAATGGGACGAAGACCCAGCTTTGTTTCCAAAGAGGTTTTTAACTTCCATTTGCTGATGGCGATCGGAAGCACTTCTGCCGGCTGTGACAACACGGTTATTTCCTGAAGTCTGATTTCAAATCCATGAGGTGCCCGCTCCTCGCCGCTTACCACACCGGTAACACGGATTGCAGACTCTTCTTTTAACTGGTTTAAATCAAAGGCTGTTTTTCCGTCTTCAAACACGCACTGTACCAGACCTTCGGCCTTTCTCAAAATAATAAAAGCCACATCACCCATGTCACGAATGGTATGGACACTTCCTTCCATTCGGACCGTCTTTCCTGCATAATCACCAGATATAATTTCCTGGATTCCCATTGTTTCTTTCTGTTTTACACCACTGATAAATTCCATGATTGATTTCTCCTTACCTGAATGTAATTGCTTTGATTCCGGAGAAATATTTTATGACAATAAAATATCCCGTCCCGGAATACAGTTACATATTCCGGGACGGGATTACTATTCAATAGACTCCCGCGGTACCACCCGCATTGAGATAAAGATATCTCCACTCAAACATTTAACGCATGTATACGGACAAACCTACTCATGTCACCGGTACAAATCAGTACCAGCCGCTTCGATCTATCGGCTCCGGAGTGTTCCCATAGCCAAGTCTCTCGTGAAAGCGCTCTCAGTCGGTGACGCAATCTTCCTGTCCGGATCCATAGGCCAGAGTCTCCTTCTCTGCCTTTTTAGTATTTATTTCATTCTGTAGCTTCATCATGCCCTGTTTTCAAATTTTTTAAACAGTTCAACACTTCACTACATTGAATTTTACTTATAATATCACAATCTTTTTCCCGATGCAATGTTTTTTTATATTTTATTTCCCGGCCATGGCTGTGATGTTTTTTCTCTTTAACCTGAAAAATGTTAAAACCGCTCCCATCATACAGATGGCAGATGCAGTGATATAAACGATATTCATGCCATATAAAAAGGCATCATTTCTACCCGGGATATAGTCCGTAATCCGGTATCCCAGCCTGCTGCTCATCATACCATACAAAAGTGTGGTAGCAAGAGCAATTCCGCATACCATACCCACATTTCTCACCAGAGCATTGATACTTCCCGCCACCCCAAGCTTATCACGGGATACAGTGGACATGATAAGGGAATTATTGGGAGACTGAAACAGTCCCATTCCAACAGACATAATTCCAATCAGGCTGACCATGGTAATTACGGCTGAATTTTCATTTAAAAAGGACATGGAAAACAACCCCACACTGGTGAAAACAAGTCCGATAAAGGTAAGAATTTCAGAACCTATTTTATCGGAAAGATGGCCGCTCACAGGTGCTACCACCATTAAAATCAGCGGATAAGCCATCATAATAATGCCTGCCTTCTGAGGTGAAAACTCCATAACATCCTGTAGATAAAAAGGAAGTATGATATTGTTGCAGAACATGGCAACAAAACTAATAAAACCGCAGAATATACTTAAGGAAAAAAGACCATTCTTAAAAATATCCAGCTGGATCATTGGATCTTTCCTCTTTTTCTCAACAGCCAGAAATACTGCAAAACAGACTGCTGCAAGGAAGAATCCTGTTAAAATCAGGGGATGCCCGAAACCAAGATTCAGTCCCTCACTCAGGGCTCCAAATAAAGAAACAATTGTCACGATAAACAGAAGCGCACCATATAAATCCATTTTGCCATTGGCCTTTGTCTTTGTTTTTGGAAGCAGACAGAAGGCTCCTACTACTGCAAGGATACCAATTGGAACATTAATGGTAAAAATATATTCCCAGCTTAATACTCCTACAATCATTCCACCCAGTCCGGGTCCTACCAGAGAACCCAGTGCAACTGCCGTCCCAAGGAGTCCCAGTGCCTTTCCCCTTTCCTGAACAGGAAAGACTTCCGTAACGATTCCCTGGTTATTTGCCATGGTTCCCGCCGCACCGATTGCCTGTATGGCTCTGGCCATGATTAAAAACCAGTAGGAATGGGACAAACCGCACAGGAGTGAGCCAATGGTAAAAACAATAACGCCAAGGGTAAACATAGTTGTCTTGCCAAACATATCTCCCAGTTTTCCAAAAATCAGAACTGTACCCGATATTACGATCAGATAGCTTGTGGCAACGAACTGGATACTGGCTGTGGTAACGCCCAGAGAATCTGCCATACGGGGCAGTGCCACATTAACGATACTGCTGTCTAACGTTGACATGAAAGTCGATAATACAACAATTATTAGTACCGACCATTTATTACGTTTCCTTACTTCTTCCATTTTAGTTCCTTTCTTATGTGTTCAATTCAAGCGCTTTATTTAGAATTTTAACCAGAGTAGACAACGTAATTTCCTTTTCCTCTGCGGTTAAATCCCCGGTAATTAGTTCTATTAATTTATTTATCTCCTCTCTGATCTGGGGAAGAATCAGCCTTGCTTTATCAGTGAGATATAATTTATATGCCCTGCTGTCCAATTGATCTTCTATTTTCACTACATAGCCAACCTCTGTCAGCCTGCTGATGGTTCTGGCAGACATTGCTTTATCGTGGCCAATCAGTTCACTGATCCGGCTCTGACATAATCCTTCATTTTGCTCCATTATAAATAAATAGTGAAACGATCCGCTGCTTAAATCATATTGTTTTAGTACTTTGTCTAAATAAGATTGTGTATTTCTATATATTTTACTGTTTAGCATCATTAAATTTATAGGTTCATTCCCCATTTTATTACCACCTTTTTTATTCAGTTTCTTACTGTATCAGGATTTAGTTGATTAGTCAACCATTATCCAAAAAAATAAGACTGGTATCCCTGATACGAGTCTTTTTACGGATTCTTCTATGTATGACAAGAATTATATTAAATCTGGTTCATTAATCCTCTTCGCTCTACTTCTTCTTTCCTTTTGCTATTTTCTTTTTAATATTGTTCTGTTCCACTTTAGCCATGAAATTCATATATAGCCCGTTGATAAAAAGCAAAACTCCAAGAAAAACGATAAAAATTATAACAGCGATTAAATCATCCATACTTTTTTCCTCCCTGGTTTCAAAATCAGAAAGAATATACCATAAATTTCCACCTTTGTAAAGAGATGATCTGATTTAATCTTGACATAAGTTTCCCCATACGATAGAATTAGCAAAGGATGAGGGAGTAGTCAGCATCTTCCCGGGTCAGGTAAGATGCCTGCAAAGTCAACATACTGACAGTTTTTTCTGTCTGGCTTTGCTAATTTGTTTTCAATACAAAAAGACGAGACTTATCTGTGTGTTCATTTCTGTACACACAGATAAGTCTTTTTTATTATATTCTCCCTCTAACACATATAATTAGATACCATATACAGGGGGAAAATCACATGTCATTATTGGAGTTATTTATCATTGCATTGGGTCTGTCCATGGATGCATTTGCCGTTTCAATCTGCAAAGGTCTTTGCATGCCTCAGATGAACTGGAAAAATGCAGTTATTGCCGGTTTATATTTTGGAGGTTTCCAGGCAGGAATGCCGGTTATCGGTTATCTGCTTGGCTCTCAGTTTAAGGAAGCCATTACCTCCTATGACCACTGGATTGCCTTCGTCCTTCTGGGAATTATCGGCATCAATATGATCAAAGAATCCTTTAGCAAAGAAGAAGTGGAGTGTGCAGACTGCTCCCCGGATCCTAAAAATATGTTAATGCTTGCCATTGCCACCAGTATAGACGCATTAGCCGTTGGTGTGACCTTTGCCTTTTTAAAGGTTCAGATCATTCCTGCTGTTTCATTTATCGGAGCAACCACCTTTACCCTGTCTATTGCGGGAATAATAGTAGGGAATGTTTTCGGTTCACGCTTTAAATCAAAAGCAGAATTCTCCGGGGGAATTATTCTCATAGTAATGGGTGTTAAAATTCTGTTCCAGCATCTCTTTGAAATGTAAACAGGGTGGATTTTATATCCTGATCTGGCTGCCCCCAGGCACTTTCACAATTGTTTTATCTACACTGATCCAGACATCCATTGCTGATGGATTGGATACAAAGTCTGCGTCAATGGTATATTTCAGTGCCGCTGCCGCATTCATATAGTCCACAATCTGAATATTCGTTGCATACCAGATATCCTCCCGCTGCCCGGTCATACGGCAGAATTCTTCCATAAGCTCCCAGTTGTTATCCCGGGGAAATTCATAGCTGTGTCCCCAGACATACATCAGATAGAGGTATTGGGTCTTATTAAGTTCGATGAACCGCCTTCCATTTTCCAACAGGTTATGGTTGTGGTGGCAGGTGGCTTTCCATTTTAAATAATTTTCAGGCATGGAGAAATCATCGGTGCTGCCCACCACTCTGCAGTATTCAATTCCAAGGCTGGGCAGCATGTTTACAATTTCTTCCGTATAGGAACCGTTGGGATAAGACATTCCACGAACCGGATAACCGGCTGCCCGTTCTAATCCACGCCTGTCCTCCAATACCTGAAGTGCCGTCAAAGGCAGCGGACATCTTGCTATGGTTGGATGGAGCACGGTGTGGCAGGAAATTTCGTGACCCCTGTATACTTCGCTCCACTCTTCTGGTTTCAGCCTTTCCTCCTGATCTGCAAGTCCAGAGTTGATATGAAATGTACCCTTGATTCCATATTGGTTAAACAGCTGGGTCAGCCTTCTGTCTTCCAGTCTCCCATCGTCATAGCTCATAGTAAGTGCCTTATGCTTTCCTTCCGGATAGCAGATATAGATATTTTTCATATTTTCCATCATTATAGCGCTCCGTCTCCTGCAATCTTATCGTAATTCAGTACAGCACAAAAGAATGCCAGTGCCATCCCCTGTCCCCAGCCCTGAATCCATTTCTTTGATATATTCCGGTAGCCTTCCCGGTCCTTCATCACTGCCGTACCTCCGGATACATCGGTTACTCTTCCGTCTGCTGCCACATGGGAAAGAATTCCTTCTATGGAGCGCTCCACATATTTGATGTGAAGAGGATTTCTCTTTAATGCCATGGCTGCCGCAATTCCCGCAGAAGCAGATACTTCCTCATAGGACTCTTCATCATTTAAAATGGTTCTCCAAAGCCCATTCTCCGTCTGCAATCCCTTTAACGCAGACAGCTGTTCATTTAAACTTCCAACGATTTCTAAATACTGGGGATACAGATAGCATTGAGGAAGAATCAGTCCTACCTTACTCATGGTATAGGCTGCCCAGCAGTTTGCTCTTCCCCAGTAAAAACCAGACATATGATCCTTGGTGATATTGTTGTAACCATGATACCAAAGCCCGGTTTCTTCATCCTGAAGATACTGAATATGCCAGTAATATTGATTTAAGGCATCCTTTACCATGGCCTCGTCGCCTGTCATGACACCCACTCTGAGGAGAAAGAAAGCAGCCATAAATAAAGTATCCGCCCAGCATTGTTCTGGAAAATCATTGTCTGCAGATACGGTGTGCTGAAGGACGTGATCTCCGAACCGAAGTGCTTCTTCCGTTAAATAACGGGTCTTTAACCGGATTACATCCATATATTTTTCTTCTCCGGTGGCTTCGTAAAGGGTAATAAGGCAGTGACCCATGGCACAGGTATTTACTGTCAGCACCGGAAGTCCAAGTTCCATCAGTTCGTCTACCCGTTCCTTTAAAAAGTTCAGATACGATTCATTCTTTGTTACCTCGTAGGCTTCTGCCAGCCCGTAATATGCCACACCGCAGGGCCAGTCCCAGGACATATCCATTCTCTTAGTCCGTTCCAGAATAAGGTTCATGGCATCTGTAATTCTTGTCTCATCATAATGTAACTTCCCCATCACTTATACCTCCGTTTTTCATCTATTATAAATCTTTTTCCTTCATTTGCCAATAATTGCCCAAAGATACCGGCCCCCATTTCCGATAAATGAACCAGATCTTCCGTGTAGCATTTCACTGCTGCCGTTTCTCCTGCTTTCCACAAAAGTTCCTCACATAAACCATATAAATCCACAAATAAAACCGTTCTTTTTTCTGCAAATCTTCTCATCTCAGCCCTGTATGCCGGAAGAAGACGGGCAATCTCTTTCTTTTCTCCCTTCCTGTCCCGATCAAAGGGGCAGAGACAGACAGGAGAGATAATAACAGGGTAACCGCCTTTTTCAAGTGCCGCTTCCACATAGAGTTCCAAATATTGAGAAAGCTGCGCAAGTGGTACATACCGGTCTTCTTTTGAAGCAGCGGCATCATTGTGTCCAAATTGGATAAAGAGATAGTCCCCTGGCTTCATTCGTCTTTTTATATCTTCCAGTCTTCCTTCTTCTAAAAATGTTTTTAAGGATCTTCCTGCCATTGCACAGTTATCCACTACAAGACTCCTGCTCTCGTATCTTGTTTCCTGGGGAAATGAACCCGCTGCGCTGCGCCTGATTTGATAGGAACTGCCATGATCCAGGCAGGAAAGCAGTTTTTCTCCCATACCGGTCTGCTTTCTCTCTTCATCCCAATAGCTTTGTGTAATGGAGTCACCTGCCAGAAAAATAACAGGTTTTCGCTGCATAAAAGGAAGTACACGATGAAAATCCATATCAGTTCCATAATAAAATTTAGGATAGCATGGCTGGTTATAGCAGTTGTTCTGCCATGCCACTCCACAGCGGTACTGAGTATCGTGCATGAGTGTAAACAGTTTATGTCCGGTTACTTCTGTGTTTGTATAAATCCGTATGGCAGAACTGTCCTCTGTTCTCACAAGAATCTCTTCCCTGAAATCTCCAAAAATATCTGCTACAAGGCATGGGTTTCCCTTCGTTCCATTGTTTGTTGCCGTTTGCTCCGGACAGAGCATTGTGCCATGAACCCAGTCGTTTACCACACCGGTGGGATGCTGGCTTAAATAATCCGTTCCATCTGTGATCTGGGTGGATAAATCTCCTGCCCACCGGATGGACATATTGGTTCCAAGGGTTTCTTTTTTCATCAATTCACCATGACAATCATAGGTTCCCTCTCCGTTTACCCAGCACTGCAGTCCTCTTACTCCCTCCAGTACATCTCCAATCATACATCTGCCCAGATCTTCTTCGGCATATTTTCCAAAAATGATCTGCCCGTTTTCTCCATCCCGCAGTGCATAACCGTATGGGGCATTCTCTGCTCCTTCAAATACGGCAAATATCTCAAATCCAGGGCGATCCGGATCAATGTCTGCCACATGCATGGCATCTCCATGCCCCAGTTTCGCTTCTCTCCCATCTGGGAGAATGCCTGTCAGGCTGTACAAAAGAGTCCCGTCATGATCAATACAGGCAGCTCCGTAGATGATTTCCATACAGCCATCCCCATCTATATCCGCAACAGAGAGAGAATGATTTCCCTGTCCTGCCAGTTTCCCATAAACCGGATCTGTTCCCCATTTCTCATGTGGATTGTCACAAAATGGATTTTTCATGGGAACAAACCCGCTGTCTGCCACCCATTCCGTAAGAAAGCGATTCTCAAAAAATGAATAGGCAGCGATTGCCGCCCGGGTATAATACCCACGGCAGGTAATGAAATAAGGCCTCTTTCCATCCAGATAGGCCACTCCTGCCAAAAATCGGTCTACCCGGTTGCAAGGTTCGATGCGGGGCATGGAATAATCACCCCAGCGCAGACCATCATCTACCCGTTCAAATGGAAATACAACGGTATCCAGCTCTTTTCCGTCACCGGCAAACATGGTTAAATATTCCGGTCCGTGAAAAATAAAACCCTCCCATTCTCTCAATCTGTTTTTCGGACTCCTTGCAGGCGCATACACATCAAGAAAGTAATCAACTGCCTCTTTTTGCTGGACCCCATTTAATGGATAACTCCAGCGGGGCGGGATATGAAAGCATTCCTCTAAAGTATCCGGCCATTGTCCCGCCTTTACCTCCGGCTGCTCCTGCCATCCGGCAAACAAACGGCAAAGATGGGCTTCATAATCCTTAAATCCTGACACATAGGAATCACTATGGCTATACCCTCTGTTACAATCCTCCTGTGGCATGGTAATGTAAAATTCTTCCACAACCTCTCCCCCGGTTCCATATCTGGTCATGCGGGTTCCCGGAGCGGTCTTTACAGCCATTTCCGCCTTTCCGTCTCCATTAAAATCGTAGCAGATAAACTGAGTATAATGGGCACCAGCCCGGATATTCGGTCCCATATCAAGCCGCCATAAAAGGGTTCCGTCTATCTGATAGCAATCCAGAATACAGTTTCCCGTATATCCGGAAATGGATACGTCATGGGAATTAGATGGGTCCCATTTAACTATATATTCGTATTCTCCATCTCCGTTAACATCTGCCACAGACATGTCATTGGCAGAATAAGTGAACGTTTCATTTGATGGTGTCACTCCCCCGGCTGGCTTTTTAACCGGAATATCCAGATAATCGTGCTCCCATGCCCTTACTGGCCCGCAGGGTTCTGATTCCACCCCATTGATGACCGGTGCAACACAATAGACTGACGCCTCCGTTCCCTGGCTATCCAGATAATTGGTACTATCTGTCACAACCCCAAGACTGACTCCATCCCGAAAAATTCTAAAATCCACGCCTGTAAGACCATCTCCTCCGTCTGATACTCCAGTCACTTCATTCAGAAAAAGGCGCCAGCTTAAGAAGATTCCATTTTTTACCCTAATTGCAGTCAGACCTCTTGAAAGTTTCTCCAGCTGTTCTTCCTGATGAAAATGAACGGGAGAAACAAAGGACTCTTTCTCTAACACACAGCCATCTTCTGATTTGTGGCAGATGAGAATATGGTGGGGAATGAAAGTTGCCTTTTTCAAAGTAAACACCGTTTCATCCGTCTCATGAATCTCCGTTATCAAACGATAGCAGTTTTCACTGGTTTCCCGATCCGACCAGTAGATGCAGGTAGTCTTTGCCTTATTGACCGGATCCCAGGTAATGGTAAACTCCTGTGGATTAATAGATAACAGCCTTATCATAATAACTCCTCCCTCCGTCTAGGCTTTGCGAAAGCTTTCAAAAGGCATTCCAGATATCAGGTTATTGGCTTCCTCTAAACTTTCGGGCAGATGAGCTCTGATAAATTCCAGAGTACAAATTACATTCAAGCACCACTGGGCTGCAAAATTCGTAGAAATCCAGGAAATCTCCCGAAGTTCTTCCTGGTTTGCACAGTTTTTTAAAACAGTGGTTTGGAAACCGCTGTGATTCTCTTCACAAAGAAGAGCGTGAAGAAGATGACTCCAGGTAGTTTTTGCAAGCATTTCATCGTTATAATACCATGCTCCATAAGCTCCCATGGCTGCTGCCATAAACGGAAGGGAAAACTCCCGGTCTCCAATAATTCCCCCGGATTCCTCCAGCTGCTTCTCTCTTGGAAGATAATAGAATCTGCCGTACTCTGCCAGCATCTCTTTCCATTTAGGATCGGAAAGAAGATCCGCCATCTCCTGCCAGATCTGAGGCGCTCCCATACAGATCTGCAGGTGTGTCCCGCCGGCTGCCCGTTCTCCAATGTACCTTAAGTGAACGGTCTCAGGGTCAAACTCAAAGTCCGGTCCTGATACCAGTCGGAGTGGAGCCATTTTTATATCCTCAATTCCCGTCCGGATCTTATCCAGGTAACGGTTATCCTCAAACCGCTCCCACTGGGTCAGCCAGTTTGCACAAAGAGAAGACCAGTCAGGTCCGCTTCTGGCATGGCTTTTATAGACCATTTCAGAGGAATCATAAAAATCTGCCAGAGGATCCTTTGCAAGGAACGTTTTTTCATTATCCTTTAGTTCCTCAAAGATATCCTCCAGTCGGTGATCTCCCGTCATATAGTAATAATACCGGTGATGAGCTGCCATGGCTATTCGTGCTTCCTTACAGGGACAGCCCCAGTGTCGTACATTATGCCGGGAGCCCAGCCCCTTATATTTTCCTATATGATATACATCGACCTCGGAAGCATGTCTGGTCAGCTTCTCCGCCAGGGAAAATGTTTCTGCTCTTCCAGATCGCAAAAAGGAAAGCCAGAGCCAGAGTGTGGGAACCAGTTCCGTATTATCCCAGGCGTAACCGCCCATATCATACCTCCACTGATGGCGCTCTTTATCGTAGGTATGCATTAAATCCCCATAATTAAAAAGCCCGTACCAGCCTCTTTGATCCACTTCTTTTTCATAGAAAACAGCAGCCCTCTCCAGCTGGTCTTCCAGCCAGATTTCCATCTCGCTATCCCTTTTTGGCAGGGACCAGTATCCAAACGCACGGTGCTCATGATAAAATTCCGGAGTTCCCACGTACTGGGGGGGATGATTCACACCGTTTGAAAATTCCAGAAGTTCTTCCTCACTGGGAATGACTTCATTAAAGAACGCTACCGAATATTCGCTGGTGGACGCAATACCAAAGGGGTCCGCCCCCTTATAATCATATCCCTCATAATATACCTGGTTATATCCTCGGCTGGCATAATGTCTGAAATCCATTGCCTCTGCTGCAGGACTGTAAAGCCAGACTGTGGCTTTCGCCTCTTCTCCTGTCAGACTGTGAAACGTATATCCGGAAGGATAGGTCTGCCAGAAATCACGGATAGCAAATCCCACACTTCCATTCTCTCCTCCCAGAGCAGCAGCCCCTCCCGCTCTTCTTCCATGGAGACAGTCTAAGTAACACACACCTTCCTCTTTCATTTTCTTCTTCAGCCGGAAATGACTGGGACTGTCCTGGCAGAAATCATATTCATCCCAAAACGGCATGTCTTCCATGACTTTATCCACAATTTCTTTGTCGTTTTCCTGAAGAATCAACTGTTTTCCAGCCATCTGACTGGAATAAACTGCTTCCGGCACTCTCGGTCTCCAGGTTAAAAGCTCTGCCAGTGCCTCATGAACCGTCCCAAAATCCCCTTCAAACCTTACATGCCGGTTATACATACTTCCTTTTAACGGAATGGTAAATTCCAGGCCGATTCCTTTTAAAAAGTCTCTGTTTTCGTCCCCGTCGTAAAGAAACGTATGGGTGAAATGAAGGCGTTCACTGCCCATACCCACATGAAGCCGGATGACAAAGGGAAGCTTACTGTCTCCGTCTTTCGAAACATGGACCCCTGTGTATTGAATCACTGCCTGAAGCGGTCCTTCTTCCTCCAGAGTGACTTTCTCCACAAAACCCCGGTACTGTTTTTGCAGCTGCCCCACCATTCCGTCTTTTGTAAAAGGTTCTTCCAGCAAAAGTACTGGTGTTGCAGACGATACCCGGGGGGTTCCCCGGACTGTCAGATCCTTAAATAAAAAAGAACCTTTATAAGGAATAAAAAAAGACAACGCATCTGTTTTTATTAAGATCCCCTCTGCTCCCCTGCTAACCACCAGGCAATGGGATATCTTCTGTGTATTCCCATCGACAGTCATAACCTGGATTTCATCGGTAAGCTGGTCTGCACATGCAGAATGCGCCGTCCACTTAACCGAGCCGTCAGGCCAGTATGCCGTGATTCTGGACTGCATGGCAGCCTGAGTCCCATCCTGATTTTCCAACACATAGGACTGATTTTTTCCGCATTCTCCCTGATTCCACATGCAGCCCCAGGTGGTGTACCCCCGTTTCTGCCTGTCTTTTAAATTATGCAGCTTCATATAATCCTCCGTCTGCGCACGACTGCGCATTTTTCATCAAAAGAAGCGGTACGGCTCCTGCAAGGAAACCGTACCGCCCAGGCTGAACCTATTTACCGGTATCCTGCTGATACAGCTGATTGATTTCTTCGATCAATCTGTCTCCGCCTCTGTCCAGCCACTGTTTGGCAGCTGCGTCAAGACCCGCTTCATCAATCTGTCCGCAGATATACTGGGTTCTTGCATCATCAATAATCTGTTCGATATCCGTGCCTACTTCTGCATTGACACCGGAATTAGCAAGATAACCAAGTGCCGGATTAAAGACTGCAACCTTTTTATTTTCTGCATATGCTTTATCCTGGGCAATGGTTGGCTCTGTCTTTTCCAGAACTGGTTCAGTCGAAGCAAGGTTTGGAATATAGCAGATGGTCTGATTTAATCCAGTATGAGGAGTCTGCTGAACTTCCAGATCATTTCTCACCGCTACTTTGCCATCCTTTAAGTCATAAGTAATACCTTCAAGACCGTAATCAGCCAGCACCAGCATTTCATTGTCGCACATCTTATCCAGGAAATGCAGGCAGTTTTTTACATCTTCTTCTGTTTTTGCACCTGCTTTGGTGATCAGATAATAACCATTAAAACCGCTGGTTGCCAGTGTTTTTCCATTAATCGGTCCTACCATGGTCATGGTGGCTGTCTTAGAGGGATCCGTTACTGATTTTATATCATTTTGAATATAGTAGTTCCATATTCTTTTTGCACTGTCCATAACATCTACGAATGCACCGGCTTCTCCCTTTTTAAGAGCATCACCAAATGTACCGGAATCCACAGTTGCCCAGTCTTTCCGGATCAGACCATCATCATATATCTTCTTGACCCAGGCTAAGGCTTCTTTGTATTCTTTTGTCTGATGAACAGGAATCAGTTTTCCATCCTGCACAACCCACTCGTTACCGGTACCAAACCAGGACTGCATAATATCAATTGGTCCTACATATTTTGTCATTTCCAGCCCGTATGTATCATCTTTTCCATTTCCATCGGGATCTTCATAGGTGAATTTATAAAGCATATTATAGACATCTTCCACAGTTTTAGGTGCCTGGGTAATGCCCACTGCTTCTGCCCAGTCGGTGCGGTAAGAAAATCCAAATCTGCCGATTTCTCTTGCACGGTAAAGTCCGATCACTTTCCCATCCACTGTCATGGATTTTAATACCTGGGGATCCGCCTTTGATAAATTGGGATAGCTTGCACTGTCCTTAATAAATTCGCTTAAATCCCAGAAAGCACCTTTTTTTGCCGCATCAACCACATTAGCCGATAAATCTCCTTTTCCAGTGATAATCATAGGCATATTGTCTTTGTCCATGAGCACCAGACCCAGCTTTTCATTATAGGTGTCGTTTGCCTCCCAGCGGAAATCCACATTGGTATTGGTATAATCCTCAAATTTTTTAATCACTTCATCGGAATGATCATTTTTCAGCTCAGTTCCATAAAACTGGGTTACCATCATGGAAATAGCTGCTTTTCCTTTTCCCTCTCCCCCTTCTGCCGCTGCTGTTTCTTTTGACTCTCCTGCCGTCTGACTGGTTGTTTTGGAACTGCACCCTGCCATGGACAGCGCCATTGTACCGGCAAGGGTCACTGCCATTGCCTTTTTCCATACCTGTTTCATCATAACACTTCTCCTTTTAAACTTTTATTTATCCTTTTACAGAGCCAACCATAACGCCCTGCGTAAAGTACTTCTGAACAAATGGGTAAATACATAAAATGGGAATGGTGGCAACTACGGTCGTCGCCATTTTTACCGCTTTCTGAGGCGGCATTCCAAAGGCTCCCCAATCGAAACTGCTCTCATTGGCCACCTTGGAAGTAAGGAATATGATCCTCCTTAAGACAATCTGAATTACTTCCTTTGAGCTGTCTGAAATATACATCATCGCATTGAAATAAGAGTTCCAGTGAGTTACTGCATAAAACAGGGCAACACTGGCGAGGACCGGTTTGGACAATGGAAGAATGATTTTAACAAAAATCTCCCCATCATTGCAGCCATCCATTCTGGCCGCCTCCTCAAGCTCCGATGGCAATCCCTGAAAGTAGTTTTTAATAATAAGCATATTAAAGGGATTGATTGCTCCCGGAAGCCACAGCGCCCAATAAGAATTTTTTAAATGAAGTACATTTGCCACCAGCATATAGGTAGGCACCATTCCTCCGGTAAAAAGCATGGTAATGATAACCATGTTTGTAAAGAACCTTCTTCCCTTAAAATAGGGTCTGGATAATGGATACGCAAGAGTTGCCGATAATGTCATATTGATGATTACTCCCACGATTGTTACAAAAACAGAATTTATAATGCCCTTCACTGCATCGCCGGTTTTAAATATATACTGGTAAGCATTTAAGGAAAGGGTGTGAGGGAATACGAAAAATGCCCGTTCTGTCAGTTCCCGTTCTGTAGCAAATGATCCTGCCACAATGTATACGAAGGGCAGCAGGGTAGCCAGTGCAAATCCACCTACCAGTATGTAAATAATCACCTGAACCAGCTGGTCTCCCGGACTTCGTTTTATTTTGATTGTTTTTGTGTTTGCCATCTTATGAACCTCCCCATTAATAAAATCCTGATTCCCCAAACAGCTTTGCAAGCTTATTTGCTCCAAGTACCATGATCATACAGACAATGGATTTAAACATACCTGCTGCCGTTGCCATGGAATAGTTGCCATTTACAACACCCTTTGTGTAGATGTAAGTATCAAATACATCAGATACGGCACGGTTCATGGAATTCTGCATCAGAAAAATCTGTTCGTAGCCGGTATTTAAAATAGTTCCCACCTTTAAGATCAGCATGATTACAATGGTGGAGCGAATGGCTGGAAGGGTAATGTGCCACATTTTCTGCCACCGGTTTGCACCGTCCACTTCAGCCGCTTCATATAGCTGTACATCAACGCCGGACAAAGCAGCCAGAAATATAATCGTTCCGTATCCGGTTTCCTTCCACATATTCTGACCAACGATCATGGAGACAAAAAGCTTTGGATTGGACATGATATCCGGGGCATGACTTTTTCCAAATATTCCAGTGAGCCAGTGATAAACCAGACCATCGGTTGTACTGAACAGCTGGGCAGTTAAGGCCGCCACAATCACCATGGAAATAAAATGGGGAATGTAAACCATTGTCTGAGCCGCTTTTTTAAATGCCATATTCTTGATTTCATTTAATAAAAGCGCAAGAAGAATGGGCGCTGGGAAATAAAAAACGAGGCTGGCTATGGAAATAGCAAGTGTATTGGTTAATATACGAATAAAATCCGGCCCGGTAAAAAATTTTCTAAAGACTGCCAATCCCACAAACGGACTATGAAAAAATGCCCCCAGCATGGTGTCTCCGTTATAAGGGCTGAAATCCTGGAATGCCATGATAAGACCACCCATGGGCAGATAATGAAAAACCAAGAGATAGATTACTCCCGGAATGATCATAAGATACAGCCACTTATGAGAGCGGTATGCCTGCTTAAGGGATACACCCCTTTTTTGCGGAACGAAACGTTCTGCTTTCTGACTCATTGTCTCTCCTCCTCAATATTACGGGGATTATCTTATGAAATCTGCTCCCCTGTTGTGAGGCTATCCTACACCAGGTATCTGCTTTTGTAAATAATCATGATCAAACCTGATTCTTATCATAAAAAAGCCCTGGATCCCCTTATAATATAAGGAGTTTCCAAGGCTTGGCCTTTAGAATTATCATTTTGTTTCCATCTGATTTTTTTATTCCCGATGCTCTTTTCGAAAAGCCAGTGGGGTAATTCCCACCTGCGTTTTAAAAAAACGGATAAAATTCTGAACGTTGTTATAATTTAATCTGGCTGAAATTTCTGCTATGGGATCCTGGGTGGTTAAAAGCATATATTTCGCTATCTTCAGCTTTTCTTCATTGACCATGTCCGTAAATGACATCCCTTTTTCCCTCTTTAGCACCCGGCTGATATAATTGGGATGATAGCTTAAGGCATCGGCACACTCATTTAGGGTTATATTGCCGCTGCTGGATTTAATCATGGCTGTCACCTGTTTTGCGATGTCACAGGAATTTAACTGCCGGTAATCGTTAAGGGCCTCCATCACCGGTTTCAGAATTTCCGTAAATAGATAGTTGAAAAGTTCCTTTTTTCCGTAAATTCTTGATGCCTTGGTTAAGACATCGTACTGCTCGCTGTCAAAAATATCAGAAAGGGGCATGGACACCTTTGCCGGTATATCAAGGATGGCTGTCAAAAGCCGGGTGACATAATAGGTCCGTTCCATGCCAGAAGCCCCTTTGATTTCAAGCCTTTCCAGGATCAGATCAAGCAGACGCCTGGCTTCTTCCTCATTGCAGCTTTCTACAGCATGAATCAACTCATCCTCCACAATTCTATCATAAACATTCCCAGCCGGATCCATAAGGGAATAATCATCATAAAGAACCAGGGAAGGACCATTTTCATTCCGATCATGATTTTTACTGTGAAGTGCCTCCGAGCATTCGTCATACGCTCTTCTGGCATGGGTCAGTTTATGGAAGGTCCGGCTGATTCCAAAGGCTGTGGGATATCCGTATGCCTCCATAATATAATCTTTCATCTGCTTATAGACCAGCGCAGTCTTATGATCCTCTTCTATATCATCGTTTTCTCCAATCATAAATAACAGTGTGTGCTCATAGATTACCGGTGCTACAAAGAATGCTTCCTTCACTTCTAAAGGAAGGCCAAGCAGGATCTTTCTGTTCAGTTCATCCTGCTCCTCCTGGGTCAGATTCTTTTCTCTTTCATCAAACTTACAGGAAACTCCGATCATGCGGTAGGAATGAAACGCCTCCATGCCATATTTCTTCATGGTATCCTGTATCCTGTCCATATTCAGCTCGCCCTTTACAAGGTTTGACACAAACAGCTCCCTGATCTGCACATTCTGATCATCCACAAATCTCTGAAGTTTCAAAAGAGGTTCCGAAAAAACAGAAGCTGCAAAGCGTAAAAAAACCAGAATCACTCCAAAAGCGGCAATGACTGCGACAGAAGCAAGCACAAATACAATGCCGCCCCGTTTCATTTTCTCCGTATCCATTCCAGTTATGTAAACAAGACCATTGCTGCCAGAACGGCTGACACGATAACGGTATTTTTTTCCTTTCGGAGATGAAAAAAATCCTCCGTCTGTCTTCTCACTCTTCCCCGATTTCATAAAAGCAGCTGTAAAATCAGGATTGGTTTCCATCAAGACCTTCCCCTGACTTAACACAGTCACATCATAACCCATTTTCTGATATGGCTCAGTCAGAGTTCCAAGCTGCTTCATATTCAGCTGAACCGTAAGCAGGTAGACCAGTCCGGTACTGGCGTACTCTTCCTTTACAATGAGCAGTTCTCCTGATGTATCAATAAATCCGGATTCCTTCGCCCCTTCCTGATAAGGGCCTGATACATCAGTCCGGTTCAGCCAGTAAAGAGATAAAGGAACTTCTTTCTGATCCTGTAAAAACAGGTCTGTCTCTCCCCTGTTTTTTAAATCTTCATAGTTATACATTCCAAACTTGCTGAGAACCCATCCTTCTTTTACATTAATAAAATTGTAAAAACCGATATATTTGGATAAAAAGTAATTGCCCTGAAGCATACTCTGGGCCTGCCTCACTTCTTTGTACTGGGAATAAGGAACATCCTTTTGATTAACCAGCCATTTGATGGATGTGCTGCTTGTACTGTCCAGATAATATTCCCTGACAGAAGAAAAAATGTTCTCGTACTCATTTGCCACACTATTGCAGTAAGATTCCAGCGCCTGTCTGCTTTTTTCTGTCTCTCCATTTACATAGATGAAGTAAGAAACCAGTCCCATAACAATAAGCGGAACCGTTACCAGCAGAAGAAACTGGGTAAACAGGCGCTTTTCATATTTTCCGTCTTTTATGGCAAACAGTTTTTTGTTCTTTAAATCAGTTAACATAATTCGAATACTTTCAGATTTCTGTAATCAGCAGTCAGCGGTGCCAGCTGACGGAATCCAATTTTTCCACCTTTTAATGGCTTTCCAAACAATTCCAACTCATCGTTATACTCAAACACAGTCATATCATTAATGGAAAATCGAATATCTCCATGATATTTACGTATGGAAATCCGGTAAAAATCCTGTGCATCTGCTGCACCAGGCAAAGGATCCGCCCCCTGTGAAACCAGGTGAAACCCATGGCTTTTTCTTAAATTGCAGGTATGAAACGCTCTCTCATCCGGCTCTTTCCTGCGGAAATAAGATACGTGGAATGCATTGATGTCACCGCTGTGATACTGGGGGTACTCTCCTGTTCGTTCCGCCAGGGAGGAATCAAATAAATCTTCCCCGTTCCGTCCTTTCGCGGCAAAAAACAAAATGCAAAGTCCCTGATCAGTAACCGGCCTGAATTCCCATGTAATTTTAACATTTTCCGGAAATTCTTTCGGACACCACAAAACGTAATTGGCTTTTTGTCCCAGCTCCTCATCAAGACTGTTTTTTAAACGCATACTGCCTTCTTCAAAACTTATTGATGCCCTTCCTTCTACCACGAAGCCTTCTATATCTCCTGGTTTGGAAAGGGGATTGTCGTAAATTAACCTTTCTTCAATCAGTTGAACATAACCCGTCGTTTCTTTCTTCATGTGATTCCCTCCATAAGCACCTTTCTCACGATACATAACCAGTTTATTATACAACCGCTTTCCATTATTCTCAACTCGTTTTCCCCGTCTGTTTCTAAAATTTACACACCAAAGATGTGAATCTCTTCTTTCCATATCTGGACGAATATGGTAAACTGTGATACAGAGTTTTGTACGAAAGGAGAATCGCATGCATGCAGGTTCAGTACACCAAAGATATTAATAACGAGAGCATTCTAAACATCATTCGCCGTTTCTGCAATTACATAGACCCACGGCTTACAGAGCATGGTTCCCATGTGTCTTATATTGTTTTTCTGATGCTCAGAGAGACTGTTCGTTTTACAAAAGAAGAACTGAGAAACATCTGCTTTGTGGCTCAGCTTCATGATGTGGGAGCCTACAAGACAGAAGAGATCTCCCGAATGCTTCAGTTTGAAACAAAAGATGTCTGGGATCATTCTTTTTATGGATATCTTTTTATCCGTTACTTCTCTCCCTTAAAGGATTTCGCACCTGCAGTACTCCTGCACCATCTCAACTGGGATTTTTTGGAAAATCAAAATAATCTGGATCCTTTGATGAAGGATTTAGGACAGCTGATCCATATAGCAGACCGGATCGATGTATTGATGTCTCTGCAGAATTGTTCCTGGGATGAGACACTATTTTTACTAAAAAAAGAACGCGGAACCGTTTATGCCCCTCACATCATAGAACTGGCAGAAAAACTTGATTTTAAAAAATCCATTGAAGAAGAATGGAAAGCGGACAGTCAGTTCAATCTGTTTCTTACCGGAATTCCGCTTTCAGGAGAGGCGATTACGGATTATTTAAAAATGCTGGTTTTTATTATCGATTTCAGAAGCCACCATACCGTCACCCACACCATCACTACCACAAGCATCAGCTACGAACTGGGAAAACTTCTTTCCTATCCGGAAGACCGCTTAAATATCATTCTCTGCGGCGCTCTGCTTCACGATCTGGGAAAGATCGCAGTCCCGGTAGAGATCCTTGAGTTCCCGGGAAAACTAAGCCGCCAGGCAATGAATATCATGCGGACCCATGTGGATTACACGAAAGAGATCTTTGGCGGAAGCATCGACCAAGCGGTGGAACGGATTGCTCTGCGCCACCATGAAAAGTTAAACGGTACCGGATATCCCAATGGACTCTTTGCAAAGGACTTATCAAAAGAGGAACGCCTGGTAGCCATCGCAGATATCATCAGTGCGCTTACGGGAACAAGAAGCTATAAGGATTCCTATCCTTTGGAAAAAATAACAAACATCCTGGAAAGCATGAAAAACGACCAGCTTGTGGATCCGGATATTGTAACGATCGCAGTCACCAATCTGGACTCCATACTTGAAACAACAGACGTCCGCTGCAGGCCTATCCTTCGTATCTATGAAAAGCTAAAAAATGAATACCAGTATCTGCTGGGTCTTACAAACGATGACGAAAAACTAAACTTTGCACTTTCTATTAAAAAACAGGAAAAGGCAGAGTTGTGGCCATAGACAAAAAGACTGTATCCGTTTTTATGTGGATACAGTCTTCTATATTAGAATTATTTCACCTTTTTCTCTCTGCAAGATCTTTGGAAATCTGTGGATAAATCTTATCTATGTTAGCAAACATTATAATTATCAGACCTGCTGCAAATAATACGAAGGGAACGACAGTAAACAGCATCTTAATGGCTGACACGGTCTCTGCAGTTTGTACTTTAAGAGCACCGTTATAATTTCCCCAAGCGAGCCCCCAGCCAACAATAGCTGCTCCAAGACCTGCCCCCACCTTCATACCAAAACTTGTTGCTGAATAGGTGAGACCGTCCATGCGTTCTCCCGTTTTCCACTCTCCGTAATCAATGATATCTACCACCATGGCAAATAGACCTGCTGTATGAGGAATTCCACCCACTCCCAGCAGTATCAGTCCTGCCACTGTTCCCTGCAAAGAAACAGGCATAATCATCATTATACCAACACCAAGCATCTCTAATATGTACCCGATTACAAGACTTTTCCACTTACCAAGATATTTTGAAATCTGGGGATATAAAAGATTACCGATCATTTTGGGTAAAATAAAACATAAGGTTAATGTACCCATCAATGCTGCGCTCCCCAGAACATCTCTGGCAAAATAGATCCGTATTCCATTATTAACACCAAGTGCAGTATAATTAATTATGAAAATAAATGTAATTAAAACAAAGTATTTGTTTTTAAACAGTATCTTAAATGAATGGGTAACCGACCCTTCTTTTGTCTTTTTTGATTCTTCTTTTTCTAAGGAATTACGCTCTTTTGTAACGAAGAACGTTATAAGCAGCAATACCACTGCAATCAGACCATAAATAGCAGCCATTTTGCTCCAGCCAAATTTATGAACTATTTTCATGGTGTTGTAATTGATCAGCAATACTACACCCATTGTACAAAAGAACCTGAGTGAACTCATGGTTACCCGCTCTTTCGGATCTGTGGTTTCCAGAGAGAGTAAAGTATTATAAGAAAGGTTGCATGCGGTATAAATTACCGCAGCCATAATTGTATAGGAAATCGCAGCATAGGCCACCTTCCCGCTGTTGCTTAACGATCCCGGCACACTGAACAGCAAGATAAGACCAACCCCCATTGGAACAGCTGACCAGAGAATCCATGGCCTTGCCTTTCCCCATCGGGTATGAGTTCTGTCAATGATCACTCCCATTCCCAAATCAGAAAATCCGTCCACTATTCTTGAAAGAAGCATAATTGTACCAATAACCGCCGCGCTGATTCCAACACTGTCCGTATAATACAGGGTTAAAAAGGAACCAATCGTCGTCCAGATAAAATTACAGCCTCCATCCCCTACTGCAAATGCAATTTTTTCATAAAATGGTATCTTTTTTTCCATCTTCATTTCCTCCTAAAATGTAATGGTTGTTTTAATCAGGTCCTCTGGCGCACTGCTGGTTCCAAGATACACCTCATACTCCATATGTTCTAATTCAAAAGCCCCTGTTTCTTCATTAAACCAGCAAAGTTCACTGACCGGACAGGATAAGATCACCTGACGCTTTTCACTTTGTTGTAAATGCACCCGTTTAAAACCTTTTAATGCCTTTACCGGTCTTTCTACCGCAGATTTACCAAATCCCACATACAGCTGAAGCACTTCTTCCCCTTCACGTTCTCCTGTGTTCTTAAGTTCACAGCAGGCATAGAGAATATCGTCTGACAGCCACGCTTTTATTTTGTCTACGGTAAATGTAGTGTAAGAAAGTCCGAAACCAAATGGAAGCTCTGGTTTAATTCCCTCCCGTTCCAGCTTCCGGTATCCATGAAAATATTCATAATACTGATTTTCAGCATCCCAATCCACCTGTGGAAGATCGTTTTCTTTTACAGGTATCACAAACGGAAGTTTTCCACTTGGATTAACATCACCATAAATAATCTCTCCCAAAGCAGTTCCGCCTTCCATTCCCGGATAATAAGCCATGATAATGGCACTTACACACTCTTTCCAGCTATCAATCATAATGGTGCTGCCTCCGATTAAGACAGCAATCGAATTTTTATTTTCCGGTGCAATGTTTTTTATCAGATCAATCTCATCTGCATGCAGACCTAATCCGGTTCTTCTGTCACCACCCACAGCTCCTGTGTAAACATCTTCTTTATTGGGGGCTACAAACTCTCCCTCATCATTAAAATCATATCCAACCACGAAAATAACTGCATCTGCTTCTTTCGCCAGTCTCCTTGAATGATTCCTGTCATCACCGTCATAATAAACTACTTCTGTATTAGAAGAAGCATTTGCAATTCCCTGCAGCGGAGTCACAACGTAAGCCGGATAAACCTGGCTGGATCCTTTATCACCGGTTGCCTCGCTTTGGGCCAGTCTGCCGAAAACCACAATACGTTTGGTCGTCCTCTTATCCAATGGCAATACGTGGTGCTTGTTTTGTATTAAAGTAATTCCTTTTCTTGCAGATTCCAATGCCAGCATAACATGCTCCCTGCATCCCACCTGCCTCATATTTACATTCTCCCGTACAGAGTTAAAAGCCAGGATTGTCCGAATGATACGAAGAACTGCATCATCAATTTTCTTCTCATCTACAAGCCCCTCTCTGACTGCCGTTACAAGGTTTTCGCCAAAATACTTTGTTACACACATCTCCATATTCTGGCCACCGTTAATTGCTTCAACTGTATCCTTTACCCCCCACACAAAATCACTCATAATAAATCCGTCAAATCCCCATTCTTCTTTTAAAACCTGATTTAACAGATAATCATGATGTCCGCACATCGCTCCTTTATAAAGGTTATATGCACTCATGACGGAAGCGGCTCCGGCATCTATGCACTTCTTAAAATGGGCGAGAAAAATTTCCCGTTCCGTTCTTTTGCTGCAATCAATATCTACCTTAAATCTTGCATTTTCCATTTGATTAAAGGCAAAATGCTTTAGACAGGCCATAACTCCATGTTTTTGCACTCCCTTTACCAGAGCTGCCCCCATCTCTCCCAGCAGATAGGAATCTTCGCCATACGTTTCCTGACTTCTCCCCCAACCGGGGTTATATGGAAGGTTAATACAGACTCCTGCAAACAGATTTCCTCCATATGCAAGCACTTCTTTTGCAATTGCCTCTCCAATCTCTTCCTCCAGTTCCGTATCAAAAGTAGCTCCTCTCAACATAGAAACAGGAAAACAAGTGCTTTTTCCATTTCCGCACACAACACCTCTGGGGCCATCGCAGAAAAGCATGGGCGGTACCCCCTGTTCTGCCATCCCGCCCGCCGGATACGGAAACTGATTATAATGCTCCTTCGTCTGTTTTTTTATGGCACCGCGTACTTCCTCAAACTTCATGCCACCGCTCATGAAAGAAACCTTCTCTTCCAATGTCAGATGATTCACAATTTCCTTTGCACGACCCGTAAATAACAACCTCTCCTTTTTGCTGCAATCCATTACAATCAGTCCTCCATTATTTTAAGCAGAAGCTGCTTTGCTTCATTTATTTCAAAATTCAGATAACCCCTTAATTCAGGTTTTTTTTCTATCTCTGTTTTTTGTTGGCGATACTCCTTTGGTGTTAACCCCGTACTCTTTTTAAAAAGACGGTAAAATGTATTCTCAGATCCAAATCCGCATTCATCAATAATGCACCCCATACTTTTATCTGTATTTTTTAACAGCCTTTTTGCCTCATTCGTACGAAATGTATCAACCATATCTTTGAGTGAAATTCCCATATGTTCCTTTAAATACCGATACACAGTCTTTTCACCCATGCCTAGCTCTTTATATAGATTATTTATAACATCCGGCTCAGACAGATTCGCTTTCAGATAATCAATCATATTCATTAACAGCGCAGCATCTCTGTCACACTGATCCGACTTCATAATCATGTCATATTGTACATATTCAAATAGATCAGCAATTAAACTATAAATCTCCGCACGAAGACGGTAACAGTTCTTCTTATCCTGATCAATTGCATACAGCACAATTTTTGCCATTTTATTTACAAAGTGACTGTATCGTATTTTTACAGGTACCTCGTCTAATACACTGTTTAAATAAAAGCGATAATTGCTGCTGTCATTGCTCTCCTTTTTAAAAAGAGCGGGATCCAGCTGCAATATCATACAGATATTTTCTCCCTCACTCTTTATTTCATGAACGGTCTTTGAATTTACAAGAACGATACCGCCTTTATGCAGAGTAATTGGTTTGGGACTGACGCTGATTGTAATACTGCCTTTCAGCACTGCAATTAACTCATATTCATAATGCCAGTGAAAACTGCTGCTTTGGATAAATGCAACAAATGCATTAACCGGATACTGATTTTTAAATTCTACTGTTTCGAAAATATATGAGCTCATGTCCATTTCCTTTTTGTGGGAATTTAATTAATACATTGTGATTATATCCTGTTTTTATTATTTTTGCTGTCATTATTCGATTGTTTCACTGTCAAAACAGGACATTGTCACAATTAACATTTTATATTCTAATTTATTTTATATATTTTGCACAATCATCGACATTTTTCTGGTGCAATCTCATCCTTCAAATAAGTTATATTCAGGCACAAAAAAACTCCCTTTCCAACGAACAGGTGAATTATCTCACCTGCCTGTCAGAAAGAGAGCACGACATTTTATTTTGCAATCACTTTCACAAACTTCTTCTTTCCCCGACGCACAACAGCTCCGTCAGCCAGCTGTTCTCTGGTATAGGAAGCTTTTATGTCATTCACGGTTTCTCCCTCTATGGTAACTCCGCCCTGTTCCACATTTCTTCTTGCTTCTGAACGTGAGGGTGCTAGTCCGGATTTCTGGAGAATGGTCAATATATCAACGCTGCCGTCTGTAAAATCAGCTTCATCAAGCTCACATAATGGCATATTTTCTGCATTGCCGCCTGTAAACAGCTCTCTTGCGCTCTGTTTCGCTTTCTCCGCCTCTTCTTCCCCATGTACCAGCTTGGTCAGCTCGTAAGCCAGAATTTCTTTTGCCTCATTTAACTGGCTGCCTTCCCAGCTATCCATCTCATCGATCTGGCTTAAAGGAAGGAAGGTAAGCATACGCAGACATTTTAATACATCAGCATCGGCAATATTTCTCCAGTACTGGAAGAAATCAAATGGAGAAGTCTTTTCCGGATCAAGCCACACAGCACCGGACTGGGTCTTTCCCATCTTTTTGCCCTCTGAGTTTAACAGCAGGGTTATGGTCATTGCATGGGCATCCTTACCAAGCTTTCTGCGGATCAGTTCGGTTCCTCCAAGCATGTTACTCCACTGATCATCTCCGCCAAACTGCATGTTGCAGCCATGGCGCTGGAACAGCTCGTAGAAATCGTAGCTCTGCATGATCATATAGTTAAATTCCAGGAAGCTTAATCCTTTTTCCATACGCTGTTTATAGCATTCTGCACTGAGCATCCGGTTTACTGAGAAATGAGGGCCGATTTCCCGCAGGAATTCAACGTAGTTTAAGTCCATCAGCCAGTCCGCATTGTTCACCATCATGGCCTTTCCTTCGGAAAAGTCAATAAAACGGCTCATCTGCTGTTTAAAGCATTCACAGTTATGGGCAATGGTTTCCACCGTCATCATCTGACGCATGTCGCTTCTTCCGGAAGGATCACCAACCATGGCAGTTCCTCCGCCGATTAAGGCGATTGGCTTATTACCAGCCTCCTGCAGACGTTTCATCAGGCACAAAGCCATAAAATGTCCCACATGGAGACTGTCTGCTGTGGGATCAAATCCAATATAAAATACTGCCTTTCCTTCATTGACCATTTTGCTGATCTCTTCTTCATTGGTCACCTGGGCTAACAGCCCTCTGGCTTTCAGTTCTTCGTAGATTGTCATTCCAATTCTCCTTTACAAAAAAAATAAACCCCGCCCTGTTAAAAGGACGAGGTTAAAATCTCGCGTTACCACCTTTTTTCATAAACAGCTCACGCTGCTTATCTCTTCAAGTACCGTCTGATACTCTAGCACAATAACGGGTGCAGGAATCCGTCGCCGCCTACCGGGCCTAAAAACCTTTGGGAGCGAAGCTCAAAGATGTATTCGCAGTGCGTTTTCCATGCGCCTTTCATCAACCGGCTGCTTTCTGTCTGGTTTTCCGTACTGTTACTTGTTCTTATCAATGCTTTTTCTTGTTTGTGAAGTTAGTTTTTAGTATATGAGGTTTCTATTTATTTGTCAAGATCCTTTTCCATCAAAAACGAGAAAAGCGTACGGATAAAATCATGAAATAATTTCATGGATCTGGCTGAGTATCTTCTTTAAACTGCTTACTTCAACCTGTCCTGGTGCTGATTCTTTCCCAACTGCAGCAAAAGTCAGTGCAGAGCCAAAAAATTCACCGGAAAACCGGCTGATCACACCCTCCTTTGACATGGACATGGTAATGATTGGTCTGTCTGAAATATAGCGTGATATCTCATACGTCGCTGTCAGCAGCACCATAACATCTTCCACATTTTGGGGCATCACCGCAATTTTGGGAATATCCGCATCAAGCTCAATCATCCGCTCCACACGGCGATACAGTTCTTCTTTGTCCGGTGTTTTCTGAAAATCATGATTGGAAGCGATGACAGGGACTCCCAGCCTGTGAGCTTCCTCCACAAGTATTTTTGAAGCCTCTTCATCAAAAAACAATTCCACATCAATGAGATCTATATAACCGGAACGGATCAGAGCAAGATTTAAATCAATATACTGCTGCACACTGATTTCCTTTTCTCCCCCTTCTCCCGCAGTCCGAAAGGTTGCAAGGAGAGGAACCTCCTTAAGGGCTTCCCGGATATAACCAGCCGCTTCCACAACTTTACTGATTTCATATGCCTCATTAAACCAGTCAATCCGCCATTCCGCCACATCGGCACCGCCAGCTTTCAAGTCCTGGGCAGACGATACCACATCTTTCAGTTCTATTTCAACAATAGGCACGCATACCTTAGGCACACCTTCGCCAATGACCACATCTCTCACTCTGACCGTTTTCATACTAAATTCCTTTCCCTGTGCTCCGTCCAGATTGCACCAACTGTATTTTTTCTATTATAGCGTTGAACGATAAATAGTTCAAACACAATTTTTATTCAGGGAATGGTTCTGTTTATACTTCCTTGATTTTCTCCGCGATCAGCCTGGCAGCAGGCTCCCAGAACTGCCCAAAATGGGGGATAAAGCCATGCTTTGCCCCAGGAACCCGTTGTATGGTAGTCTCTATTCCCAACTGGGCAAGCCGAAGACCATAGGCTTCATCTTCAAAGCGGAAATCACATTCTCCCGCTGTAATCACTAAGGTTCTTGGGAGACGGGCAAGCATATCATCCGTTGCAGCGTAAGGATTTGAAAAGGGATCCTTGAAGAAACGTTCTTCCTTACGGAAGAGGAGATCCAAAAAGCAGGTTCCGCGCATTCTCATCTTCCGCATGAAATCGCTTTCCTCCTCAGGAGCTTCCTTCTCCTTCATATCAATACACCGTAAAAGGATGACCGTTCGCTTCCATTTCCAGGACCTGCACATCTGCAAGTGACTCAAACGCTTTTATTTCTTAGCTGTCTATATACAAAAAGTCTCATAATCTTTCCAACCCGGAAAAAGCACTTATAAAAATAGCGCTGGAGGAATTCCAGCGCAATCCTTATTACTATCATATCCCCGGGTTTCCGGCTACCTGATTCCAGAGTTATTTCGCATTCAATAAAGCTGCTGCAACCGCCTCTTTGATTCCCTGAGAAGAGTTGGTTGCACCTGAAACCCCATCTACAGAAGTACTCTGTGTTCTGATAATGGCTGAAGTGACCGTCTTCTCTGCTGCCTCATAGATCCCGGGAGTCTCATGATGATCTGTCAATTCTACGGAAGTCACACTTCCATCTTTCACAACCACCTCTACTGTAATATCTCCGTTATTCCCTTTTCCGGTTCCTGTATAAGTTCCGTCCTTATAATTTCCCTTTACTTCTGGCTGTGCTGCTTCGTCTTCCCCTGCAGCCTTCATTGTTTTCTCCGTAAAACCGCCGTTTTTCATAACGTAGTCATAAGCGGCATTTCCCGCCAGTCTTCCGAAAACCACAATATCAGTCACTGCGTTTCCTCCCAGCCGGTTTGCTCCATGAACGCCTCCAACTACCTCTCCGGCTGCAAATAATCCCGGAATTGCATTTCCGTCCTCTTTTAGAACCTGGGTAGCTGTATCAATCTTTACTCCGCCCATGGTATGATGAACCGCTGGAGCGCACAGTCCGGCGTAATAAGGAGGCATGTTTAATGGAACTTCCATGCTTTCTCTTTCAAATTCTGTATCCTTGCCACCTGTCTGATATGTTGCATACTGTTCCAGTGTGGCTTTCAGCTGATCCTTATCAACACCAATTGCCTCTGCCAGCTCTTCCGGAGTGTCAGCCTGGGTAATGATGCCCTGACCGATATATTTTTCAATAGCAGATAAGCTCTCTCTTACAGACTGGTCAAATACCATGAAGCAGGTTTTTCCTTCCTGATTTAAAATGGCCTCTGAAACAACATCTCTGGTTTCCAGCTCATTGACAAAACGCTTTCCGGACCGGTTGACTAAAATTGCTCCGTTTCCACGAACGCCTTCTGTGTACATGGTGGTTGTATCCGGATTCACGGTAGGGTGGGTCTGGATCTGATCAATATCTACAAGCCCTGCCTTCAGCTCTTCTGCCATAACAATTCCGTCACCAGTGGCACCGGAGTGATTGGTGGTGCAAAAACCGGCCAAATCTTTTCTGTATTTTACCACCAGCTCAGAATTGGCTCCAAAACCTCCAGATGCTAAAATTACAGCCTTACATGAAATAGTATAAGGCTCTCCATCCTTTGTTACTGCCTGCACTCCCACCACGGCGCCCTCTTCGTTCAGTAAAATATGTACTGCTTCCGTCTCTAAAAATACAGGTACATCCAATTCTTTCAGTTTTGCATTAAGAGCATTTACAAGCATGGGGCCCACTGCCGATGTATCAGACGGACGGTGGATTCTCTTAACACTGGCTCCGCCGAACTGCCCTACTACCGATAAATCTCCGCCTATTTCGTTGACCCACGTAACTGCGTCTGCGGATTGCTCCGCCATTACCTGCACAAGCTTTGGATCATTTAAATTTTTGCCGCCCTTCATGGTGTCTTCCACAAACAGCTCAATGGAATCTTCAATTCCATCAGCCTTCTGGTACGGTGTTTCAGCTGCATTTAAACCACCTGTTGCACGGACGGTATTTCCTCCTGTAATAGGCATTTTTTCTAATACAATCAGATTTGAAGCTCCTTTTTGTGTGGCTTCAACAGCCGCTGTCATACCGGCCCCCCCTGCTCCGATTATAACAATGTCTGCCTGTTTTTCGTCTTCTTTTGATTCACGTTCCAGGGTGCCTTCAGCTGCCGCTTCCTGAACATTCTTTTTCCCGGATTTGTCCAGACTGGTATAGGCCGGACCGGATAATACAATTACAGCTGCTGCCGCTGCTGCCATCGCAGCAATACCCACAAATATTCCTTTTTTCATATCATTCTCCTCACTTTTTCGCTGTTAATAACAGTTTTTTAAGTTAATTAATTGCATGAAAACTTTGATAATAATTTATCATACATTGTTCACTTTAAAAAGTTTTGGAATGTAAAGAAGACCTTTTGTAAGTAAAAAAAGAGTTCCTTTACAGGAACCCTTTCTTGTGACAGGACACAAAACAGCGTTATTATCTGTGAATATCAGTCCATTAATACAGCTCAAACCAATCCTTATAACCTAATTCAATCAGATGATCGCGGCTGATCCTCAGACTTTCAAAGGAATCACGGTCATAAGTATCATCCTGCTCAATCAAAAAATACTCGCTCCCTCCTTCAAACCCGGCTTCCACACACTCTTTTACAGGCAGACTTCCTTCTCCCAATTCTGCAAATTCAATAGTATCAGTAAATGCCTGCATAAAGGTCGTTTTGTCAAACGCACCATCCGGAAGCCTTACTTCCCTGATCCGATAATCTTTCAGATGAATCAGCCGAATCCTGCCTGCATATTTTTTTATAAATTCTACCGGATCTTCTCCCCCACGCTGGATCCAGTGAATATCCAGTTCAAAACCCATATACCGGGTATTGTCTTTAATTATATCCAGCAAATACTGTCCATCATATTTTATAAACTCTATATGATGGTTGTGATAATACAGATCTATCCCGTGCTCTTTCAGCTTCCCAGCATAGTCATCCGCTCTTTTTACAAAATCCAAAGCTTTATCACGGCTGCCCATACAGTTGACAGGAAGCATGCCAATACGCAGCAAGTCACAGTTTAATGCCTTGCAGTCTGCCACAATTTTATCAAAATCAGTAGTCAGATATTCTCCCGGCATGCCAGGCATCATGGGTTCTAAAGAAGCGCTGCAGGCAGCTACCTTAATGCCATATTCCTCACAAGCCCTCTTTATATCACTCACATTTTCCGGAGTCATGGGTATCTGGCTGATCTCCACACAGTGATACCCCATCTCTGCACAGGCTTTCAATGTCTCATATGCCCCTAATTCATCAACTTTATTCTTGATCGTACTCATTTGAATTCCAATTAAACCTTTTTTCATTGCAAATATTTCCTCTCATATTTTATTGTTCCTTTAACGAAGCAAACATACCTGTACGTCCTGACTCCTGTATGGAATCAATCAGACGTATGCTCATCAGCCCATCTTTGACATGCAGATAATCCTGATCGTCTTTTTCAATAGAATCATAGAATTTATTAATCAGTTTCCCATGGCTGGCTCCGTAATAGAATTTAGAGCCAAAAAACTTTGCATCCTCTGCCAGCTGTTCCCTGCCGCCATCTGGATGGATACGATACAGAACATTTTCAATAATGGCAAATTCCGCCTGATCCAATTGAATCGAGATCTGTACGCTTTCATTTTTATAATTTGCATTGGTTGCCATAAACAGACCATGGGCACCGTTTTCATAGAAGAGATTCGCCATAACGGTATCTTCCACTTCTATTCCATAGTCCAGAAGCTGACTCACCGATGCTTTCACACCATTCACGGGACCTCCCAGATAATACAGCAGATCCAGAGTATGAACGGACTGGTTAATCATACAGCCGCCTCCGGCAGTATCCCATTTTCCCCGCCAGGGTTTGCTTTCATAGTAATCTCTGGAACGGGACCATGGCACAACCCCTTTTGCAGCGCAAACTCTGCCATATTTTCCGCTGTCAATGATTGTCTTCAAAGCTTCCACAGATTCATTGAATCGGTTCTGAAGGCAGATTCCCATGTGAATGTCCGGATGTGCCGCTTCAAAGTCAGCAAACACCTGCCCCTGTAATTGATTTAAAGCCACAGGCTTTTCACATAATACATGGACTCCCATCTCTGCAGCAGCAATAGAAACCGGTACGTGAAGGTAATGAGGCAGGCAGATATGTACCACATCCGGTTTCTCCCTGGAAATCATATCCTGATAACTGGTATAAAACGGCACTCCCTCCGGAGCCTGATCTCTTTTGTTTTCCTCTATGTCACAGACTGCAGCAAGAGTAATTTCAGGATTGTTTTGAATACACATCATATGAATGGAAGAGATGTCTCCCAGGCCGATGACAGCCGCTCTTTTCATATATACTTCTCCTTATTGTGGTTATCTGGTTTTAAATTTCCCCTCTGCAGCAATTCTCTTATTTAATTCCCGCAGATACAAATCCTCGTCAACAGGGTTTTCCACCTCAGTTCCCAGCCAGGACGAAAGCAGGCCTGCATTGGCCAGGTTAACACCGTTGATGCCGTCGGAGCCAGGAGCCAGAAGCGGCACTCCCTCCAGAATGTGAAGTGCAAAATTTTCCATGACGGAAATATGCTGAACTCCCCAGCCATCGGTATTTTCAAAGGTTTCTTTCAATATCATGTCTCCTGCACCAGCTGAATTGCCGCTTGTCAGCTTATGTACATCCATCATGCTCATGGTCGCATTCATTTCGCTCTCATCTTTTTTCAGCCGATATACGGTAGCGGTTTTACTGTCATCTACCACAATTTTACCCCCATCCAAATCTATTTCCAGTCGATCTGTTCCAATGGGATCATGGGTGCAGGTAATAAAGCTGCCGGTAGCGCCGTTGCTGTATTCTGTTACAATGGTAACGTCATTTTCCACAATAATATCTCTGTGGCTGCCGTAAAGACATTTTGCAATTACCTTATCGGGCACTCCGCAGAGCCACTGCCATAAATCCAGCTGATGGGGGGCCTGATTTACCAAAACGCCTCCGCCTTCCCCACCCCAGGTCGCGCGCCAGTCACTCTGCTTATAGTAACTGTCCGGACGCCACCAGGAATTGATAATCCAGCTTGAGCGGCGGATTTCCCCCAATTCTCCGGAAGAAACCAGCTCTTTCACCTTCTGGTACAGTTTATTTGTCCTTTGGTTAAACATGATTCCAAACGCCACATCTTTATGGGCCGCAGCGCATTCGTTCATCTCGCGGACTGCTTTTGCATAAACTCCTGCAGGCTTTTCCACCAGTACGTTCATTCCATGTTCCAGGCAGTAAATAGCAATTTCCGTATGAAGATAATGAGGAACGGTCGTAATCACCGCATCTACATCTCCGGATTTTACCATGTCCTTCCAATCTTTATAAAAAGGAACTTCCGGATATTTTTCCCTGCATATCTCCTCTTTTGCCGGATCATTGTCACATAAGGCTCCCAGAGTACAGTGGGGAGGACACTCCACCGCCGGCATTCCTGCAAATCCTGCCTGTCCGCTTAAGAATCCTGCATATGCGCTTCCCTGCACACCTGCTCCGATCAGTCCATATCTTATTTTTTTTTCCATTTTCATTCTCCTTCCGTTACATTCATGGGTTATAGCATGGATTTTAAAATTTCCCGCAACGCACGATACTGCATTGCATAACCCTCTGCACCATTTTTTGCTTTATCTTCTTTTATGATTTTCTTTGCATCAGCAAGTTCCAAATCAGACAGAGCGTCAAACACCACCAGATGAGGCTCCAAAGTCAAAAATCCTTCATAGCCTTCTCTCAAAACAGCCCGCTCTAAGATCTCTCTGATCCGCCCTTCACCGGTACCGCACACCACATTTTCTTTATCTGATGCAACTGCATCTTTGATGTGTATATAGGCAACATAATCCTTTAGTAAATCCCAGCAGTTAACAGGATCTTCGTTGCACTGCACGTAGTTGGCAAAATCAAATGCACTGAGAAAACAGGAATCTGATAACGCTTCCATAAGGTTTTTGCACCTGATTCCGGTATCGCCATAAATATCTTTTTCATTTTCATGGATCAGAATAATTTTATAACTCTTTGCAATTTTTAAAAACCCTCTCATTCTGTCCATTACTTTGTCCCTGTAATGATCCGGATCTTTTCCTGCTGGAATATAACAGCTGAACACACGGATATACTTACAATCCAGAACCTTGCAAATTTCACAAAGCGTCTTTAGTTGTTTCAGCTGTTTTTCATAACCTTCCTCATCATCTACACCAACTTTTCCAATGGGCGAGCCCAGAGACGATACTTTTACACCAAACTGGTTGAGTTTGGGCAGAAGCTGTTCCCTGACTTCCTCAACTGTAAATTCTGCAATGGATTTTCTGTTTGCTGTCCGCAGGGAAATGTACTGCATTCCCAACCCGGTCACGGTATTTAACTGCTCTTCAAAATCTTCACAAATTTCATCTGCAAAACCAGATATCATTACATGTTTCTTCACGGGCTCCTCCTTTGTTGAAAAACTAGTTATGATTTAATCTTCTCTCTTTTAAAATCTCAGAATTTTCCTCCACCTTCTTTTTACTCAGTGGATATACAAAAAACAGCATCAGGGCAACACATAAAAACAGGACTGCAGGAACAATGGTTGAGATTGTATATAATCCGTTAAGTACCTCCGGTGTCTGAATCTTGGCTGCTGATTCATAGCCAATCATCTGCAGAGCATATCCGCTTAAGCCGCCAGCCAGTGCCTGACCTACTTTTCTTGCAAAGGAATAAACTGCATAAATCGTACCATCTTCTCTCTTACCAGTTCTTACCTCCGCATCATCAATTACATCTGTGATATTTGCCCAGATAATCAGGTTGAAAAAGTTAACACCCAGGAAACCAATCGCTGCAGAAACCATGTAAACCCATGGGTTCCTAACCTTTAAGATAAACAACAATACATATACAGCCGCAGTAAATGTGGTAGCTATGATGGCAGCTTCTTTCTTTCCAACCGCTTTTGCGATTTTTCCCACAAATATAGCCAGAATTAAGGCAAATGAAACATTAATAAAAGTAAAGCTGGAAAACGCTTTGATATCTCCAAAATAATCCGCATACAGGTATGTATTTAAGCCACTGATTAATAGCTGACTTAACAATAAGAATATTGCCGCACCGATGATTCCAAGAATGGCTCTGCTTGAAAAAATTGCTGCGAAGGTCTTGCCTAATGTCATTTTAGTAGAATTTTCTTCCTTTTCAATTTTAACCCGCTCTGTCGTGCATTTATAGCAGATAACGTAGCAGATGACGGCACATATGGAGAATACGCCTGCGATAACAGGGAAGATGTTCCCGCTGTTTCTGATAACCTGCGCACCACTCTCATCCTTTGTGTAGATGATAATGGGACCTAACACGCCGATAATCAACTGAGCCAGATTTGCACCAATCCCACGGAACGTGGATAATCCGGTCCGCTCATCTGGTTTCTCCGTAATCGCAGATGCCATGGAACCATAAGGAATGTTGATACCAGTGTAGCAGATGCTTCCCCACAGTAAGTAGGTTCCGTACATATAAACAATCTTCATTGTCATGGAAGCTCCTGCCATGGAAGACTGATACATTAAAAAACTGGCAATTGCCACTGGGCCTGCCATTAAACGGATCCATTGTTTAAAACGACCGTCTTTTCCAGGTTTGCAGGTATCAACAATGCGCCCCATGGTGATGTCCGTAAAAGCATCCACGATTCTGGACATCAGAAACAAGGTTCCTACCATGGCTCCCGGAATTCCGAGAACTTTCATATAAAACACCATTAAAAATGAACTGGCAAATATAAATGTAAAATCATTACCGAAATCACCAAACATATATCCTATTTTATCTCTGAGTCCAAATGGTCTTTCCTGCTTATCATTCATTTGTTCATCTCCTTTAAATTCACTCTTACCCATCATTTTCTCCAATGCTGCTTTAAAAGCCTCAGACCAGATAATTCTTTTTCCTTGCGAAATCCTTATATTTCATTCTGCTTCCTCCTGTTCATTTATGATATAGGAAGTCTATCTGAAAAAAACAATGTTAAACAGTGATAAATTTCATTTAAAATAATACGATTTTATGGTATACTTGATTTTACATAAATATTTTACGATTTTACTGTTAAATTATATAATTTCTTAAAGAGGTGAGTACGATACATGAACTTGGATAATCTGGATCTTTTTGTTCATATCATGCAGGCGCAGAATGTACCCTGTTACCGGCTGGAGACCGACTTTTCCAACCTTTATCAGGTCGATCTGGCTCTGCGCGGCAGACTCTATACGAATTACAATTATCAAAGTCTTCACGATTTTATTATCAGTCACTGCCACGACTCTGAAATACTGCGGATAAAAGATGATTTTAATCTGGTTAATTATTTTATCCTTATAGAAGATACAAAATCTGAATCAGATAAACAGAACTTTTACATTTCTGTGGGTCCTGTACTTGAAACATTGCCGACACCTGATCAGATACACCAGCTGATGATAAGGAGAACCCTGCCGGAAAAAATCTTACAGGATTTGCAGACTTACTATTGTAATATTACAATACCGCCTGATTTCAATGTGTTTGAATCCACATTGATTAATATAGCCTGCCATTTATTTTCACGAGATTTTAAGTTCCAGATATATTCGGATTCCAGAGATCCTTCTATCGAATCCGTAATTGGACATTCCCAGTTAAATGAAAATCCTTTTATTGCCATACAGAGCATCGAAGAGCGTTATGAGACAGAAGAAAATCTGCTGGAGGCTATCGCCGCAGGTGATCATGCAAGAGCTATTCTTTACCACGGAAAATCCAGGAATTTCAAAATCATGCCTCGAAGCGAAAATACTTTGGTGAACAGGAAAAATTTAGTTATTGTACTTAATACCCTATGTCGTAAAGCTGTGCAGAAGGGACATGTCCATCCAATGTACATTGATGAATTGTCTACCCGATTTGCCATACAGATTAACCAGATCAGATCATTGAAAGAACTTGATACTTTAGAAAGTGATATGATACACAAATACTGCCTCTTGGTTTACAATCATTCTATGAAGAATTATTCGCAGATCGTTCAGCAGTGCATCACCTATACCGATTTTCATTATGCTGAACCTTTGACTCTGGCTTTTTTTGCTGAAAGATGCCATGTGACGAAATCTTATTTATCCAGCCTCTTTAAAAAGGAAACCGGAAGGAATCTGACAGACTATATCCACTCAGTCAGAATAAGCCATTCCCTGTTTTTGCTGAACTCCACACAGATGCCAATTCATATTGTGGCTGTAAACTGCGGATATAATGATATCAACTACTTTATCAAGCTCTTTAAGCGTTTGAACGGCATCTCTCCAAAACAATACCGGATCCAGTTACGTAATAATTAAAAATAGAAATTAACTAAAAATAGCGAAGCGGTATAAAACCGCTTCGCTATAATCTCTACCTTTTTGGGGCACATCAGTCCAATTTTGCTGCTTCTCCTTCTCTTATTATCGCCTTATTCCGATACATCATCTCATCCGCATGGGTAATTGCTTTGTAAATATCATCTCCGCGCCGGTAAACGGAAATTCCATAGGAAAAAGTAATTGGCTGGCCAGAAATCGTGCCGCAATATTTTTGCGCTGCTTTTAAAACACGGTGCATCTCTTCCTCACAAATCCGGCTGCTGACTAGAACAAATTCATCTCCACCATAACGATATAGCTTCATATGTCTGGATCTCTGCTTTAAAACGGCTGCTGTCACATTGCAGATTGCCGCATCACCTGCAGAATGCCCATACCAGTCATTTAACTGCTTTAAATTATTCAGGTCGATCATGGCGATGGTACAGGAATGCTTATAATTCAGCTTTTCCATTTGCTTTTCATAGGCTACCCGGCTGTATGTACCTGTCATGGAATCGTATAGTATTTTCTGGGTAGTTAAAAGTAAATAATACAAAACAACACATACAGATGAAACATTCCATATCATGAAATTAAAATCATAAAATAATTCCAGACCGGCAGCTGTACCAATTGCCAGAAAAGCAGCTGTTAGAAATGTCGTCTCTGCCCTTCTGTTGGGCTTATCCTGCTGTTTGGCAGAAAATATAATCAATGTGAGCAGATAGAAAAATCCAACTGTTAATGACATGGCAAACAGAGGGCCTCTTCTGTACAGATTACTGCTGTTCACAGAGAAAATCCAGCCATTCCATAAACTCAGCACGCTTAGCGCAGCATTTATCACCTGGGGAAGGAAATATAATTTTGACAATTTTCCTGACACACCTGTATCGTAAATCAATACCAGAATCATGGAGGAACACGGACCAATTACAAAATTCAGACAGGTAGTGATACTTCTGAACCTCCATACCATACCAGCATCACCCGATGCTGCAAAATACTGATCCAGTGATGTGACAGCCATTAAAAACAGCTGCAGAAAAATCTCCAGAAGAAATAAACGTTTAATTTTCCGGGAAAAAAGTTTGTCCACCAAAACCATTATCCCGAAAAACAGCAGGATTAAAAGCGGTGCGTAATAGGACCTCATTGCCTCATGTAACATAAAGACTTCCTCACAATCTTAAAGTGTGAATCATTTTTAAGCAGGACAAGCAGCAATTTAATATAGAACTATATTATCATCTGACGGGAGATTTCACAATTTCATTTTCTGCCATTTTCTACAAAATACGACAAAAAGCGTGCTGCAAAAATCTTATTTTTCTGATCTTGCAGCGCGCTCTTATACGTTGTTTGACTATGTTCCTGTAAAACCAGGCAAAATTATGATTTCACCCATTCCCCTTTTTCATTAACACGGTATCCATCGGGTGTAACCGTATTTAAAAGGCATTCTCCTGACTGGTTTAAATAATACCAGCTGTCATTTACCATGACCCATCCGGTTGCCATGGAACCGTCTGCATTCATAAAATACCAGTTTTCTCCGGTCCATACCCAGTTTGTCTGCATCCCTCCGTCGGTTGCCAGATAATACCATTTTCCCTCTACCTGCTTCCAGCCGGTAGTCATATATCCGGTCTGTCCGAAGTAATACCAGACACCGTTGACTTTAGCCCATTCCTCTTTTGGATAAGTACCGTCTTTCTTCTTTAAACGCCATCCTTTCTCATCCTGCTTCCAGTCTCCTGTTACCTCTCCTGATCCAGATGGCTTTCTGATACCATAATCCCTGTCCGAATCGGAATCGCGATCGGAAGGGGAGGGATTAGGAGTGGGATTTGGCGTGGGTTCTGGTTCTGGTTCTGGCTCTGGCTCTGGTTCCGGCTCTGGTTCCGGCTCTGGCTCCGGCTCATCAATTCCAGGCAGTATAGCGCCAGCCTTTGCATTTCGTATCACACTTCCTCTTTTCGGGCGCAGGAAGTCTCCAAACATAATTCTGCCGTCAACCCGGTAGTAGCTGTCTGCCGGATCCAGCGAGAGGAAATTATCTCCGTCTATGGCGTTTCCGGTTTCCGTATAAAGATAATTATTGCTGATCTCACTTGCAGCTATTTTATCTCCATAAATTGTTTTCAGCTTTGCACTATATGCATCGGTCCGGTAGGAAACATTATTTTTAAATATTCCATCCGCAGTCAGATTGCCACTCCCATCCATCTTATAAGGACTTGGGCGTAAAATATAATTAAATCTGACGTTATCAAAAGAAGTATTGTTTTCAACTCTAAGCTCACCTGGATTAAAGTTATCCGTAATTCCATCCAGATTATTGTGGTAAGCAATGCTGTTGCGTAAAATATGAGGTACTTCTCTGCCCTCTCCTCCAAGCTTGAACCCATTGTTTCCGTTGTTATATGCCACACAGTACTCAATTATGGTTATGCCGTTTGGCCCATCTGATAACGTATTATATAAATCCCAGCCATCATCCGCATTATCATGAGATACGCAGTTTACAAACCGGTTGTTATCACCGGAACCTGATTTTGAAGCGAAACCATCTGCATTAATCATGGATCCATCTTTGTTTTCATATGACTCACAATTTTCGACCACATTATAAGACGGCCATAAGCTTCTGCTGCCTCTTGATTTTGTAATGGTCAGACCTGCATCGCTGGAGGTATTGTGAATCAGGGAATCCTTCATCAGATTATGGCTGCCATGGATCATAACACCGCGGCTGTTTTCCACATTACGCCCATCTACATCAAGACCCATAACATTCCAGTAATCACAATCTAAAACAAATATCTTTAAGTCTCCTGTTATAGTAACTTTACCCATGGCTTTCAGGGTGTTTCTGTTATCCTCATTTCCTGATGCAGTCAAAGGAATTTGAAATGGCTGATAGATCCCCTCGTTCATGTAAATAGTTCCACCTGGCACCAGTTTCTTTACTGCAGTCTCAATGGACATAGGATTAGCGGCGGTTCCCACCCCACTATCTGATCCTTCCGATGAAACGTAAAGATCTTTACCATAATCTTCTCTTTTTACCTGAAATGTCTTTACAATTTCCTTTCCGATATCTAATCCTTCGGATGGTACAAAGGTCAGCTTAAACTCTCCTCCGGACTCATTTAACACGGCTGGTACTTTAAACTGAGTACCTCCGGTTACTTCAGCCTTTGAAACAATTACACTTCCATCCTGGCTTACTGTCATACTGCCAGACTGATTCGTCAGCGCCTGAACCATATAATCCCGGCTGTTTGAATATTCTCCGGAAGCCACATAAAGAGATGCACCTTCATCATCAGGTGCCACATATGCCGGTGATTCATCGGGTATTACGACATCCGTTAAATCAAGAATAATATTTTTAACCGTTATTCTGGCGTTTCTGGAAGCAAAAAATCCAACATACATCAAATCCTCATCTAAATAGGACACAATATTGGGAGTCACATTTTTATCTTTAAAGGTATACGTACTGATTACGTTTCCATCCTTATCCAGATAGGTAGTGGTAAATCCTGCATCCGTTCGCTCCAGTTTCAACTTAAGTTCAGTATTATAACTATTGGTTTTCCCTCCTGATTTGTCTGCTTTTCCAACAGATTTTGCAAAGGTCTCAGTGTTCTTAACAGACTTTAAGTTTCCTGCCGGGCTGTTTACACCATAGCGGGCTGATGCAATTAAATTTAAGTCCGCATTAAGAGATTTTCCAGCTGCACCTACTTGCAGCATGACCATATTGGAAGCAGCCGGGTACTCTTCGTATCCTTCTTCCAGAGGATCCTTTCTGGGAGGTCCGTTAACATCCCTGACCATAAGGCCCGCGCCTTCCTGCTGATTGGGCTTGGTTCCGTTCTCCGGTCCCATCTTTTCCACTGTAACATCTGCAGTAAGCGCAAAGTTTTTACTGGTCGGCACTTCGGTATAATAAAATGTAATTCCGTCATGTCCTGCCTGAAGCTTTCCTCCCCTGGATTCAATTACAACATCCTGAGCAGGTTTTCCCTCCATTCCCAGAGGAACATCTTTATTCACAGGCCAGGTATAATTCGTTCCAACCTTATCCTCTAAGACACCAGATTTAAAGTTCAAATCCGTAGACTGTCCAAATGCCGAAGACTTCCAAAGAATTTCAGATCCAGCCATCCTACGTTTTTGCACGATACCAGACCCATCCCACATAACCTCAGGCCCGCTGTTTGTCCAGTGGAACGGCCCGCTGCCATCTTTTGCTCTCCACCAGGCATCTGCCGCTTCCACGCGGAATGTATGTGGTACGGATAAATCCAGATTATTTACGGTGTAAAAAGCATCTTTTGTGGTATAGGTACCATTGACATGATTAAAATAATCCCCCTCCGTCGTATAGACCGGTTTCTCATCCACATACACCCGGTATGCATAAATTCCCGACTCATCTTCCGGTGCCTTCCATGTCAGGAGCACATTCTCCCCTGTAACAGTGGCTTTAAGGGCTTCCGATTCCCATACCGGAGCTTTGTAATCGTAGTTCTTCATTGTCTTAACCGTTTTTTCCTTATATTCATAGGTCTGGCCTGAGTCACTGAATGCCTCAACGGTTATTTCATTGCTCTCCTCCATCATTCTTCCGATGGTCATACTTATATTACTGGCTTTTGGATCGGCAAGCTGATATTGATAGACCGTAGCTGCCAGCTCCCCGTCTGCATATGCCCGGTATCCCCTGACTCTTGGATCCTTGCTGGCTGCAAACTTAGCAGTAGCCCAGGTGTAACCCACTCCGCTGAATGTAACCTGACTGGATTCCGGTTCTTTTAACTCCGGATCCTCTCCCTCTGTTGTCATTACTTCATACGCCAGCTCTGGTGTCCTGTTTCCTGTCTGATCAACACCATAAACCTTAAATAAGTAACCGGTATCCGGTGAAAGTCCCCCGATTTCACAGGATGTCCCGCTTACTGGTTTTGTTTTGTCAATTAACTCATCTTCCAGGTATGTTTCCACAATATACCCGGCAATTTCTCCTTTACCTGCCACCTGATCTCCATCCCTGGCTGCAGGCCATTTTAATGTTACCTTCCGCTCAGATCCACTCTTGGTTGCTTCCGATGCACTGGCAAGTACGGCTGCGTCCTCTGGCCAGACGGGCTTTGACATTGCATCATAGGAATTTACTGACTGTGTAGTTGTACCAATAAAATTCAAATCGCTGCAGGCGCTGATATTTGCCCATGCCTTATAGCTTTCTTCTGCTGCATCATCTGACCCTTTTTCAATATTCTTCCAGTTCATCACCACATTATTAAAGGTAACATTGGAAGCACCTTGTAAGATTTCAGAGTTCTTTGCCAGCTTTGTGTCAATATTAGTAAATGTTATGTCCTGGAAATAAAGATCATGGTGGCTATGTACGGGTTTATGAGGCATCTGGTCATCCACATCTGCCACAATATCGATGGTGTTTTTTGTGATGGTATCCGCTGTGATGCGGAATGCATCAATGTTGTAAAATTCTGCCGGCTTATCTGCCGGTTCCACAGTCATGGCCTGGTTCGCATCACTATAAGTCGTATTAAAGGTAAATACCTTTTGGGCATCTCCCACCGCACAGTCGCGAATCAGTACATCATAGATTCCGCCCCCGTTTACAGGTGCACTCTTAAAACGGAATGGCATATCACTGTGATTTAAAACATTGTCCTCCACAAGCATACTGCCAATGCCTGCTCCCGTATGGCTTCCTGCTGCAATTGCACCGCCATGGCATTCCCTCAGGAAATTGTTAAATGTCCAGATTTCGCTTGATGGCTTCTGATCTGTATCCTGCACACCTTTCCCCATTCCGGTTGCAAAATTGATCCCGTCATCCCCGGTATCAAAGAAATTGTTAAAGACCATGGCGTTCTGGGTATTGCCAAGCTCGATTCCATCCCCATTGTTTGCATCGTAAGTAATGTATTTTACGTTTTCAGAAACCACATTTTCACTGTCAAGAACTGCTATTGTATGATTTGCAGGATTTTCTGCTGTGATTCCCTCAATGTAAACGCCATTTACATTTCGAAGCACAATGAGATTGGGTCTGGTGGCATAAGCTGAGGTATTACTAAGGCCATTGCTTTTGCCATTGTCAAAGGCACTTTTGGCAAGAATTCCAAGGTTCATGTCATTGTAATTCTTATCTTTTCTTCCCACAAAACCTTTTAAGGCATATTTGGAAAATTCCCCGTTTGCCCAGTCCGGATCTCCGCTCTGTCTTGGCTGAATGGCAGGAAGATATCCGTTTCCGTCTGAAGCCGGAACCGTTTCCGAACCATATTTCCAACCATTTCCATAAACCGTCCCCTTCCCCACGATCCGGATATTTTCAAATCCGCCTTCCTCATCTGCACTGTAGGTGTTGATCAGTGCCCAGGATCTTGTATCTGTGGAATAGGGATAAAGCAGATAATTCTGATCATAATGATCCACATCTGGTGATCCGAACAGCACTGCCCCTTCCGAAAGCTCAAGAGTCATATTGCTCTTTAAATATAAGGCTCCCGTCATAAAAATCCCCTCTGGAACTACAACCTTTCCCCCTTCCGAACAGGCATCAATGGCATCCTGGATTGCCTTAGTATTGGCTACTGTAAACGCATTCTTCTCCTCATCAATGGAGGTAAATCCTTCTTCTGACCGCTTTGCACCATAATCCGTAATGTCAAACAATTCCGGTTTGCTGGTTGTTGAACAGGAAATACTTGCGCGGCTGCCAAGTTCCTCTCCTGCTGCATCCACCGCCGCCACAGAAAAGTTATAATCCGTATCCGGTTTCAGTCCGTCTGCACGAAAAGAATGAATATCTACGTTTACCATATCGATGTTTTTTTCCTGGTAATAATCGTAAAATGCTTTCATGTAAACAGATGCCCAGTCTGCATGACTGGCAAAATTACTTCTTGCATCACCAAGTTTCACATCATTTAAGTATACGTAGTAGTTGGCGACGTCCGCATAATTCTCCGGCTTGTCCCATACCAGAGTAATTGATGTGTCGTCATAGGCCAGTGTGGGAACTCTTAAGTTAGTCACGTCGCTGCTCCCCTCTGACGTACTGTAATGTTTTACCTCTGCCAGTGACAGGCTGGCATTGGATGGGGAAGCGGTTTCAACAGACAGTGAAACTTCGGCATTGGAAGGTGTGGCAGTTAACACTTCCAGATCCCTGGTTTCAAAAAATTCTGATACCGCCGCTTCTGACGGTGTGGCATAATCTCTTTCTTCCAATTCCTTTAAGAGTTCTGCATGTGCCAGACCGCCGCCCGGCACTCCCCACTGTGGCAGCATGGCAACTGCCAAAAGCACAGCCACACCCCTTCTGCATTGTTTTCGCAAAGCATTCATACTTATTTCCTCCCGTTTTGTAGTGTAAGCGCTTACAGCTGAATTTTACAACTCTCTATCAAATTAATCAAGCTCGCTTATGCACTTTTGGTAATTAATGACAATATCTTTATGTGTTAATACCAGTTTTTTCCAAATAATACTTTTAATATTTGTTATTTTTATACATATTTTCACTTGTGTTTTTATTAGTTTTTTTGATAACAAAAAATGGTTAAGCACTTACATTTTTCGACATTTTTCATTTCCAGAACACATTTGACCTTCCAAGCTAAATAATCTTTAAGGAGAACTATAAGTCCCATTTAAGATTAAACCTCTATCATAAACCTGACACCATATAAAAGGAGGCAGATTATGATTGAGGAAATTCTGAAATACAACGACATCTTTGTAAACAGCGGTTTCTATAAACGCTTTAATACCAACAAATATCCCCGAAAAAGGCTTGCCATATTAACCTGTATGGATACAAGGCTGGTAGAGCTTCTTCCAGCAGCTCTGGGCATTCATAACGGAGACGTGAAATTAATTAAAAACGCCGGCGGAATGATCTTAGATCCTTGTGACAGTACAATCCGGAGCCTGCTGATTGCCATACTGGATTTTGGTGTGGAAGAGATCATGGTAATTGGTCATACTGACTGCGGTGCCGCATCTGTCAGTTCAGAATCCATTATTACCCGTTTAGTGCAGCGGGGTATTACAAGAGAAACCATACAGAATCAAAGAGAAATGGGGTTTGATTTTGAAAACCTGTTTCAGGGATTTGAGGATACAAAAACTTCTGTCAAGCGCTCTGTTTCTCTGTTAAAAGAGCATCCGCTTATGCCTTCTGGTGTTACCATAAAAGGCTTTGTTATGGATATTTCCTGCGGGAGACTGGATCCTGTCAGCGCTTCATAAAATTGAAAATGCGTTCTGATTGCTGATACACAGCATTTCAGAACGCATTTATTAATTCAGTAATATATAACGGGGCCGCATTTTGCAGCCCCGCTATTCTTAGGAGATAACTTATTTAAAATGTAATGACGCCAAGCACAACACCGGCAATCAGACATACAAGGCTGACGCCCCAGATCCAAAGGAATGAATTCTTTATATGGTCTTTGATTTCAACACCTGCAAGACCGACACCAAGGAACGTTGCCGGAACTACCGGGCTGATGAAGGTTGCACAGTTACGGCATACTACCATGGCAATTGCCGTATGAACAGGATCTACGCCAAAGCTGTTTCCTACACTGATCAGAACAGGAAGCAGACCGTAGAAATAAGAATCCGTACAGAACAGCATGGTCAGCGGTACAGATAAAACGCCGATAATCAGAGGCATAAAATGACCCATAGACTGTGGAATAAATGAAGCAAGAATATTAGCCATATGGTTCATGATTTCACTCTGTTCCAGTACACCTAAAAATACACCGGCTGCAAGAATCGTAGATGCCATCATAAGAGCAGGGCCGGAATGAGATTTAATAATCTTATTCTGAAGTTTCGCTCCCGGGTAGTTAACCAGAAGTGCAATTACACAACCTACCATGAAAGTTAAGTAAGATGGAACCTTTAAAAATACAAGGCAATAGATGACAAGCAGGGTAAGACCTATGTTAAAGAATAAAAGCTTTGGTCTTGCAAGATCACCCAGTTCACTGGTAGAAGCGCTTTCTTCCAGCATATCAAAATCTTCCATTTCCAGAGTGCTGTCAATTCCCGCACCACGTTTTTTCTCCATCACGCCCCAGAAGAAAGCGGTAAATAACGCAATTACAATACCAACTGCCTGCATGGGAAGAATTCTCATCCAAAGTACATTGGCTTCAATCCCAAGAACAGAAGCAGCACGCATGGTAGGACCGCCCCATGGAAGTAAATTCATAACACCCATAGCTGTTACGCAGATTAAAAGAAGCGTAGTAGGACGCATCTTCAGCTTTTTATAAATCGGAAGCATTGCCGGTATGGTTATCAGGAATGTGGAAGCCCCACCTCCGTCCAGATGACCGATTATGGCAATAATACAGGTCATAAATGCAACTCCAACTACATTGTGCCCCACTTTTTTCATTAAAGCATTGATGATGCTGTCAAACATTCCTGCATCCGTCATAATTCCGAAAAACAAAACGGAAAATATGAACAGTGCAGCAGTGGAATGCACATCAGCAACCCCCGCCTTAATAAAATCCCCAACTTCTTTGACTGTAAAGGTTCCTGTTAATACCAGTATCAGCGCACTGACACAGGATACTCCGATGAATGCCAGAGCCGGAACAGTAACATTTCTCAACAGTAAAACAATGATCATGATAATGGTTGCAAATCCCAATAATGCAAGCATTGTCTCATTCATGTTTTTCTTCCTCCTCTATATTTTGTTATAGAGAAAGTATAAAAGCCCAACCTTACAGCCTCACATCTTCTCCCTTTCATTTCTTTAAGAGAAAAATTAAAAGTTGTTAAGATTGGACTTCCAGTTAAAATATATCTTTTAAATTCATGACTGCTTTTAAAATTGCAGAATCTGAGACCGGCTTATCAATGTATTCATCTATCATTCTGCGTTTCTTTGCTTCCACAAGCTCTTTTGTCACACGGTCGGCCATAACAATGCGGATCACTCCGGGATACGGACCCTGTAAGGACATGCAAAAATCCACCCCGCTTTTCCCTCTCACATACTGTTCCGTTACAACCGCAGCCACTTCCTGTTCTTTTAATATTTTTCTCGCCTCTTCAAAATCCATGCAGGAAGTAAGAGGAACATCCAGCCTGCTAAAGCTTTTTTCCAAAAGACGTAATACTTTGGGATTATCATCTACAATCAAAATACGCAGGACCGGTCCTCCATCCACAAGTTTAATCTCCTCTTCCCGCTCCTTCTGCTCATTAACCGGTAGGTACATATGAAAGATGCTTCCTTTTCCCAGAGTGCTTTCTGCAAATACATAGCCTTTATGGGAATGAATAATCTGCTCCACCAGGGAAAGGCCAAGGCCTGTCCCTTTTCCATTTTTCTTAGTAGTAAAAAACGGGTCAAATATTTGTTTCAGCACCTCATCACTCATTCCCTCCCCATCGTCTTCCACATCAATCCGGATATAATGATCCCACCCCTCCGGCAGTGTGGAAAGCTTGTGCCGGGCCAGATCCACACGATCCACCGACTGGCATGATACACAAATGGTTCCTTCTCTGTGTCCGATGGCATGAATGGCGTTAACACAGATGTTTAAAATCACCTGATTCATCTGTGTTTCATTGCCCAGGAAGCATTCTTCCTGCAGGGTAAATGATTCCTTTAGATGTATATTGGGGGGGCAGACAGAACTAACCATCTTAATTGCCCGTTTTAACACCTTTTCACCCTGAAGATTTTTAAAAGCCGTCTCCATATTTTTTCTGCTTAATGATGAGATCTGCTGGATAATTTCCTTTGCTTTTGTAGAAGCCTCATAGATTTCCGTGGCATTGTCATGATTCTCTGACTGTTCGGGCAGATCCAGCATCAAAAGCTCTGCATAACCCATGATAGGAGTCAGAAGATTGTTAAATTCATGGGCAATTCCACCTGTCATGGTTCCCATAATCTGAAGCCTCTGCTGATGTGCAATAGTCTCCTCACTCTGATGAATCTCTTCCAGTATTTTATTGAGTTCCAAAAGATATGTAATCTGTTCCGTATCCTTTCGTTTTTGAACCCTTAAATCTCCGATATAAATTACCAAACCCAGAACAATTGCCATTGCACAAAAAAATACAAGTCCCAGCTTAAAAAATCCGGCTGCTACAGGAATGTAGATATCATTGTAATCGATGACCGCACTGATGACCAGGAATCCATCTCCGATCTGTACCGGTGAATAGGCGCTGATCTTTTTCACCTCCGGAACACCCGGATCAACCCACCAGTAAGAAAAATACTCCGATACACCTTCTTCTCCCCGGTTTTGCTTGTCGATCATTTGTTTTAAACTGGTTAAGTCTACGCCTGGGAACATCTCTTTTCTCCCGGAAATCACATTGATTCCCCACTGCTGCTCCTGGGGGTGTGCCAGTATAATACCAGAAGAATCTTTTATGACGACATATCCGTTTGTGCCAAGACGAATTTTAGATACCAGTGATTTATAGTAGTTTCGTTCATTAATTACGATGGAGATAGAACCCACATCGGGAATCTTCCTCTTTAATACCAGATACAGGTCTCCATTTTCCAGCTTACACTGAAGAAACTGTTCCGACTGGCTGATTGGTGTGACTGAATATGTCTTCACCACACCATAGCCCTTCATGCTTTTTATCATATCCCCACGTTTGTCTTCCACAATCACATCATAGACAAACCGTCTGTGATTGGATACATAATCCCCGATCATACTCCAGTCCCGGTTTCCGGTCTTTCTAAAGTTCTCTTCCTCTATATCATAAATTGTATTTAGATCTGCCTGATAGCCTTCAATAAAAACCTTTAAGTTCTCCCCCATACTCTGGGTTGTCAAAAGCATCTGCTTTTTCTGATTGTTAATAATGGCATCCTTATAGTCATTCCAGATACCAAATGTGAGAAAGCAGAAAATAATCAGCACAGCCGCCATTGCGCAACAGATAAATATCCCGGTATACTTCCTCTTTCCTCTTCTATTATTCATGATTCTGCCTTTCGTTTGCCTCTTCCTCATTGACTTGTTCTATTATTAATATTATAATAAATTATAACATATTTCGATAAAATTCTACATGATTTTCATTGGGGGAAACTATGTCTGATAAAGTATTAATTGTAGATGATGATCCGGCTGTTTTAAAACTGCTGGAAAAAGTCATGCACAGCAATGATTTGGAAACTACTGTGGCAGACAGCGGTCTCGCTGCTCTTAACTGCATAAAAAATCATACATATGATATGATTCTTATGGATGTCATGCTGGGAGATATGGAAGGCTTTGAAGTCATTAAAAAGCTGCGTGGCCAGGGAATACAGACTCCCGTTATGATTGTCAGCGGACGAAACGAGGACTATGATTCCCTGTATGGACTGTCGTTAGGCGCCGATGATTATATTACAAAGCCTTTCCGCCCTCTTGTGCTGGGTGCCAAGGTGAAGGCGCTCATAAGGCGCTACAAAAACCAGGTGCTGGACAGTTCCGATATTCTGGAATGCGGTCCCTTTTCCTACAACACTTCCACCATGCGTTTTTATAACAAGGGGGAAGAGATCATTCTCTCTTCCAAGGAAAGCAGCCTGATGCTGTTGTTTTTAAAGCATCCAGGACAGGTTTACACAAAAGAGATGATTTATGAGCACGTATGGGGAAACAGTGTGGCAGTTGATGATAACGCCATTATGGTTTATATCAACCGTCTCCGCGGTAAAATCGAAGAGGACCGGCAAAAGCCGGCCCATATTGTAACTGTCAGAGGTCTGGGATACCGGTTTATCCCTTAGGCCTCTGGCCTTTTTTTATTTCCAGATATTTCAGAGTCGTCTCTGGTACCACTTCCTTAATGTGATGAAAGTCTCCCTTCTCATACCAGGCTCTCACCATGGAGGCACTGACAGGAGTCCCTTTCAACTGTTTTCTTTCAAATTCAATTACCTCAATCCCATATTGAGGCAGAATCTCTTTCATCTGCTCATTGTACTGTCCTGTTATGGCACAGTTTGGTTCTGTACCAACAAAACGTCTGTTAATCTTAAGTTCCGGAGCGATCCGGCGTGCAAATAAAGTTAAATCCAAAAGGCAGTTGGCCTTTTGAGCCTGGGCTTTCTCCTTAATAAAATAGGTAGGAAACGTAGCAGCAGAAATGACAAAATCCGAGGACCGGTGAACAATCACCTTTGATAAATCACTGACGCCTTTCTTTACTAACTGATAACGGTCTTCCGCATGAAAAAAACTCCTGTCATCAGATAAAACAAGTACATGAAGATAGTCGCAATTAAGAAGTGCCTGTTCCACCAGATAACGGTGTCCATTGGTAAATGGATTGCAGTTTACCACCATGCAGCCAATTACGGAACCGGATTCCAGCGCTTCTTTGGGAGACTCCTCTTTTAAACGGTGTATAAACTGATCAAAACCCTCTTTTCGGTTTTCCATAAAAAGAATTTCACTGGTCTTTAATACTCCATAGAATCCCAGATTTTCAAACATCTCCTGGTTTCCCGGTTTTGTGTAAAGAAGTATGTGGGATCTTCCCTTTTCAAATTCATACTGAACCAACGCAGAACAAATGGTTGCCGCCAGTCCGAAGCCCCTGGATTCCTGATCCACCGCAATACATTTCAGCACATTGTCATGAGCAGATCCGGTTGCTGCGATCCTGTAATTCTCATCTAAAAGACAGATGGTATACTCAATCCCCTCATCGTAATCCAATTGATTTAAGGTAAGAAATTCCTTCAACCGTTCCAGCTCTTTCCCCCGGAAAGGTCTCCCTTCCAGTCTCATGAATTCCATAGGCTCCTCCCCACTCTCCAGTTATCTGTGTGAGAAATATGGTGACAGCAAGAAGATCTGCACTTCCTCCTGCACTGATATTCTTTTTCACAAACCACTGATCCATTTCTTTTAATAAAGAAAAACTCTCTTTCCTGTAGGCGCCTCCGTCTTGAATAAACCTGGCAGATATGTTCTTCACCTGCTTTAGCACCGCAGGATTATGCCTGGAAAGAATGTTTGAATCATCCACCTGGCTCATAAGATGGAACAGGGTCTCCAGCTTAATACTGTTCCATTCCTGTCCTTTATAAAGACCCATTGTCATTACAGGCAGTGAAATATGAAATACAGAGGAATAACCACTAATGGCCTCCCCCCTGGCACCGGTCAGACCGTATTTCTGAAGGTTTTTTTCACCTTTCGAAACAAAGTGATCCATGCTTTGTACTTCTTTCACCAGAACATCTCTGACCATTGCCTGTTCCATCTCTATCAGCTGTTTTAACGTAACTTTTCCAAAAGTGCGGTGGCAGGCTCCTGCTGCCCCGCATAAAATCCCCAGATGAAAGACCAGCCCCTTGTGTGTATTCACTCCGCCAGTCGCCTGATACATGGCCCGTTCTGCCAGAATTCCGATTCTGCGAATGGTTTCAAATAACACAGGAGGCGCTTCCCACAACCTCTCCCCCTCAAGAGCCATTGTGACAAAATAAGGCTTTAAGGCCTTGGCACTCCGTTCAAAGGAAACCACATTCATATCCGTATGGGCCCCATTGGAATAAGGATCCACTAACCCTGGCTTTGGAAGTGTATAGACCTCCTCCAGCAGCGCACCGTATGCCAGTTTTCCAATCCGATATGCAGTTTCTTCCTCCTTTGAAGGAAGGTTCACACAAGACCCGCTTTGCATTGTCTATTCTCCTGAAAATTCAAATTTTTTAATCTTACGGACAACATCCATTACTGTACCATCACGTCCTTCAATGATTCCCACTACTTTATCATCAAATTGCACCCGTTCCGGCTCTCCTACCATGGAAAATGCAATATCCCGCAATTCCTCAATGGTTTTAAACGGAAGATCCACATTCTTCATGGCATCAATTAAATCCTGTCTCCTGGGATTAATTGCAATACCATAATCCGTTATTACCACGTCAATAGATTCTCCAGGAGTAGTAACGGTTGTCACGTCGGTACAGATGGCTGGAATTCTTCCCTGTAAAAGAGGTGCAATTACGATGGTGCATTTTGCACCGGCTGCCGTATCCGGATGTCCTCCCTGAGCGCCGGTAATAATACCGTCAGAGCCCACCACAACGTTACAGTTAAAATTTACATCTACTTCCAACGCAGCCAGAATTACGAAATCCAGCTTATTAACTACCGCTCCTTTATTAAACGGATCGGCATACTCACCGGCACTAATACGGAAATGCTTGGGATTAATTACAGACTCCACTGCATTTAAGTCAAAATCCTGGGTATCAAGCAGTGCATCTACCTGATTGTTTTCCAAAAGGTCGCACATGGGTTTTGTTAACCCCCCCACGCCAAACTTCATTCGTATGTTTCTCTCTTTCATAATTTTAGAAAGAGATATGGTAGACGCAATGGAAGCTCCGCCCACACCCGTCTGATAAGAAAATCCGTCTTTGAAATATGGCGTATTTACTACAAACTGAGTACAATAATCAGCCATCATCAGCTTTCTCATATCTGTGGTAGGCTTAGCCGCTCCTGTTGCAATTTTATCCGGATTTCCAATCTCATCAACCACAACCACGTAATCTACCTTTGTCATGGAAATATGGGCAGGAAAGTTTGGAAATGGAACCAGGCAGTCGGTAATGGCAACCACTTTATCCGCATAATCCGCATCGACCATGGAGTAAGAAAGTACACCGCAGTCGGACTTTCCGCCGATTCCGCGGCAGTTGCCGTAATCATCACAGGTAGGCGATCCAATAAATGCAATATCAATTCTCACTTCTCCAGTCTCTATGGCACGGACTCTGCCGCCGTGGGAACGCATAACAGCCAGTCCTTTTAGTTTCCCTTCTGAAATGGCACGACCAATTTTCCCTCTGACACCAGAGGACTGAATGTTTGTAATCGTTCCGTCTTCAATCAATTCCACCAGCTTATCATGTGCTTTTCCCAGAGAGCTTGCGCAAATGGTGATATCCTTAATTCCCATTTTGTGGATCTCTTCCATCACCATGTTAACGACATAATCTCCATCCCGGAAATGATGGTGAAAGCCCAGAGTCATCCCATCCTGGATTTTGCACTTTACCAGAACTTCATGAATGTTTTCTACCAGCTTACTTCCCTCTGAATTAATGACACATCTGGTGGAAGGACCGTCTTTTTTATATTCGTATCCATCAAAATAGTGATTTCCTTTAAATGGTTCTTTTCCTGTTATTTTTAAGATTTCTTCCGGAATCTCTCTTCCTACTGCATTGATCATCTTATAAATCTCCTTTATATACGCCCGAAGCCTTTGCCAGTTCAATGGTTCTCCTAGCTCCGTCATAAAATGCAATGTCAATCATCTTTCCATCTACTGTAAACACGCCGATTCCCATTTCCTTTTTCTCTTCGATCTCTCTAACCACCTTTTCTGCAAAGATAATGTCTTTTCCAGAAGGGGTAAAAATATCATGAACAATTGGAATCTGGCGGGGATTAACAATTGACTTTCCGTCAAATCCCATAAGATGAATTGTCTCCACATCACGGCGGAAGCCTTCCATATCATCAAGGTTTGTATATACGGTATCAAAGCACTGTACCTTTGCCGCTCTTGCAGCGATGATTAAATTCTGTCTGGCTCCCATGAGCTCAATACCTGTACCTGTAATGCGGGTCTGCAAATCTTTTGTATAATCTCCTCCTGACAGAGCAATTCCAAAGAGACGGTCTGATGCTTCACAAATATCCAACGCCTTCATGACACCTCTTGCCGATTCTATTGCCGCCATTATAAGGATCATACCTTCCGGCATTCCAAAATCCTTCTCTGCCTTTAAAATCTCCTCTTCCACTCTGTGAACGTCTTTGGGACATTCCACTTTTGGAATACGGATGGCATCACATCCACCAGCTACGGCACAGCGGATGTCTTCCTGCCAGTATGGCGTATCAAGCCCGTTAATTCTTACCACCCGTTCACACCCTCTGTAATCAATCTCTTTGAGAGCATGATACAGGGAAAATCTGGCAGCGTCCTTTTGGTTTTCTGCAACTGCATCCTCTAAATCAAGGATGATGCTGTCCGGTCTATAAATATAGGGATCCTTAATCAGTCCCGGTTTCTGGGCATTTAAAAACATCATGGTTCTTCTGAGCCGCTTCTTCACTAAATTGATCATTTGAAAGCACCTCCCCATAAAGCATTGACAAATTGATCCATAGAGCGGGATACCGCCGCTTCTACCCTGGCTTTGATGGTGCAGTCCAGAGCCCCCTTGTCTACCATGGAAATTTTTATATTATCCACTCCTAAGTGACTCAGAGTTTCAAATACCACTTTTCTGATTTGGTTGCCATACTGATTGATCACTGCACTTTCCAGTGTAAAATCGATTCTTCCGTCTCCTGGCTCAACAGTTACCTGACAGTCACTGGATTCCAGCGTTCCGGCCATAGCCGGTCTTTCTATCTCCATTTTGTTTAAAGCCTCCCTTTAATTTTCTATAATTTCAGTTTACATGGGGAATCTTAACTCTGGAAAAAATGTACCTTAAAAAATGTTAAGAAAGGGAGCCTGCATTTTTTCGTGCAGACTCCCTTTCCTCACAGACTAATTTATTCAGAAAAATGTTCCTTTATAAACTGAATCGCGTTCTCTCCCGCCATTCTTCCGGAATTGACGGCAAATCCAAGAGTATTTCCTGGAAGAATGAATACGTAATCCGGGTTGCATATGGAATTGGCATCCGTTCCTGCCGCATAAAGTCCTGGTATCACATGATTATCTTTATCCACCACCTCTGTTTTATAATTAATCCGAATTCCTCCAAGGCTTCCATATGCACTGGGTGCAAACTTGAGTGCATAGTATTTTGGCCCATTGATTGGTTTTAAGTATTTTGGATTTTTGTTAAACATGGTGTCTCTGAATTTACAACATTCATTATAATCAGCTAAGGTTTTTTCAAGCCCCTCTTTGTCAATTCCAGTTTTTTCTGCCAGTTCCTCAATGGAATCGGCTATGAAAAGGACGTCATTTCCATTTTTAATCAGCTCCTGCATTTCCTGTTTAAAATCATCCATGCTGATATTGGAGGTAACCACATTGATCAGATCCAGTCCGTTTTTCTCGTACTGATGCAAAATAGTATCATCTATGATTGAAAATGCTACCCGGTCTTTCTGTCTGGCAATCGCATTTACAGAGAAAACCGGATTTTCTACCACTGCTTCATCATAGAACCGTTCCCCATCCAGATTTACAAAGAGGTTGGGCTGACGGAACGGTAATTCAACAGGAGCATAGCCGCCTGTATTTGGTGCAAAAAACACTAATTCCATATCCATGCGGTCGCTGGCAGCGCCTGCATCCCATGCCATACTGATTCCATCTCCTGTAAGGCCCGGTATTCTGTAGGAGAAAAGATCCTTTCCCCATTCATAATCGGTATATTTATTAATAAATTCAGGACTGTCCCCAAATCCTCCGGTCGCAATAATTACTGCCGATCCATAGGCACTTATTTCTCCGTCTCCGTCCTTTGCAACCACACCGATCACTTCACCATCTTCCTTCAAAATACGCTGTATGGGGGAATCCAGACAGATTTTTACGCCCAGCTCCTCTGCTCTGTCCGTCATTGCCTTAATCATGGTTGCCGCTGCTCTCAGCCCCGGAGCTCCCGTTTTCGGCTGAACGATATGCCAGGTTGCTTCTGAGCCAGGAAAATATTTAGATGGCAGAGCAAATTTTACCCCCATATCCTGAAGCCAGGCAATCGTGCTTGCAGATTTATCTATATAGCCCTTTACCAGCCTTGCATCGGAACGCCAGTGTGTATAATCCATAAATTTCTGGAATGCACTTTCTCTGGTACAGTCAATCAGTCTGTCCTTCTGCAATTTTGTCTCCACACCCAGAAGACCCATTGCCATGTTTGCACAGCCTCCTGTTGTATTGGCCTTTTCAAATACAAGTACCTCTGCCCCCTGCTCTGCAGCTGCGATTGCAGCTGCAAGTCCTGCTGCTCCTCCGCCTACAACGATTACATCCGCTTCCATCTCTCTCATGATTCCATCCTCCATCTCATTCATTTCATTTATTATAATTTAAATTATAATGCTGTTTTTGCTTTACTAAAACGCCTTACGTTCTCCGCCTTCTGCCAAGACCTTTTTTCATTCCGTTGCTTTCTGCCGAAAAACTTCCGACTTCTGACGGTTCTGACGGCAGAACGGGTTTCACTGTTCCATACCTCTTAACAGCATTACTGCTGCATGCCTTGCTGCATTTTCCACACTTGCTGCAAAGATCTGTATCAATGATGTGAATTAAATTTTCTCTTCCCCTAATGGCATGCTCAGGGCACGTCATGCATTCTCCGCAGCCGTTGCAGACAGCAGGATCAATATAGAAATTTACATAAGAAATACATCTTAAAGACTGGCAGATCTTTCTGTCTATGTGCTTTTCGAATTCTTCCCCAAATTTCTTCAAAGCTGTAGAAAGAGGGACAGCCGCTGTTCTTCCCATATCACATAACGTTCCTGCTTTCAATGTGTCACAAATTTCCTTCATAACGGAAATATCGCCCTCCCTTCCTTTTCCTTCTGTTGCATCCTGTAAAATACGGAAGAGCTGATAGATCCCTTCTCTGCAGTACACACAGGTTCCGCAGGTTTTCCGGCTGTTTAAACGCATCCGTTCAGAGGTCCAGCCCACAATACAGGTATCATTGGAAAAAACCTCTATTTTTGCCGATTCAAGCATTGTGCCGTCTTTTAAGAGGCTGTAATAGGTAAATGGAGTATCCAGTTCATCCGCTCCATAAACTGCTCCCATCCCCCCGCCTGCTGATATAAATTTAACCGTTCTCCCAGCTTTTACTCCTTTGCCGTATTTGGTAATAATCTCTTTCAGCGTGATTCCAAAGGGAATTTCATAAATTCCGGGCTCCATAATATCCCCTGTTACCGTTACTATTTTGTGAGGCACGTAATTTTCGTCCGTCAAATACTGATGCAGAGCCAGCATCGTCTCTCCGTGATGTACCAGAACGCCTTCCCTGAATACTTCCTTCTGGGTTTCTTTTGTGGTATCTGCCAGCTTAGTCTCAATTCCTTTCACATGAAATCTCTCTGCATAATTTTCGTAGTTCTTAGACAATAATGCGCAAATGCTGCTTAATCGAAGCCGGTCTTTTAAAGCCTCCATTCCGCTAATTGCCTCATCCAGATGATGCTCCAGCAGATATGCCATATTCCCGCATCCGCTTTGATCTTCCAGAAAAAGGCAGACAAGCTCCTTCCATTCCCTGCTGCTCCATCGTTCTGCAGAAGGTCTTCCTTTAATCCCGTGTCCGAATAGTACAATTCTGTCCGTTTCCATCATTTTCACCCTCTTTATTTATACTGATACTCTGTCCAGAATCTGGATCTGGTAAGCCTTGGACGCAGATCACATTGTAAACATCTCTCTGCCTCGCATATGGCTTCCGTTTCCTCAAACCCTTCTGTCATGAGATGAAAGTTATCTTTCCTCTGGTCAAGGGAAATACAGCGGTATGTCCTGCGGCCTAAGTCTGCAAATCCCTCTGCTTTACCAATAAATCCGTTTACTTCCTCATCTTCTGTCAAACATTCTTCTAAATTGCCATCCCCACCTAAATAACGGTCGATTTCCGAGGCGGCCTTTCTGGCTCCCGCAATTGCCTGAATGACAGAAGCTGTTCCTGTTACCGCATCACCTGCTGCAAAAACGCCCTTTATCCCCGTATTTCCACTGCCATCTGTTTCTACAAGTCCTCTCGGATTTAAAGTCAGCTCCTCAAAGCTTTCCAGATCCGGCTTCTGCCCGGTGGAGAAGATCACCATTTCTCCGGAAATCACATGATCGGAATCTTCTTTTACCGTTAAAATCAGCTTTTTATTTTCGTCAAATGTGAAGCTTTCAACATTGCGGCAGAGAACACCGGCTGCTTTTCCGCCATTCTCTATAATTCTTACAAAGGTTCTTCCGTTGTAAATCCGGATTCCTTCTTCTCTGGCCTCAGCAATTTCCTCCTCACCGGCGGTCATGCTGCCTTCTTCTTCCAGACATACCACAGATACTTCCCTGCATCCCAGCCGCTTTGCAGTCCTTGCACAGTCGAAGGCAACATTTCCCCCGCCCAATACCACAACCGAATCTTTCAGTTCCATTGGAGTGCTTAATAAGTTCCGTCTGAGAAAATCAATATTTACATGGACATTTAAAAGATCGGCACCAGGCAGGGGTATCCGCACTCCCTTGTCGGTTCCGGCCGCAATAAGAATCGCCTCGTAGCCAAGGTCCTTCAGTTCTTCTAAGGAACTGATTTTCCGATTGGTAAAGATTTTTACTCCTGCCTCCCTGATCACAGCGATTTCCTCTTCCACAATCTGTGCAGGCAGACGGTAATCCGGAATTCCGGCTGAAAGCATTCCACCTGCAACCGGAAGCTTTTCAAAAACATCAACTGCATGTCCCGATTTAACCAGATAATATGCTGCCGTAAGCCCGGCCGGACCAGCTCCCACAACTGCCACCCTTTTTCCAGTCTGTGGTTTGAAAACAGACTTTTCTTTCCATTGGTAAGTATCATGTCCGGCTGCAAACCGTTTCAGTTCTCTGATTGAAACAGCTCCATTTATCTCTTTTCTTCTGCAGGCAGATTCGCAAAATCTCATGCATACAAGTCCAAGGGACTTGGGAAATGGAGCTTTTTCCCTGACGACAGCCGCCGCTTCTTCATATCTTCCTTCTTTAATGAGACGGACATACTTAGGAACATTGATACCGGCAGGACATTCCTGCTTACAGGGTATGAGGACATCATCTCTGTTTCCCTCTTGAAAAGTGCCTTTCTTGTCCTGAAGAGCTCCAGTCGGACATACTTCCACACAGGCACCGCAGAACCGGCAATCTGCTTTTGCCAAAGCAAGACCTTCGTTTACACCGACTGCTGTTCTGCCTTCCTCATTCTTATAAAATCCAAGAATTCCAACCCCTCTCACATCCCGGCAGACCCGTACACAGCGCCCGCAGGCAACGCAGCGGTTGGGATCTCTGATAATTAAAGGATTACCGGTTTCCACGTTTACAGCATTTAAGGTCCTTCTTAACCGGGAAGTACTGACTCCCAGATACTGGATCAGAGACTGAAGTTCACATTTTAAATATTTTGGACAGGTCGTGCAGTCATCTACATGATTGGCCAGCATCAGTTCCATGGAAAGCCTTCTCATCTGGTCAAGGTTCTCTGATTTCGTCTTCACCGACATACCTTCCTCTGCCAGTGTGGTACAGGCGGTCTGAGACTCTGTTCTCCCGTTTATTTCAACCACACACAGTCTGCATCCTCCCTCTTCATGCAGATCCGGATGGTGACACAGGTGAGGGATGTAAATATCCGCATCCTCCGCTGCCTCCATGATTGTCTTTCCTTTTTGCGTATAAACTTCCATGCCGTCAATCTCAATTTTAACCTGATTCATTTCAACCTCCAATTTTCTTGACTCCTTTGTTGAGATTCATTTATACTAGTACTATAAACTTTGCCACAGAGGCAAAGTCAATAGCGGAGTGTGAAAAAAATGACAAACTTATATACGATTGGGGAAGTTGCACGGTTTCTTAAAATTTCAACGAAAGCTTTACGTAATTATGATGATATGGGGCTATTAAAACCCTGTTATATTTCACCGGAAACCAAATACCGCTACTACAGCTATGAACAGTTTTTCATTATTGATGTAGTCCGTTACTTAAACAAAATCCTTGGAATTCCTCTTGAAAATGTGAAAAAGATGTTGGAGGAGAACAAAGAACCAGACCATTTATTAACACAGCTTAAGTGTCATAAACAGCAGCTGGAAAGCAGAATTGCTGCTCTGGATAGTTCCATACAGCTGACAGAACATCTGATTGAAAAGATAGAAGACCAAAAAAAATATCCCGGTAAAATCGGGATATACGAAAAATACCAGATGAGCCGGAATTTGTATTACCACAAACTGGACAGCTCTATTTATGATATCGATAAATATGTTACAAGGAACGGCGCTGATGAGGATCTGCCGGAGACAAACACCATGTGCCTTTTGTTTTCCCGATCGGATCTTCAGACAGGAGAAACTTTGAAAGTCCGGGGTTTTGGTGTTTTATCTGACAAAAAGCTGCCTGGAATGGAGTTAAAAACCATTCGGGAAGGCCGCTATATCACCCGGAGTTTTCTTTACTCTGAGGAAAATACCAGCACTGCGTTTAACGAATTGGCTGAATATGCACAAGTAAAAGGAATTGTCTTAGACGAAGCTGCATATTTGATCTCTCCCATGGTAAAATTCCCTGCATGTTCCAAATATGAATATCTGATGGAGCTCCAGATCATGATTCATTTATAAAGGTTAAACACTGTCTTTTATAATCCTTGATGGATTTTCCAGTCATGAATGATATGCTCCACCTGGCGGATCAGTTCCTCAACCGAATGAGTTCTGCTTCTGGCGCAACATTTGGCATCCTGCCCGCAGATTAAACATTTGCGCGCGGGGGCAGATAGGATCTCTCTGCTCATACTGACGCCTTTTTTATCATATACGTCAATATCCCACAGCCTTCCAAGCGGATGGGTCTCCTCCAGCCTGGCGGTCAGACATTTCACTGCGGCAGGATCAAAACTGTCTAAAGCATAGAATTTCATATATCCTGCATTCTCTGACACCCCTGCCATCTCTTTGATTCCGATTCCCGAATCAGAAACTGCCTCTTCCAGCGTTTTGGTTCCCTCGTCAAAAGCAAGCAAAAAATCGGGGGAAGTCTTGACTGGACCTGGTATGTTCATCGCCAGCGCCATCGTCACCATCCCTTTATATTTTTCTCTCAGTTCTTCCTGGATTCTGACTTTCTTTTCCCGAAACCGAAGCATCTCTTCAAGCTCTACATATTTCTCCATGTTCTACCTCTTATCTGGCTTTAATCTGTACAGAAATTCTATCCCTAAAAAACATCTTATAGTTTTCTAATCTTAATTGTCAGTGGAATCACCATGAGAATCCAGACGATTGGTTCTGCTACAATGATCCCCATATAGTTAAGAACCGGTGCCAGAAATGCTGCAATTGCAACCTTTCCTGCCAGTTCAATAAAGCTTGATATAACCGGGGTTTTATGATCCCCACATCCCTGAAGTACATTTCGGAATATGGAGATTGCAGCCGTTACAAAATAAAACAGGGAATTAATCTTTAAGTAAAGGGCAGCCGTTCCTGCTATATCACGGTTTAAAGAACCGGTCACCAGATACACCAGATAAGGCGCAGCCGTATAACTTAAAAGAATCATTGCCAATGACCAGACAGACGTAATGATTAGTGCCTGGGAAATCCCCTTATGAATTCGGGAAATCTTACCCGCTCCCATATTCTGTCCGCAAAAATTTGCCATGGTCACGCCCATAACAGAAAAGGGAAGCATGAAAAACTCTGTAATTTTACGAGCCGCCGTGTGTGCAACAATAATATCAGTCCCCAGAAGATTGATTGCACTCTGCAGGGAAAGAGTTCCAAAAAAGACAAGTGACATCATGAGCGCCATGGAAATTCCCGACGAATAGAGCTGCCTGATCTCTCCTCTGGTAATCTTAAAATCCCGGATATGAAAGCGGAAAACCGGATACCGTTTTATCATATAGCAAAGACTTAACACTGCCGACAGAGATTGGGACAATACGGTTGCAATGGCCGCCCCCTCCACTCCGCTATGGAGAACAAGGATAAAGAAAAGATCCAGAAATACATTAAGGATACTGGAGAAAACCAGAAATGCCAAAGGGGCTGCCGTATCTCCCACCGCTCTTAAAATGGAGGCACAGGCGTTATATAACATGGTCATGACCATTCCAAACAGAATGATCCGGATATATCCCTTTGCATCAGACATCAAAGACTCCGGTACATGAAGTGCCCTTAAAAAAAGAGGCAGACCTACCACACACAGCAAAGTGATCACAAGGGAGGTAAGAGTCCCTAAAAGCAGGCATCCGGCAGAATACCTCCTGACCTTCTCCTCTTGCCCGGCTCCATAGCTTCTTGCTGTAAGCAGGGCAAAGCCGCCGGTCAGTCCTGACAAAAAACCAATAAACAGAGTGCTGATGGAAGTTGTGGCTCCCACAGCTGCCAGTGCACTCTCTCCCAGAGTGCTTCCCACTACCCGGGTATCTGCAAGGCTGTAAAATAGCTGAAATAGATTGCCAGCTGCAACGGGAAGCGCAAACTGAAGCATGATTTTTCCGGGGCTGCCTTTGGTTAAGTCCTTCATACTTTCTCCTTAGTCATCTTCATATTTCTCCCATCAATCAAATAGAGTCAGACAGTAAAATCCTCAAATCCGGAAATCATGGGATACGGTGCGATGCTTTTCACCGGACTGGTTATCGTCCCCTTAACATAAGGACTGAATGCCAGACGGCGAAATGGTTCTTTTGTTTTATTTTTAATCAGTCTGTCATTTCTTCCTAACTCACCTATGTAATTTCCATTCTTGTCATACAGCTCTTTGCCATAAAACTTACCAAGAACTGTTCCATCACAAGCAACTAAATAATCCCGCTGCTTCACCCCGATATAGCTTCCTCCCCAGTTCCAATATTTTTCCATATTTTTAACACCTTTCCATTTTTCATTCGTTAACATCATACAACATTTTTGTAAAAAAAGGAACACTTTAGAAGAGGCACTTGGTCAAACTTAACCAAATTTCAAGGAACACTGGATTTTTCCGGTGTTCTGTTATATAATCAACAGCAAAAAATAAAACAGCAATGATACAGGAGGATATTATGGGATTTCAATATGTCAGCAATCTGCCCAGCCCGGAAGAAATCAAAGATCGTTTTCCTCTTCCAGCCGCTTTAAAAGCCCTTAAGATAGAAAGAGACCAGGCCATCCGTGACGTACTTACAGGAAACAGCGACAAATTTCTGGTTATTATTGGTCCCTGTTCTGCTGATAACGAAGACTCCGTCTGTGATTATGTAAATCGGCTGGTGAAGGTTCAGGAGAAAACGAAAGACCGTCTAATTCTGGTTCCCAGAATTTACACCAACAAGCCAAGAACCACAGGCGAAGGCTATAAAGGAATGCTACATCAGCCTGACCCGGAGAAAAAGCCGGACATGCACGAAGGACTCATCGCAATCCGCCGCATGCACATGAAAGTTTTTGAGGAGACCGGTTTATCCACAGCAGACGAAATGCTGTATCCGGAGAACTTAACCTACCTTGATGATATCATGTCCTACATTGCCATCGGAGCCCGTTCCGTGGAAAACCAGCAGCACCGGTTAACTTCCAGCGGCTGTGAAGTGGCCGTTGGTATGAAAAACCCCACCAGCGGTGATATGTCAGTTATGCTGAACTCCGTAGTCGCTGCCCAGCAGGCTCATGATTTTACTTACCGTGGCTGGGAAGTGAAAAGCTCCGGCAATCCCCTTGCCCATACCATCCTGAGGGGTGCGGTTAATAAACATGGGCAGTGCATCCCCAACTATCATTTTGAAGATTTATTTCTTCTTCATGAGATGTACAGCAGACGCAATCTGCAAAATCCAGCATGCATCGTAGATGCAAACCATTCAAACTCCAATAAAAAATTCAGGGAGCAGATTCGTATCTCCAAAGAAGTCCTTCACAGCAGAAAGCACGCGCCTGAGATCCGCAGCCTTGTTAAGGGACTGATGATTGAAAGCTATATCGAACCTGGCAGCCAGAAGGTTGGTGACGGATGCTATGGAAAATCCATTACCGATCCATGTCTTGGGTGGGAGGAATCCGAGCGTCTGGTTTATGAGATTGCGGAGAACTGTTAATTACCCATACATCTTTCTCAATTTTAAGTAATTTAATAAAAGGCATAGACCAAAACAATCTGATTTATCTTACAACAGATTACTTGGTCTATGACCTTTTTAAATTAATTTTAAATTTTTTCTTCACTTGAAGCTCTAAACATATCCATAAAATAATTGATACTATCTTTCCCTTCGCGCCAATGATAAATTATGTCATTCAGGGGATATGTCCCATTTATATCTCCGCGCATTTTATCTATCCAGCATATATTTCCATAATCCTCTCTCCATTGCCACTCCCCACCTCTCCTACCTCTCTACTAAATCTCCACCGATATCCTTCATAATCCACATATTGAAAACCGTAGGAAGCCATCCTTTTTTTTCATTATATAAACAACAATACTCTTCTTGCCCATTTTGTCTCCTTTTCAACTAATCTAAGTATGCCGCTTGACAACTACCAAATACCTGCGGGAATAATTATGATTCTTTTGCAAAAAGCGCCACAGCAACGCCATCATCGAATACGCCAACAACACTTACTACATTTTTTAGCAGCAGCAGTATATCCTTCTCTAATAACTTATCTGCATTTTTCATCAATAAATTTCTGCACCAATATAGAATTTTCTTATACAATTTTTTATTCATTAGAGGAGTTGGATAAAGCCATTCTTCCATCTTTTTTTAGTCTCTTTGTTTTTTCTCTTTCAGACGCATCACGAGCTCTGGCACAGTCCATAAAAAAGCAGACCACATTTTTAGCGTAATGATCTGCTTTAAACCCAACTTAAAATATAGCAATTTTATCACACAAAAACTACTTTACTTGTTCATATAAAATCCCATAAACACCAAATTACAGAGGTGGTATTTTATATTTCGTTTCCGGAGGTTGCCAGTCTTCTCCATATAATGCCCTGCACTGCCTTACCCAATTAATAACTTCATTACATTTATTATTAAAATTTTTTATAATTAAATTTTTTTCACCCTTTTGCCAGGCTTCAATAAAATCTACTAAAATGTTATACCTACAAAACAATGGAATATCTACACCAGCTTTACCACTGGATTTCACATATTCCCAACGCCCTCCTAGCTTCTTAAGTATCATATTTCCATACACGGAAGCAAGCTCTACCAACTTATCCTGTATATTCTCATACTCTTCTCCTTGCAATTCTACAAGTTCTTTTTCTAACAATTGTAAAATATCCTCCTCTATCAAATCAGCCGCATTAGTTCGGCTCATAAACTGCTTCATCAGTATTGCATTCTCATCATATAACCTCTTATACATTTGAGTAGTTGGCTTAAGAGGATCCACCATGACCTTTTTCTCATTAGCTAATTCATTTAATTTATCAATACCATATTTCTCGGCAACATCTAACAACTTATTCAGTACTTCTCTTTGATCTTGCTCGTTGTTAAAGTTCAGGAAGTCCCAACTGTATTTCGGGTCATTGGTAAGCTCTTTTGTTCGGTATATTGGTAGACCCACCCCATAAACATAAAGATTTAGTGCATAAGAATTTTCCCATTGACTCTTTTGAATCGCTATATACTGATCCACCCCTTCTACCTCTCGTCTAAAGGTCCAAATCAGATTATTATAACCCACATATTGAAAGCCATAGGGAGACAGCCTTCTTTCCATTATATCGACTACAACACTTTTCTTTCCCATCTTTCCTCCATTTCTACACAAATGTTGTGTTTTATAATATTTATACTTTAGTTCAACGCCGGACAACTACCAAATACTTGTGTAAACATTTGTGCTGCTTTTGCAAAAAATCCCACAGCAATGCCATCATCTAAAGTTCCAATACCAGTTGCATCATCCGCTAGCAAAGCAAGACCGAATACAGTCAAACCCGCAGCCCCTATTATTAGGCCGGCATTCTTAGCCCATTCTAAAGCATCTTTTGGTAACGCTACTAACTCTTCCTGTGGCTGTTTTTTCCTATCTTCATAAGACCAGAAAATCTGACCTGGTAAGCTTGGGTCTGTATGATAATTTATCATTTTATCTGGATATTTAAGGCTAGGAAGCGAACAGTTAAACATTCTGTTTAATGACTTACCTTTTATTGCACTTTTCCCTTTATATATTGTTTCATTTTCATTTATCGCATTTATATATGCGTTTAACTGTACCTGACCTGTTGTTCTTCCAAATGCAGTGTCATGTTTTAATTCATATACTTCAATCTGACCAGCAGCATTATAATATATGAAGTCTGCACGGCCTGATCCTGTAGGTGTAGAATACCCTGAACCATTTCCTTTTTCTAAGCCATCCGGTATGGGCGCCTCCGAAATCAGACCCGGGCAGCCGATCATTTTAGTTTCTAAGGTTTTATGGGCATCACCACCTTGCTCTAACAGAACAAGCCAAAACTCCGATTCATTTCCTAATAAATCTATTAAATTTAAAGGTGAATTAAGACAGTATATATAACTATTTAAAGATGATGGGCTGTCGAGATACCCTTTTAGTATATCTTCTCCACCAAATCTTCCAATCTCTGGGATATACTCTCTCGCCTGTGCGAAGTGGGTGCCGCTCACCTCATCTGCCAAATATCCGGTATAGGAAAAAGGCTGTTTTTTCCCAGCATTTCCATGCATATCACAACCAAATTCATCATATCCATAACATTCCATATCGTTTCCGTTATGCCATTGGAATCTGACTGGGCTTCCCATCTCATCTAAAAGCGCAAAACTTTCTAATTCCCCTTCCTCCATTCCTTCAAGAAATTTTCCCCACAGATAGTTTTGACGCTTTCCTCCGCTTTCTGCCGCAAGCAAATCATTATAATCCTTTGTCATATCAAGAAGATATTCCGTCTGGCAGCTATTTGCTTCCCGAATTTTTTCTGTCTTCCCAACTCTTCTGCCCAAACCATTATAAACATAACAGCTACTTTTTTTACCAGAACCAGATGCAGCCATGCTCAGCCTGCCCATAGCATCGTAAGTATACTCATGTTCTATTGTGCTATCGTTCCGGATTTCTGTCAAGTTTCCTCTTAAATCATAATCGTATATTTGTCTGATCCTGCCTGTTTTCTGAATCATCTGATCCGCAGCATTATAGGAATACTCAGTTTTTTCTTTCCCTTCCAGCATTACTGTCCGGTTATTAAATGCATCATAAGCATATTCCCGCAGTGTGTGTCCATCCTTTTCTACAGCGGCCATCCTGCCATTATGGTCATAATGATACCTGTAATTCCCGCTTTCTTCCGGTACACCCTTTCGATATTTCCGAATTTCAGTTTTATTCTCCATACGGTCATACATATACTGGTAATTTTCCAGTACTGTATCATCCTTTTTATGAATAAGTTCAGTCAGTCCGCCAGCATTATCATAATTCCAGAACGTGGTTAGACCGTTATTGCAAATTCTTTCTGTTAATCTTCCTGACTGGTCATATTGATAATTCACACGACTACCTCTGCAACGAACTTCCTTCATCCGCAGCAGATTGTCATAGGCATATTCTGTCCGGCTTCCATCAGGGTAGACAACAGCTTTCCTCTCATCCAGGTCTCCAAACTCATAAGCTATGCTTTGACCTCTATGATCCGTTATCTTATGTATTCTTCCAAAACTGTCATACTCGGCGGTAGTGGTTCCAAGCCAGTCTTTTACCTCTTTTAGCTGCCGGAGTAGATCATAGGAGTATTCTACTTGGTCTCCATTATCATAGGTGATACTCTCAATCTGTCCGTCAATGGTATAAGAAAATGAAGTACAGTAGCCATCCCGATCCGTTTTTCTCAGTACGTTTCCTGCAGCATCATACTCATATTGTTCCTTATTTCCCAATGGATTCGTCACGGACAATACCCGTCCGGCCAAATCCCTATCATAAAGCGTCAGATGAAGGCTATGTTGAATTTGATTTAGCTGTATAGCCTCCTCCAGCTCCATGTAACGCTCAGACTGGTTCCCTATTCGGAATACCACAGTTACATTACCCAAAGGATCATAACCATATCTCGTAAAATTCCCCTTTGCATCTTCCACGCTCATAAGCCTTCCAGCCAGAGAATAGCTGTACTTTATTGTATTTCCATTGGCATCCGTTACGGAAGTTATATTCCCAGCTGTATCATAAGAATAGGATTTTTCCTGACTGTCACTGCTTTTTATTGATATTATGCGGTTCTGACAATCATAGAAATAACGAATACGGTATCCCTCTCCATCCCATTTTTCCAATATGTTCCGATTTCCGTCATAAATATAACTCTCACCTTTTCCATCAGGATAATTTACTTTTTTTAAAAGACCTCCTGGATAGTATTCATAAGAAGTCGTCCTTCCAATTGCGTCCCTAACAGATATCGGTTTACCCATTGAATTATAACAAAAGGTAGTTATGTTACCATGAATATCAGTTTCTTTAATTTTCCGCCCACTTGCATCACACTCCATCTGTTTCCAATTACCGGCCGAATCTGTGATCCGTGCTAAATTTCCAGCAGCATCATATTCGTAATGAGTTACCATGCCAAGAGAATCCGATTCTTCTATTACTCTGTTTAATGCATCGTAATGGTAATCGGTAATTTTACCTCTTACATTTTTTATCTGCACTTGGTTTCCGCAGGCATCATATGTAAATTTCGTATGCCCCCCTACTGCATCTTCATGTTGAATCAGTCGGTTGGATTTATCATAGGTAAGGTGTATTTCTCCTCCATTGGGCAGTTTTACACTAATCGGATTTCCCATTTCATCATACTGATATTCCGTTGTATTCCCTTCTTGATCCTCGTATCTTTCCGGACGGTTGCAGGAATTGTACCACATCTTTTGTGTTGACCCATCATAATCCATGATGGCAATTACTTTTCCACTTGGATTATAATTGTATTCTTTTTCATATCCCATAGGATTTATGGTTTTAACAATATCGTTATTTTCATTATAATAGAATCTGGTTATGTTTCCATTTCCATCTGTGGTCGAAGAAACCCTGTTTAATATGTCATATTCGTACTTGATCATATTTTCCATTGGATCAATTATACAGGTTACGTTTCCTGATGAATCATAGCACAGCTTTTTCTTCGAACCGTCCGGATATAAAATACTTACTAATTGTTTTTTATCGTCGTAGTTGAAGTATGTAATATTTCCATTTGGGTTCTCTACTTCCACAAGATTACCTGATTTATCATAACGTCTTTTAGAACAGGCACCATCCTGTTGCTTTATACAAATCAATTTTCCGTTAATATCATAGGTCATATTCGTCTTTTGCCCCAAAGCATTGACTATTTGTGTTAAATTCCCCCGGTTATCATATGAATACCGGGTTGTATTCCCGTTTTTATCCGTATAACGAATCTTCTGATTCCTGTCATTATATTCAAATATCTCTTCCCCATCCTCATAAATGGTACGGACATTGCGCATTAGTTTATCACATTCATAAATGACCAGATTTCCATTCTGCTCCAGCATGTAGGTACGGTTATTTTCATCATCATACCGAAACTCTGTCACACTTCCATCGGGCAAGATCTGCTTTCTTACACGGTTCGCTCCGTCATACTCATTCTTCACTCCCAGTATATCCCGGGGTGTAATAATTCCATTTAGCTTTCCATTCTCATTGTATTCATAGATATAGGTGTTTCCCATTGAATTGGTAAACCACCGCAGTTTCCCATACTGGTATCTCAGGCTGATTTTTCTCCCGGTATGATCCTCTACATAAATCAGTTTCCTTTCCTTGTTATAGGTATAATTCAGCCTGCCTCCGGTCCCATTATCCACACATCCCAAAAGTCCGTCACTATTGTAAGTAAATTTTCGGCTATTTCCATTCCTGTCTCTCTGGCTGAATAATTTTCCCCCTTGGTCAAACTCATAAACGGTGCCATCTTCCCGATCAAGCTGGTAGCCGCTCTCTGATTTGCACAGTATTCCTCCATCTCCCATAACCGGAGCATAACTATCCCCCAGCTTCCGACAGTAAGGCAGTTCACGACCGTCTTCCAGGACGATTCCTAACAGTTCTCCCTCTTTAATTTTTATCAGGCGAACCCCGTAATTATGGTTCCAGCCCTCTCCAAGTACCTGCTGGTCGCCGCAATCCATAGCATTATAGAAAAGCTGAAAACTTAACGGCATATTGCCATTTATTACAAGATCCTCTTTTTCATATATGTAATTTCCTGTATTCATATTAATGGGATCTTTACCATAAACCTGACAAAGCATGTTCTTTCCCGCTACCCAGCGGAATACATTCTGGTAACGCTTTAAAAATGCAGCCCAATTTATCTTCCCGTCATATCCCTGGCCTGATGTCACTGGAATAATGACTCCTCCCTTTTTGCAGAGCAGGACAGAGCTCATGCTGATAGCCTCTTCTCCCCCTACGGTTTCCGCCTTTCCAGTTCCTACTGCTGTGTTTTCCCATTTATCAACCAGATCCATGAAGCCTTCGCATTTGTGGTCCTTTTCATTCTTTCGGCACTCTCCAAAGTACGGGATATTCTCACAAGCCTTGCAATCCTTACAGTTCACCTTTTTCTTTCCACCGCTGGTATATCCATGACCGGTTGGAAGCTTAAGCTGGGTAATATTGCTTCCGTTGACACAAAAAAGCTTTGCTCCCTCCACCAGATACTCCTTACTGTCTGCTGCTTTCTGCGCCTGATTAAGCATCGATCCCGGTCCCTGACCTAAATTCATTTTACCTGCCTCACTCATTGCTTTTCTCCTCTCTTTCCCCTGTTTCAACTGTTTATCTCAACATGCTGCTGCCAGTTAAACTTACCTCCTTAAGATTAAGACCAATGGCTCCCCGTTCCAGCAGACTTTCCGCTAAATCCATACGAATTACTACTGCACTTTCAGTTCCTGTCCTGATACGAAACAAAGGAATACCTGTCATTTTACTCCGATCCAAAATAAGTTCCCGCTGCCCAGGCCCCGGCTTTCTCGCCAGACAGTCCTCTTCTTCCAGCACTGGACAGAAGTAAGACGCGCACTCTTTTTTGTCTGTATCGAAAAGTACAAAAAACAGAAACGGAATATTGGAATCATATAAGCCGACCACTTCCATAGCTGTCCTAGATAGCAGAAGAACTGGTTTTTCAATGATATCGGGAAATATGCCATCGATACCAAGCTTTGCATTTAGCAGCACATAAGAAGGCATATTCTGATACTCTTTCCTGTTCAGCTTCCTTACATCAATAGACTGGTTAATATTCATAATCTGCAAAAGGGGATTCTTTTCTTCGTTGGTAAGTATAAAATATTTTAAGTTTCCCTGGTACGCCATATAATCTCCCCTTCTCCCTGATACCTGCCGAAAAAGGCAGAAAAGTCTTCTGCCTTTACTGCCTTTTGAAAGGCTTCTGTTTCCATGATTTCATCTGCCAAGTCCACGCACAGCTGACGTACAGCCGCATAGTAATATTCCACACAAACTCTGCGGACCGCGTCCTCCTCATACCTCCAGATCCTGGGATACCTTTTCCTTAAATCTACCATTACTGATTTCATATCATCCTCAAAGCACTCAAAAAAGCCGAATGGACGCCAGTACAATTCCACTGGATCCGGATCAAAATAAAATTCGTTATTATATAAAGACAGCAAAAACTCATAGCTTCCTGTTTGCAGGCTGGTATTGAGATAACAGATCCCAAGCCAGGACCACTCTTTCTCTTTTTTTGCTGCCTCTTCTAATAACTGCACAAAAGGCTCCAAAGCCTGCTTCCTCCACTCCTTTTTCTGATAATCAAGTTCCAGCCTTCGGCACTTTAATGCAAATATTTTATCTTCCGCATTTTGGGCGGCTTTTTCCAGTTCCTTTATCCGGCTCATCACACTTCCTCCTATTTACTGTACTTTCAGTTCTCCTCCAGTAAACGAGATGCCCTGTTCTATATTGATGCTGGTTGTCTTCTGTTTTATATTAACGGAATCCGTTCCTGCTGCAATGAGAGAGCCAGTTTCACTGGAAATAGTAAGGTCGTCTTTTGCCTTTAACACGATATCATTCTGGCTGACGATATGGATTCCTTTGGCATCACTTAGTTCTATTTTGGTTCCCTGGTTATTGGTAATTACAATGGAATCCGGGGTAAAACGAATCTCCTTCTGGTATTTATTCTTGATAATCTTGTGCTCCGGATTTTTACGATCAGAGCTTTGTGTATCAAGATGAACCGAACTGATCACATATGCCTCTTCTTCCTTTTGCTCCGGTATATGAAGCCGGACAGCATCCCCCACCTCCGGCATGCAGTACCAGCCCGTTCCGTCAGGGGTGGAATAAACGGTAGAGTATGGATACCACAGATTGATCTTCTGATCCTGATTCTCATCCTTACTTACCTTCACCATTACCTTATCTTCTTTTACCTTTAGGACTTCTGCGGAGAAAGAGCAGCCAGCACGGTCTTTCTCCCGATATTCCGGAAAATCCATACCGGATCTGGATTTTAAGTGACATGTATGCTGCATTTCACCTCTTTCATACCTGCTTTCTATTTTCCAGACAAAGAGCTGCATTCCGTCTATTGAAATCTTGTCACCAATCTGGTAATCCTCCCGACTTTGTATCACATATTCCAGACAGGAGGCTTCCCGCAATTGGGTTAATCCCTGACTCCGTTTCTTATGATAATCCATCAGATTTTTTTTCACGGCGTATTTGGCAAACTTTGGAAGTTCATAACTTTCTCCTTTAGGCAAATCGTAAAAATACTTAACTCCATTGATCCTGGTACTCGGCACAAGGAAGCTGTGAAACCCTGCTGCTATCCTCTTTAAAAATTCCCAGTCTGTTTCCCTGTGCTGCATCACCATTTTTCCGGTCATATCCGTCAGGGGACGATTCTTTATAATTCCCGAATTCTCATAGCTTCCAGTAATTTGTCCAAAAATTGCTTCATATGTAGCTGTACCATCCTGAAAGGTTCTGAAGTGTGATTTCAGATCCATAAAATAGGTACCAGTTGTAAGCTCTAATGTCATCTTTTTCTGATCATTTACCTGTTCCATGGAAAAGCCGGTAACTACTCCCCAAAAAAGTGTCTGCACATCACCATCTTCTCCCACTACTTCGATCTTCTCCCATACATCGCCAGTCAGCTGCTTTAAATAGATATCTTCATCCTCATCTGCAATATACCCGCTTACCACAGCTGTTCCATGCTCATTAATCTGCCTGTTTACCGTAAGATCTCTGACCTCAATAAACTGAATCGGTTCTGTTTTTAAATTATATTCTTTCACATTCTTCCTCCTCTGTCTGTATTGTCTCAAGCATACGAAGGATCACCGGCCTCCATTTATCGTAATCCTTAAATATGCAGTAAAAGGTTCCAACCATCATTTTTCTGTCAGAAAGGATCAGAAACATCATGTTGTAAACCCGTTCATCGGAAGCAAAGCTTTTGTAATCAAACCACACCATAGGAACATTGCCGGAGATATTTCCCTGATCATAGAAAACGTTTTTTTCATCTGCCCGTTTTAAAATCTGTATCATTTTTTCCCTCTCATGGTACAGATCAAGAACGTAAGTCTTCTTTTCCAAAATTGCCGTCTGGAAGGTCAGTCCTGAATGGGCAGAGGGATTGATTAATACCAGCTCCGGGCGGTTTTTTGAAAAAAAGATGGAAGCTGTTTTCTCTTCATCTGCTTCAAAAAACCCATCGGGAATGTCCATTGCAATACCCAGACTGGGAAACCACTTTAACTTTTTTGATCGGTCAGCCCGTTCCTGTGTCTCCTGTTTTATCTTATTAAGCTCTCTTTGAAGCTGCAAAAATATCTTATCAATATCGTTATCATTTATCTCTTCCATTATCTCACTCCTGACCTTTTGCGAACTACTATGCAGTTTCCTCCAGCGTATCAAAAAAATACTTTAACATTGCCTCCCATTTCAAACGATCCTGTTCCGGAAAAGTTGCTGTGACAAGTAACATACGATTATGAACCGATAAGACCGCTTTTACGTGCTGACTGATTTTTCCCGCCTCATTCAGTTCCATAGTAAACCAGCCACACGGAAATCTCCCATTATATAGATGAACAGGAGATAATTCATTTCTTGGATAAATACTGCTGATATATTCCCTTATTGCTTCTGCAGCGATTCCCGTTTCAAAAGATCCCAGTTTCTTATCTATCATTTGAAACGTCATTTGACATTCCCCTGTATCATCTGCGAAAATCATTTCCGGACGATCCTCATATGGATAATATGCTTCCTTCCCTTTTTCTGACATTTCTTTTAACGAAACCGGAATTCTGGCTGTTAAGATTCCATCAACAAGTATAACTTCTTGCATCATAACCGGTTCCTGGAGGCAGTTTTCCGTATTTTCATCATATAATAAATTCATCTGTTACACTCCTGTTTACCCTTTACTTTGAAAACTGATGCCGAAATCTGCTGTGATCTGATTCCTTTTATTCAAACGTTCCTGCGCATTCGCCTGTTCTGACTGAAACACCTTCTGTTCTAAGGCAGCTGCTGCATCCAGCTGGCTGCTGATTGCATTCAGCCGATTGACTTTTTCAATTAAAGGACTTTTTCCAACTCCGCCAACTTTTATGGTCTTACTCATTTCATCACCCCGCAATCTTGATTTTTATAACACTTTTAATTCTATTGCCCTGTAACAAAGTTCACCTTTGTCCCTGTTATCTGCCGTTCCAGTTTTGTGGAACCTGCCGCACATGGGGTTGATGCCAGAACGGCATTTTCTGCCCCGTTTAAATCATATTTTCCGGAGTCGGTGGATTCGGTTACAGGAAATCCGGCTTCACCGCTTCCTTCCATTTTTACCTTTCCAAATTTTCCAATGGAATCAAACCCGTTGCATAAATTAATAACCGCAGGAGAAGCCAAATCTCTTCTGACAAGAGAGATTTCCTGAGGTGCAAGAAACGAGATCCGGCTGGCTTTTAGCCACATTCCTTTTTTTGCAAGCACAGTAAGCTCTTTACTACTCTCAATATTGGCTCCCAGGCTGTCGCTAATTTCCACCTTTAACGGAACTTTCTGTTTTAAATCTACAAATCCCAGACTATCCGGAAGCAGATACATCCGTTTATTTTTTGCTGTAGTAAAATATCTCTTTGACGGATCAGCCATTTCTCCATTTCCAGTTCCGTTTTTCCTGATACTGCCGCTTGCCCTGGCATTCCCATCCCCATCGTCAAATGCAATCCAGATACGCTCTCCGATTTCAGGCATACAGTACATTACATTTCCGGTATCCGGCAGCCATGGATACCAAAACACTTCCTGACCATTCTTCGCCCCATCAATATCCAGACTCACACGTAAACGCTCTCCTTTTGTTTCCAGTACCGTACCCGCAAGTGAGACGCCAGTCATCTGGGCATTGTCATATCTGGCTGTACCAAATGCTTCGGGAGAACCTACCGTATAGGTATAGACCAGCAGCCCTTGTTTGAGTGTGCACCGTTTGGCGAGAATTACCTTGTTGGAATTATCCCGCATTGTTATGCCATCTCCAACCTTCCAGTTCTCATAACAGCTGATTTCATGACAGATAAACTGGCTCTTTGAAAAATGATACTGCTCTTTATCATAGGTGTGATAAGACTGATCAAACCATGTTTTTTCTTTACTGGCTTCCTGCCCCTCTCTGGATTCGCCATGGGGCAAACCAAAATAAATCTCAGGTTTAACCGAAACTCCTCCTGGAAGCAGGGATGTTCTTAGTTGTCCTGCAATCCTTTTTAAAAATTCCCAGTCCGTTTCCTTGTATTGGTAAATCGGAGTTCCAATTTTTCTGTCCTCGATGTGAAATATCACTTCAGTATTTGCTGTATCTGCCAGGACGCGCCTTACCAACTCTTTGTAAGTCATGTCTATATTTTGAAAGGATCTGCATTTTTCTTCTCGGTCAAGCAGTTTGGTAGGGGACACTGCCTCTATTTCAACAGTATAGCCGTTCCCCTCCATGCATATTGAGACATTCTTAATAAAACCACAGAAAACAGGAGGGCTCATTTCATTCCCATTTTCATTTGCCACCGTGACGGATATACTACTTCCCTCCAGTTTTTGAAAGATCGGCGATATTCCAATATCTTCTGAAACATATCCCTTTAGCCTGGCAAGGTTATGGCAGTTTTTCTTTATGTCCATCTCAAATTCAATAACTTCATTGATATTTAAAACACTGTTTATTATTAGATTTCCGGATGTGACTGCATTCATGAAAAAGCTCCTTCCTCCTCTGTTATTTCCCCTGTTAGTTACTATTAAATTGCATTTGATAAATAATTACATTATACTCCAATAAATTACAAAAACTACTATCATGTAATAATTAGCAGCTTATATGTAACTTTTGGTATTTTTCTTAGTTATATTCCCCCTTGCCCCCTTTCACCCTTTCTCCTTTAAATATTGTCTGCATAAAAAAAATACCCTGCCATTGTTTAATGTCAATGTCAGGATATTTTATCTATATAATAAGAACATATCACAATCTATCAGGTAAACTTACATCACAAGCATATCCTTTTTTATTTTCACTCTTGTAATTTCAAATAGAATTGAGTAAAATGAAATTACCAGAGTTACCCCTATACGTAACGTTTCATAAGCCCACACCGGTGTGTCCGGTGCTAAAGAGAAGGAGGTACGGATATGCGGACGATGAATGTCGATATCCAGCTGCGTACCATTCCCATACCGCTGGCACTCCTGATCAATACGGCTAATGCATTTATGTGCGATATCTATATTGATTACGGTTTGACCAGAGTTAACGTTAAAGACTACGATGAAATGAAGATGGGACTGGTTACACAGAATCGGAATTTATTATTTAACTTCGACGGCGAAGATGAACTAGCTGCTGAAGGACGGATCGGAATGCTGTTTAGACCGTAGCCGTCGGAAAGGAACCCATATGATCCACAATACAAAAGAGAGTTGACCGCGGCGATTGGCCGGCGGACAGCTCTCTTTTTCATGGTTCCTTTAACCGAGGAATGCGGTTACACCAAAATACAAAAGTACAATTGCCCCAAGGACAATTCTGTAATATCCGAAAAATTTAAAATCATGCTGTCTGATATATCCCATAAGAAACTTAATCGCATAAACAGAAACAGCAAATGCCACTACCATACCCAAAATCAAATAGAAAACCTGGGCTCCTGAAAAATTAAAACCGAATTTCACAATCTTTAAAAGGCTTGCTCCGAACATTACCGGGATCCCAAGAAAGAATGAAAATTCCGCTGATGCCGCCCTGGAACAGCCTAAAATCATGGCACCCAGTATGGTGGATCCGGAACGGGAAGTACCGGGAATTAAGGAAAGCAGCTGGAACAGACCAATATAAAGAGCTGTCTGGTAAGAAATCTCTCCCACCTTCTGCACTTCAAAGCTCCTGTACTGGTTCCGGTTCTCAATCACAAGAAAGAGAACACCGTATATAATTAAAGTCGCTGCTACTACATAGCCGTTCATTAAATATTTATCCAGGATATCATCCACCAAAATTCCAATCACAGCCGCGGGCAGACATGCCAGTATAATCTTGCTCCATAAAACGAATGTTGCCTTCTTCTGCGCTGCCTTTTTTCTTGGGGAAAATGGATTTAACCTGTCAAAATACAGCACGACTACTGCAAGAATCGCCCCCAGCTGAATCACAACCAGAAACATGTTTTTATAACTGTCCGGCTGGTTTAAATGAATGATCTCATCTACTAAAATCATATGACCGGTGCTGCTGATTGGCAGCCATTCTGTAAATCCTTCCACGATTCCAAGAACGATAACTTTTAATATCTCAATTATATTCATCTTAATTCCTCTGTTTTAAATATTTTCTATCTGCCAGTCAATCGGAGTCATTCCATTTGCCTCCAGATAAGCGTTGGTTTTGCTGAAATGTTTGCATCCAAAGAATCCTCTGTAAGCGGAAAGAGGACTGGGATGTGGCGCTTCTAGTATTAAGTGTTTGGGATTTGTAAGCATTGTCTTCTTATTCTGTGCGGGACGCCCCCATAAAAGAAAGACCATAGGGCGATCCTGCTCATTTAAAATCTTAATAGCCGCATCCGTAAAAGTCTCCCAGCCAATTCCCTGATGAGAGTTAGCTGCATGCGCTCTTACAGTCAGTACGGTATTCAGTAACATAATTCCCTGATCTGCCCATTTTTTTAAGTATCCGTTGTTAGGAACCTCACAACCAAGATCTTCTCTCAGCTCCTGATAAATATTCACCAGAGACGGTGGGATATCTACATCAGGCTTCACAGAAAAGCACAGGCCATGAGCCTGACCCACGTTGTGATAAGGATCCTGCCCCAGTATCACCACCTTAACCTTGGATAGGGGGGTAAACTGAAACGCATTGAATATGTCATTGGGGTCAGGAAAAACCTGGGTTGTTTCGTACTCTTTCCTCACCTTCTGATAAAGTTCCCTGTAATATGGCTTTTTAAACTCTCCGTTTAAGGGTTCCAGCCAGTCGTTATCAATTGCTCCCATTTTTTCTCCTTTGCATCTTTAAATCCGAACCGGTACTCCTTTCTCTGATAAGTACCGTTTTAACTCCATAATTTCCAGTTCCTTGTAATGAAACAGAGAGGCTGCCAGAGCCGCATCTGCCTTGCCCTCTGTAAGAGCACTGTGAAAATGTTCCATGGTTCCAGCTCCGCCCGACGCAATAACCGGAACGGATACAGACTCTGCAATGATCCGGTTCAGTTCATCATCATAACCAGCTTTTGTACCGTCACAGTCCATGCTGGTGAGCAGAATCTCTCCGGCTCCCAGACTGTCTGCTTTCATAGCCCACTCTACCGCATCCAGTCCTGTATCGATTCTTCCACCGTTCTTAAAAACATTCCAGCCGCTTCCGTCGGCCCGTCTTCTTGCATCGATGGCAACCACCACGCACTGGCGTCCAAACTTATCAGCAGCATCAGAAACCAGTCTGGGGGTATTGATCGCAGAGGAATTGATGGATATCTTATCCGCCCCTTCCCGTAAAAGCATCTTAAAATCTTCTACTGTCCGGATTCCTCCGCCTACCGTAAATGGAATAAAGACCTTTTCTGCAACCCGGCGCACCATATCAACCACTGTATTCCGGTTATCGGAAGAAGCCGTAATATCTAGAAATACCAGCTCATCTGCCCCTGCTTTGTCATAGGCTGCTGCGATTTCCACCGGATCTCCGGCATCCTGTAAATTAACGAAATTAACACCCTTTACCACTCTTGCGTTGTGCACATCCAGACATGGAATGATTCGTTTTGTAAGCATCCGGTTCCTCCTTTAAGTCAGTTCAATGAAGTTTTTCAGTATCTTAAGACCGGTATCTCCGCTCTTTTCCGGGTGGAACTGGCAGGCAAATACATTATCCCGTTCCACAGATGCCCCAAAAGCCACACCGTACTCACAGGATGCGGCAACATCCGATTCCCTGTCTGCCTCTAAATAATATGAATGGACAAAATAAACATATGCACCGGAATCCAGACCTTTAAAAAGTCTTGCGCCCGGTCTGATAGTCAGGCTGTTCCAGCCCATATGGGGAACCTTAAGCCCGGACCGATCCGGAAATCTGACAATTTTTCCCGGAAGAATAGAAAGTCCTTTGACCCCATCACATTCCTCACTGCTTTCAAATAACAGCTGCTGCCCTAAGCAGATTCCCAGAAAAGGAGTTCCTTTTTCAGTTACCTTCCGGATTACATCTGGCAGGTTATACTGGCAAAGCTTATCCATGGCGTCGCCAAATGCTCCCACACCTGGTAAAATCACTTTGTCTGCTGCAAGTATGGTTTCCTTATCCCTGGTCACCACAGGTATCTCCCCTAACGAAGTAAGGGCCTTTTCCACACTTTTTAAGTTTCCGGCATCATAGTCAATAATCGCAATCATGGCAGCCACCTCTTTTTCGCCTTTTTCCAATATTCTAACACAGTCCCTGATCCTGCACAACGCAAAACGTGACTAAATGCTTTCTAAGAATTCCACGGAATTTACAGGAATTGATTCTGCCTTTTCCTGCAGCCCTTCGGATAGCTGTGCAAAACTTCCATGAATGCGGTACAGAAATGCCTTGTTATTTACAGACGCCGTTTTCTCAAAAGGCCACCGGATTACAGTCGGCGTCTGAAATCCCACACCAAGCTCTAAAATCGCAAGTTTTTTATTCAGTGTTCCTGCCAGCCACCTGGTATAGGCATTCCACTGGGGTAGATACCCCTCTTCAATATAAGTTTCCGCCTGAATGGTATTTCCAGTCAGTGGTTCTTTGCAATGAGGACAGATATCATCAGGAATCTCTCCAGGTTCCCAGATGTCTTTTGTACATGCTTTGGAACACTGTCTCCAGGTGACATTGCCACAGGGTGCCACCATACGTTTGGGATCCAGACCAGATTTCATCAACTCTCCATTGGTCAGTGTTGTGACGATAAAATAATCCTTGTCTTTTATAAGTCCGCCCAGTTTTTCATAGAGGCTGTCTTCCCCGCCAGCGAAAATGCCGTTCCATTCCTCTCCGATTCCGATTAACAGCTTCTCACATTCCTTTATTTCATTTAATATCTGCTCTTTCAAAGCCATACGTTATCCACCTTCTTTTCTACAGTACTGATCCATTATACATCACTTAAGTTTTTAAGAAAAGATGGAAATTCTCACCTTGCGGCAGTACTCTCTTCTATGCTATACTAATCTGTGCTATTTGAATAATGAAAAAGGAAGTCAGCATAACATGAATCGATTCAAAAGGCTCTCTCCCTTTTTGGGAGGCTGTACCGCGATAGCAGTCCTGGCACTGCTGTTAGTCATCTATACTCTGACAAGGCCGGTTCCCATGGCGGGAACCAAGAACATTACCGTAGATGTAGTATATAAGGACGGGACAACAGACCACTATCAGCTAAAGACGGAAGCTCAGTTCTTACTGGAGGCCGTGAACGGCATACCTGGTCTTACTCTGGAAGGAACCACCACAGAAGAATCGGGACTGATGGTGATTAAAATTAATGGCAAACAGGCCGATTATAAAAAAGACGGTGCCTACTGGGCTCTTCTTTGTGACGGAGAACCATGCAATTACGGCGTCAGCCAGCAGGCGATTAAGGACGGGGAACACTACACCTTTCAGTACACCCTCTCTGATGGTAAAGGCGGCGGGGCATGAAACAATATCGTCCCATTACCACAAAGAATCTGGTAATTGATGGGTTTTTAAGTTCACTGTTACTGATCAGTCAGGTAAGCTTATCCTGGCTGCCCAATGTGGAACTGGTCTCTTTGTTTTTAATTTTATACACTTTGGTATTTGGCAGACACGTATGGATTATCCTGTACGTGTTTGTTCTATTGGAAGGATTATTCTGGGGAATTGGCATATGGTGGTTTTCATACCTGTATGTGTGGGCGATTATTCCAGCCGCCATTTTTCTTCTTTATAATAAAAACTGCCCATCACCATTCTCCGCCGCGCTTCTGTCAGGAACCTTTGGAATGCTGTTTGGTTTATTTTCCTCTCTGCCCACACTTCTGACCGGTGGCCTGTATGCAGCCTTTGTCTGGTGGACTGCCGGAATACCATTTGACATTCTCCACGGTATGGGGAATTTTACTATTTCACTTATTTTATTTAAGCCCTTATATCAGCTGCTTGTACGGCTGAAACAGCATCAATCATAAAACAAAGGAGTATCAGACTATGGAAACAGCTATCGTTAGAATTAAAAAGGGAGAAGGACGGTCTTTAAAAGCCGGAGGAATGTGGATTTTTGACAACGAAATTGATACTATAACAGGAGATTATACCAACGGAGATATTATTACTGTCCAGGATTTTGACGGCTACTGCATGGGCAGGGGCTTTATTAATACCAACTCCAAAATCACAGTCCGCATGATGACACGGAAAAAGGACGTGGAGATCAATGAGGATTTCATTGAAATGCGGGTACGAAACGCATGGGAATACCGGAAAACCACCGTAGACACCAGCAGTTGCCGGATTATCTTCGGAGAAGCCGATTTTCTTCCGGGAATCGTAGTGGACAAGTTCTCTGATGTTCTGGTCGTGGAATCCCTTGCACTTGGCATTGACCGTTTAAAACCTGTGATTCTTGAAAAGCTGAAACATATTCTTGCAGAAGACGGAATTCAGATCCGTGGTATCTATGAACGCAGCGATGCTAAGGTACGGCTTCAGGAAGGAATGGAACGATTCAAGGGATTTATCGGAGAGCCATTTGACACTAAGGTTGAGATTACAGAGAACGATGTAAAATATATGGTGGATGTGGAAGATGGTCAGAAAACAGGATTCTTTCTGGACCAGAAGTACAACCGGCTTGCCATAAAACGCTTATGCAGGGACAAACGGGTTTTAGACTGCTTCACCCATACCGGATCCTTTGCCTTAAATGCGGGTATCGCAGGTGCAAAAGAAGTAATTGGAGTCGATGCATCGGAACTTGGAGTTGAGCAGGCAAGGGAGAATGCAGAGTTAAACGGACTTTCCGATCGTGTTTCCTTCCGCTGTGCTGATGTTTTTGAACTTCTGCCCGAGCTTGAGAAATCCGGGGAAAAATTCGATGTGGTGATTCTCGACCCTCCCGCATTTACCAAGTCCAGAAACTCCGTAAAAAACGCAGTGAAGGGTTATCGGGAAATCAATATCCGGGGATTAAAGCTTGTTACGGATGGCGGTTATTTAGCCACCTGCTCCTGCTCTCATTTCATGACCCCCGAGTTGTTTACCAAAACCATAAGAGAAGCGGCTGTAAGCGCCCATAAACGCCTGCGTCAGGTGGAATACCGCACCCAGTCTGCAGACCACCCGATTCTCTGGAGCGGAGACGAAAATTCTTACTACCTGAAATTTTATATTTTTCAGGTTTGTGACGAGAAATAATCATTGAAAAACAGGGCAGGTTAATCCTCTTACTGGATTCCTGCCCTGTATTCCATTATCTTAAAGACATTGCAGCATACATACCGCTTCTCACAGCGCCGCCCACTTTTCCTACTTTCGTGCAATCACCGATCAGACGTACCTTATTATGGTATCTTGCATCAATGGCTTTCGCTGTTTCATTGTTAGGAAGCATTCCAAAGGAAGCAACCACTGTGTTTCCTTCAAGAAAAACCTCTTTTCCATCTTTTTCCATGGCTCGGACACCTTCAGCCGTTATTTCAAGCACCTTATGTCCTGTATAAAGTTCCACTTTGTTTTCTAAAAGCATTGGTATTAAGGATGCTTTGTTAATCATGTGATCTCCAGCTGCCACTTCATCAAGCATTTCAATGATGGCTACCTTTTTCCCTTTTAATGCTGATTCCAAGGCACTGTCACAGGAGGACAGACCGCCGCCGCAATAAATGATTTTTTCACCTTTCAGCTTGTTCTCATCCAGATGTGCTTCCAAAACATTAATTGCACGTTCAATTCCCTTAATCGGGGGCATCATAGGAATTGCTCCGGTAGCAACGATGATCGCATCCGCCTTCTCAAACACCGGATCATCTTCTCCTATTTCCGTATTCACATGAACCGCAACTCCGGTTAATTCCAACTGACGCTTATACCAGGTAATCAGTTCCCGCAGCTGGCTCTTAAATGGCGGAGTTGCTGCACTGCGTAACTGCCCCCCTAAATCACTCTCTTTTTCAAACAAGTCAACCTTATGGCCCATGAGCGCCGCTGTTCTGGCCGCTTCCATTCCGCCAGGACCTCCTCCGATTACGACTACATTCTGCTGTTTATCCGCTTTTTCAAGTTTAAAGCGTTTTTCGAATCCAGTGGCTGGATTGACGGAACAGCTGATTTTCGTCAGTCTGGTCAGAATTCTTCCGATGCAGTCATCGTTGCAGCGAATACATGGCCGAACTTCATCACGGCGGTCAGTTAAGATTTTATTTGCCATCTCCGGTTCCGCGATTAAAGGTCTTCCCATTAATACAAAATCAGCATTTCCGCTTTCAATTAACTGAACAGCTGTTTCCGGAGTATGGTTACCGGCATTCAGCAGTGGAATTTTAACCGCCTTACGTGCAACCTCGCAGACATCTGCCATGCAGGCATCACCCAGATAAGCAGGTGGGAATATATAATCAATATTTTCATAGCTTCCGCTGTCAATATCCAATGCATCGACTCCTGCTTTTTCCAGTTCCTGCATAAGGGGAATGGTTTCTTCAAAAGTACGTCCGCCTTCAAAATTATGCTTTACTGCCATTCGAAACAGGATAGGCATATCGGGTCCCACTGCTTCCCGTATGGATTGAACAATTTCAACGGCAAATCGCATACGGTTTTCCGGTGTTCCACCATACTCATCTGTTCTTTTATTCCAGATTTCTGACATAAACTGGTCAATTAAATATCCTGCATGCCCGTGAATTTCAATGGCATCAAAACCAGCATCCTTCAGTACTTTTGCAGAATATGAAAATTGCTTCATAATTGTCTTGATTTCTTCAACCGTTAATTCGCGGCACATTAAATTCGGATCAAACATGGAAGGAATTGCTGAAGAAGAAACAGGCGCCTTCCCATTTAACATATTGGGAAATGCGTTTTTTCCTGTACCGCAGCTAAGCTGTGCACAAATCTTCGTTCCATAGCGGTGAACTGCTTCCACCAATGTGGTTAACTGAGGAATCACATAGGTATTATCCAGATATCCTTCCATGGAGCCCTGAGCCAGTTCCTGCGTTAAGAATTGGCAGCCCATAATGATCAGTCCGGTTCCCCCTTTTGCCCGCTCTTCAAAATAATCAATTTCATCATCAGCAATTGTTCCGTCAATATGGCCTGAGTTAAGTCCCATTGGTGCCATGGCAATACGATTCTTTACAATCATATTTCCGATTGAGAATGGTGTGTTTAAAATCTCGTAATTCATATGCCGCCTCCGTAAGTATGTTTTTGATAAAATATTAACATAATTATGGTAACATACTTACGGACTTTTATGCATCGTGCATTTATTTAGAAAAATATCAGAAACAATGACATTTCTGCACAAATGAATTTTTCTCTCATTTACTGATATATTCTAAAATTTTATACGAAAAATATAGCGTCATGTAACAATCCCGGTTATAAATATCCACGGATATCAGTTCTTGTATTTTAGACAAACGGTAATTCATCGTATTTCTGTGAATAAACAGATCGTCGGCTGAAGCCACCAGATTCCCCATATTTATAATGTACGTATATAAACTTTTCAAATAATCCGTTTTATGGTTCTCATCGTATTCTTTTAATCTTATAATATCCGGATGACAATAATGGATTAAATCCTTTTGTTCTTTTATCCGGTCCAGCATATCATAAATTCCATAATCTTCATATCGATAGATACCTAACTCAGCTGCTTCCTTTTTGCCTAACCGGATCGCTGCCAATGCCTGCTCATATGCCTCGGGTATCTCCAATATTTCACCAAAACTCTGACTGACACCGGCACTCATGTGCATCTGCTTTAAATAATCAGTAATAGGCTGAATGTCTTCATTGGTTAAGTATTGGGACTGACTGCAGCCTGTAATAAATATTAAATGATTATCATGAAACATTAATTCCCCATGGGAACCTTTAAAAAGTTTTGATTCTCTTATAAAAGAGATTAAGCTGAATGTTTCTGAATAATGATTGTATTTTATAATAATAAGATATTTTTTCTCCGGCAGTTTCCACTGCAGTCTCTTTGCTCTGTCTGTAATTAATTCCGGTTCCGTAAGACTTCCCTGTATCAGATCCGTAATAAAACGGTTTGCCAGCCAGTCATACTGAAAACCTGAGGATTGATTGTTTTTAATCTCATTTGCTATTACATCACATATGAATTCCGTTATCTCCAAATCTTTCTCTGTAAAAAGCCTGTTGTATTCAAGAACAGCAAAATGGCCCACAATACGCCGTTCCAATCGGATCGCGCAAAATATTCTCCGGTATTTGTAACCTTCTCCAAGACTTCCAATCACTGCTTTTTTGTTTTGTACTGTTTTTTCTATCCACTGTTTAAAATTATATTTCTGTGTATACTCATAGGTTGTAAATCCAATATTCCTGTATTCCATCCATGGCAGATCATCTACTTCCTTAAAATCAGATGCTGCTAATAAGCGGTGATTATTATCTCCCAGCATTACGGGATTTCCTAATAACTCACTGGCTATATCTATAATATAGGGAAGCCCTCTGCCCTGTATAATGGTGTTAAAAAGTGCAGCTGGCCGTTCAATTAACGAATACTGGTCCACAAGTATATCCGTAACATCATTCAGCAGTTCCTCCGTGGTGATTCCCGGCTGTATATAAATCATATTGGAGTGACAGTCTTCATTTACCATTTGAGAAATATCCAGGTCAGACGGACATTCAAGCAAAAGAACATTCACAGGAAAATTGTTGCCGGAACTATTGGAATTATAGAAACGTTTGGAACTATCAGAATACCGGCCAATATAGAGTATATGATCATCAAAAACCGCTATATGGTCCGTTAATAGTTTTACTCCCCGTATGGTCAGATTTTCTTCGCATAAAACTGACTTTATAATGATTGTTTCATCTAATTTTTCTAATATGTCTTTTATTCTCAGTATCATGGGTTCACCTTCTCCATATTATTAAAAATACCCTAATAGCTTAACACAGATTGGTTTTCTGTGTATTACTATTAGGGTACAGTTTTCCTCTTTTTATTCTTATCGATAAAACTGTGAATAAACCCCGCCGGATACCACTCCGCCCCGATAGCTTGCCAGCTCGCTTACGGTAACCAGCTGATATCCCTGCTCGGATAATCTGCGGATAATCTCAACTGCGGCAGCTCCGCTTTGAGGATAGAGTTCATGCATCAGCACAATATCCCCATCTTTCACCCGGCTCATCACTGTCTGTACGGATTTAGCCGTGTTCCTGGTCTTCCAGTCCAGCGTATCAATACTCCACATAATCATAGGCGCATGAACATTCTGAAGAACTGTGCTGTTTTTATTCCCTCCCGGCAGTCTGACTAATACAGGTCTTACACCGCAGACAGCTTGTACTGCATCATTACAGCGGTTAATCTGGCTTTGAATCTGCTGGGCATTTAACTTGTTTAAATACTTATGCTCATATGTATGATTACCAATCTCATGCCCTTCTGCAGCCATACGCTTTAATTCATCAGGATAATAGGCCGCCCGGTTTCCTACCACGAAAAAAGTCGCTTTTCCGCCATACTGTGCCAGACTATCCATAATCTGATTTCCGACCGGAGCGTAAGGACCATCATCAAAGGTCAGTGCAATCATTGGTTTGGAAGGATCAATCACTCTTCCAGCAGGTTGTGCTTCCGTTTCTGATGATTCCTGCTGCCCTGCTGTCTCTCCTGTACTTTGACTTTCTGTCTCCGCCTGTGACTGCGTCGCTGTCTCTGTCTGTGTCTCTTCCTGCTTTCCTGGCTTTGTAGAAACGTTTCCGCTTTCATCTACCCATCTGGCAACTCCCGGCCCCAGGTTTTCATCTATCCAGCCGCCTCGTACCTGCGTTGTCTCTTCTGCAGCTGCCGCCGTTTCATACGCCATGGACGGAAACGGAGAAGCGGGCACGAAAGCTGTTATAAGGGCAAGGGCTGTCACACCCAGACCCAGTTGTAAAAATTTCTTCATGAAACATCATTCCTTTCCCTGTTACTAATCTCTACTATACAGGAATGAAAGGAAAATGGAAAGTAAAAAGCAAAAAAAGCCCCAAAATACAGTTTGTTCTCTGTATTCCGGAGCCTTCTCTTTTTCATCCATACAGGAATAGGAACGACTGCAGCATCAGTCCCTCATATTCATACAAATCTTCCCTTTAAAAGGGCGGCAATTACTCCTTCCACACTTTTTTCTTCTACTTCCAGAGGCTGACCCGGTTCTTTGATATCCCCCAGCTGATGAGCGTCTGAATTTTGGAGGATCACGCAGCCCTCAAGATATGGATTTTGCCTGACCAGTTCAGGAAGACTGTTTAGATTCCTCACTTCTGCCGCCATAAAACGGCTGTCAGGCGGAACGAAACCCAGGTTTGACAACAGGCTGTTGGCGTTTTTGTCCAAATGAGCGGGAAACATAACACCGGCAAAGGATCTAACCAGATCCCAAAGTCCGTCAAAGGATATCTCCGTGGAGTTAATCAGTAGATTGTCAAACGTCCCCGCTGCTTCATCTTCCTTATTATATATAAACTGATTCCCAAAAATTTCCACATTATTTGGAAAGGGGATCAGTTTCTTCTCCACATATCCATCGAATTCCATTGCTTTTGACAGCGTAGGGAAGAGACACACCGCATGGACCTCCTCCGACGTACAAAGCTCCATACCAGGAATTGCAAGAATCCCGAATTCCTCTGCAAAATGTAAAACAGCGGGACAGTTCTTGCAGGAATTGTGGTCTGTCACCGCAATCACTTCAAGTCCTTTTAACGCTGCCATCCCTACAATATTACCAGGTGTCATATCGTCATCGCCGCAGGGGGATAAGCAGGAATGAATATGGAGGTCATATTCAAGCGTCTTCATGGGAAAGCCTTTTTTCAATCAGCAGAGCTGCTTCAAAAATAGGAAGCCCGGTCTTCATTACTGTAATATTCTGTTCGATTGCCTTTTGTTTTGCGGCCTCGTCAGGTGCCACCCCCTCTGCAAGAATCACACAGGCGGCATCCGTTAAAGACGCAACAGCAAGGGTGTTCATATTTCCCATAACAGTCACCCATGCACAGCCCTCAGGTGCTTTGCCCATGGCAATGCTTAATAAATCACAGCAAAATGGCTTTGTAATGCTTCTGTCCGTTCTCTCACCTACATGAATCGTCTCAAATTCTCCAGTATCAATCAGTTCCCTTATCGTCATCTTGATTTCTCCCCTCTTTCCTGTCAAGCTGGTTCATTTCATCAGAAATCCTTACTATATAGGAGGTCATGGCTCTAAATTTACTGTAGCTGTCTCCATCTCCCTCCTCAATATCAGCTGCCAGTCTGGCAACCTCCTTTGTCAGCTTATGGACATTATCCCGGAGGAAATAGATGCAATCCGACTCCGCGGCTTCCCCTCTGACAATATCTTCTGCCAGTGCCTTACAGGTGGGAGCACCGCAGGAACCGCAGTCCAGTCCCGGAAATTTCTTCAAAAGCCGCTCTACCTGATTCAGCCTTGCAAAGCTTTCCATCATGGTGTCACCCAGGTGAAATACCGGCTCATACTGGACCATGCTGGTCCATCTCACAAGTTCTTCCCCTTCTGATTCCATATGGCTTCTTGCCACAGGCATATATTTGCGCAGACGCTTTAACTTTACCTCCGCTACATAAGGATTTTCAACAGTAAGAACCCCTCCGACGCAGCCCCCGTTACACGCATTTAACTCCACGAATTTTAAATTCGTAAATTTCTGGTCTTCCATATCCTCCAGAACCCGTATAACATTCTCAATCCCGTCTGCAGCAAGATAATCCTCTGTAAAGAGACCGCTTGCTTCTCCTCCGCTTCTTCCCCAGCTGACACCGATTTTCCCCGACGTTCCGATCTCCGGCGGCTCTTCTCCCACCGCTTTCATGCAGGAAAGAAGCCGTGGATAGACATCCTTAATAGCAAGGACTTTATCCACTTCACTGTGATCTGTTCCCAGGGGAGCACGGGCATAAGTCACCTTTGACGGACATGGCGAAATAAATATGATCCCAATCTTCTCCCTGGGCAGTCCCGTCTTTTCCATCGCTCTTCTCACTGCAAGTATGGCAGCCACCTCAACCGGCGGATTAAGCGGCAGTAGATTAGGAATTAAATTAGGAAAACGAACGCGGATGAGCCGTACTACTGAAGGGCAGGCTGTACTGATAACCGGAAGCTTATCCGGATTCTTGCTTAAATACCCCCTGGTTGCCTCACTGACCAGTTCCGCAGCCGCGCTCACTTCAAATACATCATCAAATCCCATAAGCAGCAGTGCACCCAGCACAATGTTCACATCATCCAAGTTATTAAACTGGCTGTACAAGGAAGGTGCCGGCAGGGCAACCGTGTATTCAAACTGCTTTAAGTCCTCCATGGTATCGTAAATGGCATGTTTGGCATGATGGGGGCATACACGAATGCACTCACCGCAGTCGATACAGAATTTACTGTTAATCTGTGCTTTTTTATTTCTGACCCTGATCGCCTGAGTGGGGCAGCGCTTAATGCAGTTAATGCAGCCCATACAGAGATCCTCATCAAGTCTTACAGAATGATAAAATTTATCCAATGGCTCACCTCTTTTAGCAATCCATATTTTTGCGGCTACAGATTTACCACCATTCGAATGGTGGTTCCTTCTCCAATCACCGTATGTATCTCCATCTCATCGGAATACTTTTTCATATTGGGCAGTCCCATTCCCGCACCGAAACCAAGGGAGCGCACCGCATCCGGAGCAGTGGAATATCCGGCCTGCATGGCAAGATCAATATCCGGAATGCCGGGACCAACATCTTCTAAAACCATCTCAATCCGTTCTGTTGATATATGTACCATGATCTCTCCGCCTTTGGCATGTATTACCATATTGATCTCTCCCTCATACATGGCAATGGCAACCTTGCGAACGGCTTCCGGTGTAACACCCATTTTTTTCAATTTGCTCTTTACATCACTGCTTGCCTCTCCCGCTCTTGTAAAATCATCCGGGGAAATCGTATAATGAAACGTAATCACATCCATAATTAAATCGCACCTCCGTGTAGTCCTGCCTCATAGAGTATTCCGCAGGCAGAAAACATGCGGTGCCCGGTGGACAGGAGAATAATCCCCCTCTCAGCCGCCATCTGGAGCATGGCTTCATCCGGCTTTTTCCCTCTTACAAACACGATGCACACAATATCAAGCATTTCAGCAGTCCGAACCACCTGGGGGTTACATAGTCCTGTGAGCAGTACAGAATGATCCTTTGAATAAGCAAGCACATCACTCATCATGTCAGAACCGCAGGCACTTTTCACCTCCTCAGACAGATGCTCCTCTCCCACCAGCACTTTTGCACCCAGTATTTTCCTGATATCTTCGACTGTCATATGGCCCTTTTCCTCCATCCATTCACGCTATTCACACAATTCAAGGCATTATTGATAATTATATCATAAATAGTGCCTCAAGTGTATAAATTTCCCACGTAATGTTTGTTATTTTTTTGTCGAATCTTGATTAAAACTATAGATTTTTTCTCAATAACATGATAAAATATCAGTTACATTGCATAAGCAACATTGAAGGAGGTTATCAAATGACTTGTAAAAAACAAGGCGTCCAGTTTAACGGGACAAAAGAGCAGGAAGTTGCTTTGAAAGAAATGATTTCCCAGCTCAAAGATACAAAAGGATCTCTTATGCCTATCATGCAGAAGGCACAGGATATCTATGGTTATCTTCCAATTGAAGTTCAGACTATAATTTCTGATGAAACGGGTATTCCCCTTGAAAAGATTTATGGTGTTGCAACTTTTTATGCCCAGTTTGCACTTCAGCCTAAGGGCAAATATCAGGTATCTGTCTGTCTTGGAACCGCTTGCTACGTAAAAGGCTCCGGTGACATTTTCCATAAAATCGAGAAAATTCTTGGCATCACCAACGGAGAATGCACTCCGGATGGAAAGTTTTCTTTAGACTCCTGCCGCTGCGTAGGCGCCTGCGGTCTGGCTCCTGTCATGATGGTGAACGGAGAAGTTTACGGAAGACTGACAGTCGATGATGTTCCAGGTATTTTAGCCAAATACGAATAATTACATACGCTTATGATGACAGAGATTTCTTTAAATATTTTGGATGTGGCAGAGAACTCCACACGGGCAGGCGCCAGCCTGGTTACCATTCTTGTTTCTGTGAATACCTCTACAGATGAATTGACCGTCCAGCTTTCTGACGACGGCTGCGGAATGACAAAAGAACAGTTAGAGAATGTAACAGACCCGTTTTTTACCACCCGCCAGACCAGAAAGGTCGGTCTTGGTATTCCGTTTTTCAAATATGCAGCGGAATCCACGGGAGGGAGTTTCTCCATCGAATCGAAACCGGGTATCGGAACGAAGACAACTGCTGTGTTCGGACTCTCCCACATAGACCGAATGCCCTTAGGTGACATGAACAGTACCATTGAGACACTGATCACCTGCCATCCGGATACAGATTTTCTCTATATCTATCGTTATAACGAAGCGTCCTTTGAGCTGGATACAAGACTCTTTCGGGAGATTCTCGGTGAGATTCCATTTGACTCACCTGAGGTAGCCGCTTACATAAAGGAATATTTATTTGAAAACAAATTGGAGACTGATGGAGGCGCGGTCATTTAGACCCGTCAGAATTGGAGGATAAACATGAAGACTCTTGAAGAATTAAAAGCAATTCGGGAGAAGATGCAGAGTCAGGTCAGCATGCGCGGAGAAGATCACTCACGTACCCGTATCTTAGTTGGTATGGCAACATGCGGAATTGCAAGCGGAGCAAGACCTGTTCTTAATACATTGTCAGATCTGGTTCAGGAGAACCACATGACAGATCGTTTTTCTGTTACCCAGACAGGCTGTATCGGATTATGTCAGTACGAGCCTATTGTAGAAATTTTAGAACCTGGTAAGGAAAAAGTAACCTACATAAAAATGACAGCGGAGAAGGCAGCGGAAGTTTATAAAGAGCATCTTATTGGCGGACACGTTGTTCAAAACTACACATTATCATCTGCGGATATTAAATAAGGAGGAATCAGGATGTATCGTTCACATGTATTGGTTTGCGGCGGTACCGGATGTACTTCCTCCGGAAGCCAGCAGATTATGGTTAAATTAAGAGATGAATTAGGAAATCAGGGTCTTTCTGAAGAAGTATCCGTAGTACAGACAGGTTGTCATGGCCTTTGTGCTCTGGGACCCATTATGATTATCTACCCAGATGCAACTTTTTATGCAATGGTAAAAGAAGAGGACATTCCGGAAATTGTTAGTGAACACTTATTAAAGGGACGTCCGGTTGAACGTCTCCTTTATAACGAAACAGTAACTCCTAACGGAATCAAAGCCTTAAGTGATACCGATTTTTACAAAAAGCAGCACAGAATTGCTTTAAGAAACTGCGGTGTTATTAATCCGGAAGAAATCGAAGAATACATCGGTACCGGCGGATATCAGGCACTTGGTAAGGTTCTTACCGAGATGACTCCTGATGACGTAATCCAGACTCTTTTAGACAGCGGATTAAGAGGACGCGGCGGCGCTGGCTTCCCTACCGGAATGAAGTGGAAACTGGCAAAGCAGAATGATGCAGACCAGAAGTACGTATGCTGTAACGCAGACGAAGGTGACCCAGGCGCATTCATGGATCGTTCCGTACTAGAGGGAGATCCTCATGCATTACTGGAAGCCATGACTATTGCAGGTTATGCAATCGGCGCATCCCAGGGCTTTATCTACGTTCGTGCCGAGTACCCAATCGCTGTTGATCGTCTTAAAATCGCCATTGCACAGGCCAGAGAGATGGAACTTTTAGGTGATGATATCTTCGGAACAGGCTTTTCCTTTGATATTGATCTCCGTCTGGGTGCAGGTGCATTCGTATGCGGCGAGGAAACTGCACTGATGGTATCCATCGAAGGTAACCGTGGTGAACCAAGACCAAGACCTCCGTTCCCGGCTCAGAAAGGTTTGTTCGGCAAACCAACCATCTTAAACAATGTTGAAACTTATGCAAATATCCCACAGATCATCTTAAACGGCTCAGAATGGTTTGCATCCATGGGTACAGAGAAATCCAAGGGAACAAAAGTATTCGCTTTAGGCGGCAAGATTCACAACACCGGTCTGGTAGAAGTTCCAATGGGTACCACACTGCGTGAAATCATCGAGGAAATCGGCGGCGGCATTCCTAACGGAAAGAAATTTAAAGCTGCCCAGACCGGCGGACCTTCCGGCGGCTGTATTCCTACCGAGCACTACGATATTCCAATTGATTACGATAACCTTTTATCAATCGGCTCCATGATGGGTTCTGGTGGTCTGATCGTAATGGATGAGACCGACTGTATGGTTGATATCGCGAAATTCTTCTTAGAGTTTACAGTTGAGGAATCCTGCGGTAAATGTACTCCATGCCGGATCGGTACCAAGCGTATGCTTGAGATACTTGACAAGGTGACAAAAGGACAGGCAAAACCGGAAGATATAGACCGTCTGGAAGAGCTGTGCTATTACGTTAAGGCCAATTCTGCATGCGGACTTGGACAGACAGCTCCAAACCCGGTGCTTTCTACCTTAAAGTACTTCCGTGACGAATACGATGCCCATATTTATGACAAGAAATGTCCGGCTGGTGTATGTAAGGCACTTCTTTCCTACTACATCGATGCTGACAAGTGCAAGGGCTGTACACTTTGTGCAAGAAACTGTCCTGCTAACGCCATTACCGGCTCCGTAAAGAACCTGCATGTGATTGATCCTGAGAAATGTATCAAGTGCGGCGTTTGTATGGAGAAATGTAAATTCGGCGCTGTCTATAAAAAATAATGGAGGGAGATTGTATCATGGAGAATATTACTATAAAAATCAATGGCATGGACGTAAGCGCTCCGGCAGGCTCCACCATTTTGGAAGCTGCCAGACTTGCCCAGGTTGAGATACCGACTTTATGCTTTTTAAAAGATACCAATGAGATTGCAGCCTGCAGACTCTGTACCGTTGAGATCAACGGAGGCAGACTTGCTGCTTCCTGCGTATACCCAATCAATCCGGGCTTAGAGGTAAAGACCAATACTCCAAGCCTTCGTGAATACAGAAAGAAAACACTTCAGCTGATTCTTTCCAACCATGACCGATCCTGCTTATCCTGCGTACGCAGCGGAAGCTGTGAACTGCAGACTTTATGTAAGGAACTGGGCGTGGATGCAGATGACTACTTTGACGGTGACAAGACTCCTTCCATTCTGGACGAGAGTGCCGCTCACATGGTCAGAGACAACAGCAAATGTATTCTCTGCCGCCGTTGTACTGCAGTTTGTGAGAAAGTACAGGGAATTGGTGTAATCGGACCAAATGATCGTGGATTTGCCACATTTATCGGTTCTGCCTTTGATATGGGACTGGGAGAAACCAGCTGTGTTTCCTGCGGACAGTGTATCGCAGTATGCCCTACAGGTGCTCTTTACGAAAAATCCAGTATTGAAGAAGTAACTGCTGCTATTGCAGACCCCACTAAGCATGTCATCGTTCAGACTGCACCTTCTGTACGTGCTGCTCTCGGCGAAGAATTCGATTACCCAATTGGAACCAATGTGGAAGGTAAGATGGCTGCTGCTCTCAGAAGACTTGGTTTTGATAAAGTATTTGATACCAACTTCAGTGCAGATTTAACCATTATGGAAGAAGCTCATGAGTTCATCGAGCGTGTACAGCACGGAGGCGTTCTTCCTATGATTACTTCCTGCTCTCCAGGCTGGGTTAAATACTGCGAACACTACTTCCCTGATATGACAGAGAACTTATCTTCCTGTAAATCTCCGCAGCAGATGTTCGGTGCGATTGCCAAATCCTACTATGCAGAAAAGATGGGCATCAAGCCGGAAGATATCGTTTCTGTCAGCATTATGCCATGTACTGCAAAGAAATTTGAGATCGGCAGAGAAGATCAGGATGCCAATGGCGTTGCAGATGTAGACTATTCCTTAACTACCAGAGAATTGGCCAGAATGATCAAACAGGCGGGTATTCGTTTTAACAATCTTCCTGACGAAGAGCTTGATGTTCCTCTGGGAATTTATTCCGGTGCAGGCGTGATCTTCGGTGCTACCGGCGGCGTTATGGAAGCTGCTCTTCGTACTGCTGTAGAGACATTAACCGGTGAGGAACTTAAGAAGCTGGATTTCACTGATGTCCGCGGTACAGAAGGGATCAAGGAAGCCACCTATCATGTTGGCGATATGGATGTAAAAGTTGCTGTTGCTTCCGGTCTTGGCAATGCAAGAGACCTTTTAAACAAGGTTAAATCCGGTGAAGCTGATTACCACTTCATCGAGATCATGGGTTGCCCTGGCGGTTGTGTAAACGGCGGCGGTCAGCCTCAGCAGCCAGGATATGTGCGTAACACCACAGATATCCGCACACTGCGTGCAAAAGTTCTCTACGACACCGATGCAGCTGCACCAATTCGTAAATCTCATGAGAACCCTGCAATCAAGGAACTCTATGCTACCTATCTTGGCGAACCTGGAAGTGAAAAAGCACATCACCTGCTTCACACCAGCTACGTAAAAAGATCAATTAATAATAATTAGTTAAATTTTAAACTCCTTCTGCCTGGTCAGAAGGAGTTTTTTTGTCATAAAAAGGAAATGAAATGAAAAATGAATGGATCGTCTTAAATTCTCCATACTATGACTGGAGGTGATGAGACATGAGCCCAAAAGAATTAAATTATATTGAAGACGCTCTCGGACATGAAAATTTCTTAAAAACCCAGTGCCAGGATGCTGCACAAAATTTACAGGATCCTGAATTAAAAGCCTGCGCACAGCAGCTGCAGCAAAAGCACCAGCAGATTTTCGATAACATCTATAAATTAGTGTAAGGAGGAAGCAAGATGGACGATAAGTGTATTATGGAAAACTTACTCAACGTCACAAAGGGTGCCTGTGATTTATATATGCACGGAACTATTGAATCCCCTACCATGAATGTACACCAGGCATTTGACAATGCGTTAAATGATACACTGTGCATGCAGGATGATATCTATAAAAAGATGTCCGCAAAGGGATGGTATACCACAGAACAGGCAGAACAGCAAAAAATATCCAAAATAAAGAATCAGTTTGCCGGAATGTAAGCAGATTCTGTATTAAAAGAGTCCCTGCCGGATTATAATCTGGCAGGGACTCTTATATCTGTTACTTTATCTTATTTAATTGTTTCTATGCATCATAACAGCCTCGAGACCCTGATTTTTCAGATTCTCGTGCACCATTCTGGAATCGGCCCTGCCAAGGAGTAAATCCCTTGCCTTTTTAGCCTCTCCCTCACTCTTATGCTTGCTTGGACCCCCTACACAGCCGCCCATACAGGCCATCCCTTCCACAAAGTCTGCTGGAAGCTTTCCAACCTTTAAAAGCATCAGCGCTTTCTTGCATTCCGCAGCACCGTTGCATTTCATGACCTCAATATCCGTATTTTCTCCTGATTCTTTGAGACATTCTAACACTGCAGCGGTAACTCCGCCTCCATTACCAAACCGCTTTCCAAAAATGGAACCTGCCTGATATGTATTTTCCTCCGGCTCCAGTTCTATTCCCCTGGCCACCATCATGGCATGAGCCTCTCCAAGGGTCAACACGTAATCCGCATTTCCCTTCACATTTAGATCCAGAGCTTCACTTTTCTTGGCAATACAAGGTCCGATAAATACAGCTATGGTTTCCGGATCTTTCTCCTTCAGCATTCGGGATACTGCGCACATGGGTGATACCGTAGTGGACATATTCTCCAAAAGCATGGGATAATGCTGCTTAATCATATTTACAAATGCAGGACAACAGGAAGTGGTCATCTTCTTCCCTTCCTTATAAGCCTCTGCCCATTCCGCAGCTTCTGCAGCAGCTGTTAAGTCTCCCCCAAGGGCAACTTCAACCATATCTTCAAATCCAATTTTCTTAAGGGCCGTTCTCCAGCTTGCCATGGTGATATCCGGTCCATACTGCCCCTCTGTTGCAGGCGCGACCATAGCCACTACTTTTTTCCCGGCCTTAATCAGATTGATTACGTCTACCATGAAGGTTTTTGATCCAATTGCACCAAATGGACAGCTGTGAATGCACGCTCCGCACTGAATGCATTTGCTTTCATCGATTACAACGATTCCGTTATCATCCATGGTAATTGCATCTACCGGACAACTTCTTTTACAGGGGCGTGTTAAATCTGCAATAGCATTATAAGGACATGCCTGAGAACATTTTCCGCATTCCTTACATTTGTCAGGATCGATATGGGCCCGGTCATGACTCATGGAAATGGCTCCGAAATTACAGGAATTCTGGCAGGCCTTACCCATACAGAGCTGGCAGTTATCTGTTACTACATATCTGGCAATGGGGCATCCCTCGCAGGCAGAATTAATTACCTGCACTACATTTTTGGTGTCTCTGCCACTGGGACAGAACCCCTCCGCCAGCCTGACTCTCTCTCTGATAATTTCCCTCTCCCTGTAAATACAGCACCGAAACTGTGCCTTTGGCCCCTGAATCATATGATAGGGAATCTCATCCCTTTTCTGTTCCAATGTACCTTCCCAGGCAAGCTTCGCTACTTCATTTAAAACCTGATGCTTGATGCGAAGTAATGTTGCATCATTCGTTACCATATCGTTCCTCCTTGAAGCTTCCACAAAACGTGGCTGTGTGAATATTCTCTATTAATAATAAGCAACTGTAACCGTCTTCCCCATCTCTTCCACCGCATGCTTCAGCTGCTCCACAAGATTTTGCCGGATTCCCAAATCAAAGGGAAGCCCCGGATTCTGGTAAGCGCTGTTAATTGCTTTCCCCACATACAGCTTTAATTCCGTACAGTCCTCAATAATCATCTTTGCTACCATGGATGCGCCGTTTGGTTTATCCAGTTCCAGGAAAAATTCCTCCGTTACTGATTCATTTTTAACATACCGCTTTAAGAGTTTTAAAACCCTGTTTAAAGTCAATACCCCTTCTGTAACCAGTTCAATGCCGTCGATGTAAGCCACAGGCGGTAAATCCGGATCGTAATACTCAAGGGATACCGTCAGTTTCTTATCCATGGTCCTGGAAACAATATTGGCACTGGTTCCTCCGCAGACAATCCTCTTGGTGGAATCATCTCCGGATAAGAAATCCGTTACCATACAAACATCATCTTCCGGGTCCTTTGGCGGCCCTGTCATTAAATGAACCGGCTTGCTGTCGATTATCCGCATAACAGCAACGGTTGTATCATCTCCGGGCCGGTACTGGTAGAGTTCATCACACGCTCTGCATAACGCATTGGCCAGACGAACAGCTGATATGGTCATACGGTACTGTTTTACCGCATAAGCAGCCACATCTTCCCAGAGCCAGCCAAAATTCAAAAGCTGCCCCACACCTGCATGAATGGTTCCGTCACTAAGCAGAATCAAAGCATCTCCTTTTTTTACACGGAACCGGTATTCATTAATTTTCTTATCCCGTATCACCCGCATGCTGTGTGGAATGGGAACCAGACTCCCGTCCCTGATAAAGATACAGCCTGGGTTATCAAACTCCACCAGATAGGCATCTCCATTGTGGAATACCTGAAGAATACTGAAGGTAGAATATGCAATCTGTCTCACCTGACAGACAGGAAGTGTCTCTACAATGGTCTCCACACACTCTTCCAGGGTTGCACCGTTTAAAAACATGGTGCCCAGTATCTTAGAGGTCATGGTTGCCAGTATGTTTGCCTTTACTCCACTTCCCATACCGTCGGCCAGGATCATAATATTGGAGTCATCCGTATGGAGGAGCTCCACCTTATCCCCGCAAAGTACTTCACTGAATTTATTTAAGCTTTTATAAGCAACGTCAACGGTAACTCCCATTATTTAACCTCGCTTTCGCTGCCCTCATCTAACAGAGACTTGCACAGCTTGGTCAGTGTGGTTTTCGTTTCTGCCGTAGTCTCACCCAGAAGCCCTGCGATCTCCTGGGCCACCATCATCTGCTTATGAATTACTTTTTGCGCCAGATCTATGGTTTCTAACTTCTTTTCATACTCCTGTCTGGCCTGTTCTTCTTCCTTTGTAATGTCGATAAAAGTTGCCAGCACCACATCTTCCTTATTTACATAAACAATGTTTTGAAGAGTAGAAATTCTGTATTCTCCATATGTGACCTTTTTGCCATGAATTTTCTGATGGGTATCATACACCCATTGAAAATCAGTGGTATCAATTAATTCATACAGATACATGGTTAAAGCTTCCTGTCTGGTCTTGCCAAAATACTTTTCACCAACTGCAGAATATTCCAGTATCTTCATCTCCTTATCAACAATGAGTACTATGTTGGGAGACGTCTCCATAACAAGATTGGATAAAGATTCCGCCTTTTCATGCATAAACGGGATGCACATATTTAATTCCGCTTTTTTCTGAATAACAGCTACGGCCTTCTCTCTGCATGTGGAATAACCGCATGCTCCGCAGTTTAGTTCATCTTCCGGTCTTGTCTTTCCTGTCTTCTTCAAAATCTCCTGAATCTGGGCTTCCGTAGGAACAATATCCCTGGGAGCACGGTTTAAGAAACGCTTTCCAAAGGTAAGGGAATTAAAGATTTCCTGGATCTCTTCATCGGGAACCCCGTCTTTTTCAATGGTTTCTTCCATATCCAGCTTTATCCTGAATCTGGATACATGCTCATGATCTGCAGCAGGACCCTTGATACAGCCGCCTGAGCACATATTCATCTCAATGAAGCACCCCGTAATCTCACCCCGGAGCATGCTTTCACAAAGATCAATACAGTTGCGGCAGCCATGGACATAAAACTTCCGGTACCCATCCCGTTCGGCCTCTGTTGCCAGCACTGAGCTTACGATTCCACTGGTAACCGGATAGAGGCGGTTCACTCTTGGATTCATATGAACAAAAGGGATATCCTCGCAATCCCCGATGGTAATCTCTTCCTGAGCAAGCCACCGTTCTATATCATTGAAATTTAAGACAGCATCAATATAATCCCCGTGCCTTAAATCCTCAGCTTCTTTTTTCTTGGCAATACAGGGTCCCAAAAAGACCACCTTGGTATCCCTTCCAAATTCTTCTTTTAACATCTTGCCATGGGCAACCATAGGCGATACTACCGGCGCCAGATAAGGGATCAGTGCAGGGTAATAAATTTCGATTAAATCATTGACACTGGGACAGCAGGTTGTGATTATATTCTCCATACTGCCTTCCTTTAAAAGTCTGGTATACTCAGCAGTCACCACTGCCGCCCCCTCTGAAGTTTCCCGCACATCAGAAAATCCCAGCTTTCTAAGGGCGCCGTTTATCTGTCCTGCTGTTTTATAGTTTAACAGCCCCATATAGGATGGAGCCAGTGAAATCACAGTTTTATACCCAATATCAAGAAATCCTTTGACCAGATCCAGATCACTGATAAGCGTTTTGGCAGACTGAGGACATACCTGCATGCATTTTCCGCATAAAATGCACTTATCAGACATGATTTCTGCCCGTTCATCTTTAATCATGACCGCTTTGACTTCACAGTTACGAACACATTTATAGCAGTGCTTGCATTTGGTCGCCTTGAAATCAATAATTCCCATGATTAAAGCCTCCCCAGAATTTCTTTATCAAAAAACTCCTTTGTATCTTCCGGTTTTAATGAATAGATCTGACCGTCAACCGTCACGCAGACTCCATTCACACAATTTCCGCTGCAAAAAGAACCATTTAAATCCACCTGCTCTTCCAAATGCTTCTCTCTCACCATATTCTGAAGCTGGGCTATGATCTCTCTGGATCCTTTTAAATGACATGCACTTCCTATGCATATTGTTACTCTCATGAATATTCTCCCTCCGAAATAAATCCCCTGCATGAACTGCCTTTTCGACCATTATCGCACATTGTTATATTTATATCAATACTTATTTACTGATTATATGTATTTTTTGAAGTACTGAAAAATATAGTTTTTACAACTTCCTGACGTTGTACGTCAATCAGACCACAGGTATTTAACCGCAGCATGGGAATGACTGGAAGACTGGCAAATGCAAGGGTCATAAAAGGGTCAATTCCCGTTCCGATACCAAGCTGGTGCGCATGTATCTTCAGCCTTTCCAGCCGCTCGTCTACCCATATTGCGGACTCCGGGCTCATAAGTCCACCGATAGGAAGAGCCAGCTCTGAAAGAACCACTCCGTCCGCCACAACCGCAATGCCACCTTGGTTCTTCCTCACAGTATTCCCTGCAAGTGCCATATCCCGGTCATTTGTTCCTGCAATGATCAGATTATGGGAATCATGGGCAATACTGGTTGCCACAGCCCCGCGTTTTAGTCCGTATCCGCCAAGGAAACCAAGGCCTGTATGTCCGGTATTCTTATGCCGCTCCATTACTGCCATCTTTACAATATCCATGGCAGCAAGAGCATCCGGATCAGCTCTCAGTTTTTCAGTCCATGGCACAAGTCTCTCTTTTGTAGTCAATTCTCCGGGAGTTAAACATAAAACCCGTATGGTATCTCCCTCTTCCTTCATAATAAAGTCTTCTGGCACAATCTCTTTTAACCGGAAAGAATTACCCACTTTATCCGGTATCTGTCTGCGGTCATTTGTTCCAGCCTCTGGAGATTGTACCAGCCTTCCATCTTCTGCCGCAAGAATTCCTTTCCGGTAAACCTTACTGACTGTAAACTCCTTAAGATCAGAAACAACAATGAGATTTGCCTGATAACCGGGTGCAATGGCCCCTGTCTCACTCAGTCTGAAATACCGGGCAGCCTGATAAGATGCCATGATCACGGCACGCACCGGATCAGCTCCCAGCCTGATCGCCTTTCTGATAATATAATCCATATGGCCAAGCCTGGATAGCTCGCCAGGGTGCCTGTCATCGGTCACCAGCATACAGCGGTGATAATAGGGCTCCTCAAACAGGGGAAGGAGGGCCTTTAAGTTCCTGGCCGCAGTTCCTTCCCGTATCATCACCCACTGTCCCCGTTTCATCTTTTCCACTGCTTCTTCCATGCAGGAGCACTCATGATCCGACCCAACACCGGCCGTGATATAAGCATTTAACTGCCGGCCGGTAAGAAGGGGACCGTGGCCATCAATGATCCGGCCGTGTTTTGCGGCGCTCACTATTTTTTTCATAATACCTGGATCTGCCTGTACGGTTCCGTGAAAATCCATCAGTTCTGCAAGTCCAAGCACATATTTTTCCTGATAAAAGGGGGCCAGATCATCTGCTGTTAAAACAGCTCCGGACTCATCAAGCCCTGCTGCCGGAACACAGGAAGGGAGCATAAAGTACACATCCAAATCCAGATTCCTGGAGCGCTCCATCATAAATCTGATCCCTTCTGTTCCTGCCACATTGGCAATCTCATGGGGGTCCGTAATGACTGCTGAAGTACCATGAGGTATTACGGTTTTCGCAAATTCTTCAGGGGAGAGCATGGAACTCTCCAAATGGATATGTCCGTCTATCAAACCGGGGCACACCACCTGGCCGCCTAAATCCACCTCTGTTTCCCCCTCATAGAAACCGATCCCCACAATATATCCGCCCTCAATGGCGATATCACCATCTTCCAGTTCTGAAGTAAATACATTCACCATCCTGGCATTTTTCAATACCAGAGATGGCTTTTTTCTTCCTGACGCAGCAAAAATCCGTTCCGCCAGCATACGATCCATAGGCCCCTTCCTCCTTTATTTACCGGCAAGCTTTGTAATAGATGCCGTAATCAGCTTTTTAAACAACGGTGCTACCCTGTCAGCCGTCTCCTGAACTTCCGTATGGCTTAAAGGCTGGTCGATAATACCGCATGCCATATTGGTAATACAGGAAATGCCGCAAACCTTCATGCCCATATGGTTGGCTGCAAGCGCCTCACAGGCTGTACTCATTCCAACTGCATCCGCTCCCAGTATCCAGCACATCTGCACTTCTGCAGGAGATTCATAGGCCGGTCCTGTCAGCTGCAGATAAATTCCCTCCTGCAGTTCAATTTCCTCTTCCTTTGCCGCTTCTTTAATTACCGCTCTCAGCTCTTTGCGGTAAATATCGCTCATATCCGGGAATCTGGTTCCCAGCTCCCCAATGTTGGTTCCAATCAGCGGAGAAGGAACAAATGTGGCAATGTGATCCTTAAGAAGCATAAAATCGCCAGGTTTGAATTCCTTGTTCACGCCACCACAGGCATTGGTCAAAAATAAAGTCTTTGCACCCATAAGTCCCATAAGTCTTGTTGGGAGAACTACATCCGTCATAGGATATCCTTCATAAAAATGAACCCGTCCCTGCATAATGACTACTGGAACTTTATTTACATAACCAAAGATGAATCTTCCTTTATGACCGGCAACGGTTGAAACCGGAAATCCCTCAATGTCTTTATAATCTATGGTGGCAGCTACTTCAATCTCCTCCGCATATTCCCCAAGTCCGGAACCAAGAATAAGGGCAACCTCGGGAACAAAATCAGTTTTCTCCCGTACACTTTTTAAACAGCTTAAAAGCTTCTCATATACATCGTTCATATTGTTTTTTCTCCTTTCACAATCCTGACAGAGTCACGCTCTTCAGGTGTTACAAGTATAACACATTTCTATGAGATTCTGCATAATATTTTGACAAACAAGACTGAAAAATGGTATACTTTACCTGTTCGTACTAACCCGAAAGGAACACCTGACGGAGAAGGCGAGGAGAATACGTCAAACCGGAAATCCCATGCCTGTCGGCGTGGTTTTTTTTCATCTGTTTGCATAAAAACCAATATAAAATGGTACGGACAGAAAGTGAGGATTATTATGAAAAAAGTTTTATCAGCACTTGCAGCACTTGCTATGACAGCCGTTGTCTTAACCGGCTGTGCAAAAAGCAGCCCACAGGCTTCCGCTCCCGCACCGGAAAGCACATCTGCAGCCCAGACTACAGCAGCACCAGAAACCACCAAAGCACCGGAACTTACAAAAGCAGAGGGTTCAAAAGATTCCTACACTTTAAAAATCGGCTCTTTAAAAGGTCCTACTTCCATGGGACTGGTAAAGCTGATGGACAAGGCTAAAAAAGGAGAAACCGGGAATTCCTATGAATTTACCATGGTGACTGCAGCCGATGAGCTTCTTGGTAAAATTGTGAGCGGAGAACTGGATGTCGCCCTGATCCCTGCCAATATGTCATCCATCCTTTACACCAAAACCAAACACAATGTGACGGTTCTTGACATCAATACCATGGGCGTTCTTTATGCTGTGTCTTCGGATGATTCCATTCACACCACAGCTGATTTAAAGGGGAAAACTGTTTATTTAACAGGAAAAGGAACCACTCCTGATTATGCCTTAAATTACGTCCTGAAGGCAAACGGGCTGACTGCTGATGATGTAAAACTGGAATATAAGTCAGAAGCTGCAGAAGTAGCTGCTGTATTAAAAGAAAAACCAGACGCAGTAGGTCTTCTTCCCCAGCCATTTGTGACAGCAGCCATGGCTCAGAACGATCAGCTGAAAATGGTTCTTGATTTGAACAAAGAGTGGGATGCAGCTGCTAAAGAAGGAAACGGAAGTCTGGTAACCGGAGTTACCGTCTGCAGAAATGATGTTTTAAAGGATCATAAGGAAGCCATTGATCAATTTCTTGCAGATCACAAAGAATCTGCAGAATTTGCCAATAATAATGTTAGCGAGGCTGCTGCATTAGTGGCTGCCGCTGGAATTATTGAAAAAGCACCAGTTGCAGAAAAAGCAATTCCTTTCTGCAGCATTACCTATGTGGATGGTGAAAAAATGAAATCCCTTTTAAGCGGATATTTAAATGTTCTTTATGAAATGGAACCTCAGACAGTTGGAGGCGCACTTCCTGGTGATGACTTCTACTATATGCATCAGTAACCGTCTTAAGGAGATCTAAGTATGAATGCAGGCATTCTCCGCTTTAAAAAAGCCGGAATTATTCTGTTCTGGTTTTTGATATGGCAGGCTGCCAGTACGGCAGTCCACAACAGCATAATACTGGTTGGGCCTTTGGACGTTATATTGGCATTATTCAACCAGATCCGGCTGGCAGACTTTTGGAAAACCATTGGTTTTTCTTTTGGAAAAATCAGCCTTGGATTTCTTTCTGCTTTTGCAGCCGGGATTTTAGCCGGTACAGCTGCCTGCCGATATCCCCTCATCGGAGATTTTCTGTCGCCTCTTATGGCACTGATGAAGTCCGTTCCTGTTGCCTCCTTTGTTATACTGGCGTTAATCTGGGCAGGATCTGAAAATCTCTCTGTGATTATCGGATTTCTTGTTGTTTTTCCCATAATCTATATACAGACAATTGCAGGAATCAAAAGTACGGACCAGCAACTGCTTCAAATGGCCGATGTTTTTCAGATGTCAGAAGCAAAAAGGTTTTTTTATCTTTATCGTCCGGCGTTGCTTCCCTATCTGGCAAGCGGCTGCCGGGTGGCGCTGGGTATGAGCTGGAAATCAGGAATTGCCGCAGAGGTAATCGGCGTTCCTCTCCATTCAATCGGTGAAAAGCTTTATCTTTCCAAGATTTATTTAAGTACTGCTGATTTATTTGCATGGACACTGGTGATCATTCTGCTCAGCGCGCTTTTTGAATCCTTCTTCCTGTGGCTTTTAAACCTGGCATCTCCCGGTATCAGACAAAAAAGAAAGAGGTAGGATGAATATGGAACTTGTTATCAGAAAGCTTTGCAAGTCCTTTGACGGACACTTCGTACTTGACCATGTCAATCTTCATCTGGTATCGGGTAATGTTTACTGCCTCATGGGGCCATCCGGATCAGGGAAAACCACATTGTTTCATATACTGCTGGGTCTTGTTTCAGCAGATTCCGGAGAGGTGAACGGTCTTAACAAGGAAAGAATTTCAGCCGTATTTCAGGAAAACCGGCTCTGTGAAGTGTTCACTCCGGTAGAGAATGTAACCATGGTAATGCCTTCTTCTTCAGGGCATAGCAAAAGGAAGGCCAGGGAAGCCCTTAAACAGCTGCTGCCTGGCGAATCTCTGGACCGGCCGGCAGCAACCTTAAGTGGTGGAATGAAACGCCGTGTGGCCATAATACGCGCTCTAATGGTACCTTTTGATATGGTAATCATGGATGAACCGTTTACGGGCCTTGATGAAGAGACAAAACAACAGGTGATAACCTATATAAAAGAGCAATCGGCAGGAAAGCTGGTTTTAATCAGTACACATCAGGAAGAAGATGTTCAGCTGTTAAACGGAATAAAGATCCACTTATAAAAGCAGGGGCGATAACCATGTTTAACTGGTTACTGCCCCTGCTTTCATTCATTCAATTATAGTTATTTTATTTCAGTTTAAGAGAATCCAGAGCAGCTTCGATCTGTCCTTCTACTCCGCTGTCAGTTGAACCAATGGTTCCAGCTGCACTGATATAGGTTTTTGTAGCTGCGTTATAAGAACCGGAGATGGCATAATAACGAACTCCATCCTGAGGTGTCTTATACCGGAGTGCATAACGGAAGGTCTGGCTGCCGTCACTGCCGTTTTTAACATCGTAACGGACAAATTCCATATCCTCACCACGGCTGATTAACTTCTTATATTCATCCATGGTAGCCGGATAAACTTCCCTGGCTCCATCTGCATCATCACCCTGTACATAAGTAACTTCCAGGTAATCTTCGTCGTTAGGTGAAGAAATCGCTACCACGCTCTCATCTCCGTCCTCATCCAGTGACCAGCCTTTTGGTGGCATAATCTCATATTTGCCTGATTTGGAAGTAAATAAGCCTTCTTTAATATCTCCTGCATCATTAGCTGTAATCGGCTGTGTTTCTTTTGTTTCCTCTTCTTCCGATGTATCCTCACCTTCTGATGTTTCCTGCCCAGAAGAAGCCACTTCTGCGTTCACCGCTGTGGTTGCCTCAGTGGATGCTTCTGCCTGTGTCTGCTGCTTGGTTTCCTGCGTCGATTCCGCTTTTGTATTATTCTTTCCGCAGGCTGTCGCTGTCATCATCACTGTCATCGCAATTAAAATCCCTGCTAAGATCTTATTTTTTCTCATAGAATCACTCCTCATCATAAAATTCTTTTCTGGTGACGTGGAGGATTATAACATGAACAATCCTGAAAGTATAGCATTTTAAACGAACCGAAAGAATCACAATGAAATCTTAATAATTTTCCCAGATGACACCAGGACTCTCCAGATTCAATAATTTCACTTTAATATTCAGTCCTCCCCCATATCCCACAAGGCTTTTGTCTGCACCAATTACACGGTGACAGGGGATGATTATGGAAATGGGGTTGCGGTTATTTGCCATTCCCACTGCACGGCAGGCCTTTTCATTACCAATCTGCACGGCAATCTCTTTATAACTTCTTGTCTGTCCGTAAGGAATGGTGCAAAGTGCCTCCCATACCTTTTTTTGAAATGCTGTTCCCTCAGGTTTTAATGGGAGATCAAATTCTGTTCTTTCTCCTATTAAATACTCGTTCAGCTGAAGAACCGTTTTCTTAATCAGGTCTGTGGATTTTTTTAGCCCCTCTTTTGGAGCTTCACTCCCGAATTCCACACCTAATACTCCTTCCTCATCACATATTACCTGAATAGGACCCAGTTCACTCTCAAAAATATCCCAGTATTTCATAAGTGCTCCTTTCTCTTTCGTTTTTCCTGTTTTACTGTCTGTATTAATTATATCATAAGAAGCAATACACAAAACAGTCAAATCACAAAAGGTAGGTAGTTTTACTTTTTCAAATCAGCAAATCCTCTTTAAATGGAAAAACTTTCTGTTTTTTCAAACATTACTTAGAATTCTTTTAGTTTTTTTATGAAATCTTTATCGACTGGTCAAACTTATGTCATAATTCCAGGGTATACTGATATTTGTAAAGGAACCCCACCCTTTTAACATTGACTTTTTATTTTTCATACTCAAACCGGCAGGAACATTTATGTACCTGCCGGTTCCTCCCATTTTAAGGCTATTCTATCTGCTTTTCTTCCCTTACGAAATCCCCCAATTATCAGCTTTTTTCGATTTTTATTTTTTTTTGAAAATAATGTTGACAAATCTATATCCATCATATATAATAACTCTTGCGTTGCGGAAAACAAGAAAAAAACAAAGACGCAAAAAACCTTCGGGGTGTGGCTCAGCTTGGCTAGAGCGCCTGGTTTGGGACCAGGAAGTCGCAGGTTCGAATCCTGTCACCCCGACTTGAGATCAAGTCATCTATTTCTCAAAAAACCTTTGCGGGTGTAGTTCAATGGTAGAACACTAGCCTTCCAAGCTAGATACGTGGGTTCGATTCCCATCACCCGCTCTTGAGTCTGTAGCTCAGTTGGATAGAGCAACGGCCTTCTAAGCCGTGGGTCGGGGGTTCAAATCCCTTCAGGCTCGTTTCACACTGTCAACCAGCAGTGTGAAGCTTTTTATGGTGGGTATGGCGAAGTTGGTTATCGCGCCAGATTGTGGCTCTGGAGGCCCAGGGTTCGAATCCCTGTACTCACCTTTCCCTTAAAGGGAATTTTTTTTTATCAGGAGATGTTATTGGGCTATCGCCAAGCGGTAAGGCACAGGACTTTGACTCCTGCATTCGTTGGTTCAAATCCAACTAGCCCAGTATGGGATACTAGCTCAGGTGGTAGAGCACTTGACTTTTAATCAAGTTGTCCGGGGTTCGAATCCCCGGTGTCTCATTTTATTATGATCTGTTTGCTATCAGCGGGTATGGCGGAATTGGCAGACGCGCCAGATTTAGGTTCTGGTGGGAGACCGTGCAGGTTCAAGTCCTGTTACCCGCATGTATAATGAATTGATGGAAACACCGGAATCCCTTGTTAATATACAAGGTAGTCCGGTGTTTTATTTTTCCCTCTCTTCCATTTTATTCACCACTTCTCGCAGATAGCAGAAAATTATACAACGTTATATAATTTTCTGGGAGGTGATCGCTTGAAACGCCAAAGGAAAGAAAGCGAAATAAGGCTGGCAAAAGAATTTGACCGGTTGGAAGCAGCAAGCAGAAATATAAAGACTCCTGCTGCTCCACCGGACGAATTTGAAAACATCTTAGGTGAGATGAAACGCAGGGGCATTAACCCCAGAGTCAGAAAAGAATTAGGCGACGAGAAGTAGGCGGGCCGGGTTACCGATAACCCGCCAAATCAAACCAGGATATACAGTCTGTTTAATCAGGCTTTCCCCACTGTTTTATCAGCTGGTTAATATACGTGCTGAGCCCGGCAACCAGTATGCCCTGTGTCATTGCACTGAACACAGCCATAGCGGCCTTCTGTACAGTATCTGTTTCACTGACTGCAAAAATATAAATTCCACAAAGAATGATACCTGCCGCCCCATTAATAAGCGGGATATACTTATCTTTAATCGTCTGGCTCTGTTTAATACCCTGTCCCAGAAGATACAAAACCAAAGCAACCACAATCAATTCCGGTTTCACATATCGAAGAATCTCCTCCATCATAACGGATCTCCCCCTTTCCTTTTTGGGGAAAGACAAACTCTCCCCTTTTTATTGGATGCATAATTTTCTGTAAAGGTTACAACAAGCCTCCTAACCAGAAAGCACTCCTCACCAGTCAGGAGGTAGTATTTAAAAGTCTTCTAATTCATTAAAAATATTTTCAGCATTGATCTTTCCATACCCCCAGATATTATTGGGATAGACAGCATCAGGGTCCCGCTCTGCCGCTCTCATCATCAGGCGATTGATCTGATTTCCTGTAATCGCGGTGTAATTTCCTTTGATGTATGCCCATTCTATGATTTTGACAGCTATCCCGGCAGCATATGCCGCAGCTACTCCGGTTCCAGTGACTGTTCCATACTGAAAATCCGGTATTGCACATGGAATATTATACCCGGGTGCCGCCAGATCCGGTTTTATCCCCCCCAGCCTTGTATATCCTCTGCTGGACTGTGCAAGAATGGAGCCGGTATTTTGATTATATGCCGTAACAGACAGAAGATTTGCAGTATCTCCCTGCATGGTAATGGTTGTATTGGGATCGGAATTTACAAAATAAGTCTCATTTGAAATCAAATTACCAGATGGGAGCCAGCAATGAAATGAAAACGGTATTGCATCCTTATTATCCAGCCTGATATACCAGATACCCAGTTCCATATTCCGGAACCGAAGCAGGATGAGCTGATTCCCAGTCTCTGATTCAAATAAAACATTATTTATCCAGACATTGGTTTTAATCGATTGAAAACTCAGCTTGTGGCACTGTCCTAATGCAGGTTTTATAACCTGGGTGCTTTCCCAGGTGGGTGCTGTCAGCTGTATGGAAAGTCTGGAAGGAATATAGGGCCAGATTTCTATAAAGTATTCGTTGTCTATTCCTCCTGAGTTTAACTGAAAATTGTCTGAAAACGGTTCTTCTGTGACATTTCCATAATAGTGCCTGCGGCTGTTTCCTTCATTACCCGCCGAGGTAATGATACTTATTTTAGGCAGCAGCATCAGGTTATCTAAATAAGTACTTAAAGCTCCCCGTCCGTCATGTCCGCCCTGATTGGTTCCCAGCGCCAGACAGATTACCAGCGGACGATTTAACTTGTTTGAGACGTTTAGTAAATACCTGACTCCTAATATAATATCTGATTCCTGATAGCACAGGGCACCTGTTGGAACGCAAAACAGTCTTTTTAAATTTTCTTTTGCCTCCTTTAACTTTACCACCACTAAATCCGCCTGGGGCACTACCCCGCTGAATCCTTCCTTATCGTTGGATCGACCTGCGACAACGCTTGCAATTGCGGTTCCATGCCGATAGGGATCATCGGTCGGTACAATATTATAAGGGTATTGGGAAAGAAGGGCGAAATTAATCAGCTCCTTTGTGTATTCTGATCCAAAGGTAAAGCCCGACGGAGGCGTACCCTCCACTGTCTGATCCCAAATGGAAAGAATACGGCTGGTTCTGTCATTATTCATAAAGGCAGGATGACGGTAGTCAATTCCTGTATCAACAATTCCCACTATAACACCTCTGCCGAACAGTCCCCGGGTAGCAGCGATCTGTCTTGATTCTTCACCGGTATTTTCCATACTGACAACCGATTCCAGTGTATATAGCTCCGGAAAGCTGTGATAGGCATTTATTCCAAGATCACAAGGCTCCATACGATCCTTTGGGATATGAAGCAGAGAAAACAAATCGTTCATCATGGTAATGTTATCACCGGTATTATACGAAGTGACCAGGGCATTGCTAATAATTAAATCGTAATATCGATTGTCCAGAATTTTTTCCATTCGCACCTCCTGCAATCTCAGATGGAGCATATGGTATAATCTATGCAGCAACCGATTCAATATGAAATTAATTTTCAACTGCATAATAACACGGTTGTTCTTACTTATATAATCTCAAATACCCATTGTTTTTCTAAAGTTTTCACTAATTTATAAAAAAAATTACATATTTATCTTTACTTAACCGTTTTCTTGCGTTATACTTTATGTAACTCTTCTTAGGAGTACCGTATTTCCCCAATCCTGCGGTGCTCCATTTTTTTATCATGTCTTCCTATCAAACCAATAGGAAATCACTCCCAGCCCCCTCTTTTTAAATAAGAACCGCAAATTTTACGAACTTTAAAAAACAAATTGGCAACATCTGCATTGTCCCGCCCCCACTCCCGTGATACAATAAAAACGGCAAAGACTTAAGCCGCTGACTGCGGAGAATGGAGCATCTATGAAAAAACATTACGAAAAAATCATATTATACAGCGACCGGAAAACAGAAGAAATAATGAATCAGCAGGTCATGGATGAGACCTCAGAATTCTATGGAGGTTTTCGTGATCATGACGGGCTGGTAGAACCAAAACTTGCCATTTTTCAGGTGACAACCATGACCGCATGCTTATTTAACAGTAACAGCCGTTTTTACGGCAATGAAGATATTTACAACAGAATTTCCATAGCTCTCTCTTATATTGCAAACGGTCAGCGGGAAAACGGATTTTTTGACCTTATAAACTGTAATTTTTATTCTGGTGCAGATACGGCATTTTGCATTGACGGACTTCTGCCCGCTTATATTTATTTGAACCGGCTGTCAGGGAAAGAAGACTGCCCTTCTATGGAACGCACCATGCTTTCTACTCTTATGCCTGTTATGGAGTCCATTCTGATCAAAGGCGGAAAGGCCATGATAAACGGGGGATTCCACACTCCCAACCACCGTTGGGCCATTGCGTCCACTTTAATGATGCTCTATCGTTTCACCTCTGATGAATCCATGAAGAAAGGGGCAGAGAAATTCTTAATCGAAGGCTGTGACTGCAATGAGGACGGAGAATACGCAGAACGGTCAGCAGGAGGATATAACCTGGTTAATAATAACGCCATGATCATGCTTGCAATGGCAACCGGTGACGATTCCTGGTATGAGCCTGTTAAAAGAAATTTAACCATGATGCTTCACTATATAGAGCCGGACGGAAGTATCTTTACCAATAACTCCACAAGACAGGATCGTGGAACAAGGATTTTTCCCACCGGGTATTATCTGGAATATTTATATATGGGAATTAAATTCCACGACGAGACCTTTTTACAGGCCGCCTGCTTTATCATGGATCAGGCTGTGGCAAAAGGAATCGGACCTTTGGACTGGCTGATTCATTTCATGCTTCTTCCTGAACTGGGCGAGTTTGAATATGAGGAAAGTAAAATTCTGACTAATTACTGCCACCACTATACTGATTCCGGAATTGTACGGCTTCGCAGAGAAGCTTATTCCTGTTCCATCTTAAAAAGCAGTCCTTCTTTCCTCTATTTTGTACATGGGGATCTATGCGTCAGTATGAAAATTGGTGCAAGCTTCTGTGAGCACAGATACTTCGTTCCGGAGAACCTGGTACAGCTTCCCGGAAAAGAGGGATTTGTACTGAATCAGAAAATGGCGGGCTGGTACTATCTTCCCTTTCAGGAACCTCAGGACACTGCGGACTGGTGGAAGATGGATCATTCAAAGAGAGAAAAAATGCATGGACCAGACATGAACTTTGTTCTGATTGTTACAGAGGTAGCGGATGGAATTGATATCACCATAGAAACTGCTGGAATTGATCGGGCTCCGCTGCGGGTAGAGCTTGCATTTGATGCAGGCTGCCGGGTGGAATCCCCTTATTTCATCTCTGAAGGGAATGCAGGTGGCGGAATTGTGGCAAGAGAAGGAACCGTTACTGCCTCCAGGGGAAAATATGCCATTACAGCCGGACCTGGCTTTGGTGCACATAACTATGTAGCAGGCAAGTTCGGAAGCCAGGGACGTTCACAGGACTGTTATACAGTCTATTTTACAGACTTTACCTGCTTTAAGCATACCATATCACTTCGTGCGGTTCCAGCCAACTATTAGCGTAAAATGAGGGTGCATTCCTGCACCCTCATTCTTTATATATGAAAATAATCTTTAATCACTGCAATCTGTTTGTTAACACGGTCAGGAATGGATTCTTTCAATTCTTCCCAGGACATCAGCTTCTCATTTTCCAGGTTAAATGGCACAAATTCCATAGAAGGCTTAAACCCAAATACTTCCTTAATATATGCCTCAGTCATTTTCTGCAGATCATCATCGGTATGAATCTGATCCTCAAACATATCCTGAACCAGGACACCGTCTAATCCTGCCATCTCCTGACAGCTTTCTAACCAGGCCGGTATCACTCTGATCACTCTGGGATCAGGCACCAGCGCGTGCTTGCCCGGCTGGGTATAGACCACGGGATGGGTACCGTCCTCCAGGATCAGCTCCCCATTATCTAAGTCTACCATGTTTAAAAACTTGCCATGGAAGCTGGCTTCCACTTTTTTTACCCTGCCATTATAGTCAACATAGACCCAGACATGCTCTAACTCGTATAAATGCTGGATATCAAAATCATACCAGATGGCATACTCGATTGCAAAATCCAATTCTTCCTTATTAATCACAATCTCACGTTTTGGAAATGAATCGCTTTTCTTTGTTTCACGGAAAATAGTACATCCCATGGCTGTAATTACAAAAGGCTCTTTTTTATCCTGCATGATGACTGGTTTATAGGCTGCCAGTAATTCTAAGTCTGTGCTCATTTTTTCCTCCATAGTAAAAGAGCGGATTGCCGTAAAATGGGTCCGCCCTTTGTCTTTTATTATTTTGATGCTTCTAACAGGAACAGCATAGCCATTGCCTGTCCGTATGGCATTGGGCGAAGTTCAATATCTTTATAGAACTGTACACTTTCTCTTCCCATAGGAGTTCCATAGGATACCTGATGCACCACACCTTCCGTATCAATACACTGAAGAACGGGCAGAAGAGCCTTTCTGGCACTTGCCTCAAAAGAGGCATCCACAAGTCCTAAATGAACCGCTTTTAATATTCCATAACCAAAACCACAGGTTGCACTGGCCTCAACGTAAGAGGTATTGTCATCAATGACTGTATGCCACATGCCATTTTCGTTCTGGTAGGAAACCAATGCATCAATCTGATTTTTTAATGCTTCTGTTAAATAGTGTTTGACCGCACCGCTGCATGGTATGATGCCGAACAGTTCCGGAATCGCCATTGTGATCCAGCTGTTGCCTCTTCCCCAGAATGCACCGGCGAAATTATGGCAGCCATGGAATGTCCAGCCATGATACCAAAGACCGGTCTTTTTGTCAGCCAGATATTTCACATGGATGAGGAACTGATATTCAGCCTCATCAATCCATTCCTGTTTCTTAAGAATCACACCCATACGGGCAAGGAATAAAACGGACATAAAGAGCGTGTCATCCCAAAGTTCCTGCTCATTTAAGGTATCAGAAGTCAGATGCTGAAATCCGCCTTCTTCTGTTTTGGGAAGTTCATCCACAAGCCACTGTGCCCAGTCCCGGCAGATTTCCATATAAGTCTCATTTCCGTCTTTCTCAACCAGATAGGTTAAAGCCAGAAGAGGAGCTGTTGTGTTAATATTACGGGCAGGCAAACCAATGGTAAGCTGTCTTTCATAATACTTATTCAGTTTTTCTATAATTTCTTCTTCACCGGTTTCTTCATGGATCTTCCATAAACCGAATAAGCCTACTCCCTGTGTCCATTCCCAATAGCGGTACCGTTCCGGATTGTCTCCAGCCAGATTATTTGTCTGCATGTTTTTTAAAAAGATATCATCTTCATCATACAGAATCTTTTCAAAGCTGGATACAAGCAGGTTTATTTTTTCTTTTAAATTTTCCATTCTTTTGCCACTTCCTTTCTGCTGCCACCAACGAAATAGTTGGAGCAAATTGCAATCTCTACAATATTTTTCTTTTTTATTTGCCAATGTATTGCACATCTTGTCATCATTCTGCTATAATGAATATCCGATACATGACTATTCCATAGAAAGTATAAAGGTGGTTCCTATGACAAATCCTGATGATACACTGCTTTATAAGAAAAGGCATAATATCACCATTAACGATATCCAGCACTCTCTTTATTATTACTTTGATTATGATGAACGATCCTTTGATATCAACATGCCATTTCAGCATTTTCATTCCTTTTATGAACTGATGATACTGATTAGTCCCCAGGCATACCATCTGGTAGAAGGTATCCCCTACTCCATACGATCCGGCGATATCGTACTTCTTCGCCCATCGGTGCTGCACCGCTCCGAATATCAGAAAGGTGCCCCCAGCAAACGGCTGATCATCGGGTTTTTGTATCCCCCTGCACTTTGGGGAATGCCTGAAACCTATCAGAAGCTTTTTGAACCTTTTTACTCACCGTTGCCGATTTTCCGTTTTCCCTCCAAACAGCAGCAGCTGGTTAATGAAAAACTTAACCGTATTTACCGCTACTCCTTTCAGGACGAAGAACCGGAACTGAAATCACTCATTGTCCACGGAATGTTTGTGGAATTTCTTTATACATTACGGCAGCTGGCACCTTTTAACACCTATTCCAATGAACCGTTAAAGGATGCAGCTTCACAAAAAATATACACCATTGCCAACTTTATACATAATCATTATTCAGAAGAATTAACACTGGACTCCCTTTCCAGAGAATTTTATATCAGCCCTTACTATCTGTCCCATCAGTTTAAAGATGTGACTGGTTACACCCTGACCCAATACATTCAGATGACACGAATCCGAAACGTGCAATACCTGCTGTTAAACACGAAAAAGAAGATTTCTGAACTGGCGGAAGAATGCGGATTTACAAGCTTTTCACAATTTAACCGAATCTTTCAAAAGTATTGCAGCCAGTCGCCCTCTGAATTCCGTAAAGATGGAGGCGGAAACAGCATTCCGACAATTCTTTAACGATCAGATGGGCAGAAAAAGCCCGTTACAGCTTCCCGGCATCATCCTTATTTCGATGAGAAAGAGCTGTAACGAGCTTCTTATAGCCTGCTGCCCCGTTAAGGAATTACTTTATAGTGTCAAAATATTCTGCTCTTGCGTCAAGAATCTTCTGCAGCCCTGCATTTACAAGGTTGTCATATTCTGTCTTCTGAAGAGCATCGAACTGATCTGGTGTACAGCTGATCAGCTTGTAAACATATTCAATCATCATGTTTTCTACATTCTGTCCATAGTCACTTTCTGCCTGTGAAATGTTGGAATATACAGGATAACGGAACTTTCCTTCGGAACGTACATCATAGAAGTTTGAGAACCAATTAGTATCTCCTACACCTGGATAATCCTTTGCCCATTTTCCAACAATAGATTCTTTCTTTGTTGTCCAATCCATAGCAAGGTTTACGATATTTAAATCATCCAGTGTCTTAGGATAACCCTTTGCATAAAGCTCTTCATCGGAGAATTTAAGCGGTACGCCATTTTCATCTCTCTTATGCTCGGTTGTATAAACAATATTTTCTGCAACTTCCGGATCAGCCTGCCAGTTTAAGTATTTCATACAAGCATCAGCTTTCTTCTCGCTGGTCTTTGGAACCATAACAAACATACCATATCTCTGCTCAAATGTAGTACGATAAGATCCATCTGACAGTTCAAAACACTGTACCGGTGCAAAAGTGCTGTTACCTAAAGTCTGATTTAATACAGAGATAAAATCAAAGGTACGCTCTGTATCATCTAAATAGAATCCAACATTGCCTGCAGTTAACTGAGCCTTGTAGATATCTTCCTGGGTATCTGTAGCAAAGTCCTTAGAGATAAGTCCTTTGTTATAAAGTTCATTTAACTTTTTGATTCCATCAACAGCGCCTGGAGCAACTGCTGTATAAGCTTCACTATATACATATGCATCTTTGTCATTTGCAAAGTTTACATAGGATCCCACGAAATTGAGATAACCCTTTTCTGTATCATTACGTCCACTCATTGCCCACGGAATTACATTGTCTACTCCGCCTGGATTTTTCTCTTTTACTGCCTCTAAATAAGCTACCAGTTCCTCTTTGGTTTTTGGCATCTGCATTCCCAGTTTATCCAGCCAGTCCTTACGGATAAATGCAGTATGACGAGGAGATTCCACACCTCTCTGTTTCATAATAGCAAGCTGTTTTCCCTCAAGCTGACCCATATTCTGCGCATCAGAAACGTATTTCTTAATGTCAGCACCATAGTTTTCATAAGCCTGAGTTAAATCAGCCAGACCGCCGTTCTGTGCAAAGTTATAGAAGATACCCTGATTGTAGGTAAATACGATATCAGGTGCGCTGCCGCCAGACATCATGATATTTAACTTATCATCAGAAGAGGATCTTGGTACAGAAACGTACTCAACATTAATGTTGTACTTTTCTTTCATCTGCTGCTTGATCCATTCTGTCTGGGTGTTTTTCTCCACAGTTGTTCCTGGAGCTGCATCACCTCTGTCCCATACCATAACCTTAATGGTTACTTCTTCTCCCTTATCTGCTGCAGTTGTTGCCTCTGCCTTTGTTTCAGTACCGCCTGCTGCTGCGGTAGTTGCTGCTGTTGTTTCTTTACCTGCATTGGATCCGCAGCCGGTTACCAGAGCTGCTGCTGCAAATACTGCCATACAGCTTTTTAATAATCTTGCTTTTTTCATTAATAAAACCTCCCTTTCTTTTCTTCATTTATTTATTGTAAAAAATAAATAATCAACCTTTTACTGCACCAAGCATAATGCCCTTTGTGAAGTATTTCTGAATAAACGGATAGGCAATCAGCATAGGTGTCATGGAAATTACAATACTTGCAGATTTAATATTATCGGCTACAAGCTGGGAAGCTACTCCCTCCTGCTGTGATATTGCAACAGATTCTATTAACTGTTTTAATATCATCTGAACAGTATACAGTCTGGAGCTGTTTACATAGTATAAAACATCGCTTAAACGGTTCCATCTTCCCACTGCGTAGAACAAAGCAAGTGTTGCCAGTGTCGGGTATACCAGCGGAAGTGCTACTTTGAATAATGTCTGAATCTCGTTACAGCCGTCTATTTTAGCCGCTTCATATAATGAGGAATCCAGTCCCTTGAAAGCAGTACACATGATGATCATGTTATATGCGCTCAGCGCTTCTGGAATAATCAATGCCCATACAGTATCGATCATTCTGAAATCTTTAACATTTAAATATTTCGGAATAATACCGGGATCCAGATACATGGTCAGTACGAACATTGTCATAATGATCGTTCCGCCCTTTAAATTCTTCTTTGAAAGAGGGTAAGCTGCAGCAATCGTCATAACAATACAGACTGCCGTTGAACCCAGCATCAGGAAAACGGAATAAATAAATGAGGAAAGGAAACTTCCGCTTCTAAATGCACGGACATAAGCTTCGGTTGTAAATTCAATCGGATAAAGGAATACTTTACCGCCTAAAATTGCGTCTTTGGAACTTAATGACATGGAAACTACGCGAAAAATTGGAATCAGCGCTACAATGCTGATTATTATAAATGCTGTATTCCAGAATAACTGGAACCGTCTGTCTGATTTACTTTTTAATTCTGCCATTACATAATTCCCTCCTCTCCCATTTTTTTAGATATTTGATTAACGGACAGGATCATTACGATACCGACTACTGACTGGAATAAACCAACTGCAGTGGCAAAATCAAACCGGCCGGCCTGAAGACCTACACTGTAAACATAGGTACTGATAACGTCGGAGGCGCTTTTAACAAGTGTGTTACCCATCATATAAGGACGGTCAAAATCGATGGAGACGATCTTTCCAAGCTGCATAATCAGCATGATGGAAATAGTAGCTCTGATCTGAGGGATCGTAACATGTGCAATTCTCTGAAGTCTTGTGGCACCATCAATATAAGCAGCTTCTCCCAGAGAAGGATCCGTCGCTGACAACGCTGCCAGATAAATAATTAAAGAATAGCCTGCTGACTGCCATATTCCGGCGAACCAGTATACAAATCTCCAGATAAAAGTATTACTTAAAAAATTAATTTCCCTTAAACCTACTTTGCGTATGATATCATTCACAAGTCCGCTGGTTGAAAACAGCTGTGTAATAATACCTGCAATGATAACCCAGGAAAGAAAGTTCGGCAGATATAAAATCGTCTGTGTTGCTTTCCGGATCTTTAAATTTCTGATTTCAAACAGGAAAACTGCAATCAGAATGGGAATCGGAAAACCGATAATTAAATCTCCTGCATTTAAAATCAATGTGTTTTTCAGTGCATTCCAGAAATCTTTGGAACCAAATGCTTCTTTAAAGTTGGAAAGACCAACCCAGGGACTGTTCCAGATACCCGCAAACACGTTAAATTTCTTAAAAGCAATTACGCCACCAATCATGGGCTTATAGCGGAACATAAGCATATAAATAACCGGAATCAGAAGCATTAAGTAAAGCTGCCAGGTATTGCGCACATACACCTTAAAGGGAATCTTACGTGCCTTTTCCTTGATTGTCTTTTCTTTCATAATATCCATACCCTCCTTCTATTCGTTTCCGTCTTTTTGAAGCTCTGCCTCCAGACTCTCAATCAGTGCCAGAAGCTCTTTTGGCTCATGGACGGTATAGTCCGGCGTTTCCCACTCATCAGCCGGATTCATATCATAGCGCGGAGACCAGTCAATGAGAACAGAGGTAATTCCAAAGCGGTTGGCTCCGGCAACGTCCTTTCTCACATTATTTCCAATCATAACCACCCGTTTTTTATCTTCTTCGGTCAGGTGATTTTTCTCCATGGCATCTATAAACATTCTCTCGGAAGGTTTCTGGACCCCAACGATCTCGGAAATTGTTCTGGTGTGGAAGCAATAACCAAGGCCATTTTCTTCATAAACATTGGTGAAGGACTGTTCTTCTCCGTCAGCCACCATAGCAATGACATAACCGGCATCATAAAGAGCTTTTAAGGTCTCCCCCGCACCGGGAATTAATTCTGCGTGGATTACAATATCCTCATCATTGCGAATTTCAGTGCCTTCGTCAATAATGGTATCCCCACTGTCTGTAAAAATGATTAGCTTCTTTTGCATTTTGTTAACTCCATATCAAATTTTGGTGTGTTTTTTCTTAAAGCTGATGAAAACATTATAATATTTTGGGTACATTGTTGCTATGCGTAATTTGTTTTTATTGAAACCATCTTACTCGCATTTTTTGCGTTTATAAAACGAAACGTAATGTTTTTATTTCAAAAGGAGCAAAATCTAAGAGGATTTCACTTTTATCCCCTAAAAGTTTCACAGGCAGTGTGGTTGTGGATGATATGGTTTCTTCCATTGTAGTTTCCCACAATTTACTGATTTTAAAACCAGCTTTTATCACGCAGGATGTATGCCTTCCAAATGCCTCATAAAATCTTAAAATCAAATGATTTTCCCCGTCTTCTGCCATTTTAACTGTCTCCAAAATCACATCATCTGACGAAATACTGAAATATTCTTTCGTACCTGCCCCTTTTCCCCAGAATTTAAGCGGGTTGTTTAGCTGCATTCCTTCACGTACCACACCGCTGTCCGCAAAATCACTGCTTTTTACATAAAAGGAGTAAGTAAATTCCTGCAACCCTTTATCTGCATACATATCCGGCCATACAGGTGCTTTTAACAATGTCAGTTCCATAGCATTCCCGTCCGTACTGATTCCGTACTTGGAATCATTGAGCACTGCTGCTGTTCTTCCAGGCTCAGTCATCGCAGTATATCGGTAATTGCACACCTCATACCGGTCTGCATCATAACGTCGGTTGCGGTGGGTGGGCCGTTTCACATATCCAAACTGTATTTCTTCTAAAGCTTCCTCGGCCCGGATCGTAACTGGAAATGAAGTCTTTAACAGCTTGTGGGTTTCCTGCCAGTCAATCACGGTTGCAAAATCAATCCGCCTGCTGTGATAAGACAAAGAGATTCTCTGGGTCATGACTGACTTATGAATCTGACGCTTTACAAGAAGTACCACTTTTAAAGGGCCTGCCTCCTCAATGGTAATCACTGCAGCCTGATTGAGTTTCACTGGCACCTCTTTATAGAAAGAGCTGATTTCCCATGCATCGTAATCCACATTGATATCCCGATAAAGAAGAAACTGATTTGCAATTCCATCAACAAATTCCGTTCCGGTATCCTGCTCCAGTACGCTCCTTAACTGGCCAACGCCATCTATCGTTACTCTTAAAAGCTGGTTTTCCAAAATAAAAAATCCGTTTTCTTCATAGATTCTGCAAGTATCACCCTGAATTGCACAGCTGTTTTCTTCAATCTGGGCATAACCACAGGAAGGTACCTTCACGGGTATCAGCAATTGATCTCCCATTCTCTGACTTACCGGCAGTCTGCCACAGCTGATTAGCTCTTCTCCGTCTTCCAGGGGGATCTCCACCAGTTCTTCCCGCTCCCAGGAAAGTGAGTTAAACACCAGCAGACCGTCTGCTTTTGAACCAGTGAGCTTCTTCTTTGCTTCCTCGTAAAGACAGAGCGCGCTCCCCCCAGCTTCTTTTAACTGGGCTGCTGCATCTTCGTAAACCCTGGTGATGGAAGTCCCCGGTATAATATCATGGAACTGGTTAAACAGAAGTACTTTCCACAAAGCTTCCAGTTCTTCTGTTTTATTGTCACCGCTCTCCACAAAACATGCAATGGAATTAAGCATCTCCGTTTCCCGAAGTGTTCGTTCCATCAACCGGTTTTCCTTCTTAATCCGTGCCTGGGACGTATAGGTGCCTCTATGCCATGGAAGGTAAAGCTCCCCTCTGTAAACCTCTTTTACAGAGTTATCTTCTTCCAGTCTTTCAAAGAATTTAACCGGACTTTCCATGCTGGTACGGGGCGCACCTTCTAAATCCTTCATCCGTTTTGCCACCTCTGCCATCTCTCTGGTGGCTCCTCCGCCGCCGTCGCCGAATCCAAACGGGAAAATAAAGGTATCAATATTTTCCTGCTGTACCCTGTCTTCCTCCCATCGGGTAATCAGATCAAGAGGATCCAGCCTTGCATTGTTCTTTTTATAAAAATGGGTCAGTATCCTGGTTCCATCGATTCCTTCCCACCAAAAATTATTATAAGGGAAACCATCACAGCCCTTCAGTGCTCTGGCCATCTTCTGTGTTGCAAAATAACGGATTCCACAGCCTTTCATAATCTGGGGCAGCTGTCCGTTAAAGCCGAAGCAGTCCGGCAGCCAGACCATAACGCTTTCTATGCCAAGTTCTTTTCGAAACCATTTTCTTCCGTACAGACACTGGCGTATGAGGCTCTCTCCCGATACCAGATTGGTATCAGGTTCCACATACATTCCGCCCTCAGGGATAAAAGATCCCTCTTCCACTTTCTTTAGAAGGCGTCCATACAATTCGGGATAATGTTCTTTTACATTCTCCATAATCGGCGGCTCACATAAGAGAAATTTATAATCCTCATATTCATCGGATAAGGCAATCTGGGTGGATAGCGTTCTTGCACATTTGCGTTTTGTCTCTTCCCATGGCCACAGCCATGCCAGATCCAGGTGAGATTGTCCGAAAATGGTGAACTCCGGAGCCGTTGATCCATTTACACAGGAAAGAAGGGGTTCCAGTTTTTTCCTCGCCTCACGAAACGATTCATTTCGTCCTTCCCGGTCCAGTTCAAAGTCCACTGTAAATGTAAATTCCAAAAGTCCCTGATTTATTTTCATTGCTCTTAGGGATTTGGGATCAAGCCCCTCAGAAAGCTTGCTTAATGTAAATACGTCCATAAGCAGCTGAAATGCATCTTCGTTCCAGATTCCAAAATCCGAATTTCCTACCTTAACCTGGAACTCCGGCGGTTCCGGAACCGCAGTACGAAAATCAGGGCATGGTCCGCCCTTTTCCAGTCTCGGTCCATGCCCTGCATAGCTTTCTGCCACAACAAAAAAACGCTCACCTGCCGTTGCATGGCGTGTCAGTGTAATTCCATCGTGCTTTAAATCTCTGGAACCTGCCGTTTTCCCATTTACCCATAAAAGCATCTCACCGCCTACCTCCGGGTGAAGAAAAATCCGCTTTCCCTCCGCCTCTTCTGGCATGACGATCTCCGTTAAAAACCAGCCGTATTCCCATTTGCTGCCCCAGGGGGTTCCCTGAGGCATGGGGTGAAACTCCTGTTTTAGTGCTTCCTCGTAAGAGAAATGCTCTTTCGTCGTAAAACCGGTAAATGTCACTGAAGAAAGTCTTTCAAATAGATGGCTTTGTAATTCCTCCATCCATATATGAATCCGTCCGTTTCGTTCTGCAGCAAGCTCCATCTGCATATCCTCCCTTTTCTGATACAGTTATATTGCACCATTATATGATATCTCACAGGCAGTGACTATGCATAGTTTGTCAAGTTACTGTATATCTTTTGCAAATCTTGCAAAAATATAATTTTTACAATTGAATCTTTATGGTTTTTATTTCATAAGGCTTAAAGGTAAGGGCAATCCGTCCGTTTTCTGCCGGCACCGTTTTAGTCTCCTCTTCCATACAGTTGCATTCGCTGATCTGTGCACCCTCTGTCATGGACAATGATACATGGGTATTGGTCCTCATACCATAGGACTCATAGAAACGTACAATCAGTCCGTCCCCATCTTCCGAACACTTCACTGTGTCAGCCAGTATATTTTCATTCTCAATCTCTAAGAAGGAACAGGATAGAACACCATCTCCTTTAATTTCAGTAGAAATAAGAGGACAGTTTAAGTCATAGGCTTCCTGTATAACTCTGCCAGTACGGAAATCTCCTTTATGAGGCAGCAGAGAATAGGTAAATGTATGCTCTCCCTGATCTGCATCCGGATTCGGGAAAATGCCGGATTTTAATAACGTAAGGCGAATGACAGAATCTTGAACGTCATAACCGTATTTGCAGTCATTTAAAACAGCGGCGCCATAGCCTGCTTCTGAAACATCCGCCCATTTATGGGCACATACTTCAAATCTTGCCTGATCCCAGGTGGTATTTTTGTGAGTCGGCCGGCTTACATTACCAAACTGAATGTCGTAGTTGGCCTCTTTACACAGAATATCCAGAGGAAAGGCAGTCTTTAACAGCATCTGATGCTCATTCCAGTTAATTCTGGTCTTGAAATCAATTCTCTTTGTATGACTGTAAAAGCAGATCTGCTGTTCAATGACAGAATCCATGAATTTCCGTTTTACAAGTACCACTGCTCTGACAGGGCCATTTTCTAACAGCTTCATTTCTATTACGTCATTTACCTGCCACTGTTTCTCCTCAAAGGTAGAATCAATATTCCATGCATCAAATTCCAGTGGCCGGTCTTCAAATACAAGCAGTTCATTTCCCGCTTTCCCTTCCTTTAACAGACTTCTTTCTTCTGTTCTGTCATAGATACGGGATAGATTTCCTGCCTGATCAAATTCCACCTCATAGTAAGGGCTGACCGCCTTTCTCACAGTTCCTTCTTCCCCGCATTCCACAGAGGAAAACACAGACTCCGCCTTCTCCAATGAATCACCTGCGGAAAGTACCGTTACACCCTTTGATGGCACAGCCTCAGCCAAAGCGATCATGTGCCCATTAAAGGTTTGCTGTGTGATCGCGGAAAGATTCTGAACCGCAGTCTCAAACTCAACGATTCCCGTTCTTTTAAAGCTTAGAGAGTTCCACACTGCAAGGGCAGTGGGGTTCTTTCTGTCGCATTCAAATCCAGATACCTTTAAGATACTGTCATGACTCTTATTGATTATATCAAGACCTGACTCCATGATTTTCTTATACTGAACCTCAGAATCCTCATATACCTCTTTGATGGATGAGCCTGGAAGAATGTCATGAAACTGGTTTAACAACAGAAGCTTCCAGTTTTCCTCCAGCTGGCTCTTTGGATACTCACCGCTTTTGGTAATAAGAGATTGAAGAACTGAGTAAAATTCTGCATCACCGTTTAAAAACTCACAGTTTCTGTTGTATTTCTTATTCTTTGCCATGGATGTATAAGTTCCACGGTGGAATTCCAGATACAACTCACCAGCCCATACAGGAAGCCGTTTTTTATCAAGCTTCTCTTCCAGCTTGTGAAAGAAGTCTTTCACAAAGGTCTGCTCAGTCTTTGGACAGCGTGCCACATTCCGTTCCATTCTCCGGCTCTGTTCCAGCATTTCTTCTGTTGGGCCGCCACCTCCGTCACCGTATCCATAACAGGTCAGTACTTCACGGCTGACGTCCTTGTTTTGAAATCTCTGCCAGGTTCCCATGATCTGTTTTGGGTTCTGTCTGCCGTTGTAGGTGGTACTGTAGCCTTTGGATGACTGACCGTTTTTATAGTAATCCTTGGTGGATATCAGATAGGTCAAAACTTCACTGCCATCAATTCCACGCCACACAAAAGTATCATAGGGAAACTGATTGTATTCGTTCCAGCCAAGCTTTGTTGTCATAAAATAAGACAATCCGGACTGCTTCATAATCTGTGGTATGGCAGCACTGTAACCGAATACATCCGGAAGCCAGAGCACTTCGTTTACAGGACCGGAAAGTTCCTTTTCGAAGAATCTTCTTCCATAAAGAATATGACGGATTAAGGATTCACCTGATGCTAAGTTACAGTCCGGCTCCAGCCACATGGCACCTTCTGTCTCCCAGCGTCCCTCTTTTATTTTTTCCTTTATTTCTTCAAAAAGCTCCGGAGCCTCTTCTTTTACAAATTCGTAAAGCTGGGGCTGGCTGGACATAAATTTGTATTCCGGATACCGCTCCATCAGATTTAGTACTGTGCGGAAACTTCTGACTGTTTTTTGTCTTGTCTGTTTTAACGGCCATTTCCAGGCAACATCGATATGAGTATGCCCGATGCTGTGAACAGTCACCGGATTTTCCGGTCTGTCTTTATAATAGGCATTCAGGAGGAATTCATCTGCTTCTTTTACAGATGTAAAGAATTGTCTGGAATGAGGTCTGGTAAAGTCAATCCGGTTCACTGCCTCTGACAGAACCTTAAATCCCTCAATCTGCTCTAAGTCATCTTCTTCCAGAAGATCTGCTGCTTCAAATGGAACCGCAAGATCGTAATAGAGCTTTGCTACCTCTTCTTCGTAGGCTCCGATTTCCAGATGAAAGAAATTAGTGCATCCAAAACTGTTGGAATAGGCATAAAATGCCAGCTCATGTGTTTCTCCCTCTTTCGCATCTTCTGCTACAATAAAATCCTGATGATTCATATCCATGGTCCCGGAATGCTTTCCGTCAAAAAATACCATGATCTGAGGATTGTCTGTGTTCCAGATATCGGTCGCTCCCGTGTTTAAAACTGCTCTTACCTGCGCTCCTTTTAAATCAGACGGTAACGTAATACGGGTTTTAAACCAGTAATGCCGATCCGATCCTCCCCAGGTCTCATCCCTGCCAAAAGACTCCCAATTTAAAATGCTGCTGTCAAACTCTTCTTTCCACTCATAACTTCCGGGGCTGATCCACATTTCTTCTGCCGGTTTTAAATTGGAATAGCATAGCGGTTTCAGTGCTTCCAGCGCCGCCAATAATCTGTTTCTGATCGGATTCATTCGTCATTCCACCTTTTGTCTTAAATTTTAAAAAAGGCAGGAAACTCCGCATATGCGGGTCTCCCACCTAAAAAGCCTTATTAGCCCTTTATTCCTGTAGAGGCGATTCCTTCAACCAGATATTTCTGCATCGTCAAGAAAATAACGAAGATCGGAATCAAAGATAAAGTTGCCATTGCAAACATCGCACCCCAGTCGGATCCAGCTGTTGGATCTGAGAACATCTTTAATGCATAGCTGACTGGATATTTTAATGGATCACTTAAATATAGCAAAGCTGCAAGGAAGTCATCCCATCTCCACATGAAGGAGAAAATAGCGCTTGTAACCAGAGATGGCTTCACGAGGGGAAGAATGATCCGGTAAAATATGGAGTAGATCGTACAACCGTCCATTCTGGCAGCCTCGTCCAAATCAATGGGAATCCCCCTGATAAACTGAACATTTAAGAAGATAAAAAAGCCCTGTCCAAAAAACTGCGGTACAATAATGGGAAGATAACTTCCGACCCAACCCATTTTGTTGAAGATAATGTACTGCGGAATCATGATAACCTGGAAAGGCAGCATCATCGCAAGAAGCATGCACGCAAACCAGAAGCCTTTAAACTTAAAGTCAATTCTTGCAAATCCGTATCCTACGACAGCAGAGGAAATAACGGCTCCTACTGTGGATAAACCTGCAATTATAAAGGAATTTTTAAAAAATGTTCCAAAACCATAACCTGCGAAGCCTTTCCAGCCCACCTTATAGTTTTCAAAAGAAAAGTGTTCGGGCATAAGGCTGGCAGCAGTCCGGAAAATCTCATTGGTATTTTTAAAGGAACTCATCACCATCCATACAAGCGGATATATCATAACACATGCAAACAAAAAGGTAAATACATGATAAATCGCTGTGGTGACAAATTTTCTTTCCTGATATCCTGTTTTCATATTTCATCACCCTTCCGCTTCGTAATGTACCCACTTTTTCTGTGTTTTGAACAGTACCAGTGTCAGCATGCCTACAACGAATACCATGAACCAGGCCATTGCACAGCCATATCCAAGCTTATTATAAGTAAAGGAATTCTGATACATGTATACGGTATAAAACAATGTGGTATCTCTTGGCTTTCCCTGGGTAATAATATAGCTTTGTGTAAATGCCATAAACCCATTGATCAGCTGGTTAATGAGATTGAAGAAAATGGTGGGAGTCAGCATTGGAATTGTGATTTTAAAAAATCTCTGAATTCCATTGGCGCCATCAACGGTAGCTGCTTCATAAAGGCTGACTGGAATCTGCTTTAAACCGGATAAAAAGATAAGCATGGAAGAACCAAACTGCCAGATTGCTAAAATAATCAGAGTCCAGATCGCTGTATCTGCTCTACCCAGCCATGCAAGGTCAGAGGGAAGTCCGACTATTCCTAACAGTGCGTTTACTACACCATCGCTTGCAAACATTCTCTTCCAGAGAATTGCAACAGCCACACTGGATCCGATAATAGAAGGCAGATAATATACCGCCCTGTAAAATCCGGAAAGTTTGGTGCTTTTTACTAAAAGCATGGCAACTGCTAACGCCATGATAAGCCGGAGAGGAACCGAAAACAGAACATAGTACATGGTAACACCAAATACTTTCCAGAACTTTGGATCCGCCGTAAACATCGTTTTATAATTTTCCAGTCCTATAAAAACCGGTGATTTTAATATATTGTATCTGGTGAATGAAAACCCTAAAGATAAAATCATTGGTAACGCCATAAAGGCAAGAAATCCTATAATGAAGGGCAGGATAAATACATATCCTGCAACCTTCGGTGTGTTTAAGATCTGGCCCACTGATTTTTTTCTTTTCGGGATCATTTGATTGTTCTTCATCTTATCCCCTCCAGAATTTTACCTGTTATTTTGCCGCTTCTTCAAGTATTTTCTTTGCTTCAGGCACAAACTGGCCAACTGCGTCGTCTGCTGTTGCATCTCCGTAACGGACTGCTTCAGAAACTGTTTTTCCTAATGCTTCTACTTCACCTTTACCAGATGGGTCTGGAGCATCGATTGTAGTTGCAATTTCAGTTACTTTTGCAACATAATCAAATACGGTCTGAGCGGTTGCATCTGCTTTTGGTTTGATTGCATCTGCAACTTCTGTATTGATCGGGATTCCTCTTTCAGCAAGAAGGATTTCATTACACTCTGTGCTGTTTGTGAACCAGTCAATGAATTTTGCAGCTTCTTCCTTATTCTTGGAAGTTTCAGCGATGGAGAAGAACATACTTGGTTTTAAGTACAGTGGCTGTACTTTAGCATCTGTAATGGTTGGGAACATGGTAATTCCAAGTTCTCTGCCTGCTGTTTTAGAGATACTGATGAACTGGTTGGATAAGCTTAAATCATTCCAGGTTGTACCATCAATGATTGGCTTTGTCTCAACAACATCAGGATTTTTCTCTGCTAATAAATCTGCGGAAATGCTTGCATCAGATTTAGCAAATTTTTCAATGGTGTTAAAATAGATCTTCATGGAATCTTCTTTTCCAGTGGTTAATTCATCAAATAAATGAGAACCATTTGCTCTTGCCATGATCTGCATCATGTTGATTCCGCCGTCATAAAGAGTTTTAGCACCGGTTTTATCGCTGATTGTCTTGCCAAGGTCATAAAGCTGATCCATTGTCAGCTGATCAGGAATGGTAACTCCTGCCTTTTCAACGACTGCTTTGTCATAAACCATCATAGGAGCGTTGCTTCCAAGGCTGAGTGCATAAGTCTTTCCGTCAACCTCTCCACTCTTGATGATGCTTTCCGGAATCTTTTTAGTATCAATAACACCGCTGCTCATGAATTCAGATAAATCAGCAAGCTGTCCGCTCTTCTGATACTGATTTAAATAGGAGTAATCCATCTGAATGATGTCAGGAAGATTTCCTCCTGCTGCCATAGCAGAAAGCTTGTCCCAGTAACCGGACCAGTCAGTAAACTCAACTTTGATGTCTACATTTGGGTTTTTACTCATGTAAAGGTCAACTGCTTTTTTTGTTACATCGTTTCTTGTCTGATTTCCCCACCAGCAAAGGCTTAAAGATACTTTGTCACCTGATGCTGCTTTTGTATCAGTGGATGCTGCTGTAGTAGCTGCCTGTGTGGTAGCTGCATCAGCCTTTGTTGTTTCTGTTGGCTCTGTTTTAGAGCCGCAGGCAGCTAATGATGATGCTGCAAGAATTGCTGCAAGTGTTGTTGCTAAGATTCTTTTCTTCATTTTGCAAAACCTCCCATTTGATTTCTTTAAGATAACCACATTTTATGTCAAATATGCACAAACGTAAAGTTAAAATACGGCTTTTTATGGTTGAAAAAACAGCTTTGTGTAATTTGAGATCGTTTACCAATTCCTTTTTTTGATCTTTTACTATATAATACGATTATCTGAGAAAGGAATTCTGATTATGAAACGATGTACAGTCTGGTTTAATAACCTGTCTTTATACAAAAAAATACTGACCGTTTTTCTCCTTGCTCTTTTTGCCCTGTGCCTCACTATCTTTATCAGCATACGAATTCTGGCCAACCGCTACAACGAAGTACTTTATCAGGCTAATGCTGACTCTTTAAGCCATGTGACCACCTATCTGGAGTCAGAGATGCAGATGGTTGAGAATGTTACAGATAATATCATTGGAGATGCTGTTCTGCAGGAGAATTTGTCGTTTCTGATTGACAATCCATACAGTGACCGGCGTTCACTTGCAAAAAGAGACATGTATCAACAGCTCTACTCCTATATCTATCAAAGCAGATATGTGAAATCCATTAACATCGTTCTAAATGACGGATCCAATATCTGTATGGGGCGTTCCGATGATATCTATAAATTCAACCGGGTGGAGCTTGACCGTTCCATTGACCAGTTAAAAGGAAAAGCTGTATGGTCTTCTGCTGTTGAACCCGGTGATGATACCGTGTGTGCAAGACAGATCTTAAAGCTTAAATATTTAAACCTGAAAAAACTGGCAGGACTCTATGTCACCGTTGATATGGAGCACATGATTGAGGACGGTTTGAAAAGTTCCGGGAGTATGGCGGATAATTCCAGGTTTGTCTTAATGACTGGAGAAAAGCGGATCTATCCGGCAGATGCCTATCACCAGGAATACTGTCTGAAACTCATCGCTGACAGGCAGGGCAGGGAAAATGCCTATACCATAGCATCTCTGGATAATAAAAAAGAGTTTATTATAAATGGATATATTCCCAATGTTGGCTGGGACTATCTTTATTTCAGAGATTACAATCCCTTATTCCGCAATGTCCGCCTCATTACCATGCAGATTCTTTTATATACCTTTTTCATTATTATGGTTACGGCAGTCCTGGTAAATTTACTGTTCCGCTATATTTTCCGACACCTGGATTACTTAATTGAAAAAATCCAGCGTTTTGGTAATGGAGAAGCACCCGTCAGCCACATCAAGTCTTATGATTATGAGAACAGACAGGATGAAATCGGTCAGCTTCACCGCAGCTTTGATGAGATGACCCACAGTGTAAAGGTATTAAGAGACGAAAATTATGATAAACAGCTTCTTTTAAGGGATTCTACCATTAAGATGCTGCAACAGCAGATTAATCCTCACTTTTTATACAATACACTGGATACCATCAACTGGATGGCTCAAAAATATGGAGCGGACGATATCTCCATGATGGCTCGCTCCCTGGGAAACTTGTTCCGCGCTTCCATTGCGGGTCAAAAGGATATCATTCCCCTATCGGAAGAACTGGAGGTGTTAAATGACTATATCCGGATCCAGGAAATGCGTTTTAAAGACAGACTGAATTTTGAACTGGAGGTGCCAGAGAATATCTCCCACATCTTCGTTCCCAAGCTGTGTATTCAGCCTTTGGTGGAGAATGCGTTAAAGCATGCCATGGAAGCCACTGATGAGATGTGCTGTATCCGGGTTACCATAAGAGAAATGGAGCTGGATTACCAGATTAAGGTGTCCAATACCGGTTCCATTTTTGAACCAGACTTACTTTCCAAAATTGAAAACAAGGAAATTAAACCCCAGGGTTCGGGTGTTGGACTGGTAAACATTAATTCCAGATTAAAATTACTTTATGGCAACAATTACGGGCTGAATTTTTACAATAAGAGCGGAATGGCAGTAGTTATGCTGTCCATTCCAAAAGAACAGGAGGTTTGACATGCTGAGATTAATGATTGTAGATGATGAACAGATTATCAGAGAAGCCCTTTCTCAAATGATTGATTATGAATCTTTAGGATATGAGCTGATCGCAACAGCTAAAAATGGAATGGAAGCCTATGACATCATATGTGATGAATATCCGGATGTAGTGATCACTGATATTCGAATGCCAATATTAAACGGGCTGGATCTAATCGAGCGTTCCATTAAAACAGACTCTAAGATCTCATTTATTCTGCTTTCTGGTTATAATGACTTTGAATATGCCAAGCAGGCAATGAAATACGGAGTCCGGTTTTATTTATTAAAACCCACCGATAAAAATGAGCTGATCGATTCTCTTGTCTCCATTCGAAAGGAACGCCTTCAGGAAGAAGCACGCAGTAAATCCCAGCAGGTGGATCTTTTAAAGACTTTGCACATTCCGCTGGAACAAAGTTTCATCATGGAACTGCTGGAGCATCAGGACACTTTTTCAAGTGTATTCCGTAAATATCAGGAACTGTTATCTCTGCCCGAAAGCTGCCTCTATGCATGCATCTGCTCCTTTGTCGAAGAACCATATTTGAAAAATTTCGCCACCGATATTGTTAAAATCCTCAGTCTGGAAGGGCTTCGTTTGGATTTTTCCATACTATATGTAAAAAATACTGCTGTTTTAATTTTCCCTGCTACCACTCTTGCAACACAGGAACGGATTAAGAACTCCATTTTAAAGCTGCATTATCCCAATCAATCCGTAACCTTTGAAACAGAATTTATCCATATGGAAACATCCGAAAAGTTATTTTACTTTGTAATTCAGAAGATCTCCCGTTTTGAGCGGATTCTTCTCCTCAGTGAAAAAGGAGAAAGCTATGAGATCAGAAACCATATTACAGCTCCATGGATGATCAGTCATTTGGAAGATTCCATTACCTCTGCACCGGATATCATTCAGGCAAACGAGCTTTTAAATTCCGTTTTTATTGACTCCATGCCCCCGGCAACTGCCAGAAGCCTCGCCCTTGGCCTTTTCCTTCAGGCCGATTTAAGCCAGGAAAAGCCACCCATTGATGCTGCCTGCGACTTTTTCCGCCGGCTCTATTCCTGTGATAACGTAACGGAAATACGGAATCTTCTTTCCGTGGTTCTGGTGCAGAAAGAGCATGAAACAGGGGGACATAAGGCCAGCTCCAACATCGCGCTGTTAAAAACCTATATCAGGGAACACTTAGACTCAGAGAACCTTTCTTTAAAATGGCTGGCTGAGAATTACCTGTTTGTCAGTGTGGGATATTTAAGCAAACAGTTTGTCAAAGAAGAAGGTATGCGTTTTTCCGACTATTTAAACAAAGAGCGCATGGAGGAAGCGATACGGCTGATGACCTACTATCACAATGACAACATCAAACAAATCGCAAGGCAGGTGGGATTCGGAAGCAACCCCCAGTATTTCAGTCAGGTATTCAAGCGTTACACAGGTCTTCCGCCCACAGATTATATCGAAAAACTAAAAAACACAAAACATAAAGGAGAATGACAACAATGACAAACGAGAGGCTGCTGGAAAAAATCCATCTGGTTGTGGAGAAACTTATGAATCTGGGAGGCTGTGACTATGACAAAGACAAATCAGTCAGCTCAACAGACACAAAAAAAGGAATTATACAGAGGGATTTCGGCATTGAAGAATGGGACTGGCCACAGGGTGTTGGTCTCTATGGCTTGTACAAGCTGCAGGATTTCTATGGAGATGACCGGTATCTTTCCTTTTTTGAAAACTGGTACAGCGGACATATGAAAAACGGTCTGCCCTCCAGAAACATCAATACAACGGCTCCCTTCCTCCCCCTGTCCTGCCTTCATACCAGTCTTAAAGATTCAGAGAGCTTCTATCAGCTCTGTACAGAACAGGCTGACTGGCTGATTAACGGCCTTCCCAAAACCATCGACAATGGATTTCAACACGTGACAAGTGCAATCGGTGACAGGAACGGAGTAACCTTAAATGAAGGACAGATATGGATTGATACTTTATTTATGTCTGTGCTTTTCTTAAACCGAATGGGACAGCAGGCAGAAAATCCGGCTTGGAAAAACGAAGCTCTCCATCAGTTTCTGGTACACATCAAATATTTATTTGATAAGCAGACCGGACTTTTCCATCACGGATTCAGTTTTGAACGTATGGATAATTTTGGCGGCGTTTTCTGGTGCCGTGGAAACTCCTGGTTTACCTACGGAATCATGGAATTTTTAGATGCCTGCGGATCTGATTTAAACGAAGGCGTAAGAACTTATCTGATTGACACCTTCCGTTCTCAGGCAGCCGCTCTCTTAAAGCTCCAGGCTCCCTCCGGATTATGGAGAACCGTACTGACTGATGATTCCAGCTATGATGAGGTATCGGGTTCCGCTGCCATTGCTGCGGGTATTCTAAGAGGTGTAAAGGCGGGAATTTTAGATGATGCCTACAAAGCAGCTGCAGACCGTGCAATTTCTGCTATATGCGATAACATTTCTGATGATGGAACTGTCCTTAATGTTTCAGCAGGGACAGGAATCGGTATGGACGGCGATCACTATAAAAATGTTCTAATCATGCCTATGGCCTATGGTCAGGCACTTGCTCTTACAGCACTGTGTGAGGCACTTGAAAAATAGAGCCTCCCCACTAAAAAAAGAGGCGAAAAGAACGTTACTGCTCCGTTCTTTTCGCCTCTTTTCTGTATTTCAAAGGCGTTGCATCGGTATGCTTTTTAAATACCCGTTCGAAATAAGTAACACTTTCAAAGCCCAGAACTTCTGATATCTCTGTTACAGAGTATTCACTGTTTAAAAGTAGTTCCCTGGCTTTCCGCACCCTTGCTAAATTCCTGTATTCATTGACTGAAAACCCCGTTACCTCCCTGAAAATACGGCTTAAATAGGATTTGCTGATAAAGAACCGTTCTGCCAGCTCCTCCAGACTTTCTGGCGTCTCACAATGAAGAGTCAGATACTCAGCCACCTCATGCACTTTACCATGTTTTGAGGTTTGAACCGTAATGGGCATATCCTTTAACAGGCTTTTTTTACGGCTTCTGTAAACCATAAGAAGAATTCTGGAAACCATGAGGCGAACCATGACTTCATATCGTTCTCTCCTGCCTTTTATTTCATCTCTGATGGACAGAAGCAGGGATTTCATCTCCTCCCATTCCTTTTCAGAAAGTCTTGCAACCCCATAATAATCGCCAAACAGCTTATCCAGGGAAGTAATCCCTGCATGATTTAACCATGACTCCAGATACCGGCCGTTGAGCTGGAGCAAAATACGGTCATGACTTCCGCTTCCCGCCTGGCTTGTTTTATGCACCTGCTGCCGGTTGACCAATACCACATCTCCGGTCTTCACGTAATAGGTTTCTTTTTCAATAAAATAATAACGTTCTCCGCTTAAGAGAAAATACAACTCATAAGTATCATGAAAATGCTTCATTGTCATGGAAAAGCCGTCATCTCTTGCCACCTCATCGATCACTACGCCTTCCATACTCTCTTCAAATATGATTCGTTCCATTTTCTTCTCCTGATCAGTAGCCAAAAGTATGATTATTGCAAAACAAGCATCAATTTTATTAGTATTATAATACTATAATGCATTATAATATGCAATAGAGAGTGATACGAACCTATTCAATATTTCTTAGTTTCAGGAGGAAACCTTTATGAAATACGAAAACAACAAAGTAAGTGATATTAAAATTGCTTACATCGGCGGCGGTTCCAGAGGCTGGGCCTGGACTTTTATGACCGACCTTTCCATGGATGATTCCATGAGCGGAACAATCCGGCTTTATGACATTGATCCTGCTGCTTCAAAAAACAATGAAATTATTGGCAGCCAGCTGAGCGCCCGCAAGGATACCATCGGAAAATGGGATTATGTCCAGTCTGATTCTTTAAAAGATGCACTGACAGGCTGTGATTTTGCTGTCATCTCCATTCTCCCGGGAACCTTCGACGAGATGGACTCTGATGTCCATCTTCCAGAAAGACTTGGCATCTACCAGTCAGTAGGTGATACAGCCGGCCCTGGCGGAATGATCCGTGCACTGCGCACCATCCCTATGTTTGTAACGATCGCAGAGGCAATCAGGGAATACGCTCCTGATGCCTGGATTATTAACTATACAAACCCCATGTCTCTGTGCGTAAAGACCCTTTATCATGTATTTCCACAGATTAAGGCATTTGGCTGCTGTCACGAAGTATTTGGTACCCAGAAGGTGTTAAAGGGCATCTGTGAGGAAACCCTGGGACTGGAATCCATTGACCGCAGGGACATTCATGTCAATGTTCTTGGTATTAACCATTTTACCTGGTTTGATGAGGCCTCTTATAAAGGAATCGACTTATTTCCTGTTTACCGGGATTATATCAATGCTCATTATGAAGAGGGCTATGAAGAGCCGGATAAAAACTGGGCAAACAGCACATTTGAATGCGCACACCGGGTGAAATTTGATCTGTTCCGCCGCTATGGTCTGATTGCAGCTGCAGGCGACCGTCATCTTGCAGAATTCATGCCTGGAACCGAGTATCTGAAAGATCCGGAAACGGTTAAATCCTGGAAATTCGGTCTTACCACCGTTGACTGGAGAAAGAATGACTTAAAAGAACGTCTGGAAAAGAGCCGTCGTCTGGCTGACGGAGAACAGGAAATTGAGTTAAAACCGTCAGGAGAAGAAGGAATTCTTTTAATTAAATCATTATGCGGTCTTGACCGGACCATCAGCAATGTAAATATACCAAACTCCTTCTTACAGATTGCAAATCTGCCAAAGGATGCGGTAGTGGAGACAAATGCAGTATTTGGCCGCGACAGCATTAAACCTGTGATCGCAGGTTCCATTCCTGAGGAAGTGCTGGAACTGATAAACCCCCACGTTGTAAATCACGAGCGCATTTTAAAAGCAGCCCTTACTTGCGACCGCACACTGGTTTATGAAGCTTTCTTAAGCGATCCTCTGGTAAAAGGCAGAGCAAGCGACGAAGAAGTGAAAAAGCTGGCAGACGATATGATCACCAACACTCTGGCATATTTACCCGAAGGCTGGAGATAACCAAATAAGAGAAACCCTGACAGAGCTGGTCAAACATCAATCCTCTCTGTCAGGGTTTTTTCTTTTATTCTTTTTCCAGAAAATTCAGCGTAAAATGAGCTTCTCCCTGCTCATCCAGTTCCATAATCATATAAGAGGGTCTTCTTCCTTCCTGGCGTGGATAGGACATACTTCCGGGGTTTAAAATTATGATCCCGTTATGTACCTCATAAAACGGTCTGTGGGTATGCCCGAACATGGCGATCTGAATATTTCGCTCCATGGCTTCTGCTTCCAGCCGCTCCACTCCAAGAGATACATTATAATAATGTCCATGAGTCAGAAGTATCCGGTAACTGCCCAGTTTAATTTCCTCCTCCCGTTCCAGATCAGAGAAAAAATCATTGTTTCCAAGAACCATGTGCAGTACACAGCCCTCATCCAGCCAGCTCTCAATCTTCTTTTCACTTCCTTCGGAATCTCCAAGATGAATCAGCATGTCAAAGGGCTTATTCTCCCGGATCACCCGCAAAAGATTTTCATCCCTGCGGTGAGTATCACTGACAATCAGTACTTTCATGACGCTCCTCTCCCAACTGCTCTTTCAGCTTATCTTTCATGGCTTCCAGCGCCTTTCCCCTGTGACTGATCCTGTTTTTCTGATCCATGGTAAGCTCTGCTGCAGTCATATGAAATTCCGGTATATAAAGAATGGGATCATAACCAAATCCTTCCCCGCCAGCCGGCTTGTCCGCAACCAGACCTTCCATGGCTGCCTCCGTATGAAGTACCCTGCCGTCAGGAAGAACTGCAGCAATGTTGCATACAAAGCGTGCACTTCTATCCTCTCCTGCAAAAAGAGCCGCGCGGTTTAATATAGTCTGATTTTTAATCTCATAGGAAGTCTCTTCCCCCATATAACGGGCAGAATAAATTCCAGGCTCTCCGCCCAGGCAGTCTACTACCAGTCCGGAATCATCAGCAAGAACGATTCCTCCGGACTTTTTCCACACTGCCATGGCTTTTATTTCAGCGTTTTCCCCAAATGTGGTTCCGTTTTCCTCAATATCGAGGCAAATGCCGGCCTCTTTCATGGAACTGACTTCCATTCCAAGATCCTTTAATATTTCACGGATTTCCCGCATTTTTCCTTCGTTCCCAGTTGCAAAAATTATTCGGTTCTCCCTCATCTGTTCTCTCCTTCAAACCTTTTTCTATTGGGCAGCTGTATATGCCTTCAGACACAAATTGCAGTTCTGCTTTTCTTCCACCCGCTCCCACACTTTGCCGTCAGCACTGATATAACCCTCCCCGTCAGATAAATCTACAAAGGTTCTTCCGTCCCCTGCATCATATTCGATGGCTGCAGGGTGAACTGTATCGGGAGTGGTAATTTTTACAATCACTGCAAACCGCTCTCCCTTTTTTAATTTCAGTTCCTTTTTTGTTTTTTTATCAAATGATACGGTATAATAACCGGCATTTTCAAATGCCCCGTCTGTCAGGAAAATCTTCCGGTCGAACTCATCCCCATCTGTAATATCGGATTCTTTTCCCGTCTGACGTACTGCGTAAATCTCATAAGAGGTACCAGGAGCTGTTGCATAAAACCCTACAGCCTTTAAATACTGGGATTCTTCTGCTTTATAGACATTGGAAAACCATGTGGTATCATTCCCATAGCCCAGCTGGCCAACCCAACCCCGTAAATCCGACTGATAGATCCTGTCATATCTGCCAGGATCTTCTACCTCAGAGTATACAATATTATTCATACCGATATTGGAATCATAATAGGATACATAAAAAAAGCCCTGGTCACCGAATCCGTCTCCCCAGCTGTTCATACAGATAAATGCACCATCACCATTTACCGGGACATTAAAATTATCTTTGGAAAATCCATCATCCCAACCGATAATTACGGAATCGTGATTGGGCGGCTCCGAGCCTATGTAGCAATAAGCGGACGCAGACTCATTATAACTGGCTGACTTACTTCTGTCCCCATTCATGGCGGTATAGAGGGAGCTTTGGACTCCTCCGTAACGAAGAACCGCCCGCTTTATTTTCTCGTAATCTTTCCCCGGTATCATCTGGATCTCCTGAACATGCTTACCTGCTTTGAGGCCTTTGGGGGACGTTCCATCTCCATAAGGGTCGTCTGCCTCCAGCACCGGTCCCTGCCAGGAAAGGAGGTATGCCATGGACATGGTATATTCTCCTCCCTCTTCCTGAGGAATACAAAATCCATTATTTAAGGACATATGATCCTCGGAGAAATCAAGGGATTCTTCTGGTAACAGTCTGGCCTCCAATGCCTGTAACGATGCAAACGCCCAGCAGGTGCCAAGGGAACCCTGATTTTTCACTGCCGGTGCACGACCGTTTTTCCTTCCGTCATAGACAGCCGGAAGCTGCCCTGTAACTGGATTATCTGTCTGTAGTGGTACAAAATAGTCCGCCGCCATGACGGCTGCCGTGCATAACACAGCAAGAAAAAAGGCAAACCGGATTTTATTTTTCAAACTCATCTCCTGCTTTTCTTTTCGGGGGTCTCGGCCCCATAAACTGATAGAAATAGGTCTTTATCATTCCATTATAAATTTTTCGGTTCTTATCTGCTTTTCTTCCGATATATCGTTCCGCATCCTCAAATGCAGTGATCATGTACAAGGACCATGCATCAAGCGCAGCATATCGCTCTCCGATCTGGCGGTAAAGCATTGGAAGATTTTCCTTTTCCTCAAGACGCTCTCCGTACGGAGGATTGGTGATAATAAAACCATATTTTTTCGGATGGCTTAACGCATCCACGGAGCGCTGCTGAAAATGGATGAGGTGATCTACACCTGCGGATTCCGCATTGGTTCTGGCTGCTTTTACAATTTCAGGATCAATATCATAACCCTGTATATCCACCTTTACATCTTTGTCTACCAGATCATTGGCTTCATCCATGGTGTCATACCAGCATTTTCTCGGTATTATGTTCTTCCAGTCTTCTGACAAAAAGGACCGGTTCATACCTGGCGCTATATTAGCTGCCATCATGGCTGCTTCTATTACGAATGTACCACTTCCGCAAAACGGATCCACCAGAATCCTGTCTTTGTTCCATGGTGTCAGCATGATCAGTGCTGCGGCCAGGGTCTCCGTAATGGGAGCCTTGCTGGTAAGGGTACGGTAACCTCTTTTATGAAGGGAATCTCCCGTAGTATCGATTCCTACGGTAACCTGATCTTTATACAGAAAAACACGAAGAGGATAGCTTGCACCATTCTCTTCAAACCATTCCACTTTATATGCACCCTTCATTCGTTCCACCATGGCTTTTTTCATAATGGACTGAATATCAGATGGGCTGAACAGCTTACTCTTTATGGAAGAAGCCTTTGCCACCCAGAATTTACCATCAGATGGAATATACTCTTCCCACGGTATTTTCTTAGTCGCCTGAAAAAGCTCTTCAAAGGAATCCGCATGAAAGCTTCCAGCCTTTAAAAGTACTCGTTCTGCTGTTCTTAAAAATACGTTGGCACGGCAGATGGCTTCGTCATCACCAAGAAAAGTCACTCTTCCGTCTTCCACTAAGGTAATATCATATCCAAGTTCTGTTATTTCTTTTTTTAATACCGCTTCCATGCCAAAATGGCAGGGAGCAATGAGTTCGTATGTTTTTTTCACATTATTCTCCTAAGTTCTTTTCTTTTACAATGTTACCATCAAAGTCCATAATCCGGAATATCCGGTCTTCCAGCAGCGCATAGGTAGGAGGATTTCCTCCTTTTGGAATGGAAACAGAACCTGGATTGAGTATGGTGATGTCTCCAAAGGTTTCAGCAGTCAGGATATGGGTATGACCGTGAAGCAGAATATCTCCCTTTTGCATTGGCAGAAGATGTTCTTTGTTATAAATATGTCCATGAGTGGCATAAATAGTCAGGCCATTAATTGCAAACAATGCATAATCAGAAAGGACTGGGAATTCCAGTACCATCTGATCTACTTCCGCATCACAATTTCCCCGGACATTATAAATCTGATCTTTATAACTGTTAAGCATGGAGATGACCTCTTTGGGTGCATATTCTTTGGGAAGATCATTTCTTGGTCCATGATAAAGAATATCCCCAAGGAGGATCAGTCTCTCAGCTCCTGATTTTTTATATACATCTAACAGCTCCCTGCAATAATAAGCAGAGCCATGAATGTCGGAAGCAATCATATATTTCATAGGTATTTTCTCCTTTACTGTTTATCAGGTATATTTTAAGACCTGGAAGGTATATCTGTCAATGAATACCTATCCACGTACCATATATTTTCCCCTGTAATAGGAGATTCCATTGGCCAGATTGATGACATGATACCCCATTGACTCCAAATGTCTGCAAACATTCATGCTTTGTCCGCCCCTGGCACAATAAAAGATCAGTGTTTTATCTCTGGGCAGCTGGTTTTTCCAATAATCATACTCCTCATAAGGGAGATTAACAGCCCCCTTTAAATGTCCTTTTTGATAAGAATTTGAACTACGCAGATCTATAATCATAACATTCCCATTATATTCTATATATTGATCGACTTCCCATACCGGTATTGTCGTGAACATACTATCACCTGTCCTTTCTAGTAATAATATATTCCAAATTTCCCAGGATGCGAAAATACAAAAAAACGCGGGAAAGGACACGTTGTCTCTTTCCCACGCCTTTTTTAGTTTTTTAGTCTGTTATTAGTAGGACTTGTTCTTGCTGGAATCGCGACTGGAATCACGGCTGCAGTCACGACTGGAATTACGGCTGGAATCCTGCATCTTGTCCTGCATTTTGTCCTGCATCTTATCCTGCATCTTATTCTGGCTGTTTGTACTCTTGTTCTTATTGGTGTTCTGGCTTGATAAATTCTTTGAAGAATTATCCATATTGTTGTAGCTGTCATTATAACTATTCTTAGACATTTTCATACCTCCTGTGGGCGTTTTTTGTTACATGGTGTAGTATGGCGAATATCGGACAGAATATACTTGATTTTTTGTATTGGATAATTCTGAATTTTTTAGAATTGTTTTAAAATAACTTTGCATTTTTACATAGCCTATATTATAATTTATTTGAGGAATATTATTCCTCATCCTTATTAATTATTTATACTCCCCTCAGAAGCAGCCGAATAGCTCCCCTATTCAGGCTGTTTCTCTTTGACGAGAAATTTGTGTGTTTCATGCTAAATCATTATTTAAGTTTATATTGATAGTAGGTAGAATATATGCTATATTAGAATTATAAAAGGAACAACCGCCCACAAGGGGTTGACCTAGCTTAAGAGTTGAAAGAACCCCTGAACCGGTCAAGTTCACAGGGGTTTTTTCTATGTATTACTTCTTTGTTATAGTATAAACAAAGGTCAGTAATGCAAGAATGAATATTCCGAATTGCATAAGCTCTCCAAATGATATATTCATCTGCCTCACCTCCCTTCATGTAAAATGAAAAGAGGTCAACACACCCTGTAACACGATTGTTCCGTGCCATTATGGTAACATATCCCATTTCAATGTGCAATTACTTTTGCTATCGCATCCACCGCCGGGAGAACACAAAAGACCTCCGGCAATCCCATGCCGAAGGTCCTATATCCCTTTCCAAAATCCGGTAATCCGCTATTCCATTAATCGCCAAGCACGTTGACAATCTTTACAGGTGTCCGATAATTCCACGGAGATGTCTTAATACCTGTACTATAAGTTGAGGAATGTACTACTTCTCCATTCCCGATATACATGGCAACATGATTGATGGAGCTTCCGCTTCCGTAAAAAATCAGGTCGCCTGGGCGCATCTGATCTGCGCTCACAGATCTTCCCTGTGAAGCCTGTCCACCTGATGAACGGCTGATGGAAAGTCCTGCTGCATGCTGCATTACATATCTTGTAAATCCGGAGCAATCCACTCCTGTATGAGGATCACTGCCACCGTAGGAATAACGACCACCTACGAACTGCAGTGCATAAGTAACAATGCTTTGTCTGAAATTAACGGTTGACTGAGCCTGAGCCTTCTCTTCCAGTGCTTTTAAAGTTTCTTCATCGGTTGCAGTTACAGTGGCACTTCCTTCTGCCGGCAAATAGCCATATGTATCGTTCACCTTAACTTTTAAAAATCCATCCCCCATATCTTCCACCACTTCAAAGGCGGATCCTTTGGAAGCGTTCATTAAGGGTTCTGTACCTTCTTCATCTTTACTGATTGTAACCTGATCTGTATTAACGGTTACCATGTAATTTCCAAAACTTAATCCTGGGCCGGATACCTCATCTGCTCTTACATCTGAAGGAACTGCAATAATCATTGTTCCACAAAAAGCCATAAGTCCTAACGTTTTCCATACTTTGTTTATCATCGGGAAATTTGCTCCTATTTTTACTTTTTGAGTTTCAAATGTTACGTAATTATTAATTTCATTACGGTTATTATACAATTACTTTATCTTTTCGTCAAGTATTATTTAAAACTGCACGAATTTAAAATTATATTAGTTTAAAACACTGACAAATTTCACAGGTTTGCGATACATGACGTTTGTTACGATAATTCCTGTTTTTTCGGTGGATGCATGGACTACTTTTCCATCTCCCATATACAAAGCGACATGATTAATGGATCCGTTTTTTCCATAAAATACCAGATCACCGGGACGTGCCTGATCATAACTTATGATTTTTCCTTCCCCTGACTGTGACCTTGCACTATGATCCAGCTCAACATCTGCGGTTTTTTTAAGGACATATCTGGTAAAACCGGAACAGTCCACTCCTGTACTGGGATTTACACCTCCATAAACGTAACGTCCTCCAACGAACTGAAGAGCATAGTCCACAACTTCTTTCCGCTCCAGTGCAGACTCGTCCACTTTTTCCTGAGTCTTTTCGATCAGTGTTGCAGAATCACTTCGTATGTAACCATCGCCTTCCGGAACTTTCACCTTCAGCCAGCCATCTTTGGCAGGCTCAATCACCTCACAGGTCTGGCCTTCCAAAGCTGAAGTCACAACTGATCCCCCATCCTCGGCAGCGGTTCTGACTGATACAGGCTTGTCCAATCTTGCATAAAGAGTTGTACTGGTTTCTACTGTGATTTCATCCGCTTTCGCCTCTGTCTGATCGCTTAAACTTATGGTAGTTAAAAGTCCTAAAAGTCCCAAGACCTTCCACATTCTGATTTTCATAACGAATCTCCTGTCTGCGTATTATAGCTGTCACCGCAAATATTTGACTTAAATATTACATAATTGTTACATTTTGAATTATATCCTTTGTTGCAGCTTTTGTCAAGCAAAAACGGCATTTATGACCACTCACAGTCATAAATGCCGTTATACTTTTGTAATATATTCCATTTATATTGTTACATATTAGTGACATTATCGTTTCAATCCTCTTACAAACCAGTATATCAGGCCAATTAAAAGCAGTGGTCCCATCACAGGTGCGAGAAGGCTGAAAATACCAGTAACAATGGTTCCCACAAGGAGGAAGAAAAAGACAATGGCGACTACCCCAAGAAGCTTCCAATACCATTTACTTAGATCATAATAATGCATCCCCCGTCTCTCCTGCCTGGGTTCCTCATATACATTCTGATCCTGTCCGGTAAAAGAGCTATAAAAACCGCCGGTGCTGCTACTTTCCTTTGCATTCTCACTGGCCTCTATAATCGTCTTTGCAATCAGTCTCGGGTCTCCAATTGCTTCGGTGACAGCTTCTTCCGAAGAGCCTTTTAAAACTTCTCCACGGATATATTCTTCGTAATATCTGATATTTTCTTCCACCACGCTTCCGGGAACCTCTCCTGTCAGGGTATCCCTTAAACGCTGTAAAAATTCCTGTCTGCTCATCTGAGCCTCCTTCAATAAAGTAAGTAACTTCCGACTATTTTACCATTTGACAGGGGTTCCGTAAAGAAATCTTATCTGAAAAAAATATTAATTTTTCATAATGTGCCAGACTACTCGATACGTTCTTTTATGATTCCCTCCCTGTATGCTGCCACCAGCTCTTTTAGATCCTCAATTCTTCCTGTCAGTTCCGCACCTTTATCCGTATCGGCAACCATCACCCGGCGTTTCATATTCTCAACAACCGAGACCTTTGGCGTACTCTCCTTTTCCGGATCAAAAGGCTTATGCTCTGCCAGAGCCAGGTGGTTGGAATTATAAATCAGTGTATATCCTGCAATTCCTGTCTTAGACTGATACGCCTTTGACAGCCCGCCGTCTATGAGAAACAGTCTGCCTCCAGCTTTCACCGGAGATTCCCCCTCTTTAATTTTTACCGGGACGTGACCGTTTATAATATGGGCACTTTCTCCGGAAAGACCGAATTCACTTAATATTCTCTCGCAGTATTCTTCCTTTATGCTTAAACGGTAATATGGATTCATGGGCTCCATATGAGTCTGATGATCTTCGATAAAATAATGTTCAAAGGTGGTCATCTTACCTTTTCCATATACCGGGGACTTGGCTCCGCTCCATAAATACCACATGAAATCTCTGGCATCTCTGCTTTCCTGGGTGTGTTCCGGAAGAAAATAAGCATTCTGAATCTTATTATCAACATAATCCATGAGAGCCCTTCCGGAATAGGATGAGCCTTCCATACAAATTTCTTCAAATGTACCATCTTCCCGCATGGGAATACACCCATGATAGAGGAGATTGGAATTATAGCATTTGTACATGCTTCCATGAGAATAGAGGAAACGCACATGACGGTGAAGCAGTTCATTATGAAGAAATGAAAGCTGCAGCGTACGCAAAAGTTCCTCTTCCTCTTCGTTTAATGTCAGCGGACTTGCTGGATCAATGGTGGGAAACAAGGTATCAAGAAGAGGATATTCCTTTCCCTCTACTGTTACAGTTCCCTTATTGTAATCAATGGCTTTCAATAAAACTCTGTCATTCATTTCATATTCCGGGTGACGCTTTATGATCTGCCCTTCCACTTTAAACTGAATTATGGCAATTGCCTTATGCATCTTGGCTGCCAGTCCCGGATCCACAGCATCGTAAATATTTTCATCAAGAATCTGGGGTGAAAAACGCTCACAGGGGTCATTGCGGTATACTCTGGCAGCAAACATGGAAAGCGGTCTTAAATTAATCCCATAACCATCCTCAAGAACATCGAAGCTGTTGTAGCTGATGGCAATTCTTAAAACGTTGCAGATACAGGCCAGATTGCCTGTTGCTGCACCCATCCATGAAATATCATGGTTTCCCCACTGAATGTCCACATCGTGAAACTGCAAAAGCTCATTCATAATCATATCTGCTCTCGGTCCGCGGTCAAAAATATCTCCAATGATATGAAGACAGTCAATGGTTAAATTCTGAATCAGCTCACAAAGAGCTATGATAAATTTATCTCCAATCCGAATATCAATAATGGATCTGATGATTTCGCTGTAGTATACCCGTTTGTTGTCATCGTTATAATCAACATGAAGAAGTTCATCTATAATGTAAGCAAATTCGGGTGGCATCTTTTTTCTGACTTTGGATCTGGTGTATTTTGAAGATACAACCTTGCAGATCTGCACCAGACGGTAAATTGTCACTCTCAGCCAGTCATCATCTGCCTGCCCGCTAAGCTCCAGCTGATTCATAATGCGGTCGGGATAGTAAATCAGGTTTGCTAATTCCACTTCCTCTTTTTCGGGTAAGATATGACTGAACGTTTCAGAAATCTTCTCCCGAATCACACCGGAAGCACTCCTTAACAAATGGATAAAGGCTTCGTGTTCCCCGTGTAAATCACTGAAAAAATACTCAGTTCCCTTGGGAAGTCCCTGAATTGCAGTCAGATTAATAATCTCACTGGAAGCCGCCCGAATGGTAGGATATTCCCTTGCCATAAGCTTTAAATAAGCCAAATCTTTCATAAATACGTTCTCCCTTTTTTTGACACAGTTGCATTGCTTTGAATTTTATAGTATCATAAAAAACGTCAATTTTAAACCCCTTTCGCCTGACGGCCGTCCATGACCGGCCAGGCTATGAACGTAAAACCGGGAATACCCCAGAAAAAGGAGACACCTATGGAACAATTATATGTTTTCGGAACCGGCAATGCCGCTGCCACCAAATGTTATAATACCTGCTTTGCCTTAAAAAATGACGAGGAATATTTTATGATAGACGCAGGAGGCGGCAACGGAATCTTTTCTATATTAGATGACATGAATGTGGATCTGTCTCACATCCACCATATATTTGCAACTCATGAGCACACCGATCATATTCTTGGTATTATCTGGATGGTGCGCTTTATTGGAGCCAGAATCAAATCGGGAAACTACGATGGAGATTTAAACATTTACAGCCATAAAAATCTGGTTTCTGTAATCGATACTCTCTGCCGCCTCACTTTGCAGAAAAAATTTTATGATCTCATTGGAACCAGAATTCATTTAATTCCGGTGGGAGACGGAGAAACCAGATCCATACTTGGATATGACATCACTTTTTTTGATATTCATTCCACAAAAGCAGAGCAGTATGGATTTACCACAACTCTGCGTAACGGAAAACGCCTGTCTTTTTGCGGTGATGAGCCATATAATCCCAAATGCCATGAATTTATTGCAGGAACCAGCTGGCTGCTCCATGAAACTTTTTGCCTTTATAAAGACCGGGAAGTATTTAAGCCCTACGAAAAGCATCACAGTACAGTCTCCGATGCCTGCCAGCTTGCAGAAGAACTAAAGGCAGAGCATTTGATTTTGTGGCATACAGAGGATAAAAACTTAAAAAACAGAAAAGAGCTCTATACCAGTGAGGGAAGTCCTTTCTTTTCTGGTGAACTTCTGATTCCGGAAGACAAAGAAATTATTAAACTTTCCTGATGAAAAAATCACGCTCGTCCCCGGCGCTGCATATCATATAACAATAGAAAAAGCAAAGGAGTTTCTCATATGTTGTGCCCGGGCGGCTTTACCCCTTACCGTGATGTCGACTGCAGAGACCTGGCTATTTTCTATGAGGCCACCAGGGAATTACGCGGCACTACCTACAAGCCATATCTGGTGGCAACACAGGAAGCCAGGGGAGTCAACTTCCGATTTATCTGTAACTCCACGATTATGACCAGACCTCCTCAGAATGCAATCACCATGGTTTGCATTTTTAAACCCTTTTGCAAAGAACATGATAAGGCCAGGGCGGTTGTGACGAGTATCTGTAAAATGGGATGCTACAATTGTAATTAAATATAAAGGGGCTGTGAAATAACCTCTCAATAAAACAGGACTTTCCGATGCACATTCGT